>NZ_CP170082.1:872500-2276363 GCF_042181575.1 Devosia polycyclovorans | reverse complement strand
TCGGCCTCGCAATCAAGTTTGGCCGCCCTGTCAGCGTTCTGGCTGTCATCGCGACCATACTGCTGATCATCCCGTTCTTCCTGATCCAGCCGCGTTTCTCGTTTGAGGATTTCATGGCCAAGGACTCGACGGCCCTCAGCACGGCCGAGAGCATCGATGAAGGCGTGGGCGGCGTCGCGCCGCTCTATGTGCGCGTACCGCTGGTCGAGATGAACCCCAATGTGGGACCGGAAGACTTCGAAACCATCCGTATCGTCCACGAGATTGTCGAATCCGAGCTGGGTGAAAACAAGGTCATCTCGGCGGCAAGCCTGACCAACTACACCGATAGCGGTTTCACCCGTGAAGAGGTGTTCGACGCCGTGGGGCCCTTCATGCGCAAGCGCTTCATTACCGAAGACGGCAGCCAGGCGCTGGTCACCGGCTTCATGCCGACCATCCTGGAGAGCCAGGCGCTCAAGGACATGGTGGCCCGCATCGAAACGCGCATTGCCGAGGCCGGCATCCCCCAGGCCGAACTTGGCGGCTTCCGTATCCTCACCACCTTTGCCACCGACGATATCGTTCGTTCGCTGCAGATATCACTGGCGGCGAGCGTGCTGCTCAATCTGGTGCTGATCGGCGTCGCCTTCGGGTCAGTGCGCATGGCGCTGGTTTCCGCGGTACCCAACATGTTCCCCATTCTGGGCACGCAGGCCTGGCTCTGGGCTACAGGCGCGGGCCTGCAATTGACCACTGTCATGGCGCTGACCATTGCGTTTGGCATAGCCGTCAATGACACGATCCATGTGCTTTCGCACTATATGCACGGGCGCCGTGAGGAACAGCGCAGCCATCTCGACTCCGTGCGCCGTACGCTGCAGCGCATTGGCGGCGCCATTGTGGCCACCACGGTCATCCTGTGTGCCGGCACCATCATCGTTGCCTTCTCCGAGCTGCCGCAGGTCGCGCTGTTCGGGACACTGTTCGTGCTGTCCCTTTCGCTTGCGCTGGTCGGCGACCTGTTCATGCTACCTTCACTGCTGGTGGCCGCATCGCGCTGGCTGGAAAACCTCACCTCGATCCGGGTGCAGACTGCGGACCACGTCGCGACGCCGGATGATCCCGCCGGCAACACCGATACCCGCGTCGGTGCGGGCCGCAGCTCATGAACCGGCCGCTTGCTGCAAACCGGCCGCCAAAGCTAGTATTGGCGGGGTGATTCCGGCCGGACCGCGTGGAGGCAGATCACTTTCGCGAGAACCGGCCTCACCAATGGCCGACAATCGGTATCCTTGGCCCGTAAGGACATGCCGGGGGCTTGTTCTGCTTGTTGGAGGCATAACGACATGACCAGTTTCGGAACCCTGACCCGTGCAGTTGCACTGGCGGGACTCCTGTTTTCTGCGGCCCCTGGGATGGCACCCGCCCTGGCAGCTCCCGCCGATATTGCCCTGCTCAAGTCCTATATTGGCGAATGGCGCGGGCGCGGCACGCTGTACGGCGCCAGCGAAGAATCCGTGGTCTGCCGTCTGTCGCTGAGCGAAGGCAATCAGGACAAGGTGAACTATAGTGGCCGCTGTGCGCTGGCCGGAACCAATCTGTCGGTCGCCGGCACCATGGCCTATATCGATGCCAGCCGGCGCTTCGAAGCTGCCATGACTTCCAACGCGACATTCACCGGCATTGCCGTGGGCCAGAAGCGCGGCTCCGGCCTCATTTTCAATCTACGCGAGCGGGACCAGGACGAAGAGGGCAAGGAGCTCAATATCTCTGCCCAGATTCAACTCAATGGCGAAGCCATCCAGGTCGTTTTTGAAGTGGTCTATGTCGAATCCGGCGACAGCCTGCGCGCCGAAGTGCCCTTTTCACGCTAGTTCAATCGATAACATTGTTCCAAGGCAATCGCCGCCACGCACCCCTGCCCGGCAAGCCAAATCGTTGCAGAAAAACAATGTTTTAAGGAGGGGCTGCTAGGGTTTCGCCCATGTTAGTGCAGCCCCTTTCAGACAATTGGCCCAGCGCGGAGCAACTGACCGCTCCGCTTGGCAAGCTGTCTTCTGGCCAAGGGTTTCTGCCGCGCCTGCGCCAACTAACCGGCATGGCGGGCGCGGGTTTTGTCACGGCCGGAATGCGCTGGCTCGAAGTTGATGGCGCAACCCCGCCCACCGGAATTGCCGACGGCCTGCTCTGTGCCGCGGGGCGCACAGCTCTCAATGACGACCCTATAGCCTGTTTCGTGCTCGCCGTGCCCGTGCCAGGCATCGACCCGGCCAAATTGTCGTGGCTGCTGCTCTGGGATCGGCAGGCAAGACCGGACGCCCAGGCCAATCTCCTGCTGGCACGCGTTACCGAGCTGGTCAGTCACGCCGCGATGGGCCGCCGCCGCGCCGCCGAATTGCATCGTCGATATCTCATCGAACGCGCTTCCGCCACTGCCCGTATCGGCATCTGGTCCTGTTCACTGCCCGACGAGGAGCTGTCCTGGTCCGACGGCGTTTATGATCTCTTTGAATTGCCGCGCGGATCCGCGGTCAGCCGGCTGCAGGCCTTGCAGATGTATGCCCCACATTCCAGACGCCGCATGCAGGCGTTGCGCGCCCACGCCATCAGAACGCTGGGTGATTTCAATTTCGATGCCGAAATCATCACGGCAAAGGGCAAGCATCGCTGGATGCGCATTACCGCCACCGTTGATGGAGTGGCTGGCCGGGCCCACCGCATATTCGGCATGAAACAGGACGTCACCGAGGAAAGGCTGCTCGCGGACCAGACCAGGCGCATGGCCGAAACCGACTCCCTGACCGGCCTCGCCAATCGCAGCCTGTTCCAGGCCCGGCTCGACGATCTGGGGAGCGACAATCAGACCGCATCCGTCGGCGCGCTGATCCTGGTCGATCTGGATCGCTTCAAATGGATCAATGACACTCTGGGTCATGCTCAGGGCGATGCCTGCCTGATCGAGGCCGGCCGCAGGCTGGTGGCCTGCTGCCCGCCGGGCAGTTTGGTCGCACGCATTGGCGGTGACGAGTTCGCCATCATCACGAGCCGCAGAGCCGAGCCGGAGAGCATCTGCGCCAGCATCGTCGATGCCTTCTGCGAGCCCTTCACGCTTGGCGGCCAGCCCCATCGCATTGGGGCTTCGATTGGCATGGCGCGCCATACCGGTCAGGACGCGGAGGCAATCTATAGGAACGCCGACACCGCCCTGTATCAGGCCAAATCAGCCGGCCGCGGCACCTGGCGCCTTTATCAGGCCGCATAGCGCCAACGAAAAGGGCGGCCTGTGGCCGCCCCGTAATCCCGATCAGAACGGGATATCATCATCCATGCCGCCGGGCTCGAAAGCCGGCGCATTGGCCGAGGGACGGCGACCGCCGCCACCACCGCCGGAATTATCGCGCACGCCACGGAAGCCGCCATCGCCACCACCATAGCCGCCGCTATCGCCTGAACCTTCGCCGCGGCCGTCGAGCAGCACCATGGACGAATTGAAGTTCTGCAGCACCACCTCGGTGGAATACTTGTCCTGGCCGGACTGATCCTGCCACTTGCGGGTCTGCAACTGCCCCTCGAGATAAACCTTGGAGCCCTTCTTGAGATATTGCTCGGCGACGCGCGCCAGGCCCTCCGAGAAGATCACCACGCGGTGCCATTCGGTTTTCTCGCGCTGCTCGCCGCTGGTGCGATCCCGCCAGCGCTCTGACGTCGCCACGCTCAGATTGACCACCTTGCCGCCACTCGGCAGATTCCGCACTTCCGGGTCATTGCCCAGATTGCCTACCAGAATGACCTTGTTCACACTGCCAGCCATGGCGCATATCCTTCCAATTCAGTCCCGGTCTGCCCGGTCGCGGGACGCTTTCTCTCCAGGGTCAATCATCCGCCCGGAACGCGGCTTCAACCCGTGTGCCGCGCACCATAGACCTTTCTGTACGCCATACACGTGGCATTTCCGGTTCTGCACAGAACGCTGGAACCGCCTTCGATCGGTCTACACGGCCGATGTTCTTCTTATGTTCTCTTAAGTCGGCGAGAAGTCAAGAGCTTTTGGCCCTGCTGACAGCCTGTGTCAGTGGCCTGCTCTATTCCACCTTGACCGAATCCCGCTCGTTCTGGTTACGTTCACAATATCTTGAGCGACCGAGTTGACTTGCGGGTGGCGTCACGAAGGCCTATTTCTTGGCCTTCGCCGCCCCTCCCGCCGCCGGCGCGACTTGCTATGGACCCGACATGACCGAAAAGCCCAGCCTCAACCGCGAAATCATTGTGCGCGGCGCCCGCGAGCACAATCTGAAGGGCATTGACGTCAAACTGCCGCGCGACAGCTTGATCGTGATGACCGGCCTTTCCGGCTCGGGCAAATCCTCGCTGGCCTTCGATACCATCTATGCCGAGGGGCAGCGGCGCTATGTGGAGAGCCTCTCGGCCTATGCGCGCCAGTTCCTGGAAATGATGCAAAAGCCCGATGTCGAGCACATCGAAGGCCTTTCGCCGGCCATTTCCATCGAACAGAAGACCACCAGCCGCAATCCGCGCTCGACGGTCGGTACCGTGACCGAGATCTACGACTATCTGCGTCTGCTCTATGCGCGCGTGGGCGTACCCTATTCGCCGGCCACTGGCCTCCCCATCGAGAGCCAGACCGTCTCCCAGATGGTCGACCGCACGCTGGAACTGCCCGAAGGTACACGCCTCTATCTGCTGGCGCCCATTGCGCGCGGCCGCAAGGGCGAGTTCAAGAAGGAACTGGCCGATCTGATGCGCAAAGGCTTTCAGCGCGTCAAGATCGATGGCGAATATCACGAGATCGAGGACGCACCAGCGCTCGACAAGAAGTTCAAGCACGACATTGAAGTCGTCGTCGATCGCCTTGTTGTATCAAAGGATATTATGGGCCGCCTGGCCGAAAGTTTCGAGACTGCACTGAAGCTGGCCGACGGCATTGCCCTGGTCGAATTCGCCGACGAGAAGGACGACAATGGCGAACCGCGCCGTATTACCTTCTCGGAAAAATTCGCCTGTCCCGTATCCGGCTTCACTATCGCCGAAATCGAGCCGCGCCTGTTCTCGTTCAACAATCCCTTCGGCGCTTGCCCGGTCTGCGATGGCCTGGGGACCGAACAGAAGATCGATCCCGACCAGATCGTCCCCGATCCCACCCTGTCGCTGCGCGACGGCGCCATCCTGCCTTGGTCCAAGACCAGTGCGCCCTATTACCAGCAGACGCTTCAAGCCGTAGTGAAGCACTATGGTGCCTCAACAGGCACCGCCTGGAACGAGCTACCTTTCGACATCCAGCACGCCGTCCTCTATGGCACGGACAAGACCGCGATCAATTTCGTCTATGATGATGGCCTGCGGCAGTACAAGACCACCAAGCCCTTCGAGGGCGTCATCGGCAACCTTGAGCGCCGCTACAGGGAAACCGAGAGCGCCGGCATGCGCGAAGAGATCGAAAAATACATGTCGGCCAAGCCCTGCGTGGCTTGCGATGGCTATCGTCTCAAGCCTGAGGCTTTGGCGGTCAAGATCGACGGCCTGCATGTCGGCAAGGTCAGCGAGATGTCCATTCGCAATGCCAGCCAGTGGTTCAACGATCTCTCCGCCAAGCTGTCCCCCACGCAGAGCCAAATCGGCGAACGCATTCTCAAGGAAATCCGCGAGCGCCTGAAGTTCCTCAACGATGTGGGTCTGGAATATCTCTCCATGTCGCGCAACTCCGGCACCCTGTCGGGCGGCGAGAGCCAGCGCATTCGCCTCGCCAGCCAGATCGGCTCGGGCCTGACCGGCGTGCTCTATGTGCTCGACGAGCCCTCCATCGGCCTGCATCAGCGCGACAATTCCCGCCTGCTCGAAACGCTGCAGCGCCTGCGCGACCTGGGTAACACTGTCATTGTCGTCGAACATGACGAGGACGCGATCCTCACCGCCGACTATGTGCTTGATATCGGCCCCGGCGCCGGCGTCAATGGGGGCCGTATCGTGGCCGAAGGCAGCCCGCAGGACATTCTCAACCACCCGGACTCCCTGACCGGCAAATATCTCTCGGGCCGCATGGGCATACCCCTGCCTGCCGAGCGCCGCGAAGGCCGCAAGGGCAAGGCGCTGTCCATCAAGGGCGCCACTGGCAACAACCTCAAGAATGTCTCGGTCGACGTGCCGCTCGGTATGTTCGTGGCCATCACCGGAGTCTCTGGCGGCGGCAAGTCGACCTTGATGATCGACACCATGTATCAGGCGATTGCCCGGCGCCTGAATGGCGCCCGCGTCGTGCCGGCGCCGCATGAGAGCCTCACCGGTCTCGAATTCCTCGACAAGGTCATCGACATCGACCAGTCACCCATCGGCCGCACGCCGCGTTCCAATCCGGCCACCTATACCGGCGCCTTCACGCCTTTGCGCGAATGGTTCGCGGGCCTCCCCGAAGCCAAGACCCGCGGCTATGGCCCGGGCCGCTTCAGCTTCAACGTCAAGGGCGGTCGCTGCGAGAAATGCCAGGGCGATGGCGTGCTCAAGATCGAAATGCACTTCCTGCCCGATGTTTACGTCACCTGCGACGTCTGCAAGGGCAAGCGCTATAATCGCGAAACGCTGGAAGTCCAGTTCAAGGGCAAGTCGATCTCCGACATTCTCGACATGACAATCGATGAGGGCGTTGAATTCTTCTCGGCGGTCCCCACCATTCGCGACAAGTTCGCCACGCTGCAGCGTGTGGGCCTGGGCTACGTCAAGATCGGCCAGCCCGCCACCACCCTGTCGGGCGGCGAGGCCCAGCGCGTGAAGCTGAGCAAGGAGCTAAGCAAGCGTGCCACCGGCCGTACGCTCTACATGCTGGATGAGCCGACCACGGGCCTTCATTTTCACGACGTGGCCAAGCTGCTCGAAGTGCTGCATGAGCTGGTCGAGGGCGGCAATACGGTCGTCGTCATCGAGCACAATCTCGAAGTCATCAAGACTGCGGATTGGATCATCGACCTTGGCCCGGAAGGCGGCGATGGCGGCGGCGAGATCGTGGCAGTCGGCACGCCGGAAGCCGTGGCAGAAAACCCACGCTCGCATACCGGGGTGTATCTCAAGGAGATCATGGAACGCCGCCCGCACTATGTCACCAAGGCGGCGGAGTGAGGCCTCCGCAAGGGTACCCCTCCCCTCAACGGGAGGGATTTCCGGGTGGGTGACACCCGCCCGACCCTAAATCAAACCCATCCGCGCTAGCTCGGCTGCTATCTCGGCCGAGTTCTCGTTCGCCCCCGCCTCCAGATCCGGCGGCGCGTCTTCGACGCGCAGATAGCGCCAGCCCTGGAACGGGCGTTTGGGATAAGGCACGGTGCGGATAATGTCCGGCGACATGATGATGTCGCAATAATCCTTGCCCTCGGCATCGGTGTATTGTGCCAACCGCTGGATTTGTTGCCGGCAGCAGATCGAGCCAGACATCACCCAGTAGATCGAGCCCTGCCCCTCCATCTCGGCGCCGCGCTTGGGCATCATGCGGGTGCGATGGACATGCACGTCCTCGCCATAGTCAGCGCCCCACCAATGGGCCCGCTGTTCCCGGTAGCTCTCCAATTCCTCCACGCTGGACACGCCAACGCAGAGCTTGACCATATGGATCATGCCAGCGTCCCCGGCGCCACCCGGCCCTGGATCACGTCGATTTCGTCATCATCGACGATCCAGGGCTCCTGGAGCGCCAGCGCCCGCCACTCCTGGAACGCCGGCAACGCGTAGATGGCCTCGACATAGCATTGGGCCACATCGGACACGGGCAGTTCATAGGTCCGCAATCGCGTCGCCAGCGGCGCAAACATGGCGTCAGCCGCCGAGAACTCCCCAAACAGATAGGGGCCTTTCGAGCGCGCCAGCAGATCGCCCCACAGCGTTTCCACGCGATGGAGATCCTGACGCACGGCATCAAGAGCAATCTTGCCGGGATGGCTAGCGCGCAAATTCATCGGTGCGTGAGTGCGCAAGGCGCTGAAGCCAGCATGCATTTCAGCCGCTGCGGCGCGGGCCAGCGCGCGTTCGGCGCGGTCGCGCGGCCAGATCGCCTTGTCCGGATAACTGTCGGCCAGATACTCGATGATGGCGATGGTCTCGGGCACCACCAGATCCCCGTCGAGCAACACCGGCACCTTGGCTGTCGGAGACCGCGCGGCCAGGTTTTCCCGCCAGCCCGGCCCGGACAATTGCAGCACTTCATCCTCGAACGGGATCTCGAAATGCTTCAGCACCAGCCAGGGCCGCAGCGACCAGGTTGAATAATTGCGATTCCCGATCAAGAGCTTCATCGAATGTCCTCACGCACAGCAGCGCTTCGTTTTGCGGTTCGAACCCGCCGCAGTCAAGCAACGGGAGCGGCTCACCAAGCCCTTCAAAGAAGAAGGGCGCCCAGTGGCCGGGCGCCCTCCCCTAAACTCTTTGCCAGTGAATAACTCCAACGTCCCTTCTAGACGCTAGCAACCACGGAGAAAACCAGCCCCACAGAGACGAGGCATACCAGCGCCCAGCTCATCGTCTGCCAGGCTGAGGTCTTGGTTTGACTGCGCATAGATCGCTCCTTGTCAGTCGTCCACACCGACCGGGTTGGGTCGGTAATGAATCGTTAGCCGTGTCGCAGATGGGAAGCAAGCGACCAAACTGCAACACTCCGGCTCTGTGGAAAATGACACTTCGGTGTCAGAACAGACCGAACCAGAGCCCCGCGATTCCCAAAAACGCAAAGAAACCAATGACATCGGTAATCGTCGTGACGAATACAGCCGAGGCAATGGCCGGGTCGGCCTTGAGCTTGTCCAGAGCCAGCGGAATAAGAATTCCGAAGGTTCCGGCCACGGTCATGTTGATCACCATGGCGAGGCCAATGACGACTCCCAGTTGCACATTGCCATAGCGCAGCGCCGTCACGATGCCGATCAGGATGGCGAAGATAACGCCATTGACCACACCGACGACCATTTCGCGGCGGATAAGGCGCCGCAGGCGCCCTCCATCCAGTTCCCGCATGGCCAGGGCGCGCACAGTCACCGTCATGGTCTGCGCTCCGGCATTGCCGCCCATTGAGGCAACGATCGGCATCAGCACCGCCAGCGCTACCATCTGTTCGATGGTCGCGTTGAACAGCCCGATGACGAGGGACACCAGCACCGCCGTGACCAGGTTGACGACAAGCCAGGGCACGCGGCTTTTCACCGTATCGAACGTGGTGTCCGACACATCCTCATCGCCCACGCCGGCCATCAGGCGAATATCTTCTTCCGCCTCTTCCTGGATCACGTCGACGATATCGTCGATGGTCAGAACGCCGACCAAACGACCGCTTTCGTCGACCACGCCGACTTCGACCAGATCGTAGCGCTCAAAGCTGCGCGCCGCCTCTTCCTGGTCTTCTTCAGCATTCACCAGCACGAAATTGGTGTTCATGATGCTGTCGATCTTGGTGGCGCGCGGCGTGCGCAGGAACTTGTCCAGCGGCAGCGTGCCCAGCACGGTATAGGACGCATCAACGACATAGAGCTGGTAGAACTCGTCCGGCAGGTCCTTTTCGCTGCGCAGATAGTCGATCACTTGTCCGACCGTCCAAAACGGCGGAATGGCGATGAAATCGGTCTGCATCCGCCGCCCGGCCGATTCCTCGGGGAAATCCAGGCTGCGCTTGAGGGACAGTCGCTCAAAAGTCGGCAGGGCGGAGAGAATTTCGTCCCGGTCCACCTGTTCCAGATCTTCGAGCAGATAGACCGCGTCGTCATTGTCCAGTTCGGCCACGCCGCGGGCGATCGCGGCGTTGGGCAGGGCCTCCATGATCTCGAGGCGAATGCTCTCGTCGACCTCGGTGAGCGCGGAAAAGTCGAACTTGTCGCCCAGGGCATACACCAGGGCCAGCCGCTCCCCGGCGTCGAGCTGCTCGAGCACGTCGCCGACCTCGGAATGATGCAGCGGCTCCATGACCAGCGCGACATCGTCATTTCTGCCCGCCTCTAGGAAAGCGCGCAGCCGCTCGAGCCAGAGCGCACTGATCCGGCCGTCCGCATCGCGGAACACATTGCTATCATTCCCGGTATCGAAACCGGGCGCCGGATCAAATTCTTCGCTCATCGGGAGCCCTTTGTGTTTCTGGGGGTTTCAGGGGCAAGTAAAGCTGTAGCCAATCACCCTGGGATGCGCCAGAGTGCAAGCAAGGCTTTTTCATCAATTGCGGAGACGATGCGCGAATGACCGAAGCCAAGGACCTCGAACGCGCCTTTGCCCGAATTGTCCAGCTTGTCGATCAACGCGGCCTGCCCGGCGTGTCCCGATCAAGCGGCGCCTCCCCGGCCCTGCTGGTCGCGGGTTCGACCCTGGCCGAGCTGCACGACGAAACCGTGCTCGCGCTGGCCTGCCCCCGGCACCAGAAAGTGCTGCTCATGGACATCTCGCCAAAAGTCTATTTCGAGACCGAACAGCAGATCGGACAGAACGTGGTTCTGGTCCATCTCGACAAGATCGATGACGAGGAACTCTCCTTGCGCCTGCATGATGCCTGGGAATATGTCGCGCCGGACAATCTGCGCAAATATGTCGATTAGCGCAGCGCCAAAAAGACGAAACCGCCCCTGGCTGCTACCAGGGGCGGCTTGAGAAACGTCCCGAGCTGGACGCCAGTAGTCAGTCCACCCGCAGACCGCTTTCCTTGTTGAATCCATGCAGCGCTGCCAGCGGCAGCACGAAGTCGACCTTGTCGGCTTCCCCGACAGTGGCGCGGCCCTGCTGCACCAGGATCAGACTCTGATCGAGGCCCTCGACGCGGACATAGAGATGGCTTTCGCCACCCACCGGTTCGATCAGCTCGACCGTGCCGGAAAGCGCAACGCCCTCCCCGGACCCGACAACCACCTGGTCGGGACGAATGCCGACTATATCCGTGCCCGTCGGCAGGCTGGGCATGGTCCCGCCTGCAATCGCCTGCAGCGCCGCAATGGGCAGCAGGTTCATCGGCGGCGAGCCGATGAAACCGGCCACGAACAGGCTGGCTGGCTTGTCGTAAAGCTCGATCGGCTTGCCGACCTGCTCGATGCGCCCGCCATTCATTACCACCAGCCGGTCAGCCAGGGTCATGGCTTCGAGCTGGTCATGGGTCACGTAAACGCTGGTGGTCTTGAGGCTCCGCTGCAGACGGCGGATTTCGATGCGCATCTGACCACGCAGCTTGGCATCGAGATTGGATAGCGGTTCATCGAACAGGAACGCCTTGGGCTGGCGCACAATCGCCCGGCCCATGGCCACGCGCTGGCGCTGGCCACCCGAAAGCTGGCGCGGCTTGCGATCCAGGAATGGCGTGATTTCCAGGATCCGGGCCGCCTCATTGACGCGGCGATCGATCTCGTCGCGCGGCGTGCCCCGGTTTTTCAGGCCATATTCGAGGTTTTGGCGAACGCTCATATGCGGATAGAGCGCATAGTTCTGGAACACCATGGCGATGTCCCGCTCGGCGGGCTCTTTCTTGTTCACCACATCGCCGCCGATGGAAATTGTGCCATCGGTAATCGTTTCGAGCCCGGCAATCATGCGCAGCAGCGTGGACTTGCCACAGCCCGACGGCCCCACCAGCACCACCAATTCCCCATCGGCGATGGAGAGATCCAGTGCGTGGATGGCGGTGACATTGCCCTGATAGACCTTGCGGACGCCTTTGAGATCGATGCTTGCCATTGTTCTTATTTCTCCGTTTCCACCAGGCCTTTGACGAAGAGGCGCTGCATGAAGATAACAATCAGGACCGGCGGCAGCATGGCCATGACCACGGCCGCCATGATGGTGTTCCACTGCGGATCGGCGTCGGACACCGCGGCCATGCGTTTCACGCCCATCATCAGTGTGTAGTATTTCGGATCCGTGGTCACCAGGAGGGGCCAGAGATACTGCATCCAACCATAGATGAAGAGGATGACGCAGAGCGCGGCGATATTGGTGCGGCTCAGGGGCAGAAGGATATCGCGGAAGAACTTGATTGGTCCGGCGCCATCGACGCGCGCGGCTTCCATCAACTCATCCGGAATGGTCATGAAGAACTGGCGGAACAGGAACGTCGCCGTCGCCGAGGCGATCAGCGGAATGGTCAACCCGAGATAGGAGTTGAGCATGCCAAGATTGGCGACCACCGCAAAAGTCGGAATGATGCGCACCTCAACGGGCAGCATGAGAGTGATGAAGATCATCCAGAAGGCCAGCACCCGCAGGGGAAAGCGGAAATACACAATGGCATAGGCCGAGATGATGGAAATGGCGATCTTGCCCACCGTGATGATGATCGCCATCCACAAAGAGTTCCAGGCCATCAGCCAGAATGGCGCGACGCCGCGGCGCTGCTCAGTCAGCACCTGTACGACGTTGTTCCACAACTCCGCACCGGGCAGCAGTGGCATCATGCCCGACGATAGGGCCGTCGGCCCATGGGTCGAGGCAATAAGCGCAATATAGACCGGGAACACCACGATCACGACGCCGCAAATCAGCACGAAATGGGTCAGGAAAGTCAGCCAGGGACGATTTTCGACCATTGACCCGGCCTCCTAATACTGGACCCGGCGTTCCACGTAGCGGAACTGGATCACGGTGAGCACGATGACAAAGAGCATGAGGATGACGGACTGAGCGGAGCTGGATCCAAGGTTCAGCCCGATATAGCCGTCGGTATAGACCTTGTAGACCAGCGTATTGGTGGCCTGGTTCGGTCCCCCGGCGGTCGTGGCGTCGATCACGCCGAAGGTATCGAACATGGTGTAGTTGAGATTGACGATCATCAGGAAGAAGGTGGTCGGCGAGAGCAGTGGAAAGACGATGGTCCAGAATCGCTTGAACGGCCCGGCCCCGTCGATGGCCGCCGCCTCGTTGAGCGATTGCGGCACCGATTGCAGCCCCGCGAGAAAGAACAGGAAATTGTAGGAAATCTGCTTCCAGCTCGCCGCGATGATGATCAGGATCATCGCGTGCGCGCCATTGAGCTGGTGGTCCCAGCGCAACCCGAAGAACTCCAGCATATAGGGCAGGATGCCGGTGGAGGAATTGAAGATGAACCACCACAAGATGCCAGCCACCACCGGAGACACCGCATAGGGCCAGAGCAGCATGGTCGAATAGGTCGTTCCCGCCCGGATCAGCCGGTTCACCGCAACGGCCAGCACCAGCGCCAGCCCCATGGAGATGAGCGTCACCGCCAGCGCGAACAGCGCCGTACGCCCTACCGATGCCAGATAGGCCGGCTCGTGGAACAGGCGCAGATAGTGCTGCAGCCCCACAAAGCTGGTCGAAAGACCGAAGGGGTCTTCCCGCTCAAAGGAGGATTTGACGGCCTGTCCGGCCGGCCAGATGAAGAAGATGATCGTGATGATCAATTGCGGCGCCACCAGGAGGTAGGGTAGGCCCTGCGAGGGAAAGACTGTGCGTTTGGTATCCATCGACCCGATCCGCGGAAGCAGCGCATAAGGCTGCCTCGAAAAGACGAATGGGCGGGGCAGACCAGCCGCCACCGCCCGATGGTGTCAGTCAGCCTTACTGATTGGCAGCCTGGAAGTCGCGGAGCATCTGGTTGCCACGGCTGACCAGCTCATCGAGCGCCTGCTGGGCGGTCTTGTCGCCAGTCAGGAGAGCCTGGAATTCCTGGTCGATGATGTCACGGATCTGGACATAATTACCGAAGCGCAGGCCCTTGGAGTTTTCGGTCGGGCCATTGAGGGTCATCTGCTTGATGGCCACGTCCGAACCCGGATTGGCTTCGTAATAGCCCTGTTCCTGGCTAAGCTCGTAGGCAGCCTGGGTGATCGGCAGATAGCCCGAGAACTGGTGCCAATCGGCTTGCACTTCAGCCGACGAGAGATAGGAGAAGAAGTCGGCAACGCCCTTGTACTGGGCTTCATCGGCACCCTGCAGGACCCACAGGGTCGCGCCGCCGATGATCGAGTTCTGCGGCTCGACTTCTTCATAATGCGGCAGCATGCCGAAGCCGACTTCAAAGCCTTCGGCATTGGCCAGAACGCCAGCACGCGAGGCAGAGGAATTCATGTAGATGGCGCATTCGCCGGTGTAGAACTTTGCCGGAGCATCGGCAGCGCCACCGGGGCCACCATAGGAGAACACACCCTCATCCTGCCAGGTCTTGAGGTTGTCCCAGTGCTTGACCTGCAGCGGGCCATTGACGACGAATTCGCTATCCAGGCCACCAAAGCCGTTCTCGAGCGTGCCGATCGGCTGGTTGTGCCATGCCGAAAAGTTCTCCAGCTGTGCCCAGGAGATCCAGCCCGAGGTGAAGCCGCACTCGGCAGCGCCCGCTTCCATGATCTGGCGCGAGAAGGCTTCGAGTTCTTCCCAGGTCTTGGGCGGCGTTTCAGGATCGAGGCCAGCGGCTTCGAACACGTCCTTGTTGTAGTACATGATCGGGGTGGAGGAGTTGAACGGCATCGAAAGCATGTTGCCTTCGGTGTCGGTGTAGTAACCCACGACGGTCGGCAGAAAAGCGCTCGGGTCGAAGTCGGCGCCCATATCGGCCATAAGCTGATAGACGGGGTAAACGGCGCCCTGGGCGGCCATCATGGTACCGGTGCCCACTTCAAAGACCTGCACGATTTCGGGCTGCTCGCCGGCGCGGAAGGCAGCGATGGCAGCAGTCATGGTCTCGGCATAGGTGCCCTTGTAGACCGGGGTCACGACATAGTCGGACTGGCTGGCATTGTAGCCGGCCACGATTTCTTCGAGCTTCTCACCCAGTTCGCCACCCATGGCGTGCCACCAGGTCACCTCGGTCTGCGCAAAAGCAACGGAGGTTGAAAGCATCAGCGAAAGAGCCGCAAGGCCCACGCGGTTGAAAGTCTTCATGGTTGTCTCCCAATGGGCCGGCACAGCCCCTCAAAGGCTGCCCGGCTCCAGCCAGACCTGTAATGTGTGTGAGCACCGGCCTGGACGTTCGAAACCATACGAAACAATCCGAAAAGCCCGGCGCACAGGCCTGCCGCCCTCGGGCGCCGACCTGCCCGCCCCGTCTATTGAGCTTGCTTGACGTTCACTTGAAGCTTTGATGACGCTTAAATGACGGTTCAGTTCGCTAGATCGAAAGTTCGTTTGAACGTGCGATCGCCTTCTGGCGCGCAGGGCATTTTCACCTCGTCACCGTGTCGAAACGACAGGCGCCCTGTCGTCGTCACTGGAGCAACACGTGAAAATTCGTACACGAGAGTTCTGCACAATGTTGCGACAACCCCAGTTGGGGGCCGATGGTCTGGTTCAATAGGACCGCATTGGGTCCGGACCGAGCATGACGCAAAGGAAAAACTTGGAATGCCTAAAACGACCACAACGCTGAGCTGCGCCTGCGGCCAGTTTCACCTTGAGGTGCTTGGAGAACCGTTCAGCGCATCGGAATGTCATTGCAAGTCTTGCCGCACCGCCACGCAGCGATTGTCAATTCTACCCCCCGCCTTCCCCATCGCGGCTGACAATGGGGGCATACCCTATGCTCTCTATCGCAAGGACCGTATCCGGCTTCCCGACGGCACCGCCGGGCTCGCTGAATTTCGCCTTAGCGATACGGCACCCACGCGGCGCGTGCTCACCACTTGCTGCAACACACCGATCTTTCTTGAGTTTGAAGGCGGTCACTGGGTAAGCCTTTTTACCGGCCTATGGCCGGAAAACCAGCGCCCTGAACCCCGTATTCGCACGCAAACCGGCGATGTCCCGGACGGCGTGACGCTCGATGATTCCCTACCCGCCGGAACCATGACAACGGCAGGCTTCTACGCCAAACTACTTGGGGAATGGATCGCCATGGGCTTCAAGACACCCAAATTTGAGATCAAGGAGCGGATCAATGCCTGACGCGGACGACAAGATCACCATCGGCAACGTCAATCACCCCGACCACAGCGAACGCGTGGACCGCGCCAAATATATGGCCATGCACGAGGCATTGATGGCCATCCTGCCCACCGAACCGCCGGGCCTGACCGTGGCCGAGGCCAAAGAAGCGCTGCTGCCACACCTTTCCCAGGAACTCTTCCCCGGTGGAGACAAATCCGGCTGGTGGCTCAAGGCCGTACACCTGGATCTGGAATCAAAGAAGGTCATCGCCCGCGCCAAGGGCAGCCCGGTGAGGCTACATAAGCTTTGAGGGCAAGAAACGCTTAGGGCCAGTTTATCGTTCTCAAAAACGATAAACTGGCCCTAGGTGACTGGTGCGGTCGAGAAGACTCGAACTTCCACGCCTTGCGGCACAGCGACCTCAACGCTGCGCGTCTACCAATTCCGCCACGACCGCACAGTGTGGTAGAAGCTTTGGCGCCTGCGGCCCCGAAGCGAGTGGGGGTGTAGCAAAGCTGTTGCATTCCCACAAGCGGATAATCGGAGATTTTCGCGTCCCTGTGCAAAGGCGATCAACGCCCCGCTCGGATGCTCAGACCTCAACCGAAGCGCAACACCTTTTCAGTGACGAACACTCTGAGGTGCCCCTCCTCCACATTCACCTCGCCCTTGGCGATCAAGGTGCTATTGGCATAGATGCGCAGAGGGTCGTGCTCGGTCGCGTCCAGTTCGATCACCGCACCGCGGCCCATGCGCAGCATATGGTGGATCGGCATGGTGGTCGCGCCCAGCTCGACCGTGATATCGACTTCAATATTGTCCAGGGTGTTCATAGATAAGGTGCAGTCCCGGGTCCGGCGCAGGCGCGCCACGGATTCGTTTGTCCCCGAGGGTCGGCCAGAGCTGGTTATGGAAGTCTTAACAAAAGTGAATGAAGCGTGCCAATTCGGCCCAAAATTGCAGCGCAACGACGCAAACCCCGTCGATTGGCGCATCTTCGACCAGCCCGTGGACTATCCAGCAGCTCTTGCCATGATGGATGAACGGGTGGCGGCGATTGCCGCCGGCGAAGAGCGCGAAGCGGTCTGGCTGCTCGAGCACCCCCCTCTATATACCTCTGGCACCTCGGCCCGGCCCGAGGATCTGCTCAACCCGCGCTTCCCCGTCTATCCGGCTGGGCGCGGCGGACAATTTACCTATCACGGCCCTGGCCAGCGCGTGGCCTATGTCATGCTGGACCTGACGCGGCGCGGACGAGATATACGCTGTCTCGTACAGGGCCTGGAGCAATGGGTCATCGATACTCTGGCGGCACACAATATCGCCGGCGAGAGGCGCGAGGGCCGCGTCGGAGTCTGGGTCCCGCGCCCGGAAAAGGGCCATGCGCGCGAGGACAAGATCGCTGCCATCGGGGTGCGAGTGCGCAAATGGGTCACCTTCCACGGCATTTCGCTCAATATCGCGCCCGATCTCTCCCACTATGACGGTATTGTGCCTTGTGGCATCACCGATCAGGGCGTGACCTCATTCGAGGATCTTGGGCTGCTGGTGTCCATGGCCGAGGTCGATTCGGTGCTGCGCGCTCGCTTTGAAGCGATTTTTGGGCCCACCAGCCTTGCCATCGACGCGCCGTCCGACCAATTTGCCAATCAGACGTAGGATTCGAGGAGCCCGATATGACGCTGGACGACCTGAAACGCCTCCTGACGCGCCAAACCCTGTTCCGGCTCGATGCCATCCTCTCACCCAGGCTGGTACCCATCTTCTATGCGCTGGGTCTCGCGGCCATCCTGCTCTGGGCCATCAGCCACTTCTTCTTCCGCTTCGGCACTAGTTTTGGTGACGGCCTCTGGGGCCTGCTTGAGATTGCCGTGTTCGGCCTGCTCTCGCTGGTCGGGCTGCGTATCGGCTGCGAGGCACTGCTGGTCTGGTTCAAAAGCCAGGAGGCCACTGGTGATACCGTGCAGCGTTCGCGTTTCTCGGCCTCCCTGCTCGATGAGGTGCGCGACGCCATACGTGACCTTGCCGAGGAGGGCGACGAGCGCGACCTCTCCGAGGCCGACGAATTCATCACGCCAGCCACCGAAACGGTGCCCCAGACCCAGCCAGTTGATGAGGCCACCCGTGAGCCCGCCACCAAGCCCGGCGAGACCCACAAGCCCCGCCGCACCGCCAAGCGCACCCCGCCCAAATCGGTGACCTGAATTGAAAAGGCCGCTCACTGGAGCGGCCTTTGTGTTTCTCGCAGTCAGTACGCTGGCCGGCGGCAGGGTCTTACTTCTCGTTGACCGCCCAGCGGCCCGGGCCGGCAAACACCAGGAACAGGAACACAAAGCAGAACAGAATGGCCGCATCGCCACCGTTATTGGTGGGGAAGAAATTGGCCGGCGCATGCGCCATCCAATAGGCAACGGCCATGGTGCCCGAGGCGATGAAGGCCGCCGGACGGGTAAACAGGCCGACACCGATCAGAATGCCGGTGACGATTTCGATCACGCCGGCAAACCAGAAAATCGAGAACATCGGCGGCGCAAATTCGGCGGCCGGGAAGCCCATCAGCTTCTGGGTGCCATGGGCGAGGAACAGCAGTGCGGCAACGATGCGCAGCACGGACAGGGCCTGCGGCGCGTATGCGGAGAGACGGTCGGTCATAAGAGAATTCCTTCTTGCTGCGCCAAAAGGCGCTGGACAGACCTTTGACCTAGCCCGTGGCCGGATCAGGCAGAACCCGGCAATCAGCGCACGCGCTGTTCACCCAACCTAAACAGTAACGTTCGCGTGTTCGCTGTTTCCTGCAACGCAGACAAGCCCGTGTTGCCGGTCAGTCACATTGCGTAACCGCCCAACATTCTGTATGACGCGCCATCCTATCCAGCACCGGACAATGTGACGCGCATGACTCAGGCGCCCAAAATCGGGCTCGTCAGCCTCGGCTGCCCCAAGGCTCTCGTAGACAGCGAGCGCATAATGACCACCCTGCGCGCGCAGGGCTACTCCTTCAGCCGCGATTATGCCGGGGCCGATGTCGTGCTGGTCAACACCTGCGGCTTCCTCGACAGTGCCAAGCAGGAGAGCCTTGAGGCCATTGGCGAAGCGCTCAATGAAAACGGCAAGGTCATCGTTACCGGTTGCCTCGGCGTCGAGGAGAATCTGATCCGCGAGACGCATCCTTCGGTCCTCGCCATCACGGGCCCGCATCAATATGAAAGCGTGGTTTCGGCGGTGCATGATCACCTGCCGCCCGTGCCGAACAAATTCGTCGACCTGGTTCCCGAGAGCGGGCTCAAGCTCACTCCGCGGCACTACGCCTATCTCAAGATTTCCGAAGGCTGCAACAACCGTTGCTCCTTCTGCATCATTCCCCAGATTCGCGGTGACCTGGCCTCGCGCCCGGCAGCCGGTATCCTCTCGGAAGCCGAGGGGCTCATTCGTTCAGGCGTCAAGGAGTTGCTGGTCATCTCGCAGGACACCAGCGCCTACGGCCTCGACATCAAATATGCGACGTCGAAATATCGGGGCCGCGAGGTCAAGGCCAAGTTCTACGACCTGGCCAAGGAACTGGGCGAACTGGGCGCCTGGGTGCGCCTGCACTATGTCTATCCCTACCCCCATGTCGATCCGGTCATGGAACTGATGGCGGAAGGCCTCGTCCTGCCCTATCTCGACATTCCCTTCCAGCACGCTTCCCCGAACGTCTTGAAGGCCATGCGCCGTCCCGCGCATCAGGAAAAGACGCTCAACCGCATCCTCGACTGGAAGCGCCAGGTTCCCGACCTCACCGTGCGCTCAAACTTCATCGTCGGTTTCCCCGGCGAGACCGAGGAAGATTTCGAAATGCTGCTCGATTTCATCGAGGAGGCCGAAATCGACCGGGCCGGCTGCTTCAAATATGAGCCCGTCACCGGCGCCACCGCCAACGAACTCGACGGCGTCGTGCCCGACGAGGTCAAGGAAGAGCGCTTTGCCCAGTTGATGGAAGTGGCGCAGAACGTTTCCTTCGGTCAGTTGCAGAAGAAGGTCGGCCGTACCATCGACGTCATCGTTGACGACGTCCGCCCCGAGCAGAACCGCGTCATCGCCCGTTCCAAATGGGACGCGCCCGAGATCGATGGTCAGGTCATTGTCGACCAGGCAGACGGCATAAAGATCGGGGACATCGTCTCGGTCACCGTCACCGACAACGACGAGTACGATCTCTTCGCGGTGCCAGCCCCTGTCTGAGGGCGACGGCCAGACATTCGTGATCGGCCCATAAGGATCGCTCCGGCCTCCATGCGCGTTCATGCGCAAAATGGAGGCCGAAAATGGAACGCTACTTCTTCAACCACCGGGACCGATCGGGCCAGTTGCAGTTAGACATTGATGGCATGCTGCTCCCATCGCTCCACAGCGCGCTCGATGAAGCCAGCTTTGCCGCCCGCAACGCCTTGTCTCTGTCCGACACACCCACGCAGGGCTGTTTCGAAATAGAAGACGGTGCGCGCCGTCTGGTGGCCAGGCTCCCCTATGCTGTGAAGTGAAGGGCGAAAGCGTTTAGCGCGCAAATGCGGTGAATGGATTATCCTGGGTCAGTTGCGCAATGGTGGTGTCCGTGACACCCGCCTCGCGCAGGGCCGGTAGAAAATGCTCGACCAGATGGGTATAGGGTTGCGGCGTGCCGCCGCCCGGCTTTGCCGGGTCATACCAGCCCCGATCGTGGCTGAGCAGTAGCCGCTCCCCCTGCCCAACCTGAAGTGCGCGCGTTACGAGCGCGACCACATCGGCGTCCGGCGCTCGCCCGATATGGTCGAATTCCAGCCAGGCCCCGCGCGCAAACACCTCCCGGTGCAGGCCGAAATCCTTTTCCTCCTGCGTATGGATCGACAGGAAGCGGTTGGCCGACCCACCCTCAGCCTCGATGATGTCGAGCTGGTCGAGCACCACGCGGCCCTTGATCGTATGTGAGCCGATCAGCGCACCGGTCTGTGCCGAAGCCCGCGCAGCGGCCCGCAATATCTTGGTCTCCAGCGGCGTGATGCCGTCATCGCCCGCACTCACCTTGATCCAGGCGGCAATGACGCCGGTGTCGTCCACGCCTTCGCTCAGGTGCCCCACCATCCAGCGCTCGAGCTCTAATTCGCTGGCAGCCGCCACCCAGTCGGGGATCCAGGGTTCGCGATAGTTGCCCGTCGCCACCACGATGGGAAAATCGGTCGCTCGCGATACCGCCAGGTCCAGGTCTACCCGCAAGCCCACGCCGCCGGTCGAGCATTCGATCAGCGCCGTCACACCCTGCGCCTTGATCGCTTCGATCTGCGGCGCCATCAGCGCCACGACATCGGCCGCATCGGCCTGGGCATAGCCGGGCTGGTCCGGCGTCCGCAGGTCCACGAAAACATGTTCATGCGGCAGGATCAGCCCGAGCTGATCCCGTTGCATCGGTCCCAACGTAGTGTGCAATTGCGCCATTGATGTCTCCCCCCTCCTTTCTTTCCCACAGCCCCCTCGCGGGAACAATGCCCCTTGGTCTATATAGACCTCCGTGTGCGACTTTTGTGGCGCCTCCTGCGTTATGTACGTCCTCAACTGGAGCAGCCGATGACGATCCCGCAAATGCTCGCCTTTCTGATCATTGCGGGCATAATGGTCGCCTTCATCATGGGCCGGTGGCGCTACGACCTGGTGGCAGTCTGTGCCCTGCTGGCGGGGATTTTGGTCGGCGTTGTGCCGTTCGAATACGCGTTTGTCGGCTTTTCCAATGACATCGTCATCATTGTCGGTAGTGCATTGGTGGTCAGCGCCGCCGTCGCCCGCTCCGGCATCATGGAAATCCTGATCCGGCGCTATGTGCCGCGCATGAGCAGCCCGCGGGTGCAATTGATCGTGCTGGTCACCATCGTCACCGTGCTTTCCGCCTTCGTGAAGAATATTGGCGCCCTGGCCATCATGATGCCCATTGCCTTCCAGTTTGCACGGCGCTCCAGCGTCTCGCCCTCCATGTTCCTCATGCCCATGGCCTTCGGCTCGTTGCTGGGCGGGCTGATGACGCAGATCGGCACTTCGCCCAACATCATCGTCTCCGGCGTGCGCCAGGAATTGACCGGCACGGCCTTCACCATGTTCGACTTCACCCCCGTGGGCGCCATCCTGGCCGTGGTGGGCATCGTCTTCCTGGCCCTGTTCTACTGGCTGCTGCCCGAGCGTCGCCGCGAGGAGAGCGGCATGGACAAGGCCATCGAGATCAAGAACTACACCACCGAAGCCCATGTGCTGCCCGACAGCTCGGCCATCGGCAAAACGGTGGGCGATCTGCAGTCGGCCGCCGATGGCGCCGCCATGGTCACCGGCATTGTCAGCGCCTCGGGGCGTCGCCGCACGCCCTTGCCCGACGCAACCTTGAAAGCCGGCGATATCCTGCTGATCGAAGGCGACCCCGAAGCCCTCGACAAGATGGTCAGCCAAACCGGCCTCAGTTTTGCCGAACGGCGCGGCGGCGCCCAGCGTGACAGCGGCAATATCGGCGTCATCGAGGCGATCATCGGCGAAAGCTCGGCACTGATCGGCGCCAGCGCCCGCGAACTGACCCTCTTTGACCGCACCGGCCTCAATCTCATTGCCATTTCGAGGCGCGATCAGCGCTTCACCAAGCGCCTCGGAGAAATCCGCTTTCAGAATGGCGACGTGATCCTGCTCCAGGGCCATCTCAAGCGCATTCCCGAACTGCTGCGAGAATGGGACATTCTGCCCCTGGTCGAACGCGGCCTGCGGCTCGGCAGCGTACGCAACGGCCTTGTGCCCCTGGCGATTCTGCTCGTGGCCATGGCCGCCACCGCCTTCGGCGTCGTCCCTGTGGCCCCGGCCTTCTTTGCCGCAGCGGGTCTCATGATTCTCACCGGCGCCCTCCCCCTGCGCGACGTCTATAACCAGATCGACGGACCCATTCTGGTTATGCTGGCCTGCCTGATCCCGGTGTCGGAAAGCCTGCAACTGACCGGCGGCACCGATCTGGTCGCCGCTCTGCTGACTGCAACCGCCGTTACCCTGCCCGGCTGGGGCGCATTGGCGCTCATCATGATCGCCGCCATGGCCGTCACACCCTTCCTCAACAATGCCGCCACCGTGCTGGTCATGGCCCCCATCGCAGCCGCTTTCGCCACTGGTCTCGGCTACAGCCCGGAGGCGTTCCTGATGGCCGTCGCCATCGGCGCCGGCTGCGACTTCCTCACCCCCATTGGCCACCAGTGCAACACCCTGGTCATGGCCCCAGGCGGCTACCGCTTCGGCGACTACTGGCGCCTGGGTCTGCCGCTATCCTTCCTTGTGGTGTTGGTCGGCGTACCGGCGCTGATGATTGTGTGGCCCTTCTGAACGTTCCGCGCAGCAGACAAATCTCTCCAGTGGAGAGATTGAGCGAGGAGGCCACGAGACCTATGGTCGAGTGGCGCACTCTGACTGCTCCGCGCTGCGGACAAGTCTCTCCAGCGGAGAGACTTGAAGGAAGAAGGCCACGATGCATTTAACTCGGCGGCCAGCCTGACCTGCCATTGGCTTGGGTTATACGTCCATCGAACTCTGGCGCACTCGTGCTATCCCACCGAACCCTTCTTGCCTTTTTCGTCCACTGTGCCACGTTTCTGGCGTACGCAGACTCACTGCGAGGAGGAAGCAAATGGGTTTTGACGGAGTAGGTTGGATCGCTGCCATCATCATTGGTGGCCTTGCCGGATGGCTCGCCAGCCGGTTCATGAACGCCGGCGGAGGCGTGTTAAAAAACGTCATTCTCGGCATTGTAGGCGCCATATTGGCCAGCCTGGTCTTTGGGCTGCTCGGCATCTCGTTTGGTGGCTGGATTGGCTATCTGATCGCTGGGTTCATTGGCGCTTGCATCATCATCCTGATCGGACGCGCCGTGGCTAAATGAGCACATGTGCCGGCCCCACCCGGGCCGGCACTTCTTGTCGGGAACGAAATGTCACCGAATGGCGGGCCCGCGCAACGTCTTTGCCGACGACCCGCACTGGCGCGAATTACTCATCCGAAGCAAGCATTTAGCGCTTTACCAGATCGCATCACCCGGCGCATCACCGTGGCCAACTCGACCAGACCAATGGAATTTGCGTCACGATGCACAAGCTCTTTGCTACCGCCTTTGCGGCCCTCGGCCTGACCGCTTCACCGGTCCTGGCCCAACCCACGGACCTTCTCAACGCTTCCTATGACATCGCCCGTGAGATCTTCGAGGAAGAGAATGCCGCCTTCGTCCCGGCCTACGAGGCCGCCCATGGCGTGACCGTCACCATAAACCAGTCCCACGCCGGCACCTCGACACAGGCCCGCGCCATTCTCGAAGGCCTGCCGGCCGACGTCGTCACCTTCAACCAGGTCACCGATATCGAAAAGCTCGTCGAAGGCGGTTTCGTCTCCGACGACTGGCAGAGCGAATTCCCAAACAACGCCTCGCCCTTCTATTCCCTGCCCGCCTTTCTGGTCCGCGCAGGCAACCCCAAGAACATTGCCGACTGGAGCGATCTGGCCCGCGACGACGTCTCGGTGATTTTCCCCAACCCCAAGACCTCGGGCAATGCGCGCTACACCTATCTGGCTGCTCGCGCCTGGGCCAATGAGGAATTCGGTGGCGACCAGGACAAGGTTGCCGAATATCTGACCAAGGTCTTCCTCAACGTTCCGGTCTTCGAGACTGGCGGCCGCGGCGCCACCACCGCCTTCGCCGAGCGCGGTCTGGGCGATGTGCTCATCACCTTCGAAGCCGAAGTCCTGAGCGCGGTGAACCTGCTTGGCGCCGACAAATATGAGGCCGTGGTGCCCTCCGTCAGCCTGCTGGCCGAGTTCCCCGTCGCCATCGTCGACAAGGTCGTCGACAACCGCGGCAGCCGCGACCTGGCTCAGGCCTATCTCGATTTCCTCTATTCCGAAGAAGGTCAGCGCATTGCGGCCGGTCGCAACCACCGCGTCAACAACGAAGCCGTCGCCGCCGAATTCGCCGACCGTTTCCCCGATGTGCGCCTGGTCAATGTCGACGATGAATTCGGTGGCTGGGCCAAGGTTTCCGAAGAACACTTCGCCGAAGGCGGCTTGCTCGACCAGGTCTTCGTGAATCAGTGACATCTATCTGATTGTAGGCTCGGGCGACGCGGCATGACCGCGTCGCCTGCAGTTTGGAGAGACCCATGGCCCGCAAGAACAGCAAGCACCTGCTCCCCGGCTTCGGCCTGACCATGGGCATCTCGCTCTTCTACATCACGCTGGTCATCCTCCTGCCTATCGCGGCCATGCTGCTCAAGGTGGCCGGCATGGGCCTGCCCGAATTCTGGCGCATCATCTCCTCGCGCCGCGCTATTGCCGCCTATCAGATCACCTTCTCCTCGGCCTTCTACGCCACCATCCTCAATGGTACCGTGGGCCTGCTCTTGGCCTGGGTGTTGACCCGCTACCGTTTCCCCGGCCGCCGCATATTGGACGCCTTGGTCGACCTGCCCTTTGCCCTGCCCACCGCCGTCGCAGGCTTGGTTCTGGTGACGCTGTTTGCTGATACCGGCTGGTATGGTCAGTTCCTCGAACCCAATGGGTTCAAGGTCAACTACACCCAGCTCGGCATTGTGCTGGCCATGGCCTTCACCTCGATCCCCTTTGTCGTCCGCGCCGTTCAGCCCGTGCTCGAAGAGGTCGATGAAAGCCTTGAAGCCGCTGCGGAGTCGCTGGGCGCCAATCGCTGGCAGGTCTTCACACGCATTATTTGGCCCACCATCCTCCCCGCCTTTGCTGGCGGCTGCGTGCTGTCCTTTGCCCGCTCACTGGGCGAATTCGGCGCTGTCGTTTTCATCGCAGGCAACATCCCCGGCGTCACCGAGATCGTCTCCCTGCTCATCTATATCCGGCTGGATGAATACAACTACGAGGCCGCTGCCGCCCTGGCTTTCGTCCTCCTCCTCGTCGCCTTCCTCACCCTGGTCGCCACCAATGCCCTCTCGGCCTGGCAGACCCGCTATGTGGAGCGGAGCGCGTGACGATGGCCAAACGCTCCCCCGGCGAGATCACCCTGATCGCAGCGGCCTTCCTGCTCGCCGCCTTCGTTCTCGTCGTGCCGCTCGCCCTGATTTTTTCCTTCGCCCTGCGCGAAGGCTTGGCGGTCTATGTCGCAAACATTGTCGAACCTAATACGCTGCACGCCATCTGGCTCACAGTGATGACGGCCCTGATCGTGGTGCCGGTCAATATCGTCGTCGGAGCCGCCCTGGCCTGGCTGGTTACGCGCTTCCGCTTTCACGGACGGCAGCTGCTGATTTCCATTGTCGAACTCCCCGCATCGATGAGCCCGATTGTTGCCGGTGTCGTCTATCTCTTCCTCTATGGCGGTCAGGGCCTGCTGGGCCCCTTCCTCCAGGCCAACGGCTGGCAGGTGATGTTCACGCCTCTTGCCATCGTTTTGGTCAGCCTGTTCGTAACCGCTCCCTTCGCCGCCCGCGAGCTCATTCCCCTGATGAGCCAGCAGGGCACCGAGGACGAGGAAGCCGCCCTCTCGCTTGGCGCCAATGGCTGGCAGATGTTCTGGCACGTCACTTTGCCCAATATCTCTTGGGCCTTGGTCTATGGCGCGGTCCTCACCAATGCCCGCGTCATGGGCGAGTTCGGGGCAGTCTCCGTCGTATCGGGCGCCATCCGGGGCCAGACCAACACCCTGCCCTTGCAGATCAATCTGCTGTTCAACGACTTCAACGTCACCGGCGCCTTTGCAGCCGCCTCGACCCTGACCCTGATCGCCGTGGTGACGCTCATCCTCAAATCGGTGCTGGAATCTCGAAGGCACGGCTGAGCGCCGATCACCTCGCATCCGCGCTGGTCACCCTCGGGCTTGACCCGAGAGCTCTATACTTCCTAATGGCAAGGCAAGAACAAACCCCTCGGGTCAAGCCCGAGGGTGACGGCCTGGGGGATGTCTGGGTCCCAACTGCCGGACTACTCGGAGCCCCCAATGCACACCAAACACACCATAAACCTAGCGCACCGCCCGGCGCTGCAGCTGGGCCAGCACGCGCTGGTGATGGGCATTCTCAATGTTACGCCGGACAGCTTTTCCGATGGCGGCACCCATAACGCCATCGACGCAGCCCTTGCCCATGCCCGCCTGATGCTCGCCGAAGGGGCCGACATCATCGACATCGGCGGCGAAAGCACACGACCTGGCGCGGAGCCAGTGGGCACGCAGCAAGAGCTGGACCGCGTGATGCCCGTGATTGACGCTATCCGCGCCGCCGGGATCACAGTGCCCATCTCCATCGACACCATGAAGCCGCTGGTCGCTCACCAGGCGCTGGAAGCGGGTGCCGACATCATCAACGACGTCAACGGCCTGCAAGGCCCGCCGGAAATGGCCGAAATCGCGGCAGTCATGGAGGCCCCAGTCATCGCCATGCACTGGGACCGCAATTGGACGGCCGACACCGACCCGCTGCCAGCCATGATGAGCTATTTCAGATCGACGCTAGACATCGCAAGCAGGGCGGGCATCGCCCCGCAGACCGTTATTCTCGATCCCGGTTTCGGCTTCACCAAAACGCTGAACCAGAACTACAGCATCCTGCGCCAGATCAATGAACTGACTCATGAATTTCCCACCAACGCCTTGCTCGTCGGCACCTCGCGAAAGTCCATGATCGGCAAATTGCTCGACAATCTGCCAGGCGAACGCCTAGCGGGCACCATCGCCACCACCGTCCAGGGCTATGAGCGCGGCGGCCACATCTTTCGCGTCCACGACGTCGCTCCCAACCGCGACGCGCTTCGCGTGGCAGAGGCGACGTTGTATGGTCCGCCACAGAACTGAGGATCAATTAATGATCACACCCTTCACCGGCGACCGCATCGTTCTCAACGATCTGGGCTTCTACGGCTATCATGGCCTGTTCAATGAGGAAGAAAGGCTTGGTCAGCGCTTCTTCATCGATCTGCAATGCGGCGTCGACCTCTCCGCTCCCGGCAGCACCGACGAAATCGGCCACACCGTGTCCTATGCTGACATCTACGATGTGGTGAAGGCGACCTTTGAAGCGAAACGCACCAAGCTCATAGAAGCCTTGGCGCAGAATATCTGCGCGGCCCTGTTCGAGGCGTTCAGTGACATCAATTGGGTGATCGTGCGGGTGCGGAAGCCCGAAGCCCCAATCGCCATGGTCCGGGGTGAAGCAGCGATCGAGCTGCACCGGGTGAGATCGGACTGATGCCCACGGCCTGGCTTTCCCTCGGCGCCAATATCGGGGACCCTGCGGAGCAATTGTCCGAGGCCATTCGCCGCCTGGATAAGCACGCAAATATCCGCGTCACTGCGCAATCGCGCGTCATCCGCACCAAGGCCTGGGGCAAGACCGACCAACCGGACTTCGCCAATATGGCTGCCGCGGTTGAAACCGATCTGCTGCCGATTGATCTTTTACATGCCTGTCTTGATATCGAACGCGACATGGGCCGCGTGCGCCATGAGGTATGGGGCCCGCGCCTGATAGACGTCGACCTCATTGCCTATGACCGGGTTGAGATGGACACCACCAAGCTCATTCTGCCCCATCGCTTCGCCCATGAACGCGATTTCGTGCTGGACCCATTGCGCGAGATATCGCCCGAAACAGCCGACTGGATTATCCAGCGCCAGGATTAACGCAGAGCGTCAACGACCCGGACCGCTGTGTCGAACTCGACCCGTCTCCTGGCGCGACGTTCCATGGCTTCTTCGTCTTCGCCCCAGAGCCTGATCTGGTGATCCTCATCAACGTGAGCCGCGTGCCAGACCGAGTCGGCATCCATCAGCTGATGCAATAGGGCCAGGGCCAAAAGGCCCGATCCGGTTATGCCGGTAATCGACACAAGTGCTGTCAGGCTAAGCAAGCCCTGTCCCTCGAGCGCGGCATCGAGCTTCTCAAGCGTCGCCGTCGGCTGGGATTGATGGATGATACCAATTGTCGGTTGGAAGGCGACGTCGAACTTGCGCGCCAATTTGACTAATGCACCGTCCCAGACCCGCTCCTGCTCTTCCACCAGCTCCTGTGGTGCATCGGCCCTGTACAGCAACAAATCACTTGCGGTGAATTTGCCAATCTCCGCACGAAAGGCCGGGATCATTTCCTCCCCGCTCTCGATGGCCGAGTTGATCAGCCGCGTCATCGGCATGGTGGCCGGATCAATGCGCTCGCCCTGCGCCGCCCATTCTTCTGCCTTGAGCTGAGCCAGGTCGAGCACTGGCAAGACGATCGGGATCTTCTTGCCCGGGGTCCGAACAGGACGGCCGTCCAACGTGACCGAGTAGCCCTCTTCACTGCGGGCGACATCCACGGACTTATAGAATCGCTTGGGCAGTTCCACCTTGTTCAGGTGCTGCGCCCGCCCATACCCATCATCCTGGTGCCGAAGCGCTTCTTCGAGCTGGTCTCGCATTTCAGTTCTCCAGAATGCTGTCTATCGCCGCGGGAAGGTCCTCATAGCCTTCGACCAGCATATCGGCCCCGGCGCTGCGCAGTTCAACTGCGTCATGATAGCCCCACGTCACCCCGATGGCCCTGGCCCCGGCGGCCTTGCCCATTTCCATGTCAAACGTCGTATCGCCAACAATTACAGCGCGATGCTTTTCCGCACCGGTTTCGGCCATGGCCTGCAGCATCATGCCCGGATGGGGCTTAGAGGGATTGTTGTCCGGGGTCTGCAAAGTCACGAAATGGTGGGCGATGTTATGCAATTGCGTCAGACGGTGCACCCCGTGCAATCCCTTGCCTGTCGCAATGCCCATGACCATCTCGGGCCGCGCTCCGAGAATCTCCAGGGCCTCACGTGCCCCAGGAAACAGACCTTCGCGTCCTTCAGCGGCCACAAGAGAGCCGCGATAATGCGCGCGATAGCGTTCCGACAATTGCTCGGCGAGGTCGTGGTCGTCCCGGCCCAGCAATTGCAGCATGGCCATGGGCAGGGACAGCCCAATGATGCGGCGCACTGCGCTTGGCGAAGGTACGTCCAAACCGGCCTCGGCAAAAGTTGTCGCCATGTGTTCGACAATCAACGCCTGGGTATCGATCAGCGTGCCGTCCATGTCGAACATGATCAGCTTCACGCCGCTGTCTCCGGATCGGTATTTTGTGCATCATAGCGGTCCGGATCGAAGCCCAGTGCCTCAAAGCTCTGCCGCATATGCGGCGGCAGGGGTGCGGAAATGTCGATCTTCTTGCCATTGCGCAGCGGCAGCACGATGCGACGGGCATGCAGATGCAAGCCCTCGCCAAGGCCCGGCGCCGGCATCCAGTTCTCGATATTGAAGTAGCGTGGGTCGTCAATGATCGGCGTGCCGAGTTGGGCCATATGGACGCGCAACTGATGTGTGCGGCCAGTCACCGGCTTCAGCGTGACCCAGGCAAAGCGTCGGCTTGCCGTGTCGGTGGTGGAATAATAACTCGACGAATGAACGGCGCCTGGCGCGCCATTGCGGACCACCACCATCTGCTCGCCATCGGTCGTGGCCTGCTTGGCAAGAAAGCAGGAAATCTCCCCCTGACGGGGCGTTGGATTGCCGGCAACTACGGCCCAATAGATCTTGCGGGCCGAGCGCGAGCGGAACACCGAACCGAAATGCTTGGCGGCCGCTGCCGTCTTGGCCACAACCAGACAGCCGGACGTGTCCCGATCGAGGCGATGCACCAGCCGAGGGGCCTCGCCGGCCTTGTTAGGCAGGTTCTTGAGCAACCCATCCATGTGCCGGATCGTGCCGCTGCCACCCTGGACAGCCAACCCATGCGGCTTGTTGAAGACATAAAGGTCGTCGTCTTCGTACAGGATCAGGTCCTTGAGGAAGCGCACGTCCTCGAGGTTCACCTTGAACGGGCGGACCGTATCGGGGTCGTCGACCGGCGGGATGCGCACGATCTGCCCTTCCGTAACGCGGGTGCTGGTCTGCACCTTGGCCTTATCGACACGCACTTCGCCATTGCGAATAAGCTTTTGCAGGCGCGCGAAACCCACCTGGGGGAAATGCCGCGCAAACCAGCGGTCGAGGCGCATGCCATCGTCGTCTGCCGTCACTTCTCTATGCTGTACGCCGCTCATGCCATGCCGCCTCTCGTCATCAGGAGCCCGAGATATAGGCCCGCGAGACAAACCACAACCGACAAGCCGATATAGAGTATCGCCTGCGCCAGTGCGCCGCGCTCGATGAGGTAGATGGTATCGAGCGAAAAGGAAGAAAAGGTGGTGAAGCCACCCAGCACGCCAATGGCCGCAAAAATCCGTATCTCATTGGACATAGCCGGCGTCGTCCGGGCAAGGACCCCGATCAGGATGCCCATCAGGCAGGAGCCCAAGACGTTGGCGAGAAGCGTCGCCAGTGGAAAGCTGTTGGTCCAAAACCGTCCGACCAGGATCGACAGGCCATAACGCGACATGGCGCCAACCGCACCGCCCGCCCCCACGAGCAAGAATGCCTGCATGGTCTAGTCCTCTGTGTCCGAGCCCTTTTTCGCTGCCCGCAAGCGGCTGAAATAGTCCATCCGCTTGCGTAGATCGCGCTCAAAGCCCCGCTCTACCGGATGATAGAAGTCCTGTCGCCCGATCTTTTCGGGAAAGTACTCCTGCCCCGAAAAGGCCTCGGGCGTATCGTGATCATAGATATAGCCATCGCCATAGCCCTGCCCCTTCATCATTTTGGTGGGGGCGTTGAGAATAACTTTTGGCGGCATAGGTGAGCCGGTTGATTTCGCAACGGAAACCGCCGCCTTGTAGGCCGTGTAGACGGCGTTCGACTTGGGCGCGAGCGCCAGATAGACCACGACCTGCGCCAGCGACAACTCCCCCTCGGGCGAGCCCAGCATCTGATAGGCATCGCGAGCCGCAACTGCCAAAGTGAGCGCCTGCGGGTCGGCGAGGCCGATATCTTCCGACGCCATCCGGATCAGACGCCGCGCCAGAAACAGCGGATCCTCGCCTGCATCGAGCATGCGGGTAAAGTAGTAAAGCGCTGCATCCGGGTCGGACCCTCGGATCGTCTTGTGCAGCGCCGAAATGAGGTTGTAGTGCCCGTCCTGCGCCTTGTCATAAATCGGGGCACGGCGTTGCACCACCGCAAGCAGGCTCGTCGGATCGAGCGTTTCGTCCGGCGCGGCTGAAGCCAGTATCTCTTCCACCAGGCCCAAAAGGGCCCGGCCATCGCCATCCGCCAGCCCGAGAAGCGTCGCGCGGGCTTCGTCCGTTAGTGGAAGACTTGCGCCCAAAAGACTCTCGGCACGCTGCAAGAGGCTTTCGAGGTCTTCCTGCCCCAATGACTCGAACCGCAAGACCTGGCTGCGGGACAGCAGAGCTGCATTGAGCTCGAATGAGGGATTTTCCGTCGTTGCCCCCACCAGAACGACGGTTCCGTCTTCCATCACCGGAAGGAAGCTATCCTGCTGGGCACGGTTGAAGCGGTGAATTTCGTCGACGAACAGTAACGTGCGGTGGCCGGAGAGGCGTTCGAACCGCGCTTTTTCGAAAACCTTCTTAAGATCCGCCACGCCCGAGAAGATCGCCGAGATTTGTTCGAAACGGTAGCCGATCTGATCGGCAAGCAGCCGCGCCACCGTGGTCTTTCCGGTGCCCGGCGGTCCCCACAGGATCAGCGAGCCCAGCCGGCCCGAGGCCAGCATGCGCCGCAGCGTGCCCCCCTCGCCAAGAAGGTGCGTTTGGCCGATCACCTCGTCGAGGCTGCGAGGACGCAACTGATCGGCTAGCGGACGGGCCTTGTCGGTTTCTGATGGGTCTGCGGAGAAGAGGTCGGACATGCCCTTTCCCTAGCAGACAAGAATGCGCCGTGCATCACCCAGAAACGATCGCCCGGCTTACCCGCCCCTCGCGCTGCAAAATGATCTGCCAGGTGCGGACCCTCTGCGACGCGATCTGCGCAAACGTCGCCGCATCCACCAATTCGATGTCATTGAGGGCCAGTATGACGTCATTAATCCGCAGGCCCATGGCTTCTGCAGGCGAACCCGGCTCGATTGCGGTGATCAGGACCCCGGTCGCGTCGTAGGGCAGCCCCTGCTGTTCGGCCAGGGCCGGGTCAAGTTGCCGGACGCTGACACCGGAGAAGCGAGAATTGGCGGAGATGGTTGCAAGCGCCGTCTCGGCGGGCTCTGGTGCAGCCTCAACCAGAAAAGGCACGGTCTCGGTCGATCCCGCCCGTAATCGCTCTAGCTGAGCCCTATCGCCCAGTGGCCGGGTCGCCAGGCGGAAATTGAAAGCGCTGGGGTCATCCACTCGCAGACCATCGACCGAAAGGATGACGTCGCCGGAAACAAACCCGGCGCGTTCGGCCGGACCACCCGGAGCCACCTCGGTAATCATGGCCCCATGCGGCGCGGCCATACCAAGGCTTGCAGCGATATCCGCGGTCACTGCCTGCATCTTTGCGCCAAACCATGGACGCACAATTTCGCCACCAGTGACGCCCGCCTCTGCGACAAGCCGCGCCATATTGGCGGGAATGGCAAAGCCGATGCCCACCGAGCCGCCGGTCTGGGAATAGATCGCCGTATTGATGCCAACCAGGCGGCCCTGCATGTCGACAAGGGCCCCTCCCGAATTTCCCGGATTGATGGCGGCGTCGGTCTGGATAAAGAACTCGTAGTCGGTTGCTTCCACGCCGGTCCGCGCCAGTGCTGACACGATCCCGCTGGTCACCGTCTGCCCAACGCCAAAGGGATTGCCGATGGCCAGGACCAGATCGCCGACCAACAGCGCGTCGCTGTCGGCAAAGCCGATCGCCGGAAATGAAACGCCCCCAGCGTCTCGCACCCGGAGCACGGCGAGGTCCGTCTGCTCGTCCTCTATCGCAATGTCCACATTGAACTCGCGACCATCACTGAGCGCAATGCGCACATCGGTAGCGCCTTCGATCACATGGCGATTGGTCAGAATGACCCCAGCGGCATCCACGATGACCCCTGAACCGAGAGACCGGGACTCGCGTGGGCGGCTCTGGAAATACTGGTCACCGAAGAAGCGGGAAAAGAACGGATCATCGGCGAAGGGTGAAGCGGCGCGCTGCTCGATCCGGGTGGCATAGACATTGACGACAGAAGGCGAAACGGCCTGAACGATGGGCGCAAAACTCAGCGAGATTTGTGCATCGCTTTGTGGGATGGCACGTTGCACCTGAGGAGTATTCGCAACCGAAGCCTCCGCCAGAGTTGGCGATGCGCCGCTCCAGGGCGCGAGCGCCAGCGTGCCTGCGCCTGCAAGGACCAACAGGGCAACACATGAAAAAACCAACGAACGCAGAGACATGGCCAATCCTTCGGAATCAGTTTGTGAGCCGAACCACAGGCTGTGGGCAAGCGGAGCCAAACGCTCCGAATCTGTCACGAAAATGACGCCTCGACATTGTTGGTTTAAGGACCAAATAAACATTTGCGCCTGCGGTCACACGGCCCTATATGCAGCGCTCAATTTTCCCCTCACTTCCAGCCCCGAAAGGCCTGTTGTCCAATGACCGACGAGCCGAAGACCATCTATGCCAACACCTCGGCATTGATTGCCGCTGAATCTCCCGACTTTCCCTCCTTCTTGTTCTCGGAGAAGGAGTTCCACCGGGCGATCAAGGTGTTCAAGAAGGGTTTCGACGGGCTGCTGACCTATGCGGTCAAGTGCAATCCCTCGCCACATATCATTGCCCAGTTGCATGCGGAGGGGCTCAAGGCGTTCGACGTCGCCTCCAACACCGAAATGGAACTGGTGCGCGATTACGCACCCGGCGCGGTGATGCACTACAACAACCCGATCAAGAACAAGCGTGAGATCGAGCGGGCCTACGACGAGTTCGGCGTGCGCTCCTTCACCATTGACCACCCCCAGCAGCTCGACCAACTCGCCTCAGTCGTGTCGCCCAGCCGCGATGTTGAAGTGACCACGCGATTCAAGGCCGGCAAGGCGCTCAAGTCCTATGACTTCGGCATCAAGTTCGGAGTCATGGAGCAGGCTGCGGCTGAGATCGTCACCGCCGTCGAGAAGATGGGCTATACGCCCAGCCTCTGTTTCCACGTGGGCAGCCAGTGCGAAGATGCCTATGCCTATGAGCGCCATATCGCGGCAGCCGCACGGATCGTCGATGAGGCTGGCATAGAGCTCAAGCGCCTCAATATTGGTGGCGGCTACCCGGCTCCCTACCCGACCAGCGAAGCCCCGCCAATGGACCATTATTTCGAGACCATTGCCAAGGCCGTCGCCGAACACTTCCCCAACAAGGCGCCCGAGCTCATCATCGAACCGGGCCGCGCGCTGGTGACCTCCTCGACCTCCCTGCTGCTGCGCGTAAAGCATCAGCGCGGCGGCCAGGCCGTCTATGTCAATGACGGTGCCTATGGCGCACTGATGGAAGTCAAGTTCATGCACTTCACCCCGCCGGTGCGCGTCTGGCGCGGGCCGCGACTGCATGACAACAATGGCGAATTCTCCGAGTTCACTATGTGGGGCCCCACTTGCGACAGCTACGATGTGCTGCCTCAGGTCTTCACACTCCCTGCCGATATTGATGAGGACGACTGGATCGAGTTCGGGCTGATGGGCGCCTATACCCAGGCCTCCCTGACCCCATTCAACGGCTTCGACCGCCGCGATCAGTACTGGGTGGAAAGCATCTATACCGGCAAGGATATGGCGCCCGCCGAATAGACCAACCTGCGACGTGATTTCGCCGCCCCGGTACGCCGGGGCGGCTTTTTCGTCTCTGGGGGACAGACCATGCATGAATTCATGCCGATTGAGGATCTTGGTCGCCGCATTATGGTGCTGGGCCTCACCAATTCAGGCAAGTCAACGCTCGCAGTAGCACTGGGAGAAAGGCTCGGCATACCCGCTATCCACCTCGACCAGCTCCGACACTGGCCCAACACGGACTGGGAGCCACGCTCGGACGCAGAGTTTGCCGAACTGCACAACGCGGTCGTTCAGGGTGAGGAATGGGTAATCGACGGATCCTATTCGATGGTCATGCATGAGCGTCTTGACCGCGCAAGCGGCATAATCGTGCTTAGCGATAGCCTCGCCATCCGCTACCGACGCTATTTCGTCCGAACCCTCCTCCAGAAGAACCGTGCAGGCGGTCTCGAAGGTGGACGTGACTCCATCAAATGGGAAATGCTCCACTGGCTCTGGAAGACCCGGCACTCAATCGGCAAATACCAGAAGGTCGCCGCAGAATCCGGCCTTCCCTACCTATTTATTCCAGACCAGACAAAGCTCCAGGCCCTCTATGCGGCTTGGAGTTTAACACGAACGCCGGTTTGACCGCCTTCAGATCAACAGAGCCCGCCTACCCCGGCGACTTCTGGCGCTCAACAGAAGCGACCAGTTAGGCGTGAACCGGTCTGGAATACCTCGACGGTCACAACGATCCGGGTCTCTTGCCCCTCAAACGAAAAAGGCGGCTCAGGATATCCCGAACCGCCTTCAATCACTGTCTTGCCGACAAGGCTTATGCCGCTTCGGCTTCGTCCTCTACGTACTGCACCGGACCAGAATCCTGGCCCTTGGCATCGACGTCGCGATCGACGAACTCGATCACGGCCAGCGGGGCATTGTCGCCGTAGCGGAAGCCGGCCTTGAGGATACGCAGGTATCCGCCCTGGCGTTCGGCATAACGCGGGCCGAGCACGGCAAAGAGCTTGGCGACCATGGCTTCATCGCGGATCTGCGCGATGGCCTGGCGGCGGGCATGCAGATCGCCGCGCTTGCCAAGGGTAATGAGCTTCTCGACGATCGGACGCAGGTCCTTGGCCTTGGGAAGCGTGGTGACAATCTGTTCGTGCTTGATCAGCGCGGCAGACATGTTGGCAAACATCGCCTTGCGGTGCGATGCGGTCCGGCTGAACTTGCGGCCTCGGGAAGCGTGGCGCATGGGTTATCTCCTAAAGTCTGGTCAGCGCCGGATCAGTAATGATCTTCGTAGCGCTTGGCGAGGTCATCGATATTCTCGGGCGGCCAGTTGTTGACGTCCATTCCGAGATGAAGCCCCATCTGTGCCAGGACTTCCTTGATTTCATTGAGCGATTTGCGGCCAAAGTTCGGCGTCCGCAGCATCTCGGCTTCCGTCTTCTGGATCAGGTCGCCGATATAGACGATGTTGTCGTTCTTGAGGCAGTTGGCCGAGCGGACCGACAACTCGAGTTCGTCGACCTTCTTGAGCAGCGCCGGGTTGAAGGCGAGTTCAGGAACAGCGTCCTGAGCCTTTTCCTTTGTGGGCTCTTCGAAGTTGACGAAGACCGACAGCTGATCCTGGAGGATGCGAGCGGCATAAGCCACGGCATCTTCCGGCGAGATCGCACCATTGGTTTCAACGCTGAGGGTCAGCTTATCCTTGTCCAGGCTTTCGCCGGCACGGGTCGCATCGACCTTGTAGCTCACGCGGCGGACCGGCGAGAACAGTGCATCGACCGGGATGTAACCGATCGGGGCGTCCTCGGGACGGTTCTTGTCGGCCGGGACATAGCCCTTGCCGGTATCAACGGTGAACTCGATATTGATCTCGGCGCCATCGTCGAGGTGGCAGATCACCAACTCGGGGTTCAGCACTTCAATATCGCCGGAAACCTTGATGTCGCCAGCAGTGACGGCACCGGGGCCCTGCTTGGAGAGGGCTAGGCGCTTGGGGCCTTCGCCACCCATCTTCAGGGCGATTTCCTTGACGTTGAGAACGAGGTCGGTAATGTCCTCGCGCACGCCGGGCAGCGAGGAGAATTCGTGCAGGATGCCGTCAATCTGGATCGCGGTCACTGCCGCGCCCTGAAGCGACGACAGCAGCACGCGACGCAGGGCATTGCCCAGGGTAAGCCCATATCCGCGCTCAAGCGGCTCGGCAACAACCGAGGCCACGCGCGCGTTGTCGCTGCCCGAAACAATGTCCAGCTTGGTCGGCTTGATCAGTTCCTGCCAGTTCCTCTGGATCGTCACGGTATTGTCCTTTCAAATTAGCGGCCACCCGGCCGCTCCGCCGCAAACACAATAGAACTCCCGGCCCATCCAATCGGCCGGGAGGCTTCCAGTCGTCTTGTTAGACGCGGCGCCGCTTGCGCGGGCGGCAGCCATTGTGCGGGATCGACGTGACGTCGCGAATCGACGTGACGTTGAAGCCAGCGGCCTGCAGGGCGCGCAGTGCCGATTCACGGCCTGAACCGGGACCACGCACCTCGACCTCAAGGGTCTTCATGCCATGTTCCTGAGCCTTCTTGGCCGCGTCTTCAGCGGCAACCTGCGCGGCATAGGGGGTCGACTTACGCGAGCCCTTGAAACCCATCACACCCGAGGAGGACCACGAGATCGTGTTGCCCTGCATGTCGGCGATGGTAATCATCGTGTTGTTGAAGGAGGCGTTCACGTGTGCGACGCCCGAAGTGATGTTCTTGCGCTCCTTGCGACGGACGCGCGCGACTTCAGTCTTAGCCATTACTATCCTCTAGGATATCGGCGCTGCCGTAATGCCAGCAGCTCCACCACGGAAGAAGCGGTTCAAGTCTGACCGGCCGGCTCTTACGAACCCCGGAAAGGCTTGCCCCGCCACTCCCAATTCAAACAACCGCCCCGCATGCGCGGGACAGAAACTACTTCTTCTTGCCGGCGATCGGCTTGGCCGGACCCTTGCGGGTACGAGCATTGGTATGGGTGCGCTGACCGCGAACCGGCAGGCCACGACGATGGCGCAGGCCGCGGTAGTTACCCAAATCCATCAGGCGCTTGATGTTCATTGCAACATTGCGGCGCAGATCACCTTCCACGACATAATCGCGGTCGATGGCTTCACGGATCAGAATGACCTCAGCGTCGGTCAGCTCATTGACGCGGCGCTCAGCCGGAATACCGGCACCTTCAGTAATGTCCTTGGCGAACTTTTCGCCGATCCCGTGAATATACTGTAGCGCGATAACCACGCGCTTATTCGTCGGAATGTTGACGCCAGCAATACGAGCCACGTCTGCTCTCCTTCATTCACACGCGCCATCCCGGCGGGTGCCTTTAAACAACAAGGGACCGGATTTCGACCCCCAACTAAGGGAGAACCGAATCCAGCCCAATGATCCATGAGACTGGTGCGGTTCTTTAAGGATAAGACCGGGCTGAGTCAACTGCCCTTCCCGGCCTATTGTTTACTTGCCAAGGGCGCTCTTGATCGAGGCTGTGACCTCATCGACCGGCGCCATGCCATCGACTGTCTTGACCAGCCCCCGCGACGAATAGAAGTCTACAAGAGGCGCTGTGCTTTCCTTGTAGACGTCGAGGCGCTTGCGGATCACTTCCGGATTGTCATCAGTGCGACCGCTATCCCTGGATCGCTGAATGACCCGGCGCACCAACTCGTCAGCATCCGCTGTCAGTTCGATAACCGCATCAAGCGCGATTCCCTTGTCGGCAAGCATGTCATCAAGAGCCTGTGCCTGCGGAATGGTCCGCGGAAAACCGTCCAGAATAAATCCCGGCTTGCAGTCCTCGGCATCCAAACGCTCTGACACGATGCCATTGACGATTGTATCGGAGACCAGATCACCCCGATCCATAATCGCCTTGGCCTCAAGACCAAGTGGCGTCTTGTCCGCGATGGCAGCGCGCAGGATGTCGCCGGTCGAAAGCTGGGGAATGCCAAAGGCGTCCACCAGAATCTTGGCCTGTGTGCCCTTCCCCGCCCCCGGGGGTCCCAACAGGATCAACCTCATCGACGCTTGCCTCCTCCAAGACGGGATTTCTTCAGCAGCCCTTCATATTGCTGGGCCACCAGATGGCTCTGAATTTGCGTGATCGTGTCCAGGGTAACCGTCACCATGATCAGTAGCGACGTGCCGCCGATAAACTGGCTGACCGCGAGCTGGCTGAACAGCACCTCGGGAATCAACGCAACGATGGTCAGATAGATAGCGCCAACCACCGTGATGCGGGTGAGCACATAGTCGATGTGCTGCGCCGTCCGCTCACCGGGACGGATGCCCGGAATGAACCCACCGGATCGCTTGAGATTGTCAGCGGTCTCAGTCGGATTGAACACGATCGCGGTGTAGAAGAAGGCAAAGAAGATGATGAAGAACGCAAACAGCGCCAGATAAAGCGGCTGCCCGCGCCCCAGCAGGGCCGTCACCGTGGTCAACCACCCCGGTGCATTGCCCTGGGCGGCAAACGAAGCGATCGTGGCCGGCAGCAGCAGAAGCGACGAGCCAAAAATCACCGGAATGACGCCAGAAGTGTTGAGCTTCAATGGCAGATGCGAGGTGTCGCCCTGGAACATCTTGTTGCCGACCTGGCGCTTTGGATACTGGATCAGCAGCCTGCGCTGGGCGCGCTCAAAGAAGATAATGACGGCAATCACGACCAGAGCCAGCACCAGCATGCCCAGACCAGCAAGCGCCGGAATGGCACCGGTACGGGCCAGTTCCAGGGTCTGCGCAACAGTCGCCGGAAGGTTGGCAACAATACCGGCGAAAATGATCAGCGAAATACCATTGCCGACGCCACGCGCCGTGATCTGCTCACCAAGCCACATCAGGAACATGGTGCCACCCACCAGAGTGATCACCGTCGAAATACGGAAGAACCAACCTGGGTTCAGCACGACGCCCTGGCTGCCCTCGAGGCCCACGGCAATGCCATAGGCTTGGATGGCGCAAAACAATACGGCCAGATAGCGCGTATATTGGTTCATCTTGCGACGCCCGGCCTCACCCTCTTTCTTGAGGGCCTCCAGGCGCGGAGACGCCGTGGCTACAACCTGCACCACAATGGACGCGGTAATATAGGGAATGAGATTCAGCGCGAAGATCGCCATGCGTTCGACTGCGCCACCGGCAAACATGTTGAACATGCCGATGATGCCCTGCTGCGACTGTTCGAACGTCGCGCGGAACGCGTCGGGATCGATACCCGGAACCGGAATGAAAGTGCCCAAACGATAAACAAGCAGCGCTCCGAGTGTAAACCAGATGCGCTGCTGAAGGGCTTTCGCCTTGGAAAAGGTCGAGAAACTGAGATTACGTGCGAGCTGTTCGGCTGCGGACGCCATATACTTCGCTCCTACGGCTTGGATGCCAGGTGCGCTCGGAGCGCTGGAGACGCATATATGGGATATGTGCCGGCCAGACGCAACAAACCATAAGACCGCACCCGGCGTCGTGCCGGGTGCGCCCTGCCAAGAGGATTACTCGGCGCGTGGGGCCTTCTTCCAGGTCTCCTTGACCGGGATGAGGTCAATCTTGCCACCTGCAGCTTCAATGGCAGCAGAAGCGCCCTTGGTGGCGTAATCTACCTTGAAGGTCACCTTCTTGGCCGAAAAGCCTTCCGAACCGATCAGGCGGACGCCATCCTTGGGGCGGCGAATAACGCCGGCAGCCACCAGGGCTGCGGAGTCCACAACGCCCTTGGCGTCGAGCTTGCCGCTGTCGATATAGGCCTGGATGCGGTCGATCCGGACTTCATTGAAGTCCTTCGGGTTCCAGGCATTGAAGCCGCGCTTGGGCATACGCATGTGAAGGGGCATCTGGCCGCCTTCAAAGCCGTTGATAGCCACACCGGCGCGAGCCGTCTGGCCCTTGCCACCGCGACCACCGGTCTTGCCGACGCCCGAGCCGATACCGCGACCGATACGAACGCGGGTCTTGTTGGCTCCGGGATTATCGCGAAGTTCGTTCAAACGAGTCATTGATCCGACCTTCCTTTACTCGCCGACAACGCGGACGAGGTGCGGGATCTTGTTGATCATGCCACGGACTTCGGGCGTATCAACCAGCTCACGCTGCTTGTTCATCTTGTTGAGCCCGAGACCGATCAGGGTCGCGCGCTGGCTCTTTTCACGGCGGATCGGCGAACCGACCTGCTGGACAATAATGGTCTTGTCTTTTGCCATTGTACTTCTCCGTCCGCCCTATCAGGCTTCGACTGCAGCCTCGCCGCGGCGAGCCTGGAGTTCAGAAACCTTGATACCGCGACGCGAAGCCACCGAACGGGGGCTGTCAACGCGCTTGAGCGCATCAAACGTGGCACGGACCATGTTGTAGGGGTTCGCAGTACCCTGCGACTTGGCGACGATATCGTTGATGCCCAGCGTCTCGAAGACGGCGCGCATTGGACCACCGGCGATGATGCCGGTACCCGGAACGGCAGCACGCAGGATGACCTTGCCGGCGCCGTGGCGACCGGTGACATCGTGGTGCAGCGTGCGCGCATCGCGCAGCGGAACGCGGATCATCTGGCGCTTGGCCTGCTCGGTTGCCTTGCGGATTGCCTCGGGAACTTCACGGGCCTTACCGTGACCGAAACCGACGCGACCCTTCTGGTCACCGACAACGACCAGGGCGGCAAAACCGAAGCGACGACCGCCCTTCACAACCTTGGCCACACGGTTGATGTGGACCAGGCGATCGACGAACTCGCTTTCGCGTTCTTGAACGTCTCTGCTCATAATACTCTTCCTCGCCGTTGTTAGAACTGCAGGCCGCCCTCACGGGCAGCGTCTGCAAGGGCCTTAACACGGCCATGATAGATATAGGCGCCACGGTCGAACACGACTTCACCGACACCGGCCTTGACGCCGCGCTCGGCAATCAGCTTGCCAACAGCAATCGCCGCATCGGCGTTGCCACCGTTCTTGAACGAACCGCGCACGTCCTTTTCCAGGGTCGAAGCGGCAGCCAGCGTACGGCCGGTCGTGTCGTCGATGATCTGGGCGTAAATGTTCTTGTCCGAGCGGAAAACGCTGAGACGGGGACGACCAAAGGCACGAGCCTTGAGCGCCTTGCGGACACGGGCCTTGCGGCGTTCCGCACCTTTTGCAGAAATAGCCATCTGTGGCGCTCCTTACTTCTTCTTGCCTTCTTTGCGGAAGACCTGCTCGTTGGCGTAACGCACACCCTTGCCCTTGTAGGGCTCGGGCGGACGCCAACCGCGGATCTCGGCCGCAACCTGGCCAACCTGCTGCTTGTCGATACCAGTCACCACGATCTCAGTCGGGGCCGGAACAGCGAGGGTGATCCCCTGAGGAGCCTCATACACGACTTCGTGGCTGAAACCGAGCGAGAGCTTGACGTCCTTGCCCTGCATCGCGGCGCGGTAACCAACGCCCTGGATCGCCAGCTTCTTCTCGAAACCGGCGCTCACGCCAGTAACGATGTTCTGGATCAGCGCGCGGGTCGTGCCCCAGGCGGCGCGAGCTTCGCGGGTATCGTTGGCCGGGGAAACGACGATACCGTCCTCACCCTGCTCGACATTGACGATATCCATGAGCTGCAGGCTCAGTTCGCCCTTCGGGCCCTTGGCGCTGACGGTACGACCATTGATCGTTACCGTGACGCCGCTCACCGGGGCCACCGGTTTCTTGCCAGTACGTGACATAATGCTTCCTTGAGTAATCGTCTTGCCGATCCTCTAAGCCAAGTGGCTTAGAAGACGCGGCAGAGTACCTCGCCACCCACATTGGCAGCCTTGGCTTCGTGGTCGGCCATCACACCCTTGGGGGTGGAGAGGATCGAAACACCCAGGCCATTGGCAACCTGTGGAATATTCTTGACGGATGCGTACACCCGACGACCTGGACGCGAAACGCGCTCGATCGTGCGGATAACGCCTTCATTATCCGAGTACTTGAGTTCAATCTCGTACTCGGCAGCGCCGTTTTCGAACTTCGTCTCCGAATAGCCGCGGATAAAACCCTCGGACTGGAGAACGTCCAGCACACGACCACGCAGGGTCGAAGCCGGAGTCGAAACCGAATTCTTGCGACGCTCCTGAGCGTTGCGGATGCGGGTCAGCATATCGCCGATAGGATCGGAAAAGCTCATTTGATGTTTCTCCTTACCAGCTCGACTTCACCAGACCCGGGATCTGTCCCAGGTTGCCCAGCTGACGCAGAGCAATACGGCTCATCTTGAGCTTGCGATAGTAACCACGCGGACGACCCGACACTTCGCAACGGTTGCGAATGCGGACCTTGGCCGAGTTGCGGGGCAGCTCGGCCAGTTTGAGGCTGGCCTTGAAACGCTCTTCAATCGGAGCGTCCTGGTTCTTGACGGTAGCCTTGAGCGCAGCGCGCTTGGCGGCATACTGCTGAGCCAGGGCGGCGCGCTTCTTGTTCTTTTCGATGGAGCTGGTCTTTGCCATGTCCTGATCCTTTATCCCTTCCCTACGCCGCTTACTGGCGGAACGGGAAGTTGAAAGCCTTGAGAAGCGCACGCGCCTCATCATCGGTACGGGCAGTCGTGGTGATCACGATGTCCATGCCCCAGACCTGATCAATCTGATCATAGTTGATCTCGGGGAAGATGATGTGTTCCTTGATGCCCATGGCATAATTGCCACGGCCGTCAAAGGCGTTCGGGTTGAGGCCGCGGAAGTCGCGGACACGCGGCAGGGCGATGTTCACCAGGCGGTCCAGGAACTCATACATGCGGGTCTTGCGCAGCGTCACCTTGACACCGAGCGGCATGCCTTCACGCACCTTGAAGCCGGCGATCGACTTGCGAGCATGCGTAATGACTGGCTTCTGACCGGAGATCAGCTCAAGCTGTTCAGCGGCAGACTTCACCTTCTTGGTGTCGTTGACGGCTTCGCCAACACCCATGTTCAGCACGATCTTGTCGAGCCGCGGCAGTTCCATCACGTTCTTGTACGCAAACTGCTCACGCAGGGCGGCCTTGATCGTGGTGTCGTATTCGGTCCGGAGACGCGGAATGTAAGCGGTCTCAGCCATCGATCTGATCTCCGGTGGTCTTGGCGACGCGGGTCTTCACGCCGTCCTTGATCTGGAAACCGACGCGGGACGGCTTGCCATCCTTGTCGGCGACCGCCAGGTTCGAAAGATGGATCGGCGCTTCCTTGGTGAAGATGCCGGCATCATTCGATGCAGTCTGCTTCTGGTGGCGACGAACCAGGTTGATACCCTGGACGATCGCGCGGGTTTCGGACGGAATGACGGACAGGACCTGACCGGTCTTGCCCTTGTCCTTGCCGGCCAGGACGACCACTTTGTCGCCCTTCTTGATCTTGGCGGCCATTACAGCACCTCTGGGGCAAGCGAAATGATCTTCATCTGGTTCTTGGCGCGGAGCTCGCGCGGAACCGGTCCGAAGATACGGGTGCCGATCGGCTCTTTCTGATTGTTCAGAAGAACGGCGGCGTTCTTGTCGAAACGGATGACGGTGCCGTCGGGACGGCGGATGTCGGTTGCGGTGCGAACCACCACGGCCTTCATCACCTGGCCCTTTTTGACGCGGCCGCGCGGAATAGCGTCCTTGACCGAAACGACAATGATGTCGCCGACCGAGGCGTATTTACGATGCGAACCGCCCAGCACCTTGATGCACATGACACGACGAGCGCCGGAATTGTCCGCGACGTCGAGATTGGACTGCATCTGGATCATGACTGGATGCCTTCTAGTTTATCGGCTGCACCGTCACCCGGCGCGCCGACCTGAATTGTTTCTCTTACGCAGACGGAACAAGCGCCCAGCGCTTGTTCTTCGAAATCGGCGCGGTTTCCTCGATCCACACGGTCTGACCGACCTTTGCCACATTATTTTCATCGTGGGCGTGGTACTTCTTGGAACGACGCACGGTCTTCTTCAGAAGCGGATGGGTGAAACGGCGCTCGACACGAACCACGATGGTCTTGTCATTGGCGTCGGAGACAACGGTCCCCTGCAAAACGCGCTTTGGCATGGGTGTGAATCCTTACTTAGCTGCGTTCTTTTGGCCGAGGATGGTCTTGATCCGCGCGATATCGCGACGGACTTCCCTCACCCGGGCCGGCTTTTCCAACTGCTGGGTAGCGCGCTGGAAACGCAGGTTGAACTGTTCTTTCTTCAGGTCGACGAGCTGATCTTTCAGTTCGTCTGCGGTCTTGGCCCGCACATCACTGGCTTTCATGCTCGTGTTCCTTAGTCGGCAATACGCGTGACAATACGCGTGGTGATCGGCAACTTCATTGCTCCGAGGCGAAGGGCCTCCTTTGCAACGTCTTCGGGTACGCCGTCAATCTCAAAAACGATGCGACCCGGTTTTACGCGCGCTGCCCAGTATTCCACGGAGCCCTTACCCTTACCCATACGGACTTCGGTAGGCTTCTTGGAAACCGGCAGATCCGGGAAAATCCGGATCCAGACGCGGCCCTGACGCTTCATCTCGCGAGTGATCGCACGACGGGCGGCTTCGATCTGGCGGGCCGTAACGCGCTCAGGCTCTGTGGCCTTGAGAGCGTACTGGCCGAAAGCCAGGGTGGTGCCACCCTTGGCTTCGCCGTGAATGCGGCCCTTGTGGGCCTTGCGGAACTTAGTTCTCTTCGGTTGCAGCATAATGAACTAACCTTCCTATGCGCGTTCGCGGTCGCGGTCGCCGCGCTCACGGCGCGGTTCGCGCTCGGAACGCTGGCCGCCTTCGCCGCCTTCGGTGGCACGACGCTCGTGAGCCGAGGGATCATGCTCAAGGACTTCGCCCTTGAAGATCCAGACCTTGATGCCGATGATGCCGTAAGTGGTTTCGGCTTCAGCAGTACCGTAGTCGATATCGGCACGCAGGGTATGCAGCGGCACGCGGCCTTCGCGATACCATTCGGTACGAGCGATGTCGGCGCCACCCAGACGACCACCAACATTGACGCGGATACCACCGGCGCCCATGCGGATTGCAGTCTGCACAGCACGCTTCATCGCGCGACGGAATGCCACACGGCGTTCCAGCTGCTGGGCGATGCCCTGGGCAACCAGCGTCGCATCGGTTTCCGGCTTGCGCACTTCAACAATGTTGATGTGCACTTCGCTGTCGGTGAACTTCTTCACCTTGGCGCGGATCTTGTCGATGTCAGCGCCCTTCTTGCCGATCACGATGCCCGGACGAGCAGTGTGGATCGACACGCGGCACTTGCGGTGCGGACGCTCGATGACAATCTTGGAGACCGCGGCGGCCTTCAGTTCCTTCATCAGCATGGTGCGGATCTTCAGGTCTTCCTGAAGCAGCGATCCATACTCGCCCTTGTTGGCGAACCAACGGCTGTCCCAAGTCCGGTTGATGCCGAGGCGGAAGCCAATCGGATTGATTTTCTGGCCCATTATGCGGCCTCCTCAACTTGCCGGACAACAATCGTCAGGTGCGAGAACGGCTTCTCGATGCGCGACGACCGACCACGGCCGCGAGCGGTGAAGCGCTTCATCACCAGCGAATTGCCCACATAGGCTTCAGCAACGACAAGAGCGTCGGTGTCCAGGCCGTGGTTGTTTTCGGCGTTGGCGATGGCGCTCTCGAGCACCTTCTTCACCTGGCCGGAGATGCGCTTGTGGCTGAATTCGAGATCGGCCAGAGCCCGCTCGACCTTCTTGCCACGGATCAACTGCGCGACGAGGTTCAGCTTCTGAGGGCTGATGCGCAGCATGCGCAGCACAGCCTTTGCCTCGTTATCCTTGAGAGCGCGCTCAGTCTTAGGCTTGCTCATCTCTACTTCCTCTTGGCCTTCTTGTCGGCCGCGTGACCGTAATAGGTACGGGTCGGCGCGAACTCGCCAAACTTGTGGCCGATCATTTCCTCGGTGACGAGCACCGGAACATGCTTCTGGCCGTTGTGCACACCGAACGTGATGCCGACGAACTGCGGCAGGATGGTCGAGCGGCGGGTCCAGATCTTGACCACATCGTTGCGGCCAGAGGACTGGGCCTTCTCGGCCTTCTTGAGCAGGTAGCCGTCTACGAACGGGCCCTTCCAAATCGAACGGGTCATGTCTTACCTGCCCTTCTTCACGTGACGGCTGCGAACGATGAACTGGTCCGTAGCCTTGTTGCTGCGCGTGCGCTTGCCCTTGGTGGGCTTGCCCCACGGGGTCACCGGATGACGGCCACCCGAAGTACGGCCTTCACCACCACCATGCGGGTGGTCGACCGGGTTCATGGTCACGCCGCGGTTGACCGGCTTGCGGCCGAGCCAGCGATTACGACCGGCCTTACCCATGGAGGTATTGGCGTGGTCCTGGTTGCTGACGGCACCCACGGTTGCAAGGCACGAACCATGCACGCGGCGCTGCTCGCCCGAGTTCAGGCGAAGGATCGCCCAACCCTGGTCGCGACCGACATACTGGGCATAAGCGCCAGCCGAGCGGGCAACCTGGCCACCCTTGCGGGGCTTGAGCTCGATGTTGTGCACGATGGTACCCACCGGCATACGCTCGAGCGGCATGGTGTTGCCCGGCTTCACGTCTGCGCCGTTCAGCGACGAGATCACCTTGTCGCCAGCGGCAAGACGCTGCGGAGCCACGATATAGGCCAGCTCGCCGTCTTCATACTTGATCAGCGCAATCCAGGCGGTGCGGTTCGGATCGTACTCGAGACGCTCAACGGTCCCGACTGCGTCGAACTTCACGCGCTTGAAATCGACCATTCGGTAGCTGCGCTTGTGACCGCCGCCGCGATGGAACGCCGTGATGCGACCGGTATTGTTGCGGCCGCCCTTCTTGGTGAGACCTTCGGTCAGAGCCTTGACCGGAGCGCCCTTCCACAGTTCCGAACGGTCGGTCGTCACCAGAGTGCGACGGCCTTCGGAGGTGGGGTTGTAAGTCTTTAGAGCCATTTGTCTGTCTCTTATCCCTTAGAGGCCGGTCGAGATATCGATCGACTGGCCATCGACCAGGGTCACGACGGCCTTCTTGACGTCGTTGCGAACGCCAACCTTGCCACGGAAGCGCTTCACCTTGCCCTTGCGGACCAGGGTGTTCACTGCCTTGACCTTGACCGAGAACAGCTGCTCGACGGCGGCCTTGATCTCGGTCTTGCTGGCATCGATCGCCACGTCAAAAACGACCTGGTTGTATTCCGAAGCCATCGTCGACTTTTCGGTCACGACGGGGTTACGGACGATGTCATATGCGGCAAGCTTGTTCATGCGAACCTCGCTTCGAGCGCTTCCAGCGCTGCCTTGGTCAGGACGAGCTTGTCGCGCTTCAGGATCGAAACAACGTTGATCCCCTGGATCGGCAGCACGTCGATATTCGGGATGTTGCGGGCGGCCAGAGCAAAGTTCTGGTCGACATTCGCACCATCGATGATCAGGGCGTTAGCCCATTCCAGCTTACCGAAAGTGGTGCGCAGGGCAGCCGTCTTGGCTTCCTTCTGAGCAACACTGTCGATCACGATCAGCGAACCGGCCTTGGCCTTGGACGACAGAGCGTGCTTCAGGGCCAGAGCGCGGACCTTCTTGGGAAGATCGATCGCGTGGCTGCGCGGGGTCGGACCGAATGCACGGCCACCACCACGGAACTGGGGAGCCTTGCGGTCGCCGTGACGGGCGCCGCCCGAACCCTTCTGCTTCACGAACTTCTTGCCCGTGCGCGCGCCTTCCGACCGGTTCTTCACGTCATGCGTGCCGGCCATGGCCTTGAGCTGCTGGTAGCGAACCATGCGGTGCAGAAGGTCAGCGCGAACTTCGAGGCCGAACACAGCGTCCGCGACCTCGACCTTGCCGGCCGACTTGCCTTCGAGAGTGGTTACCTGGAGTTCCATTTACTTCGCATCTCCCGAAGCTGCAGCCTCGAACGAGCCAGGGAAGGCAGCGTTCGCGGGAGCCGGCTTCTTGACGGCGTCCTTGATCATAATCCAGGCACCCTTGGAGCCTGGCACCGAACCCTGGATCATGATCAGGCCACGCTCCACATCGGTCCGAACGACCTTGACGTTCTGCGTGGTGATGCGACGATCGCCCATATGGCCCGGCATCTTCTTGTTCTTGAAGGTCTTGCCCGGGTCCTGACGGCCACCGGTCGAACCGATCGAACGGTGCGACACGGATACACCGTGCGAGGCTCGCAGGCCACCGAAGTTCCAGCGCTTCATACCGCCGGCAAAGCCCTTACCGATCGAGGTACCGGTCACGTCGACCAGCTGACCTTCGGCAAAGTGGTCGGCCTTCAAGGTCGCGCCAACCTCGATGAGGTTGTCGGCGTCAACGCGGAACTCGGCGACATGGCGCTTGGGTTCCACCTTGGCAACGGCGTACTGGCCGCGCTCAGCCTTGGAGACATTCTTGGGCTTGGCCTGGCCGGCACCCAGTTGCAGGGCGACATAGCCGTCCTTTTCGACAGTCCGCTGGCCCACCACCTGGCAGTTCTGCAGGCCCAGCACCGTCACGGGGACGTGGTTACCGTCCTCGGTGAAGATGCGGGTCATGCCCAGCTTCTGTGCGATCAATCCAGAACGCATCGGTTTCTACCTTCTTGTTGGCGCTCTGCCGGGTCATGTTTTCAGAGGACCCATTTAGCGGCAGGCGCGGAAACTCTTGTTTTAGAGCTTGATTTCGACGTCGACACCGGCGGCGAGATCGAGCTTCATCAGTGCATCGACCGTCTGGGGAGTCGGGTCCACAATGTCGAGTAGACGCTTGTGGGTCCTGATCTCGAACTGCTCACGCGCCTTCTTATCGATATGGGGCGAGCGGTTCACGGTGAACTTGTCGATGCGGGTCGGCAGCGGGATCGGCCCGCGAACCTGTGCACCCGTACGCTTGGCGGTATTGACGATTTCGCGGGTCGAGGTGTCGAGCACGCGGTGGTCAAACGCCTTGAGGCGGATGCGGATATTCTGACCGTTCATCTTCACAATCCTGACAAAAAAGGTTCGCGGCGCGCGTTCATCCGCGCGCCGCGAATGTCTCAAAGAGGCTTACTTCAGGATCTTCGCGACGACGCCGGCGCCGACGGTGCGGCCACCTTCACGGATAGCGAAGCGGAGCTTCTCTTCCATGGCGATCGGAACGATCAGCTGAACATTCATGTTGATGTTGTCACCCGGCATCACCATCTCGGTGCCTTCCGGCAGCGTCACGATGCCGGTCACGTCGGTGGTGCGGAAGTAGAACTGCGGACGGTAGTTGCCGAAGAACGGAGTGTGACGGCCGCCTTCTTCCTTGGTGAGGATATAGGCCTCAGCAACGAAGTCGGTGTGCGGGGTCACGGAACCGGGCTTGCAGAGCACCTGGCCACGTTCCACCTGGGTACGGTCGATACCGCGGATCAGGGCGCCGATGTTGTCGCCAGCTTCACCCGAGTCGAGCAGCTTGCGGAACATTTCAACACCGGTAACGGTGGTCTTCTGGGTGGCCTTGATGCCGACGATCTCGACTTCTTCACCAACCTTGACGATACCGCGCTCAACGCGACCGGTCACCACGGTACCACGACCCGAGATCGAGAACACGTCTTCGATCGGCATCAGGAAGGGCTGGTCAACCGGACGCTCCGGCTGCGGGATGTAGGAGTCAACGGCTGCCATCAGCTCGAGAACGGCGTCGTGGCCGAGCTTGGCATCCGAGTTCTCCAGAGCAGCAAGAGCGGAACCCTTGATGATCGGAATATCGTCGCCGGGGAACTCGTACGAGCTCAGGAGCTCGCGGACTTCGAGTTCGACGAGCTCGAGCAGTTCCGGATCGTCGACCATGTCGCACTTGTTCAGGAACACGACCAGAGCCGGCACACCAACCTGACGGGCGAGCAGGATGTGCTCACGGGTCTGGGGCATCGGGCCGTCAGCAGCGGACACAACCAGGATCGCGCCGTCCATCTGGGCGGCACCGGTGATCATGTTCTTCACGTAGTCGGCGTGGCCCGGGCAGTCGACGTGAGCATAGTGACGGTTCTGCGTCTCGTACTCGACGTGAGCGGTGTTGATGGTGATACCGCGTGCCTTTTCTTCCGGCGCAGCATCAATCTGCGAGTAATCCCGGAAGGTCGCACCGCCGGTTTCGGCCAAGACCTTGGTGATCGCTGCGGTCAGCGAGGTCTTGCCATGGTCAACGTGACCGATGGTGCCGATGTTGCAGTGCGGCTTGTTGCGGGAGAACTTTTCCTTCGCCATCGCTTTTCTCCAAATTCGTCAGCGCAATCGCCGACATTCAGTTGAGTTTTTAGTAGCTTGCGCTGTTTTTAGGCGTATTTGGCCTGGACTTCGTCGGCGACTGCCTGCGGGACCTGCTCGTAGTGATCGAACACCATCGAATACTGAGCACGACCCTGGCTCATGGACCGGAGCGAATTCACGTAACCAAACATGTTGGCAAGCGGCACAAATGCATTCACGACCTGGATCACACCACGGCTTTCAGTGCCCTGGATCTGCCCACGACGGGAATTCAAATCACCGATGACGTCGCCCATGTACTCATCCGGCGTCGTAACTTCAACCTTCATGATCGGCTCGAGAATTTTCGGACCGGCTTCACGCATTGCTTCGCGGAAACCCGCACGCGCTGCGATTTCGAATGCCAGCACCGAGGAGTCCACATCGTGGTACGCACCGTCGGTCAGGGTGACCTTGATGTCCACGACCGGGAAGCCGATCAGCGGGCCTGCGCCCATGACCGATTCCAGACCCTTCTGAACGCCAGGGACATATTCCCTCGGCACTGCGCCACCAACGATGGCGTTGACGAATTCAAGACCCTTACCGACTTCACCCGGCTCGACTTCAATCTTGATGCGGGCAAACTGACCCGAACCACCAGACTGCTTCTTGTGGGTGTAGTCCTTGATGGTCTTCTTCGTGATGGTTTCACGATAGGCAACCTGCGGCTGGCCGATATTGGCCTCGACCTTGAACTCGCGCTTCATGCGATCCACGAGGATGTCGAGGTGCAGTTCGCCCATGCCTGAGATGATGGTCTGGCCCGATTCCTCGTCGGTCTTGACGCGGAAGGTCGGATCCTCGGCAGCCAGGCGATTGAGCGCCAGGCCCATCTTCTCCTGGTCGGCCTTCGACTTCGGCTCAACCGAAATGTCGATAACCGGATCGGGAAAGATCATGCGCTCCAGGATAACCTGCGAGTTGGACGGGCACAGGGTATCACCAGTGGTAGTATCCTTCAGGCCCACGATGGCCACGATGTCGCCAGCGAAAGCTTCGCTGATCTGCTCGCGGCTGTTCGAGTGCATCTGGAACATGCGGCCAACGCGCTCGCGCTTGCCCTTCACGGTGTTTTCCAGCTGAGCGCCCTGCTCCAGCTTGCCCGAATAGATGCGGCAGAAGGTCAGCGAGCCCATGTGCGGGTCGTTGGCGATCTTGAAAGCCAGCATCGAGAGCGGCTCGTTATCGTCGGCATGACGTTCGATCGGCTCTTCGGTCTTGGCATCAATACCCTTGATTGCCGGGACGTCGGTCGGAGCCGGCAGGAAGTCGATCACGCCATCGAGCAGCGGCTGAACGCCCTTGTTCTTGAAGGCGGAGCCCGCAAAGATCAGGAAGAACTTGGTGTCGCAGACGCCACGGCGCAGCAGACGACGAATGGTGTCGTTGCTCGGCATTTCGCCTTCGAGGTAAGCTTCCATCGCAGCGTCGTCCATTTCGACGGCGGCTTCGATCATCTGCTCGCGGTACTTCTCGGCCTTTTCCTTGAGGTCAGCCGGGATCTCAACGATATCCCACTGCGCGCCGAGCTCTTCATTGCGCCAGACCAGGGCATTCATCTCGATCAGGTCGACGACGCCCTTGAAGTCATTCTCGGCACCGATCGGGAGCTGAACCGGAACGCCCTTGGCGCCCAGACGTGTGCCAACCATGTCGACGCAGCGGTAGAAGTCAGCACCGATCTTGTCCATCTTGTTGACGAAGATCAGACGCGGCACGTGATACTTGTCGGCCTGGCGCCAGACGGTTTCGGTCTGGGGCTCAACACCGGCATTGGCATCGAGCAGCGCAACAGCACCGTCGAGCACGCGCAGCGAACGTTCAACTTCAATGGTGAAGTCCACGTGGCCGGGGGTGTCGATGATGTTGAAGCGGTGCATGGTGCCATTGCGATCCTTCCAGAAGGTCGTGGTGGCAGCAGACGTGATGGTGATACCGCGTTCCTGCTCCTGCTCCATCCAGTCCATGGTCGCGGCGCCGTCATGGACTTCGCCGATCTTATGGGACTTGCCGGTGTAGTAGAGGATGCGTTCGGTCGTAGTCGTCTTGCCAGCATCAATGTGCGCCATGATGCCGAAGTTACGATACAGATTAATCGGGTATTCGCGTGCCATGGGGCGCTCCTACTACCAGCGGTAGTGCGAGAATGCACGGTTGGCATCAGCCATACGGTGCGTGTCTTCGCGTTTCTTGACAGCCTGGCCACGACCGTTCATCGCGTCCATCAGCTCACCGGAAAGGCGTTCGCGCATGGTGTTCTCACCACGCTTGCGGGCGCTGTCGATCAGCCAGCGAATGGCCAGGGCCTGCTGACGGTCGGCACGGACTTCGACGGGAACCTGGTAGGTTGCACCGCCAACGCGGCGCGAACGCACTTCAACTGCCGGACGAATATTGTCCAGAGCGCCGTGGAACACGGTGATCGGGTCCTGCTTGGTCTTGGCCTCGACGATATCGAAGGCACCATAGACGATGGACTCGGCAGCGGACTTCTTGCCGTCCTTCATGAGCGAGTTCATGAACTTGGAAACGACCAGATCGCCGAACTTGGGATCAGGAATAACTTCACGCTTTTCGGCGCGGTGACGACGGGACATCGCTCAATATCTCCTTACTTCGGACGCTTCGCGCCATACTTGGACCGGCGCTGCTTGCGGTCCTTCACGCTCTGCGTGTCCAGGACACCGCGGAGCACGTGGTAGCGAACGCCCGGCAGATCGCGCACGCGACCGCCGCGGATGAGCACAACGGAGTGCTCCTGCAGATTGTGACCCTCGCCCGGGATGTACGAGATCACTTCGCGCTGATTGGTCAGGCGAACCTTGGCAACCTTACGCAGAGCCGAGTTCGGCTTCTTCGGGGTCGTGGTGTACACACGGGAGCACACGCCGCGCTTTTGCGGGTTTGCTTCCATGGCCGGAACCTTGTTCCGCTTTGGCTTGCTGGCGCGTGGCTTGCGGATCAGCTGATTAATGGTGGGCATTGCGCTCTTTCCATCGTCCAAATTTTGGTGCCGCTCAAAGCAGAACGACCCCACGTACTCGTTTGAAGCCGCCTATTGGCACGCTCCAGTTCGGTCTACACAAGCAAACCAAAGCGGCGCATGCCCGAAACCGCGAAGGATTCGGCAGCGCCCCAATTGCAGCGGACCACCCGCCGTTCGGCAGCAGTCATGCGCACAAGGATTTGCTTCGTCTAACTACCCGACAGTGTGTTTGATCGCCCTGGATTCCCGCGCAAGGTGGCAGGGACCCGGTGTGGCAATCACGACCGACCGCTAAGGTAGCCGCTGTTTAGAGCCGAAGACTCGCCCCGTCAAGGATTCTTTCGTGAAAAATCCATGGGAGAGCCTTGCGTTTCAGGCAACCGAGCCATCCAACCGCCCGGACACCCATTGGACGGTTAGGGCAAAAACCGTTCGGCAAGACCTGCATTGAGGATTTGGGGGCAAACGTGCGCCCCCTGCCCTTGCTGCGACGTGCTTCGCCCCCTAGATCAGGACGACCGAGCGGAGCCCCGAGTGACCGATTTCCCAATCCATGCCGCCCTCAAACTGGATATTGCGGTCATAGGCGCCGGCCAAGCCGGTTTGAGCTCCGCCTATCATCTCAAGAAGCTCGGCCTCGTTCCGGGCCGGGACTTCATGGTGCTCGATGAAGCGCCGCGGTCCGGGGGCGCTTGGCAATTTCGCTGGCCGTCGCTCACCCTGAGTACTGTCAACCGCGTACACGATCTGCCCGGGCTGGGATTTGCCCAATTTGCCGGAGACGACGAGACTGTCAAAGCCTCGGTCGCGGTACCCCACTACTTCTCAGCATACGAAGATCACTTTGACCTCAAGGTCCTACGACCGACCAAGGTCACGATGGTGTGTGATCGCGGCGAGCGCCTGCGCATTGAAAGCGATCGCGCCTTGTTCGCCGTACGGGGAATCATCAACGCAACCGGAACTTGGGAGAACCCCTATATCCCCTCCTATCCCGGCGCGGATCGTTTCGGCGGCCGCTCGCTCCACACCAGGGACTTTCGCTCGGCAGAGGCGTTCGCCGGTCAGCACGTGCTGGTCGTGGGCGGTGGAGTCTCGGCCATCCAGCTTCTTGACCAGATATCGCGGGTGACCAGAACCACCTGGGTGACCCGCACGCCCCCAAGATGGCGGGAAGGTCCCTTCGATGAAGACGCGGGTCGCAAGGCCGTTGCCATGGTAGAAGAGCGGGTGCGCGCAGGCCTGCCGCCCCGCGGCGTGGTGTCAGTCACAGGGTTGCCGGTCACACCAGCCATAGAATCCATGCGCAAGCGCGGTGTGCTTGATCGCCAACCGATGTTTTCGGAAATCACGCCGACGGGCGTTCGCTGGGAAGACGGGATGGAGCTCGACGTCGACGTCATACTCTGGTGCACCGGCTTCCGCAGTTCGCTGGACCATCTGGCGCCTCTGCTGTTGCAGGAAGAAAGCGGTGGCATAACCATGACCGGGCGCCTCGCGACACAGGTGGCAAAGGACCCGCGCGTGCACCTGGTTGGCTATGGCCCCTCGGCTTCCACCATCGGGGCCAATCGCGCCGGCGCGGCGGCGGCCCGGGAACTCGCGAGCTTCCTCGATCTGGTCGACTAAGCAAAAAAGAAAGGGGCCCGAAGGCCCCTTCCCCAATTCTTGCATCGTGGATCCGTTACTCGGCAGCGGGTGCCGCGATCTGCACAGTCTCTGCCTGACGACGGCGTTCCTCAAGAATGAGGTCGTCACGCTTGGCAGCAATCTGCTTGGCCTTGGACTGACCGGCACCAGTACCGGCCGGAATCAGGCGGCCGACGATGACGTTCTCCTTGAGTCCCTCGAGCAGGTCGGCCTTGCCGGAAACTGCGGCCTCGGTGAGGACGCGCGTGGTTTCCTGGAACGAAGCGGCCGAGATGAACGAACGCGTCTGCAGCGAGGCCTTGGTGATGCCCAGCAGCACGGGGTTCGCCGTTGCCGGCTTCTTGCCTTCGGCAATCAGCGCATCGTTGAGCTCGTCGAAGTCCAGCTTGTCGAGCTGCTCGTCTTTGAGCAGACCGGATTCGCCGGGTTCCACGATTTCGACCTTCTGCAGCATCTGGCGAACAATCACCTCGATGTGCTTGTCGTTAATCAGCACGCCCTGCAGGCGATAGACCTCCTGGATCTCATTGACGAGATAGCGCGCCAGTTCCTCGACGCCCTTGATGGCAAGGATGTCATGCGGAGCCGGATTGCCGTCCAGGATGTATTCGCCCTTCTCGATGGTGTCGCCTTCCTGCAGATGGAACGGCTTGCCCTTCGGGATCAGGTATTCGACCGGATCAGCACCGTCCTCGGTCGGCTCGATGATGACGCGACGCTTGTTCTTGTAGTCGCGACCGAAGCGGATGGTACCATCGATCTCGGCGATAATGGCGTGATCCTTCGGACGACGGGCTTCGAACAGCTCGGCCACACGCGGCAGACCGCCGGTGATGTCCTTGGTCTTGGCGCTTTCGAGCGGAATACGCGCGAGGACGTCACCCGGTGCAACCTTCTCGCCCGGCTCGACGGCGATGACCGCATCGACCGAGAGCAGGTAGCGGGCATCGCCACCACGCTCGACCTTGGCAATCGAACCGCCGCGACCGATCGCGAGGGCAGGCTTGAGGCCTTCACCACGCTGATTGCCGCGCCAGTCGATGACCACGCGCTTGGTGAAGCCGGTTGCCTCGTCGGTGTTTTCTGCCACCGAAGCGCCGTCCACCAGGTCCTCGAACACCACTTCGCCCTCGACTTCGGCGAGGATCGGACGGGTGTACGGATCCCATTCGGCCAGACGCTGACCGCGGCGGACGCTGTCGCCTTCCTTGATCAGCAGCTTGGAGCCGTAGGTCACCTTGTGAGTAGCGCGTTCCTTGCCGTCAGCGTCAACGATCGCCAGCGACACGTTACGGGCCATCACGACCTGCTTGCCACCTTCGACGGTTGCCAGGTTCGGATTGCGCACTGCGATCTTGCCCTCGGCACCAGCCTCGAGGAAGGACGAGTCCACCACCTGTGCGGTACCACCAATGTGGAAGGTACGCATGGTGAGCTGGGTACCGGGTTCACCGATCGACTGCGCAGCGATAACGCCGACAGCTTCACCGATATTGACCGGAGTACCGCGTGCAAGGTCACGACCATAGCAGGCCGCGCAGCAGCCCTGACGCATGTCACAGGTTAGCGGCGAGCGAATACGGACCGACTGGATGCGGGCCTCTTCGATCACGTCGACATGCTTCTCTTCGAGCAGAGTGCCCTTCGGCGCGATCAGATCGCCCGAAATCGGGTGGAACACATCGTCGGCCGTCGTGCGACCCAGGATGCGCTGACCCAGAGAGGCCACAACCTGACCGGCGTCCACGATCGGCTCCATGGTCAGGCCACGCTCGGTGCCGCAGTCTTCGGACACGATGATCGCGTCCTGCGCCACGTCCACCAGACGACGGGTCAGATAGCCCGAGTTCGCAGTCTTCAGCGCGGTATCAGCCAGACCCTTACGAGCACCGTGAGTGGAGTTGAAGTACTCCAGCACGTTCAGGCCTTCCTTGAAGTTCGCAGTAATCGGCGTCTCGATGATCGAACCGTCCGGCTTGGCCATCAGGCCGCGCATGCCGGCAAGCTGCTTCATCTGGGCCGGCGAACCACGGGCACCCGAGTGGCTCATCATGTAAACCGAGTTGATCGGCTTCTGGCGCTTGGTTTCCTCGTCGATCTGGACGGTACGAATGGCGTCCATCATCTCTTCGGCAACCTTGTCGCCACACTTGGCCCAGGCGTCCACGACCTTGTTGTACTTTTCGCCCTGAGTGATCAGGCCGTCATTGTACTGCTGCTCGAACTCTTCGACCTGCTTCCGCGTGTCTTCCACGATCGTGTACTTGGACGCCGGAATAACCATGTCGTCCTTACCGAACGAAATGCCAGCGTCACAAGCGTTCTTGAAGCCAAGCTGCATGACACGGTCACAGAAAATGACCGTCTCCTTCTGACCGCAACCGCGATACACGGTGTCGATCATCTTGGAGATCATCTTCTTGGTCATCAGCTGGTTGGCCGTCGAGAACGGCACTGCCGGGTTGATCGGCAGGATCTGGCCGATCAGCATACGGCCCGGGGTCGTTTCCACAATCTCGGTGATCTGCTTGCCATCCGCATCCCAAGCCGGAACGCGTGCCTTGATCTTGGTGTGGAGGGTAACGACCTTGTTGTCGATGGCATGCTCCAGTTCCGCATAGGAACCAAAAGCCATGCCCTCGCCGGGCTCATTGTCGTTCATCAGCGACAGATAATAGAGACCCAGCACAATGTCCTGCGAGGGCACAATGATCGGCTGACCATTGGCGGGGTGCAGGATGTTGTTGGTCGACATCATCAGGACGCGTGCTTCCAGCTGCGCTTCGAGCGACAGCGGAACGTGCACAGCCATCTGGTCGCCGTCGAAGTCGGCGTTGAAGGCCGAGCAGACGAGCGGGTGCAGACGGATCGCCTTGCCTTCGATCAGCATGGGCTCGAAAGCCTGAATGCCGAGACGGTGCAGCGTCGGGGCGCGGTTGAGCAGCACGGGGTGCTCACGGATCACCTCATCCAGGATATCCCAGACTTCCGGCTTTTCCTTCTCAACCAGCTTTTTGGCCTGCTTCACGGTCGACGAGAAGCCCTTGGCTTCCAGGCGCGAATAGATGAACGGCTTGAACAGCTCGAGCGCCATCTTCTTGGGAAGACCGCACTGATGGAGCTTGAGGTTCGGACCCACGGTGATGACCGAGCGGCCCGAATAGTCCACGCGCTTGCCCAGCAGGTTCTGGCGGAACCGGCCTTGCTTGCCCTTGAGCATGTCGGAAAGCGACTTCAGCGGACGCTTGTTGGCACCGGTGATGGTGCGGCCACGGCGACCGTTGTCGAACAGCGCGTCAACAGCTTCCTGCAGCATGCGCTTTTCGTTGCGGATGATGATATCCGGAGCACGCAGCTCGATCAGGCGCTTCAGGCGATTGTTGCGGTTGATCACGCGACGATAGAGATCGTTCAGGTCCGAAGTCGCAAAGCGGCCACCATCCAGCGGCACCAGCGGGCGCAGCTCAGGCGGAATGACCGGTATGACGGTCATGATCATCCATTCGGGCTTGTTGCCAGAAACGATGAACTGCTCGACGATCTTCAAGCGCTTGGCGAGCTTCTTGGGCTTAAGCTCAGTAGTAGCCTCAGCAATTTCCACGCGCAGATCGGCAGCGATTTTTTCGAGATCGAGACCGAGCAGGATTTCGCGGATGGCTTCGGCGCCGATCTTGGCGGTGAAGCTGTCGGCACCGTACTCGTCCTGGGCGTCCAGATACTGCTCTTCGGTGAGCAGTTCATTCTGCGTGAACGGGGTCAGACCAGGATCAAGAACAACATAGTTCTCGAAGTAAAGGATGCGCTCAATATCCTTCAAGGTCATGTCGAGCAGCAGCGCAATGCGGCTCGGCAAAGACTTGAGGAACCAGATATGAGCAACGGGCGCAGCCAGTTCAATGTGACCCATGCGCTCGCGACGAACGCGGCTCAGGGTGACTTCAACACCGCATTTTTCGCAGATGACGCCCTTGAACTTCATGCGCTTGTACTTGCCGCACAAGCATTCATAGTCCTTCACGGGGCCAAAAATGCGTGCGCAGAACAGGCCATCGCGCTCAGGCTTGAACGTACGATAGTTGATCGTCTCTGGCTTTTTGATCTCGCCATACGACCAAGACAGGATTTTCTCGGGGCTCGCGATCGAGATCTTCATCTGATCGAAAGTCTGCACGGGGACGGCCGGGTTGAACGGGTCCATGACGTGGGAATGCTGGTTCATCTATTCTCTCCTCTACCCCTCCAGGACCCCGAAGATGAACGGGTCCGTGGAGAGGTGATGAATGGAAACTGGAAGTGCCGGATTATTCCGCCGCTTCCTGAGGAGGTGCGAGCTCCGGATCTTGCTGTTCTGGTTCCTCGTCCTCACGCATGTCGAGTTCGACATTGAGACCGAGAGACCGGATTTCCTTGACCAGAACGTTGAAGCTTTCCGGGATGCCCGCTTCGAAGGTGTCGTCGCCACGCACGATGGCCTCGTAGACCTTTGTACGACCCGCCACGTCGTCCGACTTGATGGTGAGCATTTCCTGCAGCGTATAGGCAGCGCCATACGCTTCGAGGGCCCACACTTCCATCTCGCCGAAGCGCTGACCACCAAACTGCGCCTTGCCGCCCAGCGGCTGCTGGGTGACGAGCGAGTACGGACCGATCGACCGCGCGTGAATCTTGTTGTCCACCAGGTGGTCGAGCTTGAGCATGTAAATGTAGCCCACGGTCACCTGACGGTCGAACTGCTCGCCGGTACGGCCGTCATAGACGGTCGACTGACCCGAGGCCTTCAGACCCGCCTGCTCCAGCATCACGACGATGTCGGCTTCCTTGGCGCCATCAAACACCGGGGTCGCAATCGGCACGCCCTTGGAAAGGTGTTCACCCAGGCGAACCAGACTGTCGTCGTCGAGATCATTGAGCGTGTCGTCATTGGCGAACAGCGTGTTGATCTCAGCGCGCAGCGGGGTCAGGTCACCCTTGGCGTGATAGGCGCGAACCATCTCGTCGATCTTGCGACCCATGCCGGCACAGGCCCAACCCAGATGGGTTTCCAGGATCTGGCCCACATTCATGCGCGAGGGCACACCGAGCGGGTTGAGCACGATATCGACCGAAGTGCCGTCTTCGAGATACGGCATGTCCTCGACTGGAACAATGCGCGAGACCACGCCCTTGTTACCATGGCGACCGGCCATCTTGTCGCCCGGCTGGATCTTGCGCTTGGTAGCAATGAAGACCTTGACCATCTTCATCACGCCCGGCGGAAGTTCATCACCGCGCTGCAGCTTGTCGACCTTGTCGATGAAGCGCTGCTCGAGCAGACGACGGCTCTCTTCATACTGCGCATGAAGAGCTTCCATCTCGGTCATGACCTTGTCGTCCTCGACGGCAAACTGCCACCACTTCGAACGGGGCTGACCTTCAAAGATCGAGTCATTGAGCTTGGTGCCAACAACATAGCCCTTCGGACCGGCCGTTGCGGCCTTGCCGAACAGCATTTCCTTGAGGCGCGCATAGACGTTGCGGTCGAGGATCGACTGCTCGTCGTCGCGGTCCTTGGCCAGGCGCTCGATCTCCTCGCGCTCGATGGCCATGGCACGCTCGTCCTTGTCGATGCCATGACGGTTGAAGACACGGACTTCCACGACGGTACCGGCATCGCCCGGGGGCACGCGCAGCGAGGTGTCGCGAACGTCAGAGGCCTTCTCACCGAAGATGGCGCGCAGGAGCTTTTCTTCCGGCGTCATCGGCGATTCACCCTTGGGGGTGATCTTGCCAACGAGGATGTCGCCCGGCTGCACTTCGGCGCCGATATGCACAATACCGGCTTCGTCCAGGTTCTTCAGCGCTTCTTCCGAGACGTTGGGAATATCGCGGGTGATTTCTTCCGGACCAAGCTTGGTGTCGCGAGCCATCACTTCATATTCCTCGATATGGATCGAGGTGAAGACGTCCTGCATGGCGATCTTTTCGCTCAGGAGGATGGAGTCTTCGAAGTTGTAGCCATTCCAGGGCATGAACGCGACGAGCACGTTCCGGCCCAGGGCCAGATCGCCCAGTTCGGTCGAAGGACCGTCGGCAATGATGTCACCAGCATTGATATGGTCGCCCACCACCACCAGCGGGCGCTGGTTGATCGAGGTCGACTGGTTCGAACGCTGGAACTTCATCAGGTTGTAGATATCGACGCCCGACTTCGACGCATCGGTTTCGGCCGTCGCACGAATAACGATACGGGTCGCATCCACCTGGTCCACGATACCGGTCCGCTTGGCCACGATCGCAGCGCCCGAGTCACGGGCCACGACGGGCTCCATGCCGGTACCCACGAAGGGGGCCTCGGCACGCAGCAGCGGCACAGCCTGCTTCTGCATGTTCGAGCCCATCAGGGCGCGGTTGGCGTCGTCGTTTTCAAGGAACGGGATCAGGGAAGCCGCAACCGAGACCATCTGCTTGGGAGAAACGTCCATCAGATCGACGTTTTCCTTGGGCGTCAGGCCGTTGTCGCCAGCGTGGCGAGCCACAACCAGATCGTCCTTCAGGGTCCCGTCAGCGTTAAACTGCACGTTTGCCTGAGCGACATAGTGCTTCGCCTCTTCCATGGCGGAGAGGTAAACCACTTCATTGGTCAGCTTGCCGTCGACGATCTTGCGGTACGGGGTTTCGATGAAGCCGTACTTGTTGACGCGCGCATAGGTGGCCAGATTGTTGATCAGACCGATATTGGGGCCTTCCGGCGTCTCAATCGGGCAGATACGGCCGTAGTGGGTCGGATGAACGTCGCGCACTTCGAAACCGGCACGCTCACGGGTAAGACCACCCGGCCCAAGCGCGGAAAGACGACGCTTATGCGCGACTTCCGAGAGCGGGTTGGTCTGGTCCATGAACTGGCTCAGCTGCGAGGAACCGAAGAATTCACGCACCGCGGCGGCAGCCGGCTTGGCGTTGATCAAGTCCTGCGGCATGACGGTGTCGATTTCGACCGAGCTCATGCGCTCCTTGATGGCACGCTCCATGCGGAGCAGACCAAGGCGGTATGAGTTCTCCATGAGTTCACCGACCGAACGGACGCGGCGGTTACCCAAATTGTCGATATCGTCGATTTCGCCGCGGCCATCGCGCAGGTCGACCAGGGTCCGGACGACTTCAACAATGTCTTCCTTGCGCAGGGTGCGCATGGTGTCGGGAGCATCGAGCTCAAGACGCATGTTCATCTTGACGCGACCGACGGCCGAAAGGTCGTAGCGCTCGGCATCGAAGAACAGCGACTGGAACATCGCCTCAGCGGTTTCCACGGTCGGCGGCTCGCCGGGACGCATCACGCGATAGATGTCGAACAGCGCGTCTTCACGCGTCTCGTTCTTGTCGATCGCCAGCGTGTTGCGCAGATAGGCACCAATCGAGATGTGATCGATGTCCAGGATCGGCAGCTCGTCAAAACCCTTGTCCACCAGAGTGGTCAACAGCTTTTCGTCCAGCTCGTCGCCGGCCTCGGCATAGATCTCACCGGTCTGGAGATTCACCAGATCCTCGGCGACATACATGCCATAGAGGTCTTCATCGACAGCCAGTAGATGGGTCAGGCCGTTCTCAGCCAGCTTCTTGGCCTGGCGGGCCGAGAGCTTCTTGCCGCCCTCATGCACCACGTCGCCAGTCTTGGCATCGATCAGGTCATGGGTCGGCTTGGCGCCTTTCCACTTCTCGGCGTCGTAGGGGACGCGCCAGCCCTTCTCGGTCTTCTCGTAATGCAGCTTGCTGTAATAGGTGTCGAGGATTTCCTCGGCATCCATGCCCAGCGCCTTGAGCAGCGAAGTGACCGGAATCTTGCGGCGACGGTCGATACGCGCATAGACGATGTCCTTGGCGTCGAACTCGATATCGAGCCAGGAACCGCGATAGGGAATGATACGGCCAGCAAACAGCAGCTTGCCCGAAGAGTGGGTCTTGCCCTTGTCGTGGTCGAAGAACACGCCGGGCGAACGGTGCATCTGCGAAACGATAACGCGCTCAGTGCCATTGACGACAAAGGTGCCGTTGGGCGTCATGAAGGGCATGTCGCCCATATAGACGTCCTGCTCCTTGATGTCCTTGACCGAACGCGCACCGGTTTCTTCGTCCACTTCGAACACGATCAGCCGCAGCGTCACCTTGAGCGGGGCAGCGAAGGTCATGTCGCGCGCACGGCACTCATCAATGTCGTACTTTGGCTGTTCGAACTCGTAGCGCACGAATTCGAGCGAGGCGGTGTTCGAGAAGTCGGTGATGGGGAACACCGAGCGGAACACGGACTGCAACCCTTCCTCAGGACGTCCGCCCTTGGGCTCGTCGACCTGAAGAAACTGATCATAGGAAGCCTTCTGGACTTCGATCAGATTGGGCAACTCCGTGACTTCGCGGATGGAGCCGAAGGACTTGCGAACCTTGCGGCGGCCGTTGAACGTGGTAGCCATGAAAGCTCCTACTTTAAGCGCTTATCTCGGAGGCAGATATCCAAAGACCCGACTATCAGCCGTCGGCGCTCGGGATATATGCCTGGTTAGTCAATTCTCGGGGTCTTGGCGGATGGCACAAGAATCCGGCTCACAACCCGATGAGCCGGTTCACAGACACGTGATCAGCGACTAAAGCCCCGCACGAGGGACAGCCCACGGCGAGGTCAACAGAGGCTTCAAACTGCCCGCGACATCCAAATTCGTCATATATTTCCGCAAATTGGGGCCCGGACCCATCCAATCGGCCCAGAGCGAATCATTCCGTCAGAAACGGAAAAGCGAAATGGCACATAAAGCGCCATTTCGCAAATTTCAAGTCATAAACTGAAATTACTTCAGTTCGACCTTGGCGCCGGCAGCTTCCAGCTTCTTCTGGATGTCTTCGGCTTCAGCCTTGGACACGCCTTCCTTGACGGCCTTCGGAGCGCCTTCAACCAGCGCCTTGGCTTCGCCCAGGCCCAGGCCGGTGATGCCACGGACTTCCTTGATGACGTTGATCTTGTTGTCGCCGAAGGAGGCGAGGATCACGTCGAATTCAGTCTTTTCTTCAGCGGCCGGAGCAGCAGCACCACCACCAGCAGCGGCAGCGACAGCAACCGGAGCAGCAGCGGAAACGCCCCACTTTTCTTCCAGCATCTTGGACAGCTCGGAAGCTTCCAGAACGGTCAGGGCCGAGAGATCATCAACGAGTTTGGCGAGATCAGCCATTTTACACTCTTTTCAGTTTGGGTTCGGGTTCGAATGTTGAGGTAGTTTGGAACGGCCTTACGCCGCTTCGCTCTTTTCGGCGTGAGCCTTGAGAACGCGGGCAATGCCCGCGCCTGGCTGCACGAGAATGGAAGCGATGTTCGTTGCCGGCTGCTTGACAAGACCTGCGAGCTTGGCGCGCAGTTCGTCCAGCGACGGCATGGTTGCCAGCGCCTTGACGCCATCGGCGTCCAGAGCGGTCGTACCCATGGCACCACCGAGAATAACGAACTTCTGGTTCTTCTCGGCGAAGGCCGCTGCGATCTTGGGTGCAGCGACGGGATCTTCCGCATAGGCGATGACGGTCGGGCCGGTAAACAGGCCCGAGATATCCGCGACATCGATTTCCTTAAGAGCGAGCTTGGCAAGGCGGTTCTTGGCGACCTTGACCTTGCCGCCAGCCTTCTTGACCTGCACGCGCAGGTCAGTGAACGCAGCGACGGTCAGGCCGGTATTGTGCGCGACGACGATCGATCCAGCACCCGCAAGGGATTCCTGGAGCGAGGCGACGACTTCACGCTTTTCCGCTCTTTCCAAAGCTAGTCTCCACAAATAAGCCCCAGGGCATTCGCCAAGGGACCATTGCCAATTGCTGCCCCCTGCCCTTTGGGCCGGGGAACAACGGTTAGTGCCTGCCAACCGAGTGCCCGCAAGGGGCAACTGGCTTAGGTTCGAACCACAACCTTTGGGCCATTCGGCCCGGAATTGGGTCTCACCCCGTCTATTGCTGGCTCCAGAACTGGAATTAACGGCATGATGCCGGCCGGCAGTCTCGGACAGGACTTAACGCAGCCCCCTAAGGGACGGCGAAACCGGGCGGCGAACCGCCCGGAATTCGGATTAGACGGCCGTATTCGGCTCGACGTGGACGCCCGGGCCCATGGTGGAGCTCACGGACACCCGCTTGACATAGGTACCCTTGGCGCCAGCCGGCTTGGACTTCTGCACGGCGTCGGTGAACGCCTTGATGTTCTGCAGCAGTGCATCCTCGGAGAACGACACCTTGCCGATACCGGCGTGAATGATACCGGCCTTCTCGACGCGGTATTCCACAGCGCCGCCCTTGGCCGCGCCAACGGCGCCCTTGACGTCCATGGTCACCGTGCCGACCTTGGGGTTCGGCATCAGATTGCGCGGGCCCAGGATCTTACCCAGGCGACCGACCAGCGGCATCATGTCCGGGGTGGCAATGCAGCGGTCAAAGTCGATCTTGCCCGACTGGATGGTTTCGAGCAGGTCTTCAGCGCCAACAATGTCAGCACCGGCGGCGGTGGCTTCGTCTGCCTTGGCGCCACGGGCGAACACAGCGACGCGAACGGTCTTGCCGGTGCCATTGGGAAGGCTCACAACACCACGAACCATCTGATCGGCGTGACGCGGGTCAACACCGAGATTCATCGCGATCTCGACAGTCTCGTCAAACTTGGCGGAAGCCTTGGACTTCACCAGCTTGACGGCTTCCTCGAGCGAATACAGCTTGTTGCGGTCGATGCCTTCACGGGCAGCGGCGACCTTCTTTGCGATCTTTGCCATCTCTATCAGCCCTCGACCTGAATGCCCATCGACCGGGCAGAGCCGGCGATCATGCTCATTGCGGATTCAACGTCGTCCGCATTGAGATCCTTCATTTTCTTCTCGGCGATATCGCGAAGCTGGGCCTCGGTGATGGTGCCGGCGCTTTCCTTGCCCGGAAGCTTGGAGCCGGACTTGAGGTTCATCGCCTTCTTGATGAAGTAGGTCACCGGCGGCTGCTTCATCTCGAAGGTGAAGCTCTTGTCGGCATAGGCGGTGATGATGGTCGGAATCGGCGAGCCCTTTTCGAGCTCCTGCGTGGCCGCATTGAAGGCCTTGCAGAATTCCATGATGTTCAGACCGCGCTGACCCAGCGCCGGACCGATCGGGGGCGACGGGGTGGCAGAGCCAGCCGGCACCTGGAGCTTGATATAGCCCGTAATCTTCTTAGCCATTTTTCATCCTTCTCTAGTGCCCGAATGGGCAGTTGAAGCCGTGGTGCGGTTTCCTGACGCCGGCTAGAGCGCCATCCCCTTCCACGGGTTTTATCCGGCCAAGGCCGGATAGCTTTGATCAGACCTTTTCGACCTGACCGTATTCGAGCTCCACAGGCGTGGGGCGACCGAAAATCGAGACCTCGACCTTGAGGCGCGAGCGTTCCTCGTCCACCTCTTCGACGATGCCGTTGAAGCTGGCGAACGGCCCATCCGAAACACGAACGTTCTCGCCGACTTCGAAGCTGACGGAGGGCTTGGGATGATCCACACCTTCCTGCACCTGCTGCAGGATGGACATGGCCTCGCTCTCCGAAATCGGCATCGGCTTGTTGTCCGAGCCGAGGAAACCAGTGACCTTGGGCGTGTTCTTGATCAGGTGGAACGCCTCGTCGGTCATGTCCATCTTGACCAGCACATAGCCCGGAAAGAACTTGCGCTCCGCATCGACCTTGCGGCCACGACGGATCTCGACGACCTTCTCGGTCGGCACAATCACGTCTTCAAACAGGTGCTCGAGCTTCTTCTGCGCGACCTTGAGGCGAATATCTTCCGCCACCTTGCGCTCAAAGTTCGAATACGCCTGCACGATATACCAGCGCTTGGCCATAAAGGGTCGCCGCTCCCAAATATCTAAATAATGATCCGGATCAGCGGATCGACAGCATCAAGGACACGAGCCAGGAAATGACCTGATCCGCCGCAAGAAAGAACAGGCTGGCCAGGATAACCAGAACCAGAACCATGATCGTGGAAATCACGATCTCGCTCCGGCCCGGCCAGGTGACCTTGCTGACTTCCGAGCGAACCTGCTGGAAAAACTGTACTGGGTTCGTGCGGGCCATGGGCAAATCTACTTCGTGTCTTGGTGCAAAACCAAAGGCCGCGCAGGAATCCCGCACGGCTAGAGCGGGCTATCTAGAGGCTTTGGTCGTGGAATGCAACAGGCTTGGCGTGGGAATCACGGGCTGAAACACCCCCTATTTCCGATCACATGTAAAGCATAAGCCGAAATTGCGATCGAATCCCCCTTGCACGCCAGCTTTCCTTAGCGTTGGATAGATTGTGCCCGGAATGTGGCAACGCTCTTGGAGGGAGCAATGTCGTTCGAGGTCCTTGCCTGCCAACTTTTGCATTTTGGTCCCCATGCCACCATACCCGGCCGTATCACGGGCGCTGTGCGGGTTCGGATTCGCGAGCAGTTCCGTGGCAATGTCACCGAATACGGACTCAACCTTCCGGTGAAGGCCGATTGCGGCAAGGTTCCTCACGAGCAGGTCCGCACCGCCCTGCTCACCCATGCTGCTCACCAGCTCAACAGGCTTAAAGCCCGGCACAGCGACGCCCTGCCTGCAGCCGCAGAGTAACGGTAGCCGTCCTGTTACGGGAGAAATTCGCGCGGTGCACTTTTGCTCCGGGCGCCCGCAACCATTCGCATGGAAACGCGTTTCTGAACTCGCAGGACTTGCCTCCTGCGACCTCCAACGTCAGTCCCCGGATCCCATGCACTCCCAACCCCTGCCGGGGACTGGCTCTTTTTTCGAAGGCCCGACGCGCAGATGCGGCCGTGCAACCACACTCGCGCCAAGGCAGCCATCAAGACCGGAATTGTCGGAAAGCGGAGCGGAGCCATGCTCTACGAGCTGCGCTTCTAGTGCCTGGCAGGGGCTGGGGGACTCGAACCCACGACCCTCGGTTTTGGAGACCGATGCTCTACCAACTGAGCTAAACCCCTTCAGGCGACGCCGTGTCTAATGGGAAAGTGCGGCAGATGCAAGGGGCAGTTTGCCCCCATCATCCGTCGTCCCCGACTCCGCGTCCCACCACACATTGTCTTAGCGCCACCTGCAGTTTGGTTCGCTCATTTCCGATGATGGCCCAACCCTCGGGCCAGTCGAACTAGACGCCTCGCCCGATACAAAGCTCAAGGGCACAAAGGTCCGCGACCTGTGGTCTCATCTCGCACTGCCAATCAGCCCGCCATTCTGCCAGCATTCCGCGAGGGCGGAACGCTCACGCGTTTTTCAACACGCCGCCACGTTCCGCGAACCGTCGGTCGTCACACACCTACATCGGCACCGCCGTTAGCTCGGCAGCACCAGGCCTGGCGACGCAGTTCTGCTCCACGAACCACTTTCAAACGCGATTTGCTCATTGGGCAATATGCGGAATGCATGGTCCTGCCCTTGAAACGTCAAGACCCCGTCTACTTGCCGGCTGGTGACACAAACCAGGCCCAGCAATGCCCCGCTCTGGTCCAGCATGACCCGTATGCCCGCCGGAAAGCGGCAGATCAGCTCTCCATTGCGATAGATTTCGCCGCCAAGCGCGGTGTTGATCAGTTCGTAACTTGTGCCTCCCACCCTTCGGGCATAGCCAGTCTCCCAGTTCTCGTGCTTGTGCAGGACCGGCTTGGGCAACAGGCTGGTGAACCAGATGGCTCCGTCCGGGCGCGGCACAATGCCGGACAGACGCTCGATGAAATCGAGAAGGCAGAGGATAGAGGGTGAGTATTTCTCCGTGAAACCCGCTTGCCCGGTATAGGGGCTCAACGTTTGCGGGAAACGGTCCGCATTGAACAGGGCCGACAACGTAGGCTGCATGATCCAACTCAGCTCCACGTGGTGCCCGTGGTGTTCGAAGGCGTGCGGCGTTCGAATCAAAGTCAGGAAGTTGGTGGGACCGTTCCAGCTGTTTTGGCCGAATGTCGGGTCGAAACGGGGGTCATCAAGCGCAATGGACGTCAGAGGGAATTTTGCGAAGAATTTGCGTGTGTTGAGCAAATAGCGCGCAAGCGCCTCGGCGAAGCCATCGGCGTCTCCAACTTCGCAGGCGAGGACACGCAACAAATTATCCGACTGCACACGAACCAGACGGCCATGCCGGTCGCGATCATAGAAGAAAACGTCGTCGGGGTCGAAACACTGCTCGTAAAGCGCCACGCGGCTAGCCTCGGCCTTTTGCCGCCAGGCATTGCCGTCGCCGCCAAGATGATCGGCAATGGCCCCGAGATAATCGCGCTGGCAGGCAACGTTGGCCGTCAGGTCGGGAGCGATGAAGGGCAGTATGGGATTGTCCGGATCGTAGCGGGTCGGGTCATTGGCAAAGGGACTGTCCGGCACGTGCCAGAAGCGTGAGGACAAATCATGCCCGGTATCGTAGGTCGAGAACGCCTCGACGGCGCCGGTGCCCAGCGTGTCTCTGTGACGAGCCAGCCACGCATCGTAGCGCGACATGGCCCCGAACATCTCGGTCAGCCAGCCCGCATCGAGCCGATTGAGCCGAAAATGGTTCCATACCGAGCGCGCCAATGGCGTCACGAGCTGGATCTGGTTGAAGGCAGGCCCTTGTGGGGTAACCTTATAAGGGAATAGCCCATCGTCCCGCTGGTAGCGGGCAAAGGCGGAATAGGTCGCCGTCGTCACCGAGGGCAGGAAGCGGCTCAGCAGTTCGGCATTTATCGTGCCGGTGCTCTCGAGCCAGCAGCCATGATAGATGCCGCCTTCATGCAGGATCGGCGTTTCGCCTGCCGCCGGAGCGATGCAATCGAATAGTTCACGGACGGCATCGTAATAGCGATCGGTCAGCTGGTCGGCGCTCGATACGAAACGGACTCCAGAGCGTTGCCATTCTTCGAGCAGCGCAGCATTGGCGGGTTTGGCTAGCGGGCCGATTTTTTCGGCGACGTCCACCGCCCGCAGGCGGTCAAGAAGCTGGTGGCTCACGCAGACGCCTCGATCCGCAGGCCTTCGGCATCAAAGAAATGCGCATCGCTTGCCTTGAAGCCGAGCGAAACCTGGTCGCCGCGCCTGAATTGGGCGTTGCCGGGGGCCTGGGCGAGCAGGCTCTGGCCATCGGCCAGTGCCACATAGACGAACAGCTCGCTGCCCAGATATTCGACCAGTGTGATGGTGCCATCCACCGCGATATCGCCAGGCTGGTTGAGCCCCAGATGCTCGGGCCGGATGCCGACCGTCACCGGCCCGCTGGTTCCCAATTGCGCGGGCAAGGTCCCCAATCCGCTCAGATTGACCCCCTGCCCCGCTGCATCGCCCTTGAGCAAGTTCATCTTGGGCGAGCCGATAAAGCTGGCCACGAACAGATTGCGTGGATTGTTGTAGAGCTCGAATGGCGTGCCAACCTGCTCGAGATTGCCCTTGTTGAGCACGGCTATGCGCGTGGCCATGGTCATGGCCTCGGTCTGGTCGTGCGTCACATAGATCATGGTGGTGCCCAGCCGGTTGTAGAGCCCGGCCAATTCGACGCGCATCTGCACCCGCAGTTCTGCGTCGAGGTTCGACAAGGGCTCATCGAACAGGAAGAGCTGGGGTTCGCGCACGATGGCCCGGCCAATGGCCACGCGCTGCTTCTGCCCGCCCGAGAGCTGGCGCGGCTTGCGCTCCATCAGCTCCCCGATCTGCAATATGCGGGCCGCATCGGCTACGCGGCGCTCGATTTCGTCCTTGGGCATGCGCAGATTGGACAGGCCGAAGGCCAGGTTTTTGCGCACGCTCATATGCGGGTAGAGCGCGTACGACTGGAACACCATGGAGAGATTGCGCTGGCTGGCGGGCAGGTCGTTGACGACGCGGTCGCCAATGGAAATCGTGCCGTCAGTGATTTCTTCGAGCCCGGCGATCATGCGCAGCAGGGTGGACTTGCCGCAGCCCGACGGGCCGACAAGCACAAGAAACTCGCCCGATTGCACTTGCAGATCGATGCCATGGATGACTTCGAAACCGGAATAGGCCTTGCGGACTTCGGAAAGGGTAACAGATGCCATGGTGTTCGCTTCTTACTTGAGGCCGCTCATCGCAATCCCGCGGATGATGAGTCGCTGGAAGATGATGAAGAACAGGAGAATGGGCAGGATGGAGAGGATCGACATGGCGAACATCGGTCCGTACTGGCTGACGCCGTCGGTGCTGATGAAGCTGCGCAGCGCCAGGGGCACGGTGTAGTCTTTCATGTCGTTGAGATAGACCAGCGGCCCCAGGAAATCCTCCCAGGTCCAGATAAACGAAAAGATCGCCGCCGTTGCCATGGCCGGCAGGCTCAGGGGCATGATGATGGCCCAGTAAATCTTGAAGGGCGAGCACCCGTCGATCATCGCCGCTTCGTCCAGCTCACGCGGCAATTGACGGAAGAACTGGATCATCAGGAAGATGAAGAAGGCATCGCCCGCCAGGAATTTGGGCACGATCAGCGGCAGATAGCTGTCCACCCAACCCAGGTTGAGGAACAGGATATATTGGGGGATGAGCACGACATGATAGGGGATCATCAGCGTCATCATCATCAAGGCGAACCAGATGGTCTTGCCCGAGAATTCGAGCCGCGCAAACGCATAGGCGGCAAACGAGCAGGAGATGACATTGCCCACCACCGAGAGCACGGTGACCACGGTCGAGTTCCAGAAAAAGGTCGTGAAGCTCACCGGCAGGGCGTTCCAGCCCTCGGAATAGTTCTCCCACTGAAATTCGCTCGGCCATAGACCCAGATCGCCGAAGATCTGATTGTCAGGCTTGAGCGAAGCGGCAAACATCCAGATCAGCGGGTAGATCATCACCAGCGAGGTGAGGATCAGGAAGACGTGCTTGAGCACGGCGGAGCGCTTGGCGCGCCTGGCCCTCTCCTCGCGATAGGCATGCGCAATGTCGGCGGTCGTCTGGGCGGGCATGGTGGATGCGCTCATGGCTCAGCCCCTCTCGTTCTCGTAGTGGACCCAGTATTTGGAGGTCCAGAAGGCAATGGCGGTGAACAGCGCAATAATCAGCAACAGCACCCAGGCCAACGCCGAGGCATAGCCCATGCGCAGGAAGCTGAAAGCCTCGTTGTAGAGATAGACGGTGAAGAACAGCAGGCTGTCGAGCGGCGCGCCCGAGCCACCGGAAATGATGAAGGCGCCAGAGAAACTCTTGAAGGCCTCGATCATCTGCAACACCAGATTGAAGAAAATGACGGGCGCCAGCAGCGGCACGGTGATGGCGAAGAACTTCTTCACCGGCCCGGCCGCGTCGATCTCCGCTGCCTCGTAAAGCTCCTGCGGAATGGCGCGCAGGCCGGCAAGGAAGATCAGCATGGGCGATCCGAACTGCCAGATGGCCAGCACGATCAGCGTCCAGAGCGAATATTTCGGATCGGCCAGCCAATAGGGTCCCTCGGCGCCGAACAGGCGCAGGATTGAATTGATCACCCCGTCATAGTTGAAGAGCTGGCGCCACAGGATGGCCACGGCAATCGAGCCGCCCAGAATCGAGGGCAGATAGAACAGCGCCCGATACCACCCGATGGCGCGAATGCCCTTGTCGAGAGCCATTGCCACCCCGAGAGCGAAGATCAGCTTGAGCGGCACCGAAATGACCACGAATTGGAAGGTCACCTGCAGGGCCTTCCAGAACCGCTGGTCGTACTGAAACATATAGATGTAGTGGTCGAGCCCGAGCCATTGCGGCGGGCGCACCACATTATATTTGGTGAAACTGAGATAGAGCGAAGCCAGGATTGGCCCGATCGCCAGCAGGAAGAAGCCCACCAGCCACGGGGACAGAAAGGCATATCCGGCAAAATTGCGTCGGAAGAATTTTTGCACGCGCGGCTCCAGTCTCAACTGTTCCCGTTGGATCGAATATAGCAGGAGGCAGCGCCTGCCACGATAAGGCAGGCGCCGCCACTTCCCGAGGAGATATCCGCCGCCCCACGGGAGAAAGGGCGGCGGACCGGGTTTGCTGACTTAAGCGCGGGCCAGGATGGCGCGGGCCTGAGCGAGGAAGTCCGATGCAACCTCGGGGATCGGGCGTTCGCCAAGCAGAACGTTGACGGCCAGGCGCTCGAATGTCTGCTCGACCTCGTTCGAACCGCTCGGCGGCGGCGGCGGCAGCACGGCTGTCTTGCCCTGGATCTTGTCAAAGAACTCGACCGAGCGGGCCTCGACATCTGTCAGTTCGGGCTGCAGTGCGGCGCGCACATCGCTCTGGCTCGGGATGCCGCGTTCCAGACCCAACACCTTGGTCATGTCCAGATCGTTGACGAAGGCGCTCATATAGGTCGTAGCGGCTTCAGGGTTCGCACTGTCGCGCGTCAGGCAGACGAACTGGCTGGGCTGCACGATCGAGCCCGGCACCATCTCAGATGTATTGGGGTACATCGCCGCGCCAAGAGTGTCCTGCATTAGGCTTTGCACGCCCACCAACTGGTTGGACCAGAGATAGGTCATGGCCGTCTTGCCGGTGACCACGCCCATCTGGCTCAGCTCCGACACACCGGCGAGACCGGCACTTTCCGGGCCCGGCGGGGTGCCGCCGGCATTGCGGATCTTTTCCCAGGTTGCCCAGTATTCCTCGACGATTTCCTGGGTCGGGCCATAGGAGCCGTCCTCGTTGAACAGCATGGCGCCCTTCTGCACCACGAAGTCGGAGAAATTCTGGTAGTCCGCCGTGTTGTCGTCCGTACCAGCAACGCCCGTGGCCTCCTTGATGGCGGCGGCGAACTCGGCCAGTTCGTCATAGGTATAGCCATAGGGGTCGAAGTCCTCGCCCGGGACGATCCCGGCTTCCTCGAACAGCCGCGTGTTGTACATCGCCATATGGCTGTTGGCGCCGATGGAGAGAGCATAGAACTTGCCGTCCACGGTGCCGGCATCGATGGCGCTCTGGTCCATCTTGGATATATCGAGGGTCTTGCCGACGTAGTCGTCCAGCGGCACGACGGCGCCATTGGCGATATATTCGAACAGCACGCCATATCCCTGCTGGATCACGTCGGGCATGTTGCCGCCGGCGATCTGGGTGGTCAGCTTGGTGAAATAGTCGCCAAAACCAAGGGTTTCACCAGTGACGTTGATGTCGGGGTGCTTGCCATTGAAGATGTCGATCACTTCGAAGGTGCGGCGGTCGCGCTCCGGATTGCCCCACCAGAAGTGGCGGATCTCCGCCGTCTGCGCGAAGGCCGGGCGTCCCATGGCCGCCAGTGCCAGCACCGAGCCCGATGCCCCCAGAAACGTTCTTCTCGATAGTTTGCTCATTGTATTCCTCCCTTGAGCCTTCCAGTTTCAGCCAGCGCCGGGTCCTCAACCGGCCCTTGCCATTTGCATTGTTGACTTACGTACCTCCGGGTGCGGGTCAACAAACTTCGTGCCCTACTGGTCCCACCTAAGCGTTGGCGGCCACAGGCAATTTGTGTGGCATGACGATCTGGCGCCGTTCGGGCGTCAGCCGCGCCAGAAGCTCCTGGCTGGGCACCATGTCATGCCGGAAATAGCCCCAGCTCGGGCCATAGCGATAAACCGTCATGCGGCGCTGGCCCGGATTGGTGCGCCGGGCCGAGCCATGCATGATGGCGTCGACGAACATCAGCGCGTCGCCAGCCTTGAGATGCACTTCCACCGCCCCGGCAATGCCGTCTACCGAGGTCTGCTCATCACGCTTGTCGAGAGCGACGGTCTGGGGATGGCGAAGATTGGATTTGTGGCTGCCTGGAATGACCATGGTCGCGCCATCGCCAGGACCGATATCGTTCAGTGCAATCAACACATTGACCTGGCCGCAATGAAACCGTCCGGCGTGAAAGCGGTATTGGGTACGAATGGTCCCCACATGACCGCCCGAATGCAGGCGCAGCGCCTGCCCCGGCCCGCGCACCGAGGCGAAACATTCATCGATGAAAGCGGGGCCGTGGTGCCCGTCAAAATTCTCCGGATCGTCGGCACCGATGAAGTGGACAGCCTTGGCAAACCAGGACGGATGATCGATCAATCGCTCCCAGGCAGGACCCGCCTCATAGACCTGCTGCAGGATCAGGCCTTCCTGCCGGTCAGGACGGTTGAACAAGCGCACATGACCGTCCCAACCATCGCCCACGAAATCCTGATGCTGGTCGAGCGTGGCGTTACAAGCCGCCAGCTCTTCAGCCGACAGCGCGGCGGGAATGACCAAATATCCATTGAGATCGAACAGATAGCGTTCGAGTTCGGTGCATGCAGCACCAGGCGCCAGCCCTGCGTCCATCCCTTGCTCCCCGCCATGCCCCATCTTGGGGTCAATTCTGCGCGGTGCTGCTGGGAGGGGTTCTTCCCGCCAACCGCGACCGCACGGTTGAAATCATTAGCGGGCAACTCAGAAGGTCGATACGAGCAGCTGTCCGTGGGTTAACATCGGTCAGACAGCAGACGTACCGCGTAGCTCACGCTTTACCACATACCCTGGCTGGACCCGCAGGCCCATGACGTGTCTCCGGCCGTTCCTGAGAGGTTATCCCCGCTCAGATTGGGCACAAGATCACAATTGCTTCCATACAAGTCAAGAGGACTTTGTGTCAGCGCACCACGATCGCTAGGCTGCCAAGGCAAACGGCGGTTCTCGCGGTCACCTGATGAAACTCGTCCAGAGCCTCGCTCAGGGAGGGTTTTTCAAATCAATCAGAGGCCGCAGGGTTTCAGACCAACAAACGCTGGCCAACGCACTTCCATCGAACATGGCGGTTCATGCAGATTGACAAACAAGTGTCCGCTGCGCTGCTCGCTCGCCTTTTGCTGAGAATATCTCTCATGAGCCATCATGAGAGATGACCTTCATCAAACAAAGTCCGCCCGCATCGGCGTGAAGACATCGACCAGCCGACCCTTTTCCAGCGCCACCACGCCATGGACGAGACCGGAGGGCACAATGAAGCTACCGCCCTGCCCGACGACTTCTGTCTTGCCATCGATTGTCACTTCGAAACTGCCTTCGGCGACATAGCTGACCTGGATATGGGGGTGGCTGTGCGGCGCGCCGACCGCCCCTTTGTCGAAGCCGAATTCGACTTGCATCAACTCCGGCGTATGAATCAGCACCCTGCGGGTATTGCCGGGCGCCAACTCGGTCCAATCGGTGGACTCGGGCTGCGCAAAAAACACCTGTTCAGTCATCTCATTTACCTCGCGAGCCATCCGCCATCGACCGGGATAACGGCGCCGTGCATGTAGTTGGAAGCGGGCGCCAGCAGGAAGACTGCCGCATCGCCAATGTCGGATGGAACACCCCAGCGTCCGGCCGGAATCCGCCCCAGTATGGCAGCAGACCGATCCGGATCGTTACGCAGGGCTTCAGTGTTGTTGGTTTCGATGTAGCCGGGCGCTACCGCATTTACATTGATGCCCTTGCTCGCCCATTCATTGGCCAGCAGCCGTGTAATGCCAAGCACCCCGCTTTTGGACGCGGTGTAGCTCGCCACCCGAATGCCACCCTGAAAGCTCAGCATGGAGGCAATATTGACGATCCGCGCCTCGCGTTCTGCTGCGATCGCTTTGCGCCCAAGAGACTGGCTGAGGAAGAACATCGTCTTGAGATTGATGTCCATCACCGCGTCCCAGTCATCCTCGGTGAAATCCACCGCATCGACGCGCTTGATGATCCCGGCATTGTTGACCAGCCCGTCTATAGGCCCGTGCTTGTCCCAGACCGCCTCGAACATGGCCTGGGCATCGCTGGTTGAGCCAAGATCGGACTGCACGGCTACCAGTTCGGCGCCGATGCCGTCCATCTGCGCAGCCGTCTCGTCCATGGTCGACCGGCCAACGCCAATGACCCGCCCGCCGGCCCGACCGATGGACAGGGCGATGCCTTGACCGATACCGGTATTGGCGCCGGTGACCATGACGGTCTTCCCTGCAAGGGAGAACGCGCTCAGATCCATCAGCGCAGATCCTCCATGGCCACCTTCTCCACATCCGTATAGTCGACATTGTCGCCGGCCATGGCCCAGATGAAGGTGTAAGCGCCGGTACCTGCGCCACAGTGGATCGACCAGGGCGGAGACAGGATCGCCTGCTCATTGCGCACGATAAGGTGTCGGCTTTCGTCCGGCTCGCCCATCAGATGCACTACAAAGGCATCTGGCTTGAGATCGACATAGAGATAGGCTTCCATGCGGCGGTCATGCACGTGAGCCGGCATGGTGTTCCACACCGAACCCGGCGCGAATTGGGTAAGGCCGACCACGAGCTGGCAAGTCTTTACGCTGTCGGCGTTCACATACTGAAAGATCGAGCGCTCATTGGCGGTCTCGTTGCTGCCCAGGTCAAGCCGCTTGGCGCCCGATTTCTGCAACAGGGTCGTGGGATAGCTGGCATGAGCCGGGGCACTCAGGAGGTAGAATTTGGCGCCCTCGCCGGCAAAGCGCACATCCTTGGCACCCATGCCAATATAGAGCATATCGCGCGGCCCAACTGCATGATCGGTGCCATCGACCGAGATCGTGCCGGCCTCACCGATATTGACGGCGACCATTTCACGCCGGTCGAGGAAATTGGCTGTACCGGTTGGCTTGATCGTTTCTAGCGTCAGCGCGCCACCATTGGGCACAGCCCCGCCAACCGCCATGCGGTCGTAGTGGGTATAGGTCCAGCGCACCTCGCCGGCGGCGAACAGATCGTCGATCAGGAAATTCTCGCGCAGCTCATCAGTCCCCATGGCTGCTGCCGTGGATGGATCGATGGCAAAGCGAATGTCGAAATCGGTGCTCATGGTCTAGTCCTGTTTACTGGTACTTTGTTCAGCCAGGCGGGCGCGGTAGCGGTCCTGGCTGCGCGAGAGATGATCCCGCATGGCCTCGCGTGCGCCATCGGCATCGCGGGCGGAGATCGCATTGAGAATTCGCTTGTGCTCTTCGTGCAGGCCGACCTGATATTCGTAGGTCAGCACGCTCTCGGTGCCCCAGGGCGATGCCACGTCGCACGGAATGGTGCGGCTGCCCAGGGCATCGAGCACTTCGAGATAGAAGGGGTTGTTCGTCGCCGCCGCGATGGCGCGGTGAAAGTAAAAATCCGTCCTTCCGGTCGGATTGCCCTCGTCCAGAAGCCGGCCGAATTCGTTCCATGCCTCCTGAATGGCCGCCACCTGACTGGTGCTGTGGCGCTGGGCTGCCAGGCCCGCTGACTCGATCTCGATGCCCATGCGCACCTCGAGCACATTAAGGGCCACCGAAATCTTGTTCGAGCGCTCACCGGCAATGGCGCTGAAAGCTGAGGTGGCCTGCGCCATCACAAACACGCCGGCCCCCTGGCGAGGCTGCACCATTCCATCGGCGGCCAAGGCAGCAATGGCCTCGCGGACAACGGTCCGGCTAACTCCGAAATGCGTAGTCAGCTGGCTTTCGGTGGGCAGCTTCTCGCCAGGCCCGAATTCGCCGGCCCCGATGCGCTTGCGCAGCGCATCCACCACTATCTGGGCGAGCTTGGGCTTTCGGGCAGGAGCGGGCGTGTCGATCAAAATCATCGGATCACCGGAACAGGCTGGGCAGCCACAGGGACAGCGCCGGAATATAGGTGACCAGCCCAAGCACAATGATGCCGGCAATGTAGAACGGCCAGACGCTGCGCATGGCGGCCCAGATCGAAATCTTGCCCACCGCCGCCGCTACGAACTGCACTGGTCCCAATGGCGGGGTGTTGAGCCCAATGCCCAGGTTGAGGATCATGATCACACCGAAATGCACCGGATCGACGCCGAAGCTGGACACCATAGGCAGGAAGATCGGCGTGGTGATGATGATCAGCGGACCCATATCCATGAAGGTCCCGAGCAGAAGCAGCAGCACATTGATCAGCAGCAAAACCATCAAAGGATCGCTGGTGAGTTGTCCCACCATGTCGGTGAGAATCGGCGCCACCCGCAGGTAAGCCATCAGCCAGCCAAAAGATGCCGCGGCGCCGATGATGAACAGCACCATCGCCGTGGTCCGTACAGCGCCGGAGACACAGTGTACGAAGGTCGACCAGCTCATGGTGCGATAGACCAGAAGCGTGACGAGGAAGGCGTAGATCACCGCAATGCAGGAACTTTCGGTAGCGGTAAAAATGCCCGAGCGCACGCCGCCAAAGATAATGGCGATGAGCAACAGGCCCGGGATGGAAATCACGAGATATTGCAGCGTCTTGGCAAAGCCGGGGAACGGCTCGGTCGGGTAGCCGCGCCTGCGCGCCACCACATAAGCGGTGAACATCAAGGCGAGCGCAAGCATCAGGCCAGGGATGATCCCGGCGGTAAACAGGTCCGCGATGGAAATGCGGCCACCGCCAGAGAGCGAATAGATGATCATGTTGTGGCTGGGCGGCAGCAGAAGGGCGATCAGGGCCGACATGGAGGTGACATTCACTGCATAGTCGGCGCCATAGCCGCGCGCCTTCATTTGCGGAATCATGATGCCGCCAACGGCAGCGGCCTCCGCCACGGCCGAACCGGAAATACCGCCGAAAAGGGTGGAGGCGACAACATTGACCTGCCCCAGCCCACCGCGAATATGGCCCACCAGGGCGCCTGCAAAGGCAATGATCCGCGCGGCAATGCCGCCGCGCATCATCAGGTCGCCAGCAAAAATGAAGAAGGGAATGGCCAGCAGGGTGAAGGGCGAGACGCCGGAATTCAGCTGCTGAAACACCACGACCGGCGGACGGCCAAGATAGACGATGGTGGCAAAGCTGGCGATGCCCAAGGAAAAGGCAATGGGTGTACCCACGACCATGAGCAGGCCGAACGTGCCGAAAAGGATCCAGTATTCCATAATATTCAGGCCTCGCTGACGGCCGATTCGGTGGTTTCGACATCAACCGGTTCGCCGGCGAGCCGCAAAGCCATGCGCTCGAGCACGAACAGGCAGATCAGAACGCCTGACACCACGATGGGGAGATAGGTGAATGTTTGCGGCAGGCCGAGCACGGGGATGCGCACGCTCCAGCCACGAATGGCCAGCTCGAGCCCATACCAGATCATGCCGAAGGCAAAGGCAAAGATGGCGACATCGCTGACCCCGCGCAGCCAGGGCTTGGCACTATCGGGCAAGGCATAGAGCAGCACGTCAAAGCCCATATGGAATTTTTCGCGTACGCCGACTGCGGCCCCGAGGAAAATGAACCAGCTCATGATCATGATGGACGCGCCCTCAGTCCAGGGCGGCGACGCATTGACCACGTAGCGCATAAAGACCTGATAGGCGACCAGCACTGTCATGGCCACCAAACCCGTTCCGGCCAGCCACAGGGCCAGCGTGGATATGGCGCCGAAGAGCCGGCTTGCTGCGAGGAGCCCGTTCTTCATCGGCTCAATCTCCCAAGAAACAACGAGCCGGGCCGACGGCAAAGTCGGCCCGGCGGGGTCTATCAGCCTTCGGTCGCCTGGATGCGGGCGACAAGGTCCTGCAGTTCCGGATCGGTGACATACTTGTCATAGACCGGCTTCATCGCATCGATGAAGGGCTGCTTGTCGACCTCGTTGATCTTGACGCCAATGGCCTCCACGGCGGCCTTGGATTCAACTTCCTTTTCAGCCCAGAGCTCACGCTGGTAAGCCACAGATTCCTTAGCGGCTTCGCGCATGGCGGCCTGGTCTTCGGCGCTCATTCCGTCCCAGACGATCTTGGACACCACCAGCACCTCGGGCACCATCAGGTGTTCGTCGAGCGAGTAGAACTGCGCAACCTCCGCATGGCCGGCGGTGTCGTAGCTCGGATAGTTGTTCTCTGCGCCGTCGATAACGCCGGTCTGGATGCTCGAATAGACTTCGCCATAGGGCATCGGGGTGGCATTGCCGCCCAGCGCACCGACCATGTCCACGAAGATGTCCGAACCCATAACGCGGAACTTGAGGCCTTCCATGTCGGCCGGCGTATTGATCGGCTTGACGCTGTTATAGAACGAGCGCGCCCCACCATCGTAATAAGCCAGAGCAACGACGTCCACGGCTTCGAAGGACGCCAGAATTTCTTCACCGATCGGACCATCCAGCACATTGTGGAAGTGCTCGGCCGAACGGAAGATGAAGGGCAGCTGGGTCACGGTCGCTTTCGGCACCTGAGTGCCGAATGCACCGATCGAAATACGGTTGAGGTCGATCACACCGAACTGAGTCTGCTCGATCGTGTCGGCTTCCTGGCCAAGCTGGGCCGAGTGGAACACTTCAACCGAATAACGACCATCGGTCTTGTCCGAAAGCAGTTCGCCAAAGTGCTTGACCGCCTCAACGGTCGGATAGCCATCCGGATGGGTATCGGACGAGCGCAGCACAGTCTGGGCGCTGGCAGCCGAAACCATAAGCGTGGATGCGACGACGGCAGCAGCCGCCATCCTAGGCAGATGAAACATGGTTGTCCTCCCAATGTGTCTCGAAGACCGGGCACTTGTCCCTCCCGGCCGCAACGGCAGCTCGCTGCCGCCGGCCCGTTGTGACTTGTCAATCAACGGACCTTGTGCAAACTGGTATGGAAGTTAAATAGACAAGTCAACATACAATAATTCGTATGTTGTATGATGAATGGGCTCGGAGTGGTTCGCTGGTTCACCATAGCCCAAGAGGAAAAGGCCGCCTGTTGCGGTGCATCCTTGGGGGCCTTGGCCGGCCGCCTTCAGCGTGACCAGAGCACCGGTCTCGAACTGCCCGGCCACCGCCGCCGCGTAGTCCACCGCAATGCCGCAGAAGAGACCGGACGAAAGTTCTGGAATCACAAGCTCTCAAACGCGAGAAAACTCAGCGTCTCAGGCATTTATTTGTTGGACACCTAGGGAAATGGAGCGGGTAGCGGGAATCGAACCCTCGTCGTAAGCTTGGAAAATAAACAGTATGATACGTTTTCCACAACCTACGTGTAACACAATATTCCGCATTTTGTATCACAAAAGCTATTCGTCAAATTGGGATGAGGACCATTGTAGGGTGCGTTCCAGATGACGTTGCCCCCATCTTTTATCCAGCGTGACGTAGACTCCGGGGGTTGTTTTGGCCCTGCTGAACCTGGTGGAAGACGGGGGCTGGCGTGGAGCTGGCCATTGAGCGCAGCGCCAGGTCCCGTCGTGGGGTAAAGGTGGTTGCGTATTCGGTTGGGGTGAGCCAGCCGAGCCGCGAGTGTCCAACCCGGCCGGTTACCGATAATCTGTTCTTCGCTAAACCTGTTGCGCTTCATCTCTGGTCCTTTTCGATGGGCCAGAGTCTATTTCAAACTGGATTAGGTCCGTGGGGCAACGTCACACTCTATGCCTAGGGCGATAACCTACCAGTAAGAGATATTTATTAACGTCACTCGAACTGGAGCAACGAATCAAAAGCTAGATTACGCGTTGTGGGCTCGAATATAGCTCATGAATGCGGAAGCCGAGCCACTCCAACCACTTTTCAGAGTGGAACTCCGAGGGACAAAGGCTCGACTGATGAGCAGAAAGACCAGAACGCTGTGGCTGGCAAAGCACCTCAAAACATCAAATTGCCTTTCGAGCAAAGTGTCGGCTACCAAGCTCGCCTTACTCATCGGCTTATACAGCGGCTCCTCCACCAGAAGATTGCGCCGTATGGGGTAACACCCGGCATGTGGTATTTTCTACGCGCCTTGTGGCACAAGGACGGGCAAACTCAGCGAGAATTGTCCCTTTTGGTCGGCACTATGGAGCCGACGACATTGAGCGCAATCAGAACGATGGAAGCTTCTGGATTAGTTCAGAGAAAGCGAAACGACGAGGACCGACGAAAAATAAATGTCTTTTTGACCGGTCGCGGACGCGAGTTGGAAAATATCCTTATGCCACTTGCGAAGGAGGTCGTAGATGCATCTGTTGAAGGTTTCTCCATCAATGAACGTGGTCTCTTGCTTCAATATTTGAAATCAATTCAAAATAATATTTTGAAGCACCTCGACGAAGACGTCCATCTGGGTTAACATCCCACTCTTGGCCTCCACCGCTCCCGAAGCTTACGGCGGACTGATTGTCCTCACAAATTCCTCGATCGACATGACCTCACGCGGGGGTATATCCTCGATTTCAGGCCCAGGATCGACGTCGTAGCTGAGCGTATCGCCATCCCAGAACCACCAATAGGCCACGTTCTCCCGCTTGCCCTCATGTTTGTCGAGTATCGACATCTTGAACTTGGGGAAAGCCTTCAGCGCGTCCGGTACGGGAGCGTTGCCCATCAGGCGCGCAGAAACGGATCCCATGTCGACGGCTGCGGCCAAGGGGATCATGGCGATAAAGCGCGTATCGAGCCTGGCAAGGGTGGCCGCATCCGCGCCCTGTTCGTATGGTCCGGCAAGAGCCCGCACCACCTCGGGGTAGGAGGGATGATTGTGGGTAACCTGGACATAGGCATGTCCACGCGGTGTTTCGACTTCGACTATGTCGCCTGGCACAAATTTCGTCATGGTTCAGAGACTGAAGCTTTCTAGGGTCGCAGGGTGAAAGAGCTCGTTCACATCGACCTTTCGGGGAGAGAGCCCCTGCTCATAGTGATAGCCGAGAAACGTCTCGAGGACCTTTCTGTTCTGATCGACGCCGTAGGACCATATATCGTTGCCCATCAGGTTGCGAGCGCGACGAAGATTGTCTTCGACGAACGGCATGGTGACCTTCGTTGCAGAAGTATCCGCCAGCGCAGCATCCGACATCGCCTTCGAGCGGGTGAAAGCCTTCAGCAGTGCTCCCGGCAGCCACGGATGCTCGTCTGCCAGACGGCGCCGCACACCCAGAACGTGCATGATGGGGAAGATGGCGGTGCGCCTGAAATAGTCCTCGGCCGCGCCGATCGAGTCGGTGAACAGGCGCCCCACATGCGGGTGTTCCTCGTCGTAGCACAGAGGCGCGCGCGGCCCTATGAACCCGTCTATCTCGCCAGCGGCAAGCATGGCGTTCAGCGTGGCGCCCTGAGGGGCTTCCTCGACCTTCACGTTCGGCGGCAGGTCGACCTTGATCTTTTCGGGACGCCCCGCCGTATTCATGCCGCCGCGGACCCAGACGATGTCCTCGGCGCCGAGGCCGTACTCGTCCTTGAGAATTCCACGCACCCAGACATTGGCCGATAGCTGGTATTCCGCGATTCCGATACGGCGTCCGCGAAGGTCCGCCGGCGTGGAAATGCCCTTGTCGGTGCGGATGTATATGGACGTGTGGCGGAACGCACGCGAGAGGAATATGGGAACCGCAACATAATGGGGCTCTCCGCGCGCGACCGAGATCGAATAGGAAGAGAGCGAAAGCTCGCTGATGTCGAACGCCTGGTGCCGGAATGCCCTGAAGAACATCTCCTCGGGCGAAAGCAGCATGCAGACCGGATCGACCCCGTCGATCTTCACCCGGCCGTCATAGATCGGCCGGGTCCGGTCGTAATCACCCATGGCAAGCGATAGATTGAGATTGCTCATTTATTCTCCCCTCATTGTTATACGGGCACCTGCTCGACGAGGTCGACGAAAGTCCCTGTCTCTGCGGAACGGATGATGGCGTGGCAAGCTTCAAGGCTCGCCAGACCCCATCTGGCGGACTGTACGGCCGGATGTCCGTGCCGGACGGTCTGGACCAGCGCATCGATGACTTCGGTGCGCGCTGTCTCGAACGTCGGCGCGGGCACGAATTTCTGTTCAAAGTCGCCATAAACGTGCAATCCAGAGGGAACCAGGCGAATGTCCCCGCGATCGCACAGCACAACGATCGGTCCGAAATGTTCATACTGGTCCGCCGGCTTGGGTGCGTCGCCGGCACCGTATGTACGGGTCGTCTTGAGCGCAGCTTCCTGCTGCGCATCGAGCACCGTCGCCAGCGTCCTGCGCGCCGCGCCATAGCCCTGGGGCGATTTCCGTTGCCCGAGCTCTCCGATCCCGTCCATCCAGATGTCGCTGTCGAAATGCGCGTAACCCGAATATGTGAAGGTCGCGAAGCACCCGTTTTGAAAGCTCATCAAAGCGCTGTATGCGCCTTCGGTGGGACGATCGGGGTCCCAGGCGCCGGTCATCGCCGCCAGCCGGGTCCCCACGCCTCCGGCGAGGAACCTCACGACATCGATCTGGTGCACGCCCTGGCTGAAAATGACACCCCCGCCCTCGTTCGTGCGCAATTCTTCCGGCCGCCGGGGCCGATAGAGAAAATCGGTGTAGTTGAAGGCCTGAATCATGCGAACCCGGCCAAGCTCGCCGCTGCGAATCAGATCCCCTGCCTGTTGCACGGGGCGATCGAAGCTGTGGCTGGGGCCGACGATCACATCGACGCCCGCTTTCTCCGCCGCCTCGACGATGCGCCGTCCATCCGCCATTTCCACGGCCAAGGGCTTGTCGAGCAAGATATGTTTGCCGGCCGCGGCGGCGGCTACCGCGTGGTCGGCATGCATCTGGTGCGGCGTGGCGATGTACACCGCTTCCACCTCGGGATCGGCGCAGAGTCCCTCCACATTCTCGTAGACGCGGCCGCCGAATTCCGCCTGAAAAGCACGCCGCGAGGCTTCCCGCGGCGCACAGGCGGCCACGAGGCGGACACGGGAATCCGAGCGGAAGGCGGGCAGCATGAGCATGAACGCCCGCCCCAGCCCTATAACGCCCAATCGGACGGGATTCGAAATTGCTCGGGAATCAGAGGTCAACGACAAGATTCCCGCTCTTTGCCCGGGACACGCAGATCATGATTGTGTTGTCCTTCTCCTCATCCATGAGCACCATGTCGCGATGGTCCACATCGCCGGCAAGAAGCCGGGTCTTGCATGAGCCGCAGGTTCCGCTTTCGCAGGAGCTGACGGTCCGCACACCGGCGTCGCGTACGGCCTCGAGTATGGAACGATCGGCAGGAACGTGCACCGTCTTGCCCGACTTGGCCAATTCCACATCGAAAGCCACGTCGTCGGGGCGGACGATGTCGACGGGTTTGAAATCCTCGAAATGGACACGTCCCTCGGGCCAATGGCCCGAAATCGCCTTGATCTCCTCCATGAGCGGCTTCGGCCCGCAGCAATAGACATGCGTCGGCTGGGGCGTCTCGAAATGATCCCAGAAATCGTAGATTCGCTCGAGATCGCCCTCGTCGTGATGGACGATCATCCGGTCGCCGAAGGCGTCGCGCATTTCGGCCAGATAGGCGGCATCCTGCGGGCTGCGGCTCACATAGATTATCCGGAACGGCTTGTCCTGCTCCTTGAGACGCTTGGCCATTGCATAGATCGGCGTAACGCCGATGCCGCCAGCGATCAGGAGATAGTCGGGCGCGGGACCGAGAGAAAACTCGTTCTCGGGAGGAGCGACCCGGAGCTTGTTCCCTTCAGCGACCTCATCATGCATCGATTGGGAGCCTCCGCGCGATTCCGGCTCCCGTTTGACCGCGATCGTATAGGTGTTCGCCTCGCCGCCGACGAGCGAATAGCGGCGCATCGCCCCCGAAGGGGTTTCCACGGTTATGTGGGCGCCCGGGCCGTACTCGGGCAAGCTGCCCCCCTCCTCCGGCTTGAGCACGAACTCCACGATACTCGGCGTCAATTCGCGGCGCGAACTCACGGTCATCGTGATAAGATCGTCGTCGGTTATGATCACGGGAAAACCATCCAGCTTGCTTTTTCCATTCACTTAGCTACCTAACTAATTTCTGTCAATGCCTAGACTTCGCAATTGAGATGCACTAAACTCTTAGCTTCCTAACTTAATGAGGGATGGAGACGATGCTTACTTCCGAAGAAAACGATCTTTTGTGTCGGGTATCGAACAACGCCCCGATGGGACGCCTGATGCGCCAGCACTGGACACCGGTCTGCCTTATCGAGGAGGTCGCCGAGCCGGATGGCACCCCGTTGCTGGTCGAGGCACTCGGGGAGAGGTACGTCGCCTTTCGCGACACCAATGGCCGCGTGGGACTTCTCGATGAGCTGTGTCCGCACCGGCGTGCCTCGCTCGTATTCGGACGCAATGAGGAGTGCGGTTTGCGCTGCCTCTATCACGGCTGGAAAATGGATGTGGACGGCAAGGTCATCGCCATGTCGTCGGAGCCGGAAGGCAGTCCCCTCCTCAACAAGGTGAGCCACCGCGCCTATCCCGTCAAGGAATGGGGCGGATTCGTCTGGGCCTGGTTCGGCGACAAGGAAGATGTTCCTGAATTCGACCCGCCCGCCTTTGCTCCTACCGTGGATACGCCTTTGGCAATCCTGAAGATTCGTGTTCCTGCGAACTGGGCGCAGATTCACGAAGGCCAGATCGACAGCGCGCATTCCTCGAGCCTGCACTCCTCCGATATGGTGCCGGCCAGGGTCGAGGGCGCCGCAGCCGACGACAAGTCGTGGTATCGCCCCTCGACGGACAAGTCGCCGCGCATGCAGACGCAGACGACGAGCTACGGGTTCCACTACGCGGCGATCCGCAAGCCGATCAAGAATGCAGCCACGCATGACTACCTGCGCATCACCGAGTTCATTGCGCCATATTACTCGCTGATTCCGCCCAACAGCTCCTACAATGTCGCCAGCGTCATCGTCCCTGTCGACGACGAGACCACGCATTTCCACTTCATCGCGTGGGGTGGCACGGCATGCCCCACCACCGAGGAGTGGCGCAAGTTCAACCATGCGGAGAAGGGAGTCGATCTGGACGAGAAATGGCGCTCGCGCCGCACGCTGGAGAACAACTTCCTCCAGGATCGCGAGCTGATGAAGCAGGGCAACTTCACCGGCGTTCTGGGCATTCCCAATCAGGACATCGTCATGTGGGTTTCCATGGGGCCGATCGTCGATCGCACCAACGATATCCTCGGGGCATCCGATCTCGCCATCGTCGAGTTCCGTCGTCTGATGGTCGATGCTGCGCGGAAGGTCGCCGAAGGCGGCAAGGCCATCGGCACTGAAGAGCCCCGGCTGCCGCATTCGCGGATCATGTCGCGCGAGGGCGTGTTCCCCAAAACGACTGATTGGCGCACTCTCGTCAATCATAATGAAATGGTCGCGGCCGAATAAGCCGCCCATCCCTGCCTCAAAAAGACCTTTCGGCCCGCGCGGCCGAAAGGTCTGCTGGCATGTCGCAGCCTTGCGATTTGTAACGACATATCTGCAAGCCGGCAGCTCTCCTCCCGCCACGACAGGAACGCAACCGCCCTTCCCGCCACATTTCTCGTTTCCTCGCGCACAGCCCGATGGAAGCGGACCGCTTCCCCTCACAATCCCGGTTCATGCGGAACCCCGGGCCGAAGTTAGGCAAAAGCGAAGGCCGCAGGAGCGAAAGATGGACGAGGCCGATTCTGCCAATCCAGAACAGCTCCATGAAGGCGATCGCCCAGAGTTCCCTTGCCTCGGAATTCGGCCAACGGGTGGCTTGACACATATAACTAAGTAAGCAAACTAATTAAATTGGCGCGAGGGGGGGAACGCCGATCTGATCGTCACAGACCACTTCCGGAGGAGGGAAGTTCCATGTTGAATTTCAATTAATCGACAGCGCGGCGCCGGTGGAATGTCTTCACGGGCCTGCTGCTGGCAGCGTCCAGCCTGGTGCCTCTGGCCGCCACCGCCCAGGACCTGATCGAGTTCGATCAATGGCGACCGGGAGGTCGGGGCCTACAATCGCACATGGGTTCCAGGCGAATAATGCGAGACGCCCCCTTCTCTCCTTGTCGGCTCCGGGAGCCGGCAAGGACTGTGTCGAGACCCATGAGTCTTGGCTGCGTTGGCCTTATACACCCCCCCGGGGCGCATCACGGCCGGACCGCGGCGGATTTTGAAACCATCGCGCTTGACTGCTTAGGAAACTAACCATAACGTTGATCCTGCCGGCCGCGGAGCGGAGCTATCCGGCAGCGAGATTTCTGCAAAAGCTCAGATTTCCAATGGGAGGAACAGATGCCATTATCGCGAATTACCCTGACCGGACTATCCCTCGCCTTTATCGTGGCGCCGGTGCTGCCGGCGACTGCGCAGTCGCTCAATCTCACACTCGCGGGCGCCAGCCCCGGAGGACTTTGGACGCTTCTTGGCGCGGGTCTAGATGCCGTCGTGAAGGCAAACGATCCAAACTCGACGATTACCTACCAGACTACCGGCGGCGGATTTGCCAATGCCGCAATGATCAGCGAAGGAAGGGCCGAAATCGGACTTATCCACGACGCCGAGCTTGCTATCGCGGCACAGGGTGGCGAGCCCTTCAGTGCGCCGATCGAAAATCTACGCACGATCGGCTACCTTTACGACTGGGCACCCATGCAGTTCGTCACGACGCGCAGCTTTGCCGAAGAGCATGAAGTCGATTCCGTGGACGATTTTGCTGCCGCGCAGGTTCCGGTGCGTATGACAGTAAACAGAGCCGGCAATATCACCGGCCAGATTGCGTCTGCCATCATGGCGGCGGCGGGCGCCGACGACGAAGCGATCGCCCAATGGGGCGGAGCAGTCGTTCAGGCCGGTTCGTCCGAGCAGGCCGGCCTGCTCCAGAACGGTCGTGTCGATCTCTACGCGAACGGTGTTTTCGTCGGTCACAGCTCCATCCGGGAAATCGAGAACGCACTCGACATCAAACTGCTGAGCATTCCGGCCGATGTCAGGGCGCAGATCGCCGAGGAATTCTCGATCGCCGAGTTCACGATTCCCGCCGATTCCTATGAGAACCAGCCCGAAGCCATCGAGACCCTGGCTCTGGGTGCCGTTCTGATCGCCAGCGCGGAGATGAGCGAGGAAGATGCCTACACGCTGACCAAGGCGCTGATCGACAATCTCGACTCAATACGCTCGGTCCATCCGGCAATGGCCGACCTGGACACCACGCTGCTCACTCGGGAGACCGCAGTGCCGCACCACGATGGCGCCCTGCGGGCATACCAGGAAGCGGGCCTGATCGAATAGTTTCCGTTTCCAAGAACAACCGGAGGAGTGGGTAAATGGCCTTGGCCAAACTCGTCGGAACCGGCCGCCGTCGATCTTTCGACGGCGTGCCGCGTCAAACCTTGACCGTTGCTGCCGCGATTTTTGCCGTCGGCGTTGTATATGCCAACATCTTTGCGCTGCCCGATGCGCTGCTGATCGGCATTCTGTTCGTCTGCGGCATTTATGCCCTGCTGTTTTTGACGGTCGGTCCGACCTCGACATCAACGGACCGGATCGGCATTGCCGATTGGGTCCTGAGCGGTGCGAGCGTCGCGTGCGGCATCTACTTCTTTACGATCAGGGCTGACCTGGCCAATCATATCACGCTCCTCCGGCCACTGCCCGGCGACCAGCTCTTCTTCGGCACGCTCCTGCTTGCCCTGACCATCGAGGCGGCCAGGCGGACAACCGGCATCGGGCTTACGATCGTCCTGCTCATTTTCCTTGCCTACAACCTTTGGGGACACCTGATCCCGCCCCCGCTCGGCCATGGGTTCATCGACTTCGGTTCCTTTGTCGACGTTCTGATGTACACCACCGACGGCGTATTCGGCGTACCCATCCAGGTGGCAGCCAGCTACGTCTTCTTGTTCGTGATGTTCGGTTCGGTCCTGTCTCATGCGGGAGGCGCCGAATTCATGTTCCAGCTCGCAGCGGCGCTCACGGGCCGCTCGCCCGGAGGCCCGGCCAAGATCGCCGTCATATCGTCCGGCATGTACGGAATGATCTCGGGCAGTCCGACTTCGGATGTGGCGACCACGGGATCCATCACCATTCCGATCATGAAGCGGCTCGGATACTCCCCGCGTTTCGCGGGCGCTGTCGAGGTCGCGGCCTCGACGGGTGGAGCCGCCATGCCGCCCGTCATGGGATCGGCCGCATTCATCCTGGCCGAGTATACCGGCATCGATTATCGGAACGTCGTGCTCGCGGCGCTGATTCCGGCGATCCTTTATTATATCGGCGTCTATTTGCAGGTGCATTTCCGTGCCGTTCGCCAGGGACTGCAAGGCGTCAAGGACGTCGACCCGGTGCAGGAGACCCTGAAGACGGGATGGGTGTTCGTCATACCGCTCGTGGTGATCACCGTAGCCCTGCTGATGGGCTATACGCCCACCTACGTCGCCGTTTACGGCACGGTTGCCCTGGTTGTCGCGTCCCTGCTGACCAAGCGGACCCGGATGACGCCGCGCAAGATGCTGGAGGGGCTGGGCGAGGCGACCATCCGCATGTTGCCGGTGGCCGGCGCCTGCGCCGCAGCGGGATTGATCATTGGCGGGCTGACGATGACCGGCCTTGCCCTCAAGACGTCGAGCCTTGTCCTGATGCTGTCGGGTTCGGGCCCCTTCGTCGTCCTGTTGCTCGCCGCCGGCATCGCGATTCTTCTGGGACTGGGGATGCCCACGCCCAGCGCCTATATTCTTGCGGCCGTGCTCGTCGGTCCGGCGTTCACGGTCGTCGGGCTGCCCCTGCTGGCCTCCAACATGTTCCTGCTCTACTTCGCCCTGCTCTCCGCCCTGACGCCGCCTATCGCGGTGGCAGCATACACCGCATCCGCAATCGCGGATGAAGACCCAATGAAGATTGCCGTCACGTCGGTGAAGCTGGCCGCCATCGGGTTCATTCTCCCGTTCTTCTTCGTATGGAACGAAGCCTTGCTGGCCCAGGGCAGTGCCTTGGAAATCGGTGTTGCCGCGTTGGGCGGCATCGTGGCCACGACTCTTCTGGCGCTTGCTCTGGAAGTCGAATTGAAGCCAATTGTGCGGGTGGTGATTCTGGCGGCCGCTGCGGCGGCGCTCTCTCCCTACCTTTTCCTTTCCATACCGGTGACCGTTCTCGCGATCGCGCTGGGCATATGGCGACGGACAAGGAAACTGGCCACAGATCCCGCGCACCAGGAGCGCACGATTTCACAACGCTAAGGTCCGCAGCGGAAGGATTGCGCATTGGCGAGGCCGTATTTCGGGAGACCCCCGTTGCGGCCTCCGCTCCCGTTCCACCAGGGGACGCATTGGGACGAGGCGTTCCCCGGACAGTTTGGCATCATCGCCTCGCCCTCGAAGCCCAGTATGCACGGACCGCTGAATGATGGATCGGAAAAAGCTATAACGACGCCTGTTTTAGGCTTCGATTATTGACACCCAACAACCGGGGATATCAAGGCAACCCTGGCCCCGCCATCGCATGACACGGCATGCAATCTGGAAAAGAGGATGTAATTCTCTCATCCGGAACCATATATTTTTGCAAAATACTATGAAGATTCCTACATATATTTATACACGAACTCCCCCCATTCAAAAATACAGAACGAGAACTGTCATTGACAGACTATCTTTTGAAAAGTAGTCTTGATTTGTTAGGAAGCTAAACGTTTTACCCCTCCGGCGGGGCGTTTGGCTCGTTCAGGAGGAAGATAAGGTGACCTTTGACACGCTTGAGAAGAGCTATCGCAAATATCTGAAGAGCGGCACCGCGGCGTTCGCGTTGCTGGCAATGCTTGCCGCCAGTCCAGTGGCGCAAGCACAGAAAATCGAAGAGATAAGCGGCACCCTGCCCGACGGCACGGCCTGGCTGATCAGCGTGCCCACCGACTGGAACGGCGTGCTCCTGCGCGATCTCGACTATGCGGCGAATTCGCAGACGGAGCGCTTTACGGATCTGCTGAGCAGAGGTTATGCCTTCGCGGGTCTGGCGCGCCATCCCATGCGCCCGTGGCAGTATGATCCGCAGCGGGAAATACATAACCTCGAAGCCGTTCAAACGATTTTCGAGGAGCAGTACGATCCCGAGTGGGTGCTGGCGTTCGGCTGCTCAGGAGCCGGATTCGTCAGTCTCGCCGCCGCCGAGGATTTCTCCGATCGCATAGACGGTGCGGTCGTTCTGTCGGCGCATATACCGGTGTGGATCATGAACAGCTACCTCGATGGCTGGTTTGCCATGCAGACGCTCCTCGCGGACGCGTATGAGGAAGCCGGCCTGGGCTCCGCGAGCGACCTTCGCATCGTCAACATGCCGAACGGCGCCGGCTCCGACGGCAGGACGATCGGCGACATCCAGGCCTCATGGCGCAGCGCGGTGGAGACATTGGGAGAGACTCCCGAGGGACGGGCGCGCCTCGCCCTTGCCTTCGCGATCGGCCAATGGTCCCCCTGGGAGGCTGCGGATCAGCCGTTCCCCGATCCGCTCACCTCCGAAGCACTGTCCGATCAACTGGTGCCTTCGGCATTGCGGCTTACCGGCACCGTCGGCGGCCAATCGCGCGTGATGTTCGAGAATGCCGCCTCGGGCCAGCAGCTTTCAGGCAATGAGGGCATCGATTACGCAGCCTTCTACGATACGGCATCGCCGATCATGAAGGAGCTTGTCGAACATCTTTATGCCGAGGCGGGCCTCGATATCGGCGAGGACATCGAGCGCATCAATTCCGCGCCCCGCATCGCAGCGTCCGACTATGCGCTCGATTACTGGAGCCAGCCCGGAAGAACAGCGGACGGGGACCTGCAGGTGCCTACGATCCGCGTGCACAGCCTGGGCGACAACTCGATTCCCTATAGCCTGATGCAGGGCTATCAAGCGCTCGTGGAAGAGAAGGGCACGACCGATCTCTACCGTCAGTCGCTGCTCAAGTTCACCGACCATTGCGGCTTCGAGGCGTCCGAAACCACCGCTCTTGTCGAGGTCATGATGGAGCGGCTGGAAACGGGCGAGTGGCCGGACACGTCGCCGGAGGCCCTGAATGCCGTCGCTGCCGAGCTCGATCTTGGCGAAGCCCGCTTCATGGAGGAAGACGGGTGGCGCGTTGAAGAGTACAATCGTACCTGGATAGCTGGAGAATAAGCCTCCGGAGAACGATGCGGGGCATTTCCCCGCATCCATTTCCCCACGGCGCGATTTATCGATATTCGCGCCGTAGACGCCACGGGCCTCAATCGACCCGGCTGATCAGCATTCCTTTTTCCAGCGGCTTCACGCTTGTCTGCCCCGGAACGAACGCCGCGGTTTTGTGGGGGCTGCTGCCGTCGACCCCGAACCGTGCGCGCCCCAGCCCCTCAATTTCGATCTCGAGGCTGTCTCCCACGTTTATGGGCTTGAGCCCTTCATGGTTGGTGCCGGTCGTGACGAGGTCCCCGGCGTGAAGCGTGGTGAACCGGGAGAGCCATTCGATCTGCTCGGGGATTCGATTTGCCATGGTATTCGTCGAGAAATCCTGGGCGATCACGCCGTTCAGCCACGAGCGCACCCGAAGCTCGTGCGGGTCGTGAATTTCGTCAGCGGTCGTGATCCAGGGTCCGCACAGCGCAAATCCGCGCTGACCCTTGGGGATGAACTGTCCCCTGCGATGCAATCCTCGCGCCGAGATGTCGAAGAACGGAACGAATCCGAAAACCTTGCCCATTGCATCTCCGGCAGAGACATCCTGGACCTCGCTGCCGATAACGAAGGCAAGCTCCGCTTCAGCGTGGAAGACCACGACGTCGTCAATGTCCGGCAATGTGGTCCTTCCACCCGACCCAACCAGATCGTTGCTCTTGTGGAAGAACTCGTTCGGCAGGCGGTCCTTCGTGAACCCGAGAATGTCACGTAGTTCGCGAACGCCGAGAGACCTTTCGAGGGGCGATGAAGCGGCGCAAGAAGTTTCACGTCGGAAAGGGTCTGGCCGGGCGCCCTGGCGAGCAGATTCTCGATTTCCGGTTTCAGCTCCTGAAAATTCGCGATCAGGAAGTCGAGAGCGCCCTGCGGACCGCGGACGCTGCGCATGGGGACGAGATCGCTGACATCGACCACTTCCGCTTTTGCATTGAGCACACCGATCTGATCGTCGTTGAACCTGAGAATCTTCATTTCACGTTTCCATTATATGCGTCTGGATCACGCCGGCGATCGACCGGGAGCGGGATTTCCTTGAGGATGATGGACAGGCAAAAGGCCAGCACGGCAGCAACGGCCGTACAGAGAAAGATGGGATGGAGAGCACCGGTGAACGCATCCAGGACCGTATCCCGCAAGGACGGAGGAAGCTCGGAGATGAGCTGGGGCGACATTGCGCGCAAACCCGTGTTTCCCGTATCGTTCAGCAGGCCGCCGGGGAGCCGGCTCGACAGCCCGGCGGCAAAAATCGCGCCGAAGATGGAGACCCCGACGGAACCGCCGATCATGCGGAACATCTGGGAGCTCGCCGTCGCGACGCCGAGCGCCCCCGCGGGAACGGCATTCTGGATCGCGGCGACGCCGATGCTGTTGACCGGGCCGATCCAGATGCCCACCGTCAAAAGATAGAGGCCCAGGATCCACACATTCGTGTCCGGGGTGATGGTTGCGAGCAGAAGCGCGCCGACCGCCAGCAGGGGCATGGACAGGATGGGCACTATTCTGTAGCGGCCCGTCCGGCTCATGAAGATGCCGGACAGGATGGACCCGCCGACGAATCCGAACATCAGGGGCAGCAACAGCAGGCCGGAAACGGTCGGGCTGTAACCTTTGACGACCTGTAGGTAGAGCGGGATGAACGTTATCATGCCAAACATCGACATGCCGATGATGAAGCGCACGGCATTGGACACCACGAAATTGTTGATGCGAAACAGGCCGAGAGGCAGAATCGGCTGAATGGTCCGGGATTCGATGAACAGGAACCCCAGAAAGCCCAAGCCGCAGACCACGCCCAGCGCAACGCTCGGCCAGGATGCCCAGGGAATGGCCGTGCCGCCAAGGCTCGCGAAGAGAACGATGCCGGTCAGCGTGATGGCGAGCAGAATGGCCCCGGGATAGTCAATTTTCTGCCGGCCGTGATTGCCGCCCTTGGGCAGCAGGAAAGTGATGCCCTGAACGCCAGGACGCCGAACGGCAGGTTGATGAAAAGCACCCAGTGCCAGGAAAACTGCTCGGTCAGAAAACCGCCCAAAAGAGGGCCGAAGACGGTCGAAAATCCCAGGACGGCACCCACAACTCCCTGTGCCTTGCCACGATCGCGTTCGCGCAGAACATCGGCCACTACGGTCATGGCAACGACGATCAGCCCCCCGCCTCCCAGACCCTGGATGAAGCGCCCGAAGATCAGCACCCCCATGCTGCTGGCCAGACCGCCGATTCCCGCGCCGGCAAGAAAGACGAGAATACAGGCCTGAAGAACGGGCTTGCTCCCGTAAAGATCGGCCAGCTTGCCCGAAATCGGCGCGCCGACCGTGGAGGCGAGCAGATAGACCGTCATGATCCAGGTGACGCTTTCGACGGACCCCAGATCGGCGACGATAACGGGAATGGCCGTGGCAATGCTCGTCTGGCTGAGAGACGCGAGCAGCAGGACGCAGGCCGCCGAAAAAATGATCAGTCGGATCGGCTGGCGGGGACTTGCCGTCTCGGAAGGTGTGGCAGCTGACATCCGTCAGGTCCTTTCGCGTGAGGTTGGATGCGAGATGAGACCGGCTCGGCGATCAGGTGCGCGAGATCAGGAACGAGCCGACAGATCGATTGAACCGCTCCGGCTGGTCGATCCACAGGAAGTGATTGGCCTTGTCGAAGATGTGCAGTTCCGAGTCGGGCAATGAGGAGAACAGGTCGATTCCCGACTGCATGCCCTTCACCGTGTCCTTGCCCAGATGATGAGCGGGGCGGATTTGAGCTTGTGCAGGTGTTCGCGAAGATGGACGCCATCAAGCAGATATTGCTGCCTGTTTCTCACACCGCCGTCGGCCCAGAATGCCCGCCAGGGATCTTCCCATATGGGAAGCCAGTGTTTCGCCCTGCCGATACCGTAGGCGATGAAATCGTCCGGAACACTGGCCATGTCGTGAACCATGGTGTGGAGCAGTCGGACCACGCTTTCCGCATCCGGTTTCAGGCCCTCGAGAAACATGGTGTTGGGCAGGAAAATCTCGTGATGGCGCTGCGCGACATTCGCGTGGTTCAGGCCGCCCTCGGGGACTGTCAGTAATTTCGTGTGTGGCGGGCGATTGCACTATTACGCCGCCATGGCGCGAATGAAGCGCTCGCCGAAGATGACGGCGAACTGCGCCTTGGCCATGGACCACTCACGTGGCGGCATTTTCCACTCTTTCTCTGACCGGTTCAAGATCAGATACAGCAGCTTGGTGGCGGCATCGTCGCTGGGGAAGTGGCCCCTGGCCCTGACCGCCCGCCGCAGCTTTGAGTTCAGCGCCTCGATGGCGTTTGTGGTGTAGACGATCCTGCGGACCTCATCAGGGAAGGCAAAGAACGGGATAACCTCGCTCCAGGCGCGCCGCCAGCTCTGGCCGATGGCGGGATAGCGCTGGCCCCAGAAGCCGGCGTCGAAGTCCGTCAGGGCCTTTTCGGCGGCGTCGGCATCGGTGGCGCGGTAAATCTGCTTGAGCGCACTCGCCAACCCCTTGCGGTCCTTCCAGGAGACGAAGTCCATCGAGTTGCGCAGCAGATGGACGATGCAGGTCTGAACCACCGTCTCGGGGAATACGGCAGTAATCGCTTCAGGGAAGCCTTTGAGGCCATCGACGACCGCCAGCAGGATATCCTCGGTGCCGCGGTTCTTGAGCTCGTTCATCACCCGCAGCCAGAACTTGGCGCCTTCATTCTGCTCGAGCCACAGGCCCAGCACTTCCTTGGCGCCATCGGCGCGCACCCCCAGGGCGATATGGATCGCCTTGTTGCGCACCATGCCCTCGTCGCGGATCTTGACCCGGATGGCATCGAAAAAGACCAGAGGGTAAATCGGATCGAGCGGCCGCTGCTGCCAGGTGGCAACCTCATCGAGGACAGCGTCGGTCACCGTACTGATCAGGTCCGGCGACACATCGATACCATACAGGTCGCGCAGGTGGCCCGCGATCTCCCTGGTGCTCATGCCGCGGGCATACATCGACACGATCTTGTCGTCGAAGCCAGGAAAGCGGCGTTGGTACTTGGCAATCAGCTGCGGATCAAAGCTGGACTGCCGATCACGCGGCACATCAATCTCAAGCTTGCCGGTCTCGGTCGTCACCGTCTTGCGGCCATAACCGTTGCGCGTGTTGCCGGCGCCATCTTCGCCGGACAGATGGTGGTCCATCTCTGCGTTCAAAGCGCGTTCGGTCAACGCCTTCTTCAGCGAATCCAGCAAACCGCCTTGCTCAAAAGCCGCACTGGCAGCGCCACCAGCCAGAAGCTGATCGAGAAGTTCATTTGGGATGGCAGGCTCTTTGCGTCGAGACATATGGGACTCCTTGTTTACCCATTATGCCCGACCACACACGAAAATCCTGACACTCCCCGCCCTCGGGAAGCGTGAGACTTGCGCTGTCGACCAGCACCAGACCCTTGACCAGATCGGGGCGCGTGACGGCGATGAAGGCCGAGATCCAGGCGCCCTGCGACTGTCCCACCACGTCAGCATCCTCGAGATGAACGGCGACAACTATCGCCTCGCGCAAAGCCGGGCACGAAAAACCGCCAACCCTCACCAATAAGATCGCCGACGCTGCGAGCGGAAAACTCTGGTCGGGCTACGCCCTCCCGACGTTCCCCGCTCGCAGCAGCGCCAGTGGCCTGGTTTTGCGCCGCCCAATGGCCGGTTTTTGCTCCGCCGTTGACACCCATGCTGGTCTTTATGGCCGCGCGACGCATCAACACGATCAAAGCTGATGTGGTTCTGCTCGAAACGCGCCTAGCCGAAATAGTCGCCGCCGATCCCGAGATGGCCGACATCGACCGCCGCCTGCGCTCGGTGCCCCACGTCGGCCCGTCCTAAGCTGGACACTTTTGGCCCATCTGCCCGAACTGGGCCGCCTCTCCCATGGCCAGATCGCCGCCCTTGTCGGGGTCGCCACCTATGATCGGCAAAGCTGCGCATTCAAGGGTCGCAGCACGATCGGGGGGCGGACGCTCCGCAGTGCGCAACGTCGCCCACATGGCCGTCCTCAGCGGCGCCAGCTTCAACCCAAGTCTCGCCGCCATGAAACACAGGCTCGCCGCACGCGGAAAGGTCATCCTGTCGCTCTGATCAACAAGCTCATGACCTGGCTCAATGCCATCATCAAAAACCAAACCCAATGGCCCCCAAACACAAACTGAACAACACAGTTGCTTATCCGACCGCGACCATCACCACGCCGGCCGTTGCCAGCAGGGTCGCAAGAAGAATGCCGGGGGCCGGCATGCGCTCGGTCTTGAAGACGACGACGGCGAGGTAGGCGGCGATATAGATCTCGACCGAGTTGATCACGGCGACCTGCGTCACGCCGGTATAGGTCAGCGCGATGAATTGGGTGATCTGCCCGACGGAGATGCACAGGGCGGCGAGCAACTGCCAGGGATCGGGCCGCCGCAAGGCGTCGACCACAACCTTGCGGTAGTAAGGGCTGACGGCGCAGCCGGCGACGTAGTAGCCGAGCGCGGCGACCGAACCGACGAACGCGCCGAGATATGCGTCAGGCAGCGCCATGAGGCCGAATTTCCGGCCGATGTAGCTAGCTGCGTAGGATGCGGCGCAGATGATGCCAAACATGTAGCCGCGCGGGATGTCGGGCGGCGCGTTCGCGCCCGTCTCTTCCGCCATGCTCCTGTCGCGCCGTTCGATGACCAGCAGGGCGAAACTGACGGCCAGCAAGGCAATTCCCGCCCCCGTCAGCCCACCAATCGTCTCATCCAGGATGAGCCAGCCGAGAAGGGTCGAAAGGAAGGGCGTCAGGCGGCGAACGGTCGAGACGCGGATTACGCCGGCATTCTGGATCGCCTTGTAGAGCGTCTGCCTGCCCCAGACAGTGGCGAGAATGCCCGAGGCGAAGAACCACACCATCGCCATACCTGGTGCGTTCGCCACCGTTTCGAGCGGCAGGCCGACGACCAGCCATACCAACGCCGAAAGTAGGCCAGTGAGCAGCACCGACAATAGCACGCCACCTTCCCCGCTCGCGGCCGGATCGGCTCTCGCGATGGCGACGCTTCCCACAGCGAAGGCGCAAGCGGAAAAGAGCGCCATCAGTTCGCCGATCACGACGGGCTCTCCGACGGATGGTCGCGGCAAGCTGCCGTCATGGTTCTCGTTGTCCGTTCAGGCCGATGTGGATGTTCTTCTCCACGGTAAAGGTGGTCAGTTCGTCCAGACATTCCTCGCGGCCGATGCCCATATTCTTGACGCCGCCGAAAGCGGCGCCGAGAAAATGCTTCGCGACCTCGTTGATCCCGACGAAGCCAGCCTCTACGCGCATCGCGGTGCGGTGCACCTTGCTGATTTCGCGCGCGCCATATCGAGCAGGTAAGGCCGTATTCCAGCGCGTTGACCTGCTCGGTCATCACCGCTTCGTCGTCCCAACGTCGCACGCCGAGGTCGGGGCCGAATATTTCCTGGCGCGCGATCCGCATCGACGGCGTCACGTCGGCGAAGATTGTGGGCTCGAGGTAATAACCGCCGGCCAGGCGGTCGTCGTCGGTCGCCTGGCCGTGTCGGGATGCCCGGCTTGACTCCGCCGGCGACTTCATGATCACCGAATTGCCGGCAGCCACCGGCGCGGCGATCTTGCCTGTGCAGAACATAAAAGGATGATTGAAGGCGATGATCCGCGCGATGAGGCCGAGCGGCTGACGCATGGAGAAATTCACCGCGTGCGGTCCCATCGGGATCGACGCGCCTTTAATCTCGGTCACAAGACCGGCGAAGAATTCGAGTTGCGCTGCGACGATATTGGCGTCGGCGATCATCTCCGTCACCGGATTGCCGCAGTTTGCGACGTCGATCGTGGCAAGGTCGCGCGCATTCGCCCTAAGCAGTCGCGCGACCTCCTTGAGAATGCGTGCGCGTTCCAGGGGAGCGACGTCGCGCCAGACCGGAAATCCCGCCTTGGCCGCGGCGACCGCACGGTCGACGTCCGCATTCCTGGCCTCGGCGAGGCGGCCAGCACGATGCCGCGGCCGGGGTCGAACGTATCGATGGACGAACTGTGGAGTGGCGAATGCCAGTCGCTCCATAGAAGAAGGATCGATGCTCCGGCAGAATTTGGTCCAGAACTTCTCACGACGTCTCTTGCCGACCACCTTGCATGATGCGCTCCGCCCAGCTCCTTAACCTATCCCTAGAGTGTCAGCCTTCCGTTGTCGATAACATTGCGCATTCCCACCCGTTCCAATCGTTATGCGAAGAAATGATTAGGCTGCGAAGTATCTGCAATTCTTGAAGGAGCGTGGCGCTGCTTGCCTCGCACATCTGGTGGTTTGGCGTCTCCGAGTTAGACCGCTGAAGCAGTAGTTCGAGCAGTGGGGAATAACAGAACCGTTTCCGGCGACGCAAGTGTTCGCATATGTTCTCGCACGTTGTGTGCGAACGCGGTAGCCTAGCACTACTTTGGCAGAAGTGAGGGTATCGCGCTTGGCAGGGAGCAACCGCACTGAGGGCATTGCCCGGGCGGCGGTCTCGACAGGCGATCAAGGATGGCTTGTCGAACTGCCGGCATGCTCGGCTGAGGCGGTGGCCCGGAGAGTCTTTTTTTTCCGCCCCGCCTGAGCGAGCCTTCTATTCTGCAGAAAGGCATAGGCCATCATCGTCATCAGTGCGTGGCGATGCAGCCCCGTCCAGGACCGCCCTTCGAAGTGGTCGAGGCCAAGCTCTTCCTTGAGTTGCTGATGTGCCTGTTCGCAAATCCAGCGCGCCTTGATCGCGCCGGCCAGATCCCGGATCGGCGTGTCGGCTGGTAGGTTCGAGAGATAGTATTTCCGCTCGCCGTTTGAGCGATGCTCACCCACCAGCCAGGCTTCCTCGCCGGGCATGTGCTGGGCCCCGGCGGAACCGATCCGTTGCGGCGGCCCGTCGGCGATGCGTACACGAACGGCGGCAAAGCGCGCCGCAAGCCGCCCCTTTGTTCCTCGGCGCCAACTGACCTGACGCCACTTTGCATTTTCGAGCATGGCGTGTGCGGCGCGGGATTTAAGGTCGGGCACGTGCCGAACACGCGGTCGCCCGCGGTCCGCCACCGGGAAGATCAGTTGCACGTCTGCAGGGTAGACCTTCTGGTGCCGGGGAATGCCAACGGCCCAGCAAAGATCCCGTGCGCTCAAGGCCTGCCGGAACGGCGCCGAGAGACCATAGCCAGCATCTGCCAGTACGCAGCCGAAGCGAACCCCGGCGGCGATCGCTCGGTCGATTTCCTCGATGGCGATCTCGGGCTTGGTGCGATAGCTCTGGAAAGGCTCGGGCACGCCGGCCCTAGTCATCCGGGCCGTATCGCTGGTCCAGCTTTCCGGCAGGAACAGCCGCAAGCTCAGCATGACCGGCACCTCCCCTGAGGCCAGCGTCATCGACACCAGTGTCTGGCAGTTCGCGTTCTTGCCCAACGCCGTAGCATATTGGGGCGCAACGCCAACGGATGCTTTGCCCTTCTTAGGCAGCGCCGTGTCGTCAATGATCAGCCAGGCCTTGGCGCCGCCGACCAGTTCATCTGCCTGCTGCCACAAAGTCGCTTCCAGCGGGGCGCTATCCCACAGGCCTGCGCCGATGAAATGATGCAGACGGTCGTAGCTGAGTGCATCCACGCGTGCCGCCATGGGCTGGATGCTCTTGCGGTCGCCGGGGCCGATCAAACCAGCAATATAGGCCGGACACATCCGCCGCCGCGTCTTGTTGCCCAGATCCCGCAGATACGGCTCGAGCCACCGTTCCAGATCATCCTGCCAGTCTGCTTCCATCGCCAGCCTCCATCAAAGCTGGCTCCCTATGAATCACGCATCACACGCCGAGGGAATCCCGAAAATCACACTTCTGCCAAAGTAGTGCTAGGCCCTGTTGACATAAGTCGGCATCCATAACTTCGCAGCGGCGAGAGCCAGGAAGCCCAGGAAAGAGACGGCGGTCTTGTCGTATCTGGTTGCGATACGCCGGAACTGCTTGAGCTTGTTGAACATGCGCTCGACGCGGTTGCGGTCCTTGTATGCCCGGAAGTCGCAGGTGATGGCCTGCTTGCGGTTGGCCTTTGGCGGGATGACCGGCAGTATCCCCTTGAGTAGCAGGCTGGCGCGGACGTCGTCGCTGTCATAGCCCTTGTCAGCCAGCATGAGCCTGGGCTTGGCAACCGGCAAGGCGATCAGGTCACCGACCGCTTTGTAGTCGGAGGTCTCGCCGCCTGTGAGGATAAAGCCAAGAGGGCGTCCCTGACCGTCTGCGCGGGCGTGGATTTTGCTCGTAAAGCCGCCGCGGCTTCGACCAAAACCCTCCTTATGAGTCCCCCTTTTACGCCCGCTGCCTGAGAGTGGCCGCGCACTGTGGTGCTGTCGATCATGTGCTGCCAGTCGTCGGTGAGCCCGAGTTCGACCAGCGTTTCCAGCAAGGCATCCCAGACGCCTTGTTCGGCCCAGCGCCGGAACCGAACATAGACCGAGTTCCACTTGCCATAGCGCTCATGCATGTCGCGCCAAGGGCAGCCGACACGCAACACATAAAGCATGCCATTCAGAAAGCGGCGGTTGTCCTGGGCGGGTCGAGACCATCGACCGCGCTCGGACGGCAACAGCGCCCCCACCAGTGCCCACTCATTATCCGTCAGATCGCCACGAGCCAAAAATGCCTCCATGAAAGGAAGCCTTGAATCAGTCACGCGGCGATTTGGGAATCCCTTTTGTCAACAGGACCTAATTGTAGTCACTCAGCGAGAGCTGTGCTGCCGTTGAGAGGCGCTCTGCAGCCGGGTTCACATTTCGGCTTTTGCCAACATGACAAATTTGCCGAACCGCATGGTGGGCCGTGTCACACCTTCGCAGGTCGCCTTCGGTATCCGTCACGTCAGACGTAATGGCGAGGGGTCGACACCGATGATCCGGAGAGCCCGTATCTGTGCATGCGCCTCGAGCAGGCCACAGTGATTGAGACCGGATCAGCGAACTGCCATCAAGGCCATGCAGAAATCGAACGCTGCAACACAAAGGGCCGGACAGATGACCGCAGCGACCAAATGCTGTAATGTTCAGTCAAACCAGAGCAAAAGGTGTGGCACCTGCAGGTGCAAAGGTGTGAGGTCAACAAAAATCAACTTTCGTCAACGTTTACCTTTGTTGACATTCGTTGACTGGTCCATCTGAAGTTACTGCTTCCCACCAAAGTTTTGGCAATTTTGTCAAATTGCCCAATGCGGGCCGGCATCTTTCTGTACCGAGACGACATCGACTAAAGTGAGATGCTCGCGCTCCATTTTGTCAATTTTGTCAATTCTGTCAGCAGGCCATGAGCGGGATGACGCAGCCGGCTACAGTCCAAGAAAGAAGAAAAACCCCGGAAATGCCTTCGGCACGAGCTTAAGTAGGGGGGGTACCCGGAGGCGGGATTGTTTGCGCGGATACGAAGAGGACAGGCCCGACGAATCGCGCTGGGCCAGTGCTCTCGACCACGGATGGCGTGGAGAAAGAATGTATCATGCGTAAGACCATCAAGAAGTCGGCCAGCAAAGCGGCGGCCGATACGGAATTGAGCTCGACGATCGAGAACGATCTGCCGCAGCAGTCGACTGACGCACCGTCTCCGGTGCCGGCCGTGGCGCAGGCGCCCATCAGTCCGTTTGCGATCGCGGAAATGAACGACAATAAAGTTGAAAGTGTCGACTCGGACGGCTGGGCGGTCGAAATCGACTGGAGCTTCCTTGATCCTAGCCGCGCCGCGCCGGCTCCCGTGTTTCCGATCGAGAAACTGCCCGAGCCCTTGGCAGAGCTCGTTGCCAAGCTGGCGCTGGCGCGGCGCCTGGTCGTGGACTTCGTCGCCTTCGCCATTCTGGCGGCCTTGTCCGGAGCCATTGGCAACCGTGCTCGCGTTCAGCTTTTCGATGGCACTCTTGAGCCCTTGGCCATTTACGTTGCCTTGGTCGGAGCGCCTTCGACGGGCAAGAGTCAGGCGATCGGCATGGTCGAGACGCGCTTGCGCGCGTTGGACGGTGATCTGACAGCAAGCGTGAGCGGTGCGGCCATGGCCGCAAGCCACGCGGCTCTCGATCGCCTCAACGTAAAAATCCGTGCGAAGGTTGCGGAACGTTTGGCCGTGGAGTTCGAAGCGCCTGAAGATTACCGAGAGGGACCACGGGGTGGGAGGCTCTTGCTGACCGAAACGACCGGGCCGGGATTGATCGAGGAGTTGAGCGCCGACCGGTCCGGGCGCATGCTGGTCACTCATGAGCTCTCGGGCGCGATCGGTTATCTGTCATCGAGCCAGCCGGCCAGGTCGCGTGGACTTTTTCTGCAGGGCTTCGATGGAAATCCCGTCGTCGTGAGTACAAAGTCGGAAGGTCGGAAGCTGATCCCGGAGCTGCTGCTAAGCGTGCTGGGAGCTGTGCAGCCGGGCCGCTTGTCGTATCTCATGCGACACGGCGATGATGGCTTTGCCGCGCGCTTCTTCTGGGTCCATCCCGATGTTGTGCCCTCTGCGGCACTCGGAGATAATCCGGGTCCGATCGACGACTTGGCGGGCGTCCTCTCAGCTTTGCAGGGTATCCAGCCCGCGGCCAACGAACATGGGTATTCGGCCGCGGTGCCGCTTGCGGCCGATGCTCGGGCGCCCTTGGAGATGGCCGCCAAGAAGTGGACAACTGACCAGATGTTCAGCAGCGAGTTGTTTTCCTCGGCATTGGGGCGTGGGCGACAGTATGCGCTCCGCCTGGCGGGTATCCTGCAGATCGCGACGCATGTGATGGAAGGGAAGTCCGGCCTACCGGATGTGGTGAGTGCCGACGCCATGACGAGCGCTATCGCGATCGTCGACACCTATATCCTGCCTATGGCGGAACGCGTATTCGCCGCCAGCGATACGAAACCTTCGGACGCGGCCGCCCTGGCGCGTTTTCTCGCGCGTAGCGGAAAGCCGATGGTCAACGCTCGTGCGGATATCATGCGTGGTCGCGGCTCGCCGGTGACCCAGGCGCTGGCCGTGCGAGAGGCGATCGAAGAACTCGAACAGCGCGGAGTGTTAAGGCCGGCTCCGCAGCGCCCCGGGCGCGGTCGGCCCTCGAGCGACTGGATCGTCCACCCCGCCCTTCTGGCGATGGCGCGGAAGTAAGTTTGAGAGGGGCGGCACCGCCCCCCTCGTATACCAAAGGTGCAATTATGGCAGGACGATACGACGAACTTCTCGTTGACTGGCCGGGTGACGTTCCCTTCGAACGGGTCGTTCGGCAACGCCTGGATGCCTTTGACAGCCTCGTAGCGCAGGGTGTCACGTGGCCATCTATTGCAGCGGCGCTTGCGCGTGCGGGAATTACCAAGAAGGACGGGGCCCCACTGTCTTGGCGTCAGGTCAATGCGGTGTATCGCCGAAACAAGGTGAAGCCGACCCGCTCACAGGCCTTGCCTAGCGCTTCTCCGAAGCCGCTTCCAATGCCTGCGCGGTCTGGAAATAGCACGGTCACGCACATGTCGACTTCTGGCAGGCTGGCAGACAGGCTCAGAGAAGCACGCAAATTCAATAAAAGCCCATCGGCCGAATACGAAGAATAGAAACCCATGTCGATAAAATTGCCAAAAAGGACGCGCCATGGATGCCACAGATATTTCTGATCTCATTCAAAACACGCCCCTCGCGAGAGGCGAGGCAGAGCACTTCGCTCAATACGCGACAGCGGTCTTTGAGGGAATGGGCCAGCATCGGCGCACGATGGGTCTTTCGCAAAGCTCGGATCTGCTCGCCACCTACATCGCGTCAGCGATTGATTGGAATCTTGCGCTTGAGCCCGCGGCCAAGGCTGAGAACGCCAAACTTGGTTCGCGACCGCGCGGTCGCTTTGGTGTGATCGAGCAGTTAGAGCGAATTGGCGAAATCCTCGGCTGGGATATGGTGCCCGGCAGCAAGCAGCCAAAACTCCGCGACCGTCCAATTACGAGCGATGTCATAAACGCTCTCGCACAAAAGGGCGCACTCGGCCCGGTTCTTGTCTCACATGTCGAGCCACCGGACGGTCGACAACGCAAGGACCTGAAGTTCCGCCCTTTGGGCGGCACGAACGTTGATCTGAATGAGGGCGTGCCTGAGGAGCATGACGAAACGGTATTCGGTTTTCACGATCCTTCCCATCTGACCGATGACGGAAAATCCAATGCACGAAAGCTCAAGCGGAAATTTGCTTTTGCGAGTAAGTTTGGAGCTCCTGCCGTTCTCCGCACCGATCCGGTCACCTGGCACCTGGACGATCAGCCGCGTAAAGCAATCGAGAATGCCGAACCTTTTATGGGTGGAGTGTTTCAGAGCTTGCGATCTGTGAGAAATTTGCTGGCAGGCCAAGAAGGTGCCCGTAAGAACCTCGCGGTCACTGCACGCCGCGCTGCCCGCTTTCTCGAGATCGAGTTTGCCATGACGGATCGAAACAGAAACAATCAGTCCCATGAAACGATTGCCAGCTGGACCAAGCCCAATCCATTTGCAGAATTTGGCATTGCGCTGTTCGAGGTACTCGCACCGACCCGAAATGGCGAAAGCTTGCCCGATATCCTCATGCCCGACGACATAAAGGGCGATTTGAAGCAGGAGGCCGTAGACCTGGTTCTGGAGGGTGCTCAGCATGCGCGCCGGGTGTTCGGCATACTCCAAGGTCGGTTGCGTGCGCATGGCATTGATATTCCAGAAGCCCATCTGGTTGATCCAGACGACGCAGATGAAGATCTTCCAGGGCCATTACAGGCGCATTACCTCGATCGCGGCTCGCCCGTTATGCGAATTTCCGAAGACATTAGAGACACCACCGGTCGCCTCAACGAAGGGCGCCGCCGCACGCTGGAACAACTTTGGAGACTTCGCGACAATTCGGTGAAATTGCGTGCTCTCACCGAAATGTTCTTTGCCTATCATGAGCAGTTGCTCGACCGCGGTGGCAATTACGGCCCATTAAGAAATGAAATGCTCGAGAAGATCGCCAATCCGACGCTCGACTGGTATCGCGAACTCGGTGCTCGATTTGATGAGGGCGTTGTTTACAAGTCCGACATCAAGCGACGATCTGGAGGATTGCCGAACGGCGTGCCCGATGTTCCGAGCGAACTCGAACGATATCAAATGAAGTTGCAGCATTATCCGGCGATAATGGCTTGGGGGGCTCAGCGCCACGACGCAGTCATTGAGGCTGTTCTCACAGCGCTCGATACATCGGGAGACGCTTGGCTGCTCTGGAAGACAGTGAGCGCTATTGTGAACGAGGACGCTGGATAAAGGCGTGCTATTGGCGTTGGCCGGATCTTCGGGCCGCCCCGACGGAGCGGCCCTGAGTTGATCTAGCTGGGCTTGCGGTTCGGGCGAGACCAGACGAGGCTGGCGGTAGCGCCGGTTTCATCATCGAAGAGATTTGCGAAAATCGGGGCGGCGAAGCTCGGATCGTCGATCTTGGCTGAAAGGTAGCTTCGGCCCTCGTTGGACTTTTTCGTCCACGCTGCCCCGATCTCGACGCGGCCCGCAAAGAGGCGGTGCGAGGGGGCATCGTTGTTGGTCGAGGTGGTCTCGGGAACAATTTTTACGTTCTTGGCCTGAAGGTTCAGCGTAGCGATCTCACCGACGAACTCGGAGTTAGTCTTTTTGAAGGTACCGATGGTTGCCATTTGAAATCTCCTTGGTCTGGTTTCGGACCGCCTGATTGCGGCCTCGATGGCGATCTTGGGGACACGAACGACCGGCGACGCATCGCTTTGGCGACCGGAGTGAAACGGAGGACAGCGAGGACCGTCTTTCTTGCCTCGCGAGGAATGGCGGCATAGGCCGTCAGGGGAAGAAAGTCGGGCGGCGCAGTTGCGGCAAGACGGTCGAGGCGAAGCCGATTCGAGTCCAGATCAGGCCAGAAAGAGGACACATTCAGCCGGGTCGGCGGTAGAACAAGGATAATGTATGGGGCTCCCCCGGCTTTCAAAATCGCCACCGAGGTTTTTGGCAAGCGATTGCACGCAACCGGAATTTTGGGCTCCGACGATTTGACGGAAGTAGTCGCAAGGCCAGGACACCTAAAATGCAGGCTTGAACGGGTTGGATCAATTTGGGGACATCGGATCCATCCTATTTCGGGCATGGGGAACATCGCCGATATGGGGCGACATCAGGGTGCCAGTAGCAACAGCAGCTGGTCGTATCGGATAATTTGCGAGCCGCCGGGAAAACACCGTTTGCCTGCCATTGCCTAATTGCCTAGGCATATCTGACACTGACGGCGTTCGCGATATTTTTGGTAATTTTGTCAGTTTTGGCAGGGAGCTTCCCGCGCGGGGCGCGCCGGGTCCCCCGCAATGCCCCAGAAGACAATCTGGCGCGACACATGCAATCCCCTGATTCCGCAGCGTTCTGCCGCAAAATTTGGAACAAAAACTCCTGACCCGAACACCCCTGACGTTTAACTCGGGGGGGTGCCCGGAAGAGACATTTTTCAGCGTGCTTTTCTCGTGGGCGTCATCAACGCTCAAGGAGCAAATCATGAGCAGCAAGAATACCACCGGCAAGCCGCCGGTCTCTCCGACCCAGGGCCAGACGGCATCTGCCGTCGAAGTTCCGACCGTCGCCTATTGCTTGGGCCCGAAGGGCGGAATCGGCAAGTCAACGGTCGGTCGCCTGGCGATCGACGGCTGCTTGGCCGCCGGACGTAATGTTTCGATCGTTCAGATCGATCGCGCGCCCACACTTCCGGCTCTCTATCCGGAGCTGACGACCACGATCGCGGCGCCATCGGCGGAAGACCTTCGCGCGGACCTGCTTGCGTCCGTGCGTGTTTTCGAACCGCTGGAACATAAGATTGAGGAGATCGTTGCCAGCAACGGTGTGCTGGTGGTTGATGTCGGCGCCGGCCATAACACAAGTGCACTGCTCCATTTCGTCGCCCGCGCCCGCTTCGACCGTCATTTGGCCGACAAGGGCGTGAAAGTGGTGGCGCTGGCGGTAACGACGGCGGACAACAGCGCGATGACGCAGACTGCGGCGATGATCGATGACCTGATTCAGGTCCATCCCGCGGCCGAGATCGTACCTGTCCTTAATGCATATGGCGGCAATTTCCGCTTTACGACGACGAGCCCCGCCCACAAGACCTTCGCCGAGCGCATCCAGCCTGCCATGAAGGGCCGGCGCCATCTGCAGTTGCCGGCAGTGGCGGAAGGCGCCTGGCCGCTCTTCGAATCCGCCGGGATGACATTCATCGATGCGGTCATGGCGACCGACGAAGAACTGATGACGCGCCTCGGTTTGTCGCGCGCCATGGCTGTGGCGGTTCAGGCGGACGTCTCAGACTTCCTCGGATACGTCTGGCCGCGTCTGGGTCAGATTGTCGGCTTCGACGTGGAGAGGTCCAATGGCTAGCATCCCTGCCAAATTGATGGGGCGGATCGCCCGGAACGGAGCGCGCGGCAAGGCCGCGCGTCTCTTCCTGCGCCGGAACGTGTCAAGATTGTCGCCAGAAGAGATCGCCAAATTGCCAGCTTCGACGCTGAAGCGAATCGGTCGCGAGCTGCGCGCGGCGGCGATGGGGCAGGCGAACGAAACCGTCGGCGCTGCGTCTGGCCAGATCACGCCCCCCGCGTCATCCAGTTCGAACAGGACCAAACGCATTCCCTCGCTCATCCAATTGCTGATCGAGGCTGTGATTTGCATCGTCGCCCTGACCGTGACCGCTGTGGCCGTCGAACGTCCCGTCCGTTGGGGTCTTTATCACGTTGGCCTCTTCTCATCTGAGCAGATGGGCCTTTGCCAGCGTCTTGATCGCTGGAGCGATGGCTGCAGCTTTGAAGTTCGGACCGATGGTCTTGGCATTGATCAGGTTGCCGTGCTCGTGGACATGCCGCCGGCGGTGCTTGCCGCCGCCAACCCAACTCTTTTCCCCTACGAACCCCTGCCTAGGGGCACGCTCGTTCGTATTAGCCGTTCGGGAGGCAGTAATGAGTAACAAAGATCACGACCTCACGCCGGTGCCCGACGTTTGGCCGGGCCGTCGAGCCGCGTTTGGCGCTTCTGTCCTCATAGGCCTGATTGTCGCCGCTTTTTTATTCGGTGTCCTGCCGGTCTATGGCTGGAACTCGACAGCTGCCTCTATAATGGTCCTCGGCCATGAAGGCTTGTTGTCCATCATCGGTCTTGCCGCCATGGATGCGACTCCCAAACTTGCAGACGCCGCCAATCCTGTCGAGCGTCTGATAATGCTGCCGTTCAATGGTATGCTATGGCTCGCCTATCCGATCAGCTTTGTTCTGGCTTTGCCCGCTCGACTTGTTGAATGGGATTTGCTGGCCGATATTTCGCTCCGCTTGTCGGGCACGGCAGCGGCGAGCTTGGCGGCTGCAATCTTGGTATTCCGCCATGTGGTGAACCGGGCGCCCTATCGCCGCCGCGCGACCTGGGTCGACGGCCCGCAGGTGCGCTGGTTCAGTGATGCCGTCGCAGGCGCCTCCAATCATTTGCGCAGACTTGTCGCTGAGGCCGGTCGTGGTGTGAAATTGGCGCCGGGCCTTTTCCTGCCCCGGCGGGCGGAGCATGAATCGATGTTCATCCTGGGACTGCCGGGATCGGGCAAGAGCGTAATCGCGGAAGGGCTGATGCGGCAGGCGATCGAGCGCGGTGACCGGCTCCTCTGCGTCGATGTCAAAGGCAACCTCATCGATCGAATGGTGCGTCTTTTCGGCAAAACAGTGGCTAATGTCGTGGGCATGGAACCCGGTGGCGGCATCTGGGCTATCGGCGGGGATGTTACGAGCCGCATGACTGCATCGCGCGTCGCTGCCCTGCTAATTCCGGCGTCCAAGGATCCCGTTTGGTCTGCTGCTTCACGGCTGCTGCTCGCCGCCTTACTCGTCAAGCTGGTCCAGTCCCGGGGCAGAAGCTGGGGGTGGACCGAAATTAGACAGTCCATTTCTCGCCCGGTTGAAGAAATTGCCGCCGAACTCGCGCCGACCATGCGACAAGTTGCCGAAATGCTGCGCGGTCGCGATGGCGAGCCGTCGTCGATGGCACTCTCGACGCTCTTCAATATGGTTTCACATATTGATGATCTCGTTCAGACCTGCGCCGATCTGGAAGCCGAAGGCTGGCCAAGAGTGTCACTGAGAGCCTGGATTACGGGCAAGGGACGCCGCGTCCTTATCCTACGCCACGATCTGGGAAACCGCGAGCTTTCCGGACGCCTTCTTGCCGCCATGGTACGAGCGGTCTCGAGCGATCTGCTGAGCCGCCATCTCGAAGATAACATCGATCACGGCATATGGATATTTGCTGACGAACTCCCGCGCATCGGTACCGCGGCCAAGGATGTTTCGGATCTGGCGTCGCTTGGACGGTCCCGCGGCATAAGAGTGGTAGCAAGTGCACAAAGCCAGGCACAGCTGGAAGAAAAAATGTCGCCTGCAGCGGCCGAAGCCCTGACCGAGAATTTTGGCAAAGTCATTGTCTGCAAGGTACGACCGGGCAAGAGCGCCGAGCGCATCTCCACCTCGATGGTGGGAAGCGCAACCTATGCAATCAGGTCAGGAAAGGATGAGACACAGACGCTTCATCAGGTCGCGGCGTTTTCCGCCAGTCAGATGACCAGAACGCTGGGGCTGACAATTGACTGGCGAGGCGGCAAATCGATCCGCGCTGCGGTCATTGGGCTCGACGATGTCTATGTTGTGGAATGGAAATTCAGCGATTGGCCTGGCCTTTAGCGTGAGGAGCGATGCAGCTTATTTGAGGTGTGGCCGGGGATTTTGGTTTGCGGCTGCGCCGTTAAGTGGAGGGGGTGCCCGGAAGCCAGGATTTCAGTCCCTCTAGTTTCGCCTGTGAAAGGGAGCAGGCGAAATGGTTGCAACAATCGCGGCGGGCACCTCCGCCCAATATTACACCGAGACAACTGAATACTACGTCGGTGGGCGGGAACCGGCAGGCCGGTGGATTCTCACCGCCGGGGGACTTTTGCTTTCGGTCGGCAGCATTGTTGAGTCCAAGCCTTTTGAGCTCTTGCATGCCGGCTTGCGTCCGGACGGTTCAGCCCTCCTGTCCACCGTCGGCGTCGGCGGCCCCCGTCGCCGCATCGGCGGATACGATGCGACGTTCTCGGCGCCCAAGAGTTTCGCCCTCTTGTGGGCGATGGCCGATGATGACTTTCGCGCCAGGCTGGAAGACGCCCAGGCCAAGGCAGTCGCTCAAGCGATCGAAATCGCCGAAAAATACGCTGCCTTTTGCCGGTTCGGACGCAACGGTGTCCACCGGGAAAAAACCCGCTTAACGGTCGCCAGCTTCCAGCATGGCGAATCACGTCCAGCCGAACACACGGACGGACGGGTTTTTGAGGACCCAAACCTTCATACGCATACCGTGATCATTAACGCCGGCCCGCGTCAGAATGGGGGCTTTGGAGCCCTCGACGGAACGGCGCTGTTTGCCTTGAAAATGGCCATGGGTGCTCAGTATCATGCCGTGTTGGCGTTCGAGCTCATGCGACTTGGTTTCAAGATCGAGCTAACAGGCAAGAACGGCCTTTTCGAAATCCGCGGCGTTCCCGCCGATCTCATTAAATATTTCTCGGCGCGCCGGAATGAGATTGCGGACGAACTTGCTGCCATCGGCATGCAGAGCATGGATGCGCCCTCGGTCGCGGCCTCAGTCGCACGCAAATCGCGCAAGATCAAGCAGCAGCATCAGGCCGAGGATCGGCATGTTGGCTGGCGCGACCGCGTTACCGAACAGGGATATGACGCAACTACTTTGATCGCGACGAGCCTCGCTCAGCCGGAACACAAGGAAAGCCTTGCGGACCGCCTTGCTCAGATTGCCGGAGCATTGACGGAGCACGAGTCAACGTTCGAACGGCGGAATCTGCATGCCGCAGTAGCGTCGGCTTACGTTGGCACTGGTGAGGACCCACGTCATGTGGCTGCCGAAGTCGATCGAATGATCGCTGAGGGGGAATATGTCGTGCTTGACCGTGACCGGTTCGGCCAGGAAATCCTGACCACCCCCGAAATGCTCCGGATCGAACGCGAGATCGGCCAGATGGTGCGCGAGCTGACTGCCATACCAGGCGCAGCGCTTGATGCCGGACGCGTCGACGAGCTGGTGACCGAGCATGGACTCAATGACGAACAGGCAGCGGCCGCACGGGCAACCCTTACCGCGCAGGTCATCCATATCATCGAGGGGGCACCGGGGTCTGGCAAGACCAAATTGCTCGAGGCAGTGACCGAGGCTCTTCAGGAAACAGGCCATCGCGTCATCGCCGGCGCCACGGCCTGGCGAGTCGCCAATGCCCTACGCAATGATCTTGCGATCAAAGCCCGTGCCATCGACTCCTGGCTCGCCGTCGCCCGGACCGGTGGCGACTTCATCACCGCCGGTACGGTCCTCATCGTTGACGAGGCCGGTCTGCTCTCGAGCCGTCAGATGCACGCCCTGCTCAGAGCCTTTAGCGAGGCGCAGGCAAACGGCGATAGCAGCAGCCGTCTGATCCTGGTGGGGGATCGCGACCAGTTGCAGAGCGTGGGCGCCGGTTCTGGCTTGCGGCTCGTCGCCAACGCAATGTCGGGTTCGAAAGTCGATGAGATCGTTCGCCAACACGAGCAATGGGCTCGCGATGCCATCACTCATTTTGGCAAGGGCCGCGCGCGCGAGGCGCTTGCGGCATATCGCGAACGAGGACTAGTCCTCGAAGCCGATGGTGCTGCCGCCACCGTCAAAGCCCTCGTCGATGCCTGGGAGCAGACCAGGGTCGGCGCGGGAAACGGTTCTGCACTGATCATTGCCAAGAGCAACGCGCAGGTCCGAGCGATATCGACTGAAGTGCGCAGGCGTCTACGCGACCGGGGCCAGATCGTCGGAGCCGAGTTGCTCCTGCCAGCTGTGAGCGCATCGCATCAGGAAGTAACCCTGCCGCTGGCCCAGGGGGATCGTGTGCGCTTCCTCACGCGCGCAACGCTGGACGGCGGTGAGATCGTCAACGGTACGGAAGGCCGGATCGAATCTATTCGTAGCGGAACGCGCGTCGAATTGACCGTTGCGACCCAGAATGGCCGCGTCCGATTCTCGCCTGACGAAATCGCCGACGAACAGGGACGCGCAAAGCTTGCCCACGCCTATGCCAGCACCATCCATCTCGCCCAGGGAACCACCGTCGACCAGGCTGTCGTCTGGGTGACGCCAGGCATGGATCGCCACGACATCTATGTGTCCGCCAGCCGGGCCCGTGCCCAGACCCAGCTCGTCATCGATCGTAGGGCGGTCGAAACCAGTCTGAAGGCCAGCCTGCCACTCAGCGAGCGCAGACGAGGTGAGGCGAAAGAGTTCGATGAGCGTCTGGACTTTCTGGCGACGCAACTGGCGCGGGCACGACTCAAGCGCACCACCCAGGATTTCGCGCCGCAGATGGAGCCGCAGGTTCCGCTTCCCCTCCTGTCAGCGTCGCGGGAGCAAGCGCAACAGGATGACGCCAGAAAGCGCGTGCAGGTCAGGGAGATCAGCCTTGACTGAGGCAAACGTGAAGCGCCGCAAGTCAGTATCGCCTATGGTCGAACGGTCCGCCCACGCGGACCGCTCAACCCTGATGATGGCCAAGACCAACGCCAAAGTCCAAGCGATCAGTGCCTGCGCCCGCGAATCACTGTGCGCCAAAAACGAGCTTGGCCAGTCTGACCTGTGCCGGTCAGATGCCGTATCCCCCTCGGGTCAAACCCATCAGCTCGCTCTCGCGGCGGGTGATCACATCCGATATCTCGCGCGCAAGGATGAACTCGGGGTCATCCATGGCACGGCCGGGCGCGTGCTCGATGTCACGACCGATCTGACCGGAACGCTGATTGTGCGTGCCAAAGTGGAGGGTCGCGCCCAGCTTGCCCACGCATGCGCGACCACCAGTTGCGGGTCTCAGGGCCTTACGACCGACCAGTCTTTTCTGATCTCTGATACATCCATGGACCGCCACGACATCCTTGTCGTGGCCTGCCGTCACAGGCATGGGCTCGAGGTCTTTTTTGATGCCACAGAGCCCGATACCGGCGCAAAAGCGGCCCGTTTGCTCACCGATCGGGAGCGGCCGGTCCAGGACGGAGAGCGCCACGTCCTACTCGCCCAGATCCTGAGCCGCTCAGGGACGCGGGCTTCCACCCCCGACTATCTCCGCCCGTGTGCTCTCGAGCATGTTCAGGTGCCAGATCAGGGTGCCCACAAAGCCTGCCAGATATCTGCAGCGCGAGCCGCGCTAGGTCTCAGCCATGAGCGCTGATGACGCAAAGCTTAGGCCCAACAATCCGCCGACCAAAACCATCCCCCGTGATGTTGACCATTGCGAACGATATCTTGACCGCCTTGCACTGGTCGTGGAACGGGCCGGCAGAAATGCCGCAGCCTTTGTCCCCATCGTGCGCCGGCTCGAAAGGGAGCTCGCCGAGGCCAAGGCGGATGAGGAAGTGCTCGCCAAACTTAGGGCAAGGTTGCGGGCCGGATCAGCAAACACACGACAAACCAACCCACAAGACATAACCGGAGACAGCGAATGACCCTCACCTTTGCCCTGCCAAGATGTCCATTTCCGCTTGTAGACATGCCGCCGAAAGTTTCGCCCCTCGATTACGAACGGTTTCGCCCGAGAAGGTACTGTGCCGATGAGCGCTATGTTTATCGAGTCGACTACCTTCATAGCTTTGGAGACTGGCTTCCGGACCGCATTAAGGCTGACGGTCATGGATACAGAATCCCGCTGGACAATATTTTGCGTCACCGTGACGCCAACAAAGCGTATATCGATGCGATCATGGAAAAGCTCGATCGCATGACGCGCACCGGGTCGAGCCTTCGCGCCATCTATTTCTGGGACAATCACAATCTGGTGCGTGAATTCCAGCTCACCCATATCCGGGACTTTTCCTACATGGAAATGGATCATGCCCGAAATGTTACCGGTGAGCTAAAGTCGTACGAACTGAAACATATCCCGGTGATCTCACGCGTACACCGCTCGCACTTGCCCTTAGGCACTATAATTCCCGATCTCAATCCCCAGCTTACCCCTTTCGGACTGGCCCACGTTGTCGCGCTTGCCTCGGGAGAGCACGTCAGCATCCCTTCACAGCACATAGAGTTCTGGTATCGCAACCAATGGACCGATATTGCCAATATTGACCCCGACATGCTGCAAGCCCAATGCGCCCAGGGATCGCTGCGATCCGTCGTTCCAGCGATTCCGCAGTATCTCCTTGGCGGCGACCGGGGTCGTTCTCGTGTCGACCGATGAGGGCAAAATGGAATACGGTGCAAGATTGCATATGCAATGACCTTGGCAATGTTGTTGACTGTCCTGCAGCCTAACCATTCCAGAGGCAAGAGCCCGGGAATGGAATGGCGCAGGGTGCCCGACTGTGATGCAAGGGGTTATCCCGCCTGGCCATGCACCAAGAGCCAGTTTGCAGCCTGGGATGCCTTGGCGGCAGCCGAAAAGATCGCCTTCTTGTCGTTTTTGAGAATGGCCAGCCAGCATTTGATATAACTGGCATGATCGGCGCGGGGCGTGGGCGTCAGTCCCAGATCGGCACACAGAAATGCTGCACCAAGTTCGGCAATCAGCTCTTCGGCAGCATAGGCTTCCTTGCCAAAGCGACCTGAAAGATCCCGATCGAGTCTGGATTTTGCGCCTGACCAGTGTACAAGCTCATGGCAAAGCGTCGCGTAAAAGGCCTCGCGTGCCCCACTTGTATTTGTGCCCACAAAGCGCTTGCGATCCGGCATTCGGATCAGGTCATAGCCGGGAATGTAGCATGCATGTTCGCCACCCTCGTCGATGACTGCACCGGTGGCGGCAACGAACTGCTCTGCCTTCTCGATCGGATCGAATAGCGGTCCGTCTGGAAGTGTCTCTGGCGCACATTCAAAGCCCTCAACCTGTGCTGCGTTGAACACGGAGCTGGCCCGGGCAATGAACCGCTCACCGACTTGGGTTTCGCCGGTCTCCTGGTTGGTCTCTTCAACCGACAGAGTCTTATGAAAGACCACGAGCGCGGATTTCTCGCCGCGGCGGACCTGGCAGCCCTTGTCCTGCCATTGCCGATACGTGCCCCAGATGTTGGACGGGTATTCAGCAACAAACGCTGCGACCCAGAGGCTGACGATGTTGACGCCATTGTAGGGGTTCTTCGAAGCGATGTTGACGGGGCGGGCAAAGCTGCCGGCCGTGCTTTTGATCCATGGGAGCCGGAAGTCTTCGGCGGTCTCGATCGCATCGACGATGCGGTTGGTGATCTCCTGATGGACATCGAATTTTTGGGTGCGTGGCATGGGTCTCTCCTTTCGTTGCCTGGAGCCGCGATCGGCGCGGCCTGATGGCGACCGAAGAGGCTGAGCCAGACGGCCCTTGCACCCCGAAAGGGGCGGGCGAAGCGAAAAGACGGCGCATGCCGTTGCGAGGGCGGAGGGTTCGGCCAGGAAAGCCACGAAGGAAGGCCGCGACACACGCGGCGGTCAGACGGAAAGCTGGAGAGAGAAAGCGACGCCCATGAAGATGAATGCAGCGCAATCGAGCACACCCAGCATGATCCGGCAAATGTTGAAGCGTCCGGATTCAGCGCGAGGACGGCGCCCCCTCCCAAACTATTGACTAGAACCTAGTTACAAGGTACTACTAATCGCATCAGTGCAAAGAGGATGGTGTGCTACTGTGATGCCCGTTGTTCGAATTTCCGACGCCACCTGGGACCGGTTGAAGAGGTATGCGCGTCCCTTAGAAGATACGCCCGATGATGTGATCCGGACCGCCTTGGATGCATTGGACAAAACGCTGGGCAAAACGCCGCCTAAGCCAATCCGGGCAGCGCCCAAGCCCAGGGGCAAGAAGACGCCGCAACGCGAATTCCGCAATCCTCTGATGCGCGTTCTTCTTGATTTAGGAGGGGCCGCATTCAGCAAGGATATCCGCGATCGGATGGAACCGGAGGTGCGCTCTATGCTTGGAGCGGCCGATCTCGCACCAGTCTCATCAGGCGATCCACGGTGGTGGAACGCTGTGTGCTGGGAAAGAAATGACCTAAAGAAAGAAGGGCTGATGCGCAGCGATTCCGATCGTGGAATCTGGGAGCTGAGCGAGGACGGCTTGCGGGAGGCGAGACGGCTATCAGAGTAGAGCTGAGCCTTTCAAGGAAGCCTAGCTATCGAAGTCCATGGCAGTCTGCGGGTCTTCGGGGGGCAGATCAAGGTCGGCTGTTCGGTAGGCTCTCAACCCAGCCTGCTCCGCATATCTCACAACATCGGTGTCGTCAGAATAGACGGTTGTCGCCCCTTCGGCTTTCGCGATGGCCACGATCTGGCGGTCGAATTTGACCTTACCGCGCGTGACCTCAGGATCAGCAGAATCGATACGAATTCCTCCGCGTCTAAGCGCGTCGCCGATCGCTAACGCTGCCTCGATGGCGGCCTTTTGATCAAAGTTTGCAATGCGGAAGACGGCCTGCCCATTCAGGGCATCAAGATAGTGATTGGTTGCCTCACCCGAATGGACCAGGATTTCACTCAGCACCGGCGTTGGCACGATGATCTTTTCACTGGCGTCGGACAGTACAGAAACAAGATGCTCTATGCGGGCAGCAGCGTTTTCGACCGGCAAACCGGTCGCTGGATCAATCGGGGGCTTTGCCTTTGGCTCGATGAGCAGCAACAGAACGGAGGTATCGAAAACCACCATCAGTGAAGGCCATCCTTGCCGTCCCGCAACTCATCAAGCGCCGCGATCGGATCGTCCATTTCGGCCCAATGGCTGCCCTGCGCGGCCCGCAGATCTTCAACAGCCTCCGCAAGGTCGTGATTCTTGAGGATAGCAAAGGTGGCAACTCGGAAACGCTTCAGCGTCCAGATGCCGTCTTCTTCTCGCATCCATCTCCCGCTTCCATGGAGTCGGATTGGCTCGAACAGGTGATGCCCGAGTCGGCGCGCTGTTTCTCGGTCTGTTTCAATGCCGGTATACTTCAACTCGCCATTCTGTAGCTGAAGGTGGATTGTCTGGTCAGCACCCGTCACGCTGATCAGAATACCATCAATCGACCCCTCCTGCGTGAAAGGCCCGTATTTGACCGGCTTTGGCCGTTTGACACCCGGAAACTCAATGATCTGGGCCGTGGGACTTTCACCCTCGTAGACATAGCCGGTGGCATTGTCATCGGCGAGAAGCCGGTCGATTTCGTTCCACGCCTTCAGAGCGTCTTGGCCAGCTTCCCTACGACGGACACGCTCAAGCTGCTCATCCACTTTAGGGATTTCTTCGCGATCAATGCGACTGACAAGCTGCGTGCTGCCCGGCTTGAGCTGGTCAAAATGAACCCCATGTTCGTTGCCCAGCATGGCAGCAAATGCCTGCATGTACTTCGCCAGACGCCCCATGGGAATGGTTTTTGGCGAATAAGCTTTGATGTAGAGCGTGAGTGTTTTTTCGTCCGCCTTCATGGGCTCACCGCTCGCTCCAGGCTAATCTTCAGCCGCGAACCCGTCGCAGCAGCATAGCGTTGTAGCGCCTTCATCGAGGGACTGACCCGTCCACTTTCGAGCTTGGCGATATAGGACTGCGAGGTATGCATCCGCTCGGCCAGTTCCGTCTGCGTCAAGTCTGCCTCGCTCCGCGCACGGATCAGCGCCTCCGCGATCGAGAACTCCTCGGCGAGAGATTCATATTCAGCGCGCACATCGGCACGCTTCAGCAGATCCTTTTTCAGCTCGTTCAAGCTTGTCATCTCACATCCTTCGCTCGCTTCAGGGCGAGCTCGATTTCGCGGCGTGGGGTCTTTTGGGATTTCTTCACGAAGATCCTGACCACCACTACGCGCTTTGGTCTGGCAACGACATACAGAGCGCGGGATATGCCGTCCCTGCCCTTCATCCTGATTTCCCAAAGCGGCCCTTCCAGGTGCTTCACGTGGGGCTCGCGAACGCGCTCCAGCCCCAAAGACTGGATCAGCTCACCGATCCGCAGGAAGCGGGCAATCTGGTCAGCCGGCAAAGCTTCAAGCTCCGCCCGCACCGTGTCACTCAGGATTTCAATCTTCCATGAAATCAATATATCAAATCTGACGTAATAATGCAAGGGTGCTCATCAGATGCTAGACTCCAACAGCTCGATCTCCTCACCAGTCAAATCGAAAAGTCCATACACCAGCTCGTTGATACGGCGCTCATTGGCCTGGATCTCGGACGAAAGGCGCGCAATTTCTGCCTTGTCTCGGGCGATCCAGTCTTCCCAGTCGCTACGCTCGGACAGGGGGATATCTGCCTTCAGACACCTCTTGACCTCAGACCGGAATGCAGCGAAATCCGGCAAAAGCCACCACTTCTTGAGCTTGTTTGAAAGATTCGTGAACGCTCCAATAGGAGCGATATCCGGTATACGTCGTGTTGGGGCACGCTGCAGGACGTGGCGTCTTTCCGCTGCCGCTTGACAGGACTCAGCGATCGCGGCGATTTCGTTTTTCTGAGATTCAGAAGCAAGTGGAATAGGAAGCGACCTCAGATATTGGCTCTTCATCCGGAAGTATCCGCCCCTAGCTATTGTTGTTTCGCTCGTGAGTGCAAACCAAAGTACGTTGGAGCCGAGTAAAGCGGCCTCATAGTGGGAGGCGCCTTTCAAGCAAAAACACGTCATGTCGATGTAGCTTCCGCTATCAACGGAAAAGCTAGGACGGTTGGCGATGTCCCGGTACACAACTTTCGTGCCTGCATAAGTAGATTCAAACGCTGCTTGCGCCTGCTGCAGCTCAAACCATTCCTGCTTAGCAGCCCGCTGTTCCAGTCTAGACTTGAATTGGGAGAGTCGCTCTAGGATTGCGGGGTATTTTAGGACATCGATGGTTGACTTCGGGATGTATATAATGAAGCGTTCAGCCGACGCTACGTGCCACTGCTCCAACTCATTGCCAAAAATAATGGGCTTAATGAGGTCCGCAGAGTTCGGATCGGCGGCGACAAGCCGGTTTCTTTCTGTGCGGTCGATGACAAACGCCTCGTTACGCCCAGTTTTTATGCCAGCATACGGATCACCGTAAACATCACCCAATCGCTCCCGCCCTGTCCGGATCTTGCGCCGCAGCGACTGCAGCCCAGCCTCTTCCAGAGACCACGACCCAGAGGAAAGTGAAGACTGCGGATAAGTGGCCGCCCCTTTCTCAAAATTCGCACGAAAGTTAGATTCTGGTAGCGTGTCGACCGTCCAAAAACGAAGCGTGTGATCTTTTAAAGGGGCCTCGCGCCGCATGGTGAGGATGGCGGGATAGGTGGTCACCCCCTCAAAAACTTGCAGATCGCCAAAATAAACTACGGTTTCAATCGTTGCCTTCTGGCGCAGAAAATCGCGTAGCGGCCTACCAGAGCCCGTTTTGAAGAAAGACGATGACGAGATGTATCCAAGCCGACCTCCAGGCTTCAGCAGGTTGAGCCCGCGCTCGAAAAAGTAGCAGTAGAGATCCGCCCGATCCGACACCACCTCGAACCGTTTTTCTAGGTAAGGCTTCATCAGCTTAAGGTGCTCCATCCGCACATAGGGCGGATTGCCGAGCACGATATCGAAGCCACCTTCGGCCATGATTTGGGGAAAGGCGCTCGCCCAGGTAAACCCGTGCGAGAGATAGGCGAAATTGGAATCTTCGATCAGGCTGTCGCCCACCTTCAGATTGCCACCAAGACTGTCAAGCGGCTTGCCGCGACGAGCCGTTTTCACCCAAAGCGAAAGCTTCGCGATCTCGATGCTTTCGGCGTTCACATCGACGCCGAACAAATTGCTGGTGAGGATCTCACTGTCGGGGACGTAATTGAGAAGATCGCCCATATGCTCAGCCCTGGGCGCCAGCTCCTTGATCTTCTCATTCACGCGCAAGAGCTCGGCCTTCATGTAGTCGAAGGCCATCACCAGAAAAACGCCCGACCCGCAGGCTGGATCGACGATGCGCAGCGACTTCAGCCGGTCCCGATAGGCCTGCCATGCTTCCAGTTGCGCGCTCTTACGCTTCCACTTGATCGCCTCGTAATCAGCAAGGCTCGATCCCTTCTGCGCAAATTGCCTGACGATGCAGGCAAAGATCTCTTCCAGGTGCGTGCCGAGCGTTTGCTCGACGATGAAGCGAGCAATGTAGTCTGGAGTGTAGACGACACCGTCGCGCTTGCGGCGACCACTCGTTCCTGTTTTCTTTTCAGCTTCGACCTCATCACCGCGTGCTTCGGCTTGGAGACGTTCCACATCGGCGATCGATTGCTCAAAGATGTGCCCCAGAACGGTGACCGAGACTTCCGAGCTGAAGTCGTAGCCGCCGATATCTTTGAATTTCTCGCAAACCGCGTCGGGGATGTTGAGCTGATCGACGATGGGATCAGGGGCAAACAGTCCCCCATTGTACGGCGGGACATTCAGCTGATGATTGCCCTTGTCGATTGAGGTGAAGAGCCCTTTGAAATTATCCCAGATTGGGCGAGGATTGAAAGGATCGGAATGCTCGAATGCCTTTTCGAGAATGTGGCGTGGCAGGAGCCCTGTGTCCTCGGCAAAGGCCGTAAAGAGGATGCGGTCTAGGATGGTCTGCGCCGCTGCGATCGCGCTCAGACCGTCGAGAGATGGTAGTTCCTGGCGCACTGCCGCGATGAGGTCGCCGCGCAAGGATTTGTAGTCCGAATAAAGCGCGTCGGTAATGTCCTGGTCTTCGCGGCGGCTCTCCTTGAGCAGCGCGGCCGTTTGGCCGCTCAGCAGGTTCTCCGCCCCGAGCAGAAGCATAAATCGAGCATATTGAGCCGGCTCAGTCAGCTTGGCGAGCTCGAAGTGCTCATAGGCTTGCGTGCCTTCGCCGAAGCCGTAGAGCCTGAGCTCAACATAGTTCGACACGACGACCCATTTCACACCGGGCGCGTTTGTGGCGTACTCCCACGCCTGCTGCACCGGACTCTTTGCCCGGCCAGGCATAATGGCATCGAGATCCTTGGTACGCGCTCCCTTGAGCTCGAAAGGTGCAAGGATCTGGGAACGCTGCGGCCCAAAATGACCAAGGGCCAGATCGACAGAACCGCTCAGGATCGACTGTTCTGAAGTCACCGTGTGGTCAGGGGACACGACGGCGCTGACATAGCCAAGCACACCCTCCACAATCTTGGCCTTGAAGTCGCCGTGAAGGGCCGTCTCCTTCAATCCGGTGATACGGCCCGAGCGGATGAGCTCACTCCACTCTTTCAGCAGGGCCTCGTGACTGGCAGGAAGACTGTCCGGGTAAGCAATATGGCGATCGAGCGTTTTGGGATTGAAGAGATGCATGCGCTTCCGATCACAACAGCCTTGGCTGTGGTTTGTTGCGGCCCGGGCTGATAGCGAGGCACCAAGATCTCGCCTTCGCGCGCGCGAGCTTGGGCAATATCACAATCGCACTGTATGTACATGAGCTGGGCGACGCGCGGCCATTCAGAAAAGCCGAAAATGCGGCGCGGATGAACCCAATCGCCTCGGCCGCCAGGGTCACGGACAGATCTAGTCGATCGAGCGCCAGCGCCCGGATGTAGTGCCCCAGGCAGCCCGGCCGCGCCAGCGCGGTTTCAGCACGAATTGCCACTATGTCCCTCCTGATGGGTGAATCACCTCTTGAAAGCATAGCTTTGGGGAAGCTGACAACATAGCCCATGTCAGCAACGGCGTGTTCCAGGGAGTCGGCGCCTAGATCGAGCGCGACAAAATCGAGGGTTCGAACGGTAAAACCATCCGCTCGAGAAGTGACCGACGCCACTCCAGAGCGCCCCCTGACCCATATTCCTGGCGTGAACGACGATGGCCAAAAAAGATTTCGCGCATTTCCCCGTCAATACCGGCTTCTTTCATCCGGTCTTCAAACGAGTGACGGATGCTGTAGAGGGTGTGTTTTGACGTTGGGACGAGGCCGTTCTCGCGCAGATACTTATTGATTGCAGCGCAGGCAGCTTCTTCCTTCTCCCGATAGCGGGGAAAACCGCTTGGATACATTTGAAATGCCAACAAAGCAGCGCCGACCAGCGGAATCTCGCGAATGGAGGCTGCGGTCTTCAATTCACGTGGCGCCTCCGGATCATCGCGCTCCACAAAGCTAATGTAGGGCACTGGGCCATCAAGGTGGATGTTGCTGGCATCGAGATTACAGGTCTCGCTCGGCCGCGCCCCCGTTTCGATGGTGACCAAAAGGATGGCCCGCGCCTCCTCGTTCAAGCCTTTGAGAGCGTCGGCTTTCAGAATCTTGTCCCGGATCCAGGCGGTCGGGAAAGGAGGCCGCTTGGCTTTCTTGCGCTCCTCAAAACTTAGTCCTGCGAATGGGTTGAGCTTGTTCTCCGCGCCCATGAAGGCATGATACTCGCGATAGATCTTTCGCAGCTCACCAATCTGCCGGTTGCCCGATGATGCAGTATGGGTTGGCTTCTTGCCTTTGTCGGCTGGAGCGATGCGCGCCAGCCAATAGCGATAGAATTTGTGCGCGTCGTCGCGGGTGATGTGCGAAATCGGCTTGTCCCCGACGATCTCGACAAAGTTGCGCACAGCCCGCTCGGGAATGACCCGCCATTTCCGCCTTTGCTGCGGCGACTTCGTCACCAGCTGAGATGCAGCAATATCGTTGATATAGACTTTAAGCGCTTGGGTCAGCGTCACGCTGGGCGTTGGCTCTCCACCCAGCACCGCCGTTTCGACTGCATGGGATGTCCGCGTATCAAGAATTGCCTCCATCCGCTCGGCCAACTCCTGCCAGCTTGCCTTGGCTTCGAGCTCGCCTGCAGGACGATAAGCAAAGCCGAGCGCCGCTGCCCGACGCACGGCGGCCTTGTGGCGCTTCAGAGCCGCTGACTCTTCCTCATCGCACAGAAACGATGCCCACAGGTCGTTGTCCGCCTTTTCCAAGGCATCGCGCATGACGCGGGCGACCGCCAAGTCGTGGGTCTTGAGCGAACTACGGATAACTGGAGCCCGCTCATCCTGCTCAGCCACCATGGCGGGAACGCGCCGAACATACTGCCAGCGGTCCCCGCGGCGCTGCAAAAAACGGTCGAGTTGAGAACCCCTGGGCACGCCATTCCTCTCCAATGTATCACGTTATAGGATCAAAATGTGTCACGAATTTCCGGGCAAGACAACCCAAAGTTGGCTGTGTACACCGAATTCCTTGGCCGTTACAGCGACATAGCAATTTTGCAAAGCTGGGAAAATGGAGCGGGTAGCGGGAATCGAACCCGCGTATTCAGCTTGGAAGGCTGCTGCTCTACCATTGAGCTATACCCGCCCTTGCGGCGAAGCCACTGGCATCGATTAGCGCGAACCAGGGCGCGCTGGCAAGGGCAAGTGCAGCCCGCTTTCCACAATTTGCTTGTCGATCCAAAATCTTGCGCAACTTGCACTCTAGGGTGTTGACACTAATGCGACAGCCAACCATAAACCGCCCCGACGACACGCAAGCGCCGTCGCTTCCTGCCCGGAAAATGTGGAGGGGTGGGAGAGTGGTTAAATCCATCAGACTGTAAATCTGACGCCTCAGGCTACACTGGTTCGAATCCAGTCCCCTCCACCACCCCCTCGCCCAAGCGAAAGCTGAAATCGCAGAAGCTGGCTTTACGTCAGCCCGAGGCGCGTCGCGTGCAGGGTCGCTTCGGCGCGTGAGGATATGCCCAGCTTGCGGTAGATGCTCTTGAGATGTGTAGCGATGGTGGATTCGGCCAGATCCAGTGCCACTGCTACTTCGGCATTGCGCAGCCCCTTGACCAGCAGCTTGAGCACTTCGAGTTCGCGTCGGGTCAGGCTATCACCCACGCTTTGGACAGGCCGGTGCGCTGGAAATGCTTCATGATCCGCCGCGCCATGGACCATTGCCGCTGACCTGCGCGCGCGTTTCCTTCATAATCCTGGCCATGTCGATACGGGCTTCTGGAAAAGCCGCTTGTGCAATCCGGATCAATGAGGGCATCGCCTCGGAAATGTCCTCGACGATCAGCAGGCTCTCCACATTCATGGTGCCGGATCCTCCATGGGAAGCTGCACCGCAATACTGGTCCCAACCGCGCCGGAGATGGCGAACGATCCGCGATGCGCCAGCGTGCGCGACCGCATAATCCCCAAGCCATCGCCGGGGGGATCGGTGCGCTGACGGGCGGGAAATCACTATCAGGGCGATGCTTCGAGACCTGCCCACCGGTTTGCCAATTGAGCACCGATGACGACGAGATCGCAGAAGATGCCATCGTGGTCGGTATCGGAGGGTCCAGCGCGGACATGCTCGGTATCGGCCTATCCTATGACCAGCCGATGGGCACCATCTACCGGACCGCCAGAGTGACCGAGAAAGGCGTTTTCGATGCTGTTGGATAAACCGGTTGGTGGACCATAAGGGACGTTCTTGCGCAAGCGCACGTACTCCAGCAACGAATGGGCTATGAGCATGTTGCCATGACGATGGCAGATGTTGGCATCTGGCGCCCCGAATGGGGAAGCTGGCCAAGCGGGAGGGTTTCTGATGTGCGGACGCTTCACCAATGAGCTGACCTGGTCGCAGATCCATGCGCTCTACAACATTCATCAACGGCCCGCGACGAACCTACCGCCTCGCTTCAACATCGCGCCAACCCAGGACGTTGACTTCGTCCACCTGGACAAGGCCGGCAACATGGAGATGGATCGCGGCCGCTGGTGGCTGGTGCCCTTTTTCGCTAAGGAACTGCCCAAGGCTGCAATGTTCAATGCCAGGATCGAGACCGTCGACACGTCCGGCGCTTTCCGGGAGGGCTTCAAGTCCCGCCGCTGCCTGATCCCAGCCGATGGGTATTTTGAATGGACCAAGGCGGAGGATGGCGGCAAGGATCCTTGGCTTTTGCAGTTGCCCGATGGCGCCCCGTTCAGCTTCGCGGGCATTTGGGCGCACAATGATAACCTTGGGGTTTCAAGCTGCACGATCATCACTGCACCGGCCGTGCCGGAAATTTCAGCGATCCATGACCGGATGCCGATCATTCTTGCGCGCGACGCTTATCGCACCTGGCTCAACACGGATATTCAGGGCAATGAGGCAAAGGCTCTCCTGCTCGACGCCCAGATCGACAGCCAGCTCGAATTCTATCGTGTGAATCGCGCGGTCAATTCTAGCCGCTATGACGGCACTGATACCAAGAAACCCCTGATCAACTCGCTGTAGCCCGCCCCCGCCACGCCCTGCCTGTGCTATGCGATGTCTTAACCCCGTAGCGCTATGAAGGTGCATGTCTGAGGGTATCGCGACACCATGAAGCTGATCAAACACCCGCTTGCCGAACGCAAAATCCAGGACTCGAAGCTTGATCTTTCAGTTCAGGCTTTGACGCTTTCAGATGTTCGCGCCCCAGATGCCCCTCTGGTTTACGTGAACCGCGGCTTCGAGAAAATGACGGGTTACCAGCGCGATGAGGTCATCGGACGAAACTGCCGCTTCCTACAGGGCACTGACACCAGCCCCGCAGCAGTAGAGCAAATGAGCGCAGCCATCGCAAAGGGCGAATCCTTGCTCATCGACGTGCTCAATTACCATAGAAACGGCACCCCGTTCTGGAACCGACTTTCTCTTGAGCCGGTGGTCAACCCGGAAGGTGAAGTATCGCACTATATTGGCATCCAAAGCGACATCAGTCGGATGCGTTCATTGCAGGATCGCCTTCATGCGATCGCAATCGACCTGACGAACGACGAAACACACCTGATCTAGTGAGGGGAACCCCTGAAGCGTACGTTGGCTCTAGCGGGCACCAGACCGATAAGAAGGTCACCCGCTACACTAAGGCAGCGGACCAGATGGAACTCGCGGATCGGGCCATGAAAGCGATCGGCGGAAGTTAGCCAAGGCTGGCAAAAAGGCGTTTTGAATCAATATCGCAAATTGAGCCGGTTAGCCGTTCTAAGTGCTTGAGAAATCGAGCTCGGTGCAGTCCAGTCCCCTCCACCAATACCCCCAAAGACACAGCGGAAATTCCCGGAATTCCGGGAACACAGGCAAATCGGTGTTGCACAGTTCCGGTCCACTCGGCTGGAGTTGTTGCGGCATGAGTGCGGACACCCGAAATCTGGGCGAGGCCGTCAGCCGCGCCGTCGCTGCCCAGTTCGTTTCCTAGCTTCTCAAAAAGGTCGTGCACAAGCGCATGGCCAAACCCGTATTGAACCGCGCGCACTTTTTTGCGGATCGATGACAACATGGCGCCGAACACCGCCGCTAGCGCCCGATGGTGATCGGAGCAACAGCCACACCCATTCAACCCATTGCTCAAGGCCGACCGCGAAGCTCTTTACTGTTCCCGTTCGCTCATCCAAGCTTGCAGCTCTTCTGCCGGCATGGGCCTAGCAAAGGCGTAGCCTTGGAGGTAGTCGCAGCCGAGGCGACGCAACAGATTGGCATGGGCCTGGGTTTCGACGCCTTCGGCCACGACCTTGAGACCGAGTGTCTTACCCACACCGATGATCGAGCTGACAACGGCCCGCTTTTCCTGGCTTTCGATGATTGGCTGAACCAGTTGGCGATCAATCTTGAAGCGCCGCGGATTGAGGCGGAAAAGGCTGAGGAACGAAGTGTGGCCAGTGCCGAAATCGTCGATGTCGATGCCGATGCCCATCTTGCGGATGCCTTCAATATTGGCGCAGAACTCGTCATTGTCGTCATCGAGGAAGATGGATTCAAGGAGTTCGAAGCTGAGCGTCCCAGGCTCGAAATCGAGTTTGTCGAGAGCACCGATCAACTGCTCGTCAGCAAGGCGGTTGAACGAGACATTGACCGACACAGATGGAATGGTGATCCCTTGCTTACGCCAGGCTTTGAGGTCGGCAACCGCCTGCTCGAGGATCATGGCGTCGATGACGCTGAGGACCTGACGGTCCTCTGCGGCCTTCATGAAGCGCGCCGGCGGCAGCATGCCTTGCACGGGATGATGCCAGCGGGCCAGAGCCTCTAGGCTGACGACCGCGTGGGTTCGGGCGTCAACGATGGGCTGATAAAAGGGCACAAACTGCCGGCGGTCGATGGCTTCCAATACTTCTTCCGATGTCCGCCGCGCGACTTCGATTTCGGTGCGCAGGACATCGGTAAAGAGTTCAAAGCGGCTGCCACCACCTTTTTTCGCGCGGTAGAGCGCGGCGTCAGCATCGCCTAGCAACCTGTCCAGGGTGCCGTTACCTCTGCTCTGGCAGGCAATGCCAATGCTGGCTCCAAGCCGCAAGGGGTGACCACCGAACTGGAATGGACTGGCCAGAGCATCGATAATGTCCCGGGCGAGTCGCTCCAGGCGCGCGGTGTCAACGATCCCTGGACAAACGATAACGAACTCATCGCCCCCGGTTCGGGCGACGAACTGGGCCGGTGTGACTTTGGATGAAATGACGCTGGCCGCACGCTTGAGCACTGCGTCGCCCGCCATATGCCCCGCTGTGTCGTTGATCTCCTTGAAATTGTCGAGGTCGATGTGAAGGATCGACGTAGCCATTTGATCCCGTGCCAGGTTTCCAAGGACCTGCTCCAGGAAGCGGCGATTGGGAAGTTCTGTCAGGGCGTCCGTCAGTGCCTGTTTTTCAATTTGGTCCTTGGCGATCTGCAGGTCGGCATTGCGGGCTTCCGCCAGTTGGTTGGCTGCAACTAGTTCCTCGTGCAATCGAACTTCGTCGGTGATGTCCCAGCTGGTACCGATGATTTTGGGGTTGCCCTCTCCGTCCTCGCTAAAGGTGACATGGGAGGTCAGGGTCCGAACGTCACCATCGGAGCGGATGATCCGAAAGCTCGAAGAGTGCTCTCCCCGTCGAACCAGAAGTTCGGCATTTGCCGCCAGCACCCTGGCAAGGTCTTCGGGGTGGACGGCGCGCTCGAAGTCGTCGCTGGAGATCGGGCAATAGGGGCCAAAGCCGTAAATCTCGCGCAGTCGCTGATCGAATTCCAGGCCGCCCGTGATCACATCATGCTCAAACACGCCAATGCGGGATACGCTGAGGGCCAGTTCGAGCCGCTTGGCCAGGCTCTGGCTCAGCGCCTCGGTACGCTTAAGCTCGGTGACATCGGTATCTGTGCCAATAAAGCGAATGGGTCGCCCATTGGTATCAAACTCTACCGGCGCCCCCCGGCTCTGAATCCAGATATAATGCCCGTTGCGATGCCGCTCGCGATATTCAAAGACATTGCGCGGCAACTGGTCGGCCCTGAGCATGTGAAGTTTGACGCGTTCGAGATCAAGCGGATGGACGCGCTCAAGCCAGGCCTCACGTGAGCCATCGACCTCCTCATCGGGCTCGTAGCCGCGCAGGCGTTTCCAGGTGGGAGAATAGTAGACCCGCCCTGCCCGGAGGTCAGATTCCCAGACGCCCTGGCCAGCGCTTTCTAGCGCAATGCTCCATCGCTTCTCAGCGTCGGCAAGCTCCAGGGCTGCCGTTTTTTGCGCGTCGATATCGGCGGCCTGCAGCCAAAGATATCTGGGCTGCCCCGAACAATCATTGAGGAGCGAGAGCGAAATGGCGGCCCAGAAGCGTCGGCCATTGGCATCAATCAATCGATGCTCGGCGCGGTAGGCTGGATGCCGACCCTCAAGCAGGGCTTCGGCCATCCAGCGGGCCTCGTCCAGGTCGGGCGGATAGACGGTCTTCTCGAGGTTCAGGCCCCGGCAGCCATTTTGCTCACGCGCCAGTAAAATGTCGCCGGGCCTGTTGGCGAAAAGCACGACGCCATTAAGATCGAGGATATAACTGGGCAGGGGCGCCTGGTCGAGCAGCCGGGCGAGCGTTGCAACATCCTGACTGAACTCAAGCGGGGTGCCAACAGCGGACATGGCCTGGGTCATATTGCGCCCTTCCGCTCCCAGTGCCCGGGCTCACCATGGCGGCGGTCCCGGGATGTTTTATCGCGCGTGATAGGCAGCTTGATGATGCTGCGCTCAAGGCGGATGCCGGTCTTTGGATTGCGGATAAACTCGTGCCGGACGTGAGAGTGCGGCACAGCCGAGCGCTCGACACCCGCCGGGGGAGCGAGCTCCATGCGGCGCCGGTCGGGACCGAAATAGTCCTTGGTCTCGTAGTAGACCTGCAGCTTGCTCAGTTGGTTGCAGAGCCGCGATCTGATCATTGACAGCTTGTCGGGCAGCGTAATGACATCATCAAAGCCCATGCCGATATAGCCCAGATAGGTGTCGAACTCCATGTCATTTGCAAAGAGGATGACCGGGGCAAAGCGCACATCGATCTCTTCGCGCGTCCGCACCGCCCGCAGGATGGCCTCAAGTGGACCTGAGCCCACTCCTTCATGAGCCAGAAAGAAATTGATGCGATGGGGCTTGTCGGCGGCGTCGAACGCGCGCCGGGAGGAGATCGCATCAATCCGTGAAAAGCCCGCCATCTGGGCGATGCGATTAAGCTGAAGGTTTTCTGCTGTGGTGCGAGTGATTAACTGGGCCGTACACTGCTCTAACATGGCACATCTCCAACCACGCGATTGCGACCTGCATGCTTGGCCCGATAAAGATTGCCATCTGCCCGCGCCAGCAGATCATCGAAATTGGCGTCGGCGTTGGTCATCGCCGCGACGCCAATCGAGACGGTCATCCCGAAGTGTTGGTCGCCGTGGCGCACTGCAAGCTGCGCGATCTGCCGGCGCAGCCTGTCACATTCGGCCAGGGCACCGCTCTCCTTCATTCCTGGCATGAGCAGCAGGAACTCTTCGCCGCCAATGCGTGCGAACATCGCCGAGTCGGATTGGCGCATTGTCGGGATGAAGCTGTTGCAGGCCGCGGCCAGGCGTTTGAGGGCACAGTCGCCGCCCGCGTGACCGTATTCGTCATTGATGGCCTTGAAGTGATCTACGTCCAGAGCTGCAAGGGCAAATGGCGAGCCGTTTTCGAGGAAAGCCTCTGCGTGAAGCGAGCCCTCGTAAAAGGCGTGGCGGCGATTATACGCGCCGGTCAGCTCATCAACGATCGTCAGTTGCCGCAGCGACACCTCGGCTCGTCTTTGATCAGTAATGTCATGGATTACCACTTGGGCGAGTGGTGTTCCGGGCCAGGGAAGCCGGACTATAGTCAACCGGCAAAGACGCTCTACCTCTCCCATCCGGAGCAGGGCCTCTGCCGAGGTTTTTTGGTCGTGCTGGGCAAGCGCCTGGCTCAGCGCCTCGGAGACCGAGGCAAAATCCTCCGCATCCACAAAATCAAGCAGGTGTTGACCGACCAAGGCGCCGGGCGCGCTCCCCAAGAGCTGGTTGGCTACGCCATTGCTGAACAGCACCCCCTGGGCAGAATGGAACAACAAGGCAAACGGCAACACATCCAGTGCCACGCCCATCAATTCCCGCGCTCCGCTCAGAGCCGTTTGTGTCAGGCGGGCTTCAGCCGCCCCATCCTGATCGAGAGTAAAGTCGTCCCAGCTCAGGGCGTCGTGATCCACCGACGTGGCTGTGCTGGAACTTTCCATCTGATTGATTCGCAACGTCTTCAAGGCGCGGCTCCTCCCTTGGGAACATAAATTCCACGCCCGAACTTGTAGAGAGATTAATGGCAAGCCGCTTTTGAGCGGCGGCTGATCACGGCCGCTAGCATGGTTACCAAACTCCGCCACTGCAGATGTGATGGCCACCGCGCTATAGATCGCACGTCAGCGTGGATCCAGGTGCTCAAAGTCTTGGGGACGAGGCGCGCTAGGCACTAAATGCCGCCGAGATCATGCGGCTTTGCGCCTCCCGTTCGCCTCCAGCAAACGCCCCCAATGTGTACACTATGTTGGACAGCCAAAAGCCTTGAAGAGCCATGAAATGTGGAGGTTTATAGGGTTTTCTGGTGTATCGCCCCCGGAAAGCGGAACCAGTCCCCCCTGCCCCGCCAGCGCCATATCACTGCCCGGCCTAAGCTAGGCCCAGTCGTGTTGCATGCAACGCTGCCTCAGCGCGAGAGGATATGCCCAGCTTACGGTAGATGCTTTTGATGTGGGTGGCGATGGTGGACTCGGCCAGCTCCAGCGCGACCGCCACATCCGCATTGCGCAGCCCCTTGGCCAGCAGAGAGAGCACCTCCAGCTCGCGCCCCGTCAGCCCATTGCTTTCGGTGTCGACTGGCCCGGTGCGCTGGAAATGCTCCATGATCCGGCGTGCAATGGTGGGCGAAAGCGGTGGCACGCCATGCTGAATCTGCATCAACTGTCGCAGCAGGACCTGCTCCGGCTGCCCCTTCAGGATATAGCCCTGCGCGCCTGCGGAGAGGGCCGCAACGATATGGGCATCATCCCCAAGGACCGTGCTGACCACGCAAACCGTTTCCGGCGCCAAGTCGGAAAACAGCCGCACCAGATCGAGACCTGACCCGTCCGGCAGCCCAATGTCCACCAGCGCCATGGACCATGAACGCTGCGTGATCAGAAAGCGCGCTTCCTTGACTGACCTGGCGGTTTCCAGCCGCGCCTCAGGAAAGGCAGATTGCACAATCCGGATCAGCGATGTCATCGCTTCCGAAATATCTTCCACGATCAGAACGGTTTCAACATTCATGGCGCAACGTCCTCCAGCGGGAGCTGCACTGCCACGCGTGTCCTGCCACTCCCGGAAACAGAGATTGAGCCACCATGCGCCAGTGTACGTGATCGCATATTGCCCAGTCCGTCGCCGGGCGTAATCCGAGTCTCGTCGAACCCTGTCCCATCATCAGAAATCGCCAGATCGATCTGCGCACCTTCTGCCGAAAACGAGACAGCAAGCCGGGTCGCTCCCGCATGCCGGATGGCATTGCTGGCGGCCTCCCGAACAATGGACCGCACGGTGTGGGCAAGCCTGGCGCTGACAATCTGGCCCTCATCCCCCCTCGACATCCAGTCCAGCTTCATCCCGGCCTGTGCCAGCCGCTCATCGGTTTCATAGCGAAGTTCGGCCAGCACCTCGTCCAGCCTGATGCCGTTGCCATGCGCATTGGCGATGATGTCGCGGAGATCGGTCAGCGTCTCTCCGACGATGGCGTCCTTGCGCTCGGCATCGGGACTGTGGAGCGTGCGCAACAATTGCGCGCCGATATTATCATGCAGGTCACGGGCAATCCGGGAGCGCTCCTGCCGCACCCCGCGCTCATGTGCGTCCCGGCTATCGAGCGCATGCTGCATCAACTCGATCATCTCATTGGCCCGATCCAGGTCGTATCCCGAAAACAGCCGCCTGCCACCATTGGCGAAGCGTAGCAGCACGGGCGGCAAGGGCCCGCAGGCCGGCACCAGCAGTGCCTGACCTGCATCGACCAGCGAGGCCCCGGTGCCGTCAGTGGCGGCCTCGATGGTGAGGGGATTGAAAGTCTCGGCAAGCAGATTGCGCCAGCCAACGCTCTGCTCGAGGCTGTTGGATGCCAAGGCGATGTCCAGTATCTGCCGAAAATTCTGCGGCCCCACGCGATGCCGCCGCAAGATGCGCTGCCCGATCATATTGCGCAGCGGCAGGTAGCCCAGCGCGACCACAAGCAGAGCAAGGCCAAAGGCCGGCACCTGCTCAATCGTCGCGCCATAGATGAGCAGCGCATCCAGACCCAGCAGCAAGAAAGCGCCGATCAGATAGGATATCAGCCGGAACGACCACGTTCCAAGATCGAATAGCCGGTAACGGGCCACCCCGATCGCCAAGCCGGCATAAATGAGCAGAATAACGGCAAAGGCACTGGCCTGCGATGCCTGGGGCTCAAGGCCCAGCAGGAGTGGTGCCGCAATTGCAAAGACGAACACTCCTGTGCCGAGCAGGACCGACAGGCCAAACCACCCAAGGGCCGCGCGCGCAAGGGGATCGCGCCGGGTGAGCACAAGCTGGACAGCGATCAGGCCGAACAACGCCACAAAGTCCGCCAGCATGGGGGCATAAGCGCCCACAGCCTGTGACGGCATCAATTGCAGCACATGGGCAAGCGTCACCCCAAGACCGACCACCCATACACCAACAACGACCCATGTCCCCGCCAGCCGGCGCGGATAAACCAGCAGCAGGCTGATGAGGGCCAGGCCAAAAATACTGGTACCCGCATAATTGCCGGCCGAGAGCAATCGGAACAGGCCTCCATCGAGTGCCAGTTCCCTGGTGCTGTAGATTGCCGCCGACGTGGCAGACAGCATCAGCCCGAAGCCTGACAACGCAAAATATGCGCTCGCTTCCTCCTGCCTTAGGGCCCAAACCCAACCGCCCAGCACAATCCCCGCGCCACCCACTCCAAGTTGCAGCCAGAATTGGAAAGGAAGCGACCAAATGGGCCTTGAAGCCAGCGTGTCGACCTGAACAATGGCAGAACTGCCGTCGGCCAAGACCAGTTCGAGTTCGATCTGCCGCTCATGCAACATGCGGTCCAGCTGCGTCTGACGCTCGCGGAACGCATTGAGCTCTTTGTAAGTATCGAGCGTGTCGGGTTCCTCGATCACCTCGAGCGCCCCGATATCGAGGCCATCAGGCCGATCCGGCGTGGCTATGGCCACAAGACGGGCTCCCGTCTGGACGCCATTGGGCAGGTCGCTACGCAGGACGTCCACGATGGCGACGTGTCCACCATCGCTTGGAACCAGGACAAGCCCCATCCATGGCCGGCTTGTGGCAATCCAGACTGCACTTGCGGCCACGACCAGAAACAGGGTCGCCACAAGCGCCAACCACGATTGCGGCGACAGGCGCAACGCTGGTGTGCCGCCGTCAGACCGACCCAGATCCATGTCCCAGCCTCCCCATCCTCTATAAACCGGGGATGCCACAAAATGGCAATTCTGCATAGTTTTGACGCGATGTTCTTCCTCGGAAAGGAAAATCTACCGTGCCGAATACTGGCTGGCGATGCCGACAAAGAAGCCACTCGGTTAGAGCACTGCTGATGATTGGATCTCTCGTCGCGCTGACAACTTTGATTTTCTTGCCACGAATCAATGCCGCAGAATTCCCGCAGGAGAGCATGACCGGATGCCACAACCCTTTGCAGGCTCTGGAGCGTCGGACTCCCGGAGGGAGCCGGCGGGGTCGCCGTTCATCTATCACCGGCCACTCCGGTCGAACTGCCCTAGATGTCGCCGAGGGGTGACACATCGGCCTTCACATCGCAGAGTCGCCGGACGCACCACCTGGTTTCGCCTAAACGGGCGAGAGAATTGTCGCGGTCTGGATCGATACAGACTGAATTCTATCTCCGTTCCGTCGATCAGGTCTCTGGCCGGGCCGTCGGGGAAAATTCACACGCATACCGTCGCTGCCGCTGTGTGCCGCGCTCTAATGGTGCAAGCCTTGCGGGCATTTTCTTGCGGAAATCAGGCAAACCGGCTACCGCTCGCACCATGAGCCGCAACAAATTTCCGCCCAAGCCCAAATATGATCCCGATACCGGACCGGTCTATCTATACGGCCTGCACACCGTGCGCGCCGCGCTGGATAATCCGGGCCGCATCAAGAAGGCACTTCTGGCCACGCCAAACGCCCTCAATCGCCTGAAAGAATCGGGCGAAATCGGCAAGGTCGCCGTGACCGAGACCACCCCCAAGGAACTCGATCGCCTGCTGGGTGGCGAGGCCGTGCATCAGGGCGTTGCCCTCGAGGTCGATCCCGTCAGCCGCTTCGGTCTGGACGACATTGCTCAACTCAAGCTTGTAGTGGTCCTCGACCAGTTGACCGACCCGCACAATGTGGGTGCCATTCTGCGCACCGCCTGCGCCTTCGGTGCCGATGCGGTAATCACTACGGCCCGCCACTCCCCAAGGGAGACTGGCGTGATGGCCAAGGCCGCCTCCGGGGCACTCGACCTCGTCCCGATGATCGAGGTGCGCAATCTGGGCAACACGCTGGAAAACCTCAAGCAGCGCGGCATGTTGGTGTTGGGATTTGATTCAGAAGCTGAAGCGCCGCTGCGCCCCCGCACGGATCAGGTCCCCCTGGCCGTCGTGATGGGCGCCGAGGGCAAGGGCCTGCGCCAACGCACCCGCGAGTTGTGCGACGAAATGGTGCGCCTCGACATGCCGGGGCCGATCAAATCACTCAACGTGTCCAATGCAGCCGCCATTGCCCTGTTCGCGGCGACTGCAGGCAGAACCGCATGAGCCAGTTTGAACCCTTCGCCATCGCTCTTCGTCTTTCCGGGGTCACCATCCCGCAGCGGGATCTGGACGCCGCACTCAAGCAACTGACCGTTCGGTATGAGGCAGAAGACGCTGAAGGTAGCTTCTACGCGCAGGTTGATGTTGCCACCGCAAACCCGGTTCGCGCCCTGCTTGAACTGGCAGAACGATCCGGAGCAGCAATTGCCGCGATGCTGGACGATCGCCGCATCGGCAAGGCCGTGCTCGATATCGCGTTCGACTATCCGGCCGAGGGCGAAGCCATGTCCGCCCGCCTCCCTGCACATGCCGCTGCAGCCATCGCGGCATACGGCATCGATATCGAAATCTCGGTCTATCTGACCGATGTTGAGGACGATGAGGACGAATGAGCGGCGGAGGACCAAAGAACTGGGCGGGCAATATCGCGTTTTCCGCTCGAACAGTGCTGCGCCCTCGCTCACTTGCCGAATTGCAGGAAGCGGTGCGCTCGGCCAAAAAAGTGCGCGTTCTGGGCTCGGGACATTCCTTCAACACCATTGCCGACACAGATGACACGCTTATCATCCTGTCGGATCTGCCCCGCCGGATCGAAATTGACGGCGCCACCGGGACGGTCACCATTGATGGCGGCGCAACCTATTCCGATGTCGCGCCCGTCCTGAACAGGGCGGGCTTTGCGCTGCGCAATGTGGCGTCGCTGCCCAACATCACCATTGCCGGGGCGGTGGTAACCGCAACTCACGGCTCGGGCGACGGCAACCAGAACCTGGCGGCAGCCATATCCGGCCTCAAATTGGTGACGGCCTCAGGTGAGGTTGCGAGCTTTAGCCGGGCCGACGCCGACTTTGACGGGGTCGTCGTTGGCCTCGGTGCGCTTGGGGTGATCTGCGAGATGACGCTGGACATCGTCCCCCGCTTCGACATTCGTCAGAACGTCTATCTTGGTCTGCCGGTCACGGCCGCCATCGACAATCTTAGTGCCCTGATGGCCCGGGCCTATAGCGTCAGCCTGTTCACGCGCTGGCAGGGCACAACAATCGACCAGATCTGGGTCAAGGCTCTGGCTAGCGCCGGTGAGCCGCCGGCCGAGGTCCTTGGCGCCAAGGCCGCCTCCGTCCCCTGCCATCCGATTCCCGATATGGATGGCTCCAACTGTACGCAGCAATTCGGCATTGCCGGCCCCTGGCACGAGCGGCTGTTCCACTTTGCCATTGGCAACACCGCTTCGGCGGGCGCGGAACTGCAATCGGAATTCTTCGTCAAACGCACCGACGCCCCGGCCGCCATTGCCGCCCTGCATGCCGCACAGGAGAGCTTTTCGGACGCGCTCTTTATCTCTGAAATCCGTTCGGTGGCCGCTGATACACTATGGCTCAGCTCTGCCTATCGGCAGGACACCATCGGCTTTCATTTCACCTGGCATCCGGAATGGGAGCCGGCCAACGCGGCAGTTCAAGCGGTGGAGGCGGCATTGGCCCCGTTCAACCCGCGGCCGCATTGGGCCAAGCTCTTTACCTTGCCGGCGTCGACAATTGCTGCACGGTTCCCACGCATGTCCGACTTCCGCGCCCTCGCGCAGCGCCTTGATCCGGAAGGAAAATTCCGAAACGAATTTGTTACCGGTGTGATTTCTGGTTAGACGTCGCTGAGCTCTGCGGTGATGACGCTGCGGCCAAATACACCACTATCCTTGGGCGCGAGCCGGACCACGGAATAGCCGCGAGCCTGGAGTTCGGCCAGAAGATCAGGCAACAGCTCGACTGTGCGTTGGTGGATATCGTGGAACAGGATGATGCCGCTGCCGCGCGCGTCGAGCCGGCTCAGGGTCCGCGCGGCAACCGTCTCAGCGCTCTCCTTGTAGTAGTCCTTGCTGTCGATATCGACATCGAGCACCACCATATCGCCATGCAGCAGGCTGGTCCGTAGGAAGCCCGTCTGCGCAAGGTAGGGGAAGCGGAAGAATGGAGCCAACCGCCCTGCCCCACCCAGGGCCTCGGCCACGGCGGCTTCGCCCCGCGCGATTTCGTCGAGCGCGGCCTGTCTTGGCAGATTGGCCAGATTGGCATGGTCAAATGTGTGGCTGCCCACTGTGTGGCCGCGACGAGCGACCTCCTGTGCGAGTTCCGGATTGGCCTTGGCGGCCGACCCCAGCATCAGAAAGGTACCCTTGACCCCATACTGATCGAGCGCGTCGAGAATTTTGGGCGTTTTGCCAGCGCGCGGACCATCGTCAAAAGTCAGGATGACCTCGCCGGGCCGCAGAATGATGTCGGCGGTGGATGCCACCTCCAGCGTTCGCCCGGCCAGATGGCCGGAGCCGAAGATCCGGCTGGGCCTGGACTGCTCCAACCTGGCAGAGGCGGACCGCGCAACACTTCCCGTAACCACTTCGTCACGGATTTGCGCTGCAGCATGTGTAGGAGAATTTTGACTGATCGGCTTGGCACATCCGGCCATGGACAGAGCAAGCAGGCCTGAACACAGGATCGTAGAAAACAACCGCAAAACAGAACCCACCCGTCCAAATCAAGTGGATGCAGTTTTCGCGATTTATGGTTAACAATCCCCTCGCAAGACCTTAAAGATTACTTACTCACCAAGCTTTTAGCCTTCCTGCCCAAAGTATCGAGCGCACTGAGAAACGCCGAACGGTCTGCCGGCCGAAACCCCGCATTGTATCCGGCAATCTCACCGGTTTCCCGCAGATGCTGCTTGAGATCGCGCATCGCCAGGGCCATGCCGATGGATGCCGGGGTGAACGGCTTGCCGGTAAAACCCAGCACATGGCAGCCCTTGTCGATAGCGCGGCTGGCGAGCGGAATATCTGCCGTCAGGACGATGTCGTTCGCCCGCGCATGTTCGACAATCCAGTCATCTGCCGCATCCGCGCCCGCCGGAACCACCACCACCCGAACCATTGGATCGCGCGACGGCCTGATGCCGCCATTGCTGACAATGGTGATGACCAGGCCAAGCCGCTCGGCGACCTTTCTTGCCTCCTCCTTGACCGGGCAGGCGTCGGCATCGACGAAAATAATGGGATCAGGCATGGGAGATCATATCCAGCATGAAGCCTAACCTCTCCTCGACCGGTGCCTTGGGAAGCTCCACCACGCGATACCCCATTTCCCGATAGGCGTCACACATCGGCCCATAAATGCGCTGCGCATGCTCCCAGCCCTCAGTGCGTTCGGCATCATCAGCGTAAATCTCGCGCCAGGGGGGCGCAAAAAACACCGTGGGATTGTAGCGATAGAGCCTGCTGGCGCGGGCGAAATGCGCCGTCTCGGTCAATCCGATGATCCTGCCATAGGCCACCAGGTCAGGAATGCCCCGATCGCACAGCGCCGGTCCGTCGCTCGCTAGAAGAGATTCATAGGTCTGGATATCCCTATCGAGCATCAATTCGGCAAAGCGTGCCGGGTCGCGCCATTGCAGGGCCGGTCCATCAATGGCGGTCTGCACCTGAATGACCGCCCTTGCCGCCTCACGCCCGACGCGCAATCCTCGGGCTGCTGCAGCCTCGAGAAGTGTCGTCTTGCCGGCGCCAGGCGCACCGGTCAGCACAAAAAGGCTTTCGCCAGCATTATTCATGCCGTTGCCTCATCACATATGTTTGGGAAATGCGGCCATGCCGCACCTCTCAAACTATGCGAGTTGTCACGATCAGTAAACTACTACCGAGCGGATGCTTTCGCCCGAATGCATCATATCGAAGCCCTTGTTGATATCTTCGAGCCGAAGGGTATGGGTGATCATCGGATCGATCTCGATCTTGCCATCGAGATACCAGTCAACGATCTTGGGCACGTCGGTCCGCCCCTTGGCGCCGCCGAAGGCCGTGCCCATCCAGGTGCGACCGGTCACCAGCTGGAAGGGGCGCGTCGAAATCTCCTGGCCTGCACCGGCCACCCCGATGACGACCGACTTGCCCCAGCCGCGATGCGCACATTCGAGCGCCTGACGCATAACCTTGGTGTTACCGGTGCAATCGAATGTGTAGTCAGCACCGCCGATTAGATCACCGCGCCGCTTGGTCAGGTTGATGAGATAGGGAACGACATCCTCACCGATTTCGGTGGGGTTGACGAAATGGGTCATGCCGAAGCGCTCGCCCCATTCCTTCTTGCCGTTATTGATATCGACACCGATGATCTTGTCGGCGCCGGCCAGCCGCAGCCCCTGGATCACATTCAGGCCAATACCACCCAGGCCGAACACCACCGCGGTAGCGCCGATTTCCACCTTGGCCGTATTGATCACCGCCCCGATGCCGGTCGTCACACCACAGCCCACATAGCAGACCTTGTCGAACGCGGCCGCCTGGTCGATTTTGGCAACGGCTATTTCTGGCATCACGGTGTAGTTCGAAAAAGTCGAACACCCCATATAGTGGAAAATCGGCTGTCCTTCGAGCGAGAAGCGCGATGTGCCGTCAGGCATGAGTCCCTGCCCTTGCGTGGCGCGGATGGCAGTACAGAGATTGGTCTTGCCCGAGCGGCAGGAATAGCATTCACGGCATTCGGGCGTATAGAGCGGGATGACGTGATCACCCTTCTTGACGCTGGTGACACCGGGCCCGACATCGACCACGACGCCGGCCCCCTCATGCCCGAGAATGGAGGGAAACAAGCCTTCCGGATCGGCGCCGCTGAGGGTGAAATCATCGGTATGGCAGAGGCCTGTCGCCTTGATCTCGATAAGCACTTCACCGGCCTTTGGGCCCTCGAGGTCCACCTCGACGATCTCAAGTGGCTTTCCTGCGGCAAGGGCTACGGCGGCACGGGTTTTCATGGTTCAACGACTCCAGTCTGCTGGCCGGAACATGCCACGCCCCCCGACCCAGCCGCAACCGCTAGCCGCTCCCCCCGCCGAGACTGAGCATCACATTGACCGCCGAGGCGAGCAGCAGCGTGTTGTAGAGGTGCGAAAACACCAGATGGATCGAGACACGCTTTCGCATGCTGTTGCTGGCTATCTTGACGTCCGAGGTCGCGACGGAGGTCCCCACCGTATAGGAGAAATACATGAAGGCGACGCCGTCCGGCTTTTCGTCTCCGGGAAATTGCAACCCCCCTGCATTCTCCCGACCCGCCTTATGCCGCTCTTCCGGCGCCTGATAGAATTCATAAGCATAATGCAGCGCGCCCAGCGCCTGCACGGTGAACCAGCCAAGCACGACGGACGCCACCCCGAGAGTAACCGCAATCGGGTCCGGCTTGTCACCGCTCGACAGCGCCAAGGCCAGCGACACGACCGACGTCAGCACCACCAGCAAGACGATTGCGAAAATGCCGGCCGCAGGCGTGTCTTCGTCCCGGGCATGATGCTGTAGATAATCTGCCGTCAGATAGGGCAATTTGACGAAAGTCAGGGTGAGGAACACCACGAATAGGGCGTTCGAACTCAGGCCGATGGCATGCTTGGGCACAAGCCAGAGAGAAGCCGCAAGAGTAATCGCTCCAACGGCAAGACCAGCATAGGATTGCGCGTGGCGCGGCATGATGCGCCGATGCAATAGCGATCTGGATGACTTGATACTCATGGCGTGAACCCTGCGACGCGGCCAGTAAAGGCCGCGTCGGGGAAACGCTGGTCAGCCCGCAATGGCTCCCGGTCCCGGCTGGGCACCGGGCGGAACCTTGCCCATGATGATCATTCCCAGCACTTCATCCTTCGTGACGTCCGAAGTCTTGGCCTGGCCGACCACCTGCCCGTTCTTCATCACCACAACCCGGTCTGCCAGGTCGAATACGTCATGAATGTCGTGGCTGATGAGGAAAATGCCGATCCCCTCGGATTTGAGCTGCTTGATCAGTTCGCCCACCTGCGCCGTCTCTTGCGGACCCAGCGCAGCGGTCGGTTCGTCCATGATCAGGATGCGAGCGTTGAACAATATCGCCCGGGCAATAGCCACCGACTGGCGCTGGCCACCCGACAAGGCTTTGACCGGCTCCTTGAACCGCCGGAAATTCGGATTGAGCCGGCCCATGACCTCGCGGGCCTTGGACTCCATGGCAGCATCGTCCAGGGTTCCGATGGAGGTCACCATCTCGCGCCCGAGGAAGAGGTTGGCCGCCGCATCGACATTGTCGGCAACGGCAAGCTGCTGATAGATCGTTTCGATCCCGTAGGCCTTGGCGTCGCGCGGATTGTTGATCGTGGCGGCCTCGCCATTGATGCGGATTTCACCGGCATCGCGCTTATAGGCGCCCGACAGGATCTTGATCAGCGTGGACTTGCCCGCGCCGTTGTGGCCAAGCAGTCCCACCACTTCTCCGCTATGCAAGTCGATGGAGGCGCGATCCACGGCGTGAATACCACCGAAGGAAATCGAGATGTCGGTCATTTCGACCAGAGGTTTGCCGGTATCCAGCATGTCGCAACTCCTAATGCTTGTTCCGGCGGTAGAGCGTGTCGAGCCACACCGCAAAGACGAGAACGATACCAACCACGATTGACTGCAACGGGCTGTCGATGCCCATCAGCACCATGCCGGACTGCAGCGACTGCATGACCACGGCACCCAACAGCGCCCCAGCAATCGTGCCGACGCCGCCGGCTAGCGACGTGCCGCCGATCACCGCTGCCGCGATGACATAGAGCTCGTCCAGTGTGCCGAGGGCATTGGTCGCGGCGTTGAGGCGGGCCGTCGAAATGGCGGCCGCTATGGCGCACAGCGCGCCCATCAACATGAATATCTTGACCGTCACCCAGCGGGTATTGATGCCTGCGAGTTCCGCTGCCTCGGGATTACCACCCATGGCATAGACATAACGGCCAAACCTGGTGCGGGTCGCAAGGAAGGTCATGACGACCCCAACGCCCACTGCAATCAGCACCGGAATGGCGATGCCGTGAGAAATGAACAGCCCGCCTTCTGGTACAGCAATGCCGTTGGCCTCTGCGAAATTCTCGGCAATGCGAACAGGCCAGGGATAGGCATTGGCGACCCACACTGCGGCAATAGTTGCGCCGCAGCCGATAACGGCAAGCGACACCTCGGCCCAGACTGGACGCAGCGGGAAGTTGTACCGTTGGCGCTGACGTCGTCCGAAATAGAGCCCTAGGACAATGGCGACGCAGGCCACCACTGCGATCACCCAGCTCCACAGCGCGCCGATCGAACCGTTCGGGCCACCGCCCATCAACTGAAAGGTCGAATCCATTGGCGCCACGGTCCGGCCCGCCGTGACCCACCACGCCGCGCCGCGCCAGACCAGATAGCCCCCCAGCGTGACGATGAAGGCCGGCACGCGCAGGTAGGCAATGATGGCGCCTTGCAGCCCCCCAATGCCAACGCCAACAGCCAGCCCGGTAGCCAGCGACAAAATCCAGATCATCGGATGGCCAAGGCCCAGCCCGAACTGCACTGGCAGGATCTGGGTTTGCATGACGCCCATGACCATGCCCACCACGCCCAGGATCGAGCCGACGGACAGATCGATGTTCCGGGTGACGATGACCAGCACCATGCCCGTCACCATCACGGCGACGGATGCGGTCTGGACCGACAGGTTCCAGAGATTGCGCGGCGTCAGGAACAACCCGCCGGAAAAGAAGTTGAAGCCCACCCAGATGATGGCCAGCGCGCCGATCATGCCCAACAGACGGGTGTCGATTTCGGTGGCGATCAGGAACCGCTGAAACGGATTCTGCACCGTCTGGCTCGGATGTGTGGTGCTCGTCATGGCGCGCGGCTCGGCCATCAATATCCCCCATGGAAGAAGCGCTCCGGCGGGCCGGGACGCGGTCTGATCCAAAGCAGATGCCGCAGCGCGTTACGCCGCGGCACCTGCTGGTCAGTCTAGTACAAGATGACCTTAGTCACACGCGGCGACGGAACCGGCCGCAACGCCCTGACACACGACGTCCTTGGACACCCAGCCAGCATCAATCACGACATTGAGGTTGTCTTGGGTCACGGGCACGGGCGCCAGCAGCACCGCGTTCATCTCGACGCCATTCGGACCGTCGGAGAACTTGGTCGCCCCGGTGACTTCATCGAGAGCCGCGCCACCCGCCAGTTCGACGGCAATTTCGGCAGCCTTCTTGCCAAGCTCGCGCGCATCCTTCCACACCGACACGGTCTGGGTACCCAATGCGATCCGGTTGAGGGCGGCATGGTCGCCATCCTGCCCGGAAACCGGCACGGAGCCAGCAAGTCCCTGCGCGCTGAGGGCCGCGATAGCGCCGCCGGCAGTACCGTCATTGGAGGCGACGACAGCGTCAACCTCGTTGTTGTTGGCGGTGAGGAACTGCTCCATGTTCCCCTGAGCGACTTCCGGATTCCAATTCTCGGTATAGGCCTCGCCGACATTGACGATGGCACCGGAGTCGATCGCTTCCTGCAGCACTTCCATCTGGCCGGCAAACAGGAAGTCGGCATTGGGATCGGCCGAATTCCCCTTGATGAAGACATAGTTGCCTTCCGGCTGCACTTCGAACACGCCGCGCGCCTGCATGCGGCCCACTTCCTTGTTGTCGAAGGTCAGGTAGAAGGCGTCTGGATTCTCGATCAGGCGGTCGTAGCCGACAACCGGAATGCCTTCGGCAACGGCAGCAGCCACGGCGGGCCCGATAGCGTCGCTGTCCTGGGCCAGAACGATCAGCGCATCTGCACCCTGGCTGATCAGGCTTTCAATGTCGGTCAGCTGCTTGGACGCGGACGACTGGGCGTCGGCCGAAATATACTGGGCGCCAGCGGCTTCAAGAGCGGCCTTGATGGCGGCTTCGTCGGTTTTCCAACGCTCTTCCTGGAAATTGTTCCAGGAAACGCCGACGACAATTTCATCCTGCGCAATCGCGGTGCCGAAAAGGGCCGTCGATGCAAGCAGGATTGCTGCAAATTTGTTCATATCTGTCCTCCCTATGGGCAACATGGCTGCCCGCAATGCAAGTTGGCGGTTCATCCCCAACCGGGCACCGCCTCCCTGCGCCCTGAGCATTATTTTCATTGCTCGAAAAAAGGTCTCGCATGTTGCATTGCGGCGTGTCAACGTCATTTTCGAGCCTCGAAGATAATCGCAAGTTGCGATATGGCCTGCACAATGCTGTTTAAGGCACAGAGGTTGGGGGAGAAGACCGCTTGACGCGAAACGTCAGCGATAGTGATAGCGTCCGTCGGCAAAATCGCGGCTTGATCCTGAGCGCGCTGCGCTCGGGCGGTCCGCAATCGCGAACGGTTTTGGCTGGTGTCACCGGACTCAGCCATGCCAGCGTAACCGCCATTATGCAGGACCTGCTGGCCCAACGCGTCGTCGAGGAACTGACCAGTTCCGACCGCACAGACGGCCGCATGCGCGGAAGACCCGCCACCATGGTGGGCTTTAATCGCGCCGCCGCTTTTGTAGTCCTGTTCGAAATCGATGTGAATCGGCTGCGCGCCTCTCTGGTCGACTATTCAGGTGTCCTGGTGGACCGGATCGAGACCGCGATAACACCCACGACCTTCATCGAGACTGCGCCCAGCGCGTTCTTCGCCACACATCTGGAAAGCCTCCGCCAGCGCACCCCCAAAGCGGTCAAATCGCTCAGGCGCATAGCCATCAGCGTGCAGGGCATATTGGAGCCTGACAATTCTGGCCTGAAATGGTCGCCTATCGCGAAACTGGCGGGTACTTCGTTCGCCGGCGATCTGGCCAGCAGCTCTGGACTTCCCGTGGCGCTCTACAAGCGCGGTCGGCTCCTGGCCGAAGGCACGCGCTGGCTCGATCCGAGCCTGCACGACACCAGCGTCGCTACCGTATTCGTGGGCTCGACGGTCGCCATGGGCCTGAGCTTGCGCGGACAGATCACCGGCCGTAGTGAAGGCGGCGCCACAGAATTTGGCCACATGAACCACATTCCCAATGGAGCCCTTTGCCGATGCGGCATGCGTGGCTGCATTGAGGCCTATGCCGCCGACTACGGTATTCTGCGCACCAGCTACTCGGTCCCCGAGACCGCACCCCCTGCCCCCGCAGTCCCTGCCCAGCAGTTCGAAGCGCTAATTCATCGAGCCGAAACCGGAGACCGCGACGCCACCCACGGCTTCAACGTCGCCGGCCGCGCCATTGGCTACGGCCTGAGCCGCATGATGGCCATGTTCGACCCAACGCATATTCTCATCGTCGGGCCGGGCGCCCGTGCCCTGAACCTGCTGCGCCCGGAGATCGCGGCGGCCTTGTCCTCATCACTCGTCTGCAAGGTCAACGGACTGCCGCGCATTCTTGCGCACCCCGACGAGCGAGAGCCGATCTTTACGGGCCTGATGATGAAGACTTTGTCCAGCCTGGATCAAACCGATATCGCAGCGCTCGAATCGGGGGCTCGCCTCTGAGGCACCAGCAGAAGTAGCGCGTGCCTGCAACAATGCACCGCAAGAGGAAGGGGCACCACCGGTGCCCCCTAAATGCGTCAGAACTTGAGGAAGCTATGGAGCTGATCGGCCAGCGCGTCGGGCGCAGCCTCGGCACCATGCAGCACGATCTCTGCATCCATAGGCGCTTCGAAGGGCGAGTCGATGCCGGTGAAGTTCTTGATTTCGCCCGCCCGGGCTCGTTTGTAGAGCCCCTTGGGGTCGCGCGCCTCGCAGACCTCAAGCGGGGTGTCCACATAGACTTCCGTGAAGTCGATATCCCCGGCGATTTCGCGCGCCAGCCGGCGTTCCTTCTCAAACGGCGAGATGAACGAGACAAGAACAATCAGACCGGCATCGGCCATGAGCTTGGCCACCTCGGCGACACGCCGGATGTTCTCGACACGGGCCGCCTCGGTAAAGCCCAGGTCCTTGTTCAGGCCGTGGCGGACATTGTCACCGTCCAGGATATAGGCATGCCGCCCTTCGGCCGTCAGGCGCTTCTCCAAAATGTTCGCCACTGAAGACTTGCCCGAGCCCGAAAGGCCGGTGAACCAGACGATACGGGGCGTCTGCCCCTTCATCTGTGCCCGCACATCCCGGTTCACATCGAAGGACTGATAGGTCAGGTTCTGCGCCCGCCGCAAGCCGAAGTCGATGGTCCCGGCGCCCAGCGTCGCATTGGACAAGCGGTCCACCAGAATGAACCCGCCGGTCAGCCCGTTGACCGCATAGGGATCAAAGGCAATGGGCTTGTCCGTGGCGATGGTGACCGTCGCGACCTCATTGAGGTCGATCTTGGTCGCCGCCGTCTGCTCAAGCGTATTCACATTGGTGCGGAACTTGAGATCGGTAATCGTGGCCGGCACCGTCTGGGCCCCTATCTTGAGCAGATAGGATCGCCCCGGATAGGCCGACTCTTCGTTCATCCAGACCATCCTGGCCTGGAACTGATTGGAATAATCAGGTGTCTCACCAGCATGCGAGAGTACATCGCCACGCGATATATCCACCTCGCGATCCAGCACCAGGGTCACCGCCTGCCCCGCAATCGCGCGCCCGAGATCGCCATCCATGGTCACGATCCGGCTAACCACCGCCGGTTTGCGCGAGGCCGCAATGAGCACTTCGTCCCCAACCCTCACGGCTCCAGAGGCAACCGTCCCGGAAAATCCGCGGAAATCCAGGTTCGGCCGATTAACCCACTGCACCGGGAAACGGAACTTTTCTCCCGTGCGGTCCTCGGAAACATCGATGGTCTCGAGATAAGGCACCAGCGCCTCACCCTCGTACCAAGGGGTGTTCTCGCTCGGGCGCAGGATGTTGTCCCCACGCAGCGCCGACACCGGCACAGCGGCCAAGGACTTGAACCCCAGCGGCTCGGCAAAGGCCCGATATTCAGCGACAATGCGGTCAAACGCTTCGTGGTCGTAGTCGATCAGGTCGATCTTGTTGACCACCAGCACTACATGCTTCACCCCGATCAGCGAGAGGATGAAACTGTGCCGGCGGGTCTGTGTCAGCACGCCCTTGCGGGCGTCGATCAGCACCAGAGCCAATTCGGCATTGGAAGCGCCAGTCGCCATATTGCGGGTGTACTGCTCGTGGCCCGGCGTATCGGCGACGATGAATTTGCGCTTGTCGGTCGAGAAGAACCGGTAAGCCACATCGATGGTAATGCCCTGCTCGCGCTCGGCAACCAGACCATCCACGAGCAGTGAGAAATCGATCCCCTCCTCACCCACCGTGCGATTGTGGCTTTCCTTCTTAAGGCTGGCCAACTGGTCATCGAGAATCAACTGGCTGTCATAGAGCAGCCGCCCGATTAGCGTCGACTTGCCGTCATCCACGCTTCCGCAGGTCATGAAGCGCAAAAGCGATTTCTCGGTCTGCTGGGCAAGCCAGAGATCTAGGCTGGTATCGGCGGTGGCAGGAACTGCTGACATCAGAAATACCCCTCCTGCTTCTTCTTCTCCATCGACCCGACACTGTCGCTGTCGATCAGCCGTCCTTCGCGCTCCGACGTGCGGCTGGCCTGCATTTCCATGATGATGGAGGGCAGATCGGCCGCATCCGAGCGGATGGCGCCGGTCAGCGGATAGCAGCCCAGAGTGCGGAAACGCACCATTTCCTCGCGAGGCGTCTCACCCGGATTGAGCGGCAGCCGGTCGTCGTCGACCATTATGAGCGTTCCAGACCGCTCCACCACGGGACGGGGCTGCGCAAAATAGAGCGGCACGATGGGGATTTGCTCTGAGTAAATGTAGGTCCAAACGTCCAGCTCGGTCCAGTTCGAGATAGGGAACACGCGCATGCTCTCGCCCGGATTGAGCCGCGTATTGAAGGTCCGCCACAGCTCGGGGCGCTGGTTTTTCGGGTCCCAGGCGTGGCTGGCATTGCGATGGGAAAACACCCGCTCCTTGGCGCGCGACTTTTCCTCGTCGCGCCGTGCACCGCCAATGGCAGCGTCATACTGACCGGCCGTAAGGGCCTGGCGCAGGGCAGCGGTCTTCATGATGTCGGTATAGCGCGATGAACCGTGGTCGAACGGGTTGATCCCATCCCGCACGCCATCGGCATTGGTATGGGTGATGAGGTCAAACCCATATTCCTCCGCCGTCCGATCGCGAAACGCGATCATTTCGCGAAATTTGAACGTGGTATCGACATGCAGCAGTGGAAACGGAATCTTGCTCGGGAAGAAGGCCTTGCGTGCCAAATGCAGTAGCACGCTGGAATCCTTGCCGATCGAATACATCATTACCGGCCGCTCGAAACTCGCGGCAACTTCCCGCAGGATTTCGATGCTCTCGGCCTCGAGAGTCTGCAAATGCGTTAGTCGGTTCTGGTCCAACACTGTCTTCCGGTTCTTGGGGCCTTACGGCACGAGCTGAGACACTGTTAGGTACTCTCCACCCCCGTAGGCCATCAACCCGGAAACTGGCCGAAACGCACGCCCGACAAGGCCTTAAGGCAAATTTGTGCACCAAGTTGGGCGCCGATATGAAAGCCCTCCTCGTTGGCCAGACGACCCGCATCATGCGATGCGCGTCAAAGCGGATCGGCGGAAAAAAAGTTCACCAACCTCCAGCAACGGGCTTTGCACCTAGCTCATATTGAGTGTTGTCGGCCGCCCAACTCGATGCTAAACGCCAGACGACGCCGGTATAGCTCAGTTGGTAGAGCACCTGATTTGTAATCAGGGGGTCGCGGGTTCGAACCCTGCTGCCGGCACCATGAATTGCCAGAATTTGTGCGCTCTTCATTCGAATTCATCGCTGGTTCTCTCGCCATTCGGTCTACAGTTTTTGCCACGGTTTACAGCTAGTGTGATCTTGTGGCGTACGAACAAGAAAACTCAAGCTGTTGAATCACGGTGTCAGCGCCACCTGCGAGGTAGTGCTGACGGTTGACATTCTTTTCGTCATGACCGCTGGCTTCAGCTATGTCTTTGATTGTCGCGCCGGCCCTGTAAGCCAGAGTGATGAAAGTACCGCGAAGGTCGTGAAAGGTTGCGCCCGATATCCCAGCATCTCTGACGGCCGTCCGCCACGACGCCCTGAAACCAGACTTCCAAGTTTCCCCATCCTCTGTAAGCGACGTGCCGGTCACACCTTGGCAGCGAAGTTCCAAGGGAGCAGTTCGCTGATCAGGCTCTGCTTGTGGTCGGCGACGATGGCGCCGAGGGTCACTGCCAGCCAAGCCTGAGGATCCACGCCGTTCACCTTGCAGGTCTCGATCAGCGAGGCGATGACAGCCCAGTTTTCGGCACCGGCGTCGTGACCGGCAAAGAGCGCGTTCTTCCGGTTCAGTGCAATCGGACGGATAGTCCGCTCGACGGCATTGTTGTCGAGCTCGATGCGGCCATCGGTCAGGAACAACTCGAGCCCGACCCAGTATTTGGCGATGTAGCTGAGTGCTTCTCCGAGCGGCGCTTTTGCGGAGACGCGGGCGCGATGAAGGTCGAGCCATGCCTTTATCCGGGCCACGGCCGGTGTTGACCGCTTTCGGCGCACGGCGAGGCGGTCATCCGGGCCCAGGCCTCGGATATCGACTTCAATGGCATAGAGCTCGCCGATGAGCCGCACACCCTCTTCTGCAATCGGGGCAGTGCCGGCGCGTGATCTCAACCAGCTTGCGACGGGCATGGGCCCAGCAATAGGCGAGCTGGATACCCGGGCCGACGCGGCCGGGCGCGATCAGCCGATTGTAGCCGGCATAACCGTCGACCTGCAGAATGCCGCCAAAGCCCTGCAATATCCGTTCGGCATGAAGGCCACCTCGGCCCGGAGCATAGGTGAAGGCCACACCGGGTGGTGCGGTGCCATTCCAGGGAAGATCATCGCGGGCCAAAGCCCAGAAGTATCCGGTCTTGGTTTTTCGCGCCCCAGGATCGAGCACCGGCGCGCGGGTTTCGTCCATGAACAGCTTCGATGACCGTTTCAGGTCCGCCATCAGGGCATCGTAGACCGGACGCAGCTCGATTGCCGCCCGACCGACCCAGTCGGCCAGCGTTGATCTATCCAGATCAACACCCTGACGGCTGTAGATCTGCGCCTGGCGATAGAGCGGGAGGTGATCGGCATATTTGCTGACCAGGACATGGGCGAACATGGCCTCGGTCGGCAGCCCGCCCGGGATCAACCGCGCAGGCGCGGGAGCCTGCACCACCCCGTCGGTGCATGAGCGGCAGGCATATTTGGGGCGGCGGGTGACGATCACCCGGAACTGGGCCGGGATCACGTCGAGCCGCTCGGACACGTCCTCGCCAAAGCAATGCAGACCGCCGCCGCAGCCACAGACCAGGCTTTCGGGTTCGATGATCTCCTCGATCCGCGGCAGATGCTTGGGGAGCGAACCACGATTGGCGCTGCGCCGCTTGGCCGGTCGCCGGGCGGCGCGATCCTCGGCTTCGTCCTCGGCGTGGACGGCCGCGATAGCCGTTTCCAGATCTTCCAGCGCCAGCTCGAACTGGTCCGGATCGCTCTTTTCCGATCGGCGCCCGAAGGCCGCTTGCTTGAACGCGGCAACCAGCTTTTCCAACTGGGTGATCCGCTCATCCTTGCGCTGATCGCGTAACGCCGCAGCGACAAGCATCGCCTTGAGGGTGGCAATGTCGTCGGGGAGTTCGGCGGTATCGAGCATGACCTGAATCTACCAGATCAGGCGCCGCCACTCCCGCAAAAAGAGAAGCCCTGAGTCATCCTGCCGCAGTCATTCCACGGCTTCTGGAGCCCGCGCTTCCACGGCCCGAACCCGCCGCCAGTCGAGCCCGGAGAACAGGGCCTCGAACTGCGCGTGGCTAAGCGTCATCAGCCCGTCCTTCACCGCAGGCCAGGTGAACTCATGCTCTTCGAGCCGCTTGTAGGCCATCACCAATCCGGTGCCATCCCAGTAGAGCAACTTCAGCCGATCGGTCTTCCTGGCGCGGAACACAAAGACCGTGCCGGTGAACGGGTCCTTGTGCAGCTCGTTCTTCACCATCGCCGCCAGGCTGTCGTGGCCCTTGCGGAAGTCGATCGGCTTGGTCGCCACCATGATCCGCACCCGGTTCGAGGGGAAGATCATGAGACCGCCATCAGCGCGTGGACCACCGAGGCAATCCGGGCCGCCGAAGCGCCTTGCTCCAGCCGGATGGTCACCGAACCCACCACGACCTCCGGCCCAGCCGATGCCGCCGGCTCCGCCGCCATTGCCTCATCAACCGGAGAGACCATCAGCGTCGCAAACTCCACCGCATACTCTGGTGCCGGCAGCACCAGCTTCCCGTTCCGCGCGAGGGTTCGCCAAGAGGAGACATGGTTGGCCTTCAGCCCATGCCGCTCCGCAACTTCACTAACGGTCGCCCCCGGTCGCAACGTCTCGGCGACAATCCGCGCCTTCTCTTCATCGGGCCACTGCCGATTGCGACGCCGCCTCCCGCCAATTGTGAGAAGCTCCATTCGAGCGTCCATGGAGAAACTCCCGCACTGACATCAATCAGTGCGCAATCTCATGGCTCACAGCATGGCAGAAGATGGGGGTGGGACAGCGCTTACCATCCTCTCTGGTCAAATTGGTCTTCGGCACCGTTTTTCTTTTGCGAGGGGTTGGATGCTCGGCTCTCGCCTCTTGTTCCGCTCGAATTACCTACAATGTAGCGCGCAACTCCTCCGAAACGAGGATCTTTACACGCTTTCCAGCCTTGCCCCGCCCATGCTTTCCCTGCTGCAGGCGAATGGGCCAGACTCTCACTGACGCTCATGACCCGCGCATTCCTGCACTAGCTGCCGCCACTCGGCTCGGGCAAAAGGTGCGGCTGGATGCACGCTCCAGCTCCCCGCGCCAGATTCACTCGGTCGCGCTCATCCATAACGCTGAAGGCTGGAGCGTCCTGGATGGTCCGTCGTCGGAGCGGATCGCCATTTCAGCGTGGAAGTACATCAATGTGTCTGGCCCGCCGAGGCTAACCCTGCACCCACATAATGAGACGACGACCCGGGCAAGTGTCTCCCAACGGCCCCGGCGCTCCCACAGCGCAGCAATGTTCCATTCGTCGGAGGTCGTCTCGACCGCTGTGGGGCGCTAGATAACGACCCGGCCAGCTTTGAGATCTCGGTAGTAGCTCGGCATGGCCAGCAAGAGCTGGGGGCAGCGCAGCGCCATACCCGGATTTGCTTGAAGCGCTCGTGCCAAAAATTTCAACGATTGGAGTGGCGCTCTGACTGAGCCTCTGGCTGCGATGAAAAGGACCGCCTTTTCCCTCAGTGTCAGGCTAGATTTTAGAATGTCGCGGCCTTCGCGGCCCTTTCCGAAGCGGTCCAGGCTGCGCTTCCAAAACGTCATCTGATCTACTAGGCGGTTAGCTGCCACTTCGACATCCCAACTCAGAGTGCTCCGGTACATCGAGACCCCATGCCCGCGCGCGCCGTAAATCAAAGTGGAATAGGCGACCCGTTCTGCCTGCTTGGTCAAATCGATCCAGAATGCGTGGTCTTCCCCGGCGTTGCGATAGGCTGGATCGAACCTCACATTGGCGTGCCGTCGGAAGTCATAGACTACCTGAGAGGTTTGCGTCACATTCTCCTGGAACAGGGCCAGAAGAAATTCATAGGCTGGCACGACCCGCTCCAAGGGCAGATAACCGTCTTCTGTACGCGTGTGATGGCGAGCCGCATACTTGGTGTAGTGGAACCAATCGAAGGGGTCGTCCAGCGTGTTTGAGAAGTAGAATGTCGACCCTTCGTCGAGCATCGACAATGCAGACAAGAGATGGCCCGGATACCAGAAATCATCCGAATCCAGAAATGCAATATAATCGACTTCATGTTCCTGCGCGGCTTCCAGGCCTCGATTGCGTGCAGCGCCGGGACCTCCATTCTCTTGGGTTATCGCGGTTATCGGATGTGGGTAATCGGGCGGCAAAAGGGCCAGCGCAACAGCTAGTGGAACTGGTGACTCGTCGTCCACGATGAATATCCGGACCGACGTTTCGGGCGGCAGTTCTTGCGAGGCAATAGAGCCAAGCGCCTTCAGAACAAGCTCCGTCTCCCGTTGATAGAATGGGATGACAACGCCGACCGTCTTCATGGACGCACCTTCTGCTGACTTTCGTTGCCTAGCTTGGTGCGGCTGCGCACAAAGTTGTCGAGGGCCTGTTTCGCGCGCTCAGTGGCTCGTTCAATCTTAATGTCCGTGCTAAGTTGCGGCTCCTCGCCGGCCAGCCGGATCAGGTGTCGTGCGGCGCGTTCGGTGAGCACCCTGTCGGCTGGGCGCATGATGGCATGCTGTCCCCAGCGGCGTGCCCTACCTTCGTAAAACCGGCGCCCACGGGTCATGCCAATATAGAGCTCATAAACGCTACTGGGCATCAGATCGTGCCAGCGCAGATCGATCCCCAACGCTTCAGACCAATCCAGCCATTTAGCATGGTGAATGCTGTGGGTCGGGCGCGCTGCCAGCCACGGCGTGCGCAGCGCATCCGCAACAATGGCGCCGTGCATGGCCTCGGTGATGAGCATGTCGAGGCCAGCAATCTGGCCAAGGGTCACGTCAGGCTCGGCCGTTGGATCAATGAACACAAGTCCCGCCCGTTGGCAGGCCTCGCGCCAGTATCCTCGACCCAAACTATCATAGTGCGGCAAAAATCCCACACCGCCCTGGACCGTTTTCTGAGGACGTGGGAGCAGCCGGATCAGGATAGCGCTGTCACAGATCGCTAGATCCCTCGACAGCCCTAGCGTGTCAGCCGTGCGGGGGCCACGCAGAAAGATCGGCGTCCAAGATCCATCATGCACGTTGGGCGGCGACGTATAACCTCCATAACCGGAACCAATAATGTACTTGTGCGAATCCGGCGGCAGGAAATCCCAGATGATCGATCCTATGCCCAGGAAGAGGCTGGAGTCGTCCTCGTCAAGAAATCCCTGCGGCAAGAGGTGTGGCCATAAATAGGTGTTCAGCTCATCGCCAAAATTTGGTACCTGGTTGTGCCAGTATGTCAGCTTCATAGACCGTCTCCGCGCCCGGACAGGGCGTTCCAGATTGCGTGAATGCGGCGGGGGGCGAACAGGCATGCTGCGGCGACATATATTGCCGCCCCGACTGCGATGCAGGATGCCAATTGCCATGGCGCGTCCAGTTGCATGGTATGTGACTGGATCATCTCGACCGCGGCGAGCATGACGATACTCGCCGCAACCGGAGCGAGAAAAGTTGCGAGGTAATGGAGCATGCTCACGCCGAGGAGACGACTGACCAGGTAAACCGATGGCAACCACATGACGTAGGTCTGGACGGTCAGAGCAAATGCCAGGTCGGCAATTCCGTAGCGGTGGAAAAGCACGATGTAGAGGACCGTCACCGTCTGCTTGGCCAGAATGTACCATAGCCAGAGATCGGCTCTGCCGAAGCTGCTGATCAGCGAGTATTGCAGCACCCCGATGCATGTGAGCAGACCTATGGCACAGAATGCCTGAAGCACGGGCACAGCCTCGACCCATTGCTCGCCGAACACCACCGGCACGAGGATATCGGCCACGGCCGCCAATCCGGCAAAAACGGGGAACGAAACAAGCGCCGAAACGAAGGTCGCCAGCAGGAAGACCGTCCGTTGCTTTTCCTGTTCGGATTGTAGCGATGACAGCAGCGACAGGGAAACAGCATTCAATGGTCCGGCCATGGCATCGTTCAGGAGCGTGAAGATGCGACGGCCGAAATTGAACTGGCCCAGGGCATGCGCGCCCAGCAGGGCGCCGATCAACACGTCGTCGAGGCTCAGCCCGGTGACGAAATTGGTGAGCGAGGTAAAGCCACCAAAATGGAATAGGTCACGCAAGGCCGATAGCCGGACGGACAGGCGCGGCAGCCATCGGACCGCAAGGAACGAGCCGACCACGGTGGCAAAGGCGGAAACCAACTGCGACGCCACCAGCGCCCACAGCCCGTAGCCGGCATAGAGCAGAACCAGGCACGCCCCCGCGCCAAAGAGGGAAGCCAGCGTGGTGCGAACGGAAAGCTTGTGAAAATCCATCGACCGCGTCAGCAGCGCGGTCGGGACTATGCCCAGCATGCCAAATACAATCTTGAGACCGAGGACCGGCACAAGGATCGCCAGCATTGGCTGCGCGAAATACGCAGACAGCGGGTATGCTGCAAGAAGCAGCAGCCCATAGAGCAAGGCCCCTGCCCCGGCCCCAAGCCAGAACACGGCGTCGAAATGATCGCGCGAAACATGCGTCCTTTGGATCAGTGCCGTGCCGAAGCCCGTCGGTACCAGAGAACCCAGAACTGTAGCAATGCCCGCAGCAAAAGCCACCAGGCCAAAGTCTCCGGGCTGCAGGGCACGTGAGGTGATGAGAAAGACCAGGATGCTGACCAGATTGGGGACGGTCGTGCTGACGATCGACCACAGCACTCCAAGTATGGCCTTGCGGGACCTCCCCGAAGCGATATGGCCGTAAAGCCCGTCCGCTGCCTTCGCTTCGACTGTCATCGCGTCAACCCGTCTTGCTCAGCGGATAGGGGCGCCTGGAAGACTGACGATACAATGCCCCACGCCCCCCCTGTAGTGGTGCAAACTGGAAGCTCCCCTCCGTGCCACGCATAGCTGGGGCGACGGCAACTAGTTGGCTACTCGAATAATTTGATCAATACTTCAGGTTGCCAAGTCGCATCCCGGCCAATACCGGCCGGCATCGTCGTCAGCGGGCAGCCGGAGCAAAATCATGCAGCACCAGGTCTGCGTCGTCATCGCCGCCAAGGATGCGGCATCGACCATTGCCTTCGCCATCGGTTCAGCCCTCGACCAGCGCCACGTGTCCCGGGTCGTGGTCGTGGACGACGGGTCGACCGATGCCACGTCGACCGTGGCAAAGTCGGCGGCCGGTGATGATCCCCGCTTCACCCTCATTCGCTGCGAGCTCAATCGCGGGCCGTCCGCAGCCCGCAATCTCGCCATTGCCCAGTCCGATGAGCCGCTCATCGCTATTCTCGACGCCGATGACTATTTTCTCCCCAATAGGTTTGAAGGTCTGCTGGCCATACCGGGTTGGGACATGATCGCCGACAACATCGCCTTCGTTCAGGCGATCGGAACTCCTGTCGACAAGGCTGGCAACGGCTCGGTGTTTCGGATGCAGCCAGCCGCCTTTATTCGCGGCAACATCTCGCGCCCCGGCGTCGTGCGTGGCGAATACGGCTTCCTCAAGCCCTTGGTGCGTCGTGATTTCCTCGAGCGTCATTCCCTGCGCTATGACGAGACAGTACGACTGGGCGAGGACTACGATCTCTATGTGCGCATCTTACTGGCCGGTGGGCGTTTTGACGTGGTCAATGACTGCGGTTACTGCGCCCTCGTTCGACCGGATTCGCTGAGTGGGAAGCATCGGACTGCAGACCTGGAGCGGCTCGTGCAGGTGGATCAACACCTGCTGACCATACCAGATCTGTCCTCCGATGTTACCCGGGCCTTGCGCGATCATCTGCGGCAGGCCAGTGCCAAGTTTCACCATCGCCGCTTTTTGGACCAGCGCCGTAGCCTCGGTCTGGCCGGTGCTCTGCGGCAACTGGGTGGAAATGTGGAGGCCTGGCAATCGGTCTTTGGCGGTGTTGCCCGGGACAAGCTGTCCGGACTCGCTGGCCAGCGAGTCCGTGATACTCAGCAAGTGCGCTATCTTCTCAGCCGTACTGGCTGACCTGCGCAGCTGCTTGCCTGTCCACGTGATCATGCAGGTCGTGGCGCACCAGAGATGGAATTTCGTCGAGCCTTGTTAGGTCGTCCGGTACCGTTAGCCTGCGGATCAGGCCGGCGCCAGCCAGCTCTCCGAGCATGGCGAAGTGTTGTGGCAGCGTGCCGGCAAAGCCATCGACCCCGAACCGGGCCATATAGGCGTGCTCCAACGCTGCGGGCAGAGCCTGGCTGGCCGGCATATTCACGACCCCGGACTCGCTGCCGCGTTCGAGCAAATAAAGCCGCGCCACAGGCAGGGGCGCGGTGGCAAGGTTGCCGCCAAGCTGGTAGTGCGCCTTGTCGACGGCCTGATGCAGGCGCCACAGGCGCCGCTCTCCTGCCGGATCCAGTTGTCGGGCGCTGTCCTCCCATAGCTTGACCAGGCCATATGCCGGCAGGACGAGGAAACCATTGCTCTCGCCCCGCACGGCGACCACATCGTCTGAGACGAGCTGGCAACCAGAAGCCACCAGCGTGGTTGCCGTGGTCGACTTACCAGCTCCCTTGTGGCCGAGCAAGATGACGGCCTGCCCATTTACGCTAACAGCACTGGCATGCAGAACGTTGAGGCCACGCCGCACCAGAAGGGCCGCCACCACCGTGCCAAGGAGCGGTAGCGCGATGAGCCGGTCCGGCACATCGGGAAGAGGGTCGACCTCAATCCTGTTCACCCCGGACACCCTGAACATGCCCACAGTTCTCCAGTAGAAGTACTGGTCAGGTCCGTCGACGATGAACTGATCGGATCGTTCACGGTCAAGTGCTGCATGGTGGAGCATGGCCCTTGCGATCACCAGCTCGGGGGAACCTATCGGGGCGTCGGCAAGACCTTCGAGCGCGATATCGGATGCTACCGGGAGGTCAAACAGGCGATAGTGGTAAATGCTCATTCAGCAGCTCCCAGTTGCGCCCCGCGACCGGTCTGGCGTCGCTCCAGCCACCGGGCAAGCACTGCGCATCGGAACAGGATAAAACTAGTGGTGCTGTCGAACTGGTCCGGCGCGTCGAGGAGACGATTAACCTGTGAAACGAGAGCATCCTTGTCGACGATGCCGGACAAAGGACCATCCAGGTCAGCAGCGTTCCGCAGTGCGCCCGCATGGTGCACCAGACTCTGGCGCAGCTCCGCGCTGAAGTCGACCTTGTCGCGGCGCCAGCGGACGCTATCCGGCAGAATACCGGCCAGGGCAAGGCGCAAGGCATGGCGCGTCAGGCCATGCCTGACTTTTTCATGCCCCGGCACGGCCAGCGCCGCCTCGACAAGGGCGTGGTCAAAGAAGGGGAAAGACAGTTCAACGCTTTGGCTGGTGGCGGCACGGGATAGCGTTTCAAACCCGCGCGCCACAGCCGGGTTGCTGATATTCCACAGGTGCAGGGCCGCTTCCGACTGCTGGGCGCCTGCATATTTGTCCGCCCACGCCTTCGCGCGTCGGGCCGCCTCGGCGCGATGCGCTGCGTCGAGAAAGGCCAGTGGAGCCACACCACCGCCATGCCGTTGGTCGCGACGTGAACGAAACCGCCGCAAGCCTGTATGCGCCGTCAGTACGTCCCAGTAGAGCGCAACCCGACTTTGTCCGTAAAGGTTTTGTAGAGCGCCCAACAGGTTCCATAGGGCTATCCAGCGCCGCGCACGTACGAATTCCACAGCCAGCCCTGTGCCATGCGAAATCACTTCGTCGCCGCCATGGCCATCCAGCAACACGGTGACGCCATCTGACCGCGCCTGACGATAAAGTCTCAGCAACTTGCCCAAGCCAGGCGCGAAAACTGGGTCCGCACAAGGGTCGATGAGGGGCTCGACCTCCAGCAAAGGGTCGAAGTCATGCATGGAGAGCCGCGAGACACTCAGGCGGTGCGCCCCTTGCATAGCTTCGATATGGCGACCTTCATCGTGGGGCGAGCCCGGAGGATAGTGAAAAGAATAGACGGGTAGAATGGCCCCTGGGGAGGCGCGCGCAGCCAATCCGCAAATTGCCGAAGAGTCGAGGCCACCGCTCAGCAGCGCGCCAACCTTGTTCGCCGCGGCGGCGCGACGACGCACAGCACCATCGAGACGATTGCGCAACTGGTAGGCAGTCCAGTCCCCGGTGAACCTGGCCGGCTTGGGGACACGATGCTGGATCAACCGCCAGTCGCCATTCATTTCCATTGCCAACAAATGGCCGGGCGGCAGCCGCTTCACCGTGTCGAACATGGTGGCATTTGCATCGTCATCCACACCCAGGATGAAACGGGCCATGGCGTTCGGGTCTGGCTCATCGCCTTCATGAACCAGATCGGACTGCATGCTGCTGAAGGCCAGACAATTGTCCTGCTGCCGATAGTAGAGTGGCTTCACGCCGAACAAGTCACGCAGCAGCAGCAGCTTTTTTTCGCGGCGGTCGAAGATGGCGATGGCAAACTCGCCATTGAGGAGGGTCGCTGCGCGCTGCCCCCAGCGCAAAACGGCCATTGCCACAAGCCCGAGGTCATCCAGGGCATGGGGTGCGCCAAGGGCAGTTTTCAGATCATCGCGGTTGTCGAGACGCGCCTCGCCGACGATGTCGAGGGCGACAAATTGCAGAGAGTTGCGCCGTCCATCCGAGGCGGCAAAAAGAATCGGCGCATGGTCAGCCACGATTTTCAGCGATCCGGACGCTATGGCATGATGCAGCTTTTGCAGGACCGTCGTATCGCTGCCTTCCGCGTTGAATGTGAAGAGACCGGCAAAGCCACTCATTGTGACGATAGCCCGAAGCTGGCCAGGCGAACGAAGCCGCTGGCTTCCGCGGGCGGCCCGCCCAACGCAATCCTGCCATCGTAATAGAGCCACGCATGGGCCTGCATCCGGCCTGACGCGTCTTGACGAACGCCGAGCACGATCGTGGAGTCCAGCTCGTGACGGGTCAGCAGAACCTGGGCGGCCAGTGCCTGCGTGAGGCAGGTCGCGCCTGGAACCAGAGGGGAGATGACACGAACGGCCCGGAAGATCCGCCGCGCCGTCGGGTCATCCCGGTCCTTGCCCGCAACCAGCCCCTTCAGGAGCCGCAGGCGTGTGCGGGAAAATGGCTCGCGCCAGAGACCGAGGCGCACAGCTATGATGGTCGTCAGGGTCATGGCCGCCAAACGTCTATGGCGCCATATGCCCATGTCACACCACCGTATCCGAAGCCACCAGCCGGAGAAGGCCGGCCTCTGCCAGCTCGCCGACCAGCGCCGCGATATCCCTGGCGCAGGTTTGTGGGTCGACGTCGTACTCTCGAGTGACCGCAGCAACCAGCGCGTCAAGTGTCCTGGGATTGTTCAGCTGCTCCCAAACCAGGGTACCGACCTCGTCCAGACTGAAATAGGCGCTGCTGCCCAGATCGAGCAAAGCAAGTCCGGTTCCGATACGGGTCGTCAGGACACGATCGGCAGGAGCGGCGACAAAGCTTTCGCGCGGCAAATCCATGGCACCATTCCGAAGAGCCTGGCAGGCGGGGGCCTGCCCGCCAGGCTCAGGGTTCAAGAGAAAGTGAGGTCACCAAATGGGGTGCCAGCCGGGAAGGTGGCATCGAGTTTGGAGCCCAAGGAAAGGCCCTGAGTCACTTTGGACATCGAGCCATGCTTGATCAGTTTCGGCGCAGAATATTCCGAACGCTTAGGCGTGTTCATTTGGACACTCCATTTGTCATGCGAAAACTTCGCAGCGCCTAGAATGAACGACCGACGACTTGAGTCAACAACAGCAGCCAAAGAGGAGCCTTGCGAATTCTGTAACGTGAATCATACTGTGGGAAATATTTTCTCATGGGTCCAAATGACGCCAACGCAAGAGAAACTCATTTCAGCAGGCTGCAGCGCGCTCGACGCCGAGGCGCTGCTTCTCGTCTTGGCTGCACTGCGCCATCACTTCAACCCCGACAGCCCACTCGACGCAGAAGCGTCGGATCAAGTACGGCGGCGCGCCCTGGAGCTGGCGCACCAGAACAAAATCATGTGGCATACCGGCGCTACCCTTGGCACTGGCTCGCTTGCGAACGAAGTGCAACGACTTGCTATTGCAACAACACTTCACAACGCTTTTATCGTCGATCAGCTTGTCTATATCATGGACAAAATATTAATAAACAATAAGAACTTAATTGTTTTAAAAGGCGTAGCTCAGCAAGAAGTTATATATGGAAACACGAGCGTTCGCGCCTCCAATGACATAGACATTCTCTCCAGGCCAAGTTATTTCTTCAAAGCGCGCGAGATGGTTACTAAAAGCGGCTTCGAAATTGTCACGCCATCACCGTGGTGGTGGGCCTTTCTGGGTGAGCAACACCTGGTCAAATTTTTGCCCCGGCAGGTCTCGCTCGACCTCCATCATCAGTTGCACCAACCTGGTGTTCCCGGCCTGAACAATATCGACGGCCTGTTCCAACGCGCTCGACGCGTCGATTTTGGCACCGCATCGATCCTCACTTTGGACACGTCGGACATCGCTCTGCTTCTCGTGATCAGCGTCTGTAAAGCGCTGCTGTCAAGGGAAGCGAATACTGGATTCATCACGGATCTATTCGCCTTGCTCATAGCTGATGCACCGTATTCGGTTAACTCATTCTTAACCCATGCGGCCACGGAAGGACTTCGGGGGCATGCATTGGTGGCGCTGCGGATACTGGACTTGCTGTTTGGCACTACATACTTGCCATTCGAGGGGAAAAAGCCGCTCGCCCACGTTGATGACACGACCCTGCTGGCGATGTCGATGACGCCCCAGTCCCCGTTGATCGCCTGGCCACGCCGCCGAACGCTAATTTCAGCCTTCTGCGATGGAAATCGATGGAGGGCAGGTCGCCAATTGGCTCTGGTCTATAGCTCCGAGTTGGCCATGCACCTCCTCGAAAGGCCCTACAAGCCTGCTTTTGAGACAAAGTAGTCCGTTATGCATCTATCACAAAGCAGCTCTTCGCCCCCGGGCGCGACAGGTTGCTCAGGCTGTGACCAAGTACAGTAGTCGACGTCGAAAACGGAGTCAGAACGATGGTTATGCGCGTAAGAACTGCAGTATTTCCGGTGGCCGGTCTCGGCACCCGTTTTTTGCCTGCTACAAAAGCAATGCCCAAGGAAATGCTGACGGTCGTGGACCGGCCAGTCATCCAATATGCCGTCGATGAGGCCAAGGAGGCCGGCATCGAACACTTTGTCTTTGTTACCGGGCGGAACAAGGGCTTGATCGAAGATCACTTTGATCGTCAGTACGAACTCGAAAAGACTCTTGAGCTAAGGGGCAAGTTGGGGCCCCTCGCGCAACTGCAAAAGGAGGTTCCGTCGGCGGGGCACGCCAGCTTCACCCGTCAGCAAGAACCACTTGGTCTCGGCCACGCCGTGTGGTGCGCCCGAGACATGGTGGGGGACCGCCCGTTCGCCCTGTTGCTGCCCGACATGTTGTTTATGGGCAAACCGGGTGTGATGCGCCAGATGGTGGAAACTTTCGAGGTCACCGGCGGCAATGTCATAGCGGTTGAGGAGGTGGCGCCCGATCAGGTTGGGTCCTATGGCGTGGTTGCAAGGGGGGCTGGTCCGGATAACGCTTTCCGCGTCGAAGGCATGGTCGAGAAGCCCAAGCCGGACGAAGCCCCCTCCAATCTCATCATCTCGGGACGCTATATTCTGCAGCCGGAAATCTTCCCGCTGCTTGCCGAGCAGCGCCTGGGAGCAGGCGGAGAAATCCAGCTCACCGACTCCATGCAGGCGCTGATGACCCAGCAGCCCTTTGTCGGGGTCAAGTATGTCGGCAAATCCTTCGATTGTGGTTCCAAGGCCGGATTTCTGGCTGCCAATGTTGCCTATGCGCTGGAGCGCGAAGACATCCGCAACCAGTTTTTGGACCTGTTGGCCGACCGCGGGATCGAAGCCAGCTTCACCAGCATCCCACAAGCCGCTGAGTAAATCGTCAGGCCCGCGCGGAAAAGCGCGGGCCTGAACATCTTGGCGTGTACAGGTCAACCATCAGGCGACTGGGTCGGGCGTGCGCAGATAGTCCGGATACTGCACAACGAACCGCTCGGTATCGCCCGGGTTACTGTAGCGTTGCAGCTTTTCGATCCGGACCCGATTGAGCACCACGCCGATAATGTCCTCGGCAATCTGCGGCTCGCGTTCGATCACCGCCTTGACCACACGCCGCGGTGTCTTGCCCCATTCGGTGACCAAAATGAACCCATCCGTCCATGGCTGGATTGATACTGCATCTACCATGGCGCCGATCGGGGGCAGATCGATGATGACCATGTCATAGGCCTCCCGCGCTTCGTCGAGCAGACGTTGCATATGGGGTGACCCAATATCGGAACCATTAAGCGCAGGCGTACTGCTGGAGCGGGCGGACACGACATCGAAGCCAAGCGGGTCTTTGAACAGGGCGTGCTGCCAGGGCAATCCCTGGGCAATATCCTCAAGCCCGAGTTGGTGCTTCGGTGCCAACAGGGTGCTGGCCGAAGCGCGACGGACGTCGCCGTCAGCCAGCAGGGTCACGTAACCATCGGTCACCGCCAGCTCCGCCAGGGCAATCGCAAAACTTGTCTTGCCTTCGCCCGGCAGGGCCGAGACAACGCCGACTACCACGCCCTTGTCCGCAACACGCCGGCTGAGCGCGGCAACCTTGGCGGCCTTTAGCGTTTCGGTCAGCAAGGTTGTCGGCAAGTTGGAGCGACGGCTGGTGATCTGCTTCCGAATGTCCTGCTGCACCTTCCGGGCCTGAACTGACCTGTCACCGCTAGGGGTTGGCATGGCGCTCATATAACCCAGGAAGCGAAGGCCGGTTTCCCGTGTTACCTGGCTGCCAAGGCGGAAGCTGCGTTCGCGCATTTCATTGAGCGCGCTGAGTGCCAGACCCAAAAATCCTCCGAAGACCAAACCCCCAGCCAGCGTGAACAGGGTCCGCGGTCCCGTAGCCGAACGCGGAAAGCTGGCGTCGCTGATGACACGGGCTGCCGGGATCGGGAAGGACTGCTCCTGAATAGTTTCCTCGTAGCGGGAGAGATAGGCGCGGTAGATGCTATTGAGGGTTTCGGACCTTTCCTCCAGCTTTAAGAGCTGGGTCAGGGCCTGGTTGGTCTCAGTTGCAGCGCGACCTTCCTCCTCCACCTGGGCGTCAAGCAAATCCACCCGAGACTGCGCCACTTGCAGCTCGGAGACATACCGGTCGAGCTGGGCCTCCAGACGTCCGGCCAATTGCATTGCGGCCGCTCGCTGCTCCTGACGCAGTAGGGCGATCTGAGGATGGCCCGGCCCGAAGCGCTCGGAGATCTCGACTATCCGGCGCTCGGCGTGCGCGAAAGTATCCCGCAGCACGGCAACCGCCTCGTTACCCGCCGAATTCTCCGCCGACAGCAAGCCAGCGGTAGCGACCACCTGATGAGCGTCCTCCAAATCGACCTGTTTGAGCCGCGCCACCAAGACTTCCAGGTCCGTCGCCTTTGTCTTGGCTTCGCTGATCTGGTCGGTGAGCAGTTGCAGGCGACGATTGGTAAATTCGACATCCGCGGCCACGGTCAGCCCGCTGGCGCGACGAAACTCGTCCACCTCGAGCGCAGCCTCGAGCTGGGAATTCCCCAACTCGATCAATCTCTCCCCCAACCAGTCGGCCGCTTCCCGCGTCACTTCCAGATCGGCATTGAGCTGATCCCGCACGAAGGCGGCGGTATAGGCATTGACTATGCGATAGGCCAGTTGCGCATCGTGGCTCTGATACCCAAGCCAGATCACCGAACTGCGACCAACACGCTGCACCTGTACCCCGCCGCGCAAAGCATCGACGACAAGTTCCAAGGGTGCCTCGGTGAGCACTTCTCGGGGGACCGGCGGGCGGCCGAGCACGCGCCCGATGGCGTCGCCAACAAAGGCGCGCGCCGTTTCCATCCCGGTCGGGGGCGGATTGAGGAAGACCTGGTCGGTCGTCAATTGCTCCTTCTCGGCCACGATACGGGCCAGGCGGCTCGAGCCGATGACTTCCATCTGGTTGAGGATCTGCCCCTCCATATCCAGTCGGCCACCGCCGCTGCGCGGTTCTGGCGCCAGTTTGTCTACTTGGCCCTCAATGACGATCTGGCTGGCGGCCTGATATGTCCGTGGCGCCGTAATTACGATGATGACCCCGACCAGCAGGCCAAGGCCCAGGCAGAGCAAGATGATGCGCGCCTGCCGCAGGAGAATGCCCTGCAAGTGTTCGAGATCGATCAGCCGTACATCACTGGGCGCAGTCAACGTGGCTTGGCTTTTGGTCCGCTCGAGCATCCTGTCCTCCTGGGGCCGTTCCGGCGGCTATTGCAGTTTCGCCGGCGCGACGGCGCCATATATCTGGGTGTGGCGTACACCGGCCAGGCCGGTGACGACGCCGCAATGCAGCACTGCCCGCAGCACCTGTTGCCGCCACCGCCACGGCGACGCGGCGCTGACGATGGCGAGGCCGAGGCAGGCCAGCGCTTTGGCGCCGGCAGTGCCCATGGCGGTCAAGCCGCCCTGTTGGGTCGCCATGAGCCAAGAGCCATGTGTCTGGCCCGAGCGCAGCTTGCGGCGCGCCAGCCACCAGAAGCGGGCCCGATCGACCGGCACCGGTTCGGTGACCAGCGCCTTGGGGGCATAGCCAAGCCGGCCGCCCAACCCGAAGAAGCGATGGAAATATTCGGTATCCTCGCCCCCGCTTTGTCCAAGTTCGGTCCGAAAGCGAAGGGCATCGAGGGGCGCTCTGCGACGGATCAAGACATTGCAGGTGTAACCGGTGCGGATCGTGCCATCGACAAAGACCGGCACTGTTGAATGAAAATCGCCCCGCCTCATCCACGCGGGGGCCAAGGTGTCATAGATGGCCTGTACCGGACCAAAGACTGCATCGAGGTTGTCACTCATGGCCACTTGCAGCAGGGCCCTCAGCCAATCTGCGCTGGCCAGTTCATCATCGTCGATGAAGGCGACAAAATCAGCCGAGGCGGCATCCAGGCAAGCATTCCGCGCCACGGAGATATTGCGCGCCGGTGCATGCAGATAGGTCACAGCGTGGGGCATTAGGGCCGCGGTCGCTTCAACTAGCGCCCTGGCGGAGGGCGTCTCGTCATTGTCGGCCACGATGACGCGGACAGACAGGTTGCCGGTGCTGAGCTGGGCCAGTGAGGCCAGCGTCTCGCTCAGGAAGGGTCGGCGGAAAGTGCAGACGCAGATATCAATGCTGGCAGTACCGATCTCGGTCATGTGCGACTGACCCTCAGTGTCCGCACCACATGGACCCAGAAACCGGCAGACCAAGCAAGGTGCATGATCATGGCGGCAACGCCCACCAGGGGAGCGCCCAGCAGCGGCACGCGCGCGTCGGCGACGTGGCGGGTGGTGGCAACGGCGCCCAGCAGCAGACAGAGTGTGATCCATGCAGAGAGCGGAACCAGCGCGCTCCAATGCATCAGCGACATGGCCGCCAGGGCCACCGCAGGCACGATAGCCAGTGGCAGAAGCTGGCGGAGTCTGGGCAAAGTGCGGTGCTTGAGCACATTGCGGGCGCGTCCACCGCCGTATCCAAAGTACTGGCGGAACAGCGCGCCGGGTGTGGCGCGCGGGAAGTAGGTCATGCCGGTGCGGCTGGTCAGCCAGATGCGCCCCCCAGCCTGGCGCAGCCGATAATCGAGTTCGGCGTCCTCGTTGTGGCGGAAGCTCTCGTCATAGCCGCCAACCGCGCAGAAGGCCGGCATGTCCATCAGGGCGTGATGGCCATGATCGACCCAGCCCCCCCCCTTGGCGGTGCGATGCGAGGAGCCACCAGTGCCGACCATCGAATTCTGGGCCGCCGCCACGGCACTCTGGAACAGGCTGCGCCCGACCGTCTTCATGGGAACCACCACGGCGGTTGCGCCCATATTATTGGCTTCGGCCATCAGGCTGCGGCAATAATCGTCTGGATAAAGGCCATGGGCATCGATGCGGATCAGCCATTGGCGACCCTGACCGAAGGCAGCGACTGCTAGGTTAATGCCGGCGCTCTGAATGCGCTTGGCATTTTGCAAAACCTCAAGGCGCCCGGGCCTGACCATTGCGTGCGCAATATCCTGCGTGCCGTCATTGCTGCCACCATCGACCACGACAATCAAAGCGTCGTCGAGATGCTCGGCTTCTACCAAGAGGACAGTGAGGAGGGCGGCAATTGTACCTGCCTCGTTTAGGGTTGGCACCACGATCAGCACGCCGCCGGTCTGCCCTGTAGCGGTCATCACGCGGCCTCCTCGATGGGCGTATTAATGAGACGCAGTGCGCCCAGCCGCGCGACCAAGTCTTCGCATTCCCCTTGGTCGACCTGAAGGTCTGTCACCGGCAAGCGCGCCACGGCAAGGGCATGGGCGTGCAATACTTGAGGTGTCAGCGCATCGAGCATGTCCACGATCGTGTCCACTTCCGCATCGGGCAGAATGATGCCGATCCCGCGCTCGGCCAGGAAGCGGGCTGTTTCTGTGCCGGCCAGGGCTATAGGCACCGCGCCGTGCAGACATCCCTCGTAGATGCGGTTGGGCAGCAGCCAGCTAGAGTTCTGTCCTTCCTCGAAAAAGTCGATGGCCCAGCACAGATGCACTTCGGAATAGTGACAGCCGAGCTCGTCGTAACGATAGGGGCCTTCGAAGCGCACATGTGCTGCCGTTGATACGCTGACGTGAAAATCGACAAACTCGCGCAGGGCAGGCCTGCCTCGCAGAACCAGCTCATAGCGGCCATCGAGGCGGCTCATGGCCTGGATCAAGTGATCGAGCGACCGGCGACAGCGCAGGGCGCCAAACCAGCCTATGCGGATCGGGCTCGAATCGGCCGCCGTTAGGATCGGATTGTCGCCGCGGCTGCGCGGCGTGAGCACCTTGTTCTCAACAATCCATGGCGTAACCGGTGATTGCCCATAGGGAGCAAAATACTCGCGGACAAACGCTGGTGAACTGGTGATCAGCGCACGTGCGTCGCCCGCCAGGAAACGTTCCGCTGCGCGCATGGATCCCCCGATCCAATCGGTGCGCAACAGCAGGCGATGGATATCGAGGCTTTCATAGACGACGGACGTGCCCGGCCAACGACGGGCAAGGCCGGTTGCGAGGGGCAGCATTTCAAGGTTGCGGGCGACAACCACGTCTACCGGCGTCGCGGCCAGGCGCTGTTGGCTGCGGATGCGGCTGAGCAAAACTTGGGCGAGGCGCTGCAGAAACCGGCCATCTGCGGTCCGCCCCAGATCGATCACGCTCTGCGCGGTCAGGGGCGGCACATCGTCAGCGCGGTTGAAGCCCGCTACAGCAGCGGCTGCGCCGCCCAGATGAAACATCTTCAACCGTCGATCCACGGCGGGATCGGACAGGTTCGGGACGAGATACAGAATTTTCAGCATGGCCGATCTTCCTGTGACGTCTCCGGCAGGATGTGCCGTCGCACTTAACTAGCGGCACTGCACAGCATGCGGTCAACCGCGACCATTGCGGACCAGCCTTGAGTAAAATGCATGGCTGCGCAGCGCCGATCTATTGGGCCAGCCAAATATTATGCCCCGCTAGAAAAGCATAGCTGGCATGCTACGGCAGTGAATGATGCCTCAAGCGCGTTGACGTCTGATAGTGGTGGAGACAGGATTATGTGTGGTGCCGAACCACGACGCCGAGATTCTGGGCGACCGCAAAACGACTTGCGGTCGAAGCGTATCCTCTACCCCTTTATCGCCAAATACCCCCTGTCGATCGGCCTCGCGCTCTTATTGCTGCTGTTTTCCGCCATTGTGTCGCTGTTCGTACCTGCCCTTATTGGCCGTCTCATCGACACGGGGCTGATCGGGGCCGACCTTGCCAGCATCGGCACCTATGTGCCGTTGCTAATCGCGCTGGGCCTGGCGCTGGCCATTGCAAATGCATTGCGCATGTATTTCATTTCTTCGATCGGCGAGCGTTTGGTGGCCGACCTCCGGCAGGCTGTGTTTTCGCACCTGCTGACGCTGGACAGCGAATTCTTCGACCAGCATAAGGTCGGCGAACTGGTGTCGCGGCTCAATAGTGATGCCGCCACCATCCGAAATGTGCTCAGCACCACGGCAGCAACGCTTCTGCGATCCGTGGTGTTGCTGGTGGGGGCCGTCGTGATGATGCTGCGCACCGACACCAGCATGGGGATGGCTGTCTTGCTGGTTGGTCCGATACTCATCCTCCCGTCACTTCAAGTGGCGCGTCGACTGAGGTGGATGTCCCGCCGAACCCAGGACACACTTGCGGAAATGTCGGCGCTGGCTACGGAAATGCTGGGCGCGCAGCGCACGGTCAAGTCGTTCGGCCAGGAACGCGGCCAGGCCGAAACCTACCGCTCCCATGGGGAGGAAAATGTCCGTGCCGAATTGACCCGCTTGGCGGCACGGACCGGCCTTGTGGCCTTGGTCGGCCTTTGTGGGACATTGGCAGTGGTCGCATTGGCCTGGGCCGGCGCGGTCAAGATCTCAACTGGTGAACTGTCCCATGGCGAACTGGTTCAGTTCCTCGTCTATGCCTTCATGGCATCCACTTCGCTGACTAGTCTGTCTGAAGGCTTTGGATCCATCAGTTCACTGCGCGGATCGACCTCCCGATTGATCGAGTTGCTGGGACGGGCGCCCACCATCGTGGCGCGCAGCACCAATCCTGCCGTGCCGACAACGGATCTGGTTCCGGCCCTCGAATTTCAGGACGTCTCCTTTTGCTATCAGGCCTCGCCAGAAAAAGGCGTGCTGCACGGTGTCAGTTTGAAAGCCAAGGCGCGCCAAAAAGTGGCTCTGGTTGGCCCCTCTGGGTCTGGCAAATCGACCTTACTCGCACTCATTCAACGGCTCTATGACGTCGATAGCGGCACGATCCGCCTCTATGGGCAGGACATTCGAGATATGGACCCCCATGTCTTGCGACAGCGTATTGCCGTCGTCGAACAGGACCCGCCGATCTTTTCCGGGACCATTCTTGAAAACATCCTGTTCGCCCGCCCTGACGCCAGCGACCACGAGGTCCGCGCCGCCGCCACCTCAGCGATGCTGCTCGAGTTCATCGAGGGGTTGCCCAAAGGCATCGACACCCAGGTCGGCGAACGCGGGCTGATGCTTTCGGGCGGCCAGCGACAACGCCTTGCGATAGCGCGGGCCGTTCTCAAGGATGCCCCCGTCCTGCTGTTGGACGAAGCGACGAGCGCTCTGGATTCTGTAAACGAGCGCCTGGTCCAGACCGCTATCGAGCACCTGTCTAAACAGCGAACGATCATCGTGGTGGCGCATCGCCTTTCCACAATCAGATCTGCCGATTGCATCATCGTGATGGAAGAAGGTCGCATCCGGGCGCAGGGGCGTCATGAGGAGCTGACGCGCACCGACACACTCTATGCGGAGATGGTCCGGTTGCAGTTTGCGCGGGCGGAAACGGACCTCGCTATGCAAGTTGCCGACATCTGAGCGGTGAAATATTCGCTTTCGCTGCAGCCGAACACCATTTATTATTGCGTCATGTTGAATCCTTGGGTCACGCAAGGACAACGCGCGGCGGAGACAATATGGCGAGTGATCACAGCAAACGGGATACCTCTCTGCTGGCCGATCAGCAGAACGAAAGCTCTCGCCGACCGATCTGGCAGCGTATCCCAAAGGGTTGGATAGCGCTTGTCCTGCTGCTGCTTGCCTGGATAGCTGGTTACCTAATCGTCCAGGGCGCCGGGCTCCTGCTCGGTTAAATTTTCTACCCGACAGATTCATTTGGCAAGCACCTCGTAGCACACAAAAGTCATTGCAAGTTCTGCATGCCTGTTATGCGCCACTGCGGTTTGCTACTTGCCGTGATTGGTGATCAATTTCCTAACTACTGTATCAAAAATAAACAGTTTCGATCGCAAGACCAAGGCGGCGAAATATAGAGAAGTCACGCCGGTACGGCCGTACTTGGACCTTACCAATGATGGGTTTTCCGGCATCAAGAAAATAGACGTGCAAACTCGATCCTGACGTAGCAACAATCTGAGGACGCAGCCATGTCGACCATTGAATCTGGACTTCAGCACACAAATGTTGCCAGGCCTCTCGTCCCTAAGGGAGGTGCCTTGAAAAGAACAATAGATGTAACATTGGCCTCCGCGGTTCTCCTGGCATTCCTGCCGCTCATGGCCTTTATTGCGCTTTTTGTGTTTACATCTGACCGTGGCCCGATTTTCTTCGGCCATGAGCGCATCGGCTTCAACGGTCGACGCTTCCGTTGCCTCAAGTTCCGCTCGATGGCCCCCAATTCCGCAGAGTTGTTGGAGGCACACCTCGCCACGGATCCAGCAGCTAGGCGCGAATGGAACGAAACTCAAAAACTGCGGAATGACCCCCGCGTCACATCTTTGGGGCGCTTCCTGCGGGGCACAAGCCTCGATGAACTGCCGCAGCTCATCAATGTCATTCGTGGCGACATGAGCCTGGTGGGACCGCGCCCCATCGTGCAAGCGGAAGTCCCTCGCTACGCCGATCGCATCCAGGCCTACCTCTGCGCCCGACCGGGCATTACAGGTCTGTGGCAGGTGAGCGGGCGCAGCGACGTTGATTACGATCGGCGCGTGGAATTCGACGTGGACTATGTCCACAATTGGTCCATTGCTGGCGATGTTTCGATCCTGTTTCGCACGATCGGGGTCGTTTTCACCCGCGTCGGCAGCTACTAGCCCGACGGAGGCGAGCATGGTCCCACTGTTTTTCCGCAAGCCCAAGAGCACGTTTCGGACCCGCACACGGCGGCGCGACATGGCGACCGATGCGGTCCGCCTGGCCAAAGTGCGCAAAGCTCTTGATCTGGCTATTGTCGACATCGAGCGCGAGCGTGAGGGCCTGCAGCGGCGCCTAGATTTCTATCTCGCCAAGGCCAGCAGCCTCATGGATGTCACCGGCGATTTCTCGACCCGAACTGTTGAGGACGAAACGGAACTGCGCACCGCCGAGCAGCACATCTCCGAGGCCAGACACCGTCTCGGCACGTTGGCCAACGAAGCCGTTCAATTCGCGAAATTGCTCGAGATGGTGGATGACGTACCAAGGGCCGAGGTGGCCTGACTTACCGACCCCAGCAGGAGGCGTTTCATGATTACCGCCGTTCGACCCGGCCCTGCACTCGTTACGGTGGTCATGGCAAACTTCAATGGCATGCGTCACTTGAACGCAGCCATTCGATCGGTCCTGGACCAGAGCCACGCCAATCTCGAACTTATCGTCGTGGATGATGCATCCACCGACGCGAGTGCCACGATAATCAACGAATGGACGCGTGCAGATGGCCGGGTGCGCGCCATTCTCCAAGAAAGCAATGGCGGACCGGCGCGCGCCCGCAATGCCGCCCTCGCGATGGCCAAAGGCGAGTGGATCGCAATTGTCGACGCCGACGACCAGATACACCCCGAGCGCCTTGAACGCCTGATTTTGGCCGCGGAGGGTGCCGGCGCCGATATCGTCGCCGACGACCTGTTGCACTTTTATGAAGATGGCAGCCCGGTAACCTTCCTGCTCCCCGCCGACTGGAGGGACGTCAGGCCGATCACAGCGCTGGACTGGATCGAGGGCGGCTCCCGTCCTGATATGCCGGCGCTCGGCTATCTCAAGCCGTTGATCCGCCGCAGCATCATCTCCAGACGCCGCTATGATGAAACCATGCGCATCGGCGAAGACTGGGAATTGGTGCTCCAACTCCTGCTGGCCGGCGCGAGCATGATTGTCTTGCCCCAACCCTGGTATCTCTATCGGCGCCATGCAGGTTCGATATCGCATCGGCTCAGCTCGGCTACCCTGGAGGCAATGATGCGGGTCGACGACGGCATCCCGCTGGACCACTGCAATCTGAGGCCGGATATCACGCGTGCTCTTGCGCATCGCCGGTCCGGGCTGCTTGCGCAGTTGGAGGTCCAAAAACTTATCGAGGCAATCAAGCGCCGGGATGCCGCGGACGGACTGGCGGTCCTCATGGCCGCCCCAAGATCTGCACTTGGTCTCGGAGTGGTGATGGCCGGGCGGCTGCGTGCTCGTGGTACTCCTGTACATTCGGCCAATGTGCCACCGCTGCCCGACTATGCACCACCCGAAGCGCGGGACGCCTTGCGCATCGACCGGTCCATCTGGGAACAATTGGTCAACGCAGTTCTGACCGGGCGTCAGAACATACGGCTTGAAGGCCCGGCAGGCCGCTATGCCGCCGGTTTCCTGCCACAGGACCTGATCAAATCACAGGTGGTGACGGGATGAGTGCCCGCGCGTCCTCTCCTGCCCCGCCGGCAATAGCGGTCAACATACCTGCTGTGCTGACCGCTCTGGTGTTCTGTGCACTGAACTTCAACAGCATGCTCGGCCCGCTATCCGTTCTCGCTTTCTTGGCCGCGGGTCTGTGCATTGGTGCAATGCAGGTACAACTGGCCTTGGATGCGATGATGCGCTGGTGGCTGGTCCTTGTGTTACCAGCCTACTGTCTCGTGTCGATCGCCTGGTCGCAGTTCCCCGAAGCAACTTTCAGGTATTCGCTGCAACTGGCGTTGACCATGGTGATCGGCCTCTGGATTGCCACGCGTGTCAGCCCCCGCAATCTGGTCCGCGCCCTCTTCTTTGCTTTCTTGGTGGCAACTCTTGTGGGACTTGTTGTCGCCCGCTCCACAGGGGGCGGTGCGTGGCTTGGCATCTTTGGCAGCAAAAACGCGTTTGCTGCACATATAGCTCTGCAGATTTTGATCGCTACCGGCATCGTCCTTGATGGTGCAGAACGAAAGGACTTGCGCCTCCTGGCGCTCGGGACAGGAGCACTTTCCATACCCTTGCTGATTATGGCGCAGTCGGCTGGGGCGCTTGTGGTCACCGGACCCTGCGTGCTGGCCATGGTGCTAGTTGCGTTGTCCAGCTTCACAACTGGACCGCAAAAGCTGTTCTTGGTGGTTGCTGCCGCGCTCCTGGCCGTCGCACTGGCGACAATTGCAATCCAGTTTGGCGACGCGTTGCTGGCTGGGGCATTGGACGCGACGGGCAAGGATGTCACGCTGACCGGTCGAACGGACCTTTGGACCCTTGGCATCGAGCTGATCCAGCAAAATCCATGGCTGGGTGTGGGCTACAAGGCCTTCTGGATCCCCGGATTTCCTCTGGCTGAACAACTATGGGCTATGTTCGGTGTGAGTTCGGGCGCCGGGTTCAATTTCCACAACACCTACATTTCCAACGCCGTAGAGGTGGGTTTGGTAGGTTTGGCGATCCAGCTTGTACTGATCTATGTGCCGTTTTTCCTGCTGCTCTGGTTGGCCTTTTTCCGCCCCGAGCCCTATGTCGCCTTCCTGCTGGGCATTCAACTCATGCTGATTCTCCGCAGCCTGCTCGAAGTGGAAGTGTTCTACGAATTCAGCGGTCGCACCATCTTGGCGATATGCACCTATGTTCATGCCATGGTGCTTTACAGAAACTTGCGGGGCGAGGCCATGGAGCGGCAGAGCACCATGCCTTGGCCCATGCGGAGTGTGCGCTCATGACCTCAGATGCACTGGTAGACGTCAGAACGCCGACTTACCGCCGACCGGACATGCTGTACCGGGCGCTGTCGTCGCTGATCGAGCAGACACACCAGCATTGGCAATGCCGAGTTTTCGATGATGACCCCGATGGCGCCGGCGAAAAAGTCGTGGCGGCGCTGAAGGATTTGCGCATCAAATATCATCACAACAGGCCGCAAAATTTTGCCTCGAAGAACATCGACAAGTGCTTCTCGTCAGTTAGCCAAGACGACGCTGAATATTTTTGCGTTCTCGAGGACGACAATTTTCTTCTCCCCGGCTTCATGCAGGCCAACATTGCTGCCTGTCGGGATCGAGGCGTCGAGATCGTGTTGCGCAATCAATTGATCGAGCATGCTAGTGGCACAGATCGCGCCCGTCTTAGCGCGGGCGGGGTGTTGGACAGCCTGTTCACCGAACGCACCTACGAGCCGTCCCTGTTCAGGCTCTCGTTGCTAGCAGGGATTGGGGTTTCCAACGGTGGGTTGTTCTGGTCACGACGCGCCGTCAGCAAGCTTGAGATCGGCCATCGCTGCACGGCGACGCTACAAGAATATTTGCGCACCTATTCCATAGCCGAGCCAATCCATGTTGCCATGGAGCCGCTTGCAGTATGGGCCGAAAATGCCGAGCTCACCACGCGAAACAACGAAATATCGGCTGGCTACTTGCGGCGGGAACTGGACCTGAAGCGGTCCGTGCAGCGCCTGCAGCGCTCGGTATGGATGAACACGGAGCCAAAGATCCGTGATGATTTTCTGTACGGCGCGGCCTTTGCGGCGCCCGCGCAGGTTCGCGCCCGCAATATCTGCAAGGCATTGATCTTTGCCCCCATTGGCTCCGCTCTTCCGCTCACCGAACAGCTGGCACTTGGCTTGAGGGGTCTCGCCATCGCCGCTCTCGGCCGTACGACCGACGACTTCCGGCTGTTCATGGCGTCTCGCCAGCGGGCCTAAGCCGGGGCTGGGAGCCGGAGAGCGAGGCGTACATGCGCAGGTATTCCTCACCGCTTTTCCGCATCGAGAGATTTTCCGCAACATAACTGGCCGGATCGTAGTTCGCGCGATTGGCCAGGTAACTGGAAAGGGCGCGGTCGAAATCGGCAAGCTTGAAGCGCAGACCGCAACGGTCGTCAAAATAGGGGACGCTGGTCACAATCAGATCGGGCGCCTCGCGCAACAGCGTCGGATCGACGAGCCGCCCTTCATCCCATGCCAACACCGGCACCCCCGCTGCCATCGCCAACTGACAGGCAATACCTTGCGTTTCATGCTCGCAGAGAAACAACAGTCCGCGCGACCGCGCCAGAAGCGCCAGATAGTCGGTCTCCATATGCGCGCCATAGCGCAGGACTTCATACTTCAACCCGGCCGCATCGAGCTTCGCCAGCAGAGCGTCCCGAACCGTTGTCTCTCGCTCCTCGCGATGCCAGCGGATTTTGTCGTAAACCACAAAGTCCAGGTCCTTGAGCACATCAGCGAGCTTGGGGGCCTCTATCCCCACCGGCCAGGCCCGCAGCCTGTCACCCCAGATCGGACGGTTGTACTCAACCGCCCAGGCACAGGGCTGAATGATGAGGCACAACCGCTGTTGCTCGGCTACCTGTCGCGCCCGCTCCGATGGCCCGACATCTCCATGACCGAAGATAGCAGGATTGTCGCTGGCAAGCACATCGAGCACGCTTGGATAGCCGCACAGACCGACAGGATATCCTGGCCGCGCCTCGGCGGCCTCAAAGTCGTTGACGCGCACGTCGCAGCCAAGCAGGTGAAGGGACCGTTGCAGCGACAGAAATGCTGCATAAAAGCCGGAATGCATCTGCTTTCGCCGCCGCAAATTGTTGAAGCGCCGGGCAAAACGGTGCGCCGCCGAGTAGGTGCGACCAATCCACCCTCGGCGGGCTTTGTGGTCAAAGCCATCATAGAACAGTAGTACCAATGGCCCTTTAGCTGTCCGTTCCAGGCCGAGCGCCTCTGCCGGCAGTGTCGATTCACTCTGCATGGGCTGGTAATCCAACTCGGCCTCCTTGGGGTGAGCTCGCCTCGCGGGGGTGTCTTAGGGATCAGTTGCGCACACGACAGACTCGGGGAACTGGCAGGGGGCCCCGAGGGCGGTGAACGCAAAATAGTCCACCTCCATGGCAATCGGTTCGGACGGCGCCACGAACGGGCCCATCCACTCGTTCAGCGTGTCGGTACCCCAAAGGCTGAAAAAGACCCGCTGTGGGGTGAAGGGAATTTGGCGCGGGTCGGTGATGGAGCGGACCAATTCGCCGTTGACATAGAAGTCCACCCGGTCCGCGGCCCAAACGAAGGCATAGTCGATGAAATCTTCGTCCGCTGGATAGGGCAGTTCTGGATACATGGCGCCACCCTGCTGTCCATCACCGCTGACCCCATTCACAAAGGTGGTCGTATGGACGGTAGTCGTGTCCTTGGTCAAAATCTCGAAATCGATCTCGTCATGCTGCTTGCCATGGACCGGCCCAATATAGGTAAAGAAGGCCGCATTCAAACCGGATGCGGACGGTGTCTTGATGCGGGCCTCATATGTGCCGTACCCCAGGGAGGCATGCGACTGCGCCTCGCCGCAGCGGAAAAGTCTTTCGCCGGCGGGGATGGGGGAGAAAGCCACTCTCAAGGATCCGTCAACGACACTGATCTGGTCCCTGGTCCAGGTGCAGTTCTGGTGCGTACCGTTGGACCAGCCGTCCGAGACATACCAGCGCGCCCTATCGAATTGGTCAAAGTCATCAAAGAAGCTGTCTTGGCCCAGCGCTGCTGGCGAGGCCAACAGAGCCACTGCGCCGCAAAGCACTCCGACGCTCCTTGAAGTCATTTCTTCACTCCTCGATCCATGGTCGTCGCAGTCGCTAGGGCTCCAGTCGCGCCACCACCACATCGCCCGGCCGAAGCGGGGTGGTATCGTCTGCCGCGATCTCTTCAGCACCGCGCACAATGGTAAAGCGATAGACAGCCTCTTCCCGGGCACGCGGCGGTGTCGCCCCCTGCGCGATTACGTCGCGCATCAGGTCCTGCTGAGTGCCGATACGCAAATCCAGCTCGGCCAGCTCGCGCTCCACCTGCTGCAGTTCGACGGCCAGGTTGGCCCCACGGGTGCTGCTCAGTTCAACCTCCCGCTGCTCGATGGCGCCCAGATCCTGGCGCGCCCGCAGGATGGCCGTGTCTATATCGAGCAGGCGCCCATCGATGTCGGCCACACTGGATTCGAGCGAGGTGACCCGGGAGTTGACGGCCAATCCCTGGTCGGCCAGCGAGGCGATGGCATCGAGCTGTTGTTGCGCTGATGACAATTGCCGGACAGTCGTTTCCCTTTTCTGCGCCAGGGCATCCAACTCTCGTGTCAGCAACGCGCGTTGCGATTCCAGCGTTTCCAAACTCATGGAATGGCGCAGCAGATGGGCCTCCATGATAGCCTGCTCGGCAGCGATCAGGTCTGATTTCTCGCCAGTCTCAAACGTCTCCGGCACCGCGATCGCATTGTCGCCGGCGACTTCAGCGACAATGCGTGCCCGACGCGCCAACAGGCGTCGATAGCTGCTCTCAAGTACATCGAGCGTACCTTGTGTAGAGATCGCCTCTCGCTCGAGGCGCGCGCCCTCGTCGACGTTCGTGCGCCTACCGGCAAGGCTCATCGCCTTGATGATGGTCATGCCAGGCGTGAACGCATACTGCCCGGGGCTGGTCACGTCGCCGGTTATGAAAATGGGGCCAAAGGCAGAGACCTCGACAGTCACATTGGGGGCAGTGGCCAGGCCCAGCACATTCTGCAGGCCCTCTCCGACCGCCGTTTCAACCGCACCAGTGGATATGCCTTCCGCCGCAATGTCCCCAAGGAACGGGAATGCGAAAGTTCCCTCCGGCCCCACCCGGTAGTTGCCGCTGATTGCCGTCCATTCTTCGAAGTTGAGTGCGGAGGCGTTCCATTCGATGATGCGAATATGAATTTCATCGGCGATAGAGAGACGATAGCCGGTTGGAGAGTTCTCCTGGGCGCACGGAGCCGCTATACCAACTAGGATTGGGCAGGCGAGGCCAGCGAACAAATATAGCCAAGCGAACCGCGCGGTAAGGACTGCTCTGGGCTGCACCATGACTGCTCCTTCTTCTTGCAGCACGTTGGCTACGTGAAGTCTTCCCAAAGCCCACTATCCGACATCCCGCCCCGGATGCACACCCATCGCCAAGCAGACCTGCCTTGCAGCGGGCGAGGATGTTCGTTCCGACAATGGCCCGCAGTTCATCGCCAAGGCCGTGCGGGAGTGGATCGTGGCCGTTGGCGGCAAGACCGCATTCATCGAGCCGGGCAACCCCTGGGAGAACGGCTATTGCGAGAGCTTCAACTCGAAGCTGCGCGACGAGCTGCTCAACGGTGAAATCTTCTACAGCCTCGCTGAGGCAAAGGTCAGCATCGAGGCATGTAGACGCTACTACAACACTGAGCGGCCGCATTCATCGCTTGGATATAGACCATCAGCACCGGAGGCTATTATCTGGCCCGCGCCACCGCCCGGATCGACACCGCCCTCTGCTCAGGCAATAACCGAAAAGCCGATCATGCACCAACACTGAAACCGGACCACCCTATGGGGTCAGGCCAATTTGCGTTGGGCAGATCGGCTCTCGCGTGGCCGCTCTCTGCCAATTATTGCCAGAACGGTCGGTCCGATGCTGTTGAGACTTTCGGGCGCCTACCGGCAGCCGAAACTCTCAAAGGACGCGGACAGGCCGAGTTAAGGAGCCAACGCCCAAACAGTCATTGCTTCACTGTGCTCACTGCAAAAGACTTCACGAGAAGCCACCCTCGGTCGCGGGGGAGGAACTAGCTATCACACGATCTCAGAAGGTGTTTTGCGCACCAGCCGGCGCCGCCTCCGCATCGGCAGAGCTAATGGCATCGAAGGCATCGGTATGAGTTCGGCGAAGACCCTTGTGAGACCATCGGTCGCATGGCCGTCGCGAAAGAGGATTTTGCGAGGCTTGGGCAAAACTGAGGTGGAAAATGAAATCGGCGTCAGCACATTTGGCCAAAAGAATGCGGCGAGTAAAACCGCAGTCAAACCATAATTGAGGGCGCGGCTGAAGCTGAGCTGACTACGACCTCATTCGACCACGCTCCCAGAGGTTTTGGGGCCTTCGGGTTGCGGCAAGTCGACCCTGCTGCGCCTCTTGGCTGGCCTCATTCAGCCCAGCGCTGGCCAGGTGGAGGTCTTTGGCATGCCGGTCACCGAGCTAAGGGACGATGTCGGCATCGCTTTTTACCGCCCGACCTTGCTAACCTGGCTCTCGGTCATCGACAATGTGGTCTTTCCAATCCGCCACAAGCGGGGCCGCGTTCGCCCGGAAGAGATTGAACGCGGGCATGAAATGCTCAAGCTGGTCCGGCTGGAAGAATTCGCCGACAAGGGGGGGCATCGACGAACCGTCAGGCGGCATGCAGCAGCGCGTGGGTATTGCCCGTGCTTTACTGCTTGATCCCGGCATCCTCCTGATGGACGAACCCTCCAGTGCCCTCGATGCACTGTCCCGCGACGAGATGAGCCTCGAATTGCTCCGCATCTGGCATGCGCGGCCCAAGACGGTTCTCTTCATCACCCATTCCATACCCGAGGCGCTGTTGCTGTCCGATCGCATCATCGTACTCAGCGGGCGGCCCGGAACCGTCCGAGACGAAATCACGGCCGCCCAGCGTGACGGATACTCCCCGCCATGCTCCAGCACCATCCGCACCGCCCGGGTTCGCACCTCGGGGGAAAACTTGTTCGTTGTCTTGCTCTTGAGGCTCTATCCTACTTGGGGGTTAGAGCCTCCGACGGTCCCGGCGCGGTTCAGAGGGCAGGCGGTGCAGGTTAGCAGCATGCAGAATGTCAGCCCCAGCCCAGTATCGGGGAATGCAGCCAGCAGGGCCGCGATAGACCGTATTGTGCGAAACTCTGTGACAGGAAAGGACAAAGAGCTAAACGCTGTGAGTAAAGAGAGTACACACTTAGCAGGTTAACTCTGCCACCGTGAGCGATCATTCCTTCACCTGCCTCGAGGACAGGTTTCGATTAACGTAACCCATTAACCAGAAATTGTTCGGTGATTTGTCAAAAACAAAAAAACGTATAGCTATCGTTAAATTATCGTTGAAAAGCATCGTTCCTTGTCATGTTTCTTGCCTTCGTGGACATTCTTGGAAGCATATCGGATCTCGGCTTTGTGGCCGCGCTGACGATCGCATTTCGTGAATTGTCCCGCCTGGTCAACCATCGAAGGCAGCGCGCATTGTTGATGGGGGCATTGTTCGGGGCAACGGCGTGGTTTTCCAGCTACGTTTACACCAGCACTTCCGTGGCCGCACTTCCCGACAACGCCTTCGTCTTTGTTGGACTTGCAGCTGCCTTCTTCGGCAGGGCTGGCCTCCTTACAGCATTCCTAGTGCCGAGCGCCTTGTTAAGCTTCCTGGGCGAACTGTCAGTAACGGAAGTGGTCAGATTCGGCTTGTCTGGGTTGGCCGGTTTGGTCTGGAGTGTAGCGTTGAACACCCCTGGCCGCCGGCGTTTTCCGGCGCTGGCAGGACTTGGCCTCGCACTCAACACCGCTTTGGTAACGGACTTTCTATTTGAGCGAAATCTCGAGCTTTTGAGGCAAGGACCTGAGATAGCGTCAGGTGTTTTCGTCACAGTTTTAACTACAGTATTGATCACGGCATTGCTTGGCCTCTTAATGGACCGCGAGCGCCATCTTCTGGCCTCTGAACTTCGACTTCTTCACCTCGCCAATACAGACGAGTTGACTGGCCTCAATAATCGACGCGCCCTGCTAAATGTTTTTGATGGTATAGACGCCACGGATCGGGCGCTTTTGATCATCGATATCGATAATTTCAAGTCAGTAAACGACTCTCACGGCCATTCGGCCGGCGATAAAGTGATCCGCCATGTCGCCGAACATCTTCAAGCATCCATCCGGAGCGGCGACCTGCTCTGCCGTTACGGCGGCGAGGAATTCGCCGCTATCATTCGGGCTGGTGATGAGGCGGAGGCTGTAGCCGCTGCCGAACGAATCCGGCTCGACATTGAAGGGACACGAGTCCGCATCGGACAGCTGGCTCTGCAAGTGACCGTAAGTCTTGGCGTCGCTTGGTTAGGCAAAAATGCCGAGTACTCGAAGTCCTTCGATGCCGCCGATCACGCGCTCTATAAAGCGAAGCGAAGTGGACGCAATCGAGTGGTTGCTGCCCAAGTGGGGGTCAACAGCGACAAGCAACTTGCCGGGTAGGATTGTTGCAAAAATGCCAGTCACCACAGCCAATTGCAGTCAAGATGGCGCTGACAGGGGTCGTCATCATATCGAAAGAATGTCTAACATGGTAACATTAGAATCAAATTGGGATCGAAGGGGTATTTTCCCTGAATACTGTTTTGGCATCGTTGCAGCGGGTCCGCGCCAAGTTGATCCCAGGCAGTATCCTTTTTGCCCGGATGATGTCGGCTATTGCGACGACGGGATTGCTCGCAGCCTGCGCCTCAATTTCACCTCTGGAGATCTACGCACCCAAGCCTGTGGAGCCGGTGCAATCCATGCTGGCGTTGTCCCCTGGCGCAGGTGCGATCCTGAGTATCGTACAGACCGGATACAACAACGCGACCGAGCAAATGATCATGCTCGATACCACTTCTCGCGCGCCGGGACAGAACTATTTCAAGGTTCAGATGTTCGAGGCTGTGGCCCATTCTTCCACACCCGGTGGCCTTCAAGATGTGCCGTTGGCCAATCTAGATCTGGCGGGAGAAGCGCGTGGAACGGTCAACTACGCCGACATGAAACTGTCGCCCTATTTCGTGCAGAACCTCTATGGCCCGTTCGGCTATTCGATGGGCCGGACGGCGACAGGAGACCTGTGCATGTATGCCTGGCAGCGCGTGGCGCCGGACCGGTCTCCTGGTGGCGGCGTGCGGCGGGGAGCGATCAACTTGCGCGCTCTAATCTGTCATCGCAATCGCAGCGAGGCCGAACTGCTGGAGATTATGTACCAGTTGCGCATCAAGGGTGTGACTGGAGTAGCGAAGCCGGCCCCAGCCGAGATTGGGGCCTACGGCAGGGTCATCATGCCCACGGGGCCGAACGGGGTCGCAAACGTGCTGCCGGATCCGCCGCGCCCTGCGCGAAGCACAGCGCCGGCTTCTCCGACACCGTCGCAGCCCACCCTCCCCAGCGCGGCACCGGTCAGCCCGGGTCCTGTACCCCCGCCCATGGCCGAGCAGGTTCAAGGCCCCGTCGTGCCTCCGCCAAGGGACTGACGCTCTCTCTGCCCCCACGTCCAATTATCCCCGTTTCAACCGCTATCGAGGAAGCTCGCTATGCGTAAATTTGTCTCGATCATACTGTGGTTGGGTATCGCTGCCATCGCAGCGGTGGCTATTACCATGCCTGTCAGCATCCAGGCCCACCTGGTTACCGCACTATTGTTGCTGGTTTTCATGCTGGTCTTAAAGGTTTTCAAGCTTAGCGGCCCCTGGCGCATGATGCTGCTGGCTTTGGGCACCGCGATTGTGCTGCGTTACGCATTTTGGAGAACAACAAGTACAATCCCTCCGGTCACGCAAATCGCCGACTTCATTCCGGGCTTTCTGCTTTATCTCGCCGAGATGTATAGCGTACTTATGCTTGGCCTGAGCCTGTTCGTGGTTTCCTCTCCCCTACCCCCACGTCCGCCCACAAGCGTCAAAAATGCTGGGGACGCCCCTCATGTGGATGTTTTTGTTCCAAGTTACAATGAGGATGACGGCCTACTCGCAGGCACACTTGCGGCCGCCAAGGCGATGGATTACCCGGCGGACAAACTCACCGTCTGGCTGCTCGACGATGGGGGCACGCTCCAAAAACGCCGGTCTGCGGACGTCAACCAAGCCGCAGCAGCGCAGGCCCGTCACGAACGACTCCAGGCTTTGGCAGAAGAACTGGGTGTGAACTACCTCACCCGAGACCGCAACGAGCATGCGAAAGCCGGCAACCTTAATAACGGTTTGGCCCATTCACGTGGCGAGCTCGTAGCCGTATTTGATGCCGACCACGCACCAGCTCGCGACTTTCTACAGCAGACTGTCCCCTACTTCGCCAAGGATCGCCGTCTGTTCCTCGTGCAGACGCCCCACTTCTTCCTCAATCCCGATCCGCTTGAGCGGAATCTGCAGACCTTTGAGACCATGCCGTCTGAAAACGAGATGTTTTATGGCGTGATCCAGCGCGGCTTGGATAAATGGAACGCCTCGTTCTTCTGTGGCTCGGCAGCCGTGCTACGCCGTGCGGCCCTCGAAACGACCAATGGCTTCGCCGGCCGCTCCATCACTGAGGACGCCGAAACTGCTATTGATCTCCATGCCAAGGGCTGGAACAGCATTTATGTGGATCGTCCCCTCATCGCGGGGCTGCAGCCAGCTACGTTCGCCAGTTTCATCGGTCAGCGCACTCGCTGGGCTCAGGGCATGCTACAAATCATGCTCATGAAATTCCCACTCTTTAAACGTGGGCTGACGTTCGGACAACGTCTCTCGTATCTCTCGAGTACAATGTTTTGGTTGTTTCCGATCACGCGCATGATCTTTCTCTTCGCGCCCTTCTTTTATCTGTTCTTTGACCTGCAGATTTTCACCGCCTCAAGTGGCGAGTTTCTGGCCTACACCGTCACGTACATGATGGCTAACTTAGTCATCCAGAACTCCCTCTTCGGCCGTTGGCGGTGGCCGCTGATCTCTGAGCTCTACGAATATATTCAATCCGTGCATCTTTTCCCCGCCCTAATTTCGGTACTTTTCAATCCGAGCAAGCCCACGTTCAACGTGACCTCCAAAGACGAAACCACGCTGCGCAGCCGCATCTCGGAGATTGGCACCCCCTTCTTCATCATTTTCTTCCTTCTGCTGGCCGGCGTCGCATTCACCATCTACCGTCTCTACGCCGAACCGTTCAAAACCGAGATCACGTTGGTCGTGGGCGGTTGGAACCTGTTCAACCTGCTGATCGCCGGTTGTGCTCTGGGCGTGGTGGCCGAGCGGCGCGAAGCCCGTCAGAACCGGCGGGTCGCCGTGGACCGCGCCTGCCAGGTTCGGAATCAGGATGGCAATTGGATGGATGGCAGCATCCTAGACGTCTCCTCCACGGGAATCAGTGTTCGCCTTCGCTCTACACAGAGTAAGGTGGCAAAAGAGACCGTCACCGCCCTACGCTTCTCAACCAATGCTCCGATCGCGGACAATGAGCTGACCGTTGATGTCCGAAATCTGGTCACCAGTGAAAGCGGTACCATGCTGGGCTGCCAGTTCGTACTGAATTCTGCCAACCAGTACAGGCTTATGGCAGACCTGCTCTACGCCAGTTCAGATCAATGGAGCGCCCACCAAGCCTCGCGCCGGCAAACAATCGGTATCCTGGAAGGTCTTGCACGCTTTATCTGGATCGCTCTCTATCAGACCAGCCGTGGCCTCGCTTATTTCGTGCGCTTCGGACAGAACCCAACCGTCAAGTCCACCCGCTATCGGAGGGCGTCAGTATGATCCGCATCCTCACGCCGCTTGCGCTGACCTTTCTTGCAAGCTCCTGTCTGGCCCAGGGCCTTCCAATGCACTTTGACATGACGCCTGAGGCCTCCCTGGTTACGCCCGACCCGGCACCCGAGGCGGTAAGCCCCCAGAGCGCGCCTGTAGTAAGAGCGCCTGAACTGGTCCGCTACCTTCTGCCGGAGGGCGATACCCGTTTCTCCGGCGAAACTGATCGACGCAATTATCAGATTTATCTGACCGCAGCACAGGCAAGCGCTAAAGCCACAATCAACCTGGGCTACATTAATGCCCTGGTCGTAGCCCCGGAGGCTTCGCGATTGCGTGTCCAGATCAATGGCTCAACCGTACTGTTAAACGAAGTAGCCTCTGCAGCTGGCACAGCGCGACTTACAGCTGATGTCCCGGCCGAAATCCTCAAAGCTGGATTCAACACCGTCACCATCACCGCAGATCTCCGTCACCGGACTGACTGCAGTATCGGCTCCACTTATGAGTTATGGACCGACCTTTCCGCCGCCGATACATATCTGGCGTTTACCGGCTCCCGCGTCGGGCAATTGACCCGCCTCGATGATCTCGCCGCCGCCGGCTGGAACTTATCTGGCCAGTCGGTTTTGCGCATTGCAACGCCGGGGAGCAGCCCGACCGAGAATGGTCTGCTGGTTGCAGCACTCGTCCAGCAGATAGCGTTGGCCATGCGCGTGACTAACGTGCAAGTCGAATTCGCCGAACACCTCAATGAAACGCAGGAACCGGGCGTCCTCAACATCCTGCTTGCTCCAGCTTCCGAGCTGCCCGAGCTTGCAGGCCCGCTTGCCCAAGAAGCAAGGACCTCGACCGTTGCAGCGTTTGCTCCGAATGCAGGCAATGTGCTGGTGCTCTCAGGCCCAAGCTGGTCAGATCTTTCTCGAACTGTCGAAGACATCGCGGCCATCGTCAACCAATATGGACAGTCGGCAGGCACTTTGCCACCACGTGCCGATCGTGCTCTTCCGGTCCCGGTCTTTACAGGAGCTGGCAGCATGAGTTTCGAGCGCTTGGGCTTTCAGGGGCTAAGTTTTAACGGACGCCGCTATCACAACAGTTTCTCTTTTGCCCTGCCATCGGACTTCTACGCTGATCAATACGGACAGGCACACGTCACCCTCAATGCGGCTTATTCCGGCGAAGTGAAGGCCGGCAGCCAGTTCGAAATCTATGTGAACGGCGAAATCGCCTCTGTAACCCCCTTGCTCCGCACCGATGATGCCTTCCGAGACCTACCTATCAAAATACCGATGAGCGAATTCCGCCCGGGGGTTAATGAGGTGGAGATCGTCGGCGAACTTCGCACGGAGGCCGACGATATCTGCGCACCCGGGACGGTTACCGTCGGAACGGACCAGCGACTGTTGATTTCGGGCGACAGCACATTCACCATGCCCGATTTCGGTCGCATCTCGCAGGTGCCAAACTTGGCTGCCTTCGCCAATACGGGTTTTCCCTATACCGGCGCAGATCAAACCAATCTGGTGATCGGCAATAGCGAGCAATCGCTCCCTGCTGCCCTTACCATGTTGGCCCGCATGGCTGGGCACACCAACAGTATCGTCAGCGTAGCCAGTATAAGCCTCGCCAGTCCATCGCCTGCTCAGGACGCGATCTTTGTAGGTGCCTATGGTCAATTGCCGCCTGACTCCATCCGACGCATCGGCGTGCTTCAACCCTATGCCACCGATGACAACAGTCTTGATGCGGACAGCAACAATCTCGACACCATACTGCAGCGGTGGCGCTCGGTTGGCATGTCGGGAGATAGCTCTATTGTAAACCGCATTCAAAATTGGGTGGCTGACCTCCTTGACCTTGGCCCCAATAGCCTAGGTGTTCTTCCTCCCGAGGATTTGCCCTATGCACCCCGTCTTTCGGATCGAGCTTTGCTGCTACAGCGCTTGCAGCCAGAGGGTGGATTGTGGACCATGCTTACCGTTCCAACCACACAAGGGCTCGACGCGGGTGTCAAAACCATCACCGCAGGCTCCACATGGCCCACAATGTCGGGCTGGGTGAGCGTGTTGCCCCAGGACGGGAGTGCACCAACCGTCATTCGGCCTAATCGCGTCACATTTTATGAAAGCGGCCCGTGGACATTGGCCAACCTGCGGAGCGTCATTGCAAACTGGCTTTCCAGCCACGTACTGGCCTACGGCATAGGCCTTTGCATCATCCTCGCCGCCCTGACACTCGCCACGACTCGCGTCCTCCGGGTAACAGGGCGCGACGCATGAAACGGCGCTGGCTACTGGCTCTGGCAGTGATCTCCGCCTTTCAGACCCACGCCCTGGCCCAAACGACAGGGAGCATTACGGCCCAGGAATGGGCCGCGTATGGCGCCGCCTTCATCAACGAGGGTCGGATTATTGACGGGGCGAACGGCGGCATCTCGCATAGCGAAGGCCAGGGCTATGGCATGCTCTTAGCCTACCTTGCCAATGACGCGGAGAGCTTTGATCAGATTTGGCAATTCACACGTCAGGAGCTGATGGTCAGAGATGACGGTCTTGTGGCCTGGAAATGGGATCCTTCCGTGACCCCCCGGATCACTGACCAGAACAACGCCTCCGATGGCGACATATTGATCGCCTACGCCCTCATTCGGGCGGGAGAAGCGTGGGGGCGAACCGACCTGATAGATTCGGCCCGCACCCTGGCCGACGCTCTCGGTCGCGCGGCAACAATGCGATGGCGTGGAAGCGACGTTCTGCTGCCAGGCTCATTCGGGTTTGGGCGTGACGATCAAGATGACGGGCCGCTGATCAACCTTTCATATTGGGTCTTCGAGGCCTTCCCATACCTTGCCCGCATTGCCCCGGAAACAGATTGGCAAGGCATAGCTCAAACTGGACGACGCCTGGTCAATGAGAGCCGTTTCGGACCTGCTGGATTGCCCACCGACTGGATTTCCCTTCGCGGCAACGAGCCGGCGCCCGCACAAAGCTTCGAGCCTGAATTTGGTTACAACAGCGTACGCATTCCACTCTATTTAATGCGGGCCGGCACAACCCAGGCCGCCTTATTGCGTCAGTTCGCGCTCCCGCTCAGCGAAGAGACCGCCGGGACCATTCGTGTGTCTTCGGGTCGCATCATGGAAGAATTGAGCGAACCCGGTTATCGCATAATCGGCGCTGCAATCAGCTGTGTTCTCGACAATCAACCGATTTCTGCGGATCTTATAAGCTTTGAGCCGCAAAGCTATTACGGCTCGACCCTACACCTTCTCACCCTTTCCTTCCTGCGCCAGAGCGCGCCGCATTGTCTGTGAGGACCTCATGGTTCACTTGATGAAGACCACGTTTCTCGGCCTTGCCATTGGATTGGCTCTATCCGTTAGCGGCCAAAGTCAGGAGCTTGCCCGCGCCGCGTCGGCGGGCGATGCTGCGCCGAGGGCCGTGCCTATTATCGATGAAAGCGCCTTGCGGTATTTCGCGCGACAGGGTGATGAGCGACGCTTGCAAGCCGAGACAGCACGACTCTCGGCACTTTATCCTGGCTGGACGCCTCCTGCAGATCCCCTTGCGATGGATAGCGGCTTCGATGAACAACTCCAGACCATGTGGGATCTTTACGGACAAGGCGACCTTGAAGGAGTGCACGCTGCCATCGAGGCCCGTCGCGCGGCCACGCCAGAATGGCGTCCGCCGCAGGATTTGCTGGATGCTCTCGCCAGCGGGTCCGCAGCCGCCGAGCTGCGGAGCGCCGCCGCCGTCCAGGATTACTCCACATTCATAAGCCTCGCCGCAAACCATGCAGATCTGCTGACCTGTGGCAACGTAGACCTGCTTTGGTCTCTGGCCGAGGCCTTCGTGGACACCGGTAAAGAAACGCGGGGTCTGGACGCATACGGTTATATCCTCGAAAACTGCACCGATCCCGAAGTGCGCCTAGCCACTATGCAGAAGGCTGGGACGATGTTGGCCTCGGCTGATCTCGAAACGCTCTTTTCGTTTGAACGCGACGGCGAGTTCGGCCCGGTGCGCCTCGACCGGGCCCGCGCCGCAGTTGCCGATTATCTCAACGGGGTGGTTCGTCAGATTGACGCAGATGCCTTGGCCATGGTCGAGGAGAGCGTGGCCACCTCTCGCTCTGCGGACGACTTGCGACTCCTGGGCTATTACGAGTTGCAGCGCAATCAGAGCCGGCGGGCCCGCAATTTCTTCGAGATGGCATTGGAAATCGACCAAGGCGAAGCGTCCGTGTCTGCGCTGGCCCTGGCGCTTGCGCAAATGCGCGACCTGGAGCGGGCAGAGGAGCTGCTGAGTGAACATCGCTACGACACGCCCCAATTGGAGGCTCAATATCTTTCCGTAGCGAGCGCTCTGCTTTCAGGAGATCCGCCGCGGCGTCTAGCAACCGAGACTTTAGAGCGGATCATTGAAGCGGTGAGCGACGCTGAAGATCACGTTGGTGCCCAGGCACTCGGATGGTACGCGTTCAATTTCGGCCAAGCCCAAACCGCATCGCGCTGGTTCGAAAAATCGCTTGAATACAATCCTGACTACGAGCCGGCCGCGTACGGCCTCCTCGTGGCGAGCCAGAAACTGCAGGATCGGAACGCCGTCCGCGACATCATCCGGCGTTGGGGTGCCGTTTCCCCGCGTATCGAGTTGTTCGGCCAGCCAGGGGCGCCGACCGAGGCTCCGGAGATGATGACGGTCCCCGACCCAGATTTCATCCGGCCGGCGGTTTTTCGCATGGACATGGGTCCCAGACTGGTTCTCGCTGCTTCTCAAACGCCAGCGCATGCTAGAGCCTTTGCGCTATGCGGCACGTTCCTGCCTCCAGAATCTTTATCTCCGGCGCAGGCACTTCCAAGAGCATGGTGCTTAATGGAGCTAGAACGCTCAGCCGAGGCAGCTTCAAATTTCGAAAGGGCCATTTTGTCCCAATCGGCCAACGCCCGCACGGAGGCCTACTACGGCCTGACGCTGGCGTATCTTCGCTTGGGTCTGATTGAAGAGGCGGCCGTCTCAGCGGCGGCCATGCCTCAGAGCGCGGAGCGGGTCACCGAGATGCAGGTCGCCTTGCTGGGCAGCACTGCCGTAACCTATTACGGCATTGGCCGCTACGACGAAGTGCTCCAATTGCTTGACCAGCGCGCCATGCTCGCACCGGAACAGAATGACCTGCTGACCATTCGGGCATGGAGCTACTATCACCTGGGGCGGCTTCGCGAAGCCCAGCGAATTTTTGCGGCCGTGGCCGCCACAGGCTACCAAGACGCGCAGCGTGGTCTCGATGCTTTGGCCGCTCGCGGCTGGAACTGATCAGTCCCAGGCGATGTGGCGCCCTCGCCTTGTATCGGCCGCGCAACTAGCCGCGGCGTCGAGGATACTCATGCGGCACTGGCACCGGCTCCTGCCACAACTCTGTCAGGGCCATACGATGTTGGTCGCCATCCCATCCCAGTAAGACACGTCGCTGAAATTGCCTTTGCCCATGCACGCCTCCCCTGCCTCAAAATTAAGGAAGAAGATGCCGTGTGAGCTGTCGCTGCACAGGCAGAGAGTGCTCCTCGAAGGTGTGAGGCCCCTCGCGCGGGCGGATTGGGACCGCTGTTCGTGCCGGTCAACGCAGCGTCAGGCGATAAGGCCTCTCGCCCCCCGCTGTCAGCGAGAGGCTGATCATACTTCGCCCGCCAATGACAGCTATCGCATGGCTGCCGCGCAAATTATAAGCTAGCGGCTGCCCCCATAGCATTTACTGTTGCATGCGGCGGAGTTAACCACCGCCTCAACACGCGGGGGTGTTAATCAACAGGCATGCTATTGTGCTTTTAGTTAGATCAGATAATCCACGTGGACATTTCCGACTGTTCTGGAGCAAAATTCGTGAACAGATCAATCGTGCCTGTCATCTTGGCCGGCGGCCAGGGAACGCGTCTGTGGCCCATGTCCCGGGCTGCTCGGCCCAAGCAGTTTTTGCCATTGCTGGGTACAATAAGTCTTTTTCAGCAGACCCTGCGGCGCGTCTCTGACCCCGCGCGCTATACTGCGCCACTGGTCGTCACCAATGCTGAGTATCGCTTCATTGTCGCTGAGCAAGCCGCCGAATGCGACACTCCGGTCTCGGCGATCATGCTCGAGCCCGTTGCGCGCAATACAGCGGTCGCAATCGCCGCTGCAGCCGTGCAGGCCCAAGCACTATACGGACACGATGCACTCCTGCACGTGCTCCCCTCCGATCATGAAGTCGACGCCAACGACGGATATTGGACCGCGCTCGATCATGCCGCTCTCGCTGCGCGCGAGGGGCGCTTGGTAACCTTCGGCGTCCAGCCCACGGCTCCAGAAACTGGATTCGGCTATATCAAGAGCGACGCGAGGGTTGGTGCCGGAGCGGCGTCGGTTCAGCGTTTCGTTGAAAAGCCGAACAGCGATGTTGCTCAGACGATGCTCGAAGATGGCGGATACTTTTGGAATTCCGGGATGTTCGTCATCGGCGCCGCCAGCTTCTTGCAGGAATGCCAATCCCTGGCGCCCGAGACCCTCGATGCAGCGCGCGTTGCTGTTTTGCGCGCTAGACAGGATCTAGACTTCCTGAGGCTCGAAGAAGCAGCTTTCACCCGGGCGCCAAACATCTCCGTGGATTATGCGGTATTCGAAAAAACCAACAAGGCCGATGTCGTAGCCGTAGATTTCGCCTGGTCCGACCTCGGCAGCTGGGACGCGGTCTGGAAATCCTCAGCTCGCGACCCATGCGGCAATCTCAGCAAGGGGCCTGTTACCCTCAGTGGGGTCGCCAATTCCCTCGTAATATCTGACCATGCGCACGTTGCGGTCAGTGGTCTGGAAGACGTGTCGGTCATCGCTACCGACGATGCCGTTTACGTGGGCCGTCTGTCTGGTGCCCAGAAGGTGGGAGAGATGGTCAAACATCTACGAAACGGGCAGGACACAGCCAACCTTACCGAAAATCATCGCACAGCATATCGCCCATGGGGCGGCTATTCCTCGGTCCTGAACGGCGACCGCTTCCAAGTAAAGCGGCTCTTCGTCAAACCAGGCAAAAAGCTCAGCCTGCAAAAACATCATCATCGTGCCGAGCATTGGATTGTGGTGCGCGGGACGGCAGAGGTGACCTTGGACGGCTCTGTAACGGTGCTTTCAGAAAATCAGTCAATTTACTTGCCCTTGGGCTGCGTGCACCGCCTGGCGAACCCCGGAAAGATCGAGCTTGAGCTCATCGAGGTCCAGACGGGCTCCTACCTTGGGGAAGACGATATTATTCGTATTGAAGACGAATTTGGTCGCGCCTGAGCGACGGCATTTTCCGGAGAGGTTGTATGAGTAAGCGCGTTCGAACAGCGGTGTTTCCGGTCGCGGGGCTGGGAACCCGTTTTCTGCCCGCCACCAAGGCGATGCCCAAGGAAATGCTGACGGTCGTGGACCGGCCGCTGATCCAGTATGCCGTCGATGAGGCACGCGAAGCCGGGATCGAGCACTTTGTCTTCGTCACCGGTCGCAACAAGGGCGTCATCGAGGATCACTTCGACAAGCAGTTCGAACTGGAAGCAACGCTGGAGGCGCGCGGCAAGTCAGCGGCGCTTGAGGAATTGCAGCAGGACCTGCCCTCGGCCGGTCGCACCAGCTTCACCCGTCAGCAGGAACCGCTGGGCCTGGGTCACGCCGTCTGGTGCGCCCGGGACATCGTGGGCGACCAGCCCTTCGCGCTGCTGCTGCCCGACATGATTTTCCAGGCCAAGCCGGGCGTGCTCAAGCAGATGATGGATGCCTATGAAGAGCGGCCGGGCAATATTATCGGGGTCGAGGAATGCGCCTGGGAGGATGTCTCCTCCTATGGCGTGGTGGTGCGCGGCGAGGGTCCGGACACCGGCTTTGCCATCAATGGCATGGTGGAAAAGCCCCAGCGTGACGAGGCGCCATCGAACCTGTTCATTTCCGGGCGCTATATCCTGCAGCCGGAAATCTTCGCGCTCCTGGCCGAGCAGACCAAGGGCGCGGGCGGGGAAATCCAGCTCACCGATGCGATGCAGACGCTGATGAGCCAGCAGCCTTTCACCGGGGTGAAGTACCAGGGCAAGGTCTATGATTGCGGCTCCAAGCTGGGCTTTCTGACCGCCAATGTGGTCTTTGCCCTGGACCGCCCCGACATCCGCCCCGGCTTCATTGAGGAACTGAGAAAGCTCGATCTGCTTGACGCCGTCCAGGCGGCCGCCCAATGACATCGGGGGAAACGAAGTTCCCGGCGGTAGCGGTGCTGAATTGAATTTCATGCTCCCCCAGAGGTATAGCTCTTATAATAAGTGTGATCTGGCGGACCTCTTGTAGTACCTGAAGTGTGCACGAAGGATCACTGTCTCAGATCGAGTGAACCGATTGGCTCTGGCCAGTCAGAGGAGATCCTGTTGATTTCCGCCGAGAAGTGATCTCGGTGGGAATATCCCAGCCTACTGGATCCTTCTCAGCGGCAATCACACGCCTGACAGATTAGGTGGGGCCGCCGCAGCTTGCCAATCCTTGGTAGGCGCCAGCTGCAATTGCCGGCGATCACCGCCGTCGAGCCACACCGCGCTGGTGGGTCGGGCCCGCTCATGTTAGGCAGACGGCCCGAAACTCATAGCCACAAGGAACCGGCTGCATGAGCAAGATCTGCGTCTTGACCAATCAGACCCCGGCAGCCGAAGACGCCGCCTCGCGCCTGCGCGCTCGCTATGGGTCCGTCGATCTGACCGACGCAGAGATCGTCGTGGCCCTTGGCGGGGACGGCCTGATGCTCGAAACCCTGCACCGGGTCATCGGAACGGACAAACCGGTCTACGGCATGAATTTCGGGTCGGTGGGCTTCTTGATGAACGCCTTCAGCGAGGACGCGCTGGACGAGCGGCTGATGGCCAGCCAGCGAACGCAGATCTACCCCTTGTCGATGACCGTGAGCGACGCGTCCGGTCAGCACCGCACGGCGCTGGCGATCAACGAAGTGTCCCTGTTTCGCGCAAGCTATCAGGCGGCCAAGCTCCAGATCATCGTCGATGGCGAAGTGCGCCTGGATGAGCTCATCTGCGATGGCGCCCTGCTTTCGACACCCGCCGGCTCAACGGCCTACAATTTGTCGGCCCACGGTCCCATCCTGCCCATTGAGGCGCCCCTGCTCGCCCTGACGCCGATTTCGCCATTCCGCCCACGGCGATGGCGCGGCGCCATCCTGTCCAACCGCGCCGTGGTCACGTTCAAGGTTCAGGAGGCCGGCAAACGGCCTGTTAGCGCCGTGGCTGACAAGGTCGAATTCCAGAATGTGCTGGAAGTGAAGGTGACCGAGGACCGTTCGCACGGCGTGACGTTGCTGTTTGACCCCGGAACGAGCCTGGAAGAGCGGGTCTTGAGCGAACAGTTCCGCTACTAGCTCGGTCGGTGAACTAGGCGGCCGGGAGCTGCAGTCGCTCTTCCTCCTGCATGGCGGGCAAGCTCATGGTGCACTGCGTCGTCCTGGCAAATGCCGCCATCACCCCCCGCGCCGCCTTGCGTGCCAGGGCGATGTTCTGCTCATTGAGATAGCCGAAGGTCTCCTCCAGCTCTTGCGGGATATCCCCGTTGAACTCGGCGATGAGTTCTTCAGTCAATGCGGTGATGACGTAGTGACGCGCTGCGTCATCATCGGCGAGGTCCGCCGTTCGCGCGTGCATCACCAGGCGCAGCAACAACTCCCGGGATGGCGTGGAAAGCCCGCAGCGGGCGAAAAGCGCCACCAGCGCGGCGCGGCTGCCCCCCTGCAGCAGGGTGAACACCTTTGCGCTGCTGGTCTCTGCGAGAACACCGATGCAGGCTGCAAAGAACATTGCCCGGCCCGTGACGACGGCATATAGCAACAATCTGGTATTGATCTGATCGGCGCGCATCAGCGCACCGGCGAACTCCGCCCGGCTCTCTTCATTCTCCGCTTCACCGATAGCGGCAAGGGCGGTGTCGCTACCGTTGCGCATGATGCGTTCCAGCCTGTCCTGCGCGAGCGCCCCCTTGACGATGCGACAGGCCTTCAGGCTCTCGGTCACCTTCCGCACGAGGAGCAGTCGCGAAACGCCAGACAAGTCATTGCGGGACAGCAGGACACCCCGCATCACCGCATCATCTGCCCACGCTAAGGTCGCCGCTTCGAGGGCCTCGCCGCTCACGGCCACGTCTTGGCGTCGCAACAGACGCAAGGCGACGTCGCGATCCTGGCGCGCGAGCAGTGCGCCGGCCAGTCTCTTGCTGATGGTCTGGCGCTGGGCAATGGCAGTCATCACCATGTGGTCACCACGCATGACCAGCGGCACCAGGTCGGCGTCGACCAACACGGGCGAATATTGCAGTACTGCCCTTGAGATGACGGCACTATCCTGCAGCAGCGCCAGAATGACGGGACGTGGTGCCTGGTGTGAATGCAACAGGCCGTAGGCGAGCGCGGCGCGCACCTTGACTGAAGTATCATCTAAGAAACCGATTAGTGCGGCGTACAGTGCCGCGTGCTCGTCGGCGGGGCCCTGGTGATCGAGATAGGCGAGTGCGGCAAGATGTGCGGCCTGCCCCCTTTGGTCGCAATCATGCGACTGCGACAATTCAGCGAACGCCTCGTAACCGATCATAACTCACTCCGCACCAATAGGGCGAAGCTACACGGCAATATTTAAGGAACGGTTCACCATAACCTGGCGAGGCGTGAGTGGCGGTCGAAGACCATCCGCGCGGGCAATCAAATGCCAGCGATGAGCCCCATGCCACCACTGATTACGCTTCCAGCAACCCAGAACAGCGCCCAAGACAGCAAAGCAAGCGTGAGAATAACCACGCCTCGCGGCGGCTGAGCCAAGTTTCGGGGCCGTGCAACCTGAATATGTGCCATCACCAAGGTCCTCCTCGAGGCCGTGTCGCGTTGAATCGCAATCACTTAAGCGCCCTAAGTCTTAACGCGTCTTGAAACTGAGCGTTGCAATTGGCTCCCACAGCTTACTGGTTGTATAATTGGGTAAAGAAAGCGGAACCAACGCCGCTCTCCCCCTCATCGACCCCAACCTCCGGCGCGTTCCTGAACAATCCGGTGAAGGACATGTTCTCTGGAGAGAACCGGGAAGGCAACGGCGGCTCCGCCGAGGGCTGCGCCATGCTCTCACCCGCCATTTGTTGCACGGCAAAACCCGAATTGCCGGAAACATCGTGCTTGGCCACCAAAACCCGGTAGACGTCCCTGATGCTCCTGGCCTGACCGTCTTCACCGTAGAATATGGCGCGATTGGCCGCAGCCTGTCGGGGAAACAGCGACACGGCGAGCTGGTCCGGATCTTCCAGGCCGGCCCTGAACATCTTCTCAGCGCCCTTTGCGCCAAGGAAGTGCGCAATGTAGAGCTCGCCCGCACTGGGCATGCGACCGAACACCGAGCGCAGATATTCCCCATTACCCCTGGTGAAGGCGGCAGCGATATCCGAGGCGATTTGCGGGTCCTCGCGCAACTTGAGGATCTGCGCGCGTTGTGCAGGATCAGCAATCACATAGTCGCCATCACCATTGCGGGTGATGGCATCGGCATAGGCGGCATAACCCAGGCGCGGCCCCTCCTCTTTCATCACCTGCAGCCACGTTCCCTCCAGGAACTGGAACAGCCCCACGGCCGATGACGTGCTGGCACGCGCCTGCGGGTTAAGACTGCTCTCGCGCATGGCCGTCTGCAGCAAATAGCCGAAATCCACCCCGCTCCGGTTACCCGCTGCGTTCAGAGCATTGGCCAGGCTCTGCGAAATGGAAATGGACTGCACACCCATGAGCGGTCCTTGCTGGGAGAATCAACCAGCCAAGCTTAACACCGCAGCTCGTTAACGCACTGTTAACCACGCTTGCGCGCTGATTGGGGCTGAACGACCTACCCGGCGCCGCAGCAACCACCCGGTGAACGAAGAGTGCCTTAAAAAATCCTGGAGACGGCATGCGATGGTTTCAAAACAGAAACGACTGTGACACAGCTTTTCCCCATTCGGGAGCTAGGCAAACCTTCGAGTCGCCCGGTTGATGGCGCCGCGAGCTGGAGACCACATGCGTTCAGCAAGACTATTGGCAATCTTGATCGGCCTCGCAGCAGCGATCGGCCCCTCGAATTTTGTTCAACAGGCTGTCGCACAGGACTCCGCTGAGATTCCCCCCCTGCCCCGTCCGCGGCCGGACCGCGGAGACGCGCCTGCCGCGCAAACGGTCACGGGCCCCGCAGAATCCACTGCGACCGAAGCCATTGCCGCCATATCCAGCGTGCCCCAACCCGTGACCTTGACAGCCCGGATCACCGCCGATGGTTCCACTATTCCCGAAGGGCTGGTCTGGCGCATTTTTGAAGGCGCACCCGGCGAGGACGGAGAGATGGCCCTCGTTGCCAAGGCCGACAACGGCAGCGCTGAGCTCGAATTGCCGCCCGGGGATTACGTCGTTCATGTTGCCTATGGACAGGCACAGTTGAGCGAGCCGCTCTTGGTCGTGCCAGGCAGCAATACCCTCGATGTCATTCTTGACGCCGGAGCGCTGCGGCTCAATTCAGCCGTTACCGGCGACGTTCCCATCTCGCCCGCCTTGTTGAAATTCGACATTTTCACCACGGGCGGCGGGACCGACCGCGCGCTGATTGCCGACGACCTGCCGCCCAACGAGATCATAACGCTCAACGCTGGCACCTACGAGATCGTCTCCCGATTTGGTGCGATCAATGCCATGGTGCGCGCCGATCTGCGGGTGGAGCCGGGCCAGCTGACTGACGCCACGCTCTATCACCACGCCGCCGAAATCTCGTTGAAGCTGGTTTCAGAGGAAGCGGGAGAGGCGATCGCGGACGTCGAATGGACGGTCAAGACCGCCGACGGCGCGACCATATTCAGCGAACGTGGCGCCTTCCCCTCGACGGTTCTGGCCGAGGGCGAATATCTGGTGCTCGCCAAGCTCGGGGACCAGGTTTACAACCGGCAAATTCAGGTTCAGCCCGGCTCTCCGCGAGAAGTCGAGGTTCTAACAACCGCTTACTGATAGCTCGGCCTCGCGAGTTCCCTGGATCCGCGGTCGGACCCAAGATTCCGGCGCGCACATGAGCGCCATTCCATCGACTGCATAATAGCCGACCTCGTCCTAAACCCAACTTTCAGAAGCGGCCGGTGCCTTCCCATTGAGGGTTCAGTGGGTTGACCCCAGTCGGTCAGAAGGCTTTCGGGCGTGGTCAGGAGGGTTACCGCACCCCGACTGGATCGGTCGAAACCAAATCCCGGCGCGCCGGACGAGTCTATCGCGCGCAAGCGCTGTGGAACACGCGCCCGCGGATGAGCCAGTCTCAACTGTCGCGTTTCCTCCGTGACAACAAGTTGAAGTGCCCTGCCAATTCGGACCGTTCAGAGCTGGGATTTTCCAGCCATGATCCCTGATTGGGAGATGGAGAGTTCCGATGAAGGCATTGAAGTTTTCTGAGGCGCAGATCGCCTTCGCTCTCAAGCAGACTCCTGTATCCAGCGCCCCCTAATGGATGCAAACCTGCGGAAATGAACATCGAAGCACCAAGATATATCAGGGCGGTCCCGCCGCTGACCACATAGATAACTGACGCAACCGCAACCGCAACCGCCACTGCAATGCACAGGGCAAACCACGGGGACAACGAGGGTTTCCGATCCACCGAAGCAGTCGCGTGGTATCGAACACTGGGAAAAGAAGGAGCCAGAGCGCTGTCATGTACCAAACGTCGCCGATCAACTGCGCTTCCCACTCTTGCGCCAGGTCCACGTCCTGATCGAATTTACCTTCATGCGCGTGAGGCTTGAGGTGATAGACCGCAGCACTCCGGTACTCGCGTGCATCGGCTGTGAGGCGCAGATGCGGCAACCGGGGGATACCGGTTTTCGCCCGCCCCGACTGCGTCGAACGCCAAGGACTTGCTCTACCTGCTCAATCTCTTGGGGTTTCCGTTCGCCTAACCGGCATTGCGGCAGCTGAATCAGGACCTAAGAGCGGGCGATTTTGACGCGGTACGTGCATCTGGGTAAAACGCCCTTTGCCTATCTGGCCGTCAAGGTGGCCATAAAGCTGCGCCTACCAACTGTTGTGACATTTCATTCCATGCTGATGCCGTTATGCGGCGAGGGCCGAAATCAACGTGTGGCCTGAATCAATAGACCTGTCGCGCCACCACTGCGGCCATCGCACTCACCCCTCAATGACGCCGCAGCGAATAGTCCCGCCCCTGCGGCCGGGTCGGCTCAGGGCGCTGCTTCCGCTCCGGCATGGTTTTGCCGGCATGCGAGGACCGCGTGAGATAAGCGAGCGCCTGGCTAGTGGAGTCGACCTGGTCGTCATGCGTCTTATTCGGGAAGCCCATCAGCTCATCCATCCACGCTCCCAACCAGGGCGCGTCCTTCGGCACAAAAACCTGTCCCGATTCAAAGCGCGCCGACTGCGCCAGGAAGCGCGCTTCTTTGTCGTGCTTGGGATTGGACAACAAGGCCGGCAAGGTTTTGGTCGCCCGCAGGTCCTGCACCAGAGCCCGCCCCACATCGGTGTTTTCAATAATAGTCTGATTGACCGACCAGCGCGCCGACAGGTTCGTGACCTGCTTGCGAAGCTCCGGGAACTCCCAGCGGCCGCGCACCAGATCGAGCAAATAGTAGTTGAGGCCCTTGGCCCCCCACACCGTGCCCACCGAGTAATCCGCGGTTTCGGACAGCGTGGAGGCGGTGTCCCAGCTGGCGACGGTCCGATCAAAGGTTTCCGGCGGCGCATCGAAAAATTGGATCCACTTGCGCTTGATAATGTTGCCCAACAAAGGGATGGGCGCCTGCTGATACTGCGCCGAAAAAATCAACGTGCCCTGAGCCCGGCGCGTCATCTCCAGCGAATGCCGCGGTTCGCGCTCGGGATGCAACACGTCACCGGCGCGCCGCTGGTGCGTGCGACCGGCGTCGCTCAGACAGTAGCTCTTAGGCTCCAACGCAATGGCCGGAATGCTCACGTGCTCCCAGTCGCCGCTGCGCAGCACATGCCCGGACAGATCATCTTCGTGCAGGCGCTGCATCACGATGATGATCGCGCCGTTAATCTTATCGTCGAGGCGGGGCAGGATCGTGCTGTCAAAAGCATCGTTGACCCGCAGGTTGGCTTTGCTGGACAGCCTGTCCGTCGGCTTAATCGGATCGTCGATCACAATCAGATCCGCCCCACGCCCGAGCAGCGACCCGGTCAGACCATGGGCGAGCCGATAGCCGCGCTGGGTGGTGGTCAGCTCATTGATCCGCTGGCTGCTGAGTGCGAACTCCGGGAAGCAACGTGCAAACCAGGGCGCGGAAACAATTTGTCGCGTATCCGCCGACAGTTTTTCGGCCAGCTCGCTGGCATAGGAAGCGCAGATCAGGCGACGGCGAGGGTCACGCCCTAGGTACCAGGCGGTAAAGGCGTTCGAGACCAGGATGGATTTGGTGCAACGGGGCGGGAGATTGATGATGAGGCGATTGATGTCACCGCGTTCCACGCGGGTCAATTGCCAGCACAGATGATCAATATACCAGCTGTGCTTGAATTCCGAACCCGGCTCCAGCGTCTGAAACACCTTCCGGCTGAACGCCGGAAGGTCGTTGCGGAGGGCCAAATAGAACAGGCCCGGGTCAGTCATCGCTGCCGCCGAGGTCATCGCCGCTGTCGTCGGAGCGGTGTTGCCGCTCACCATCGTCCGGCGTGCCGCGCCGAGCGCCCCCGGCGTCAACCTCGGGTGCAGGCTCCGTGCCGTCCTCGTCGGCATACGGCACCTCGTCGCCCCCTTCCTCCCAAGGCGCATCGTCCGAAGCATCGGCGCCCAGCTCGTCGCTATCGCCATCCGCCGCGACGTCATTGCTCGCCGCGTGGTTCCCCCCGCGCTCGGCCGGATGCTGAGCCTGGTAGCGCGCGTCCAGCGTCACTTTCTCGAGGAACTGCGCAAAGATCTCCTCATCGCTGGCGTCAAGCGTCAGTTTTTCTGCAGGGCTATCGTCACCGAACTGCAGCCGATATTGCGCGTAGCAGCGCAAAGCGGCGGGCGCACCAGCATGGCATGCCTTAATCAATCCGGTGAACCAGATGAGATCAGGGTCACGCGCTTGCCCATCGGCGGTCATATAGGGCTGGTTGAACAACTTCCGGAAGCCCTGGCGGTTACGTGCGAAATCATCCTGTGGCTTGGGCTTGCCCTTGCGACCATAGGGATTGCGCCTTTCTCCAGGGCGAATTTTGCTATGCTCGGGAGGATGGCCGCGCCCAACATAACCGGGCTGGCCCGGCTGCGGCTTGCCGGGGACTGCATTGCCCTTGCCGGCGGAGGGCTGGTGCGGAGGCCGCGAGTCCGGGGACCTGTTGGGTTCGTTGCCGGCAGGCGGCAGCGGCGGAGAACGACGCTTAGTCATGGCCGTGCTCCCCCTCAGCAGCGCGGCAAGCCGCCAGCTCCTCAAAATTACGACCATCGCCGTGCAGCACCGCCGCCGTGCCGCTCAGCGCCTGCCAGCGGTGGACGGCGAGGTCGACGTAGCGGGGATCGAGCTCGATGGCCCGGCACACCCGCCCGGTGCGTTCGGCCGCCAGAATGGTGGTGCCTGAGCCGCAGAAGCAATCGAGCACGATTTCGCCGCGACGGGACACATCCCTGATGGCCTCCATGACCAGGATGGTGGGTTTGACCGTGGGATGATCGGCCAGGTCCTGCGTGCGGTTGGGACCAAAACTGTTGGCGCCGGGGACGGTCCAGACGTTGGAGCGATGCCGCCCGGTCTGACCGAGCTGGAAATTATTGGTGTGGCGAGCGGTGCCAGCCTTGAACACACCGATCAGCTCGTGCTGCGAGCGATACATGCTGCCCATGCCGGCGTTGGTCTTGTTCCACACCACCAGGTTGAGCAACTTGTTGTAGGCGCGATCGCCGGCGGCCAGCAGCTCGGCGATGTGACGCCAGTCCATGCAGGCGAAATGCACGGAGCCGTCCACCGCATGCGCGGCGCAATTGCCCATATACGTGGCGAGGAAATCGGTGAACTGCTCGCGCGTCATTTCACCGGAGGCCATGGCAAATTCGCGATGCTTGACCTTGCCCAGGCCCGAGATCACCCCCTCCACTTTGAGATTGTAGGGCGGGTCGGTAAAGCTCATCCGAGCCTTCTCGCCCGCCATCAGCTGCTGAAAATGCCCGTCATTGAGCGCGTCGCCGCACAACAGCCGGTGAGGCCCAAGCAACCAGAGGTCGCCGGCGCGACTGACGGCCGGGCCGGTGGCCGGCCCCGGCATGACGTCCGCCGGCGGCGTCTGCTGCGGCGCGAGCAGCAGGTCAAACTCGGCGGGCGAAAACCCAATCGCCTCGGGCTCGATGTCATGCGCCTGCAAGGCGGGGGCGATGTCAAACAGCTCGAACGCGAGCTCCTTGGCATCCCAGGCCGCCCCCTCCGCGAGCTTGTTCAAGCCCACACGGCAGGCCCGGATCTGCGCCGGCGACAATTGGCTCAGGCGCACCACCGGCACTTCGGAAAAGTCCAGGCGCTTGGCCGCCTCAAGCACCGCGTGGCCGTCAACGATGACGTTGTTGGCATCCACCAGCAAGGGGGTGACAAGTCCGAAGGCGCGCAGGCTGCCCATGATGGCCGCGAGCTGTTGCTCGGAGTGCTTGCGCAGCGTCTTGCTGTGCGGCAGCAGCTCCCAGATCGGCAGGTATTCCAGGCTCAGGCGCTGTTGTGGCGCATTGTTGGCCGCCTCGGGCGCCCGGGGCGCAGCCTGGCGCGTGCGGCGACGAATAGTCGGCGGCCGGGTCTTAGCAGTGGTGGAATGTTTGGTGGTCGGCATAGCAGACGTGTCCTTCCCCCGCGCGATTGATTGCGGGTCTAGAAGAGCACCTGCTGCCACTAGGTCATCCCTGGCTGCTGATCTCAATTTAGGCATTACGAGGGGATGACGATAGGAAAATATACAGCTCTGCTAAGCGCGTCAAGTGGTGGCACTGCCGGGGGCATTGCTGGCCGATATGGCGCTGAGGCCGCTCGTTTTGTGGACGCGGCAATGCGGACCCAAGGATTAGACGCTTAGCCCTGCCTGCCAAAGCTGCACTCTGGGCCGGATCAGCTTCTCCCTCGGGACCGGGCCCCTTTGTTGGGGAGGACGGATGTGTAGAGGGGGCGGTCGCGCATGTCATCATTCCCGCTCTCAACAAATCACAGACCCTTTGCAGCGGACACCGAAGGCTGTCAGCACGCGCGGCTGGGTAGGCAGCGTCCAAGCGGGCGGCGGGCCGCGGCGGATCATTTGGGCCGGACATCATCTCCTGGTGTGCTGCGGCGTCGCGGCTCCGGGCGCCCGTTGCTCCGGCGCTAAGCCTGCCGGAGACGGCAATACCGCTCGCAGACGCAGCGCGGTTCGCTTGCGTCAGAACTTGCGGCGATCGGGAAAGAGGTCTCCAACCGATGGGCGCAAGACCAGCGCGCCGGCCGGCGACCGAAGGCGAGTGGGCGCATCGCGGCCAGGCCTGAGGCAAACCGACCGGTACCTGCACAGGGCGATGATGGCGCGCGCCAGCGCAATAGGCAGCCGATGGCGGCGCGCAAAAGTGAATGTCTCATAGGGCTGAAAGTGGTGGGTACCGGGAGGCGTGCCTTGCAGAGCACTACGCCGCCAAGGCCATTACGACGTTCCGGACCCCGGCTCACGCTATAATCTGTTGCGTCGCCCGCCGCCGGCCGCACCGGCCACCGCGCTGTGGCGCCCGCCCGCTCTTCTCCCATGGACTAAGATGAGATCTGTTTTGGCGCACGGGCCGGGGGGCGGTTGGCGCGTTTTTGCGCTAAATGATCTGATGTTAAGGACATATCCGCGGCCTGCACCTGGGTCTTACCCGGGGCATCCCTTCGGCACGCCGCATAGCTAACGATCTCAAACGCGCTCGCGCCACTCGCCGCCGCTCAACGACTGCAACATGCAGCCATCCGGGGTCGCGGTTAGACATCGCAGCGTGAGGGCTAGCCCGAGCACGCTGCTGCTCGACAGCTGTTTCGCATTTTGAGCCGGCGCCTTCCCATCATCCACGCTATTTTTTCCCATCAACGACCAAGTCGCTTTCCCATTTCGCGCCGAGCCAGTGGCACCGGGTTTGCTGTGCGCTGGCATGCGGTTAGCTGCGGCGAGGGGTCGTCTTGGCGGCTCAGCTTTCCCAGTATTTTCGCGATAATGGGAAAATCGCCCTGGCGATCTAGCCGTTCGGCCGCGCGGACAGCCTGTCGGGGGGGAGATGCAAGCGCCCGCGGCCGGGCATGGCCCGCCTTCACTTCTGCGCCCGCGCGCTCAACATCCGCTTGTCTGGGGGCGCAGCAAGAGCGTTGCTGGACGCATTGCCAAAGCTCTAGGGAGGTTACAACCATGTGCCGTTTTGTACCGCGCCTGCGGCGCCCCGTCTCTGTGTCGCTGTTGCTGGCTGGCGCCGCGGGGTCAGCCGGCGCGCATGATCTGACTGTTGACGCCGTGTTGGCCGAATACTTGCAAGAACAAAGACCGTTTTGGGAGGAAGGCTTCTTTGAGCAACCTGACCCTTTCATCATGCCCACGCTCAACGAGGCGCAATCGTGCATCCTCTATACGTTTCTGGTCATGCAAGATCCGATGATGAACCGCGCGGAGTCCTGGAGCGCGTTCTGTTATGAACGCGGCCTCTATTACCAGCCGATGAGCGCGGTGATCGAGGCGGCCTATGACGCCTTTGATCGGCAATATCAGCTGCAATTGACCCGTCGCGGCCGTTAGGCCTCGGCGCGGTTCGGCCAGGCCTCGATAAAGCTGGCGGCCGCAGCTCGCCTGCCCGAGCTGCCACCCCGCCGTTGCCGTTCCGGCTGCGCAGCTCTTGGCGACATATTCGAAGAACGGGGATGACGTTAACAGCTCGATCCCCAACCGCGGCCACCGCCGGGCTATACGCGACCCCGCTCGCGCCGCGGGCGTGGCAGCATGTCACAGACGGCTTGTATGGTCGCCACTAAGGCGGCGGCCATAGCGGGGACGGCCAGCGTCCACACGCTGTCCGTTACGGTCTGTCGCAGATCGAGCCGCGGCCGGCCGCCCTGCTCGCTAAGATCTAGCAGCTCGTTGCCAAGCTGCAGACCGATTAGCAGCCACAGCGACAGCCACGGGCGCCGCGTCGCCGCCAACGCCATGAGATAAAAGGCCGCGCCGAGCACCAGATGCATCATCCAGTCCTCTAATCCGTAATAGTGCAGGAGTTCAGCTTTCAGTCCGCGGTACATGGGTTTTGCTTTTGACAGCCTTGCCGGAGCAGGGCCACTGGCGCGACATTGCCGGCGGGACAGTGCACCAAAACCAAGAAGCCCGCCCAGCGCTGCTGAACGGGCTTCCACAACCGGGTGCGGGAATTGAACCCGCGAGACGCTCTCACGCCAACCCGACCGGACGGTCGAATGCCTTACCTGCTCGGCCCCCCTTTTGTTTGGGCGCGTGCGACCGCGCGGCGCGCACAAAAGCCGTACGTACGCATCCTGGCAAGCCCCGGTCATTTAAGAAGCCTGAGACCCACCCCCCTACTCATCTCAGCCCGGTCAATGCACCGTCGCCGCCCCCTCCCCCAGCTTGACTTCAATGAGTTTTTTAAGCATCAGCGCCTGCACCGGCTCTGCCTGCCAATACGCCCGCAAGGCGTCACGATTGACGCTGGCCCAATCGCGTACCGCCTGCGGTTGGTGCGTTGAGACAAAGCTCATGGCTTTTTGGCCGAAGGCGCCGATATCAACCAGCTCGGGCAAAGCCGTCTGTCCCCAGTGGACCGTTAGCCGACGACCCTCGCTCACCCTGTCTTGACCTGCCGAAGGCGCCTCGAACGGATCGCCATGCTCGTCATCGGGCACGGCCCCAGCCCATTCGGCCTCGTCATAGAGCCCTCCGAACAGGTCCGGCCAGCCCGCCCGCAAGGCCTGCATCTCAGCGCATTTAGCGATCATCAACCGCGGCATGCGGCGCCAACTATCCGCTCCCGGCGACCAGGCCCCGGTTAGGCCTCCCCGTCGCTCGCTGGACCTAGTCAGCTCGGCCTCAGCCAGGCGCTCATAATACTCGCCCGCTAAGGGCGAGAACTCATCCCAATAGGCCTGCCCTGCCACCTCGTACCACTCTCCGATGCCTAAGTCCTTCTTCCACAAAAAGACCGTGGCCGAGACTATGCCATCGGGATTGCAGGCGGAACGTCTTTTTGTCGCCGTGTGATAGCGCGGCGGTTTGGTGGCGGCCCGATAGTCCCCACAGCGCTGGGCAATCAGCCTTTGTCCCTCGCGACTAATGATAAAGCTCAGGCGGCGTCGGGCCGGGTCCGCAGTGCCTTGCACCTTCGGAACGATGTGCCCTAACAAGGGGTCCAGACCACGCGCCCGAGCCATGTCGAGAAACACCTCAAATTCAGCATTGGAACAGTCCTTGGCCACCGTCCGGCGGATCAAGGCAACCTGTCGCGTTGTCAGCTTGCTCATCGCTCTCACCTCCTATTTGCGCCGAATGGTGAGGCTATAGGTCGGCTCCGCCAACGCCGCCCCTGGCACGGCCTGCCCCGCGTTAAGGGCGGCCAGAATGGCTTTTTTGTCCAAACGCGGCGCCGGCTGCTCAGGCAAGACCCAAAAGGCCGACGGGATCTCGGCTTCGCTTTCCAGCACCAAGCCGGGAGCACGCCGCGCTAACGAGAGAGTGGCGGTGGGCAGGCGGAGGGGCGAAATCCCGGTGGCCATCAGCGCCTGTTCGATCAACCCGGCCAACAGCTCGTGGCGCTGCAAGACGCGCCGCTTGCGCGCGCTCAGCACCTCGATCCGGGCCGCTATGCCATCCTCCATGACCTCGCACTCCTCGATGGCCTCAAGGGTTCGCGCGATCGCTTCAACCAACCCGGTTTCACCCTGCACCATGTCACAGCGCAACTCGGCCTCGTCCTCGGTCAACACCTCCGCCAGCTGTTCGACCAACCGTTGTGCCAGGATCGTCTCTTGACGAATCTCGCCCTCGATATCGGTTTTCATCATCGCTTATCTCCACGCTAAGTGCATGGAAACCATAGTAAAAGCCGTGCAACAGTCCAGCGATAAGTCGTTGCATGCACTCCTGTTTCGCCCCAGCGCCCGCCACGGGGACAGACCGATACCCCCTGACCCTTGGCGCCTTATCCTCCACCGCGTTTGGCGCACACCAGGCCAGCCTCCAAAGCGTTGAGCGGTCCCACCCTCAGTAGCGAGGGACCAAGGCAAGGCGCGCTCCACCCCAACGGCACGGACCCTGCCATTCGCCTAGGGGGGCGAGGGGGTGACGCTGCAACAGGCAGCAGTCCGACGCCCATAACCCGGACCGAAAGGGGGGTATGCCCAAAGGCCGCGAGGTCACGCCGCACAGCTGTGCCGCGTGCGCCTCTGGCCTGCTCTCAACAACGACACTTATGCCCGCTCTCCACATGACACCCGCTCTCCACATGACACCCGCTCTTCAAAGGGCACCCGCTCTCCAAAAGCCCCCCACGCTGCAGGCTGTCACCGGCTCAGGTGACGGGGGCACCGGTGGCCCACGCACCCCACCGGCAATCGGACGACCTTGGCCAGCATTCAGCCAATTCTCCAAAGCCACAAGTTCTGCTCGCCGCTGCCGGCTCGCTTGTGCAATAAAACCGCAACCGGAATGGTCGGTTACTTGCATAGCCCGCCTATGGGTGCCCAGATGCAAGGCTCTGAAAAAGGGAGAAGTGAGCATGATGTCGATGAACGTGACAACCGGCGGCCGTTTGCCCGCCCTCGCAGCGGCCTGCCTGCTCAGCGTCGCTCTGCCGGCAAGCAGTGTCCTGGCCAAGGAAAAGGTCAAGACGGGCGATGCGGCACCGGCCGCGCTAGAAATGGAATACGCCGTCTCCATTCCAGCCATCGACGCCATCGATTCCAATCTTGATAACACCCAACTCACCGACATACTCAGCGGCAAGATCGCAGAAAATGCGGAAGCTCTGTCGGGCCTCGACGCCACCAGCATCGCAGTGCCCGAAATCACCATCAGTATAGCCTCGCAGAGCGGAGACAAAGCGCACGACGCCACCATCACCCTGGCCGATCTCCTGCTCGAGGACGTCGTCGATGGCCAGGCCGCAAGCATCAGCCTGGGCGGCGTGACGCTGCAGGCCGACGACACCGATTTCGCTTTTGGTGCCATGTCCGCCGCCAATTTCGACATCGCCGGCGTCCTGGGCATCTATGGTCTGGTCGATGCCGGCGGGCAGACCGGATTGGAGACCATCTACACGGATCTGGTTGCCGAAGGCGGAACCCTCACCGCCCCCGAAGTCACCTGCAAGTTTGGTGGTGTCACCGGTGCAGAATTCAAGGCCCGGCCGCTGAAAACCTCGTTTGCCGAGATGATGGCCATCGGCCAGGCCATGGAAGACCAGGGCGATGAGGTCGATCCGGCCACCATGGGTCAGTTCCTCAAAATCTATGCTGATATTCTGACGGCTTTTCAGACCTCCGAAATCACCTTCGAAGGCTTCGACTGCGACGGAGTGGACGAGGAGGGCCGCCCCATGACCTTCTCCATCGCGGGCATGACAATGGGCGGCATGAGCCCGGGCGTTTATCCTTCCATCTCCATGGATGGGATGAACATTGCCGTTCAGACCGATGGCGCCATCGCCCTGGACAATCTCACAATCAAGCCGATGGATCTTACCGCGACCATCGCGACCCTCGAGAACGCCCCGGACAGCGTGGATGACGCCTGGTTCGAACAAAACGCCCGCACGCTCATTCCTGCCATGGAGGGGTTGTCGTTCACTGGTCTGGATATCGACATTCCCGACCCGGATAGTGACGGAGCACGCATACAGGCCAAGGTAGGCGCCTTCGACATTTCTCTGGCCAGCTATCTCAATGGCATTCCGACCGACCTGGATGTGTCGGCGACACAGGTTCAGGCCGCAATTCCCGAGGGCACTGGCGATGAATCGCTCGAACAGTTGCGGGCATTGGGCATCACCGATGTGGATGCCAGTTTCCGCCTGGCGGCGGCTTGGGATGAGGCCAGTCAGACCGTGGCCATCGAGGAGGTTTCGCTCTCCGGCGTCGATCTGGCTTCTATTGTACTGGCTGGCACCTTAGCCAATGCGACCGATGACCTGTTTGCGGTGGACATGGACGCGTCCATGGCAGCGAGCCTGGCGGTAGCTGTGCAGAGCCTCGATCTGACCGTGACCGATCAGGGGCTCTCGGACATCATTTTGGCTGTAGTCGCGGCTGAGCAGGGTGCTGATCCCGCAACCCTGCGTCCTGTGTTTGCCGGCCTTGCCCAGGGCACCGTGATCGTCATGATGGCGGGTGCTGCAGACGCGGCCAAGCTTGGCGAAGCCATCAACAGCTTCGTGGCCGGCAAAGCGAAGATACTCACCATCGGCATTGAAGCCAAGACCGAACCTGGCCTGGGCATGATGGATTTCATGCAGGCCGAGGAAGACCCCGCGACCCTGCTCGGCAAGGTCAATATCAGTGCCGAAGCCAAGTAGAAGTTCGCACAAACCTGAAGGGGGTCGCCTCGCGTGGCGGCCCTCTCACTGGACCGTCGTCTCTTGCGCGGCGACGGCCAAGCCCCAATCGAGCAGCTCTCGCGCCTTTTTGGGGGAACTCGCTTCCACATAGCAGCGCAACTCCGGGGCATTGCCCGAAGCGCGAAAATGCACCATATCGCCCGCTTCGGTCCAGAATTGCAGTCCGTCGATGTCGGCGCGTCGGGATATCCCGAGGCCACCAAACAACCCGACAGCGTAATCTTGGTCTGCGCGCAAGCGTTCGACAAATGCGGCGCTGTGCTCGGCCGGCACGTCTTGCAGGCGACCGGCAAGGGCGTGGCTGAGATTGAGTTTCGAAATCACCTGGGAAATAGTCGTACCCGTGCGCAGGCTCTCGCCAAAGGCGCACAGGATTGGCAAGATTGCATCTCGCGTAGCCAGACTATCGAGTGGTCCGCCGTAGGAGGACACGCCCCGGCCAACAAATGTGCCGCCATTCGCCTCGAAACCGATAACCGCGCCGCTGGCCTCATCCATGGCCTCGATGACGAAGGGCGATCCAACCCGCGTGCGCCGCACATCGGCGAACAATCCCAAGTGCTCGATTCCCGAATTGGAGGTCACGGGCGTTACCACCAAGTCCGCGTGCAGATGGCGCGCAGCGAGCAGACCAAGCACATCGCCCCGAATGAACTGCCCTAGGCCGTCCATCATGAACGGGCGATCACCGTCGCCATCGGCCGAAACCACAGCCTCCAAATCATGTTCAGCGATCCAGCCCGGCACCGATGCAAAGACGGGGTCACCGAACGCCTCGGTGTCGACTGGCACAAACTTGTCAGTTCGCCCCAGTCCAACCACTTCCGCGCCGTAGTGCCCGAGAATGCGGCCAATCAGGTCCCGCGCCACCGTCGAATGTTCGAACACACCGATGCGTCTGCCAAGCAGCGCTGCATCAGGCAGGAGAGACGAATAGCGTTCGAAATATCGCGCTGTTGCCTGTTCAAATTCCTTGGGCAGCGTAACGTCCAGATCGGGCACCGACTGCCCGTCCAGCGCATCGAGAATGCCCCGCTCGTCGCGTTTGCTGATTTCTCCGTCGGGGCGGTAAAATTTGAGCCCATTGCGGTCAGCCGGGATGTGACTGCCGGTCACCATGATCGCTGCGCCGCCATTGGCCATGGCATGCAGCGCAAGAGCCGGTGTGGGCACGGCACCGCAATCGATAGCCTCCAGCCCCGCATTGGCAATGGCGACCGCACAGTCTTCCAGCACAGACCGGCTGGAGGGCCTGAGATCATGCGCCAGATAGACCCGAGATATGCTGGCAGGATAAGCCGAAGCGAGGTGACGTAAAAAGGCGGCGGTATATTGGCGAGCCGCCTGCCCTTCCAGTTCGTCCGCCAGACCCCGCAGCCCACTGGTGCCAAACTTGAGACTACTACCCAGTACCATGGTCTATGCCTCGACCTTCGCGTAGTCGCGGAACCAGGCTACGAAGCGATCAATACCCTCATCCAACGGCGTGCACGGTAATTCACCGACCAAGGCCTGCAACAGCGCCGTGTCGGCCTCGGTGGCGACAACATCCCCTGGCTGCATGGGCAGCATGTTGAGTTCGGCTTTTCTGCCCATGGCCCGCTCAAGCGAAGCAATAAAGTCCATCAATTCCACCGGCCGCCCGCCACCGATATTGAGCAGGCGGAACGGCGCCACCGCTGAAAGACTATCGCCTTCAACCGGTTCCCCCAAGACGGGCACGCGCGGCATGACGGCCGCCAGTGCTGCGACCAAATCTTCAACATAGGTGAAGTCCCGTCGCATCTGCCCATTGCCATAGACATCGATCGGCGACCCGGCCTCGATCTTCGTGGCGAACTTGAGCAGGGCCATATCGGGCCGTCCGTAGGCACCATAGACCGTGAAGAAGCGCACGCAGGTGGCCGGAATACCCCACAGATGCGAATAGGAGTGGACCAGCGCCTCCCCGGACTTCTTGGTCGCGGCATAGAGCGACAGGGGCGAATCGGCCCTGTCCGTTTCGGCATAGGGCATTATCTCGTTGCCGCCATAGACCGAACTGGTGGAAGCAAAGATCAGGTGCGTGGGCTGATGACGGCGCAAAGTCTCCAGCAGGTTCGCCGTCCCCACCACATTGGACTGGATGTAGCTCTGCGGATTTTCGATGCTGTAGCGCACACCAGGCTGGGCCGCGAGGTGAAAGACCACCTCGGCCTTTGTCTCGGCGATAAACGCCTCCAGCGCAACCGCATCCGTCAGATCGACCTTGCCGAAGCCGAAGCCTGCCTGCTGCCGTAGCAACTCCAGACGGGTCTGCTTCAGCCGCGGATCATAATAGCTGGTCAAGGCGTCCAGGCCGACGACCTCATGGCCCTGCCCGAGCAGTTTCTGGCTGAGATGAAAGCCAATGAATCCGGCTGCACCGGTAACGAGAATTTTCACGCAACTGATTCCTGAAACTACTATTCCGCCGCGTCCGAAATCCGCTCGCCCGGGTCAAGATCGGACCTGCCGATGCTGACATAAGTGAAGCCGTGGCGGCGCATTTCATGCGGGCGGTAGACATTGCGCAGATCGACAAAAGCCGGTGTCTTCATCACCGACTTCAAACGATCGAGATCGAGCGAGCGGAACTCGTTCCATTCGGTTACCAAGACCAGAGCGTCGGCACCCTCACCAACTTCGTAGGCGCTTTCCGCGAAGGTGACATTTTCCATCATGTGCCGCGCAGCTTCCATGCCTTGCGGGTCGAAGGCCACGACCTTCGCGCCACGATCCTGTAGGCCGCGGATGATATCCAGGGACGGAGCTTCGCGCATGTCGTCAGTATTGGGTTTGAAGGTCAGCCCCAGCACACCGATCGTCTTGCCGCGCACATCTCCGCCGCAAGCCGCAATCACCTTGCGCGACATGGCCCGCTTGCGCTGATCATTGATCGAAACCGTTGTTTCGACCAGGCGCATCGGGCTGCCGAAGTCCTGGCCGATCTTGACGAGAGCCGTGGTGTCCTTGGGGAAGCACGAGCCGCCATAGCCGGGACCAGCATGGAGAAACTTCGAACCTATGCGATTGTCGAGGCCAATGCCGCGTGCCACTTCCTGCACATTGGCGCCGGCCGCCTCGCAGAGGTCGGCCACCTCGTTGATGAAGGTGATCTTCATGGCAAGGAACGCGTTAGCCGCGTACTTGATCAACTCCGATGTACGGCGATCGGTAAACAGCAGCGGCGCCTGGTTGAGGTACAACGGCCGATAGACTTCGGTCATCACTTCGCGGGCACGCTCATCGTCAATGCCGACGACGATGCGGTCGGGACGTTTGAAGTCCTCAATGGCGGCGCCTTCGCGCAGGAACTCGGGGTTGGAGACTACGGCCACATCCGCGGCCGGGTTCACAGTCCTGATGATATGGGCCACCTCATCACCCGTACCTACCGGTACCGTGGACTTGGTGACGACCACGGTGAAGCCGCTCACAGCCGCGGCCACTTCCCGCGCCACCGCATAGACATAGCTCAGGTCCGCGTGACCATCGCCGCGACGGCTGGGCGTGCCGACGGCGATGAAGGCCACATCTGCGTCACGCACTGCGCTGGGCAGATCGGTCGTGAAGGAAAGGCGTCCTGCGGCCACATTGGCATTGACCAGGTCGGACAGACCCGGCTCATAGATCGGTACAACACCCGTCTCAAGCGCGGCGATCTTAGCTTGGTCCTTGTCGATACAAATGACATCGTGCCCGAAATCGGCAAGGCACACGCCCGTTACCAGGCCCACATAGCCCGACCCAACCACTGCAATCTTCACCGGACCAAATCTCCGTTCAACCGATCAAAGGGCGCCCCGTCCGGCATCTGGCCAGAACGACACGTTGCTCAAGACAAACAAGCACTACTCTCAAATCAAATCTATGACACCAAATGCAAACCTGCTCTGCAAACAGAGTAAATTCTGCTATTCGGCTTCATTAGGCCGCCCGCGCAGCCGTTTAACGCTACTGCGGGCAGTTTTTTTATCCAGACGGCGCTTCTTTGAAGCCAAAGTCGGACGTGTTGCCACTCGCGGCTTTGGCGGGTGCACGCCTGACCGCAACAGGGCGACCAACCGTTCAAGCGCCTCCGCCCGGTTGAGGGGTTGGTCGCGATGGCTATTGGCGGTGATGACGATGACGCCGTCCTTGGTAAGGCGGCTTCCGGCCAGCGCCGCCACGCGACGCTTCACTGCCTCCGGCAAGCTTGAACTCGCCGCAAGGTTGAACCGCAGCTGAACGGCGCTGGCTACCTTGTTGACATTCTGCCCGCCCGGTCCGGAGCCGCGTACAAAGCTCTCCTCGACCTCGGACGGGTCGATGCTGAGGGATCGGGTGATGTGAATTGGCTCAGCCATGCCTCACCCGTTCCTGCTGGTCCTCAGCGCTTTGATCGTCCGGAAAACCACACTTCCTCGTCGTGGATGATTCGCCCCTTTTCGGTCGTCCGGTATTTGCCCGGACCGGCTTCTTCGACCCACTTCTTCTTCAGCATACCGGCGAAGACCTTTTCGCCGATATCCTTGAAGTCATCCGGACCAAGCACATTGGCTTCGCCCAGATGATAGAGTGCCTTCATCTCACGGTTGGAGGGCCGCTGTGGCATCAGGCAGCCTTATCTGCCGCGCCTTTGAGATCAGGCGGCGTGGCTTCGGCGAGCAGGGCCACCAATGCGTCCATGAAAGGTTCCACTTTCTGCCCCTCGGTCCCCAGACGGCGCACCGAAACGGTGCCCTCCTCGGCCTCGCGACGACCGACGACGAACATCAGCGGCACCTTCTGCACCGAGTGCTCGCGCACTTTGTAGTTAATCTTTTCGTTGCGGGTGTCGATCTCCGCGCGAATACCCGCCTCGCGAAGCTGGCGCACCAGCTTTTCCGCATATTCGTCCGCTTCCGAAACAATGGTGGCCACGACGACCTGGGTCGGCGCCAGCCACATCGGCATCTTGCCCGCATAGTTCTCGATCAGGATGCCAATGAAGCGCTCCAGAGACCCGAGAATCGCCCTGTGCAGCATGACTGCGTATTGGCGCGATCCATCCTCGGCCACGTAGGTGGCATCAAGACGCTCGGGCAGCACATAGTCCAGCTGCAACGTCCCCACCTGCCAGGACCGGCCAATGGCGTCCTTCAAGTGGAACTCGAGTTTGGGTGCATAGAAGGCACCCTCTCCTTCAGCGATCTCGAAGTCATAGCCCGTGGCCCTCAACGCGTCGCCCAGAGCTTTCTCTGCCGCGTCCCACCGCTCGATGGTGCCGCCGAACTTCTCAGGGCGAGTGGCGAGCTTTATAACGACATTGTCAAAGCCCAGATGTTCATAGACCGAATAGAGCAGATGCACGAAGTGCTCGGTCTCCGACTGGATCTGGTCTTCCCGGCAGAAGATGTGCGCGTCGTCCTGCGTCATCTGCCGCACGCGCATCAATCCATGCAGGGCACCATGCGCTTCATTGCGGTGGCAGCAACCAAATTCCGCCATGCGCAGAGGCAGATCGCGGTAAGACTTAATTCCCTGATTGAAGATCTGGACGTGCGCCGGGCAGTTCATCGGCTTGAGCGCCAGGTAATCCGCCTCCTCCGTCAGAACCGGGCCCTCTTCATCCGTGTTGGGAACGGCATCGGGCACCACGAACATGTTCTCGCGGTACTTGCCCCAGTGACCGGACTGCTCCCAGAACTTGGCATGCATCAGCTGAGGGGTCTTGACCTCCTGATAGCCAGACTTGTTCAGCCGCCGGCGGATATAGGCTTCCATCTGATTGTAGATGACAAAGCCCCGCGGATGCCAGAACACCGAACCCTGCGCTTCCTCCTGCAGATGGAACAGGTCGAGGTCACGGCCGATCTTGCGATGGTCGCGCTTCTCGGCCTCCTCCATCATCGTCAGATAGGCTTCTAGCTCTTCCTTGGTGGCGAAGGCCGTGCCGTAAATGCGGCTCAGCACGGGGCGATTGCTGTCACCGCGCCAATAGGCGCCCGCCACCTTGGTCAGCTTGAATGCCTGGCCAACATCCTTGACCGTTCGCATATGCGGACCGCGGCAGAGGTCCATCCACTGGCCCTGCTTATACATCTTGATCGACTGGTCGGCGGGGATGGCGTCCACCAGCTCGACCTTGAAGGCCTCGCCCTTGGTCTCGAACCAGCTCTTGGCCTGATCGCGCGACCATACTTCCTTGGAGAAGGCAGCGCCACGCTCGATGATCTCGGCCATTTTCTTCTCAATGACACGCAATTCGTCTTCCGTGAACGGCCCGGCCGGACGATAGAAGTCGTAGTAGAAGCCGTTCTCGATCACCGGCCCGATCGTGACCTGCGTTTCAGGCCATAGCTCCTGCACCGCCTCGGCCAGGACGTGTGCCGCGTCATGCCGGATCAATTCCAGCACATCCTGCGAGCCACTGTCACGCGTCACAAATTCGACTTTGCCGTCAGTGTCCAGCGCATCGGAAAGGTCCGAGAGCACGCCGTTCCAGCGCATGGCGACGGTCTTCTTGGCAAGCGACTTGGAGATCCCTTCAACGATCTCGGTGCCGGTAGTGCCGCGCGAATAGTCGCGAGCAGCACCATCGGGAAAAGTCACCTTGATCGACATTTTGGATCTCCATGAAATTGGGTTTTCGCGCATTCCACAATGCGCGCGGTCGCTGCCTTAGCATGAAAAGGGCGCAATGCCAGCCTCAAGCTGGCCCTTAACCCGGCAAAGCCTCGAACTGCGGCAGATTGTCGGTGATCTCGTGCCAGGGCGCCTTGGAGCCGACAAACATATGAAACGACGGTCGAACCTTGGGGTCATCGACCAGCGTGCCCATTGCCACATGCGTGTTTCCGTTCTCCGCGATCACCGAATAGAGAAACGAACCACACTGCCCGCAATGCACATCATGTGTGTGGGCAGCGTTGCCGTAGATGAGCACGCTCGTTTCGCCCTGCGTCAGCCGCAACCTGCCAGTCTTGATCGAAGCCATGGGCTTAAACGCCGACCCCGTCGCGCGCCGGCATCGGGAACAGTGGCAATAAAAGGCGGCCTCGAAGGCGTCCTCGACTTTATAAGTCACCGCCCCACACAGGCAGCTACCCTTGAGCATGGTCATGCTTGTCTCCCCGCCAACGCCCATAGCGCCAGGGCAAATACCATCGCCCCTCTGCCGGCAGCGCCTCCGGCACAGGATCATATCCGTGTGTCCCGCCTGGGCGGCAACGCCAGAACCGCGCCAGCCCCATCCAGCCGCCGGGCCAGAAGCCGAACGTCCATATGGCGGTACTCGTGAACTCCGAGCACGTCGGCAGGTGTCGACAGGTGCGTCCGACGAAGGCCGAAAGCGTGTAGCGGTAGAGCGTAATCAGAAAGACGGCCGCAACCTTGAACGGCAGGTCGATGACTCGCCACATCAAGGCCATGAATCGATCCATCAGCCGCCCACCGCAACCGATTGCTTCGACTCAAGCTTTTCCAGCGCAGCAGCGACGGCATCGAACACCAGAAGAGTGGACGTGTGGCGGGCCGGATAACCCCGGACCGGCTCAAGATATTTCAGGTCTTCCCATTTTCCCGAGGGCGGCGTCCCATCGGCCTTGAGCATGTCGTGCATGGCCTTTCGCACGTCCAGAAACGCGCCAGTCGATGTTCCGACGATTTCCCGCGCCACAACAGCCGCTGAGGTCTGACCCAGCGCGCAGGCCGAAATCTCGTGGCCATAGCCGACAATCACCCCGTCGCGCACGACAAGGTCGACTTCGATCACCGAGCCGCAAACGCGGCTGACCTTGCGCGCCGATACATCCGCATCGGCTAGACGGCCTGGCTGAGGGGCGTTCCCCGCAAGGTCGAGGATCTTTTCGGAATAGAGATCGCTCAGCTCCATAATCGCGACAATTCTGTTTCTTGTTCCGGTCTCGTTCCGCTTCTATATAGGGGTTCTCCAGCCGACTGTCAGGGGATTGTGCTCCTGTCGAAATCCGACGCGTCGTTCGTCGCGTAGTGAGCATCGGTCGCAACGCAAGGAGCCGGACCCCATGGACGCTCAAGTCAAGCCGCTCAAGACTGTCCCTCTGGACACGCCGCGGGCGCGACCCAGCCGCGAAGAGGCCGAGGCCGCCGTTCGCACGCTGATCGCCTGGGCCGGCGATGACCCGACCCGTGAAGGTCTGCTCGACACCCCTGCCCGGGTCACCAAAGCCTACGGCGAGCTCTTCGCCGGCTATGATCAGGACGCCAGCGAAGTGCTCTCCAAGACGTTCAAGGAGGTCGGCGGCTACGATGACCTGGTTCTGGTAAAAGGCATTCCCTTTTATGCCCATTGCGAGCATCACATGGTGCCCTTTTACGGACAGGCCCATATCGCCTACCTGCCTCACGATGGCGTGGTCGGCCTCTCCAAGCTGGCCCGTCTGGTCGAGGTTTTTGCCCGCCGCCTGCAGACGCAGGAAACCATGACGGCGCAGATCATTGATGCCATCAACGAAAATCTGGGGCCGCGCGGCGCCGCGGTCATGCTTGAAGCAGAGCATATGTGTATGACCATGCGCGGGGTGAAGGCGCATGACGTCAAGACGGTCACGCATCGATTCACCGGGGTTTTTGCCGAGGACCGCCAGGAACAGGATCGCTTCTTTGCCATGGTCGGTCATCGCTAGGACCAAAAAGGCAAGCCCGATCAAACGCGGCATATTTTATTATGGCATAGACTCGCTGTCTCACTGCGAGGTTACCCATGTCTGCCATTGTTCGAGCCCTCTGGTTTCTGGAAAGCCGCTTCCCTCAGGATATCGGCCTAGATGAACTGGCCCGCTCGACAGGCTTGGCCCCGACTTATCTGTCCCGCATGTTTCCGCTGGCCACCGGCTACACAATCTCCGGCTATCTACGCGGCCGCCGCTTGACAGAGGCGGCCAAGGCCTTGGCGGACGGTGCCCCCGACATTCTCTCGGTGGCGCTCGATGCCGGATATGGCTCGCACGAGGCATTCACCCGCGCTTTTCGCGATCAGTTCGGCCTGACACCCGACACTGTCCGCAAGAGACGCTCTCTGGATCACCTCAATCTCGTGGAGGCCCTCAGAATGGAAGCCGCTATCAATATCGAACTCGACCCGCCGCGCATTGAAAAAATGCCGGCAATCCGCCTCGCCGTCCTGCCCGGGCGGCACGATCTCAACAATCCCTCCGGCATTCCGGCACAATGGAACAGCTTCGGCCCGCTGGTGCCCGGTATCGAAGGCGTCATTCCCGGCGCAGCCTATGGCGTGGTTGGGGATATGAGCGACGGACAGTTCGACTACGCTCCGGGCGTGCAGATCAGGCCTGATACACCCGTTTCGTCGCCACTTACCGTAATGACAATACCGGCCCGCAAATGGGCGCGGTTCACCCACAAGGGACATGTCTCCAATGTCCGGGCCACATGTGCAGCCATATATGGAGACTGGTTGCCCAACTCCAACGCCGAACAGGCCGAAGGACTGTCCTTTGTCGAGTATTACGGGCCCGACTTCGACCCGCGCACCGGACACGGCACAATCGAGATCTGGGTCGGTCTCAAGGACTAAAACACTGGTAAACGCCCCCGATGCGCGCTAGAGCCTCGGCATCCGCTCGAGCAAAGGCGCGCATCATGACCATCTCCTTCGCCGACCCCAAGACCCTTGATCATGCCACGCTGGAAGAAGGCACAACCTTTGCCCCACGCTTTGACGCCCATGGCCTTTTGACCGTCGTCACACTGGAAGATGGAACCAACGATATTCTGATGGTCGCGCATATGAATGCCGAGACCCTGTCGCTGACCCTCGAAACCGGTATCGCCCATTACTGGTCGCGTTCGCGCAAGGCGATCTGGAAGAAGGGTGAGACCTCTGGCGAACTTCAGGAAGTGGTCGAGCTGCGCACCGATTGCGATCAGGACTGCCTGGTCATGGTGGTGCGCCAGACCGGACGGGGCGCTGCCTGCCATACGGGCCGAAAATCCTGCTTCTACCGCAGGGTTATGGCCGAACATGGCGAAGTCCAACTGGAAGATACCGGCCTGCCGCGCCTCTTTGATCCCAAGGACGTCTACGGCGGCTAGGTCTTTCGCTCAAAAAGTGCGACGAGAAAGAACCCGGCAGCGAAGCCGCCGAGATGCGCCTGCCAGGCGATTGATAGTGAACTCCCCGTCAGCAGTGGCGCCAAAGGCACCGCCGCGTTGAGCGCCAGCCAGATCAGCGTGAACAAGCGTGACCGCGGGTTGACGAAAACCTCGCGCAGTGACGCCAGCCGCCGTCCCAGAACGATGGGTTCTCCGGTCTCAGGATGCCGCGCCATCAGCACCGGCTGGAACATGAAACGGATCGCCGCCCCGGTCAGGCCGGCGACGCCTCCCGAAGCGCCAATCAGATAGACCTGACTGTGAAGAGTGGTCGCCGCGAACAGCGCCGCGCCAAAGAACGCCGAAACCAGGAACAGCACCAGCATCGGCCAGGCACCATAGCGGCGCACCACGGGCGTCGCGAAGATAACCAGCCAGGCGACATTGATCAGCAAGTGGTCCCATCCGGCATGCAGAAAAGCATGTGTGAATGGGGTCCAGATCAGCGGAATTGCGATGCTGGGATCAACCCCGGCCACCACAATGCGGTAGGGCTGAAACGCAAACCAGAGCAGCAGGTCAACCTGTCCCTGCGGGTTAAGAATCAAGGTTGACGCCAGGTGAATGGCTGCCAATACCCCTGCAAGCGCCGTGATGGACGCAGGCAACAGAAAAACAGGCTCGCGCTGCTGAGGCCCCTGCGAAGCAGGCTCCCGATCTTGTTCACTCATCCTCAGAGCCCCAGACCTCGGCTGGCCACTGGCCTGCCCGCGCTTTTCCACATTTGGCCACAGACGTTAACCTTAACTAATCTTTAAGCGCGCCATCGGCGCTGCATTTTGCGAATGTTGCTGAAGCGGCGGACTCCCCTAGGGAGAATGCCTCGACGCCTCAAATCGCGGGTCCGAACGATGCAGATGCCGAGCACCAAGACACTCTATACCTATTGGAACACGATTCGGGGCTCCCGCAGCGCGCCAGACCGTCGCGACATCGACCCCACACGCATCCGTGAGGCTCTGGCCAACACCTTCATTCTCGAACTCGACAGTGCGGACAAGTTCTCATTCCGCCTGGCGGGTTCACACCTGTGCACCAGCTATTGCCGAGAACTGAAGGGCCGCTCCTTCTCCGCGCTCTGGCATGATCGTGACAGCGACGCCATGGAAACGCTGATACGCGCCGTTACCGAGGACCACGCTGTGGCGCTCGTTACCTTCCAGGGCACGACGGCCCTGCATACCAAGGTGAGCTTTGAGACCATTCTCATGCCGCTGCGCCACAATGGCTCAACCCACACCCGCATTCTGGGCTCAATGTCGGCGCTAGAAGAACCCTACTGGCTGGGCGTCCAACCCGTCCTTGAGCAGCGCATCACTGGCCTTCGGTTGATCTGGCCCGATGAGGTGCCCGCCGAGGAGACAGCGCGCGAAGTTCTGGCCAGTGTAGTCAACGAGAGCGAATACGGTTCCCCCGCACAGCCCAGTGCCATGCCGACCACTGTTTATGGTCGCAGCGCCCGGCGGTATGCTCACCTTGCAGTCATTGACGGCGGCAGGAACTGAACAAGTCGCATTTGAGCGACCTGTCAGCACCAATTCTCATCAAGCGTTAACCAAGCCCAGCTAAGTTTGCTGTGGTTTTCCCCAGTGCGTGGAACAGGTTGACGTATGCTCAATGATGACATTGCCGCTCCACAGCCTATCGCCAGCCTGCATGCCAATGCGGGCGACGGGCGCTTCCAGCGCGTGAAGGTGTCGATACTCGGTCGCTATATGCTGGCCGACCGCCGCGAGTTCCCTTGCCAGGTCCTGTCCATGTCGCCAGGCGACGCGGTCGTTATAGCCCCCGTACCGGGCATCGTCGGCGAACGTATTGTTGCCTATCTGGACCATATGGGACGCATCGAAGGGACGATACTGTCCCAGGTCGATGGAGGATTCATCATGGATCTGGCAGCTTCCCCGCGCAAGCGCGACAAAATGGCGGCACAGCTTACATGGCTGGCCAACAAGGATCTCCTCAATCTGCCCGAGGACCGCCGGCACGAGCGCGTCGTGCCCGATATCCGTCACTCAACAGTCGTGCTTGACGATGGTCGTCGCTACAACTGCAAGATTATCGACATCTCGCTGTCCGGTGCCGCGGTAGAGCTCGACGTTCGTCCTGCTATGGGCACCCCGATCACTCTGGGCCGTATGCGCGCCCGCGTTGTTCGCCACTTCCAGAACGGGGTCGCGGTGGAATTCGTGGCCGCCCAGGAAATGTTGACGGTCGTGCAGCAGAACCTGCGCATGAACTGAGCCGCTGCGGTTCGCTGCCATCTCTCGAAATCCCGGCTGCTCCCAACCCTCAGGCGGCCAGCTCTCCCCCGCCCGGCATGGTTAAAAAACTCCTATAAGCATCGATAAAACACGCATAAAAACTGCGTGGCACTTTTCGCATCGAGGCAAGTGGCCCTCCCTAGTGTGGTCTCCATCAGGGAGACGACACGATGAAGATGCTCAACAAGGGACTGCTGGCCGGGCTACTCACTGCCCTCTTCGCGCTAGCCCCCGCCGCCCCCAGCGCAGCGCTCGATTTCACCAATATCGCCTACGTCCAGACCAGCGCTGGCACGACCTCGATCCCGGTGGGGCATCTCGAGTTCTGCCAATCCAACCCGGCCGAATGCCGTAGTTATGACCGCGTGGTACCTGCGACCATACTGGATGATCGCAACTGGCAGCAGCTCGTGTCCGTCAACGCCTATTACAACCGCAACGTCGTACCGGTCACAGATCAGGACCTCTATCAGGTCGCAGAGTTCTGGACTTATCCGAACGGCTACGGCGACTGTGAAGACTTTGCACTCGCCAAACGTCGCGACCTGATCAATGCCGGCTGGCACCCCAGCACGCTGATGATTGCCGTCGTCAAGGAGGCCAACGGAAACGGCCACGCAGTCCTGCTGGCCCGCACGGATCGCGGCGACCTTGTGCTGGATAATCAGGACGGGACCATCCGCGTCTGGAGCGAGACGCCCTACAAGTTCATCAAGCGTCAGTCGCAAGCCCATGCCGGCCAGTGGGTCGACATGATCGACGACCGCGTGCTCGTGGTCGCCAGCACCAACTGACAAGTTTCCGGACCCCGCCCCAAGCCCATCCCTGATAGGGGTCTGAAGAGCAAAGCCGGCTGTGCGCAAGCACCGCCGGCTTTGCTGCGTCTAGGCTATCACCTGAGCCAGCGGCCGCACCGCCACGTATATGCTCATGAAAAAGAGCCCGGTAACGAACGCCCACCCGAAAGCCACCAGGGCCGAAAGCAGCATGGAGGGCATCGAAAGCGTGCCATCTTCTTCGTGGCGCCAACCGAACTGAAGCAGGATATAGGGCCCGCACACAAAGCTCATCGCCAGATTGCCGAGCGAGGCCAGATAGGACTTGCCATCCCAGCGCAGCATGGCCTGCTGCCGCGTGATCCACTGATAAAGATGCGTTCCTGCCCCGGCGACGCATAGGCCGACACCCATGATGAATGCCGCAAGCACCAGTTCCCTTGTCATGCCCACTCCCCTGCCATCTGCCCACGCAGCGCCAAAGTTTACCTTTTGTTAAGCATATTGCGCTCCCTAATGGCTGTCACCCCGAAGCGAGAAATCTGGTTAATTTCCACCATGGCGGCCACCGATACGCATGCGAGCGCTGCCGAAACGGGACGCAGTCACGTCGCCTACAATCTGGCGGGGATCGGCCTGCTGGTCCTGCTTATGGCGGTGGGATTGGCCTATATGGTGGATCGTGCCGCTCGGGAGACCCAGCGCTCTCTACCCTCACTTGAGGATTCCGATCCTGTTACCCAGACCGTAGCCGGGCGAGAACTGCATATTCCGGCGGCCTGGTTTCGCTATGGCGAGACCATCAAGCCCGGCTTTGTCAGTCAGGTGGACTTGGCGTTTGCCCTGGCGCTTGAGGAAGATCAGCCGCCCGCTTCAGTGGAGGTAACGCTAACGTCACGCACCGGCGCGCGGGCCAGCAGTGCGCTGCTCGACGCAGTCTATCTGCATCAGTTCGCCGATGATTCAGTGAGTGGCATTCCCGGCCTGGTCGGTAAGCCCTTGCTGGCCGCAGATGGCTATGCAGGCGAAACGGTCTGGTATGACCCGCTCTCGCCGTCCCCATTTGTCGCCAAATGCGCATCGGCGCCAGAGCCGAGCCGGGCCGACCGGTGCCTGAGGACCATCCACCTGCCCAATGGGCTGGCGGCCATCCTCAGTTTTGACGCCGAGGCCCTCGTGGCTTGGCGGCAGTTTGACGCCGAGCTGACCCATTGGCTGGGCAAGATCGGCGCTTTGGACAACTAGTCGATATCGTCCAGGTCGATGTCCAGGATGGACATGGAAAACATGTAGGACTTGTCGCCGTCTTCATCATCAAGATGGATCAGGCCGATGGACTCTTCGCCGATGAACACTTCAACGGAATCGTTCAGCTTTGGCCGTGGGCGAACGTCGATATTGCGATTGTTGAACGTGCGCTGCAGAAACTTCTGCAGCTTGATGATCTCGGGATGGTTCACGGGAACATGTCCTGCTGGTTACGTTGAGCCGGCAATCTAGTGTCTGATCAAGCGCTGACAACCCCTGCCCGGGGCAATTTAGCGGTAACAACTGGCCAGGCCCACTTGCCCGGCACTATTTGCCCGCGTCGTGCACCAGCACCATCTGGTCCATGACGAGGGCCGGCTGGGCGCAACCGGCCTCGCCAATCACCTTGGCCGGAACGCCCGCTACGGTCGTGCGCGGCGGAACTTCTTTGAGCACCACCGAACCGGCACCGACCCGGCTGCAATCGCCAACCTTGATATTGCCCAGGACCTTGGCGCCGGCACCTATCAGAACGCCATTGCCAATCTTGGGGTGACGGTCCTGATCGGCCTTGCCGGTTCCGCCCAGGGTCACATTTTGCAGCAGCGAAACATTGTCTCCGACAATGGCGGTTTCGCCAATCACCAGTCCGGTTCCGTGATCGAGCATGATGCCCTTGCCGATCGCCACGGCCGGATTGATGTCGACCTGGAACACCTGGCTCGCCCGACTCTGCAGATAAAGGGCAAAGTCACGGCGCCCGGATTTGTGCATGGCATGCGCAAACCGGTGAGTCTGGATGGCCTGGTAGCCCTTGAAATAGAGCAGCGGCTCAATGGCGCGATGGCAGGCCGGATCGCGTTCAAGCGTTGCCGCCAGATCCACGCGGGCCGCCTGGCCAATTTCCGGGTGATCCCGCAGGGTCTCGGCGAAACCCTGGCGGATCATATCCGCCGAAACATCTTCATGATCCAGACGCGTCGCCAGCCGATGAGCCAGCGCCTCTTCAAGCGTATCGTGGTTGAGCACGGTAGACAGCACCAGATTGGCCAGGAACGGCTCGTTCTCCAGCACCTGGCGCGCGCCGGCTCGAACGGCTTCCCAGACCGGATCGACAGCCTGGAGCTGGGCCGAAATCTTGGCATTGCCGCTCATGTCGCGTTCTCCGCTTCATCGATAAATGACGATATAGGACAGATCGTTTCCTTGTTCAAAGCCAAAGCTGGCACATTGGTTCACGAAGCCGGTATATCTGAGGAATGCCTGCCCAGGAATTCGAGGGTCGCTGCCTTGAAGACCTTGTCGCCCGTAGCGCGCATGTGATCGCGCTTGGGGATGACCAGAGCTTGCCCTTTAGGCAGCAGTTCGGCCAGCGCTGCGGGCCCTCCAGCCATCTCGTCAGCCTCGCCCACCGCCACCAGCACCGGCACTTCAATACGCCGTACATCGGCCCGCGCCATGGGCTGACGCGACGTTTCCATGCAGGCAGCCAACGCTTCGCGGTCCGAGCCGGTATGATCGGCGAAAATCCGGAATTGCCGCGCGGTGGGGTGGGTCAGGTCTGACAAATCCGGCGCCCGAAGCCCGGCGATGATGTCATTGCCATCGCTCAAGCCGTTGATCAGGTTCATGCCCATGCCGCCGAAAATCGCCGCCACGACCCGCCCGGGGTGGTTGAAGGCCATAAAGGCGGCGATACGCGCGCCCATCGAATAGCCAAGCAAGGCAGCCCGTTCGATGCCCAAATGATCGAGAAGGGCCAATGCGTCCTCTGCCATCTGAGTGGGATAGTAGTGCTCGGGGTCATGCGGCTTGTCCGATTGGCCGTGCCCCCGATTGTCGAGCGTGATCGCCTGGTAGCCGGCTTCGACCAGCGTTTCGACCCAGCCGGTGTCCACCCAGTTCACCTTGCCACTGGATGCAAAGCCGTGGATCAACAGGACCGGCGGGCCCTTCCCCGCGACCTCATAGGCAAGTCGGAGACCAGAGGTGGTGAAACTAGGCATGAAGCATCCTTCTTTCAGTCATCCGGGCGTTGCGGCTTAGCGACGCAAAATCAAGCACCCCTTTGCCCTTTTCTTGGGATGGCCCTTTGGCTATGGTCGCGCCAAATCAAACACCATCCAGGTTCCAGACCATGGCTCACGGCTCCACACCGCATTTCCACAATTCCGAAGGCCTGCGCAGCATCGAGATCGGCTCCAAGGAATTCCAGTGCGTCGGCGCCCTGCCCCCATTTGATCATCCCCATGTCTTTCTGGATATGGGCAAGGACAACGAGATTGTCTGTCCCTACTGCTCGACACTTTACGTTTTCAAGACTGAACTGGGCGAAGGTCATGCCAACCCCGCATCGGCCATTTTCAAGGTCCACGCTGCCTGAGCAGCCCCATGGCCGCCTCGGGCCGTAGCTTTATCATCGCAGGCGCCGGTATTTCCGGCATGACCATGGCGCTGGCGCTGGCCAAGTTCGGCGCGACCGTCGTCGTGCTTGAACGCAGCGCAACCGTCCAGGAATTTGGCGCGGGCCTCCAGATCAGTCCAAACGCCCGCCGTGTGCTGGACCGTCTCGGCCTCGGCGAAGCCATAGAGCGGGCCAGCCTGGAGCCGCAGGCGCTCGACGTCTATCCGCAGCACGGCCAGCATCCCTTGGTCAGCATGGAGCTGGGCGCCATCATGCGCGAACGCTTCGGCGCCCCCTATGCGGTGATGCACCGGGCCGATCTCGCAGACCTGCTCTATAAGGCCTGCCGTCGCTTCGCCAATATCGACATCGTTTTTGGGGTCCGGAACTGGGATGTCGTGTCCCACGCCCGTGGCGTCACCGCGGCCATCGATGAGGCGAGCGGCCAAAGCCGCACCACCAGGGCGCAGGGCTTTATCGGCGCTGACGGCGTCCATTCCCAGACGCGGCTTGGCGTGCTTGACGGTCCCGCAGCGCAATACCGCAAACGCATTGCCTGGCGGACCCTGGTGCCGACAGCGGCGTTGACCGGCCAGATCGCGGCCGACCGGGTATCTGTCTTTTTCGGCACCGGTTTTCACCTGGTGTGCTACCCGCTGCCGCATCGCAACCAGGTCAACCTTGCCCTCTTCATGCCCGACGACATCCGCATGGAAGGCGAGCAGCCAAGCCTCAAAAACTCCGGCGCGCGGGTTGAGGCAATCATGACCGCCGCGTCGCGGGGCTGGACCGCCTGGCCCATGTACACGGTCGAGGCTTCCGTCTGGCACCAGGACAATATCGGGCTGATCGGCGACGCTGCCCATGCCATGGTCCCCTTTCAGGCACAGGGCGCGGCAATGGGGATCGAGGACGCGGCAACACTCGCGCCGCTCCTGATGGGAACTGAATCGGCTGAAACGGCCTTCTATCGCTATGCGAAGATGCGCCAGCCGAGGGTCCGGCGGATTGCCGCACTTTCGGCCGAGAATGGCCGTATCTTCCATATGGGCTGGCCGCTCAGCGTGGCACGGAACACCGTCATGCGGCTCCAGGGACCGAGAGCCCATCTGGACCGGCTCGCATGGGTCTATTCTCACGATGTCGGTGACAGCCCGGCAACGTGACCGCTCCGGTCTTGCCTTGGCGGTCTCCGCCGTGTCAATTGCGTCGCACCATTCCGGTGGAACAAAGAAGAAGGTAACAACCACCGCATGCAAGCCGCGACTCGCTCTCGCCTGACCCTGACCTGCATCCTGATCACCATTCTGATCGATATGATCGGGGTGGGGATAATCGTGCCGGTGCTGCCCGAGCTGCTTGAGGAATTGACCGGCGGCAGCGTGGCAGAGGCAGCGGTGATTGGCGGCTATCTGGTCTTTGCCTATGCTTTCATGCAGTTCGTGTTCTCCCCGGTCCTGGGCAATCTGTCCGACCGCTTCGGACGGCGGCCGGTGCTCCTTCTCTCGCTACTGGGGCTGACCTTCGACTACCTGATGATGTCGATCGCGCCCTTCGTCTGGTACCTGTTTGTGGGCCGCATCATCGCAGGCATCGCGGGTGCGGCACTGGCGACGGCGACCGCCTATATGGCGGACATCACTCCACCGCATAAGCGCACCCATCGCTTCGGCCTGATCGGCGCTGCGTTTGGCCTCGGTTTCATCATCGGTCCGGTGATCGGCGGCGAACTGGGCGAATTCGGCCCACGCATTCCGTTCCTCGCGGCTGCTGGTCTCGCCTTTGCCAATTTCCTCTTCGGCCTTCTGGTGCTGCCCGAAAGCCTGCCCAAATCCAATCGGCGCAAGTTCAACATCCGGCGCGCCAATCCCCTCGGCGCCGTCATCGCCCTGCGCCAGTATTCCTCGGTGTTGTGGCTGCTGGCAGTGCTGTTCTTCCTGCAACTGGCCACGCAGGCCCTGCCGACCATTTTCAGCTATTTCACCGTCGAGGTCTTCGACTTCTCGTCCTCCGCCATCGGCCGCACATTGGGTGCCTTCGGCATCGGCTTCGCCTTCAGCCAGGCTGTGGTCGCCGGCCCCCTGTCCAAGGGCCTCGGAGAACCCGCCGTAGGCATTCTCGGTCTGGCGGCGGCGGCCATAGCCTTTGCCGGCATTGCCTTTTCCGAGGACGTCTATCAGCTCTATCTGTTCATAGCCGTGGGTACCGTCAGCGGACTTGCGCCACCGGCGATCAACGGCGTGCTGTCGCGCCAGGTGCCGGACAACAGCCAGGGCGAATTGCAAGGTGCGGTCAACGCCGCCAGCTCGCTGGCCACGATCATCGGCCCGCTCGGCGCGACCCAAATCTTTTCTTATTACACCAGCTCCCCGACCTCCGAGCATTACTTCCCCGGCGCGCCCTTTATCGCCTGTGGCATCGCGGTGCTTCTGGCGCTGATCCTCTTTGCCATTGCCGCCCTTCGCTTTGAACTCGGCCGGCGCCCCAGCATCGCTGACCACCCGCATGCCCCCGAGGTGCCGCCGCCCGGCCAGGTGCGCGTCGCGCCGATCGAGGAAGACGAAGACGATGCACATCCGCCCCGCCAATGAGGCCGACTGGGCCGCGATCCACGCCATCATCGCCCCCGTCCTCGCCGCGGGCGAAACCTACGCGATTGACACCAATCTCGACGAAGCGGGTCTGAAAGCCTATTGGCTGATGCGCGCCCACGAGGTCTTTGTGGCTGAACTCGAAGGGCAGATCGTCGGCACCTACTACCTCATGGCAAATCAGGCTGGCGGCGGCGCGCATGTGGCCAATTGCGGCTACATGACCGCGCCTGAAGCACGCGGCAAGGGCGTTGCAAAGACCATGTGCCTGCACTCGCTGGACCGCGCTCGCGAACGCGGTTTCCGGGCCATGCAGTTCAACCACGTCGTGTCCACCAACACCGGAGCGGTCGCCCTGTGGCAAAAGCTCGGCTTTACAATCGTGGGCACGTTGCCGAAGGCTTTCAGGCATCCCGCCCTGGGCTATGTCGACAGCTACGTGATGTTCCGCGCTCTTTGAAACAAAAAGCCCCGCCGAAGCGGGGCTTTTTCATTGCGAATGGCCGGGCCTATTTGCCCAGCGTGCTTGGCCAAGTGCCGTGCAGGTCTGAGCCACGGCCTTCGATCTCGAAGCCGTGGGCGCCGAAGAAGTCGCGCTGGCCCTGGATGAGGTTGGCGGTGCCCTGGGCCTGGCGATAGCTGTCGAAATAGCTCAGTGCTGCCGAGAGGCAGATCATGGGGAATTCGCCCATGGCGGCGGCGGCCACGACCTTTCTGAGGCTCGGATGGCTATCCTTCATGATCGTGACGAAATCGGGCACGACCAGCAGGTTAACCGCCTCGCCCTTGTCATATGCAGATGCCATCTGATCGAGGAAACGCGAGCGGATGATACAGCCGGCGCGCCAGATTTTGGCGATGGTGGCCAGCGGCAGCGCCCAGCCGTTTTCTTCCGAGGCCTTGGCGATGACCGCAAAGCCCTGGGCGTAGGAGACGATCTTGCCGGCCAGCAGGGCCTTTTCGAGATCGGCCAGGGTGACGTCGGTCTTGGCGCGGTCCGGCTTGCCATAGATTCCCTCAGCGGCCACACGCTCGGCCTTACGCGAGGAGATCGAGCGGGCAGCCACGGCGCCCTCGATGGCAGTGGCCGGCACGCCCATCTGCTGGGCAACGATGGCGGACCAGACGCCGGTGCCCTTCTGGCCGGCCTTGTCCAGGATCAGCTCGACCAGCGGCTTGCCAGTCTGGTCATCGACGGCATCCAGGACATGCCCGGTGATCTCGATCAGATAGGAATTGAGCGGTCCTTTGTTCCATTCCTTGAACACATCAGCGCATTCCTTGGGCGACATCCCCAATCCGTCGCGCATCACGCCATAGACCTCGGCGATCATCTGCATGTCGCCATATTCGATGCCGTTGTGGATGGTCTTGACGAAGTGGCCAGCGCCACCTTCGCCGAGATAAGCGCAGCAGCTTTCACCGTTGAACTTGGCAGCAATGGCGGTCAGCACCGCCTCGGCATTGTGCCACTGCTCCTTGGAGCCGCCCACCATGATGGAAGGACCATGGCGCGCGCCCTCCTCGCCGCCCGACACACCGACGCCAAGATAGCCAATGTTCTTGGGCTTCAGATAATCGAAGCGGCGCTGGGTATCGGTAAACAGCGAATTGCCGCACTCGATGATGGCGTCGCCCGCTTCCAGATGAGGCAGAAGCTGCTCGATCATATCGTCGACCGGCTGACCGGCCTTGACCATGATGATGATCGAGCGCGGCGCCTTCACCGTCTGGACGAATTCGGCCAGGTCGTATTTGGGAATGGTATTGCCATCCAGGCCCTGGGCCTTTGCGTCGGCCATATGCTCGTCAATGCGGCCCGCAGACCGGTTGTGAACGGCAACAGTGTAGCCCTTCTCGGCAATGTTCAGGGCCAGATTGGAGCCCATGACCGCTAGGCCGATAAGGCCGATATCTGCTGTCGACATTCAAACAGTCCTTCTAAATTTCTTCCGTGTTCACTTCATGCGCTTGAGGGCACGACACGCGGGCAGGAAATGACCACAATCCGCGCCTTGAAGGAAGGGCGGATTGCACAATTTCCGGCCAGATCGCATATCTTGTATGGAAGATCAAGTCAGTCGCTTCCCACCCGTCACCTCGCCAAGACCTCTCAATATGAAGTCTCGAACAGCTCAATGACCTTGTTACGCGGCAGGTCGATGGCGTCTGAAGCAAGGTATTCCAGCGCCACGGTCTCCCTCCTCCACCTTGCATCGCCCCGGGGTGTCCTCTAACACCCTGATGGACGGTGCCATTTCGAGGGGATAAGGCCAACAATGACGCGGGGAATAGCGCAATTCGACTTGTCCGGCCGGCGGGCCCTAGTGACTGGGTCCAGCCGTGGATTGGGCCTTGCCATGGCGAAGGCTCTTGCCGAGGCCGGAGCAGAACTGGTGCTCAACGGCCGTGACGAAGTGGCACTTGGCAAAGCCGCCGCCGATCTAGCCGATAGCGGAGCCAAGGTCTCCGCTCTGGCCTTTGATGTAACCAGCCCCGACAGCGTCGCCGAGGCCATCGGTCATTGTGAGGATCAGATTGGCCCCATCGACATTCTCGTCAACAACGCCGGCATGCAGATCCGCGGGCCCCTGGAGACCTATAGCCACGACAATTTCGAAGCTATGCTGAGCGCCCATGTGGTCTCTACCTTTTCCGTCAGCAAGGCTGTTGCCCAGCACATGCTGGAGCGCGGCCGGGGCAAGATCATCAATATCTGCTCGATCCTGACCAATCACGCCCGCCCGACTGCTGCACCCTATGGCGCTGCCAAGGCGGCAATTGCCAACCTCACGCGCGGCATGGCGGCCGACTGGGCCCCACGGGGGCTCAACATAAACGCTATTGCACCGGGCTATTTCAAGACCGACCTAAACACTACACTGATGGCTGACCCAGCCTTTGATGGCTGGGTCAAACAACGGACCCCCATGGGCCGTTGGGGCGAGGTCGAAGAGCTTGGCCCTGCTGCAATCTTTCTCGCATCCGACGCTTCCAGTTTCGTGAACGGACACATTCTCTATGTCGACGGCGCCTTCACAGCCACAGTCTAAGCCGGCTCGCATCATCATCGTGATGGGCGTCAGCTCATCGGGAAAATCTACCGTGGGAGCGGCCCTCGCACGCGCCCTGCATGCCCCGCTCCTCGATGGCGACCAGTACCATCCCGAAGCCAATGTCGAGAAAATGCGGGCTGGCACGCCCCTAAACGACGAGGATCGCTGGCCCTGGCTCGAGGCACACACGGCGGCCCTCAAGCAGGCGGCACAGAAAAAGGACGTCGCCATCGGCGCCAGCTCGGCGCTCAAACGCATCTATCGCGACTTCATCACCGAAAAGGCTGGTGAACCAGTCCTGTTCGTCTATCTGGACGGCTCAAGGGAATTGATCGGCGAGCGCATGGCCAAGCGCAGCCACGAATATATGCCAACGAGCCTCCTCGACAGTCAGTTCGCCACGCTCGAGGTGCCTGACCCGGCCACGGAAAACACGCTGCACGTGCCCGTAACCGACAGCATCGACAAGATCGTGCGCACCATCATCAGTGCGCTAGGGGACGTAAAGAGCTTCAAGCGCTGGCAGTGATTAGCGCGATTCCTGCCGCTGTTTGACCTCGGCATGTGTCTGCTGCCAGGGCCATCGACCGGACACTTCGACCTCGAGCGACAGGCTGAGAAAGGTCCGGATAGCCACAATGCCGGCCAGCACCGCCAGACTGTCCAGTGTGGGCTCGATGGCCACCGTCGCAATGATGTCGGCTGCGACGAGCACCTCCAGTCCCACCAGAATGCCACGGCCAATATCCGCTCGATACCTGCGAAACCGGTCATGGACGTCGCGATCGCGCAATTGCATCAGGAACCGCGCGGTTCCCACGATCAGACCAAGCACAATGATGGCGATACCTACCCATTCCACCGTGCGCACAATGATATGCACCAGCTCTCCCGACATATTTCCCCCTTGTCTTATCTGCTGGGTCAACGCAACAGCTGCCGGAGCGATCCGCCGCGTTGACCGGTGCTTGATGCCCCCGCTACGCCTGACGGCGCGCCCAGGCCCGCATGGCCGTCACCAGATAGTCGGCAAAGCCAGGTTCGATCGCCTCGTAGCGCTTGCGGAAATCGGGGTGTTCATAGACTTCAGCCAAGCCGACATAAGCATCTAGCGGGCAGTCGCGCGCCCAGGCCGAGGCGACCCAAGCGCGATGGCGTTCAATCAAGGGATCGAGCGCGGTCGCTTGCGGCGGCAGGCCCCGGCGCAGGCCTTCAGCCAGACCGTCTTCGACCAGCCGCAACTCCTCCATCATGGCAGCCTGCTCGGCTTCGGACAATTCAGCCATGGCCTTGCGGCTGTTATCGATTTCACTCTTTAGGCCGGCGCCATAGCGCTCGATCAGCCAGGCCTCGTATTCAGCCTGCTTTTCAAGTGAGACGATGCCAGAATAGAGATCTGCGTCAGTCATTGTGCGTTCTCCTTTGAGACGGGCGATCGTGCGGTCGATCGTCCGGACCATGCCGGCGTAGCGCTTCGCCTGTTCCTCGAGCCGTTCCCGCTGCCTTTGCAGCGTGGCGAGCCGGTCGAAACCGGGCGCATCCAGAATGGCGCCGATTTCGCTCAGAGGCATATCCAGTTCACGATGGATCAGAATTTGCTGCAGGCGCAGCAACTCCTCCTCGCCGTAGTAGCGATAGCGGTTCTCGCCGACGAATGCGGGCTTGAGCAGACCGATCTCGTCATAGTGGTGCAGCGTACGCACCGAAATACCCGCGAGCCGGGCAAGCTGGTTGACGGTATAGGTCTTGTTCATGGTCCCGCATCCTCCGCGAGACGAGGCAATAGTCCCTCACGCCACGTCAGGGTCAACCGATGGAACGCCCGGCACCCGCGCCAGGCTCGCATTGGCATAGCGGTCGTCATGGCTGACTTCCTTGCCCGCCCAACCGGGGAGATCGATAACCTGATCTTCAGACACCAGTTCGACCTCGGCCATGACCAGTCCGGCATGGGCACCTCCGAACACGTCCACTTCCCAGATCAGACCACCATGGGGCACCAGATGCCGGACTTTTTCGACCACATTGGGCTGCGCCAGCTCCAGCATCTGGCGTGCGTCGTCCAGCGGCACTTCATATTCGAACTCGGCCCGGCTGATCCCTTCGGCTGGGCCCTTGAGCGTGAGCAGTGCCTTTTGATCGTCCACAATGCGGATGCGCACCGTGGCCTTGGCATTGCTGGAGAGGTAACCCTGCACCAAGCGCTTCCGGCCAGCAACCGCGTCACGCCAGCCCTCCCCCGATACCAGAAACTTGCGTTCGATTTCCTCGGCCATCACTCTATTCCAGAAGCTTCCAATAGGCGTTGAAGCGCTTTGCAGCTACACCCGGAGGTTCCGCCGCTAATTGCCGGCCGAGGTCGAATGCCTTTTCGCTAAGCGCCGCCTGTTGTTCCGCGATGATCGCCAGCAACATGTCGACAGAGCTGTCCCCCGGCGCACGCGTGGAAACTATCCAATCGGACAGCACCATCAGATTATGGTGCTCCCCCAAAGTCTCGCCCAGTTCATCGAGGCTCAAACAGAGGTTCTCCATGATTGCAGGCGCGGTGCGCTCGTAGAGCCGCATGTGATACCACCAGACCTTCGTGGCCTTGCGCCACTCATGCACCCTTTCTCCTTCAGGCGTCTCGCGCGCCTTGGCGAGCCGCTTGCGTAAGCGGGAATAGTCAGCCCTGAGTCCCGGCTGCACAACATCCGCGCCGGACGCATCAAACTTCCAGTCCGGCACACGTTCACGCGCCCGCTCGAAATCGGCCGCCGCCAGCGCCAGCAGTTCCTCTTCGCCCATTTGCTGGCGCAAATGCCGGGCGCGCTCGCGCAGCCGGTCAAGCAGGGCCACCGAGCCGCCCCCATCGACGCTGAGACGCGCCCCGGAACTATCGACCAGCGCAGACATCGTCTGAACCATCACCGCCGCGTCGCGCGCCACCGAGAAACGGTCGGCAACGGCGCGAATGGCGTCGTTTTCTGCTTGGTAGTCAGCAAAGACCGGCCGGATGAGTTTGAGCAGAGCCCGCAGCTTCTTGCAGGCCTTGCGCACTGTGTGGACGGTTCGATCGAAATCCTCATTGGCCGCAACCGCGTCCAATGCCTTGTCGATCTGTTCTGTGGCGATGTCGCGCACCTGGCGGGCAACACCACTGGACTGCTTGAAGGCATAGGCCATGACTGGAACCCGAAAACTAGAATCCGAAACTCATCTGACCGGCCGGTGTGCCGACATTGACGCCTTCCATCGCCAGCATTTTGACCTTTGTGAAAGTGCCACCCGGCGCGGAAAACCCACCCGGCTTGCCATTGCTGGCCAGCACCCGGTGGCAGGGAATGACCAGCGGAATGGGATTGGCGCCCATGGCCTGCCCTACTGCACGCGACAGGCCGGGATCACCCAGCTCGCGGGCAAGCGCGCCATAGGTGATGGTCTGGCCCCAGGGCACTTGCACCAGACGCTCATAAGCCCTGCGGTGGAAACCGGAGACACCGCCGAGATCGAGTGGCACATCGTCGAAATGCACTTCGAGACCCTCCGCATAATCTTCGATGCGGTTCATCAGCCCGGCAACCATCCGCGTCGGCTCACCCGGCCGCGCCCCGTCGCGCCCCAGACGCTCCAACATCGCCTTTTGTGAGGTATCGGGCAGCAACACCCTGGCCAGGCCCCGCTCGGTCCAGCCAAGGCCGAACAATCCCAGTGCTGTCTCAAAGGTCACCGTTTTCATGCACGGACACTACGCCGCCGCCCGCATATCTGCCAAGAACCTTGGTCAAGTCCCGCTTTGTCTGCTAGAGCCAGCTGATGCCCGCCATGCCCACGCTCAAAGACTATTTCCCGCCCACCGATCCGTACCTGAACGTCATCCATGTCGATGACGACATTCTGGTGGTGGACAAGCAGTCCGGCCTGCTCAGCGTGCCCGGTAAAGACCCGAGCCTGTGGGATTGTATCGAACATCGCGCGCGACAGACTTACCCCACCGCAGGCATGTGCCACCGGCTCGACAAGGACACCTCTGGCGTCCTGGTGTTGGCGCTCAACAAGCGCGCCCACGGCCGCATCGGCAGCCAGTTCGAGCACCGCAAGACCACCAAGAGCTATATCGCGCGGGTATCGGGCATCATCGAAGAGGACAGCGGCCTGATCGACCTGCCATTGGCCACCGACTGGCTCAACAAGCCCCGGCAAAAGGTCGACCACGACCATGGCCGCGCTTCGCAAACCGAATGGCACGTAATCGAGCGCGAAGATAACGCCACTCGCGTGCGGTTGATCCCACTGACTGGCCGGACGCATCAGTTGCGGGTTCACATGAAGGCAATCGGCCATGTGATTCTGGGCGATGCGTTTTATTCCGAAGGCGCTGCCCTGGCGGCCGCCGACCGGCTGCAATTGCACGCCGCCGAACTGGGCTTTACCCACCCCACGACGGAGGTCTTCACCACCTTCGTGGCGCCGACGCCGTTCTAGGCGCTACGCCTCGCCCAGATACCCTACCTCGATGCGCTGGAACAGGTCGCCGGCCTTCATGGTGTCGAGCCAGCGGCGGAATTCGGCGACATCCTTGAACCCAGCGCGCTGCGCTTCTGCGTCGGTGACGTCGTCCGGCGACATGTCGGTGATCGACTTGATAGAAAGTAGGCCCACCTTGGTCTTGAGCGTCCCCCCGGCCTTCACCGTCGGTCGATTCCAGCGCCGGAAGATGAGGTCCACCCTACCGGCCTTGATCTCTTCGAGTAGATCCCGCTTGAGCAACATCAGTCCAACACCGCCGTGGCTGTCATTTCGATTCTGAGGCCCTTGGCCAGCAATTCCTTGACCACCACGGTGGCGCGAACAGGAAAAGGCTGCGCGGTGAAATACTCGCGATAGACCGCATTCATGCCGGCCGCGTCAGCGCTGTCGGTGAGGAATATCTGCACCATGGCCAGATTGCGCAGGTCGCCGCCGGCGGCCCTCAACGCGATCTCGAGATTGTCGATGCAGCGGCGCGTCTGCGCCTCAATATCGCCCACGACGATCTCGCCGCTGACGGGATCCTCGGCGATTGCGACCAGCCAGAGGTGTTTGCCGGCCCGGACCGCATCATTGATGGGCGCCGAGGATGGGGCAATGCCGGTTTCAACGCGTTCGATCATCTGGCCTCCGGGGAAGAATCGTCTGAGCACAATTGTCTTGTCCAAAAGCTTGTGACAAACACGGGGCACCGAGCCAAGCGGGCGTGGTGGAATTGGTAGACACAAGGGACTTAAAATCCCTCGGCGATAGCCTTGCGGGTTCGATTCCCGCCGCCCGCACCAGACGCTAAGCTTGCGGCAACCTTTCTCGACAATGATGTCTGTGGCCCACGTTGGCTACCTATGTGTACCGAGTTAGGCGTAGCAATGTCGGCCCTGCCACAGGAACTGGACCAGTTTCAATCTCCGCCCGATGAACGCGGCAACGCCGAAATACGGCAATTCATCACCTTTGCCTGTACCGGGCAGAGTTTCGGCGTCGATATCATGTCCATGCGCGAAATTCGCAATTGGAGCCCGGTGACGCCCCTGCCCGCCCAAAAGCCGGATGTGCTCGGCGTCATCGACATTCGCGGACGGGTCGTCCCGGTTCATGACCTGGCGCTGCGCATTGGCTGCTCGGCCGAGCGCCGGAAGCAGCACGACGGTCATATCATCCTGGTTCTCAACGTTGCGGGCCACGACATGGGGCTGCTGGTAGACAGCGTCTCTGACATCATCGATGTGGAAGCCGCCAACATTCTGCCGGTGCCACAGATCGAAGGATCAGCAGCGCGTTTCCTGGCTGGAATAGCGCGTCAGGGCGGCAATCTAGTGGCGATCCTGGACGAGGAGACGGTGCTGCGGGAGGCGGTGGAATTACCGCACTCCGGAGCCGAGCGCCTGCTGGACGACGACAGCATCTCGCCAGCCGGCGATACCGAGTTTGTTTTCCTGGATGAAATTCAAGGGTAATCGGCTGTTCGCATGCCGACCACGTGTGAGCGGCCCCGCGCAATTCGAATGAAAGAGCCCGGCAATACGCGCCAGCGCCTTGCGGCCTGATTGGCGTCTTGCGGATAATCTCTCAATGCCCCGCCCTCGCGTCGACGCGAAGGTATGGTCTCATGGGCTTGGCGAACAGGGATAAGCAGGCCCGCGATCAGTCCGTAGCGCCGGAAATCGGCGCGACATAGGCAACGTCGAGATCCCAGGGGAAGAAAATCCAGGTGTCCTGGCTGACTTCGGTGATGAAGGTATCGACCATGTCGCGCCCCTTGGGCTTGGCATAGACCGTGGCGAAATGGGCGCCGGGCAGCATGTCTCGAACCACGCGGGCTGTATTGCCGGTGTCAACAAGATCGTCGACGATCAGGATCTTGCCGCCCCTCTTGGCGAGGTCAAAGACCGGCTGGCTGATTTCCTTGAGAATGGAAATGCCGCTCTGGTTTTGGTGGTCATAGCTCTTGGCCGCAACGGTCTCGACCGTGCGGATATTGAGCTCACGGGCAACGATGGCCGCTGGCACCAGGCCTCCACGGGCGATGGCCACGACCGCATCGAAAGGACCGATGCTGGCCAGGCGCCAAGCCAGCGCCCGGCTGTCGCGATGGAACTGATCCCAGGTGACGGGGAAGGATTTCTCGTTGGGATTGCTCACGCTGCTCTCCTGGCGGGGCCTGACCCCTATATCTTTGATTGGCTCGTCCTTAGCAAAGGCAGCGGCAAACGCCAATCATTCTGCATCGGGTGGCGCGACACCGGCCTTTTCATGGGCAGCAGCGACCATGGCCCGAACCTTCTCGGCCGCCTCGGCCAGCCGCGCCTCGTCGGACGAGCGCAGCACCAGCTCGGTCATCACTCGATCCTTGCCCATTTGAGGATAGGACCCCATCTTCACGTCCGTATATTCGGCCTGCAGAACACCGAGCGGCCCGCCAAGCGTGCCCTCGCCCACGGCTGCCCGGACGGCGACCGACGAAACCTTCTTGCCACCCTTGAGCGTGGGCGCCAGCGCTTCAAGCATCGAGCGCATGATGACCGGTACGCCCGCCATCACATGGACATTGCCGATCCGGAAGCCCGGCGCAGCAGAGACCGAATTGACGATCAGATCGGCACCCTCAGGAATGCGGGCCATGCGCAGGCGGGCCTCGTTGACTTCGGTGCCAGTCTGCTTCCAGCGCGTTTCCAGCATGGCCCGAGCCTGCGCGTTGATCGGCAGGGCGACATCGAACGCCTTGGCAATGGCATCGGCGGTGATGTCATCATGGGTCGGGCCGATACCGCCGGAAGTGAAAACATAGGTATAGCGGGCGCGCAGAGCGTTGACCGCCTCGACAATGGCGTCCATCTCGTCGGACACCACGCGGACCTCGGTGAGGTCGATCCCCAGATCGGTACAGAAGTCAGCAACCGCGCCGATATTCACATCTTTGGTGCGGCCAGAGAGAATTTCGTCGCCGATGACGATCATGCCGGCGGTGATGCGAGTGTCTTGTTGGGTCATCGGTGATTTTTCCTTGAGGCAGTTGTGGATGCCCCTACGCCCCGAGCAAGTCAACGGTTCACCGCCCTTCCCTTCACCCGCTTAAGACCTTATTTTGCTTTTAGGAGACCAATGCATGATCACTTATGTCGACGCCAACGCCAAAGCCCGCCGCACCGCCGGGGTCATTCCGTTGCATGGCGCGGAAGGCTTTGAAGGCATGCGCCGGGCCGGGGCCCTGACCGCTCGGGCGCTCGACGAGATCACACCATTTGTCGAGGCGGGCGTGCCGACTTCGACGATTGACCGCGTCGCCTATGAGTTCGCCCGCGATCATGGGGCCGTGCCGGCGACCATCTTTTATAAGGGCTATCGCCATTCGGTCTGCACCTCGATCAACCATGTGGTGTGTCACGGCATTCCCGATGAACGACCGTTGCGCGAAGGCGACATCGTCAATGTTGACCTGACCCTGGTGCTCGACGGCTGGCACGGGGATTCGAGCCGCATGTACCCGGTGGGCGAAATCTCGCGAAAGGCCGAACGACTGATCGAGGTGACATATGCAAGCCTGGAAGCTGGCATTACTGCGGCCAAGCCGGGCAACACCACCGGCGATATCGGCGCAGCGATCCAGGCCGTCGCGGAAGGCGAACGCATGAGCGTGGTGCGGGATTTTGTCGGCCACGGCCTGGGGCGCCTGTTCCATGACGAGCCCAATATCCTGCATTTCGGCACGCCCGGCACCGGCGCCGTACTCAAACCGGGCATGATCTTCACCATCGAGCCGATGATCAATCTGGGCCGCCCGCATGTCAAAATCCTCTCCGATGGGTGGACCGCGGTGACCCGCGACCGCACGCTTTCGGCGCAGTGCGAGCATTCCATCGGCATCACCGAAACCGGCTGTGAAATCTTCACGCTCTCGCCCGCCGGGCTGTTCAATCCACTGGCCGGCCGGAGCGCCTGATGAACGATCGGCCCGACGAATTCGCCGAGGCCGCCATTCCGGCTCCTGCCGCGCCGGATGATCATGCCGGGCATCGCCAGAGGGTCCGCGAGCGCTTCCTCAAGCTGGGCGGGGAGGCACTGGAAGACTACGAACTGCTTGAACTGGCGCTGCAACTGGTCATCCCGCGCAAGGACACCAAGGCATTGGCCAAGCAGTTGCTGCGCGAATTCGGTTCGTTTTCGGGCGTCTTCAATGCCAGCCAGTCCCGGCTCGAAAAGATCAAGGGGCTCGGCCCCACTTCCATTGCCCATCTCAAGGTGATCCAGGCTGTGGCAGCCCGCTTCGGGCGGGACCGCATCGACATTCAGATGCCGATCCTGTCGTCCTGGAGCCAATTGATCGATTATTGCCGCAGCCAGATGGCCTATGAGTCCATCGAACAGTTCCGCGTTCTGTTTCTGGACAAGAAGAACCGGCTGATTGCCGACGAGGTACAGCAGACCGGTACGGTCGACCACACGCCGGTCTATCCGCGCGAGGTGATCAAGCGCTCACTCGAACTCTCGGCGACTGCACTGATCCTGGTACACAACCACCCCTCGGGTGACCCCTCCCCTTCATCGGCCGACATCCGCATGACAAAGGAAATCGCCGATATCGCCAAACCGCTGGGGATTGTATTGCACGACCACATCATCGTGGGTAAGTCGGGCCATGCCTCGCTGCGCGGGCTAAAGCTGATCTGATTTTCGCCTGGCCAGCAAACGGTCCCGAAGCTGATTGAGCGAACGCAGACCCGATTTGACCGCGGCGTTGTTCTTGGCCCAGGCCCTTAGGCGCTGGAAATTGCGGTGGGTCGACATCGCCAGAACGCCAAGCGGGGAAAGCGGCACATAGTGTTGCCGTAGGGGCACCTGCACATTGCACCAATGGCGCTTCTCGTCGGTGAACCCGGCCCCCATGTCGAAAAACGCAATGCCATCGTCAAACACGGTCTGCATTACCCGCAACAGGCACTGTTTGCCTGGTGAGCCGAACTGGATGTGGCCGCAGTCGCTCATCGAGGAGATCAGGCAGAACATGCGATCGCCAACGACGATGTTGTAGCGCGCCGCAACGATCTCACCATCGAGTCGCAGCACATGCAGGCGCACGTTGAGCCCTGAACCAGGCTCAAGGGCCGCGTGGTAGAAACCGGTGATGTTGTCGCACACGAAAATATCGCGAATGCCCTGCGCCCTGAAACGGGCCGAGCGCTGAGCGAACATGGTGTCGAGCACGGCATGGGCTTCCGCCGGGTCCCTGACTGTTTCGAAGCCGACGTCACCCAATGCGGCCAGGCGGTCGCCCTGCTGCCGGTCATGCTTGCGGCGGGAGCGGCTGCGCTGCTCGCGGTCGCACTGCTCCCAGGACTCGAACTGGGCGCGATAGAGCGTTTCGACAGTCAGGGCGTCGCCCAACTCGTCGAACAGCCCTTCGATGTCGCCGATCCGGTCGGGCATCGAGCGCAGATAGACGAGGTCAGCGCCCTTGAGTGCCCCGATCATGGCCTGCCAAAGGGCCGCGCGGCCTGTGGGACCCAGCGCGTTGAGGTGCGGCACATCGACGAGAGGCGCATAGCAGCCCGCATGGGCACCGGGAAACCAGGTGTATAGGCGCACGCCATGCACGCTTTTGCGATGCAGCGGCAGGAGCGCCACTGGGACACCGTCGACCTCGCCCACCACATAGCGCTGGTCGGCTTGGGCGATCTGGCGATTGATTACCCAGAGCCGAATGAAATCAAAACTCTGGCCCGGCGATTCCAGTCCACCTTGGGACAGGGCGCGCCAGATAGGCTCAACATCCTCGATGCGGTTATACACTCGCACCGTGACGGCAAGACGTGCGGTCACCGGCGCGGCATCCGCCCCGATCTCCTCCCCGGCGATATCGTCCATCGTTCTGGCGATGGTTGGCATATTCGCGGACTCGTGTGCTGCTCTTGGCGCGTTCTGGCGCCAGTCTCATCCCGTGGGAGTAAACTGCGCCTCAACATCGCCCGAGGAAAGCACGTCTCGCTCGCGAATCCGTGAACAGGGTTAATCCCCGCCTACGGAATGACCTTAAGTTCGGGAATATTCCCCAAGATACTCAGCCGAAATTGGCCAGCACGGGGAAGGTCTCGAGGAACCAGTAGGAAATACGGGTGAAATTGCCGGTGATGAACAACAGGCCCGTGACCACAAGGAGGCCACCCATGACCTTTTCCACCACGCCCAAATGCTTCTTGAAGCCATTGAAAAAGGTGAGGAATGGCCCCACGGCGATGCCGGCGAGGAAGAACGGGATGCCCAGCCCCAGCGAATAAAGTCCGAGCAGCGAGGCGCCCTCCCAGGCGGTCTCGCGACTGGCGGCCACCGAGAGAATGGCGGCGAGCACCGGGCCAATGCAGGGCGTCCAGCCAACGGCAAAGGCCAGGCCGAGCAGGAAGCCGCCCATCGGCCCTGAGGCAGCACCGGGACCATTGTGGCGCAACTGCCGGTCGAGAATGCCGATGCGGAACACGCCCAGGAAATGCAGGCCCATGGCGATAATGACGACGCCTGCAATGGGCGTGAGGATCGGCAGAAGTTGCCGGAAAGCCTGCCCGAAGGCGGTGGCGGTGGCGCCTAGCGCCACAAAGACCACCGTAAACCCAAGAATAAAGAAGATGGAGGTCAACGCCACGCGGCCGGTCAACTGTCCGGGCGACCCGGAGACGGCCTCGGCGCGCAGCTGATCATAACTCGCCCCGCTCATATAGGTGAGATAGGGCGGCACCAGAGGCAGCACGCAGGGGCTGAGAAAACTCAGCACGCCGGCGCCGATCACCAAAGGCAGGGAAAATTCCACGTCTGACGCTCCTTAGTCGCGCCCCTGTTTAGCGCGGTGCCGGCCAAAGGCAATGAGCCCCAGTGCCGCATCGCGAGGATGTGAGGCGCAAAGCTCTGGGCCCGCTATGCGCCAGCGGCCGCAGGAGCGTTTCGGAGAACAAGCACTATCGGAGAGAATCGCACTCAGCAAACGCCCTCGGGCACCGACTGGTGCCCCGGAGGGCGGTTGCCCTGGCTAGGCAGGCGTCCCGATGGACCGCCTGCCATCCAGCAATTCAGCAACGCGCATGCCAAGTTCGGCCATGCGAAAAGGTTTTGCGAGCACCACAAGCCCGCGAGCTTGCTCTGGTTTCAGGTCCGCATAGCCAGTAATCATCAAAATGGGCAGGTCGGGCATGATGCCGCGCAGTTCGCTCGCGAGTTGAGCCCCGGTCATGCGAGGCATCATATGATCGGTAACAAGCAGATCGGGGACAACGCCCGAGCGAACATGCTCCAACGCCGCAGCTGCTGAGCCCGCTTCGATCACCTCGTAGCCAAGCTCGACAAGATTGTCCGCCACGCTCATCCGAATAAGCGCCTCATCATCGACGAGGAGCACCTTTTTCGTCTTCTCTGGGAGCGGAACATCAGCGTTCTGAACCGGCTCCGGCTTTGATTGGCAAGGCGAGGACGGCAGCCATATCTCGGCTGTAGTCCCCTGGCCCTGCACTGAGCGCACGCTCAGAGCACCACCGGACTGTGCGGCCAGGCCATGCACCATCGACAGACCGAGACCAGTGCCCTGTCCCACTTCCTTGGTAGTAAAAAACGGCTCGATAGCGTGAGAGAGCGTCTCGGCATCCATTCCGGTACCGGTATCAATGACACTGACGCGCACGTAATCACCGTTTTCAAGGGTGTCATGCGGCGTCTTCGGGGCAACGGTCACCGTATCCACCGAAATGGTCAGCGCGCCACCATCCGGCATTGCGTCACGAGCGTTGACGGCCAGATTAAGGATCGCCAACTCCAGTTGATTTGGATCCACCAAGGCTGCACATCCAGCGTCCTTCGTCTCCAGGCGGAACTCGATCTGCGGGCCCAGTGTGCGCTCCAGCAGTTCGCGCATATCCCTGGCAAGCCGGCAAATATCTGTATCCTTTGGCAGCAGCGTCTGGCGGCGCGCAAAAGCAAGGAGACGCTGAACGAGTGTCTTGGCGCGTTCAGACGCCTGCAGGGCCCCCGCAATGATCCGATGAGACCTCTCGTCGTCACCATGCCGACGGCTCAAAATATCCAGACCACTCATAATCGGGGTGAGCAGATTGTTGAAATCGTGCGCGACCCCACCGGTGAGTTGCCCCAGGGTTTCGACCTTCCGCGCCTCGTGCAACAGGGCCAAGGCGTTCTCGCGCTCCTTGATTGCCTGCTTGACGCGCTCTTCCAGCGAGGCGTTCAACCGCCTCAATTCTTCCCGGCTGGACTCTAGTGCAGCTTCTGCCTCCTTGCGCGCCGTAATATCCAGCGATGACCCGACGAGGCCGATCACCGTGCCATCTGTGTCCCGCCAGGGCGATTTGGTGGATAACCATATCGCCGGGCTGCCGTCCGGCCGATGCACAGTCTCTTCGATCTGCCGTACAACCCCCGATTCCATAACAGCGCGGTCGTTCGCCATCACGGCTTCCCCTTGCGCCGTGTTTTCGAGAAATTCCGCATCTGTCTTGCCCAGATACTCCTCGGGCGGTTTCCCGATTAGTTCGGTTGCGCCGCGATTGGCGACCAGCATGCGCCCCTGCCGATCTTTGGCGTACACAACACCGGGCACTGCCTCGATGAAGGCAGCGAGCATCGCCGCCGAGCGATCCCGCTCGATCCTCGCTTTTCGCTCCTCCTCGATGTCGATGAGAACACCGGGAAAGCGCTGAGCAGTGCCGCTGGCATCCAGTTCCACCAATCCGTTTGCTTCAACCCAGCGATATTCACCGTCGGTCTGACGAACTCGATATTCGCAGCTATAGGCGCCCCCGCCCTGCAATGCTTTCTCGATTGCATCGGAAACCCTGTCCACGTCCTCCGGATGGATCGACGCGGTCACTAGGTCCAGCGGAAGCCCCTGCCGGCAAAGCTCAGGGTCGAGGGCGAACGAACGAGCAAACCGTTCATCGGCGATGAAACGATCTTCCTGAACCGCCCATACCCAGGTGCCCACGATTGCCCCGGCATCAAGCGCGAGGCGGACCCGCTCGGCTTCTGAGCGCACACGTTCTTCGCTTTCCTCAAGCCGGGCTCTCGTACGGACCTGCTCTGTGACCTCGTATCCACCCACGAAGATGCCAGTAACCGCACCAGCATCGTCGCGGATCGGCTCATAGAGAAAATCGACATAACGGGGCTCGGTTTCTCCAGCCAGAAGGATCGGCGCAGCGTGAGCTGAGAAGGCCTCTCCCGTCGCATAGACGTTGTCGAGAAACTCGAAATACCCCTGGTCTTCGACTTCCGGAAAGACCTCTCGCGCTGTGCGACCTTCAAAATTTCTCTCGCCCGCGATCTCTCGATAGGCGTCGTTGACGTATTCAAAGCGATGGTCTGGACCAACCAGCAGAGCCACGAAACCTGGCATCTGCTTGAGCATGAGCCGCTGACGCATCCGCTCGCGCTCGGCCTGACGCTCGGCTTCTATCTGTCCGGTTATCTCGGTGCAGGCGCAAAACAATCCTGCCGTGGTGCCGCGGTCATCTCTGATAGGGGAGTAGAAGAATGAGAAGTGAGTTTCCTCAGGATACCCACGTCGTTGCATGACGAGCATGATGTCGTCCATCTGGACGGGCTCACCCGAGTATGTTTGCGCGACGATCGGGCTGAGATCCGCTCGTATCTCGTGCCACACCTCAAGGAAATCACCGCCAAGTGCCTCAGGGTGTTTGCCGGCCAGGATCTGCGCATACTGGTCGTTGTAAATGAGGGTTCGCGACGCGCCCCAGGCCACGAACATGGGCTGACTTGAGCTCAACATCACCGAAACCAGCGTCTTGAGTGCTTCTGGCCATCTCTCAGGCGCACCGATCGGGCTGCTGCCCCAGTCATGGTCACGGATGAGCGCACCGGTGGCGCCTCCGCCGCTCAGAAACGACAGGGAGGTTTCGGGGTTTACGGAGCTCTCGTTCATTATTCTTCTTTTGCTTCCGTGACTTGGCCAGGTGTTACGCTTTTAAATGCCAGGAACTTATTGGCCATGGTGTCGCCACGCACAGGCACGGCGATCCTGCCTCTGGCCGCAGGGGCCGACTGTCATACAAGGGCAGGTGCGGATCGTGTCGCAGAACAGACCGCCGGGAGTGTGCCGGCGAATGCGGAAGCGCGGCGGTTGCGGAAGCCAAATACACTTAGATGCATGTTCGTCGAGACACCTTTTTTGCCGATCAATCGTGAACTTCTTTGCCGTATCCAAGCCATTTGCCGCAGACGTTCATCAGGCCTAGAACGAAGCGCAAGACTGCCAGTTCCATCGCCCTCAAAATATTTCCACAAAGCCTCCTGCCTTGACTTCACCCCAATTGCAGTAGATGGTGCATCCATACGTTTCTGCCCCTGTTGGCAAACTTGGCCTGCTGGCTCTGCCGGTTGCTTGGCTTTCCTGCTGAATTGCGAACGTTCTTAGGCTCCTGATGCACAGTGCACGGGAGAAACCTGCTCGTTTGCTTCGCTTCGAGCCAAACTGAAAGGCGCCAACATGATCAACGGCACCGTTAAATTCTATAATTCCACCAAGGGCTTCGGTTTCATCACCCCAGATGCCGGTGGCAAGGATGCCTTTGTGCACGTCTCGGCGATCGAGCGCGCTGGCCTCTCGACCCTGGCTGATGGCCAGAAGGTTTCCTATGACCTCGAAAAAGGTCGCGACGGTCGCGAGTCCGCCATCAACGTCGCTCTGGCCTAAAGCCAATTGCGTGGGGGCGCCTTGCGGCGTCCCCATTGTCACGTCCACAAGGAGCGTACATGCCGCACCGCTACAAAGTCGGTCAAATGCTGGAGTTGCGCTCCGCGCCCCGGCACAGCAACCGTCCTTCCGGCCCCTGTGAGGTGATGAGTTGCCTGCCACACGACAAGGGCCCGATGCTCTACCGGGTAAAGTCGTGGGGCGAAAGCAATGAGCGCGTGGTCGAGGAAATCGACCTGTCCCCCAGCGCTGCGGTCAAGACCGTGTTCGAAGACGCCAAAAAGGCCTTCACCATCGCCGTCAACAAGCGGTGATCGCGAACCTGGACTGGACCGAACCGGCCGAACTCTACGCGCAATCCGGCGCGTTTCATGGGCGCAACGCCCGATATTTCAGATTTTCCTCCGCCGCAGAAGCCATTCGCTTCGCCATCGAGGACATGCCCGCTGCAGCTTTGCGCAGCATGGCCGTGGAAAGCGGCGACAACCGATATGAGGGTAACGAGATCCGCGCGCTTTATGACGCGCAGGACTATCCCCTCGAGCGCGCCAAGCGCTGAGCCCCGGCCAAGAGCCGGTAGAAAGACAGACTAATGAACATCGATATCCTGAACATGCCGGGGCAGCTTTTCCTCGGCAGTACCGTCGCATCGGCGCGCACCGCCGGCGCCAAGCGCTTCACCTCGGCTGCAAAGGCCATCCGCTTTGCCATGGAACAGGCCGCGCCTGTCAGCCTGCACGGAGCGCAACTGTGTGTGGGCAACCGCCGCTATGGTTCGCGCCAGATCCGCAATCTGCATCGGCAATTGGCCGATATCGGCCAGGCCCGCAGGCCCGGCCGGTAAGTCGCGCCTAGCGCGCGCCGGGGCGCGCGGGACGCTTGGGGCCAGCAATCAGGCCTTCACGAATGGCCTGCTTGCGCGCCAGCTTGCGGCTGCGGCGAACGGCTTCGGCAGACTTGCGATTGCGCATTTCCGAGGGTTTTTCGTAGTATTTCCGGAGCTTCATCTCACGGAATACGCCTTCCCGCTGAAGACGCTTTTTCAGGACCCGAAGGGCCTGGTCGACATTGTTGTCGCGGACTTGAACTTGCAAAAACTATCCTAACTTGGGGTTTGAGCCTCGTTTGAATGGGTGGGAACGGATGGCCGGTCGGCGATCCGGGGCGAGGGGTAACATTGTTTGGCGTGAAACCCAAATCGGGGTGTGGACAGCGCCCTGCCCTTGCCCAAAACCCATCTGCGCGCTAGAGCAGCCGCTATTCCCCTTCGGCCGAGGTGCCCATGACCGTGACCCGTCCGCTTCGCATAGCGCCCTCCATTCTTTCTGCCGACTTCGCGCGGCTGGGTGCGGAGGTGAAGGCGATTGACGAGGCCGGCGCGGACTATATCCATGTCGACGTGATGGACGGGCATTTCGTGCCCAATATCTCGTTCGGTGCGCCGGTGATGAAAGCCGTGCGCGCGGTGACGCGCAAGGTCTTCGACGTGCACCTGATGATCGCACCGGCGGACCCCTATCTGAGTGACTTCGCCGAAAGCGGCGCCGATATCATTACCGTGCATGCCGAGGCCGGCCCGCATTTGCACCGTTCGCTGCAGGCCATTCGCGCAGTGGGCAAGAGAGCGGGCGTGGCACTCAATCCGGCAACGCCGGTCTCGGCCATCCAGCATGTGATCGACGATTGCGATCTCGTGCTGGTCATGAGCGTCAATCCCGGCTTTGGTGGACAGAGTTTCATCCCGGAGAGCCTGAACAAGATCGCCCAGGCAAAAGCATTGATCGGCGGGCGGGATATCGATCTCGAAGTCGATGGCGGGGTCACCGCCGACAATGCCCGCGCCATCGTCCAGGCCGGCGCCAATGTGCTGGTGGCCGGCTCGGCCATCTATGCGGGCAATGACCCGACCACTTATGCGGGACGGATCAAGGCAATCCGTAACGCGGCAACCGGGATGGTGGTTTAAAACGCGACCGCGCGTGTCTGGCCGCATCCCCTCAGTACCTGAATCAAACTCTGACCTATCAAGGCTAAACCCATGATCCCGCGCTATTCCCGTCCCGAAATGGTTGCCAATTGGTCGGCCGAGAACCGCTTTGCCATCTGGTTCGAGATCGAGGCGCATGCCACCAGCAAGCTGGCCGAGCTGGGCGTGGTGCCCAAAGAGAGCGCCGACAAGATCTGGGAGGTGATGAATGCGCGCAAGGCCGAACGCGGCGATTATGGCTTCGACGTCGCGCGGATCGACGAGATCGAGCGCACCACCAAGCATGACGTCATCGCATTTCTCACGCACTTAAGCGAAATCGTCGGGCCCGACGCGCGCTTCGTGCACCAGGGCATGACTTCGTCCGATATCCTGGACACTACCCTGTCGGTGCAGTTGAAGAATGCCGCCGACATCCTGCTCACCGATATCGACGCGCTGCTGGCTGCATTGAAGAAGCGGGCGCTTGAGCACAAGCACACCATCACCATTGGCCGAAGCCACGGCATCCATGCCGAACCGACCACCTTTGGCGTCAAGCTGGCCGAAGCCTATGCCGAATTCAACCGCAACCGGGCCCGGCTGGTCGCAGCGCGGGACGAGATCGCCACGGCGGCGATTTCCGGGGCAATCGGCACCTTCGCCAATATCGATCCGTCGGTGGAAGAATATGTCGCCGAAAAGCTCGGCCTCTCCATCGAGCCGGTGTCGACCCAGGTGATCCCGCGCGATCGCCACGCCATGTTCTTTGCGACGCTGGGTGTGATTGCTTCGTCCATCGAGCGCGTCGCGGTTGAAATCCGCCATCTGCAGCGGACCGAAGTGCTCGAAGCCGAGGAGTTCTTCTCGCCCGGCCAGAAGGGCTCGTCGGCCATGCCGCACAAGCGTAACCCAGTGCTGACGGAAAATCTCACCGGTCTTGCCCGCCTCGTGCGCGGCATGGTGACCCCGGCGCTGGAAAACGTCGCGCTCTGGCATGAACGCGATATCTCGCACTCCTCGGTCGAACGCATGATCGGGCCGGACGCCACGGTAACGCTCGACTTCGCGCTGGCGCGGCTCACCGGTGTCATCGACAAACTGGTGGTCTATCCCGAAAACATGCGCAAGAATCTCGACCTGTTGGGTGGTCTGCACAATTCCCAGCGCGTGCTGCTGGCGCTGACCCAGGCGGGCTATAGCCGCGAGGACAGCTATGCTGCCGTGCAGCGCAACGCCATGAAGGTCTGGGAGCACCGCGGCGACCGCGCCGGCCTGTTCGCGCAGAACCTCAAGGACGACCCCGAAGTGACTCTGAGCGAAGAGCAAATCGACGCCATGTTCGATGACGGCTATCACCTCAAACATGTCGACACGATCTTTGCCCGGGTATTCGGCGCATGAGAATTGCCGATGCCGATATCCTGATCCTGCCGGGTCTGGGCAATTCGGGCGAAGGGCACTGGCAATTGCGCTGGGCCGAGAAAATGTCCACCGCCGGTATTGTCGAGCAGGCCGAATGGGACGACCCCGATCCGGAGGACTGGACCGACACCATCGTCAAGGCGGTGGAACTGGCGGAGCGGCCGGTCGTGCTGGTTGCCCATTCGCTGGCCTGCATTGCCCTGGTGCAGGCCGCCGGGCGCTTCCCGGAGGGAAAGGTCAAGGGAGCCTTTCTGGTCTCGCCGCCCGATATCGAGGGCAGCAAGGACGTGTCCGAGGAGGCGCGTGCCTTCGGCCTTGTGCCGCGCGATCCCCTGCCCTTCCCCTCGCTATTGGTGGTCTCGGACAGCGATCCCTATTGCTCGTTGGAAGCCGCGGCTGACTTTGCTGGCGCCTGGGGCTCGGACTTCCACCAGGCCGGCAATGCCGGGCACATCAATGTGCATTCCGGGCACGGCCCCTGGCCCGAGGGGCTGCTTATGTTCACGCGGCTGATGCAGAGGCTGTGATGGATAGCTATTCGATTGCGCCGGAAGTGCCCGGCCTCGAAGACTATCTGCGCCTGCGTACCGTCGCCGGGCTCAGCGCGAAAACCGAGGATCAGGCCAGGATCGGCCTGCCGAACAGCTGGTATGGGGTTACCGTCATCCACAGCGGCAAGGCCGTCGGCATGGGCCGCATCATCGGCGACGGCGGGACCGCATTCCAGATCGTTGATATCGCGCTCGAACCCGAGCATCACGGCAAGGGGCTGGGCAAGGCCATCATGGCCGCACTGATGGAGCGGCTGAATTCCGAGGCGCCTGAGGGCGCCTATGTGAGCCTGATCGCCGACGGCGACGCCAGGCATCTTTATGCGCAGTTTGGTTTTGAGCCGGTGATGCCGGCGTCAATCGGGATGGCGATGCTGATCGGGCGGGACTAGGAACCGTCGTCGGATTCCAGAACGCCGAGCCCAAGAATGGGCGCAAATCGCTCAAGCACCTCGATTAGCAATTCCTGCGGCACAACTTCCTTGCGTTTGCCGCCCCGCTCCCGCCAGTCGAGCGACCTTGTCTGGTCGACCTGGATGACACCCGTAGTCTCGGTGCCTGCATTCTGCAAGGTCACGGCAAAGCCGTTGTGTCGCGAGGCATTGCCGACAGTGGTGATAGAAGCGAAAAATGCCAGACCAGTGGCGCGATTGAACCGGAAATCAGACAGGCACAGCGCCGGATGAGGGCCCCTTTGCTCTTTCCCTGCCGACGGCGACAAATTCAAAAGCCAGATTTCTCCTGGCGATGGGATCGCATTTGGCCTTACCAAACTTCACGCCCCACGGCCGGGCTGTTTTGCCAATCATTTTCGTCTTCGGATACCGCACTTTGCGCGTCGCCTTGGGTCAAAAGCTCATCGAGCGAGTAGCGCGGCTTGCGCACGCGCTGCCGTGTCCGTTCAGCCACTGGTTCCAACGTGATCCTTGTGCCTTCGACCGTTACAGTGAGTTCCTGTCCTTCTTTAAGATCCAGCATATGACGTGCAGCAGCCGGCACCGTCACCAGTAGTGACCCACCTGCTTTCTTCAGCCGGGTCGACCCGAAGTCGGTTCCAGATCTCACATTTTCACTTGCGACCATTTTTGGACCTCGAATGTTCTACAAATATCTAACACTCTGGAGGCAAGAGTTCAATGCCGGCGATGCCCGGCCAGCAAGACTACCAAATGCCAAAAACCCCGCCGGTCATCCGACGGGGTCCTATTGTTTTCGCGGAGAAGCGCCTGCCCTTAACCCTCGGCGGCGATCTGCTCGCTCGCGACGGCGACAAGGGTGAGCATCTTTTCCCGAATCACGGTTTCGGAGATGTCCACGCCCTTTGCCTTAAGGTCGCCGGAAACCTTGCGGAAGACGTCCTCGTCACCGGCTTCCTCGAAATCGGCGGCCACCACTTCGGCCGCATAGGCCTTGGCGGCTTCCGCCTCCAGGCTCATCAGCTCCGCCGCCCACAGGCCCAGCAGCTTGTTGCGGCGCGCTTCGGCCCTGAACTTCTTTTCCGCGTCGAAGGCGAATTTGGCTTCTTGGCCCTTCTTGCGTTCTTCGAACCCGCTCATGGTCTCTCCCGTACGGTCTGACTGCCGCTCCAGCGGCCGTTATTCTTGGACATAGGCGGTTCGGCAACGCAAATCAACGGCGACCCGCACGCCTGCGACCCCAAGCCCGTGATCGGCCCGTCTAGCGGAAACCGCTTGCATTTTTGTGTCATTCTGGCGCATGAAGCGCCCAATTCCACCCTCCTGTTTCCAGCAGCGGATTCGTTCATGAACCGTCGACGCAAAATCTATGAAGGCAAGGCCAAGATCCTGTTCGAGGGTCCTGAGCCGGGCACCCTGGTGCAGTACTTCAAGGACGACGCCACCGCCGGCAACGGCGCCAAGCATGAAGTGATCGACGGCAAGGGTGTGCTGAACAACCGCATCTCCGAGTTCGTTTTCTCCAAGCTCAACGATCTTGGCATTCCGACACACTTCCTGCGCCGCATCAACATGCGGGAGCAACTCATCAAGGAAGTGGAGATCATCCCGCTCGAAGTGATCGTGCGCAACGTAGCCGCCGGTTCGCTGGCCAAGCGCCTCGGTCTTGAACCGGGCACCCGCCTGCCCCGCTCGATCATCGAGTTCTGCTACAAGGACGACGCCCTGGGCGATCCGATGGTGTCGGAAGAACACATCACCGCGTTTGGCTGGGCAACCCCGGCCGAACTCGACGACATCATGAGCCTGGCCGTCCGCATCAATGATTTCCTCACGGGCCTGTTCATGGGCGTCGGCATCCAGCTCATCGATTTCAAGATCGAGTGCGGACGCCTCTACGAAGGCGACATGATGCGCATCGTGCTGGCCGACGAGATCAGCCCCGACAATTGCCGCCTGTGGGACATCAAGACCCGCAACAAGATGGACAAGGACCGCTTCCGCGAAGGCCTTGGCGGTCTGGTGGAAAACTATCGCGAGGTCGCACAGCGCCTCGGCATTCTGGTTGAGAACGACAATGCGCTGACCACCGGTCCGCGCCTGGTGCAGTAGGTTCGGAGTAGTTATGAAAGCGCGCGTCATTGTCACGCTCAAGAACGGCGTTCTCGACCCCCAGGGCCAGGCTATCGAGGGCTCGCTGGCCAGCCTCGGCTTTGCCGGTGTCGGGGGCGTCCGCCAGGGCAAGGTGTTTGATCTCGAAGTCGAGGGAACCGACGCGGAAGCGGCGCGTTCTCAGATCAATGCGATGTGCGAAAAGCTACTCGCAAACACCGTGATCGAAAACTACTCGGTCGAAATCACAAATTAACGCCTCCGGGCTAGAACACTATTCGCGCCAGTTTCAGGCGCAGGACCGTATGACTATGCGCAAGACCCAGATCGCCCTCACCGTCATGTTCTTCTCCTCGCTCGGCCTGCTGTTCGCGGCCTATGCGTCCGTGCCGGTCTGATCGGCTTTAGCTAAATACTTACCTATTAAGCATTTTCCTTAAGCCTGCCATCATGCATTGATGGGGCGCAGAGATGCTTGCCGCTATGATGCCGCTTCAAAATTGCGGAGGCGGCACAATGGGCGAAAGAGTCAGACTGGATTGGGTGGACATGGCCAAGGGCCTGTCCATCTTCCTCGTGGTCACCATGTACTGCGCGGCCAGTGTCGGAGAGGACACAGGCCAAACCGGCTTTCTGCATTGGACCATAGCCTTCGCCATGCCCTTCCGCATGCCGGAGTTCTTCTTGCTGTCCGGTCTGTTCCTAACCAAGGTGATCGACCGCCCCTGGCGCAGCTTTACGGATCGGCGCGTGGTCCACTACGCCTATTTCTACGCTCTCTGGGCCATCATCCACATACTGTTCAAGGAAGCGCTGGTCGCCCGTGATCCCGGCAGCGCTGCAGCCTCCCTCGCCCTGGCGGTGATCGAGCCATACGGCGTGCTGTGGTTCATCTACATGCTGGCCGTGTTCGGGCTGGCCGCCAAGCTGCTGCACGACATCAAAGCCCCACAATGGGGTGTGCTGGCGGTGGCGGCCGTCCTGCAAATGGCCAGCATCCATACAGGCAGCTACCTCGTCGACCAGTTTGCCGAATATTTCATCTATTTTTATGCCGGAGCGGTGTTCGCACCACGCCTGTTCGCACTGGCAGATTGGACCGGGTCGCACATCGTGCCTGCTCTGGGCGTATTGTTGGCCTGGAGCGTCTTGAACGCGGTCATGGTGTTTTCACCCGGCTTCCGCATGGATCCGGTGCATATTGAGATGGGCTGGGGCGCCATTCCCGGCATCCATCTGGCATTGGCCCTGGCCGGAGCGGCAGCCATCTGCATGGTGGCGGCACTGTTCACGCGCCTGCCCTTTATGAATTGGTTGCGCTGGATGGGCGCCAGATCGCTGGTGATCTATGTCGCCTTCGTTCTGCCCATGGGGATTGCCCGCATCGTTCTGCTGCGCTTGGGGTTGGACGAACCCAATCTGCTGAGCCTGCTCACAATGGTGGTAGCCATCGCCGCTCCTCTGGTGCTGTGGTGGGGCGTCGAAAAGACCGGCTTCGGCAGGTTGCTGATTGAGCGTCCGATCTGGGCGCATCTGCCCGGCACCGTGCAGGCAACGGCACCCAATCCCAGCCCAGCGGAATAGAAAAGGGCCGGATCAACCGGCCCATTCTCTTCTGATCTGCCTGTCAGAGCCCCTGTCAGTCGGGCGCCTTGAAAATCGCAGGCACGATCGGCCGCACGCGCGTGCGACGGACCGGCTTGGGATCCGGCTTCATGTCGCTCACCATATGCGGCTTGCCATCCTCACCGCGCACAGTCATCGGCTCGGTGGTAGAAGGCGGGGTCTGCGGCTGCATGCTCATATCCTCCCAGATGTTGCCATACTGTTCCAACGCCACATCAGTGGCAAAGTTCCCTTGGAATGCCACATTGTGCGGGCAATAAGCCGCCAGCCTGCGTCGAGCCCCTTGCGTTTTGGCACAAGACTCACCACAAGGGCCTCGCGCATCCCTGACAGACGAAAAGGATTGACCGATGAAGGCCGCCGTCATCGTATTTCCGGGCCTCAATCGTGACCGCGACATGATCGCGGCGCTGACCAAGATCGGGGGCGAAAAGCCGGCCGTGGTCTGGCACCAGGATACAGACATCCCCGATGCCGACCTGATCGTCATCCCCGGCGGCTTCTCCTATGGCGATTATCTCCGTTGCGGCGCCATCGCTGCGCGCTCCCCCATCATGGACAGGCTGCGCGAGCGCGCTGCCGGCGGCACCAGGGTGCTCGGCGTCTGCAATGGCTTCCAGATCCTGATCGAAGCCGGTCTGCTGCCAGGCGCGCTTATGCGCAACACGTCGCTGAAGTTCGTCTGCCGCGAGGTCAAGCTCGAAGTGGTCAATGCCGAGACCGACTTCACCCGCGGCTACACCAAGGGCCAGATCATCCGCTGCCCGGTAGCCCATCACGATGGCAATTACTTCGCCGATGCCGAGACGCTGGCGCGCCTCGAAGGCGAAGGCCGCGTGGCCTTCCGCTATGCCGAGGGCACCAACCCCAACGGCTCGATCAACGACATCGCTGGCATTCTGAACGAGCAGAAGAACGTGCTCGGCCTGATGCCGCATCCGGAAAACCTGATCGAAGCCGCCCATGGCGGGGACGATGGCCGGGCGTTATTCGCCGCTGCGCTCAAGCAGGTGGCGTGAACCGGCTGATGCTGAACCGCGCGCTGACATGGACGGGCCTCAGTCTCGGGCTCGTTGCGCTTGGCCTGCAGTTCTCGATTTCCATCCCGGCTTATCTGGCCAATGGCATGAGCCTGCCCGCCGCGCTGGTGCAGTTCTTCAGCTTCTTCACCATTCTCACCAACATCACGATCACGCTGATCTATCTCTCGGCGCTGGCCAGATGGTCATGGCTCAGCTGGTTCCGCGCCCCAAAGACGCGGGCGATGATGACCGGCGTGATGACGTTGGTAATGATTTTTTACCATGTGCTACTGCGCCCGATCTGGCAGCCCGAAGGGCTGTTTCTGGTCTGCGACTACCTGCTGCATTATGCAGCGCCGATCCTTTTCGCGCTCTGGTGGGTCGTGACGCAGAAGCATGGGACAGTCGACTATGCCGAGGTACCCACAATGCTGGTGCCTCCGCTGATCTACCTGGGCTATGTCATGATCCGCGGCGCGCTCACCAATGCCTATCCCTACCCCACGCTCAACGCGTTCGAACTGGGCTATGGGCAGGTCGCCATCAACGTCGTGATGGTGGCCATCGGTCTTTCCATTCTCTATCTCATCACCATCGGCATTGACCGCGCGCTGGCGCGGCGTCTGGCCACTTCTTGATCTCCTCCCGCAGGACTCTTCCCGATGACTCTTCGCAACGACATCGCCATTACCCCTGACCTCGTCGCCAGCCATGGCCTGAAGCCGGACGAGTACCAGAAGATCCTCGACCTGATCGGACGCGAGCCGACCTACACCGAGCTTGGCATCTTCTCGGCGATGTGGAACGAGCATTGCTCCTACAAGAGCTCAAAGAAATGGCTGCGGACTTTGCCGACCAAGGGGTCGCGCGTCATCCAGGGGCCGGGCGAGAATGCCGGCGTGGTCGATATCGGCGACGGGCAGGCCGTGGTGTTCAAGATGGAATCCCACAACCACCCCAGCTATATCGAGCCCTATCAGGGCGCCGCGACGGGCGTGGGCGGCATTCTGCGCGATGTGTTCACGATGGGCGCGCGGCCGGTGGCGGCGATGAACGCGCTGCGCTTCGGTGCGCCGGACCATGAAAAGACCCGGCACCTGGTGAGTGGCGTCGTGGCTGGCGTCGGTGGCTATGGCAACAGCTTCGGCGTGCCGACCGTGGGCGGCGAGGTCGAATTCGACGCCCGCTACAATGGCAATAACCTGGTCAACGCTTTCGCTGCTGGCCTGGCCGATACCGACAAGATTTTCTATTCCGAAGCCAAGGGTGTTGGCCTGCCCGTGGTGTATCTGGGCGCCAAGACGGGCCGCGATGGCGTCGGCGGCGCCACCATGGCCTCAGCCGAATTCGGCGATGATATCGAGGAAAAGCGGCCCACCGTGCAGGTTGGCGACCCGTTTACCGAAAAGCGCCTGCTCGAAGCCTGCCTTGAGCTGATGCAGACCGGCGCGGTCATCGCCATTCAGGACATGGGCGCGGCTGGTCTCACCTGTTCGGCGGTCGAAATGGGCGCCAAGGGTGACCTCGGCATCGAGCTCGATCTCGACAAGGTGCCGGTGCGCGAGGAGCGTATGACGGCCTATGAGATGATGCTCTCTGAATCTCAGGAGCGCATGCTCATGGTGCTGCATCCCGAAAAGGAAGCGGCAGCGCGCAAGGTGTTCGAGAAGTGGGAGCTCGATTTCGCTACGGTGGGCAAGACCACCGACGATCTGCGCTTCCGCGTGCTCTGGCAGGGCGATGAAGTCGCCAATCTGCCGATCAAGGAACTGGGCGATGAAGCGTCCGAATATGACCGGCCCTGGGTCGAACCCAAAGTTCCCGCTGCGCTGGCCAGGGATGATGTGCCTCAGATGGATGTGGCCGAGGCGCTGACGGCGCTGATCGGCGGGCATCAGTGCTCTTCGCGTCGCTGGGTGTATGAACAGTACGACACGCTGATCCAGGGCAATTCCATGCAGCGGCCGGGTGGCGATGCCGGTGTGATCCGCGTCGACGGTCACGAGACCAAGGGCCTCGCCTTCTCCTCGGACGTCAATCCGCGCTACTGCGAGGCCAACCCCTATGAGGGCGGCAAGCAGGCGGTTGCCGAGTGCTGGCGTAACCTGACGGCTACGGGTGCTGAGCCGCTGGCGGCGACCGACAATCTCAATTTCGGCAATCCCGAGCGCCCGGAAATCATGGGGCAGTTCGTCAAGGCTATCGAAGGCATCGGCGAAGCCTGCCGGGCGCTGGATTTCCCAATCGTTTCGGGCAATGTGAGCCTTTACAACGAAACCAACGGCCGCGGCATCCTGCCGACCCCGACTATTGGCGGCGTCGGCCTGCTGCCCGAATGGAAGCAGAGCGTCGGCATCGGCTTTGTCGCCGAGAACCAGCCGATCCTGCTCATTGGAGGCCCTGCCGAGCGGGGCACCCATCTGGGGCAGTCAATCTATCTGCGCGACCTGTTCGACCGCCGCGATGGCGACGCGCCGCATGTCGACTTGGCGGCCGAGCGCAAGACCGGCGACTTCGTGCGCAAGCTGATCCGCTCAGGCGTGGTCACGGCGTGTCACGACCTCTCGGATGGCGGGCTGGGCGTCGCGCTGGCCGAAATGGCGATTGCCGGCGGCATGGGCGCAAATGTGACCGATGTCGAGGGGAACGATCCGATCCTGACCTTCTTTGGCGAGGATCAGGGCCGCTACCTCGTGACGCTCAATCTCGACCCGCAGGGCGATGAGATTGCTGCGCTCTGGAAAGAGGCCGAGGACCTGGGCATATTCGCGCCCTGGATCGGAACGACCGGCGGCACATCGCTGACTTTGGGTGGAGCGAGGCCAGTTTCGGTCGCAACGCTCAAGGAAGCGCATGAAAGTTGGTTCCCCAGCTTCATGGCGGGCGAGCCGAGCCATTAGCGCGCTCCGCCATATCATCGCCTTTGTTTGGGGTGCTTTGCTCACCTCATACAAAGGCGTCTTGGTTGGGAGCAGATGATGAAGCACATATCGGTAGCGGGATTCGCGATCCTCGGCCTCGTCCTCACACCCGCGCTGGCGTCGGCGCAAAGCGTCAATGTCACGCGCTCCATTCTGCCCACCCTGCCCTATACGGTGATCTACCCCGAAGGCATGATCGCAAGCGGCGGCGGTGGCGACCCGCTGACCATCAATCACCCCGATGCACCGCTGCAATGCGACCTGACCGTAGTGCCCGTGGAGGATACCGGCTGGACCGCCGATGCGGCGCTAGGTGCCCTGGACGAAGCTGAAGTGGTCGCCGCGTGGTCTGACATCATGCCCGGCTTTGCGCTCGGCACAAAGGGCACGGTGCCCTATCAGGACACCACGGCGCTGGTTTATGAGGGCTCAAGCCCCGAATCGAGCATGGGCGTGCCGCTGACTGTGGTGCATACCGAGACGGTCGCCAATGGCCGCGGCTATGTGCTCGATTGTCTTTATGGCTCAGAGCAGGCTGAGCAGATTCGCCCGATCGTCGACTTTATCATCGCCAATTTCGCAACGCGTTCGGATGCCGAGTGCTGCATCGGCGCTGAAGTCGCGCCCGATCAAGAGGCTGTTTCCACCCAATAGGACCAGTTGAAGCCCGTCTTCGTGCATGCCATATCAATGGCATCGACGTCGGCTCCGGCTGCGTCGGCATAACACGAGCGGGAGAGTGCACATGGCCATGGACGCAAGCGAAATCGAGCGCCGCATCAAGGCCGCTCTGCCTGATGCGGAAATCGAAATCCGCGACCTCGCCGGCGACGGTGACCATTGGGCCGCCTCGGTCAAATCCGAACAGTTCCGGGGCAAGACCCGCGTGCAGCAGCACAAGATGGTCTATGACAGCCTGCAGGGGGATATGGGCGGGGCGCTGCACGCCCTGGCATTGCAAACCAGCGTTCCGGACTGACCGCGTGTCGGGGCTGCGCGACTCGCTCGACCTGATCCGCATGGTGCGCCCCGAGGCTGGCACCGCTGCAATCGACCATGAAATCCAGGCCGAACAAGCCACTTCGCTGGGCGCGGCAGAACGGCGTGTTCTCAAGGCCATCGCCGCATTGAAGACGGGCACGGACCGCGAGCACTGGCTGACCGAAGCGCGCGAGGCTGTCTGGGGTTACTTCGTGCAACGCGAGCTGATCGGGTTTCGCCGACACACCGAAGTCATTGCCGATCTCGGCATTCCGGGCGAGGTGCTGAATGGGCTGGGGGCGAGGCCGAAATGACCGTTGCCGTGCCGGACTGCCGGTTCTGCCTGGAAAACCGCTTGCTTGTGGATGAGCTGATCCTGGAGACCGAGCACTTCTATATGCTTGGGAGCATTGATCCCATGGTGCCGGTGGCCGGAATGGTCATTCCCAAACGGCACAGCACCGATCCGTTTGACTTCACTGGTGACCAGTGGCGAGATTTCGGCAAGGCCCTCAGCGCGGCCAAGGCACATTTCGACGACAAGGCGCCGGACGGTTTCGCGCTGGGCTGGAACATTGGCGGTGTGGCCGGCCAGCACGTGTTTCATGCCCATCTGCATATTATTCCCCGCTTCAAGGGCGAACCGAATGAGGGTGTTGGCATAAGGCGGGTCCTTCGCGCACCGCAATGGAGGCCAGAAGATTGACCCGCGCGATCCTGTTCGACGTCGATGGCGTGCTGATCAACGGCTATCATTCCAATCCGGAGCGGGTCGTGCCCTGGGACAAGGATTTGCTGGCGGACACCGGGGTCGATCCGGACCAGTTTCGAAAGGAGTTCATCTTCGACATCTTCATCAAGAAGGTGATCGTTGGCGAAATGGCTTTGATGGACGCGCTGGAAAAGCGCCTGCCCGCATTGGGCTATACCGGAAGCCCGATGGCCTTTGCGCGCTATTGGCTAGAGAAGGACTCCAATCTCAACCAGCCTGTGCTCGACGTCGTCGGCAAGCTGCGCGCTGCGGGGGATTGCCGGCTGTATATCGCCACCAATCAGGAGCACATGCGGGCAAACTGGCTCTGGTCCGTGCTCAAGCTCGGCGATCTGTTCGACGACATTTTCTATTCGGCCCGCATTGGCACCCGTAAACCGGATCCGCGCTACTACCAGTTTATCGCTGACAGGATCGGGCCGGTCACCGACGCGCCCCTGTTTTTCGATGACACCGAGGCGGTGGTGCTCGGCGCACGCAAGGCGGGCTGGGAGGCGGTCCAGTTCGACACCATAGACGACATGATTGATCACCCCTGGGTGAAAGCGCGGCTCTAGCCGGGCGGCGCCACTCGACAGCCAAGCCCGCCTGCCCTATTTAGAAGCCAGCTTTACCCGGCCCTTGAACCCGGACTTTTCGAAAGGCTCCTCCCATGACCGACATCAACGCCTTTATCGACGACAAGGTGAAGAACAACGACGTGTTCCTGTTTATGAAGGGCTCGCCGGACTTTCCGCAGTGCGGTTTCTCCGGACAGGTCGTGCAGATCCTGAACTACCTCGGCGTCGACTATTCCAGCGCCAATGTGCTTGAAAGCGACGAGTTGCGCGAAGGCATCAAGGCCTACACCAACTGGCCGACCATCCCCCAGCTCTACGTGAAGGGCGAATTTGTCGGCGGCGCGGACATTGTGCGCGAAATGTTCCAGTCGGGTGAGTTGCAGACCCACTTCCAGCAGGCCGGCCTCGAGGTCAAGCAGAGCGCCTGATCGCGTTCTTCGCGGAATCAGTTTCAGAAGGCCCAGTCTTAACGGACTGGGCCTTTTGCGTTTTCTGGGCGCATCTGCAACGGCGCATCAGGATGCAGTGGCCGATGTCCCAGCTTTGTCTATCACCAACGCTGATGGTACCCATCAGCTATTATCGCTTTGCGTGATAACGGGCCGGGCGTAGATTGGCCGGACAGCTACTCTCGAGACTCTCGCCATGACCGCGACCGTCACTGCCGCGCGCCCCGCCGTTCCCCTCCCGCTCGTCATTATTGCCGGCTGCATCATTGCCGCCATCGGCTTCGGCACCCGCGGCTCGTTCGGTCTGTTCACCTTGCCGGTGACTGAAGACCTGGGCCTCAGCCGCGAGCAATGGGGCATGGCCATGGCCGTGCAGAACCTGGTCTGGGGCATCGCTCAACCCTTCGCCGGCGGCATGGCAGACAAATATGGCTCTGGCCGCGTATTGGCGGTGGGTGGCCTCGTTTATGCCTTGGGTGTGCTGGGCATGGCCTTTTCGCCCGATACGCTGACAATGACGCTGACCGCCGGTGTCGTCACGGGCGTGGGTATAGCCATTGCCTCCTTCGGCGTGGTCATGGCCGCGTTCGGGCGGGTGGTGCCGGCGGAAAAGCGCAGCTTCGTCTTCGGCATTGCCACCGCCGCCTCCTCGGCCGGACAGTTCATCTTTGCGCCGCTCGGCCAGGGCTTCATCTCGGCCTTCGGCTGGCAGATGGCGCTGGTCTGGATTGCGGTGATCCTGCTGCTGGTTATTCCCCTCTCGGCCGCAATGCGCGGCCGCACCGAATCCTTGCCCGGGGAAGCCGATCTGCCCTTCATGCAGGCCCTGTCGCGCGCCTGGGGCCATGGCTCCTACCGGCTGCTGGTGATCGGTTTTTTCGTCTGCGGCTTCCATCTGGCCTTCATCAATGTGCATATGCCGGCCTATCTGGTGCAGTGCGGCCTGTCGCCCGAAGTGGGGAGCTGGACCATTGCCGTGATCGGCCTGTTCAACATTGCCGGCTCGCTGCTTTCGGGCTGGCTGGGCAGCCGCCTGCCCAAGCAGATGCTGCTGGCGACCATCTACTTCCTGCGCGCCTTGCTGATCGCCGCATTCCTGCTCATTCCGGTGAGCGAGGTCACCGCCTATGGTTTTGCCGCCGGCATGGGCCTGCTCTGGCTCTCGACCGTACCGTTGACGGCGGGCCTCGTGTCGCTGTTCTTCGGCCCGCGCTATATGGGCATGCTCTACGGGATTGCCTTTCTGAGCCACCAGATCGGCTCCTTTGTCGGCGTGTGGCTGGGCGGCGTGGTCTATGACCAGACCGGCGCCTATGACCTGGTCTGGTATCTGGGCATTCTGCTCGGGCTCGGCTCAGCCGCGATCCACATTCCGATCAATGAAGGCCGCGCGATCAGTTTCGCGCTCAAGGCGGCCTAGTCTTCCATCGGCTCTTGCCGATTGAAGGGTTGCCAAAACCGAGCAACAGGTTCATGGTCCGGCCAATTCTTTCGGCCGTTTCCCATCGGCTTTGACGAGTTTCAATCATGTCAGATCATTACACGCGGGTCCTCTCCCGCCCTGAATTTATTGCTCTCATGGCCGCGCTGATGGCGCTCAATGCCCTGGCGATCGACGTTATGTTGCCTGCTCTGCCCTATATGGGTGAGGCGCTCAACGTGGCCGATGAGAACGAACGCCAGTTCGTAATCGCGGCCTATATGATCGGGATGGGCGTCGCCCAACTGGCTTTCGGGCCGCTGACCGACCGGTTCGGCCGCCGTGCGCCGCTTCTGGCCGGCATTGGCGTCTATATCGTCGCTGTGATCATTGCTGCTTTTGCGCCCAGCTTCACCATGCTGCTGGTGCTGCGCTTCATCCAGGGCCTTGGGGCCGCCAGCGTGCGTGTGATCACCACCGCCGTGGTGCGTGACCGGTATTCTGGCCGTGAAATGGCCGAGGTCATGTCGCTGGTCTTCATGGTGTTCATGGCCATTCCGGTGATTGCACCGAGCATTGGCCAGGTGCTGCTGCTGACCGGACCATGGCAAACCATCTTCCTGTTCATGGGCGGCCTGGCGCTGGTGTTCTGGCTCTGGACCTTTGTCCGCCTGCCTGAAACCCTGCCGCTCGACAAGCGCCGCCCGCTCAGCATGAAGGGGGTGACGGAAGGCTTCCACATCGTCTTCACCAATCGCGTCGCTATTTCCTATGGCCTGGCCGGCATGTTCCTGTTCGGTGCGCTGTTCGGCTTCATCAGCTCGTCCCAGCAGATCTATGTCGATATCTACGGGCTCGGGGTCTATTTCCCGGTCGCCTTCGCCCTGGTGGCGGGGCTGATGGCGGTATCCTCGTTCACCAATTCCAGGGTCGTGCGACGCGTGGGCATGCGCCGTCTCTCACATGGCGCCATGCTGACCTTTACCCTGATGTCGGGCATCTGGCTGGCCTTTGCCATGTCCGGCTTTCTGCCGCTCTGGCTGTTTTTCGGCCTGCTGTGCGTCATCATGTTCTCGTTCGGCTGGGCGGCCTCGAACATGAACTCGCTGTCCATGGAGCCGCTGGGCGCCGTGGCCGGCACCGCCGCCTCGGTGTTCGGCTTCATCCAGACCGTTGGTGGTGCACTGATCGGTGGCTATATCGGCCAGTTGTTCGACGGCACCACCGTCCCGGCCGCCGCGGGGTATTTCACCATGGGCATCATGTCGCTGGTGTTCATCCTGATCGCCGAAAACGGCCGCCTGTTCGGTGTTGGCGAACAATATGCCGATGCCAAGGCCGAGCCGGTGATGGAAGCGCACTAACGCCCCATTCGCGCCAGAGCGCTCAAACAGACAACGGGGATTTCCACGCGCTGGAAATCCCCGTTTTGCGTTGTGTCGTGCCGCCGGTCAGGTGTCCGGTGTGGCCGACTGCTCGAACTGGGCGCGGTCGGTGAAGATGTGGTCGACCAGTCCCCAGGCCCTGGCTTCATCGGGCGCCATATAGCGGTCGCGCTCCAGCGCGGTCTCGACCTCTTCATAGGTCCGGCCGCAATGCTTGGCGTAGATCTCGTTGGTGCGCCGCTTGAGCCGGAGGCTCTCCTCGGCGTGGATAAGGATATCGGTGACCTTGCCCTGATAGCCGCCTGAGGGCTGATGCAGCATGAGTGATGCACTGGGCAGCACGGCGCGCTGGCCTGCTTCGCCGGCCGCCAGGATCAGCGTTGCCGCAGACGCTGCCATGCCCATGCACAGCGTGCCCACCGGCGCACGAATGAACTGCATAGTGTCGTACATGGCCAGGGCTGAGGTGACAACGCCGCCGGGCGAGTTGATATAGAGGTAGATCGGCTTTTTCGGATTCTCTGCTTCCAGAAACAGAAGCTGCGCGCTGACCAGCGAGGCCATATTGTCCTCGATCTGGCCGTTGAGAAAGATGATCCGCTCCCGCAGCAGGCGCGAGTAGATATCGAATGCGCGTTCCCCCCGGCTGGAATTTTCAACGACCATAGGGACGAGTTGCATCATGTCGCGCATGGGCGACCTCCATCAGTTTGCAGGAATGTGGGCGAGCGGTGGAGCGGTCAGGCGGCGCGCATGAGCATCGCCGTCTGAACCTCGTTATTGTTGGCCGCCGCCGGCAGGGCGGCCGGCCTGTGCGTCAGGCGGAACCAGGTGCCGCCATCGTCTCGCGGCGTGAGCTCGAAGGTCACGAAGCTCTCCGCCGCCTCGGTATCGCCGGGGCCGCGCTCGGTCCAGCGATAGGTGACCGAATGGGGCGCGTTGGCCGCCACCTGATCGACCTGGACGCTCTCTGGCCGGTCCAGCCAGCGTTCGAGATATTCAGGGATGGTCAAAGCCCGCCAGACCTTGTCCGGAGAAGCATCGAGCCCGGTCTCAAACACCAGATCCTCGTCTGTCTCGCTCATTGATCCATCTCCCTCAGCAGATCCTTGAGATTGTCGATGCGGCTGGGCCAGAAGGCGCGGTAGCGGGCCAGCCAGGCATGCAGCGGCGCAAACCCCTCGGCATTGACGCTATAATGGGCATAACGCCCCGCGCGGCGCTCGCTCACCAGCCCTGCCCCGCGCAGCATGGCCAGGTGCTGGCTCATGGCCGGCTGGGTGATGGCAAAGCCCTCCCGCAGATCGGTGGCCGTGGCCTCACCGCCCGCCAGGCGCTCAAGTATGGCGCGGCGGGTCGGGTCAGACAGGACTTTGAAGATTTCCGGTTCGCTCATGCTCAACACATAAGCATAGACTTATGAGTCGGCGCAAGCCTCAACGAGATTGATGGCCCGGACATGCCGGGCAATGGTCCTAGACCGTAAACACCTCGCGGCGCAATGTCGTCCAGCTCTCCTGATCGGACGCGACCAGGAGGCCGCCGGACAGATCGGAGGGGCGGTGGGGCGTGCCATCGAACTTGGCGACATGGGCGCCGCATTCGCGCATGATCAGCGCGCCACCGACATGGTCCCAGGGCATGAGCTTGGCATACATCATGAAATGCACATTGCCGCCAGCGGCATAGCGATATTCGTGACCGGCGCAGCGGTAATTGGCGAGCATCTTCACCTTGGCCAGATTGGCCATGACCGTGCTGCGCTGCTCCTTAGGCAGGAACATGGTGGACGCCAACCCGCCCATCTCGCCAAGCGGCACCGGATCGGCGAACTTCTGGCGGATGGCGCGGCCATCGGGGAAAACCTGGAATGCGCCGCAGCCCTTTTCGGCCATCAGCACGTCATCGCCCAGCGGGTCATAGATGACGCCGGCCACCGGTTCGCCATTCTGCACCACCGCTGCCATGACCGCGAACAGTGGCAGGCCGCCGGCGAAATTGGCAGTGCCATCAACGGGATCGACGTAAATCACGATTCGATCCTCGAGCTTGGTGTCGAGCAATTTGGGATTAGCCGCCACGGCCTCCTCGCCAATCACCAGCACATCGGGGCGATGCGCATTGATGGCGGCGGTGATGACCCGCTCGGCGCCGACATCGGCCTCGGTGACGAGGTCGAAGGCTCCCGATTTGGTCTGCACCGTTCCTTCATCGAGCCGCCGGAAGCGCGGCATGATCTCCTCCTGTGCTGCCTGTTTCAGGATGGCGGCGAGGCGATCGACGTTCATGGCGCTAGGCGTCCTTTGACTTGATGGAAAGAGCGGAAAAATCGAACAGGCGCGGGTCGAGCATATGGCTTGGATTGATATTGCCCAGCGCACGGATCATCACATCCTTGCGGCCCGGCATGGCACGCTCCATGTCATTGAGCATGGCCTTGGTGACATTGCGTTGAAGCCCGTCCTGCGAACCGCAAAGGTCACAGGGAATGATCGGAAACTGCATGGCGTCGGAAAACCGCTGCAGGTCCTCCTCGGCGCAATAGATCAGCGGACGCAGCACTTCGAGGTCGCCTTCGTCATTGACCAGCTTGGGCGGCATGGCGGCCAGCTTGCCGCCGTGAAACAGGTTCATGAAGAAGGTTTCGAGGCTGTCGTCGCGATGGTGGCCGAGGACCAGCGCCGTACACCCCTCCTCCCGCGCGATGCGGTAGAGATTACCCCGCCTTAAGCGCGAGCAGAGCGAACAATAGGTCGCGCTCTGGGGCAGCTTGTCGGTGACAATGGAATAGGTGTCCTGATATTCGATGCGGTGCTCCAGCCCCAGCCCGGTCAGGAATTCGGGCAGGATATGCTTGGGAAAATTGGGCTGGCCCTGATCGAGATTGCAGGCGAGCAGTTCCACAGGCAGCAGGCCGCGCCATTTCAGGTCGAGCAGCAGGGCAAGCAGGCCATAGCTGTCCTTGCCGCCGGACAGAGCAATCAGCCACTTCTCGCCGGGTCGCACCATGGCAAACTTCTCGAGAGCCTCGCGGGTGTTGCGGATCAGCCGCTTGCGCAGCTTGTTGAACTCCACCGAACGCGGTGCATTGGCGAATATCGGATGCGCGCCGCTGTCGGCGTCATCAGCGGGCGTGGCGGGGGCATCCATCACCGCGGACATGGCGAAACTCTCTTCTGAAGGCACGCGTAGCTGATACCGCGTCAGGCGCCGGATGGAAAGGTCGGCCGGAAAGGTGAAACCTTACCAAAGCTTAACTTCCTGTCCTTGTTTAATGCCGATTGCCACAGTTAGATGACACAACTTTCCGACACCTTGGAGTCACGCGGTGTTCCGTTCCTTCTTTCCCGATCCCAAGCTCTTCTTCTCCTCGGCTGTCATCTGGATGCTGGCAGCCGTATTGCTCTGGTTCGCCATAGGCGAGCCGGCCCGCTCGGTGCTCAGCATAGACCGCTTCACCCATCCGGTTGTCTCGGCGCCCATTGCTGACCAGCCCACGACCGAAGATGTGCCCGGCACGCCGGACCCTGCGGCTGGCGCCGCGCAAACAAACCCAAATGCGCCCGCAGAAACTGAGAGCGAGTCGCCCACCGCACCTAGTCCGACCGCGCGGGCCATGGCAGGTGCCGAGCTGAATTTCCTGACCGCGGAGCGCGTGTGGCTCTACCAGTATGTGCTGATGACAGCGTTGCTGTTCTGCGTGTTCTGGTACTTCTACAAGCGCAATGAGTGGTATTGGTGGTCAGTGGTCTCCTCGACCATCATCCTGCTCATTATTTATTTTCAGGTGCAGGTATCGGAATTCGTCAATGAGTGGTCCGGCTCGTTCTTCAACGTCATCCAGCTCGCGCTGACACAGCCCGGCTCGGTGACGCCGGAGCAACTCTATGGCCTGACCCGGACGATCATTCTGGTAACCATCCCCAGTGTCCTCGTGGCGGTGGGTCTAGCCTTCTACACCTCGCACTATGTGTTCCGCTGGCGCAAGGCGATGAACTTCTACTACATGGAGCATTGGCCCAAGATCCGCACCACAGAGGGCGCAGCCCAACGCGTTCAGGAAGATACCATGCGGTTCGCCGCGATCATGGAAGACCTCGGCACTGCCTTCTTCGACTCTCTGATCACGCTGGTCGTATTCCTGCCCCTGCTCTGGAACCTTTCGGCCAATATCAGCGAACTGCCGATTTTTGGCGAAACGCCAGGCGGCCTTGTCTGGGTCGCGCTTGTCGGCGCAGCGGCGGGTACAGCACTGCTGGCCTTGGTGGGCATCAAGCTGCCCGGTTTGAACTTCAACAACCAGTTGGTCGAAGCGGCCTACCGAAAGGAACTGGTGTTCGGCGAGGACCACCCGGACCGGGCCCAGCCTCCGACTGTCCGTGATCTGTTCGCCAATGTGCAGCGGAACTACTTCCGCCTGTATTTCCACTACACCTACTTTAACCTGGCGCGCTACGGCTACACGAACATGGTAGGCTATGTGCCCCTCCTGGTGATGGCCCCGTCCATCCTGGCCGGCACGCTGACCATGGGCCTCTACCAGCAAATCCAGATTGCCTTCGGCCAGGTTTTCGGCTCCTTCCAGTTCTTCGCACGGGCCTGGACTGTGATCGTGGAACTGCAGTCGGTCATCATGCGCCTGCGCACCTTCGAGAGCTACATTCCGCGCGACCAGGAGCCGATCAAGGTCAGTGTTGGCAGCGGAACGCCAGCAGAGTGAGACACGCTTGCGGGTGGGGCGGCCGCCCTGCCCGCTGGTCTCCTGCCACAATGGATTGCGTTGGCAGCGACGTCCCGCCAACACTTCCCATAAAACAAAGAAAGGGCCGCTCCCGAGGAGCGGCCCTTTCCAATTCGGTGGTCTGTCGTCGCGATTAACGCGAGTAGAATTCGACGACCAGGTTCGGTTCCATCTGGACCGGGTACGGCACATCCGAGAGGGCGGGCACGCGGACATAGGTCGCGACCTGCTTGTTGTGATCGACTTCGATATAGTCGGGCACATCGCGCTCGGCGAGCTGGTTGGCTTCCAGAACCACGGTGAGCTGCTTGGAGCGCTCACGCACTTCGATCTTGTCGCCGACCTTGACCTGGTAGGACGGGATGTTGACGCGCTGGCCGTTGACCATGACGTGGCCGTGGTTGACGAACTGGCGGGCAGCGAACACGGTCGAGACGAACTTGGCGCGGTAGACAATGGCGTCCAGACGGCTCTCAAGCAGGCCGATCAGGTTCTCGCCGGTGTCGCCCTTGCGACGGTTGGCTTCGGCATAAAGACGCAGAAAGGCCTTTTCCGTGATCGAGCCGTAATAGCCCTTGAGCTTCTGCTTGGCGCGCAGCTGCAGACCGAAGTCGCTCAGCTTGCCCTTGCGGCGCTGGCCGTGCTGGCCGGGGCCATAGGCACGAGCGTTGAGCGGGGACTTGGGACGGCCCCAGATGTTTTCGCCAAGACGGCGGTCAATCTTGTACTTTGCTGAATGACGCTTCGACATCGCGTATCCTTCTTCAAACGTTGAATGGATCGCGCCCTCCTCTGCCCTCGCTTTCACAAGGACCGACAGACTCCCAACAGAGAATCCCGGGTGCGCCTATGGGCCGGTTGGCCGGAATAGGTGGGCGCGTCTTAGAGGGGCAGACCGGGCGAGTCAAGCGCTGCGGCCTGATGCCTGCCTTTCGCGGTGAAATACATAGAGCCCGGATCCCAGAATGATCGCGGTGCCCACCCAGGTCCAGAAATCGGGGAAGTCGCCAAAGGCGATATAACCGACAATCGTGGCCCCGACGATCTCGATATACTGGAACGGCGCCAGCGTGGAGGCCGGTGTTCGCCGGAAGGCCTCGGTGAACAAGAAGAAGGTGAAGGCCGAAAGCGCCCCCATCAGCACGAATTGCGCCCAGGGCCCCGACAAATCAATGCCCGAACCGGACACCAGCTCCATCCGGCCAAAGGCGAGAAGCCCTACCCCGAGCAGGATGACCGCAACCAGGGTGAACCAGAACTGGATGGAGAGCGATCCCATGCGCGTAGAGAGCTTGCGCATGGCAATGGCGTTGATGGCAAAGGCCAGGGCGGCCAGAAGCGGCAGGAGCGAGGCCCAGCCAAAAATGTCCCAACTCGGTCGAATGACCACCAGCACGCCGCCGAGGCCCACGGCAACCGCCAGATAGCGCCTCCAGCCGGTCTTTTCCTTGAGGATGAGCGCCGAGAGCACGGTGAGCATCAGCGGCTCAACAAAAAAGATCGCAATGGCCGTGGCGATCGGCATGGTGACAAAGGCACCGATCAGGGCGCTCAGCGTAATCGCCGAAGTGGCGCCGCCCAACAGGATCAAGCCCCATGGCCCGGTCTCCAGCCGGCGTCGCAGCACGACCAGCACCAGCCCGAGTACGATCAGTTGAAAACCAAAGCGCCAGAAGGCGATTTCGAACGGATTGAGCTGGGAAGTGAGTGATTTCGACAGCGCATCACCAATGGGCACGATGGTGACCGCCAAAACCATGATTGCCATGCCGCTGCGCGACACGGCCTGGCTGCTGGCAGATTGTAGAGCAGAATCTGTCATGGCCCCTGTTTAGCGCAAACTCACGCCATGCGCTTGTCGATATGCCGCTGGTTGCGCAATTGGGGGAAGACGCGGCTCCAGATCACGGCCACGGCCATGGCGCCAAAGCCGCCAATGACCACGGCAGGCACCGGCCCGATCAGATGCGCCACGGTGCCGGCGCGGAACTCGCCCAGCTCGTTCGATGCGCCGATGAAGACGGAATTGACTGCGTTGACCCGGCCGCGCACCTCTTCAGGCGTCCAGAGCTGCATGATGGTTTCGCGGATGGTGACGCTGACCATGTCAGCCGCCCCCACCAGCGCCAGCGCGGGAATGGACACCCAAACCGTGGTCGAGAAGCCGAAGATGACGGTGAAGGCGCCGAACAGGCCAACAAACAGGAACAGCACCTTGCCTGCGTGATCGCGCACCGGAAAGCGCGTGAGATAGAGCGCCATCACGATGGCCCCCAGCCCCGGCGCCGCGCGCAGCAGGCCCAGCTCGGTCGGCCCGGCATTAAGAATGTCCTTGGCATAGATCGGCAGCAGCGCCACCGCCCCGCCCATCAAGACGGCGAACATATCGAGCGAAATGGCACCCAGCACCACCTTGTTGGAGAAGATATAGCGAAAGCCGCCAAACATGGTTTCAAGGCTCGTCGCCTGATGCGACTGGCGCTTGGCCGGCTTGGGTATCAACATCACGGTGACGACGGCGCAGACCAGCAGCGTCGCCGCCGTGCCGAATGCGAAGCCGGGAGCAATGCCATAAAGCAGGCCGCCGACAGCCGGCCCGGTGATCGACGCGAACTGCCAGGCGGAGGCATTGACGGTGATGGCGTTGCTGAGCGCTTCGGACGGCACCAGATTGGGCGCCAGTGATTGCGCCGCCGGCCCCCAGAAGGCGCGCGCCGTGCCCAGCACGACCAGAATGACGAAGATCGGCCAGACCTCGTGCGCCTCGACATTGACCAAAGTGAAGAAACCCAGCGCGCAGCCCAGTTCGACGGTGAGGCAAACAGCCATGATGCCGCGCCGATTGAACCGGTCGGCCGTCAACCCGGTCACCAGAATCAGCAGCAGCGCGGGCAGGAACAGGCAGAGGCCCACCAGCCCCAGCAGGAAGGCATTGCCGGTGACGTCATAGATCTGCCAGGCGATGGACACCGACATGATCTGCACCGCAAAGCTGACCAATAGCGTGGTCAGCCAGAAAAAGCGGAAACCGATATAGGTGAAAGCGAGCTTGGACGGCTCGGAGGGGGCGTGTGCGCTCATGATGGCCCGCTCATCGCATTTCGGCGATAAACGGTCAAAGGACTTCTCACCTCCCCTTTCAAGGCGAGAGGCGCATCGCTACTCCTCGGTCTTCTCCGCCTTTTTCATCCGGTTGGGGTTGGGCCGCTCATGGCGGCGGTCGATGGAGGAGATCACACCGCGCAAGGTGCGGATTTCCTGGCTCGTGAACCGCCCCCGGGTCAGCGCGGTCCGCAGATTGTTGACCATGCTGGGCCGCTTGTCGGGGGTAGTGAAAAAGCCGGTCTGGTCCAGCACACCTTCGAGATGCTCGAACAGCCCCACCAATTCGTTGCGCGGTGCGGCTTCGGCCAGGTTGTCGCCAAAGGGCAGCGCCCGGCCCGCTTCACTGGTGCGGCGCCATTCATAGGACATCAACAGCACTGCCTGGGCAATGTTGAGCGAGGCGAAGGCGGCCTCGACCGGTAGCGTGACTATGGCATCGGCCATGGCCACCTCCTCGTTCAGCAGGCCCCAGCGTTCGCGGCCGAACAAAAGACCCGCCTTCTGTCCGCCGGCAATATGACCGGCCATGGCCGACGAGGCTTCCTCGGGGCCATAGACTTCCTTCTGCATGTCGCGTGAGCGGGCGGTGGTGGCGTAGACCAAGGTCAGGTCGCCTATCGCCTCTTCGAGCGTCTCGAAGACACGGACACGCTCCAGCACATGATCGGCGCGCGAGGCGGCAGCCACGGCCTTTTCATTGGGCCAGCCATCGCGCGGGCGCACCAGCCGCATGTCCCACAGCCCGAAATTGGCCATGGCCCGCGCGGCCGCGCCGATATTTTCGCCCAGTTGCGGCTCACACAGGATGATCGCGGGACAAGGTGCCAGGTTGAGAGGTTGGGAGCTGTCTGTGCCGGCCATATGCTATTCGATCCGCTGGAAAGTTGCGGCGACATAGCCTAATTGGTCGTTTTCAGCAAATCAGGCGACGCGGGCCCGCATCGGCAGCTCTTGCACCTTGGCCGTCGGCCGCCACTCGCGGTCGAGAATGGCAAAATGCAGCTCTTCGTCCCACTCGCCCTGGAACAAAGCATGCTCGCGATAATGGGCCTCAAGCCGCATGCCCAGCTTCTGCATCAGCTTGACCGAATGGTGGCTGCGCCCGTCACAACGCACCATGAGACGGTGGATGCGGAAATGGTCGAAGGCCAGGTCGATCAAGGCCGTCAGCGCCTGGGTCAGATAGCCCTTGCCACTCTCCGCCGGATTTATGGCGAAGCGCAACTCACCTTGTCCCGCCGTCGCGTCAGACCACTTCAGGCTCACATGCCCCACAAGTTGCTGATCGCCCTTGCACACCATGGCCAGGGTCAGCGTGTCGCCGGGCCGGTGAAGCTGCACCTGAGAACGCATAATGGCAATGGCTGCCGCCACGTCTTCATCATAGCGTGTAGGGCGTTCGACATAGCGCTGAACCGATGGGAGGGTGTGATATCGCGCAACGGCATCCAGGTCACTGCGTTTGAAGGGTCGCAAAATCAGATGATCGGTCTCGATCGGCAGGCGCAATGACGACATGACCCAGTACCCTCCGCAACGTCAAACTGGTGCTGACAAGGAACGCCGGGCACGCTCCGTGGTTCCTCGCAGAAGGGATAATATCGCATCGCTTTGACGGACGTTTGACGCAGCTCAAACTTCTCCCGCATGTCGGAGCGCCAGCCATTCGTCGCGCAGAATGGCGTAGTAAAATTCCTCGTCCCAAGCGCCCTTGAACAGGGCGTGTTCCCGGAAATGGGCCTCGCGCCGCATGCCGAGCCGCTCCATCAGGCGCCAGGAAGACTGGTTCCGCGCGTCGCAGCGGGCGAAGATGCGGTGCAAGTCTGCCGACCCGAATCCGAGATCGAGCAGGGCATTGCTCGCCTCGGTAGCAAAACCCTGGCCGTGGTGGTCGGGATGAAAGATCCAGCCCAGTTCCCCCTGCCGGGCCTCGACCGACCGCCAGATGAGGGACACCTCGCCGACCAGCTTACCCCCTTCTGCCGTTTCTACCGCAAGCACGATCCGGTCGCCTTCTTCGAGCAGCCCGGTCTGGGTGGCCCGTTGCTGGATGGCCATGGCGCATTCATCGCGGCTAAGCGGCGGATCGAACAGGTAGCGCGCCACATCCTCCCTGCCGCGATAGGCTAGGACCGCATCGACGTCACCCCGCGTGAACGGCCGCAGGCGCAGTCGTTCGGTCACAAGCGGAAATTCGGGATGCAGCGCCATTGTCTCTCCTGCGGCGCGGCACCATTGCGCCTGCCGCCCGCCTTGGCAAGATCACTTGCCGCCACCACCAGCCCATGCCAGCTTGCATCCATGAGCAGGATTGAGCAGATCGACCAGAAAGCCAATTGCGATTGCGGCGCGGTGAACCTGCACGCCAATGGCCGCGTGGTGTCCATGTTCCAATGCGGTTGCCGCAATTGCCAGAAAGTGTCGGGCGGTGGCCATTCCTGCGTCGTCCTGGTGCCTGCCAACGCTGTTCAGATCACCGGCGAAACAAAAAGCTTCGCGCGGCCAGCCGATTCCGGGGCGACCTTCACACGGCACTTCTGCCCGGAATGCGGCACCACACTCTATGCCGAATCGTCGCGCGCACCGGCTTTCCGAATCCTCCTGGCCGGGCTGTTTGCCGGAGAGAATGACTGGTACGCGCCCAACCAGCTGATCTTCTCCCGCCATCACCCCGAATGGGACCTGGTGGACAGCGCCTTCCCCCATTACGACACCTACCGCCCGGAGAAGCCGGTATGAGCATGGCAGCCGAAGAACTCGCCGACCGCATCAGGGACCTGCTGTCCGCCAGCGACAATATCCGCGAACAGAAGATGTTCGGCGCCAATGCCTTCATGTCCAATGGCAATATGCTGGTGGCGCCCATGAAGGATGGGTCCCTGCTCGTCCGCGTCGGCAAGGACGGCATGGAGGACGCCCTTGTCCAGGAGGGCGCCAGCATCATGGACATGGGCGGCCGCACCATGGGCGGTTTCGTTGTCGTCAGCGGCGATGCGCTGGAAGAAGACTTCGCCCTGGGCGAGTGGCTCGACCGGGCCCGCGCCTTTGTGAGGACGCTGCCGCCAAAATAGCTCTCCCCCATCCGGCAAGCCCCCTTGCCGAGCCTGTCTTTGCGCTTTGCTCTGGCGGTGCTATACGGACCGCCGAGCAAGGCCAAGGGCCACAATCAGCATTTCTCAAGGGAGTTATTCGATGAGCAAGATCAAAGTCGCCAACCCGGTCGTGGACCTCGACGGCGATGAGATGACCCGGATCATCTGGCAGGCGATCAAGGACAAGCTCATCCATCCCTATCTCGACCTGCCGATCGAATATTACGATCTGTCGGTGGAAAACCGCGACGCAACCGATGACCAGGTGACCGTGGACGCGGCCAATGCCATCAAGAAGCATGGCGTGGGTATCAAATGCGCCACCATCACCCCCGACGAGGCCCGCGTTGAGGAATTCGGCCTCAAAAAGATGTGGCGTTCGCCCAACGGCACGATCCGCAACATTCTGGGCGGCGTGATCTTCCGCGAGCCCATTATCTGCCAGAACGTGCCGCGCCTGGTGCCGGGCTGGACCCAGCCGATCATCGTCGGCCGTCACGCCTTTGGCGACCAGTACCGCGCCACCGACTTCAAGTTCCCCGGCAAGGGCAAGCTGACCATGAAGTTCGTCGGCGAAGACGGCACCGAGATCGAGCATGAAGTGTTCGACGCTCCGGGCGCCGGCATTGCCATGGGCATGTATAACCTCGATGCCTCGATCACCGATTTCGCCCGCGCTTCGATGAACTACGCGCTCAACCGTGGCGTGCCCTGCTATCTCTCGACCAAGAACACCATTCTCAAGGTCTATGACGGTCGCTTCAAGGACATCTTCCAGGAGATCTACGAGGCCGAGTTCAAGGAGAAGTTCGAAGCCAAGAAGATTTGGTACGAGCACCGCCTGATCGACGACATGGTGGCCGCCGCTCTCAAGTGGTCCGGCGGCTATGTCTGGGCCTGTAAGAACTATGATGGCGACGTGCAGTCCGACACAGTTGCCCAGGGCTTCGGTTCGCTGGGCCTGATGACCTCGGTGCTGATGACCCCCGATGGCTCGGTCGTCGAGGCCGAAGCTGCCCACGGCACGGTGACCCGTCACTATCGCCAGCATCAGCAGGGCAAGGAAACCTCGACCAACTCCACCGCCTCGATCTTCGCCTGGACGCGTGGCCTGGCGCACCGCGCCAAGCTCGACAACAATGCCGAACTGGCCAAGTTTGTCGACACGCTGGAAAAGGTCACCGTGGATACCATCCAGGAAGGCAAGATGACCAAGGACCTGGCGCTGCTGGTCGGCCCGGATCAGCCCTGGCTGACCACCATGGGCTTCCTCGACGCGATCGACGCAAACCTGCAAAAGGCCATGGCCGCCTGAGCCTGACACCAGACACAAATTCGAAAAGCCGGGGTCCCGCCCCGGCTTTTTTGTGTGCCGCCAGCCCGGACGCAAAAAAGGGACGCTGACAAGCGCCCCTTTATGCTTCCGGCAATCACAGCCTATTTCGTCTTGCTCTTGCTGACGCCCTTTTCGACTGTGAGCTCGGTCCGCTCACCCGGCGTAACCGAGAAGCCGGCCTCCGTCTCGCTATCATCGTCATAGGTGACGACCACCACATAGTCGCCGCCCGGCAGAGTCGTCTGATGTTCGGCGTCATAGCCGAACCCGACCCTCTGCCGATTGCCCTGCAGATCGGTCTTGGCGGAGAACATCTCGAACGAATAGGCACCCGGCATGGTGATTGCGGCGACTCCGGCATCGAGCACCACGTTCACCTCGGTTCGCTCTCCGCTCTGGATCACGAAGGGCGCTTCGGCGATTGCCTCGCCCATTTTGACCATGGCCACATAGTTCCCGGGCACCAGTTGGTATTCATCGCCCGGGCCATAACCATAGCCAACCCTCTCTCTCGAGCCGTCGATTGCCTTGGCTGCCTTGAACAGGCTAACGGCCATGCCGCTGTCCTGAACCGGCATGCCCTCGACATAGCTGGCATTGATGACGGCGAGCCCGACCCCGGCGACCAGTTCCTTTTCCACCGTCTCCCCCGCGGCCAGCGTGAAGCTTTCCGATACCTCGCCCTGCCCGACCTTGGCGGTCACTGTGATCTCGCCGGCCGGAACAATGAATTCTGCTTCCGTATAGGCCCGATCGTCCCCGCCCGCATAGACGACGTCGATCGACGCCCCCTTGGCGACCGGTTCACCTTCGGCCGCATAGGCTCGCACGATCACCTTGCCTGCGTTCAGTACAAAATAGGGAGCGGCAAGCGTGTCGGCGGTGATTGTGACCGGCTGGCTCTGCTCAATGGGCCCATAGCGGACGAAAAGCTCATAATCGCCGGGCGCGATCTGCTTGGCTGGTACGCCATAGCCAAATTCGACCCGCTCCCCGGCCTGCCGCAGCTCCCAGGCAAGACCCTTGCCCGTTTCACGGTTGAGCAATTCACCGCCCTCAGCCAGCGCAGCCTCAATGGTGAAGTTCTCTTCCGGAATGACCGGCTCCGGTTCAGGCACTGGCGCCGGCGCTGCCTGGGCAACTTCTGCGACCGTGGCTGTCAGGGCATCCACCAGATCATCGCCATCCTGCGCCGAGAGATACTGTCCGCCTGTATTTTCTGCCAGGCACGCCACCGCACGCCCCTCTTCGTCCGAAAGACCGAAGCCAAGCACATGGGCGGTGAAATCAATTCCCTGGTTCTCAAGCTCGCTGCCCAGGGCGCATGGATCGACCTCGCAGGTTTCCAGCCCGTCAGTGATCAGGATCACCGTCGCCTTCTGCTCAGTGAAACGCAGATCCTCCGCCGCCAGCCGCACCGCGTCGCTCAACGGCGTCATGCCCTTGGGATTGATCTTGTTGGCCGCTGCGGCAATCGCCGCTCCAGTCCCTGCAGCCGGCTCCACCAGCATCTCGATATCACCGCAGTTTCCCTTCTCGCGATGACCATAACTCATCAACCCCAGTTCAAGGTCGCCGGGCAGGTCTGCCAACACTGACGACAGCGTCTCGCGCGCAATCGAAATGCGCGCCTCGCCATCGATCTGCGCCCACATCGACCCCGAACCGTCCAGAACGATGATTGCCCGCTCGGCGGCCAGCGCCGGCGCTGCCAGACCAAGCGCAGCCACTGCGCCGATCATGATCTTCTTCAATAGTCTCATGGCTATCGCCCTCCGATCAGAAGTATTGCCGCCTCGACCCGGCGGCCCCTCCCTGAAAAAGCCACGCGGTGGATGACGCTGGGATGAACAGGCAATTCAGATTTTTCGCTATTCCCAAGCTAGGCGCGCTCGTCCCCCGAGGCAACGCAGGCCATCCAGCGCCCCAGTCTGCGACAACAAATGTGCTGTTGTATTCCAGATGACCGCTCAAGATCGGGGGCGTATGGTGGGTAGTCTTTGTCGATTCCCTCCATTCCGGACCCTTTCAAATGCCCGTCGGCGTCCTGCTGGCCTTTCTGGCCTATGCCAGCTTTTCCATGGCCGATGCCTTGATCAAGGCGACGGGCCCCGCCCTTTCGGTCTTCGAGATCGCCTTTTTCACCACCAGCTTTTCCATCATTCCGGCCATCTTGACCAAGCGCGGCGAACGCTGGCGCGACATGTACAAGCTTGAGCATCCCTGGCTGGTGCATCTGCGCTGCCTGACCGCCATCTCCGGCACCGCCTGCGTGATGTATGCATTCACCCATATTTTGTTTGCCGAGGTCTATGCCATCGGCTTCACCACCCCCTTGTTTGTGACACTGCTGTCCGTGTTGCTGCTGCGCGAACACGTCGCGCTGCACCGCTGGGTGTTGCTCTTCATCAGCTTCTTGGGGGTGGTGCTGGTGATCCGGCCCGGCTTGCGGGCTTTGGAAACCGGACACTTTGTGATGATGGCCGGGGCCGTGCTGGGCGCGCTCACCACCACCATCCTTCGGCACGTCGCCCCCAAGGAGCGCCGCGTAAGCCTGGTCGGCCTGCAGGTGCTCTATTCGGCCATTGTCAACGGCGTGCTGATGTTGCCTGAATTCGTCATGCCATCGGTTGAACAGCTTGCTGTCCTTCTGGGCATTGGCCTGCTCGGTGGCATGGGCGGGTTGCTGATCATTCAGGCCAGCAAGCAAACCCCCGCCAATCTCATCGCGCCGGTGCAATACAGCCAGTTGATCTGGGCCATCCTGTTCGGCGCCCTGTTTTTTGGTGAGTATCCCGACTGGATCGCCATAGTGGGCATGGTCATCGTGGTCAGTGCCGGCCTAATCAACGTGCTCAGCGAACAGCCGCGCATCCGCTGGAAGCCACGCATTTTCTTCTTTCGTATCGGGCAGTAACGGCCGCTCAATGCACGAGTTTGTCCTAGAAGTCCTGTCGTTCGAGGAGGACAGGGCCATCGTCCAGCCTCCGGTGAATGGTCAGGCGCGTGTGCATCTGCGCCGTCCACTGCCGTCCCTCGTGCTCTCACCTATGGTCAGATACTAGCGCTGTCCGGGCCGATCGCCCATGAAAAAACCGTTCAGCGTGGTGGCACGCTGAACGGTTTTGCTAGAATTGTTGGGGTCGCAATCGCCCGAAGAGGTCAGATCAGCGCCCGGATGGCGGCGATGGCCTCATCGGCCTTCGAGCCGTCCGGCCCGCCGCCCTGCGCCATATCGGGCCGGCCACCGCCGCCCTGTCCGCCCAGAGCTGCCGTGGCCGACTTGATCAGCGTACCGGCGGCATAGCGATCGGTAAGGTCCTCGGTGACGCCAATGGCCACCGTGCCTTTGCCGTCTTCGCCCTTGAGCACCATGACGACGACGCCCGAGCCAACGCGCTTCTTTTCAGCGTCAACCACAGACTTGATGTCCTTGGCCGCGACCCCCTCGACCACACGGCCCACAAAGGTCACCCCGTTGACGGTTTCGCTTGCAGTGCCACCGGCGCCGCCGCCCCCCAGAGCCAACTTCTGGCGGGCATCGGCCAGCGCCTTCTCCGCGCTTTTGAGCTGGTTCTGCAGCGCCTCGATGCGATCAAGCACCTCATGCGCACCAGAGCGGAGCAGACCGGCCGCGGAGGCCACGATATTGGTATTGGCATTGCCGCGATGACGCGCGGCATGGCCCGTCAGAGCCTCGATGCGGCGCACGCCGGCGGCCACGGCTCCTTCGGAAACGACGGAAACCAGGCCGATATCGCCGGTGCGGCGCACATGGGTGCCGCCGCACAGCTCCACCGACCAGCCAAGCCCGTTGCCGGTCGGCTCGCCCATGGAAACCACGCGTACCTCATCACCGTATTTTTCGCCGAACAAGGCGCGCGCGCCCGATTCCTTGGCTTCCTCAACACCCATCAGCCGGGTTTCGACCGGGGTGTTCTGCAAGATGATGGTGTTGGCGATGTCTTCGACCTCGGCCATTTCCTGCGGCGTCATCGGCTTGGTGTGCACGAAGTCAAAGCGCAGGCGATCGGCCGAGACCAGCGACCCCTTCTGGGCGACATGATCGCCGAGCACCAGGCGCAGGGCCTCATGCAGCAAGTGTGTGGCCGAGTGGTTGGCGCGGATCGACGCGCGGCGATCGTGATCGACCAGCAGTTCTACCGCCTGGCCCCGCTTGAGCGTCCCTTCAGTGACCTTGACCTTGTGCGCGAAAACGCCGTGATGCTTGCCGGTGTCCAGCACGTCGGCGGCAATGCCATCACCCTTGATGACGCCGCTATCGCCGACCTGGCCGCCGCTCTCGCCATAGAAGGGCGTCTGGTTGACGACGACAAAACCCTCCTGCCCCGCAGCAATGGCGTCGACTTCGGCGCCATCGACAAGCAGTGCCTTGATCTCGCCTTCGGCAGTCTCGGTTTCATAGCCAAGGAATTCGGTCGGGCCGAGCTTGTCGGCCAGCCCGAACCAGACCGTGTCGGTGGCTGCTTCGCCCGAGCCGGCCCAGTTCTTGCGGGCCTCGGCCTTCTGTTGGGCCATGGCGGCATCGAACCCAGCCTGGTCGACGCTGATATTGCGCGAACGCAATGCGTCCTGGGTGAGGTCGAGCGGGAAGCCATAGGTGTCGTAAAGCTTGAACGCCGTGGCGCCGTCGAGCACCGCGCCCTCGCCCAGACCAGCCGTCTCGGTCTCGAGAATCTGCAGGCCCCGGCCAAGCGTCTTGAGGAAACGGCCCTCTTCCAGGCGGACCGTTTCGGCGATCATGGCTTCGCCCCGGCTGAGCTCGGGATAGGCCTGGCCCATCTCGCGCACCAGGGTCGGCACCAGCTTGTGAATCGCCGGCTCATTGGCACCAAGCAAGGTAGCGTGGCGCATGGCCCGGCGCATGATGCGGCGCAGCACGTAGCCGCGGCCTTCATTGGAGGGCAGCACGCCCTCAGCAATGAGGAAGCTCATGGATCGCAGATGGTCGGCAATGACGCGCAGACTGCGATTGCCCGGACCGTTCACATCGGCATGGGTCGCATTGGCAGCCGCACCGATCAGCGCCTTGAACAGGTCGATATCGTAATTGTCGTGCACGCCCTGCATGACGGCCGCGATACGTTCAAGGCCCATGCCGGTGTCGATGGACGGACGCGGCAGGCCGGTGCGCGAACCATCGCCATGCTGCTCATACTGCATGAACACCAGGTTCCAGATCTCGATCCAGCGATCACCATCCTCATCCGGAGACCCCGGAGGGCCGCCCCAGACCTTGTCGCCGTGATCATAGAAGATTTCCGAGCATGGACCGCAGGGACCGGTATCACCCATCTGCCAGAAATTGGACTTGGCGCCGAGCCGCACGATGCGGTCCTCGGACAGGCCGGCAATCTTCTTCCAGAGCTCCATGGCCTCGTCATCGTCTTCATAGACGGTGACCATGAGTCTATCCTTGGGAAGCGCCCAATCCTTGGTGAGCAGGTTCCAGGCCAGCTCGATGGCCTGATCCTTGAAATAGTCGCCAAAGGAGAAGTTCCCCAGCATTTCAAAGAAGGTGTGGTGGCGCGCGGTGAACCCGACATTGTCCAGGTCATTATGCTTGCCGCCGGCACGGACACATTTCTGAGCTGTCGCTGCAGTGGAATAGGGGCGCTTCTCAACACCGGTGAAAACGTTCTTGAACTGCACCATGCCCGCATTGGTGAACATCAGCGTCGGGTCGTTGCGCGGCACCAGGGGGCTGGAAGCGACGGGCTCGTGTCCGTTCCGGGCAAAGTAACTGACAAAGCTGGAACGAAGGTCGTTTACGCTGGTCATGCAGAGACTTTCTTGGGCGAGGACGCGGACGCGCCCTGATAGGAATTTCCGGCTTTCTAGCCCGCAGAACCGAGGCCTGTCCAGCATTGCAACGGGTCCGCCACCAGAGGGCAGACAAGAAAAAAGGCACCGGATAACCGGTGCCTCAACTCTCTGCATGGGATGAGAGCGACCGACTACTCGTCGCTGCTGTCTTCGTCACCGCCGGCGACAAGCAGAACTTCCCCCAAAAGACCGGAGCTCTCGCGTACGCCTTGCTCGATAGTGGCGGCAATCTCGGGATTGTCCTTGAGGAACTGGCGGGAGTTCTCACGCCCTTGCCCCAGCCGCTGGCTGTCCCAGGAGAACCAGGCGCCAGCCTTTTCCACGATACCGGACTTCACACCCAAATCGAGCAACTCCCCGGTCTTGGAAATGCCTTCGCCATACATGATGTCGAACTCGACCTGACGGAACGGCGGGGCCAGCTTGTTCTTGACCACCTTGACCCGCGTCTGGTTGCCTACGACCTCTTCGCGATCCTTGATCGCGCCAATGCGGCGGATGTCCAGGCGCACCGAAGCGTAGAACTTGAGCGCATTGCCGCCCGTGGTGGTTTCGGGTGAGCCATACATCACCCCGATCTTCATGCGGATCTGGTTGATGAAGATGACCAGACATTTGGACTTGGAGATCGAGCCGGTCAGCTTGCGCATGGCCTGGCTCATCAGGCGCGCCTGCTGGCCGGGCAGGCTGTCGCCCATTTCCCCTTCCAGTTCAGCGCGCGGCGTGAGCGCGGCAACCGAGTCAACCACCAGCACATCGATAGCGCCGGAGCGCACCAGCGTATCGGTGATCTCCAGCGCCTGCTCGCCCGCATCGGGCTGAGAGATCAGCAGATCATCGACATTGACGCCCAGCTTGCGGGCATAGACCGGGTCCAGAGCATGTTCGGCATCGACAAAGGCACAAATGCCGCCCTTGCGCTGCGCCTCGGCAATCACATGCAGTGCCAGAGTGGTCTTGCCCGAGCTTTCCGGCCCGAAAATCTCGACGATACGGCCTTTAGGCAGCCCGCCAATCCCCAACGCGATGTCGAGACCGAGCGAACCGGTGGAGATCGACTCGACCTCGATGGCCGAGTTCTCGCCAAGGCGCATGATCGAGCCTTTGCCGAAATTGCGCTCAATCTGGCTCAGCGCGGCCGAGAGAGCCTTGTCCTTATCCATCGATCCACCTTCAACGACGCGAAGCGGCGAAGCTGCCATAATGCTGTCTCCTTATTTCACGCTCCCGGAGCCCGTGCAACGAGAGGTGGTTGATGTCAGATGTGTTCTATCCGTGCATTATTTGTTCTCATTTTGTTTCAGTTGCGTCAAGAGACAAAATAAGAACATCGCATCGGCGCGCAGGAGACGCTTCACCCATTCTGGTAGGCCGATTCTATGCCACCGTCAGCCGTTTCAAAAAAGTATGATTTTTGACTGGACAGTTCGGGCACGGCCACGTTTTATGCCGGCAATTGCACAACCGGGGACCACTCATGCACCTGATCCAGTATATCGATGACAAGGGCAACCGCGCCGTGGGCGTCACGCGCGACGGCCAGACCCGTCAGCTCAAGGGTGTCAGCAGCGTCTATGCACTCGTGCAGGAAGCCCTGGCCGGCGTTGGCGGACTGCCCGGCGCCGTCGAGGCCCACGGGCTTGGCGACCCCATCGACAAGGCCGTGCTGGCGCGCGAAGGCCGTCTGCTGGCGCCGATCGATCATCCCGATCCGGCCCATCTGCACGTCACCGGCACGGGCCTGACCCATCTCGGCTCCGCCGCAACGCGCGACGCCATGCACAAGGCCAATGGCGAAAAGCCGGCCGGTGAATTGACCGACAGCATGAAGATGTTCCGCATGGGGCTCGAGAACGGCAAGCCGGCAGAGGGCGAAAAGGGCGTGCAGCCCGAGTGGTTCTACAAGGGCAATGGCCATATCGTGGTCAATCCGGGCCAGCCCATCCCCTCCCCGTCCTTTGCACTGGACGCTGGCGAAGAGCCCGAAATCGCCGGCATTTATGTCATCGACGCAGAAGGCCAGCCACGCCGGCTCGGCTTCGCTCTGGGCAATGAATTCTCCGACCATGTGACCGAGCGGATCAACTATCTCTATTTGGCCCACTCAAAGCTGCGGGCCTGTTCCTTTGGGCCTGAATTGCGCGTGGGCGACCTGCCGCGCCATATCGAGGGCATGTCCCGCATTCTGCGAGATGGCGAAGTGCTGTGGGAAAAGCCGTTCCTGAGCGGCGAAGACAATATGAGCCACACCATCGCCAACCTGGAATATCACCACTTCAAATACGATCTGTTCTGCCAGCCGGGCGACGTGCATGTGCATATGTTCGGCACGGCGACGCTGAGCTTTGCCGATGGCATTTCCACCAAGCCCGACGATGTGTTTGAAATCGAGGAAGACCAGTTTGGTCTGGCCCTGCGCAATCCTGTGCAGGTGGACGAGGAAAAGCCGGTGGTGATCGGCGGGCTCTACTAAGTTCGGCATTCATCCTGCCGATGCCATTGTCGCCGGGCTCGTCCCGGCGGCTGGTGCCCGATGTCCGGCCGCAGGGGCCACGCCGTCTTTACTACAACTAACATGTCAGTTATGCCTCCACCCTTAGGGAGGACGCCCATGACTGCTCGCCACTTCGAAAAACGCCGCATTGCCCAGACCGATATCGAGGTCACCACCCTCGGCCTTGGCGGCGCAAGTCTGGCCGGAATCTTTTCGGCGGTTCCTGGCGAACAGGCCCGTGCAACGGTCGCTCATGCTTTGGAGCAGGGCCTCAACTATGTCGACACCGCCCCGCAATATGGGCTGGGGCGGTCTGAGCATCTGATGGGTGATGTGTTGCGCTCCGCCCATCCACGCCCGATCATTTCCTCCAAGGTTGGTCGCCTGCTCAAGCCCGTCGATCCAGCGGTGCAGGACAAGGGCAATTGGGTCGATCCTCTCCCTTTCGACCAGGTCTACGACTACTCCTATGACGGCATCATGCGCTCGCATGCCGACAGCCTGCAGCGGCTTGGCCTCGAACGGGTCGATATACTTTATGTCCATGATATCGGCGTAGCGACGCACGGCGCCGAGGCCAACAAGCCACTCTGGGAGCAGCTTGCCTCGGGCGGCTACAGGGCCCTGCGCGAATTGCGCGACAGCGGCGCAGTGAAAGCCATTGGCCTGGGCGTCAATGAGTGGGAAGTGTGCATGGATGCCTTCGCCCTGGGCGATTGGGACGTGTTCCTGCTCGCCGGGCGCTATACCCTGCTCGAACAGACCGCACTGGCGCCCTTCATGACCACCTGCATCGAGCGCAAGGCCTCGGTGGTAGTCGGGGGCCCATTCAATTCCGGCATTCTGGTGGGCGGCGACAAGTTCAACTATGCCAAGGCCCCGGACGATATTGTCCAGCGCGTGCGGGCCATCGAGGCCGTCTGCAAATCCTATAACGTGCCACTGCCCGCCGCCGCGTTGCAATTTCCGCTGACCCATCCGGCCGTATGCAATGTGCTGCCCGGCCCGCGCTCGCCGCAGGAACTGGACGGGATTCTTGATTGGTGGGACACTAAAATTCCCGACGCACTCTGGACCACCCTGGCCGATGAGGGCCTCTTGGCGCCCGGCACACCCATTCCCGGCGGCACCGCTTGACGCGACGCCTGAACAGATCTGGCCGAAGAGCAGGGATAGAACGCGAGCGCCTCACCGGACGGAATCGTCAATTCAAGTCCAGTGCATAAGCCTTTAAAAAGTCAGCGGGAATCAGATCCAGAACGCGCTGGTTGGTTGACCGCAGATAGACCCGCGGCGCCTTGCCGGCATTGTGCGCCTGGGCCCAACGCGCCGCGACCAGGCACCAGCGATTGCCATCGACTAGGCCGGGAAAGTTGAAATCCGGCCGTGGTGTCGACAGGTCATTACCGACGCTGGCCGAATAGGCGAGGAACTCGTCGGACGCCAAGATGCAAACCAGATGCACCGCCGCCCCTTCCGGCCCGGCCGCGCAATAGCCGGACCGGAAATAGCCCGTCAGCGGGTCGTGCGAACAGGGCTGCAGCGGTTCGCCCAACACATTCAGTTCGGACTGGCCTTCGATACGTGGCACGGCGGTCATGAACGACCTCAACTCTCTTGGGTGGGATACCCACACCCCTGATCCCACCCCACAGGGGGAGGGAGACAATGAACACCGGCGCCCAGGCCTGCGCCTCCCTCCCCTGATAGGGAGGGAATGAGGGTGGGATGACAGCATCACGTGCCGAACAAACTCACCCTCACCAAGAGCCAGTGTCTCACTTGGCCCGCCGATTGGCTACTCGCCCTTGTCCATCCGCTGCAGCACTTCCTTGACCTTGGAGTTGATCTGGTCGAGCGAATAGGGCTTGGGCAGGAAATCCACGCTCTGATCGTCCTCGATGTCGCGGCGCACGCTTTCCTCGGCGTAGCCGGAGACAAAGATGATCTTGAGCTTGGACATCTTGTCGCGAATGACCTTGAGCATGGTCGGCCCGTCCATTTCCGGCATGACGACGTCGGAAATGATGAGATCAACCTGGTAGTCGAGGTCCTCAAGCACCTCGATGGCCTCTTCACCGCCATCGGCCTCGAACACCTCATAGCCGGTGGCGCGCAGGGCGCGGGCCGAGAAGGCGCGCACGCTTTCCTCGTCCTCCACCAGGAGGATGCGCTCGTGGCCGGTCAGATCCTTGGCCGGTGCGGCAGCAGCAGCTGCCTTGGCGGCCGATTCCTCCGCAGTAGGAACATAGCGCGGCAGGAAAATCTTGAAGGTGGTTCCGACGCCAACCGTCGAAACGGGATAGATGAACCCCTCGGTTTGTTTGATGATGCCGTAAACCGTGGACAGCCCCAGCCCCGTGCCCTTGCCCAATTCTTTGGTGGTAAAAAACGGCTCGAAGATTTTCGCCAGAACTTCCGGGCTCATGCCGGTGCCGGTGTCCTCGACATCGATCAGCACATAATCGGCCGGCACCATGCCCTCGAACTTCATGGTCGCCGCTTCCGCCTCGGTGACATTGGAGGTCCGCAGGGTAATTGAGCCCCCTTTGGGCATGGCGTCGCGCGCATTGACCACCAGATTGATGATCACCTGTTCGAGCTGCACCACGTCGGCACGCACCGGCCAGATATTGCGGCCATGTTCGACCGTGAGATTGTTTTTTTCGCCAATCATGCGCTTGAGCAGCACTGTCAGGTCATCGACGATCAGCGGCAGCTCAAGCACTTGTGGCCTGAGCGTCTGACGGCGTGAGAAGGCCAGTAACTGACGGGTCAACCCGGCGGCGCGATTGGCGTTCTGCTTGATCTGCATCAGCTCGTTGAAGGACGGGTCGCCCGGCTTGTGCTTCAAGAGCAGCAGGTCGGAAAAACCGATGATGGCAGTGAGCAGATTGTTGAAGTCGTGCGCCACTCCGCCCGCCAACTGGCCAACAGCCTGCATTTTCTGGCTCTGGGCGAACTGGGCCTCAAGCTTGCGCTGGTCCGTCATGTCCAGCGCATAGACATTGACCTGTTCGGGCGAACCGGCGCTGACCTCAGATGCCGAGATGTAGAGCCGGACCGCATGGTCGCCCTCGACGCTGAGGGCGGCATCGACCGGTTCGACTTCCGAGCGCTGCGCGGTCGCATCGCTGAGGGCCTTGGCCAGTTTCTCGCGGCTGCCCTCGCCGATGAGGTCGCTGAGCGGCTGGAGTTCAAGGCTCTTGTCCTCACCTGACCAATGGAATATGCGCCCGAACGGAGCATTGGTGCGCACGATGCGGCCCTCGGCATCGAGCGTGGCGATGGCAAAGGGCGTATCGTTGAAAAAGCGCGAGAACCGCACTTCGGCGGCGCGCAGCTCTTCCTCGGTATCGGGCGCACTCGACATGTCGAGAACCAGGGTCCGCGTCTCGCCCAATTCGCCATCAGCAAGCCGTGCAGCCCGATGCAGTAGTCGCACCGGCAAGGCCGTGCCATTGCGCCGGACAAGATCGATATCGATGATCTCGGTGCGGATTTCCCCGTCACCCCTGCCCCGCATCAGCAGCGATGCTCCGTCGCCACGTACAATATCGGTGAGCGCGAGCTGACCGGCATTGAACTCGGCCAGATCGTAGCCGAGCCAATCGGCCAGGGTGGAGTTGAGGTACTGAATCTGCCCATGAGCATCGGCCGAGAAGAAGCCGGAGGGCGAGTGATCGAGATAATCGATGGCGCGCTGCAGATCGCGGAAGGCCGTCTCATTGTTCTCGCGATCGCGCGTGATATCCTCGACCGACCATGCCACCAGCGGTTTGTGGCTGTCGGCAGTTTCGGGCAAGGGGCGCACAGACACGCGGTACCAGAAAACGCGGCTGGCTTCGGACTGGGAGCCGCCGAGCCCGCCGGGCACACGGATGTCTTCGATGGCGGTGCGGCCGTCCCGCGCCGCCTTGGACACCCGGTAGATCGCCTCACCCGCATCCGCGTAGCCGGAAAACAAACGCGGCACGCCCACCGGCACGCCATTGTTCATGGCGCCGGGAAACGAACCATAGTGCTGGTTGACGTAAGTGATCTTGCCTTCGCGGTCGGCGATCACCGCGCCAAAGGGCAGGCTGTCAACCACGGCATGGCTCAGGGTCCGCCGCTCCTCGCTGGCAGCGAACCGAAACAGGCCGGCGGCCAGACCGAACAGGAAGAACACGCCGGCCACCGCCAGCAGGCCGACGAAACCCATGACCAATTCGGGCGGAATGCTCTCACCGAACAGCGAAAATGCCAGCGCAACAAGAACCAGCACCAGGGCCAGCAGCACCACCCGCCACATCCCGGCGCCGCCGCGTCCCGAATCCAGGACCGGTTCGGGATAGCTGTCCTCGCCAAGCGGCGTCGATGCCATAGGGTTTTGCTCCAGCGCTGCACACCGTCCCGAATCGGGACATCAGAAAAGGTCTAGCAAATGGACCGCCCCGGTGGGAGGGCGAAGGGGCTTTTCAACATGACGGCCCAACTTTTCTATCCAAGTGTTGCCTAACACGTCAGATTGTCAGCAGTTCGATGTTTGGCGAGCAACACGGCGCGGGCACCCATTACAGAGAGCAATGCCTGCTTACGCACTCGGCCGCCAGCCGCCGCCAGGCTTCTTGAGGCGCATCACGAAGCCGATCACCTCGGCCACCGCCTTGAAATGCTCGGACGGGATGGTCTCGTCGATATCCACTGCAGCAAATAGAGCACGCGCCAATGGCGGATTTTCGACAATGGGCACATCGTTGTCCTTGGCCAGTTCGCGAATGCGGAACGCCACGGCGTCCGCCCCCTTGGCCACGCATTTGGGCGCCGCCATGTCCTTGTCGTATTTGAGCGCCACGGCAAAGTGGGTCGGGTTGGTGATGACCACGGTGGCATCGGGCACGGACGACATCATGCGCTTGCGGGCCCGGTCCTGACGCAACTGGCGAATCCGCCCCTTCACATGCGGGTCGCCCTCCATCTGCTTGTATTCTTCGCGCGTCTCCTGGACGGTCATCATCTGCCGCTTCCACCATTTCTGGCGCACATAGAAGAAGTCAGCCACCGCAATCGCAGTGATCACCGCCAGGACCGCGGCAAAAATCTTGATCCCGATCTCCTGGAAGTCGACCAGGATCATGATCGGGTCGGCGGTCATCATGGTATCGAGCCGGTCGCGTTCGGGCCAGCAGACCACGATCACGATCACGCCCACCAGCACGATCTTGACCAGTCCCTTGCCGAAATTGACCAAGGCATCGGGCGAGAACAGCCGCTTGGCGCCGCTGATCGGGGAAATCTTGGAGAGCTTGGGCTTGATCGGATCGACCGACCAGACCAGCCGGTGCTGCACCAGATTGGCGAGAATGCCGCAGACCATCAAGACGGCCAGCGGGATCAGCACGATGCCGATCATCGCCAAAGCCAGTCCGTTGAAGAAGTCCGCGAAGCCGGCCCCATCCAGGTCAAACTGATCGGCATTCATGAAGATCAGGCTCAGCGGCTGACTGAGTTGCGTACTGATCCATGGGGACAGCATGGCAAAGACAATGCCCGACCCCATCAGCATGAACCAGGTCGTCACTTCCTGGCTCTTGGCGACATCCCCCTTCTTGTGCGCGTCCTCGAGCTTTTTCTGGGAAGGGTCTTCTGTTTTGGAGTCCTGATCAGGGGCTTCGCTCGACATTGGCTAGCCCCTCCACATCGCCAGGTGATTTTCAAAGGCGGTGATATACCAGCCCATCATCATCACCAGCAGGATGGCAAACAGCAGCAGGCCAACGATGATATTGGCCGGCATGAGAATGAAATAGACCTGCAATTGCGGCATCAGGCGCGCCAGGATGCCTGCGCCCAGGTTGAATACCAGACCGAACACGATGAAGGGCGCGGACATCTGGACCCCGACCATAAAGGCGCCGCTGACAGTACGCACCGCCAATTGCATCGCATCCTCGAACATCAGCGGATCGGTCGGGGAGAACACCATGTAGCTGTCATAGATGGCAGCAAGCGCCATATGGTGCAGGTCAGTCGCAAAGATCAGAGTGATGCCGAGGAAGGACAGAAAGCTGGAAAACACCGCGCCTTGCACGCCCATTTGCGTCGGATCGGCCGCGAGTGCGCCGGAGAGGCCGGTCTGAAAGGCCACGATCGTGCCGGCCACCTGGGTCGCCATGACCGTGATCCGGACTATGGCGCCGATGATCAGTCCCACCGCCAGCTCATGCATCAGAAGACCGACAATGCCCGTCAGGTCCCCCGGCATGGTCGGGATCACCTGCCCCAGCAGGGGGAATACGACGAGCGTGAAGGCAAGTGCGAAGCTCAGGCGCATCCGCGTCGGAATGGTCTGCTCGCCCAGCGCCGGCATCAGCATGAGCATGGCGCCGATGCGCATGAACAGGATGAGATAGGTAAAGGCGGTCGCCGGGAGCCAGTCCAGACTGATGGTCACAGCGGCTAGCCGCCCACGATGATCATGTCGACCACCCGGTCCATATAGCCCGCCATGGTGGCCCCCAGAAATGGCAGGGTGATCAGCATGGTGATGAAGATGGCGATGATCTTGGGGACGAAGACCAAGGTCATTTCCTGAATCTGCGTTAGCGCCTGGAATAGCGCGATCACCACGCCGACGATCAGCCCGACCAGCATCATGGGCATCGAGACGATGATCAGCGTCCAGATACCCTGGCTGGCAATGTCGAGCACTTCTGCGCCGGTCATGGCTCAAACCTTCTTCGATTCGCTGCCAAGCCTATCATTGGCCGTCACCCCGGCGAAGGCCGGGGTCTATCTCGAGGATGATCGGCCTGCGCTGCCGACCATGTTGTCCCCGCATTTCAGGATGAGCCCTCGGGTGAGATCCTTGGTGTTGCTCAGGTTAGATCGGCATCCGCATGATTTCTTCATAGGCCGAGATCACCTTGTCGCGCAGGGTGACCATGCTCTCGATGGCCATTTCGGTTTCCGAAAGCGCGGTGACCATGTCGACCACATTGGCCTTGCCACTGACCATATCCATCGCCATCTGGTCGGCCGCCTTGCCCTGATCGACAACGCCCTGGACATTCTGTGCCAGGAGATCGGCGAAATTGCCGCCCGCGGCCGGAGCACTCGCCGTAAGGTCAGCCTGCGGCTTGGCAGCCTGATTGATCAGGCGGCTGGCGTTGGTGTAGGCGGCGGTCGCCGCATTAAAGGGTGTGTTGCTGACGGCCATCTCGACTGCCTTTCAAAATTATCAGCCGCGCAGGATGTCGAGCGTGCGCCCGAGCATCTGGCGGGTCACGGTGACCACGTTGAGATTGGCCTCGTAGCTGCGCTGGGCCTGGCGCATGTCCACGGTTTCCACCAGTGTGTTCACATTGGGATATTGCACAAAGCCACTCTCGTCGGCCGCCGGATGGCCCGGTTCGTAGCGCGAGGAGAAATCGCTCATGTCATAGGCCAACCGTCCGATTTCCACGACGCGCCCGCCGACTTCGGCATTGTAACTGGCCTGAAAGGTCGGGATGCGGCGGCGATAGGGTTCATCGCCCGGCGCCTTGCCCGCCGAATCCGCATTGGCGATGTTCTCGGCGATGACCCGCATGCGGGCCGTCTGTGCGTGGAGCCCGGTGGCGGCTATGCGGAGCGAGGAATTGAAGTCCATGCGTTATCCCCTAGACGTTCTTGCCCAGCGCAACGCGCAGGATGCGGACCGATTTCTGATACAGCGAAGTCGCGGCCTGATAGTCCATCATATTGGTCGTGACCTTCATCATCTCGTCTTCAAGCGTGACGCCATTGCCCTCGGGCGTGACCTCGAAATTGGCCATGCGCTGCGCATTGAAAGCGCCCTCGCCCGACGAGGCCGAGAAATGCATGGGCTGGGTGACGGTAGTGACCACCGCCGAAGACGTCATCATCCCCTGACGATCGGCAAAGTCATATTGCTTGAGATCGCGTCCGCGGTATCCTGGCGTCTCGGCATTGGCGACGTTTTCAGCCAGAAGGCCCTGACGGGTCTGGTGCCAGCGCATCTTGTCGGTCAGCGCCGAAAAGACTGGCATGTCCATAAGGCCCATGGGCCGCGCTCCAGCAAAGCATTTCAGTTAGGCAATTCTTGCCGGGCGAATGGTTAACCAAGCGTTAAGTTCAGCTTGTCGGCTCTGAATTTGGCTGCATTTTGCAACAATTGCCGGTCCAGCTAGGCAGGAAATGCCCACGCCTGACACCAACACCTATTGCCACACCCGGAATCGCGCTATGTGCGTGGTCGCAACGGAATGCATCGGAGGCGCGGCTCGTGCAATTCATCACCGGCCTGTTCGGCGGCAGTGGCAACACCATACTGACCATGATCCTGGCGCTTGGCATCGTTCTGGTGCTGATCGTCCTGGCCGTCTGGTTCCTCAAGCTGATCTCTAACGTATCGGGCAATGCCGCACGCGGCCGCAACCGGCGGCTAGCCGTGGTTGACACACTCGCCCTCGACCAGAAGCGCCAACTGATCATCGTACGGCGCGACAATGTCGAGCATCTGATCCTGACTGGTGGCCCGCACGATCTTGTCGTGGAAGCCGGAATTCCAGTGGCGGAGATCGCCCCGGCCCAGCCGGCAGGGCGCGGCCTGCCTTCGCTTTCGGCACGTCGGCAGTCCGCCAGCAAACCAGCACCCGCCCCTGCTCCGGCGCCCGCAGCGGAATCGGAAGCGCCGCCAGTGCCCGAACCGGCCCAGCGTCCGCCCCGCTCCCTGCGCCATACCGGCCTGCTGCGCCCAGTCAGCGTACAGGACCCCACGCTAACCGTGCAAAACCCGGACAGCGCGGACGGGCACGCCGGCGACTCAGATAGAGAGAACGGGAACGAGACCGCGAGCGAAGGCGCAACGCTTGAGCAGGACAACAGCGAGCAGGCCAACCGGAACTGAACCGGCGCGCAAAGCGCGCTGGCGTTTCCTGCTGCCGCTCCTCACCGCCGCTGGCCTCTTGCTGCTGTGGTCCCAGGGCGCTTTTGCGCAGGACCTCTCCATTGATTTCGGCGACGAAACCACGCTGACCGAGCGGGCCATTCAGCTCATTGGGCTGATCACCCTGCTCTCGCTGGCGCCATCGATCCTGGTGATGGTGACCAGCTTCACCCGCATCGTGGTGGTGCTCTCGCTGCTGCGCACTGCCATCGGCCTGCAGACCGCGCCGCCCAACACCGTCATGGTGTCCCTGGCGCTGTTCCTGACGCTGTTCATCATGCAGCCAACCTTGCAACAAAGCTATGAACAGGGCATCGCCCCATTGATGGCCGGGGAGATCGAGTTCGCCGAGGCTTTCGACGCCGGTGCCGCGCCGATCCATGAATTCATGCGCGCCAATGTCCGCGATCGCGATCTGGAGCTGTTCTACGACCTTTCGGAGACGGAGCTGCCCGATGAGCCGGAAGCCATTCCGCTGCAGCTTCTCGTGCCGGCCTTCATGATCTCCGAGCTGCGCCGCGCCTTCGAAATCGGCTTCCTGCTGTTCCTGCCCTTTGTGGTCATCGACATGGTCGTGGCCTCGGTGCTGATGAGCATGGGCATGATGATGCTGCCTCCGGTGGTGATCTCCCTGCCCTTCAAGCTGATCTTTTTCGTGCTGGTGGACGGCTGGTATCTGGTGGCCGGGTCTCTGGTGCGCAGCTTTACCGGCTAGCCAAGCAATTCTCTATTGAGCGCTGTGGCGTATCGCTGGCGCGATCAAAGCGAGGCCAGATCGGTGCTGGAGCGGCTGGCGTTCAAGGGTGTCAGCGCGCCTTCCCCTGAGTAGGTCTCACGATAAGAGGCCAGAAAGGCGCTCAGGCTGTCCAGCGCGGCAACTTCCGCGGCGACCTTCTTGAACTCAAGGCTTGTGGTCTGGATCGGCCCGGTGACGAAGTCAAACATCGGCCATTGGGGTGAAGCAACCATCTGCTCGCCGAACTTGGCACGCAGCCGCGACAGGCCGAAATTGTCACCCGCCAGCACATAGCCCACCGCGGCCTTGATCAGGCTCATGCGGGCAGCACGCTCGAGCGGCTTGCCCTCAGGCTCGTTACCGTAGATGACCTCGATCATTTCTCCGGCCTGGCTATAGCGGCGCGCCTTCCAATGCGCATCGATACGCATCAGTTCGACATCCTTGCCGTCCATATTGCTGATCAGGTCAAGCGCCAGCTGGTCGCGACCGCCATCGATCATGGCGCGGGCTTCAAGCAGGCGGCGCTGGCGCTGCAGCGAGTCCGGCAGGCCGGGCAGTTGCGTTTCATTGAGCACACGCAGGGCATCCTGAGGCTTGCGATCGGCCAGATAGATCACGGCCAGGTCGGCAGCGATCTGCGTCCGCGCCACGCCGCGCAACCGGTTATCGAGCTGGTATTGCAGCAGATCGGCTGCCTGTGCCAGCAAGTCCACGCGCACCAGCCGGCGCGCCAGATTGCGGATCATTTCGTCGCCGCGCGCGCCGGGCGGGGTGAGATGGCGGAAGTCATAATAGATTGCCAGCGCTTCGACCGGCCCGATGGAATCCGCAACGCCATTAAGGAATAGGTCCGAGAACATCCGTTGGGCCTGATCGCGCAGGCCGTTGACCGCCGGGCTCTCAGGATAGTTGGCAACAGCCGCCTTCACCGTTTCAAAGCCCGGGCGATATTCGCCATTGCGGAAATAGAGCTGCGCCAGAAGCGTCTGCATATCGGCTTCCAGCGCATCTCCGCGCCAGAGCAGTGTCTCGGCCGCCAAGGTCTGCGTCCCCTTGGCCAGATCCAGCCGCCCCTCGCGGTCCAGCACCAGCAGCGTTCGGTACACGGCCTCGGCGCGCGTCGGGCGGACTTCCGAAGCGATCACCTGACCATAGGTATCGAGCGCTTCCTGGCCGCGCCCCTCGGCTTCGTCAATCCGGCCGGACAGGAGGTGGTGCAGCGAGGCCTCTTCAACGCTGAGACTGGCAAAATCAATGTCGTCGAGCATGCGCTGGGCCAAAGTCGGGTCATCGGCCTCCACGGCTGCACGGGCAGCCGCCAGGCGGAAATGATTGCGGGCCCATTCGGGATAGCTGTCGGCAATGGCACGCGCTTCCAGGGCGTCGAAACGGGCGCCGCGATAATCATGGGTCTCCGCCCGGGCAATGGTGCGCCAGAACAGCGAATCCACGTCCTGGTCAAGAGAAGGCGCATTGAGCGTGCGCAGCGCATCCCGCGGGCGCCCGGCCAGGACGTCGGCAATCGCCATTGTCGTGCGGATCTTGCGCGTCAGGTCCTGCGCCCGCAGATCGCTTTCAAGTACGCGCAACACGCCCAGAGCCTCATGGGCAAACCGGTTGGCCACCAGAAACTGGGCATAGTCCAGCCGCGCCAGATCACGTTCGCGACCCTCATTGGCCGCGGCGGCCCGCTCCATGCTGTCACGCTTTTCGACAAAGGCGGCCGGGTCGCGTTCCTCGAGCGCACCAAGGTTCAGGTAGCCCGCACGCGCCGCTTCCTGAGCTTCCGACCCCGAATTGCGCAGGGTATCGATCGCCGAAACCGTCAATCCGCTAGTCGCCGAGATGACCGCCACTGGGCTCTCGACCTCGACACCCAGATTGGCTGCTTTTGGTTTGACGACCAGGCCGTGCACGCTGCGCAGGGCAGTGAAATCGACATAGTCGAGCGACCGGGTCAGTCCGCGCGCCGGCGGAAACGCGGTCACCACCTTGAGGACGTCGCCGACCAGGGGATCGCGAAATTCATGCAGCCGTCCGGGGCGGACCATATCGGCTACCATCTCAAACGAGCCTTCGATATCGCGGCGGCGGGAAAGTGTCATCGGTTCGGTGGGGCTCAGCATCATGTCGCCCAGCGACAGGACCCAGGCCATGCCCTCCGAGCCCAGCGTGGCCAACCGGTCCTGCGACAGGTCCAGACGCACCACCTGCGTGTCGCTGGACGAGACCACCGCGAACTCGCTGGCGATGGCATCGAGGTCCATCGAATTGGTCGGCGGAGCAATGCCGCTGACGGTGTCAAATATCATCCAGACCGTGTCGCCACGGCGGAACACGGCGGCCGGTGTATCCTGCTCGAACGGAAAGACCACCCGGACCGTATTGCCCAGCACATTGATGAACGGTGTCACCGTTTCTGCGCTGGCGGCCTGAAGCGCCGATATGGCCGGCTCGTCATGGGCCTGCATCTCGGCTTCGGCAGCTAGATGCGCGGCTTCGTCGGCAAGGCCTGCGGGCGTCAACGCTGGAAGGGCCGTGCCGGCAATGTCGATGTCGAGCACATATTGTGACGGCGAGATGGCATAAAAGCGCGGTTCGACGCCCTCGGCGAAAATGAAGGTGGCTGCCGCACCATCTGCCGAATAGCCCGACTGCATCGAGACGATCTCTTCAGGAAGGTTCGCCAGGAGACCCGTCAGGTCCATCTTCACGGGCCATTCGAATGTTGCCGCGCCCACCTCACCCTTCTTGTTGAAGTGCCCTTCCGTCGGCACGTTCCAGTCAAACTGCATGCGCAGGAACGTGGCATTGCGGCCCACGCGCACATCGACTTGGGGATCGAGCTCGGCTGCCAGCCGCGCCTTGCGGTCGCGTTCGGCCTGAATGGCCGCCAGGCGCGCGCGTTCGGCCAGTTCGTCGATGACTTCCTGCGGCAACGCGGGCGGCATGCCTTGCCAGTCGGTTGGCATCAGGTCGACAAAGAGCTTCTCGCCCGCGTCGATACGATTGAAGTTGAAGCTGCTTTTGAGCCCGAGGCGCAGACCCCGCCGGTCCGGATCGATGCGCGCGACCGACAGATAGTTGGGCATAGTCGCGGCCACATCAGGCAGCAGAATGTCGACCGGCTCGGCAAATTCTACCGAAAGCACGCCATTGTCGATGCGGAAATTGTATTCGGGCAGTTCGTCCAGCGAGGGAAAGCTGAGGATCAGACGGGCATAGCCGTCTTCTTCGGTGGCAAAGAGCTGCCCCTGTTCCTGGGCCAGAACAGGCGACATGACAACCATGGCTCCGGCAAGGGCCGCCGCCACAATGGTGCGGGTCCATCCCCGCCAAGCTGTCCCGATTGCGGTCTTCACCGGCTTTCTGCCCGCCCGACGCATACAGATCGCGAGTTCAGGGGACGGGCCACTGGGCCCATGATCCTCAGGAAACGCGAGGGTTGCAACACTCCGAAAGGCGCCGCCTTCTGGACGGCATTTCCCTTCTTCGCGCCAACCCTAGCGGCCGGTGCTTAACGTGCCCCTAAGGGGAAAGCTGGCTATTGCTTATTGTCCGATGATCTGCGGCAGTTCGGCGAGCACTTCGGGCGCCATCTGGTCGAGCGGGTCGGTGCTGGCCGAAGCCATGCGCACTGTCAGCTCCTGTGCCCGCATCGTGTCCATTTCGGCAAGGATTGGCGCCATCTTGCGCGGGCTCATCATCTTGGCAACGCGCAGCAGGACCTCGATATCCAGCGCATTGAAGATGTTGGCAGCGTCCTTGGGCTTCATGGTCTCGTACATGGCCACGATACCGGCAAACTGCCCCTCCTCCATCTCCTTGCGCTGCTCGACCAGCGAGGCGATCTGATCTTCGATGGACTTGAGGGTCTGCTGACGTTCCTCGATGCGCTTCTCGGCGGCCTCGACGAGCGAGGCGCGCATCGCCAGTTCCTGTTCGTAGCTTTCCAGCTCGGTACGGCGCGTGGACAGACGTTCCAAAAGGGCCTGCTCGGTGGCGGTGTTGACGCCTCCGCCCAGGGGTTGGGTTCCATTTGGTGTCAAGACCTGCGGCAGCGCATCGGCCAACGGCGGGCAATCGCCGGGAATGACCATTAGGGCGCCTTCGCTGCTGTCGCTCTCACCCGGCTCTTCAACCGGGCGCGGGTCACAGGCATTGTCGGCGGCAATGACATTGCTGATCGGTTCGCCATGGGCGTCAGTCTTGCCATCTGCGTCCGATGCTTGGGACGTATCACCGTGGTCAGACGCCGCCCCGCCATAGCCAGCTGCAGTTGGTGCCCCGTGGCCGCCATCTGCGGCCTTCCCCAGCGTCGGGGAGTCATCGCTCAATGTCGGGCTGCTATCTTCCATGGTCGGGTTGTTGGGCAGGGTGACAGTTTCGCCCGGCTTGGCCGAGCCATCGCCAGCCGCAGCCTGAGCCTGGCTTACACCCGTCAGCACATAGCCACCATTGGTCACCAGGCCAATGGTCTTGAGGACCAACAGGGCGGCAACGGCCAGAATGACAACGGGGAGCAGGCGAATATTGGTCACGCGGCGGCCCCGCGGCTGCGCACGCGTTCTGACAGTTGCTGCAAGGCGGTCTGAACCTTGTTGGGAGCCTCGACGGGCTCGATGGCCTGGCTGTGCCGTGCAACGCTTGTGATCTTGGCGATCCTCTCCATCAGGACAGTGCCGGCCGTGACATGATTGGCCAGCTCGACGCCGAAACGTTCGGCTTCCTCCATGCGGGCGCTCAGGGTCAAATCTGCCTCGACGGCTGTCGACTTGAGCTCCTTGATAGCCTGGTTGGCCAAATTGGTGGCGCTCACCAGATCAGCCACCATCTTGGCCATGGCATCCTTGTCCTGATGCAGGCGCTTGAGGCGCTGGTTAAGCAGAACGCAATAACCAATGGTCAGAGCCAGCAGAATTGCCACGGCGCCTTCCACGAAAATTCCAAGCGGCAGCCCCAACATCATCGTCCTTCCATCGTATCGTCGATTGCCTCAAAGGCTTCCATGGTGACCTTGGGCGGGTTGAGCGGGCTGGTGACCCGCACGGAAACATGATTGCCGATGTGGCCCATGATGGCCTCGGTCAGTTCGACATCGCCGCAGCGCAGGCGCACCGGGTCGCTCGGGCCACGCTCGAACATCAGCGTCTGGCCCGCCTTGAGATCGAGCAGGCGCGAAAGCGGCAATTGCTGCTCATGCAGCACGGCCTCGATCTCCACATCGGCCTGGTAGATCTCGGTGGCCAGATGCCCTTCCCAGATGGGGTCTCGCCCGAACTTCTCACCCATGAACATCTGCAACAGCTGTTCGCGGATGGGTTCGATGGTCGCATAGGGCAAAAGGATTTCGATCTTGCCGCCGCGATCATCCATTTCGATCCTGAGTTCGATCAGGATGGCCGCATTGCCCGGCCGTGAAATGGCGGCGAAGCGGGGATTGGTTTCCATCCGCTCGAGCTTGAAATTGATCTGCGTGACCGGCTCAAAGGCGCGATGGGTGTCATCGAGGATAATCTCGATCATCTTGCGCGCCAGCGCCATCTCGATGGTCGTGTAGGGCCGGCCTTCGACACGAATATTGCCGCCGATACGGCGTCCGCCCAAAAGCACATCGATCATCGAATAGATGAGGTTGGAATCAACGGTCAGCAGACCGTAATTCTCCCACTCCTCTGCCTTGATGACCGAGAGGATGGCGGGCAGCGGGATGGAATTGAGGTAGTCGCCAAACCGCACGGACGAAATGGAATCCATGGTCACCTCGACATTGTCGGAGGTGAAATTGCGCAGCGAAGTCGTCGCCAGCCGCACCAGGCGGTCAAAGACGATCTCCAGCATGGGCAGGCGTTCATAACTCACCAGCGCCGAATTGATCAGCGCCTGCACACCGGTCAGCTCGACATTACTGCCGGCGCTGGAATCAAAACCGAGCAGGCTGTCGATCTCGTCCTGGTTGAGCACGCGGTCGGCACCGCCCTCCCCGTCACCATCGCCACCTTCAAGCATGGCGGCCCATTCGGCGGCGGCGGCGGCGGCGCGGTCCTCTTCACTCATCTCGGCTTCGTCAACAGGCGCGGCGGGCGCCTTGTCGACGTCGCCGATATCGTCGAGCCCCCAATTGTCGCTCAGCTTGTCCTGATCGCTCGGTCCGGCCATTACTGCACCAGAATTTCCTTGAAGAGCACGCTCTCCACATGGGCGGGATAGATGGCCAGATTGACCCGGCGCAGCAGTTCTTCCTTCAGCCGGTAAATGCCGGCCGAGCCTTCCAGGTCACTCTTTCGCAGTTCGCGCATATAAACTTGGAACGCATCGATCACCTTGGCCAGCCGCGGCTGGATCTCGGTCATCATGTGTTCGTCTGCGACCTCCAGGGCGATGGTGAGCTTCATGAAGGCCTGGTTACCTTCCTCGGAGCTGAGGTTCACCATCATCGGCGGCAGGTTGAAAATGAACGTGTCGTGCAATTCAGCCGCAGCGGTCGCGGCATGCCCATCACCATGCGCATCCGCTTCGCCACCAGAAGACGACAGGAAGAAGAACAGGCCACCCCCCGCCAGAAGCAGAACGACGACGGCCGCGCCAATGATGATGAAGAGCTTGGGAATGCCCTTCTTGGCTGGCGCTTCGGTATCGGCTTCCGCTTCCGCAGTCATAAAGTGACCCTGTCAAACGCCTGCAATTCCGGACGATTCCGGCTGCTGTCCAGCTAAGGCCCAGTTGGTTAACGAAAGGTTACAATTAGGCCCAAACCGGCAGTTTTTGCCGGGCAGCTTTTGCCGAATGCAACATAGTGACCTACCGGCGGCAAACCATAGCCAGGCATTAAGTCACTGTTTTAATTAAATTTACGGCCCTGGCATGGTTTCTGCAAAGTAAATGGGCGAGGCGACCGGCTTGGGGAAGCAGGCCGTCTCGGGGACCAAACCGGGGAATGCCATGATCGAGAACGCGCAACTCATCAGCCTCAGCAGGCAGATCGCCTTGCAGCGCCAGATGGATGTGGTGGCGAACAATATCGCCAACCTCAACACCACTGGCTTCAAGGCAGAGCAGATCCTGTTCGAGGAATATGTCATGCCCACCGCGCGGCACAATGATTTCCCCTCGCTCGACCAGCCACTCTCCTATGTGCAGGACTGGGCCACGGTCCACGACCTCCAGGGCGGCGCCATCGTGCAAAGCGGCAATGAACTCGACGTTGCCCTGAACGGCGACGGATTCTTTGCGGTCCAGACCGCCGGCGGCGAACGCTGGACCAAGGCCGGCGCCTTTGCCCTGAACAATCAGGGCGTTCTGGTCGACCAGTCCGGCAACCCGGTGTTGGGCAATGGCGGTCCGATCCAGTTCGGCCCCGACGAAACCGGCATCTCCATCGCCGCCGACGGCACGATATCGACCAGCGCCGGCCCCAAGGGCCAGTTGCGCATCGTCGAATTCGCCAACGCACAGGAGCTGATCCGCGAGGGCTCGAACCTGTTTTCGGGCGGCACTCCGGTCGCCAACACCTCGACCCGCGTCATGCAGGGGCACATTGAGCGCTCCAATGTCTCGGGCGTCACCGAAATGGCCGAGATGATCCGCGTGCAGCGCGCCTATGAATCGATCGCCTCCCTCACCCAGAAGCAGGATGAAATGCGCCGCAACGCCATCCAGCGCCTGGGCGACGCCAACGCCTGAACCTGAGGAGCAAACGCCATGAAAGCACTCTATATCGCATCGACCGGCATGGGCGCCCAGGAACGCAATGTCGAAGTCATCTCCAACAATATCGCGAACATGCGCACCACCGGCTACAAGCGGCAGCGCGCAGAGTTCCAGGACCTGCTCTACCAGCAGATCACCCGCGCCGGCTCGCAGACTTCCGATCAAGGTACGATGGTACCGGCCGGGCTGGAGATCGGTTCTGGCGTTCGCACCGTCTCCACGCCGCGCATCATGAGCCAGGGCTCGGTCAACATGACCGAAGGCGAACTGGACGTCGCCATCCGTGGCGAAGGCTTCTTCATGATCCAGCTTCCCGATGGCCGCACGGGCTACACCCGCGACGGTTCGTTCCAGCGCAATCCCGAAGGCATGCTGGTCAACTCCTCGGGCTATCCGGTCGATCCGGGCATCACCATTCCGGGCAATGCACGGGGCGTAGCCATTTCGCCAGACGGCACGGTCGAGGCCTATATCGGCACCGACGCAGCGCCGACCCAGCTCGGCCAGTTGCAGCTCGCCCGCTTCGTTAACAAGTCCGGACTGGAATCGATGGGCGACAATCTGTTCCTCGAGACGGCCGCCAGCGGCCCGGCCCAGATCAACGTGCCCAATACCGACGGCACTGGCGACCTGCTGCAGAACTATCTGGAAATGGCCAATGTCAATTCGGTAACCGAGATCGCCGACCTGATTGCCGCCCAGCGCGCCTATGAAATGAATGCCCGTGTCATCTCTGGCGCCGACCAGATGATGCAGGCCACCAGCCAGCTCAGCTAGGAGAAAGATCATGACATCGCTCCGCGCACTAGGTTTCTCCCTCTCGCTGATGCTCTCGACCAGCGCCGTTATCGCCGCCCCGGTGCTGCGCGCCGACATCACGGTCAGCGCGCCGGTGGTGACTGTCGGCGACATGTTCGAAGATGCTGGCGTCCTGGCCGAACAGCCCCTGTTCCGCTCCCCCCTCCCCGGCACCACCGGGAATGTCGATCTCAACGCCGTTCGCTCTGCAACGGCGCGCATTGGCCTCACCCAATTCGACGTCAATGGCCTCTCGCAGGTACGTGTTTCCCGCGCTGCCTCGATTGTTGATCAGACTCTGTTGGCCGACCTCATCACCCAGGATTTGCGCCATCGCGGCATTCTGGGCGAGGGCATGACGGCCAATATGCTGTTTACCAATGCTCCCGAGGCCATCACCGTCGCGGCAAGCGCTACCCCAGCCAGCCTCGTGAGCCTGCGCTACCTGCCCGGCAATGGTACGTTTTCGGCGCGCTTCTCCCTCTCGGGCGTCAATCAGTCGCTCGATTTGAGCGGCTCGATAGAAATCAGTATCGACGCTCCGCATCTGGCAGCCGGCTTGCCCGCCGGCACGGTGCTGCGGCCCGAGCATATCATCATGCGCCCCATGCCGATCCAGCAGGCCGACGCGCAGGGCATTGCCACAATCGACCAGTTGGTGGGCATGTCTCTCAACCGGCAGAGCCGCGATGGCATGCTGTTGCGGGCCAGCGATGTCTCGACACCCCTATCGATCGCCAAGAATGATCCGGTCACCATCTACTATCGCCAGGGGCTGATGACCCTGACGGTCAAGGGACAGGCCGTCACCGGCGCCGCGGAAGGCGCGCCGCTGCAGGTCCTCAATTTGATGTCCAAGCGCGTCATCAGCGCAACCGCCATCGCGCCAGGAGCCGTGGAAGTCTCCAACGGCCCCGTCACGCTCGCCGGCCTCTAATTCAGGGACAGATGAAAATGAACATCGCCAAGATCGCCACCATCCTGACCCTGGCCGCCACACTCGGCGCCTGCAGCACCATGGACCGGCTCGCCAATGTCGGCCAGGCCCCGGCCCTTACCGCCATCGCCGACCCGACCACCACGGCAGGCTATCAGCCCGTGCGCATGCCAATGCCCGAGCCGATCGCCGATACCTATCAGGCCAACTCACTCTACCGCACCTCGGCCAAGGGCTTCTTCAAGGACGAACGCGCCCATCGCGTAGGCGATATCCTCACGGTCATGGTTACCATCGATGACAGCGCCAAGATCAATAACAATACCCAGCGCACTCGGAATTCAACCAATAGCGCCGGCATGGGCGGCCTGTTCGGCGCCGTGTTCTCCAACGCCACCGATGCAGCCAAGCTTAATGTCGATCCGCAGGCAGCCATCGATTTCTCTTCGGGCATCCAGGATGCCGGCGCCGGTTCGGTCAACCGCAGCGAGGCGCTGGAAACCTCGGTGGCCGCCGTGGTCACCCAGGTGCTGCCCAATGGCAATCTGGTCATCGAAGGGCGCCAGGAAGTCCGGGTCAATTTCGAAGTCCGCGACCTGATCGTCGCCGGCATCGTCCGGCCCTCGGACATCCAGGCCAACAACACCATTCCTTCTACCAAGATCGCCGAAGCACGCATCTCGTATGGCGGCCGCGGGCAGATCACCGATGTGCAGCAGCCCCGCTATGGGCAGCAGGCCATGGACGCGATCCTTCCCTTCTAACCCATTCCGGCGGCGCACTTCCCCCATCGCGCCGCCGTTTTCCCCGGCCAGACCAGAATGGAATGGCACGGCCCCAAGCGCAGAAGGCGCCGGGCCTTATCCCCAGGGGTTCCTGCTTTCCAGGCGCGGAGCCCCATCCCCACGAGGCGCAGCTTCCCCAGCTGCGCCTCTCCCCTTTTCTGGCAACCACCGGCCAACCATATCGGTTTGTCCGCAAAGGAGCGAGCAGATGAACATGGCAACCGGTATCGCAGTGGGCATCGCCATTGGCGCCGGGATCGGCGTATCCCTGGACAATATCGCGCTGGGTATCGGCATCGGCATCGCCATTGGTGTCGCCCTCGGCACCACCGGCGCAAAGCGCTCCGACAAGGACCCGCCCGACAGCAAGCCTTGATCCGCCCGGAGAGCTGTGGAACACATCTGCCATCCCACCTCCGGAGCCCGCCATGTCCTTCCAAAAACTCGATGAACTCGGCCGCAAGCTCGAGTCGCTCGAACACGCATTGTCCATTCTCGGTGCCGATGAAGCCACCCATATGGCGGTCGGTGGCGGCGAGAAGCGGGCCGAAGCCATGGCCAATCTTGCCGGCATGTACCACGCCCAGGCCACTGCGCCCCAGATCGCCGACTGGATCGACACCGCCAAAAACGAAGACCTCTCCGACACGCAGAAGGCCGCACTGGGCGAGTTCGAACGGTCCTATGTCAACGCCACATGCCTGCCGACAGAGTTCGTCGAGCGGCGCACCGCCGCAACCATGCGGTCCGAACAACTCTGGCGGGACCTGCGCGCCAAGGGCGATTGGGACAGCTTCCTGCCGGCGCTCGAAGGTGTCATTGCGCTGGTGCGCGAGGAGGCGGCCTTGCGCTCGGCCGCAACAGGCTTGCCCCCCTATGATGCGCTGATGGATCAGTACGATCCGGGCAATCGCACCGCCCAGATCGACACGGTCTTTGCCGATCTGAAGACCTTTCTCAAGGACTTCGTGCCCCACGCCCTCTCGGTTCAGGAGCAACGCCTCAACCAGCGCCCGCGCAAGCCGCTCAACGCGCCCTACCCGATCGAGAAGCAGCGCGAATTGGGCCTGGCGGCCATGCGCGCCGTCGGTTTCGACTTCACCCACGGCTCTCTTGCTGTCTCGCACCACCCCTTCTGCGGCGGCGTGCCCACCGACGTGCGCATGACCACGCGCTATCGCACCGACGAATTCCTCTCTTCGCTCATGGGCGTGCTGCATGAAACCGGCCACGCCCTTTACGAGCAGGGCCTGCCCAAGGATTGGTCGCATTGGCCGCTGGGCAAGGCGCGCGGCATGGGCATGCATGAAAGCCAGAGCCTGTTCGTGGAAATGCAGCTCGCCCGCAGCCCCGAATTTTGGGAATTCATGCTGCCGCTTGTGCATCAGCATCTTGGCGACACCGCGATTCCCGGCTGGGAGATCGCCGATGTTCTCAGTGAGGTCAACTTCGTCGAACGTGGCTATATCCGGGTCGATGCCGACGAGGTGACCTACCCGCTCCACGTCATCCTGCGCTACGAACTGGAGCAGGACCTGGTTTCGGGCAAGCTCGAAGCGAGCCAAATTCCCGAGGCCTGGGACACCAAGATGATCGAATATCTCGGCATTTCGACCATTAACGACCCCAAGGACGGCCCGATGCAGGATGTGCACTGGCCCGGCGGCGCCTTCGGCTACTTCCCCAGCTACACGCTGGGCGCCATGATCGCCGCGCAACTCGCCGCGGCCATGCAGAAGGACCTGCCCGACATGGGCGCACAGATCCGCGAGGGCGACTTTGCCGCTATCAACCAGTGGCGCGCCGACAAGGTGTGGAACGAAGCCTCGCGCTATTCAACGCCCGAGCTGATTACCAGGGCAACCGGCGAGCCACTCAATGCCGATCACTTCAAGGCCCATCTCAAGCAGCGCTACGGCGGGTAGTCTTCTCTCTGAAAATTCAACCATTTAGAGGCGGCGGCGGAATCAATTTCCGCCGCCATTTTGATGAACGCTGTCTGAACCCCTGCTTCAGTGAGCGTTCCAAATCACTCCCCTAAAACAGTCTCCATCAACGACGCGGTCGGAGGGACCGCAGCCCCAACCCAAGGAGACGACCAATGATCCGCAAGCTTCTCATCACCACCCTGGCCGCAACCGTCATCGCCGGTTCTGCCGCCCCCGCCATGGCGAACAGCCTCTTTATCGAACAATACGGTTTCGGCAACGCCGTAGGCGGCGGCCAGGCCGGCTGGAACAACAAGTTCGGTGCCTACCAGAATGGCAATTGGAACACCGGCATTTCCAACCAGAACGGCGGCAACAACACCTCCGCCATCGGTCAGGACGGCAACAACAACTATGGCGATGTCTGGCAGGATGGCTGGAACAACCAGGGCGGCGTCGGCCAGTTCGGTGACAACCACAACGCCATCCTGACCCAGGACGGCAATGGCAACACCGCCGCCGGCGTGCAGGTGGGCAATGGCTGCAATGCCAATATGGTCCAGCACGGCTCGAACAATGTCAGCGCCTTCGTGCAGGTCTGCCCGTAACGCATCCGGATCGGGGCCGGCCAGCGCCGGCCCCCAGCCTTTCAAGAGGAGGACAACATGGTTCACTCCACTCTCCGCATCGGCATTCTGGCCTTTGGCGCTCTCGCCCTGGCCGCCGCGGCCGCCCACGCCACCAGCAATGATGATGGCGAGAACGGCCTTGCCTGCGGTATCTCCACGCAAACCGAACGCGGCATGATGTCTGTTGAGGGCATCGTGCAGAGCCCAACGACCCTTACGGGTGAATATCGCTTCGCCCTCAAGAGCCAAGGTTCTGGCGGCACCAGCAACATCAGCCAGGGCGGACGCTTCTCGGTGGCGCCGGGCGAACCCGTCTCGCTCGGCAAGGTGATGGTCAATGCCGGCGCATCAATTGATGCCGACTTCATCATCTCGAGCGGCGGCAAGCAGTACGACTGCTCGACGCCCCTGACCACCCTGACCTGACATCTGATCCGTTCAGCCAGTTCCTTCCAATTGCCCCGCTTCGGCGGGGCTTTTTTTTTGCCTGGCCTTATAGGCTGAACCGTGTCTGAACGGCCCGCTCCGAACCGGTTCAGGACCGCAGAACTATGGTCATCTCAAGCGCTGGGAAGACCAGCAACAGGGAACGCAGACCAAAACTTGGAGCACTCAAATGACCAACCGCCTTACCCGCACCATCGCCGCAACACTCACCGCCACCATTCTGGGCCTGTCAGCGGCTCCGGCATTCGCCGGTGGCCAGATTGCCATCGGCTTTGCCCCTTCAGACCCGGAGCAGGCTGAAGCCCTGGGTATGGGCCTCAAGATGTTCTCGCTGATGCAGGGCCTGTCTGCCAGCGGCGCCAATGGCTACCAGAACGGTTCCGGCAATTCGGCCGGCTTCAACCAGAACGGCTCGGGCAATCACGGCCTGATCTGGCAGGAAGGCAATGGCCACAACGGCAATATCAGCCAGAACGGCAACAACAATAGCTGCGGCCTGTTCCAGTTTGGCGAAGCCACCAACGCGCAATGCCTGCAGAACGGCGACAACCAGAGCGGCATCACCACGGTTTTCGGCTTCTAGGGCCAACGACAATTCTGAAGCCAGGCGGGGTCTTCGGACCCCGCTTTTGCTTTTTCCTGTCCTTGTCGAACAATCTGCGAGAAAATTTGTCGAAGCCTTCCCCGACCGCTCGTCGGCTCAGCAGACAGGTCAAACGGCCTGCCCGGACACAGGAGAGAAAAATGCGCGTAGTCGTTTTCGTCAAAGCCACTGCCGACAGTGAAAACAGCGTCATGCCGACCGCCGAGCTGCTCGAGGCGATGGGCAAATATAATGAAGAGCTGATCAATGCGGGAATCATGCTTGGTGGCGACGGGTTAAAGGCCACAAAATTCGCAAAGCGGGTGCATTTCAGCGGTTCGGATCGCTCGGTGATCGATGGCCCATTTGCCGAAACCAAGGAAATCGTCGCCGGCTACTGGATCTGGGAGGTGCGCGACATGGACGAGGCGGTCGAATGGGTCAAGCGCTGCCCCAACCCGATGTTCACCGAGAGCGATATCGACATCCGCCCGGTCTTCGAGATGGCTGACTTTGCGGAGGTCATGACGCCAGAGGCAAAGGCCATTCATGATCGCAATGCAGAACGCACGCCAGGAAGCTGAGGCGCTCTGGCCATAAAAGCAAAAAGCCCGCATCGCTGCGGGCTTTTTTAGATTGGTTCAGACACTACTCGTCGCGATAAACCTTTTCGCGCCGCTCATGCAGTTCCTGGGCTTCCAGGCTCAGCGTCGCCGTGGGACGTGCATCGAGGCGCGCCAGGCCAATCGGGTCGCCGGTTTCCTCGCAATAGCCATAGGTTCCGTCGTCGATGCGCTTGAGCGCGGCATCAATCTTGGAAATCAGCTTGCGCTGGCGATCGCGGGTCCGCAATTCCAGCGAGCGATCGCTTTCCGAACTGGCGCGATCCGCCATGTCCGGATGGTTCTGGCTTTCCTCCTGGAGGTTTTCGAGAGTCAGGCGGCTTTCGCGCAAGATCTCATCCTTCCAGGCGTGCAGCTTGTTCCTGAAATATTCCCGCTGGCGCGGGTTCATAAACGGCTCGTCCTCGCTGGGTCGATAATCCGTAAGTTCAACCGAAGACATCAGCAGACTCAACCTCCAATGCGCCCTTGGCGGCCTATATATGCGCCTCGCCGTTCCCCCGCAAGCACACAAGTTACCACTCGTTAACGCAAGAAACTGCGGCGCGTCAGGCGCATAGCGCAAAATCGGCTACAACTTGATGACGGATAGTCAAATCGTGACCCGATCAAATCTGGGGATATCGCCCCAGCTTGGCCAGCTCCACCAGAACCCGCAATTCGATATCGTCGAGAACTCGATCCAGCTCCGGCTCCACCCGTTCGCGCAGCGTGCGCAATTGCGTCACCATGGTGTCGAGGCGCTCCGGCGCCACTCTGCCGATCAGCAGGTCCGCCTTCATGTCCTCGAGCAGGTCCAGCAGTTCAGTGCCCTTCCTGACTGCCTTGCGACGGCTCTCGGAAAAGTCCCCGCTGGCCTGCAGCGCCAGAATGGCATCGAGCCCCGCAGTGGGCGCCACGGGCGCCGTCGTGCTGACCCGCGGGGCGCTTTGTTCACCAGCCGGCACAAAGGCAGGGCCATTGCCGGCCTTGCCAGTCGCGGACCGGCCGGAAAGCTTGCTGCTGCGATTTGTTGCGTCGATACGCAAATGGCCTGACTCACTTGGCTTGGCGTTCCCGGCAAATTCTGCCCACTGGAGTTAACAGGAGCTTAATGCGCTCGGCAAGAATTGCTCAGCGAGCCCGCTAGATGGCGTCACCCCCATGCCGCTACCGAACAAAATTATTACATATCAGTAGCTTATACTGAAGATCACGATCTGGCACGGTTCTGGCATTTACCAACCCGACGGTCGCCCCATGGGGATGGAGCGACATCAATCGGGGATACGAGACCATGCGCCTGATCCGCATCATTGCCGCAGCCACGCTAAGCCTTGCGCTGACCCTGTCGCCAATGGCGTCCGCGCAAGCAGCGCCGGCCCGCATCAAGGATATCGTGGATATGGAAGGTGTCCGCGAGAACCAGCTGGTCGGCTACGGACTTGTGGTGGGCCTGAACGGCACTGGCGACAGCCTCAACAACTCCCCCTTCACCAAGCAGTCGCTGCAATCCATGCTGGAACGGCTGGGCGTCAATACTCAGGGGGAAAACGTCCGCACGGCAAATGTTGCCGCTGTCATGGTCACGGCCAACCTGCCCCCCTTCTCGACGCAGGGCTCGCGCATGGATGTGTCCGTCGCCGCGCTGGGTGATGCCGACAGCCTGCAGGGAGGGACTTTGCTGGTGACCCCACTGCTGGGCGCTGACGGCGAAGTCTATGCCATCGCTCAGGGTCCGGTGCTCATCAATGGCTTCAGCGCCCGGGGCGATGCGGCCAGCGTTATTTCTGGCGTGCCGACCACGGGCCGGATTTCCTCCGGCGCGTTGATCGAGCGCGAAATCGACTTCCATCTTGGCTCGCAGCATTCGCTGCGCCTGGCCCTGCGCAACCCCGATCTGACCACGGCCCGCCGCATTGCCCTCGCGGTCAATGACTTTATCGGCGCGCCCACGGCTGTGCCGGAAGATCCCGCCACAGTGCGCCTCACCCTGCCCCGCAATTTCAACGGCAATATCGTCGACCTCTTGACCGATATCGAGCAACTGATCGTCCAGACCGACCAGCCCGCCAAGATCGTCATTGACGAGAATTCAGGCATCATCGTCATGGGCAAGGATGTGCGGGTGTCGAGCGTTGCCGTAGCCCAGTCGAATCTGACCGTCACCATTGCTGAGAACCCCGAAGTGGTTCAGCCCAATCCGCTGACCTTGGGCCAGACTGCGGTCGAGCCCAACACCAATCTCAACGTCAACCAGTCCGACACGGCGCTGCAGGTTGTGAACGAGTCGGTGACGCTCCAGCAACTGGTCGATGGTCTGAACGCCCTGGGCATCTCGCCGCGCGACCTGATTGCCATTCTCCAGGCCATCAAGGCCACCGGCGCACTTCAGGCCGAGATCGAGGTGCTGTGATGAACATGATCAGCCCCGCCACCTCCTCCGTTACCCCGGCCCAGATGCAGCGCATGCGCCAGCAGGCCGAGGAACTCGAAGGCGTCTTCCTCAACATGCTGACCAAGGAAATGTTCGCCACGGTCAAGGGCGACGAGAATTTCGGTGGCGGCGGCTTTGGCGAGGAAACCTGGCGCTCCATGCAGGCCGAACAGCTCGCCAATTCAATAGCCCAGAGCGGGGGCGTCGGCATTGCTGATGATCTGATGAGCCAGATGATCGCGATGCAGGAAGCCGCCAACACCAGTTTAACGTCAATTCCCAGTGCCGGAGTGTACTCAAAATGACCGCAGCCGCCCGCCTTGCCGCACTTGATGCCCTGCCGGCCGATCAGTTGTGCGCCCACGCCGAACAGGCCCTTGCGGCACTGGTCGACGTGATGAACCAGGAAACCACCCTGCTGCGCGCGGGCCATCTGCGCGAGGCCGGACAATTGACGCCCGAAAAGACGCGTCTGGCCCAGGACTATGTCAGCTTCGCCCGGTCGATCCAGCGCCAGGCTGCGCGGCTCAATGCCGAGGCGCCAAAGTCCATGGAACGGTTGCGCGCCGGTCACGAAAGCCTTGCAACCCAGATGGCCGAAAATCTGCGCGTCCTGGCCACCGCCAAGACTGTCACCGAAGACGTGCTGACCGACGTGGCCCGCGTGGTGGGGCAGCAGAACCGCGCCCGCACCTACGGCACAGCCGGAAAGGTCACACCCGATCCCAAGGCATCGGCGACCGGCATCGCCATCAACCGGGCCCTGTAATTGCAGGGCATTTGATTAAAACACGCAACCGGCTGGTTACACGACAATAAGAGGAACAGCTTACCGTTTCTGCGAATAGGTGCATTCGGGGGAAAGGTTATGGTTGCAAGCCTCGCCATCGAGCCCGTCTCTCCGGGCTCCGCCAATTTAAGTGACTATCGCCACCGTCCAGCCATGGGCGAACGCACGGTGCTGCACGACAGCACGCAGCAAGCGCCCAACAGCGCCCGCCCGGGTGATCGGGACGGCAAGCGGCCATTCGAGCGTCCCGAGCAGAAGCAGGAACGTCGGGCCGAACCGGAGCGCGATCGCACGGCCGATTTTGCTGCGGCGGTCATTGCCGGCGCTTTGCCGCCGACGCCGCAGTCCATGGAAGAACTGATCCGGCGGATCGGCACGGCCGAAATCCCCGAAGAGTCCCAGGCCCGGCTACGGGATCTGATCGCTTAAGTTAATACTTCCCTAGACCCTCCCTGGCCATCGACCATCCAAAGCCCCGGATTGCGGGGCTTTTCTGCATCCCGGTTCATAGATTCTGGAGAAGAATTTGCCCAAACTTTCGGCATCCACTTAACCCTTCTTTAGAGCCTGACGGACCACATTCGGCCTGCCTCAGGAGAGGCGTCTTAGTTTGCGTAATCCTAGAAAAGGACCCGCCAAAATGGCCGATATCTCTCTCTCCAAAGCCGTCCGCTCGAACCTGCTGTCCCTCAAGGGCACGGCTGATATGATGGCTTCCACCCAGAACCGCCTGTCGACCGGCAACAAGGTCAACTCGGCTCTGGACAATCCATCCAGCTGGTTCACGGCAAAGGGTCTCACCAATCGCGCCAGCGACCTGGGTGCCCTGCTCGACTCCATGGCCAACGGCGTCAAGACGCTCGAAGCCGCTGACAATGGTCTCAGCGCCATGACCAAGACCCTGGAATCGATGCAGTCGACTCTGCGTCAGGCCCGTCAGGACAAGTCTTTCCAGACTCAATCCTTCGGCATCGGGGCTGAACTCACGGACAAGACTTCGGTTCAGACCATGTCCTTCAAGGGCGGTTCTGTCGGCGATCTGGCTCGTTCGATCGACGTCACCAATTCGCGCGCCGTGACCACGGCAACGACCGACTTCGCAAACCTGGTGATGGACTCGGACAATACTGCCGGCTTCACCGCCGCCGCAGCGACCACCTTCACCATTGCTGCGAACGACGACACCCCAACTTCAGTGTCGATGGTCGCCACTTCGGCAACCAATGTCCGCGTGACAATCGGCTCCAACACCTATGATACCACCGTCGCCAGCACGGAAGCTGTCACCAAGGAAAATGTTGCAGCCGCCCTGAATAAGGCTTTCGCTGAAGAAAAGGTCGGTATCACCGTCGATGCCACCGCCGCCAAGCTCAAGTTCTCCGTGAACGCCGACAAGGCCGTCGCAAACGATGACGCCAAGATCACCTTTGGCGCCGACAACGCCGCCCTCGGTATCGTCGCTGCCACCGACACAAAGTCCATACTGACCGTCGCCAAGTCCGTCGACGATCTGGTCGACGAGGTCAACACCAACACCGACCTCAAGGCCTTCATCCGGGCCTCGAACGACAATGGCAAACTGCGCATCGAAAACCAGTCGACCCAGAAGCTGACAGTTACCGGCGTTGCCGCCGGCAATGTTACGGGTGCGAGTACTACTGCTGACATCCTGGGTAACTCGGTCCGCGAAGGCCTTGCCGGCCAGTTCAACGAACTGCGCGACCAGCTCGACAAGCTCGCCGATGACGCCTCGTTCAACGGTATCAACCTGCTTCGCGGCGACAAGCTGGCCATTACCTTCAATGAAACCGGCACGTCTTCGATCGAGATCCAGACCAAGGACAGCAAGACCGTCAACTCGTCCAATCTGGGCGTCGCGACCACTCTTGAAGCTTCGGATCTCGACAGCGACGCAACGATCGACGCCGAATTGGGCAAGCTCAAGAACGCGCTGAATGAAGTGCGTTCGCAGGCCTCGTCTTTCGGCTCCAACCTCTCGATCGTGCAGAACCGTCAGACCTTCACCGACTCGATGATCAATACCCTGGAAGCAGGTGCGGGCAACCTGACCCTGGCCGACATGAACACGGAAGCTGCAAACCTGCTGGCTCTGCAGACCCGTCAGTCCCTGTCGCAGAACTCGCTCTCGCTGGCGAGCCAGGCCGATCAGTCGATCCTGCAGCTCATCCGTTAATCGTTTCAGCTACAGAAAAAATACTAGGGGCGGGTCGCAGGACCCGCCCTTTTTTTGCGTCTCGCCCGCGAAACCTCAAAAAATATGGTTTATGATCCGTCAATCCGCATGGTTAACGACCCTTTAAGAAAAGGCGGTTAACACTTTGGGCAAGGGGCCAAGCTGGCCTGAGGCAAGGATTGCATTAGATGGCGGATATCTCACTTTCGAAGGCCGTTCGGGCCAATTTGCTCTCACTCAAGGGCACTGCCGACATGATGTCGATGACGCAGAATCGTCTCGCCACCGGCAACAAGGTCAATTCGGCCCTGGACAACCCATCAAACTGGTTCACCGCCAAGGGCCTGACCAATCGCGCCAGTGATCTGGGCGCTCTGATCGATTCGATGGCCAACGGCATCCAGACACTGGAAGCAGCGGACAATGGCCTTTCGGCCATGACCAAGACCCTGGAATCGATGCAGTCGACACTACGTCAGGCCCGTCAGGACAAGTCTTTCCAAACGGCCTCCTTCTCCGTGGGTTCGGCCCTGAACGACCAAGCCACCGTTCAGACCATGTCCTTCAAGGGCGGTTCTGTCGGCGATCTGGCTCGTTCAATTGAAGTCACCAATTCGCGTGCCGTGACCACGGCAACGACCGACTTCGCAAACCTAGTGATGGACTCGGACAATACTGCCGGCTTCACCGCGGCAGCAGCGACCACCTTCACCATTGCTGCGAACGACGACACCCCAACTTCAGTGTCGATGGTCGCCACTTCGGCAACCAATGTCCGCGTGACAATCGGCTCCAACACCTATGATACCACCGTCGCCAGCACGGAAGCTGTCACCAAGGAAAATGTTGCAGCCGCCCTGAACAAGGCTTTCGCTGAAGAAAAGGTCGGTATCACCGTCGATGCCACCGCCGCCAAGCTCAAGTTCTCCGTGAACGCCGACAAGGCCGTCGCAAACGATGACGCCAAGATCACCTTTGGCGCCGACAACGCCGCCCTCGGTATCGTCGCTGCCACCGACACAAAGTCCATACTGACCGTCGCCAAGTCCGTCGACGATCTGGTCGACGAGGTCAACACCAACACCGACCTCAAGGCCTTCATCCGGGCCTCGAACGACAATGGCAAACTGCGTATCGAAAACCAGTCGACCCAGAAGCTGAACATTACAGGCGCTAGCGCCGGCAACATCACCGGAGCTGCTCTGGCCACCAGCGAAGTCGAAGGCAATTCGGTTCGCGCCGGCCTCGCCGGCCAGTTCAACGAACTGCGCGACCAGCTCGACAAGCTCGCCGATGACGCCTCGTTCAACGGTATCAACCTGCTTCGCGGCGACAAGCTGACCATCACCTTCAATGAAACCGGCACCTCGGCCATCGACATCCAGACCAAGAACGCCAAGACGGTGAATGCCAAGAACCTTGATGTACCAACCAATCTTGAGGAGAAGCAGCTCGACAGCGACGTTACCATCGACGGCCTGCTGACCGATCTCAAGGCCGCCCTCGACGAAGTCCGCTCGCAGGCCTCGACCTTCGGCTCGAACCTCTCGATTGTGCAGAACCGCAAGTCGTTCACCGAGGCGATGATCAATACGCTCGAAACCGGCGCCGGCAACCTCACCCTGGCCGACATGAACACGGAAGCGGCAAACCTTCTGGCCCTCCAGACCCGCCAGCAGCTCTCGCAGAACTCGCTGTCCCTGGCCAGCCAGGCTGACCAGTCGATCCTGCAGCTTCTGCAGTAAATCGCTTACCAAGCGCAGTTCAAGAAGGCGGGCCAGGTGCCCGCCTTCGTTGTTTTTGCCGCAATCTCGGGCTAGACCATGTGAGTCACTCCCTCGTTTGCGGACAAAAACACAATGGCGCTCAAGGTCGAACTCAAGCCCGGCGAGAAGCTGCTGGTGGGCAATTGCATCATCACCAACTCAGACCAGCGCACACGTCTGTTCATCGATGGTCACGCGCCCATTTTGCGCGAAAAGGACATCCTGACCTCCGAGACGGCCAATACGCCGGCCAAGCGCATCTATCTGGCCGTGCAGCTGATGTATATCGAGGAAGATTCCGACAAGGCCACCGCCAGCTACAACGAGATGTCCAGAGACTTCGTGGCCGCAGTGCCCAGTTCTCTACCCATTGTCGACCAAATCAATAACGAGATATTAACCGGGTCCCTGTACAAGGCTCTGAAGGCTGCCCAACGCCTCATTGAATACGAACAGGACCTGCTTTCTCATGCATCAGCACGGCGCTCAGGCGTATCAACAGACGGCGAAAGTCGTTGAAAATCCACGCCAACGCGAATCCGCATTGCTCATGAAGGCCGCGGCCGGCCTGCAGAAGGTCAAGGACGAGTGGGATACTTCTACCCAGGAAGAGCTGCGCTCGGCGCTCACCTTCAATCGCAAGCTGTGGACTATCTTCATGTCGGCGGTCACCCAGGATGACAGCCCCCTGCCCCAGGAGATCCGTCAGAACATCGCCAACCTGGGCATGTTCGTAATGAATCAGACTCGCGAAATCCTTTATGAGGGCGTTCCGCAGGCCGAACAGCTGACAGTCCTCGTGCAGCTCAACAGACAGATTGCGGCGGGCCTGCGCGGCATGTGAGCCGCTGGACCGTAGATTGAAAAAGCCCCGCATCGCTGCGGGGCTTTTTCTTTTCTCGGTGCTGTCATGAAACGGACCACGTCTTGGCGTGCGCTGCCCGCTAGAGGTAGTTCACCAGGCTCAATTGGCTGACCATGGCCGTCACCTGGTAGCTGGCGGTCAGACGCGTCTGCAGCGCCAGAATTTCCATGGCGACATCCTCCTTGCTGACGGTTTCAACATTGCTGAGCAGGTTTTCCAGCTGAGCCGCATAATTGGTGTGACGGTCGGCGGCGGCCTCAAGACCAGCCCGGGCGACACCCAGTTCCATCGTGATCAGCTCGATCGATCCGCGTTCCGAATTGCGCCCTTCCGACAGTTCAAGCTGCTGCCGCCGCGCCATGGCGTCAAAGCGCGCCTTGGCCGGGTTCAGATCGACCGAATTGGGGTCGGTCGCATTGGTGATCTCGGGATATGTCTCCACGGTCATGGCCGCCATGGAACGGATCATGCGCAGATAGCCGCTTTCATTGGCCTGCATGCCATAGGCAACGCGCCCCGAATCCTCCACCGCCGCCGTCACGGATTGGCGTGGATTGCCTTCAGCAGCCGTTGCCGCTTCCGTTACCGAGCGGATCATGGCCTTCTCGAAGTTCTCGGCAGATGCCGCTTCGTCCGCGCCGATGGTGAACTGCCCGGGCCCCGCCCGGCCGGTCACGGCCGTCAGGGTGACGTCGCGCGTCTTGCCATTGGGCTCGGTCAGGGTGACGGTCACGCTGTCGCCCGCGGTCAACGCAAAGGCATCGTCGAATACCACCGACATCGAGGCTGGATCGCCCGCCGTATGCGTGGCCGTCAGGGCACCCGCATTGGCAACGGTCGATGTCACGGCCGAAATCTGGAAGCCATGCGCCGCGGAAACCGGAATGTTCTCACTCAGGGTCACAGTCTCGGCCGTGCGAGCGGCCGTTAGCCGGCCCATGCCAATGGCAGAGACAGCAGCCGTTTCGCCACTATACCACATGACCGTATCGGTCTTAGTCGCAACCCGCAGGCTGGTGGCCGAATAGGGGTCTGCGCCCTGAACGCGCAGCACCGGCTCCCCCGCTGCGTTGAAGAAGTTCTGGCCCGCTGCATAGGTCGAAGCGGCTTTGAGTTCGCCTTCCGCGGTCTTTTGCAGCGACGCTTTCAACGCATTGTCGAAATTGGTGGCCGTCGTGATGGTGGCCGTCGCGGGATCGTCGCCAATGACGAACTCCCCCGTGGCCCCGCTGGCATTGGCCGCCGATACGGCCCGCAGCGTGATCTGCGTTTCGGTCCCATCGGGCAGCGTGAAGCCGAGGGTAATACTATCCCCCTCAGCCACAGTTCCCGGATCGCCCGGAAACGTAAAATCAATATCGGCCGGCGAGGCCGCGAAATCGGAGGCAATGGTGATGTTGGCCCCGATGGCAGAGACCGTGGACAGTTTGAAGCCGAACGGATGGTTGCCATCCTCGGCCAAGGTCACCGTGACCGGATCAGTCTGTAGAGCCGGAGCAGCAGGATTGATCGCCGTGGTAAGCCGCCCGAGGCCCGCAGTACCCAGGTCGGCCATCTGGCGTTCCGTCACTACAGTCTTGTAACCGGCCCGTCCGCCCGCGCCGTCGAGCAGTTCGGTGGTGGTCGGTAGGGGCGCCCGGTCAGTCCTTGCGCCGCCGAACAGATAACGTCCGGCAATGTCGGAATTGAGCAGGGTGACCATTTCGTCCAGTCGCGCCTTGGAGAGGCTCGAAATGGTCGCCATGTTGATATTGTTCGAACCATACTGGCCCTGCACGGCCGAATTGCGCGCCTCCCCTTCGATCGCGTCGAGCCGGGTCAGCGCATTGTCATAAAAGCTCATGCGCAGCGCGACCTGTTCGATGCTGGCATTGTAGCCTGTGATCGTGGTCAGGCGCGACCGGACCGAGAGCGACACCGGCAAGTCCCGGCCCATTTCAGACAGAGTCTGCGCCTTGACGCCTGTGCCAAGCTGCATCTGCAACTGCGCGAACTTGTTCTGCATGTTGGAGATGACAGAAAAGCCCGTGGTCAGGGGGTACATCGACTTGTTGACGATCATCTCACGCTACTCCCTCAGGTCGACGCAAACAGGGTGTCGAGCAATTCCTTGACCACCGACACGACGCGGGCATTGGCAGCATAGGCGCTCTGCAATTCGGTCAGCCGCGCCATTTCCTCGTCTAGGTTGACGCCATATTCGCTTTCCATCTGGGTGGTGATGGTATCGAGCGTCAGCTGACGATTGGACTGGGCGCTGAGGGCCGACCCGATGGTCGTCCCTTGATAGTTGAGCACCTGCTCGATCAACTGCTCGACCGTGCCGTTGAGCTGGTGCCGCCCGGCATTGGCTGCCGGGGTACTGCCGGAGACAAAGCTCATCGAGCCGAGCTGGTTCAGGATGTATTCGGGCCGTGAGGCGTCGCCCAGTGTCTGGTCGATATCGAATTGCACCAGCAGACGATTGTCCGAGATTACGGCCGGGTTGACCGAGATACGCGAGGCAAAGCCGACGATCTGCGGCGGATTGGTGTCGAGATTGTCCGTGAAGGGTGAGTTGCCCTGGTCGACAAACAGCGCCATGGCAAGTTCGCCCTGCTGGGTGCCGGCAGCGGTTCCCCGCGTGGTCAGCGCGGTCACATCGCGCGAGCCGCCCGCGCCATCGTCCAGAACCCGCAACATGCCCGCGCTGGGGCTCGTGATCGCCAACCCCGGCAGCTTGGCTTGCAGCGCCGCCGCCACCGCCGTCGCATCGGGAGGATCGCCAAAATTCACCGAGATCACGCGCTGGCCGCTGGCATCGACAAAGTCTTCGCCATTCGTGCTGTTGACGATACGCACACGCTGCTCGGATCCGTTGACGGTGTAATTCAGCAGAATGTCGTTGCCAGGCTTAAGGTGCGAAATGTCGGCCGAAAGCCCAGTCGCGCCGGCGCCATCGTTGGCAGCCGTGCCTGGAGTGGTGATCGTGGAGAAGACGGAGGCCAGGCCGGCCGCGATTTCATCGAGCTGGTTCTGGGCCTCGACAAGGATCTTGTCGCGCAGATTGACCAAGCCCGCCAGTTCACCGCCCTGCAACACGCCCTGCTGCACCAGATCGATGGTCAGGCCGGACGGCGTGGTCAGCGTCAGCTTGCCAACCTTGCTCTGCGAAGTGTCGACATTGGTCTGGGAGGTCGCCGACAGCGCCCCGGCGGTGGTGAACTTGAAAGTCGAAAAGCCGTTGTCGAGCAAGCCGACACCGGACCGCGTCATCAATGCCACCGTGCCATCGGGGCGATACTCGGCCTGCACGTCGATGACTTCCGCCACCGAGGCAACGAGCCGGTCGCGCTGATCATAGAGCTGGGCGCGCGCCGTATCGGTCATGCCCAGATCGAGCATGCGATTGTTCACCTCATTGAGGGAGATGAGCATCGCATTGACTTCGGACACATCGTTGGAGATGCGTGTTTCGGTCTCTTGACGGAGTTGCTGGATGGACGTGGAAAGGGAGTTGAGCTGGCGCGCCATGGCCTGCGCCTCTGCCACGACCTTGGCGCGGGTGGGATAGTCGTCGGGACTGGTCGCCAGGGCCTGCAGGGAATTCTTGAACGAGCCGAACATGGTATCGAGCGAACCGGCGTCGCCCGGCTTGCCCAGATAGCCCTGCAGCTTGCTCAGATAGTTGCCCATCACATTGGACATGGAGGTGTCCGAGACCTGGCGGTTGTAGTAGGTCTGCAGGCTCTGGTTGAAGGCGCGATTGACCCCGGCGGTACGGGCATAGGTGCTGTTGACCGACGAATAGTCGATGATGTTCAGCGACTGCCGGTGGTAACCGGGGGTGCCGGAATTGGCGATGTTGCGGCTCAGGATCGTGATCGAATCCTGGCTGGTCCGCAGACCCGACACGGCATTTGAAAGCGAAGAAACCAGACCCATGAAGCGGCCCTCAAACTGGACTGAAGTCCGGGGCCTCCTGCCCCGGACCTTTACTCAAACCCCGCCTAGCGGATCATGTTCAGGGCTTCCTGCAGCATCTCATCGGCGGTCGAGACGATGCGGGTGCCAGCCGAATAGGCCTGCTGGGTGATGATCAGCTTGGTGAATTCGTCCGAGATATCGGTATTGGATGCTTCCAGAGCCCCGCCAATAACGCCCGAACCGGAAAGGTCGAAGATCGGCTCACCCGACTCAGAGGTGGCTTCATAGACACCGCCATCCAAACGCTTGAGCGAGTTCACGCCGTTGAACTGGGCGGTCACCACCTGCGCCATTTCGATGCGCTCACCATTGGAATAGGTGGCCACGACCCGGCCGCTGTCGGTGATGGCCACCGAAAGGAATTCACCGGCGCCATAGCCGTTCTGATTGAGCGTCGAGACCGTCACGGTGCCGTTGACGTCAGCGAACTGCGACACACCATTGGTTTCGTGCTGCAGCACCACATCGCCGATCAGCACGCCATTGACGCGCAGATTGCTGATGGTGGCCTGCGGCACGCTGTTGGCCAGCGAGCCATTGCTGTTGAACAAGTATTCCTGGCCAATATTGGTCCAGGCCGTTGACCCGCCGACAGCCTTGCTGTCGGAAAGGTAGAACATGTTCCACTTGTCCGCTCCACCCGACGCGGCGCTGTCCACTTTGGCCCAGCGCACCTGTACGTTTACTGGCGCGCCATTGCTGGCATAGACGGTGATTGCGCCGCCGGAGATCGAATTGGCCACGAAATCATCGGCATCATCTGCCGTGATGGTGTTGACCGTACCCAATGCAGGAGCGGAAGAGGCCTGAGGCTCCGTCAGGCCAAGCGTGGTCGCAAGAGCAGGCGTCGTTCCGCTGATCGAGAAAGAGGCGTGATAGTCGCTGCCCAGCGAAACAGCGAACTGATTGCTGCCATTCAGGCCCACTGTTGCCGACGCCGCAGCGCCGCCACCAAAGTCGCGCAGCCCCGCCTGCATCTCGTCCAGCACGTTCTGTACCGTCTTGGGCGCATCCAGATTGATTGCAACGCCCCCACCCGTCGGCGGCGTCGCGCCGACATAGTAGCGGAACCGTACCGGAGCGCCGTTGACTGTGACCGTCATTTCCTGCCCGTCGGCGAAAACGGTTGTAGCGAGGTTTGCACCGGCGCCGGCACCCAGATCGGCTGTGCCATTGGCAGCCGCAGTCGTCGCCGTGGCACCGAAATTCTCAGCACCCAGCAACTCGCTGTTATAGACGGTCGAATTATAGCTCGCTGTCTTGGGAAGCTGCGGCAGGTTGGACTGGTAATTGATCGTAGTCGTCACATTGGCCGGCAAGAAGGCATTCGAAAGCTTGATAACCTCGGGCACCGAGCCCGAGATATTTCCCGTTGCCGGATCGATCGGCAGGCCCTTGAGGTAGTAGCCGGCGCCATTGACCAGGAGGCCATCCTTGTCGATTTCAAAGTCGCCGCGACGGGTGAAATAGTTCGAGCCGGCAAACACCGAATTGCCGTCCGACTGCCCGACCTTGGGCTCCACGACGAAGAAACCACCCGAGTTCAGAGCGATATAGGTCTCGTTGGAACTGGTCTGGATATCACCCTGGATATTGTTGGTGGCGCGGGACTGCGCCAGCACCGCACCCGGCACTTGCGAACGCAGCGGCGCATCGGGAATGAGGTCGAGGAAACTCGTCTCCATCCGCTTGTAGCCAGTGGTCTGCGAATTGGCGATGTTGCCCGAAATGTTCTCCAGCGCATGCGACTGTGCCCGCAGGCCGGTCACCGCACTGGAAAGAGCCCCATAGATACCCATCTGTAACTCCGTAATCCCAATTGCGCCGCACGGCGCGCTCACAGCCCTCAATGCAAGGCCAATGCCAAGTCAGGTAAGCATTGATTTTGCAGGAGTTTTGCTGGAAGAAACGGCCAGATATGACGGCGAGGCGGCAAATGAGTCCGAGCCACCGGCAGATTTTGCCGGTTGCTTGAGATCGCTGCTGGCTTGCTTTAAACGCAAGCCACAGAGGTTGGCCGCTTCCGGCCATCGGAGCGACTGAGCATGCTGTTTTCCAGCGTCGATGAGTTTGTGAAGGCCCCCAGGCGCGCGGTGACCGTTTTCGGCATGGCCGGCGTGGGCAAGACGCGGCTCTCCAACATGCTGCGAACCAATCACTGGTTCCATTACTCTGCCGATTACCGCATCGGCACGCGCTATATGGGCGAGTTCATCGTGGACAATTTCAAGCGCGAAGCCATGAAGGTACCGTTTCTGGCCCAGCTCTTACGCACGGACTCGATCTATATCTCGTCCAACATCACCTTCGACAACCTCGACCCGCTTTCGACCTATCTGGGCACGCCGGGCAATGTCGACCAGGGCGGCCTGCCTTTGGCCGAATACCAGCGCCGCCAGGAGCAGCATCGCGTGGCGGAAATCGCTGCGTTGTGCGACGTGCCCTATTTCATCGATCGCGCCAAGGCGCTCTACGGCTATGACGACTTCATCGCCGATACCGGTGGATCGCTGATCGAGGTCGTTGACCCGACCAACCCTGAAGACCCCGTCATCAAGACCCTCGCCGAGCACACGGCGCTAATCCACATCCGCGGCACCGACAAGGACGCGACCGAACTGGTCAAGCGCTTCAAAAAGTCGCCCAAGCCCATGTATTACAAGCCCGAATTTCTCGTTCAGAAATGGGCCGAGTACAAGCTGATCAATGGCATCCTCAATGATGACGACGTCGATCCGGCCGGTTTTGGCGCCTGGGGCTTCGAAGCCCTGTTGCATGACCGCCTGCCCCGCTACCAGGCTCTGGCCGACAATTTCGGCTATGTCGTGGAAGCTACCGACCTCGCCACCGTCCGCGACGGCGACGAATTTGTCGATCTGATCGCTGCCGCAATCGAGAAGCGAATGCGCTAGCGCGTGACCTCCCCCCTTGGAGATCGCGCGCCGGCCTGAATCACTTTCTCATTGCAACTCGCCAAGAGGCTGACATGCCTATCAGAATTCCCGACAACCTGCCCGCCCGCCGGACCCTCGAAGAAGAGGGCGTCAATGTCATGGACTCCAGCCGCGCCGCACGGCAGGACATCCGCCCGCTCGAATTCGGCCTGCTCAATCTGATGCCCAACAAGGAGCGGACGGAAACCCAGTTCGCCCGGCTGATCGGCGCCACCCCGCTGCAGATCAATCTCAGCCTCGTGCGCGTCACCGATCACCAGTCCAAGAACACCCCGGAAGACTACCTCAACACCTTCTACCAGACCTGGGAAGAGGTGAAGGAGCGCAAGTTCGACGGCTTCATCGTCACCGGCGCGCCCATCGCCAATATGCCCTTCGAGGAAGTGCGCTACTGGCCCGAAATGCTCGAGATCATGGAGTGGACCCGCACCAATGTGCACCACACCATGTTCATCTGCTGGGGCGCCCAGGCCGCCCTGCACCACTTCCATGGCGCCAAGCGCTATCGCATGGAGAAGAAGGCCTTCGGCGTGTTCCGGCATAAGGTGGTGGGCACCCGCTCACCCTTCCTGCGCGGCATGTCGGACAGCCCGATGATCCCCGTGTCACGCTACAATGACATAGACCGCACGAGCCTGGGGGACGGCCTCGAAGTGCTGATCGACCAGCCTGATATCGGCCTCTGCATGCTCGCTGACCGCAACGAGCGGGCCGTCTACTTCCTCAACCATCTGGAATATGACAATCGCTCGCTGGCCGATGAATATGAGCGCGACAGGGCCGCCGGCCTCGACACGCCGCCGCCGGAGAACCTGTTCCCCAATGGCGACACCAGCGCCGTGCCAGAAAACCGCTGGCGCAGCCACGCCCATCTCCTGTTCCAGAACTGGATCAACGAGATTTACCAGACAACGCCCTTCGACTTGAACAGGGTCGGTCAATAGAAAAAGGGGCCGCGTTGGCGGCCCCTTCGATATCGTCCCGACAATCGATCAGACCGCGATCTTACCGCCGCCTTGCTTGGTAACGACAACCACAGCCGGGCGCACGGGCATGTCGTCCTGGAAATCGGGCCAGCGCGTCGCCGGATCCTCATAATAGGATGGACGCCCGTGGCCTTCCCAGTCCTCGCCACCATCGCCGGGATGCTGAATGGCCAGGAACAGCGACTCTCCATTCTCCGTGAATACCGGACCGCACATTTCGGCGCCAACGGGCACACGGTAGAACAGACGCGAAGTACCGCGGGCGGCCCCTTCGGTGTCCACGGCCCACAGACCATCGGTGCGGCCCGTATCGGTCGGGTTGTTACCATCGGTGGAGACCCAGAGACGCCCGTCGGAGTCGACAGCCGCGTTGTCCGGCATGCCGAACCAGCCATTCTCGGTGGTGTCGGTGGAGAAAGTCGCCCCGACCTCGGCAATCGAAGGATCGCCACACTTGAGCAGGATCTCCCAGGTGCCCGAGGTGGCAGCGAAATCACCATCGGCTTCGGCGATCTCGATGATATGCCCGAAAGCGTTGGCTGCACGCGGATTGGCTGCGTTGACGTCTTCTTCCGTACGGCGGGAATTATTGGTCAGCATCACATAGACCTTGCCATTGGTGGCATTGGGCTGGATGTCTTCCGGACGGTCCATCTTGGTGGCGCCAAGCAGGTCGGCGGCACGGCGGGTTTCGATCACGATGTCGGCCTGGCTCTCAAAGCCGTTTTCTGCCGTCAGCGGACCTTCGCCATGCACCAGCGGCATCCATTCCATGGAACCGTCTTCATCGAAACGAGCCACGTAGAGCGTACCTTCATCGAGCAGGTCCATATTCGCAGCGCGATCATCGGCATTATAGGTGCCGGCGGTCACGAACTTATAGACATAGTCGAAACGCTCGTCGTCGCCGGAATACAGCACGACTTGGCCATTCGGTGCGACGATGGATTCAGCGCCTTCATGCTTGAAGCGGCCCATTGCGGTGCGCTTCTTGGGCACGGAGTTCGGATCCATCGGGTCCACTTCGACGATATAGCCGAAGCGGTTCATTTCGTTGGGTTCCTTGGAGACGTCGAAACGGTCGTGGAAATTGTGCCACTGGTACCAGCCACCCGGCGCACCGAGGCGGGCATAGTTTTCCGCTTCGGCATGATCGGCGGGGAGTTCGCCGGAGAAATAGCCGTGGAAGTTTTCCTCGGCCATCAGGTAGGTGCCCCAGGGGGTCACGCCGCCTGCACAATTGTTCAATGTGCCCAGGGCCTTGGTGCCGGTCTCGTCGACACTGGTCTTGAGACGGTCATGGCCGGCAGCGGGGCCAGTGATGAGGGTTTCCGTCGTGCCGGTGATGCGGCGGTTATACTTGCTGTCGGCAATCCGGTGCCAGACACCATCGACTTTTTCGATCTCGATGATCGAACCGCCATGCGCGGCGATCTCGATATTCACCTGCTCTTCGCTGAGGTCGCCCTGCACGGCAGCCCCATCCACGACCTGCACCAGGCCGGGGAACATGAGGTGAGGATTGGTATATTCGTGATTGACGACCAGCAGGCCATGCTCGTCGGACCCGTCGAGCGGAATATAGCCCACATAGTCGTTGTTGTAGCCAAACTGACCGGCCTGCGCGGCGGCTGTCTGGTTATTCGGATCGAACTCCGGAGCGCCCGACACGACCGGGTCGCCCCAGCGGATCAGCACCTGGGCATCATATCCTTCAGCAACATGGTGGTCGGCGTCGACGCCGGCGGTCACCTCGAGGAAGGAAAAGGCCGAACCACCTTCCTGCGCTTCGGCGCGCGGGGCACTCAAAAGAGCGGCCGGCCCGACAGTTGCGGCAATGGCCGACACGGCCAGGGAACCCTGCAGAAACCCGCGACGCGAAAACCGCGCGGCAATAACCTCGCCCATTGTGCGGTTGGCGGAATGATTGGTCGGATCGAACTCGGCGGATTCGAGACCCTGGGTGGGAAAAGTCGGTTTCTCGTTCATATTTGCTCCTCACAGCAAAACGGGCCCTGTTCGGGCCGGGGCACGCCCCGATGGATAAGCCAGCCGTTTGACGGATCGGACACATCTGCATGACGATGGGATGACACCCGCAGGTCCTTGCATTCGCCGCATCAGGCCCTACCTTGCCAGTACACGGGGACATGTTCTTTGCCGCAGCCGCCGACCACCATTACCGACGAACTGGGCATTGCCCTGTCCAATCTGGCCGATACCGCGACAGGCGTCTTGACGCCCACCTTGCGGCTGGGGGTGACCGGTCTCAGCCGTGCCGGAAAGACCATCTTCATCACCGCTTTGGTGCACAATCTGCTGACCCAGGGCCGCTTGCCCGGTTTCGCCCCGCTGGCCGATGGCCGCTTCATCGGGGCGCGGCTGGCTGAATATCCCGATGCGACCATTCCACGCTTTGCCTATGAGCAGCATCTGGCCGCGCTGAGCGGGAATCCGCCAGTATGGCCGGAAAGCACCCGACGCATTTCCCAGCTTCGCCTGGTGCTCAAATTCCAGTCCGCCAAATGGTGGGCGGGGATGACCGGCCCGGCCACGCTCAATCTCGATATTGTGGATTACCCTGGCGAGTGGCTGCTCGACCTGCCCTTGCTCGGCCTCAGCTTTGCCGAATGGAGCGATCAGGCCCTGGCGCGGGCCCGCCAGCCCGGCCACGCAGATGAAGCCGCCGAGTTTCTGCGCGTGCTGGACAACGCCGACATATCCAGGGAGGCAAACGATCCGGACGCAGAACGTCTGGCCACGGCCTTCACCACCTATCTGCGCCGCAGCCGCGAGCATGGCGCGCTCTCCACCCTCCCACCCGGTCGCTTCCTGCTTCCAGGGGATCTGGAAGGTTCACCAGCCCTGACCTTTGCGCCCCTGCCGCGCACCTCGGGCGCAACGGCCCGTGGCAGCCTCTACGCCATGCTGGAGAACCGCTACGAGGCCTACAAGGCCCAGGTGGTACGCCCCTTCTTTCGCGATCACTTCGCGCGGCTCGACCGGCAGGTGGTGCTGGTCGATACCCTGCGCGCACTCAATACCGGCCCGGCGGCCGTCAACGATCTGGAGACGGCACTGACCTCCGTGCTCGCCTGCTTTCGCCAGGGTGAGGCCAATCCGCTCCTGCGCCCCTTTTCCCGCCGTATCGACCGCATCCTGTTCGCCGCCACCAAGGCCGATCATGTGCACCACACCAGCCACGACCGGCTGGAGGCCATTCTCAACCGGCTGGTGTCCAATGCGCGCAAGCGGGCCAGCTTTGCCGGGGCGGAGACAAAATCCCTCGCCATGGCCGGCATCCGCGCCACCAGCGAGGGCACCATTCGCGAAAGGGGCGATACCTTGCCCACGCTTGTCGGCACCCCGCTTGATGGCGAAGTGCTTGATGGCACCACCTATGATGGCAAAACCGAAATCGCCTTATTTCCCGGTGACTTGCCGGAACGACCGGACTCTCTTTTTGAGAACGGCAAACCTGTGGCACTGAACTTCCTGCGCTTTACACCCCCGCAAAAACTGGAGCGCAATGCCTCAGGCGATATCGTTCTGCCCCATATCCGGCTGGACCGGGCGCTCGACTATCTCATCGGAGACTGGATGGCATGAAGCGCCCCATTGCCCGTACCGTCACCAAGGACGAAGCGACTGCTGAGCGCGCCCGCGTGCCCCGCGCCTTCACGCCCGACCGCGCCGAGATCGTCGAAGTCGCCTTTGAGCCCGAGAACCAGCCCGAACTGGTCACACCACCTCCCCGCCGCATGGGTTGGCTGGCTCGTCTGGCCTGGACCACCGGCGGCATCCTCGTCTCGGCAGGCTTAGGTCTTGCGGCCGACCGACTGATCCGCGATCTTTTTGCCACTCATGAGTGGCTGGGCTGGCTCGGGCTGGGAGTGCTCGGTGCCTTTCTCGTAGCGGTCTTCGCTCTCGTCATCCGGGAAATGCTGGCCCTTCGCCGCCTTGCCGTTCTCGACGCCCTGCGCGCTGACGCGGCCAGGGCTCACGCCGACAATGACGCCAAGCGGGCCCGCGCCGTCGCCAGCCATCTCCTCGGCATCTACGCTGCCCGTCCCGATCTGGCCCGCGCCCGCCAAACCCTTGACGCCCAGATCGGCGACCTCTTCGATGGGACCGACATCATGGCGGTGACCGAACGCAGCCTGATGGCCCCGCTCGATGCCCGCTCGCGCGCCCTCGTCGCCGCCTCGGCCCGGCGCGTCGCGCTGGTCACTGCCGTCTCGCCACGCGCACTGATCGATGTCGCTTTCGTCATTTATGAGAGCATCCGCCTCGCCGGCGCCATTGCCGCGCTTTACGGCGCGCGCCCCGGCCTGTTCGGCTTCTGGCGCCTGGCCGGTTCCATATTGGCTCATCTCGCCGTCACTGGCGGCCTCGTTCTCACCGATGGCGTGGTCGAACAACTCGTCGGCCAGGGCCTTGCCGCCAAGCTCTCGGCCCGGCTGGGTGAAGGCGTCGTCAACGGATTAATGACGGTCCGCGTTGGCATCGCCGCCATGCGTGTCGTCCGCCCCCTGCCCTTCGAAACCCTGCCGCAGCCCACCGTGCGCGACTTCATTCCGGAATTGGTCAAGGTCACGACCGATGCGAGCAAGCCAACGGCTTGACCCGCATCATTCAAATCAATATATCATGATATATGGATACGAACGAAGCGATTGAGGCCTTCGCCGCCCTGTCTCACCCTGGGCGCATTGCCATTTTCAGATTGCTCGTCGCCGCCGGGCCCGATGGGGTGCCCGCGGGGCGCATCGGAGAGCAACTGGGCCAGAAGCAGAATACGACCTCGGTGAATCTGTCGGTGCTGGATCGCGCTGGTCTCGTCAGCAGCGAGCGAGATGGCCGGCAGGTGATCTATAGGGCCAATTTCGCCGCTGTAGGCGGGCTCGTTGCTTATCTGCTCGAAGATTGCTGCGGTGGCCGCACCGAGGCCTGTATGCCGGTGGCGGCAAGCCTGGCGCAAACCTCATCCCCCAGACCAGATCAGTGTGTTGAATGACCGATTTCGCCGAAACCATGCCTGCCCTTGCGGCAGACCAATTCATGCTGCCCGAAGCCGAACGCTTGCTGACGCCGAAACTGTCGACGCACAAGCCGCGCATCCTGATGCTGTATGGTTCTCTGCGCGAGCGATCCTATAGCCGCTTCGCCACCCAGGAAGCGGCCCGCATTCTCGAAGCCCTTGGTGCCGAAGTGCGCATCTTCCATGCCAACGGACTGCCCCTCCCCGACGACTCGACGGCCGATCACGCCAAGGTGCAGGAATTGCGCGCGCTCTCGCTCTGGTCCGAAGGACAGGTCTGGTGCTCCCCCGAGCGCCATGGCGCCATGACCGGCGTGATGAAGTCCCAGATCGACTGGCTTCCGCTCAACTCCGGCTCAATCCGGCCGACCCAGGGGCGCACGCTGGCCGTGATGCAGGTCAGCGGCGGCTCGCAGAGCTTCAATGCCGTCAACCAATTGCGGCAACTGGGCCGCTGGATGCGGATGATCACCATCCCCAACCAGTCCTCAGTCCCCAAGGCCTTCCAGCAGTTCGACGCCGAGGGGCGCATGCTGCCTTCTTCCTTCTATGACCGCATCGTCGATGTGATGGAGGAGTTGATGAAATTCACCCTGCTCACCCGCGACCGCGCCGATTATCTGGTCGACCGCTATTCCGAGCGCGTTGAAAGTGCAGCAGCCCTCAACAAGCGCGTCAACTTGAGCGCCGCGACCTAGTCCTTGGCCGCGCTCGGCGCCAAGGTGAGCTTCAATCCGTCCAGTTCATCCGAACACAGGATCTGGCAGCTAAGGCGCGAGTTCGGCTTCACGTCGCCCACGCTGTCGAGCATGTCTTCTTCTTCCTCGCTCGGCGCGCCAACGGCGTCGAGCCAGTCACTATCGACATAGCAATGGCAGGTGGCGCAGCTCAGCGCGCCGCCGCATTCGGCCTTGATATTGAGGCCCCAGTCGCGAATGACCTCCATCACCCGCCAGCCCTCGAGCCCTTCGAGCTCGTGAACTTCGCCTGCCTGGTCGGTAACATTGATCTTCATGGGGCGCTCCTCAACAGCGGGGCGTCCATACCCCTCAAAAGGCCCCGCTGCAAGAGCGAGGCCGCAGGCAATTCGGCTTGAAGCGTTTCCCGCGAAAGTGGCAACGGTTTGCGGTTCGGAAACGCGACGGAACGAGGCCTCAGGCCACGCCCAGCTTCTTCTGCAGCTTGGTCGAACTGGTGGTGTACTGGAACACCACGCGCTCGCCGGGCGAAACGATCGCCTTGGCTGCCTGGGCCATCAGCGCTGCCTCATGGAAACCGGAAAGGATCAGCTTGAGCTTGCCAGGGTAGTAGTTGATGTCGCCGATGGCAAAGATGCCAGGCACCGAGGTCTCGAACTTTTCGGTATCGACCACGATCGTGTTGTCGTTGAGTTCCAGGCCCCAATCGGCCACCGGCCCCAGCTTCATGGTCAGGCCGAAGAACGGCAGCAGCCGCGTAGCCGGAATCGACAGATCACCCGCCTCGGTGGTCAGGTGCACATGGTTGATCATGCCATTCTCGCCATCGAGCTTGGCGATCTGGCCAAGCTGGAAGTTGATCTTCCCGTCGGCAACCAGTTCCTTCATCTTGTTGACCGACGCCGGAGCCGCCTTGAAGGCATCACGGCGGTGCACCAGGGTCAGGGTGCGCACGATTGGCGCCAGGTTCAACGTCCAGTCCAGCGCCGAGTCGCCACCGCCGACAATCACCACGTCCTGGTCGCGGAAATCTTCCATCTTGCGCACGGCATAGAACACCGACTTGTTCTCGAACTCCTCGATCCCCGGCACGGGCGGGCGCTTGGGCTGGAACGAGCCTCCACCGGCCGCGATCACCACCACCTTGGTGAAAAAGGTCTCATCCGCATCGGTCTGCAGCTTGAACGAACCGTCCTCCAGCTTCTCGATGGAATTGACCATGCGCGAGAAGTGGAACTCAGGCGAGAACGGCGCGATCTGCGCCATCAAATTGTCGGTCAACTGCTGACCGGTGACCACCGGAAAGGCCGGAATGTCATAAATGGGCTTTTCCGGATAAAGCTCTGCGCACTGTCCGCCGGGGCGGTCCAGGATATCGATGAAATGGCATTTGATGTCGAGCAGCCCGAGTTCGAAGGCTGCGAACAGCCCGCAGGGGCCCGCGCCAATGACAACGACATCGGTGGTGATTTCAGTGCTCATCTTGTCTCAAGTCCATTCGACACCGGCGCTGCGTCGCAGCCCCGGACTTTGGGTCCCATCGGGGCGCCCTGCCCCGCATTGCTTCATGGGAACCGCCGCTGTCACCAGCGGCCCCGGCTCTTGCCTCAAAGGCGACTAATACGCTCCACTTATCTCAGGAGACGCGGCGAAGGAAGGGGCGCGTGCCCAGAGGCACCTCGCTCTGGCCGACCGGCTGATAAAACAAGGCCATTTCGGGCAGACGGTTTTCCTTGAGCGCTTCGCGGGTCGGCTCGTGGGTGACCACCAGCGCATTGAACCCACAGCGCCGCATCAGCGGAATCTGATCCTGCAGGACATCGCCTACCGCCCTGATTTCGCCGGCATATTTCAGCCGCTCAGTCAGCAGTCGCGCGGTGGAATATCCCCGGCCATCAGTGAAGGCCGGAAACCTGATCGCCACAGAGGCAAAGCGCACCAGATCATCGGCCACCTCTTCGATCTGCTCCCCCGGCGAGACCAGCAGGCCCAGCGGATGCGGATTGGCGATATAGGCATCGCGATTGGCGACAAACTCTGCCATTGGCACATGTACATAGCGCGCCTCAGCCGGACTGGTGCCTTCCGCCCACTCCTTGAACGGATCGGCAATGAAGGCCCCATCTTTCCACAGGGTATGGCGCACAGAAGCGGTCATCGGGGAGGCAATGGCTCCGTTGAAATCGTAGTGGATGCCGCATTCCTTTTTGTTGAGGCCGCGCCACCGTCCGGCGCGCGGGTCCTCCCCATCGGCAACCGCCGAGGTGCAAGGCGCGCAGCCAATGGACTTGTAGCCTTTGGCATAGAGCGGATGCTCGGGCAAGCCGTGCGCCTGCCGATATTCGATGACATCGGCATCAGAGAAATAGGCCAGCGGATTGACCTTGATCCGGTCATCGCTGGTCAATTCGAAATGCGGCAGCACCCCGCGTTCAGCGGTCTGGTAGCGCTTCCGGCCGGTCACCCAGCCACCATATTGCTCGGTGATCGGCTCCAGCGGTTCGGTCTTGCGGATATGGCAGCACGAGTCCGGATCGCTCTCCCACAAATCGCCATTCGGGTCGAAACGTTTCACATCATCCGGGTTCGGGTGGATGGCATGCACATTGAGCAGGCCGAGCTGCTTCTTGAGCGTCTCGACATAGTCCAGCGTCTCGGGAAAGTGCTTGCCGGTTTCCAGGAAATAGACCGGCAGCGAGGGATCGACCTGCGCCACCATATGCAGCAGCACCGCCGAGTCCGCACCAAAAGACGAGACAATCGCCATATCGCCTAGCAGCACCTCGGTGATGGCATAGCGCAGCACGCTGACCGCATCCATCTCATCGAACATGCCATTGAGCGCCAGAATACCCAGCGCCTTCAGCTTTTCATGCGCGGCCGGCGCTACTGCCGGTGCGAGATTAGACTGTGCCATAAAGCGCCTCCTTGAATGGGGCCTCACCCAGACGCCGATAGGCATCCAGGAACGGCTCATCCGCGCTCGTGCGGTTCGCGATGTAGAAATCCACCAGCTTCTCGATGGCGCCGGGCACCAGCTCGGCCTCAAAGCCGGGCCCGATGATCTTGCCCACTGAGGCGCCTTCCGTGGCGTCGCCACCCAGCGTGATCTGATAGAGCTCGCCGCCCTTCTTCTCGACACCCAGAATGCCGATATGGCCCACATGGTGATGCCCGCAGGCATTGATGCAGCCGGAGATCTTGATCTTGAGGTCGCCGATATCCTTCTGCCGCTCCGGTTCCGCGAATTTCTTCGAGATTTCCTGCGCGATCGGGATCGAGCGGGCATTGGCGAGGGCGCAGAAGTCGAGGCCCGGGCAGCAGATCATGTCGGTGATCAGGTTGTTATTGCCTTCGGCAAGCCCGTTGGCGACCAAGACGTCATAGACGGCGCGCAAATCGGCAATGGCGACATGGGGCAGAACCAGGTTCTGCTCATGGGTCACCCGCAGCTCGTCATAGGAATACTGCTCGGCCAGGTCAGCGACCACGTCGATTTGCGCGTCGGTGGCATCGCCTGGGGCACCGCCGACAGGCTTGAGCGAAATCGTCACCGCAGCATAGCCCGGCTGCTTGTGCGGGTGCAGATTGTTGTCGAGCCAGCGCCCATAGGCCGGGTCGATGATCGACTGATAGGCCACATCGATCTTGTCGCTTGAGCGGTCGGCAAAATCGGGCGGTGCGAAATAGGCGGTGATACGGTCGAGCTCTTCCTGTGGGAGGGTCAGTACACCGCCGCGCACCTCGGCGAATTCGGCCTCAACCTGCCCCTTGATGCTCTCCAGACCCTCTTCGTGCACCAGGATCTTGATACGCGCCTTGTACTTGTTATCCCGGCGGCCATAGCGGTTGTAAACGCGCATGATGCTTTCGAGATAGGCAAGCAGATGCTCATTGGGCACGAAGCTGTTGATCAGCTTGGCCACCATCGGCGTACGCCCCAGCCCGCCGCCAACCCACACTTCCCAGCCGATCTCGCCGGCCGCGTTCACTGCGGCCTGCAAACCGATGTCATGGAAACGGATTGCCGCCCGGTCGTTCGGCGAGCCGGTCATGGCGATCTTGAACTTGCGTGGCAGATACGAGAATTCCGGGTGCAGGCTCGACCACTGGCGGATGATCTCGGCCACCGGACGCGGATCGATGATCTCGTCGGCAGCGGCGCCGGCGAACTGGTCGGTTGTCACATTGCGAATGCAATTGCCGGAGGTCTGGATGGCGTGCATTTCCACGCTCGCCAGCTCTTCCAGGATCACCGGAATGTCCTTGAGCTTGGGCCAGTTGAACTGGATGTTCTGCCGCGTCGTGAAATGACCATAGCCACGATCATAGGTGCGCGCGATGTGGGCCAGCTTGCGCATCTGCCGGGAGCTGAGCGTGCCATAGGGCACCGCGATGCGCAGCATATAGGCGTGGAGCTGCAGATAGAGCCCGTTCATCAGCCGCAGCGGCCGGAACTGGTCCTCGGAAAGCTCGCCCGACAGGCGGCGCTTCACCTGGTCTGCAAATTGTGCTGTGCGACCCGCTACGAAAGCGGCGTCGAATTCGTCATATCGATACATGCCCGTCTTCACCTAAGTGCTGGCGATCATACGCCTGCCCATTGAGAGTCAGGGGAGCGGTGGGGCCCGCCGCCCTAATGCGTTCACGCAGGCGCTTGGGCACGACCCGCCCCTCCACCTGCTCAACCTCTTCAGCCTCAAGGCTGATCACGCGGCCCGTAGCTTTGGTCGCCACGATCGCGCTGTCGAGTTCCGCCTTGTCCTCCTTGGAGAACAAGCGTGCTGCCTGCAAATCCTCGATCCAGTTGCCCTGCCCGTCCAGATAGACGGTGGCGCCCGAGGTCAGTTCGTTGCCGGTGAGGATTTCCATGGACTAAGCTACCTTGAAAGAATGTGATGCGGCCGCTGCAGCCTCGAACCAATCACCATGGGCCACAGCATGGCCGACAAGGATGACAGCCGGACCATCGACAAATTCGACGGCACCCTTCGCCAGCTCGCCCAGCGTTGCCGCATAGGACGTGCTGTCAGCGCGGCCAGCATTGACTACGATGCCGATGGGCAAGTCCGCCGCCGCACCATGTACCACAAGCCGCCCCGCCACCTCGGCGGCAATGGCCTTGCCCATATAAAGGGCGAGGGTCAAGCCCGATTGCGCCAAAGCCGCCCAATGGGCGAGGTCACTGTCATCAGCGCCATGGGCCGTAGCGACAACAAAGCCGCTTGAGACCTTGCGCAGCGTCACCGGCGTCGCCGTATCGGCGGCAGCGGCCAGGGCCGCGGTGACACCGGGCACAATCTCGTAGCGGATCCCGGCCTTACGCAGGGCAGCGATTTCTTCGCCGGCCCGGCCAAAGATCATTGGATCGCCCGACTTGAGCCGCGCCACGCGCTTGCCTTCGCCGGCCAGGCGCACGATCAGCGTGTTGATCTGCGCCTGCGAGAACGAGTGATGGCCTCGCGCCTTGCCGACGCAGATCTGCTCGGCGTCGCGACGGCCCATCTCGACCACCGCTGCCGGCACAAGCTGGTCATGTACGATGACATCAGCCTGCTGCAGCAGCCGCTGCGCGCGCAGCGTAAGCAGGTCTTCCGAGCCAGGCCCCGCGCCGATCAGCCAGACCACGCCTTGCCCCCCGCCCTTGGCAGCGTGATCGGCAAGCAGAGCCTCGGCCTCTTCATTGCCAACCATCTGGCGCGCCACGAGGTCCTCATAAAAGCGCCGCCGGGCAGCGCCATCGTGAATCAAGTTTTCAACCTTGTGCCGCAACCCACCGGCCAGACTCGCAATTTTCCCGATCCCCGGCGCCAGCAGCGCCTCGATCTGCGCCCGAACCAGCCGCGCCAGAACCGGCGCATCGCCCTCGCTGGAAATCGCCACAGTCAGTGGCGCACGATCCACAATGGACGGCGTATAGAAATCACATTCGCCCGGCACATCGACCACGTTAAGCGGAACGCCAAGGCGCCGTGCCTCGGCCTTGGCCAATTCGGCCTCCGCGCTCTCCTCGGCCACAAACACCAGCGCCGCCCCGGCGACGTCTTCCGCGCGCAACGGACGCTCGAACACCGCAACGGGAAAGGCAGAAAAATCGGTTTCGATCTGGCGGGCGTAAATCTCTACGGAGGCAGTCGTCTTAGAAACCAACCGGACTTTGTTCAGGGCCTCGTCGGTGCCACCGACGATGATGACGCGCCTGCCCTTGACCTTGAAGCTCAACGGAAATGTGTTGAGAAGTCCCATAATCGTCCTGTCTGCCAGATGTCGGAAAATAATCTAAACTGGCACGTTGCAACAAGGCCTTGAAAATCAATAGCTTTTATATTTCCCTACGGGCACCGCGCGTGGAAACCCGACGCGCGGTTTGCAGCCCGAGCCGCCAAATGAATCTTTCGCAGCGACGGTCATAGAATAATTTGCCTATGTCGGCGTAGTGGCTCACGCACGGTCTGTGACCGGGGATCCGTTCAATGTCAATTTACCCGCCCTTGCGCTCAGCCCTGACCCTCGCATTGCTGTGGCCCGCTGCGACTCTCGCCATGGCGCCCCTGTCCCGGCCGGCAGTCGATACCGCTATTGCCGTGGGGCAGTCCGCACCTTTCTCCGGCACATGGTCGGCAACTTTGCCGACCCGCGAGGCCACCGAGCCCGTCACCTTTCTCGCGTCCTGTGACCGGCCCATTCGCATCGAGGTGGCCAATGACACGCATATCTTCCATCTCGGACCGGACGAGGTCGAGGCCGACGCCGCCATCGAACTGATTGCCAACGCCGACGGCACCGATTGGCAACCGATAGCCGGTGGTCCGGCCTTTTTCTCGCTGTGGGTCACAGAGGACCAGTTCTATCTTTATGACGCCGTGGCTCACGGTGAGCCCGACTGGTCCGCGCCCTATGTGTACAAGCGGTGCGGATAGACCTCAGCCCTGGCGACTGGGCACCCGCACCACAAGGCCGTCCAGCGCGTCACGCACCTTGATCTGGCAGGAGAGGCGGCTGTTTTCCCGCACATCAAAGGCGAAATCGAGCATGTCCTCTTCCATCGTCGAAGGCCCGCCGACCACCTCGCGCCAGGCCTCGTCCACATAAACATGGCAGGTGGCGCAAGTGCAGGCGCCCCCGCACTCGGCAACGATCCCCGGTACCGCATTCATGATCGCGGTTTCCATCACGGTCGATCCATTTTCCCCTTCGGTTTCAATGCGTTCGCCATCATTGGTGATATAGGTGATCTTGGTCATGGAGTGCCTGTAACTGTGCGGATCAAAGGCCGAGCAGGCCTTCAAGATAGTGCTTTTCTACCCCGAACATAGCCTTGACCGCCGCGATCCGGTCAAGCACTGCCTGCCGGGAAGCTGCCTTGCCCTTTTGCGCCACGATCAGATTGTTCTTGGGCGTATGAGCGTCCGAGACGAATTCGAACACCTTGGTGCGATAACCATGCGCTTCCAGTAGCAGCGCCCTGAGCCCGTCGGTCACCATCTCGGCCTGTTTTTCCATGAAGGTGCCGTGGCGCAGCAGGAAATCAAGCCGCTCGTCGCTCCCGCCGGAACTCATCTGCCGCCGGATCTGCTTGTGGCAGCATGGCGCCACCGCAATCAGCCCGGCCCCGGCCTTGATCCCCTGATAGATCGCATCATCGGTCGCCGTATCGCAAGCATGCAGGGCAATCACCGCATCGGCGCCGCTGGCGTCATAGTCTAGAATGGAACCTGACTCGAACCGCAGTCCGGCAAAGCCGCTCTTCTGCGCCAGCGCATTGCCGGCCGACACCAGCGCTGGCCGCAATTCGACGCCAATGATCTCAGCGCTTCGCCCCTGCGCCTGCAGATGGTCATAAAGTGCGAAATCGAGATAGCCCTTGCCCGCGCCCATATCCACGATCGTCGGATTCTCTGCGTGAAGCCCTTGAATCAGGGGCGCAAAAATCTCGACCATCTTGTTGATCTGGCGGAACTTGTCCTGCGCATCATTGCGCACCTGCCCGTCCTTGCCGGTAATCCCAAGCGCCTGCAGCCACACGGCCGACACATCGGTAATCGGGCGGTTCTTGGCCCGGTCATGCCCCGCCTCGGGCTTGTCGCGCCCCGCGACTTCGCTACGCTTCAACCGCAGCTTGTCACCCTGCCGCTCGAATTGCAGGTCAAAGCCGGTAGTCTCAAGCCGGGCCGAACGCCACTCGGACGCAAGGCCCTGCTCCAGAAACGCAATGGTTTCGCCGATCGTCAAGTTCTTGGTGATGTCGCGCGTCTTGTAGCGAAAAACAAAGCTCAGCCGCTCACCGGCCTTGATCGCGACCTTGCGCGCCTCCGCAGATTTGAGCTCAGCGTCATCGCCGTGATAACCGCCGCATTTGAGCCGGACCAACGACCCGTCAGCAAAGGCCTCGCGCACCGCCGCGACGAATTCCACTATCCGGTCGGGCGGGCTCAATGCCGTTCCTTGGTGGTCAGGAACTGGATTTTTGGCCAGTCCTGCTTGGCCCGGTCTGCCCACCACGCATTCTGCGCCAGAAACACCGGCGCCTCATTGCGGTCCTCGGCCATGTTCACTTTCTGGGCGGCAATGAAGCGCTTGAGCTCGTCAGCGTCATCACATTCCACCCAGCGGGCCACTTCATAGCCCAGGCTTTCGAAGGTGATCGGCACGCCGTATTCCTTGGCAACGCGGGCCGACAGCACTTCGAGCTGCAATTGACCCACCACGCCAACGATCCAGTCCGCGCCCACCATGCGGCGGAACACCTGCGTCACGCCCTCCTCGGCAAGGTCCGAAAGCGCCTTACTCATCTGCTTTGTCTTCATCGCATCCGAGAGACGGACACGGCGGATGATTTCCGGCGCGAAGTTCGGAATGCCCGTCACGTTGATATTGGCGCCTTCGGTCAGCGTATCGCCCACCGACAGGGTCCCGTGATTGGGAATGCCGACAATGTCACCCGCCACCGCCTCTTCTGCCAGCTCACGATTATTGCCGAAAAAGAACATGGGATTGGAAACCGCCATATCCTTGCCCGAGCGCACATTCTTCAACCGCATGCCCCGCTCGAACTTGCCCGAGCACAGCCGCACAAAGGCAATACGGTCGCGGTGATTGGCATCCATATTGGCCTGCACCTTGAACACGAACCCGCTCACCTTCTTGTCCGAAGGCGGAATGGGTGCAGGCAGCGCCGGCTGCGGCCGCGGTTCCGGCCCCCAGTCGCCCAGCGTACGCAGCAATTCGGCAACCGATACGCCCTTGAGCGCCGAGCCGAACAGCACCGGGCTCAAATGCCCTTCATGGAAGGTCTTGAGATCGAAGCCCGGCAACATGGCCTGCGCCATCTCCAGTGTTTCGAGCGCGGTCATGAATACCGGATTGTCGACCAGCTCATCCACTTCGAGCAGGTCTTCCAGCGCCTCGAACTCGGCAATCGGCTTGCCCTGCGGATTGAGCACGCGCTTTTCGACAAGGTCGATATAACCGCCGAAATCGACGCCCTGACCGATCGGCCACAGCACTGGCGTCAGGTCGAGCGCCAGCTTGCCCTGGATTTCATCGATCAGGTCGAGCGGACTCTGGCCCTCGCGGTCCACCTTGTTGATGAACGTGATGATGGGGATGTCCCTGAGGCGACAGACCTCGAACAGCTTCAGCGTCTGGCTCTCGATACCCTTGGCCGCGTCGATCACCATGATGGCCGCATCCACCGCGGTCAGCGTGCGATAGGTATCCTCGGAAAAGTCCGAGTGGCCGGGGGTGTCGAGCAGGTTGAGCGTCAACCCGTCATAATCGAAGGTCATCACCGATGAGGTTATGGAAATGCCGCGCTGCTGCTCCATTTCCATCCAGTCCGAACGGGTCGAGCGCGCACCCGCCTTGCCGCGCACCGCACCAGCCTGCTGGATGGCACCGGCGGCGGCGAGCAGCCGCTCGGTCAGCGTCGTCTTGCCCGCGTCCGGGTGCGAGATGATCGCAAAGGTCCGGCGGGTCTGGAATGGTTCAAGATTGGTGCGAGGCGCGGCCTCGACGGCAAGGGACTGTGTCGACATGGGAACTTTTGGGCATGGGGCGCCGGACAATCGGCACGCGCGTCATATTGGCCTGCTCTATAGAGAATGGCCGTTGCCCGGTCAAATGAGCGGAAACAGGCAGTTCGCCAACCTATATGGGTGCCATGGGCGCTCACCGCCAGCGCCGGCTGCTGGGGTGGCACGGTGCGAGGAGCCGATACTTCTTCGCCACGTCGACGCGCGTTAAGCCCTTATTAGGCATAATCACCGACCTTTCTTGCAGACGCAGGAGGTCTTTATGCGCAAATTCTGGATGGCTTCGGCCGCTCTGTTGCTGGCCTCGCCGGCGCTCGCTGCGGACATGTTTATGCCCTATGCGCCCGAGCCCTATTACGCCATGTCAGGAGGCCATTGGGGTGGCCAATACCTTGGTGCAAGCTTGGGCGGTCAGCGTACCCGCATCGTCGTGCCGGGTCAGGGCACGATCGAAGGCAATGGTTTCGTTGGCGGGCTTTTTGCCGGCTACAGCGTCCACGAGGACAACTTCGTCTATGGTGTCGAGGCCGATGGCGAATGGTCCAGTTTCGATCAGTCCATCGCCTGCACCAATCCGGCCTGGACCTGCCGTGGCTATGTCAATTTTCAGGGTTCGCTGAGGGCAAGGCTGGGAGTCGCCACCGACGCCTTCCACATTTACGGAACCGCCGGCCTTGCTCTGGCCCATGCCGGAGGATCGACCACGAGCCCTGCCAATGTCGAATATCACGACTCTTCGGTCCGCGCCGGCTGGACTGTCGGCGCCGGTGCCGAAGTGGCCTTCAACGATAGCTGGTTTGGCCGCGCAGAATATCGCTATACCGATCTGGGGCCGCACGACATGACCCTCGATGTGGTCTACCCCAACGTCGCGGTAACCTCCCACGCGCTGCGCGCCGGTATCGGCTATCGCTTCTGAATCAGTCGAGGGGGTGCGCCCCCTCGCCCGCCTGCCGTAAGCTCAGACGTCCGGGCTGCCGGCCAGCATCTGCGCAATAAAACCGCGCACTTCCTCGACGGCCATGCCAAGGTCCTCGATCTGCTCTGACCGCAACGGCCGACCGGCCTTGAGGTCTTTTTCAAGTCGCCCAGCCAGGTCCGAGACGCTCCAGGCCCCAACGCCCGCGGACGCCCCCTTGATAGAATGCAGGTTGATGGCCAGGTCGTCATAGGCGGTGGCCAGCTTGAGCCGGCCGAAATAAGTGGAGAGCGTCGTGTCAAACAGGCGCAGCACCTCCAGCTCCAGATTTTCGTCGCCCAGGCACTGCTTTGCCAGATGCACCAGGTCGACCGGACGGGCCGGCTTTTTTGGGGACTGGGGGAACGCGACCTCGACAACCGCTCTCTGCGCCATGCTGGCTACTCCTGACACGATCGGCAGCTGCCAGAGCCACCTGCCTTGTGCACAAGCTAAGTCCTTGGACATGAACAGGGGCTTAAGCCACATCTTTGCCTTTGTTTGGCCGTCCATTCCTTAACGTTTCCCACCCAAAAATTAACCTTTGGGTAAGAAACCGTTCGGTTTGCATAAAATTGAATGTATGAATGAGCGTTGAACCAGCGCGCGGCGGCGAGGGTTTTGGGGATGATGCGGGGCATTTGCATCGAATTGTTCCGGTTTGGCGACCGGCCCGGAAAGGGGCCCTGTGCCATGACGACTCCTATTGTCCGCCGTGATGCCGTTGTGCCGACGCGAGAGTTGTAAAGAGTATGGCGAAGAATCCGACACCCCAGAACGATCCGGCCGCCCTGGCCTTCTCGGCAGTCGAGGATGCCCTCAAGGACTCCGTATTCAATCTGGAGCCAACGGCCCAACCTGCCCAGGACAAGAAAGCCGAAAAGAAGCCAGATCAGGCCCGTTCGGAACGACTGCGCGCGGCCGACCGCATTGCCCAGCAAGCCGGCGCGGTAGCCAATGATGATCGCGTCTCCGCCTCCAAGCTCCTCTACAACCTGCAGACGCGCTCCTCTGCCACCCCCACCTGGCTGGCCCTGCTGCTCTCCATCGTGTGGATTGCCGCCGTCGCCACCGTGGCCTGGCTGCGCTTTGGCCCGCAAATGCTGGATTTCGGTACCTTTGCCGGCTCCATCGAATTTGTCGCCACCCTGGCCATCATGGTCGTGCCCGTGCTCGGCTTCTTTGCCGTCGCGACCCTCTTCCGCCGCGCCGCCGATCTGCGCAACGCCGCTTCCTCGATTACCCAGGCCGCCATTCGCCTGGCCGAACCCGAAGTTACCGCCGCCGACAAGGTCGCCTCGGTGGGCCAGGCCGTGCGCCGCGAAGTCAATGCGCTGGGCGACGGGCTCGAACGCGCCCTGTCGCGCGCCGGCGAACTCGAAGTGATGATCCACAACGAGGTGACCGCGCTCGAACGCACCTATTCGGACAATGAATCGCGCATGCGTGCGCTGATCGCCGAACTGGCCAGCCAGCGCGAAAGCGTCTTGACCAATACCGAGCGCGTGCGCGAAGCCATTACCGAGAGCCATACCGGCCTCGTCTTCGACCTCGACATGATCAGCCAGCGCATCGCCGGCACCATTGTCGAAAGCGGCGGCAACCTGACACGCGCGCTCGAAACCGCCGGCAACACGCTGACCACCGGTTTCTCCGAACGCGCCGACGGTTTTGTCGCTCTGGTCGACAATCGCACCTCGGATTTCCTCGGCGCGCTCGATGACAGCGCGAGCCGCCTTTCCCTCAGCTTTGAGGACAATGCCGCCTCCATCGGCAGGTCGCTCGATGACCGGGCTGCGGAAATCAATGCCGGCATTGAAAGCCGCATCGGCAAGCTCAGTCAGGCGCTGGACCACCATGCCGACAGCATTGCGCTGGCCATGGATACGCGCACCCAGCAACTCGAGGATCGCACCCAGGCGCTGACGGGCTCCTTCGAAGACCGCACCCGCACCATTGCCGGCCTCATCGAATCGCGCACCGAGGCCCTCTCGACTGCGCTTGATGAGCGCACCGGTGCCCTTTCCAACCTGCTGACCGACGGCGGCACCTCGCTGCTGGAACAATTGCGCACCCGCGGCGAAGAAGTCAGCGAAGCCCTGGCCTCGATCGGTGCCCGCGTGTCCGGCGATATCAGCGGCCGTGCCACCGAGGCTGAACTGCTGCTGGCCACCCTCACCCGCCAGCTCGATGAATCGGTTTCCATCCAGCTCAACGCGCTCGACAGCCGCCTGCAATCGGCCATCATCGAAATCAATGGCGCTCTGGACGACACTTCTGAGCGCGCCCGCGAGACCCTCTCTACAGCGGGCCGGGATTCGCTCACCCTGTTCGATGCTCGCCTGACTGAGATCACCGGGCTGCTCGATGAAAAGCTGCACGCGCTGGACAATGTGATCGGCGACAAGGGCGAAAGCCTGGTGCAGCGCCTCGACCAGCAGGGCGTCAGCTTTGCCGCCCGCGCCAATGTGCTCGAAATGGCGCTCAACGAGGAATCGGGCCGCTTTAACGACATCGTGGCCGAACGCACCCGCGAGATGAGCGATGTGATCGGCGCCAAGACCAAGGCCATCACCGAAACCCTGACCAATCGCACCCAGGAAATTTCCGACAGCTTGGACGGTCACGCCGACCTGCTCTCCGAGGCACTCGATACGCGCACCGGCAAGCTCGACGAAGTTCTCTCCAGCCGGACCATCGAGGTCAGCGATGCCATCTTGGCCCGTACCAGCGAGCTCGAACAGACGCTGACCAGCCGCGGCGCCGCGGTCAACGAAGCCATCCGTCAGCGCTCACAGGAGCTCGGCGATACGCTCTCCACCGGCACCCAGGCCTTCGACCAGGCCATTGCCGGCCGCACCCAGCGCATGGCCGACACACTCGCGGGCCAGACCGAGCGCCTCGAGCAGACCCTGAACCAGACAACAGAAACACTGAGCGAAACCATCTCCGAGCGTACCAATGCGCTCTCGCTCGAACTGGAAACCCGCACCGGCGACTTCGCCAGTCAGATCGACGAACGCACTGGCACCCTGGTGTCCCGTCTGGACGAACGCACCGGCGCGCTCGCCGCGCAGATCGACCAGAGCACGGCCACGCTTGCCTCCGAATTCGACCAGCGCGCCAGCACCCTGGTCTCTGGGCTCGACCAGCGCGCCTCCGCGCTCACCACCGAACTCGAACAACGTACGGCCGCACTCAATTCGGGCCTCGACCAGCGCACTTACACGCTGACCACTGAATTTGAGCAACGCGCCGACACCCTGGTTTCCGAACTCGACCAACGTACTGCCATGCTCACCACCGAGCTCGACCAGCGCACGGCAGCGTTCAATTCAGGCCTCGATCTGCGCGCCGGCGCCTTCACCACCCAGCTCGACGAGCGCGCCGAAGGCCTCATCTCGCGCCTCGACGAACGCACCCAGGACATGGCCGGCGCGGTCAACACCCGCACCCAGCAGCTCTCCGATGCGCTTAACGCCCGGACCCAGGCGCTGTCCGATACGCTTTCGACCCACACGGCCTCGATTGGCGAGACCATCGGGCTGCACACCAGCGAACTGGCCGAAACGCTCGACCAGCATGGCGCCAAGGCCCGCGACAGCATCGAGGGCTCCCTGCGCCAAGTCACAGCGACTATGGAGACCCGCCTGGACGATCTGTCGGTCCGCGTGGCCGGCAAGGTTGCCGAGGTCAACGACAATCTCGGCGCCGGGCTCGACAATGCCATCGCCCGGATTTCCGACGCCGAGGCTGGTGTCGCCGCCCGCATCGAAAGCGCCAGCTCGACCGTGGGCGAAAGCGCCCGCCAGGCCGCCGAACTCATCGAAACCGGCGTCACCTCGGCCCGCAAGGCGATCGTCGACATGGTGGATCAGCGCCTGGGCACTCTGCCCGAGGCGATCACAGCTCGCGCCGACATCACCGCCGAGCGCCTGGCCTCGCTCAATGCCTCGATCAGCACCTCGATCACCCAGTCCATGGCAGACCTAGAGGCCGGCGCCGACCGCATCGAGGAAACCATCGCGACCCGCATCACCGCGGCCACCAGCACCATTTCGGCCGATGTCGAAAATACTGCCAACCGCATGGACTCCGCGGTGCGCAATGCGCTCGAACAGATCCGCATGGCCGCCAGCAATATCGATCAGCTGGTCTCCGTGAAGGCGGTCGGCGCTGCCGACGCCATCGAAGAGCGCCTGACGACCATCAATCAGTCGGTCGAACAGCACACCAGCGAATTCGCCAATCTGGTCACCGAGAAGTCGGCCCAGCTGGAGACGGCTCTCGCCAGCCACGGTAACCTGCTGCGCGACGCGCTGGGCGAGAACGCCCGCGAGGCCGAGGAGATCATGTCGGTCTCCACCTCGCGCATTCTCAATGACGTCACCAATGCGCTGAACAAGCTCAACGATTCGAACCTGCTGCTGCAGCGGGTGCTCGATGCCTCTACCGCCAATTTGGCAAGCCTGGAAACCAGCGTCGCCCAGCAGACTGCAAACTACTCCAACACCATGCGCGAAGCGATGGGCCAGACAGAACAGGCCGGCACCATGGTCACCCAGCATGTCGGCGCTCTCCAGGCCACCATTGCCGGCATGGTCGAGCAGTTCTCCTCCATGCTCGGGCGTCTCGACGCCGAGGCCGCAGGCCTCACCCAGGCCGCCCAGACGCTCGACGCCTCCAGCTCTAACGCGCTGGAAAATCTCGAAGATCGCCGCGGCGCCATGGATGCGCTGGCGCAGAGCTTTGCCGCCCGCGCCGACGACATCGATGGCCGCATGCGCCTGTTCGCCCAGTCCATTGCCGATACGGTCAACGACACCGAACGCCGCCTGATCGGTGCGCGCCGCGCTATGGACGAGGCCCTGAATGGCACCACCCATGCGGTCACCGACGCATTGAGCCAGACCACGGCTACCGTCACTCAGGCGCTCGAGCAAAACGCCAACAGCGTCAACGACGCGCTCTACGTCAACAATGAGCGCTTCTCGACCACGCTGCAAAGCAATGTCTCGGAGATGGACAATGCGGTTCGGCGCGCCGCCGAAGCCGCTGCCGCTGCACTCAATCAGACCTCGCAATCAGTGCGCATGGCCCTGTCCGAACAGGCCAGCCAGGTTAATTCCGCCCTTGAGGACACTGCCGGCCGCGTCAGTTCGGTCCTCGAGGACAATGCGGGCCGCGTCAATTCGGCTTTGGACGAGAACGCCAGCCGCGTCAGCGAAGTGCTGTCCTCCACCGCCGGCAGCGTCACCGACGTGCTCACCTCCACCACCAGCACCCTGGCCGACACCATTTCGGATTCAACCAGCTCAGTGCGCAACGCCATTGCGTCCAACACCGGCCAGTTGCGCCGCGCGCTGGATGAAACCACGGGCGAAGTCACCGGCAAGCTCGGCGAATTCCACGAAGTGGCCGACAGCGAAGGCCGCCGCGCCAACCAGGCCCTGCAGGAAGCCCAGCAGCGCATGGCCACCGAAATGCAGCGCGCCATCGAGGAGGCCACCCAGCGCTTCGCCGAAACCGCCCGTGCCATGCGCGAAACCGCCCGCGAAGTGGGCACCGAGCTCGAATCCACTCGCGCCGAACTGGCCCGTGGCGTCAACGAGCTGCCCGAGGAAACCCGTGCCAGCGCCGCCGCCATGCGCCGCGTCGTGGCCGAGCAGATCGAGGCCCTCTCCGAGCTCAATGCTATTGTGCGCAGTCAGCCGGCCAGCCACGACCTGACCGACCGCCGCGCTTCGCAGCGCCCCCAGCGCGCGCCTGAGCCCCCGGCCTATCAGCCGCCGCCGCGTCAGCCTGAACGCCAGCCCGAGCCCCCGCGTGAGACCTATCGCGCCGAGGCCCCGCGCCAGACCCTGGTCGATCCAATCCGCCCCGCCACCATCATCGAGCGGCCCGCCCCGGCCCCGCAACAGCCCGCGCCCGCGCCCGCGCCTGCCGCTTCAATCCCTGCCCCCGCCCCTCGCCAGCCTGCAGAGGCCGAAGGCGGCGGCTGGCTGCGCGACGTGCTGCGCAATGCCTCGGCCAAGCAGGCAGGTGGCGCCGCGCCCCAGGCTCTTTCCGGCCTCAGCGAGGAAATCGCCCGCTCAATTGACGACGGCGCCCTCAGCGAAGCCTGGGCCCGTTACCAGGCGGGCGAAAGCAATGTCTTCACCCGGCGCATCTATACGCTCACCGGCCAGGGCACCTATGACGAAGTCCGCAAGCGCATTCAGCGCGAACCCGATTTTGCCAAGACCGCACAGGCCTATATGAGCGAGTTCGAACAGCTTCTCAAACGCGCCGCCGCCGGCCCCAACCCGGCCGCCGAAACCCGCGAATACCTGCTCTCGGACAAGGGCAAGGTCTACACCACCCTCGCCCACGCCAGCGGCCGGCTGGGCTGAGGCTGTTGAAAGCCAGGACATGCAAAAGGCCCAGGAGCGATCCGGGGCCTTTTTATTGCTGATGATTGCTTGCGCTGGCGGATATTGGGGATCACCGCCTGACCAGTATAGTGCAGGCAGCGGGGAACCAGCCTCCCATTGTCGCAAAGATCTGTCGCATGGGGCCGCCTCTTCGCCTGCCCGGGCCAACAGAAATACTTAAAACAATCGGCTGCGGGCGGCCGAGTCGCTGGAACCAAGCTTCCGCGACGAAACCGCGGCGTTTCGTCTGGTCCTAGACCATCGATATTATTCATGCGCAGCACGGCTGTCCGAAGGAGCTTGGTCACGCTCGGACAAGCCATAGTCGCGCAAGACATTTGCGATGCGTAGCCTGTAACCACGAAACACGCCGCCTCGACCCATCCTTTGCGCACGTCTGTGCTCGGCGGTGTTGCGCCAGCGAGCCACAGCCTCCTCAGTCTCGAAGAAGGACAGCGAAAGCACCTTGTCCGGATCACTGAGGCTCTTGAACCGCTCGACCGAGATGAACCCTTCGATCTCGTCGAGAAGCGGTCGCAACTCGGCAGCAGTATCAAGATAGATGGTTTCCCGCCCTTCGCCCGGCTCGACCTCGAAGATGACCGCGATCATGACTTACTTCCGTGCGGCGCGGAGACCAGCTTGAGAAAAGTCCTGTCCTCGCGCAGCAGGAACCGCTCTCGCATGGCGAACTCGTAGTTTTCCCGTCCGAGCGGATCGATGGCCAGCCGCGCGCGATAAGCCTCGTAGTCGGAAAGGCTGGCGATGTTATAGATACCGTAGGCCAGCGTGGTCGAGCCTTCGTGCGGCGAAAAATAGCCGATCAGGTCCGCGCCGCAGCGCGGGATCGCCTGCCCCCAGTTGCGGGCATATTGCGCGAACTGCTCCTTCTTCGTCGGGTCGATTTGATAGCGAATGATACAGGTCAGCATAGCGCTTTCTCCGGTTGCTTCGAGCCAACCATAGGGGCTGTTTTGCCGCGCATGTTTCGGTTATGATCGAAGTATGAAGGAAGGCCCTGACATTGCCGGCATCGCCGCCCTCATCGGCGATCCCGCCCGCGCGAACATGCTAGTCGCATTGATGAGCGGCAAGGCGCTCACCGCGACGGAACTGGCCGCCGAGGCGGGAATCACGGCGCAGACCGCAAGTTCACATCTTGCCCGGCTGCATGAAGGGGGACTCCTGCGTGCGCGGAAGCAGGGGCGTCACAAGTATTTTGCGCTCGCATCGACCGAGGTGGCGGACGTGCTAGAGGCTTTGATGGGCCTCGCAGCTAATGCAGGTCACCTTCGCCGCCGCCCTGGCCCAAAGGACCAAGCGCTGCGGCAGGCCCGCATCTGCTACAATCATCTGGCCGGCGACATGGGGGTCCAGATGTTTGACAGCCTAGTGGCGCAAGACTTTCTCCACCTTGGCAGCGGCCAATTGCGGTTGACGGAGTCGGGCCGGAACTTTGCAACCAGTCTAGGCGTCGACGTTGAAAAACTCGCCGCTGGCCGCTCGGAGCTATGTCGGGAGTGTCTCGATTGGAGCGAACGCCGCTCGCATCTTGCGGGCAGCCTGGGACGCGCGATGCTTGCACGGTTTGTCGAGCTAGATTGGGCGCATTTGGATAAATCGACCCGCATCGTCACATTCACGACGACCGGCTTGCGTCATTTCCGTTCGATGTTCCAAAAGCGAGCCGCTGCCTAGAGCTGCAATGAATCCCCTAAGCTGTCGCAGAAGCCCCGAAACCTGATAGCGTTCAGCTTCCTTGGCGTCGCTCTAGAGGTATTACTCTTGGCGATTTTTGGCCGATTTGGGGTCGGCAACTGATCATCCCCATTGCCCCGTTGTGGCTGCCGCCCCGGGTTTGGCCCCGGGTCCACCCTGAGTTGCTGAGACGAACATAACCATGGCATCGCCTCAGGGCCCGGCCTTCGCCGAGGCAAACCCGGAGGTGGCCACACCGTGGGGCCTGAACCATATGCGAAGCAATAGGTCTCGCCGGGGGATATCGACACCCTACCCCACCAGCGATTTTGGCGGCCGCATTTTCAGCGACCACAGCACGCAGCCAATCGCCAGCGACGAGGTCACCGTCGAATAGAAGAATGCATAGGCGCCAAAAAACTCGACCAGCACACCGAACACGGTCAGCGCCAGCATGGCCATGGCCATGTTGAGCATGTTGAAAAAGCCCTGCGCCTCGGCCGCATTGGCCTCATTGGTCCAGTTGGCGATGAAGTGCACCACCCCGAAATAGCCCATGCCAAAGCTGAAGGCATGCAGCGACTGGGTGAGAAACAGCACCTCCACCGGCGGGTTGAACGCCATGATGGTAAAGCGGATCAGCCCGGCGACCGCGCCCGCCAGGATCATGTTTCGTGCCGTCACCCGCCCGCCAAAACGCCGCCAGACAAACATCAGCACCGCCTCGCCAACGGCCGCAAAACCCAGCAATGGCCCGAGGAAATAGCTCGGAATGCCGTTTTCGTGCCAGAGCAGCGCCCCGAACCCGCCAATCACGGCATTGGACGAATTGACCAGCGCAAAGGCCAGCAGCGGCAGCACGAACCAGGGCTGCAGCGCATCCTTGAGCCGGCTGGGCGGCGCCTCGATGCGCGAGGTCGCATCGGCCAGCGTCACCTGTGGCTTGGGCGCCCGGAACCGCGGCAGCAGGAACGCCAGCCCGGCCCGAGCGACGACCATGGCCACATAGAGTGTGATGAACGCACCCGACCCCAGAATGTTGAGAAACAGTCCGATGCCGCCTGCCCCCACGACATAGCCCACCGTGGCCCAGGCGCGGATGACGCCGAAATCGGTGCCGTTGCGCCGGGTCATGCGCACGGTCGCCGCATCGATCACCGGCGCCACCAGCCCATTGCTGGAGGCACACAACCCCCAGACCAGCAGAATGCCCCAAAATTCGGACACGAAATACATCGGCACCGCCGTCAGCGCCGAGATGATCGATATGCCGATCAGCGCCGTGCGCCAGTCGTCCGCCTTGTCGGCGATGCGGCCCACGATCATGTTGAGCAGCAGCAGCAACAGGGTCGGCATGGCATTGATGATGCCGATCTGATCAGCCGGAATGCCATGCTCGCTGAGCCAGATGCCCAGAAAGACCGACGCGACGCCGCCCGGCAGATAGACGGTGAACTGATAAATGGACGCGCGCAGCTCGGGAGAATCCCAGCGCGAAAAAGCCGATGGCATGAAAATGAACTCCCGGCGCAGAGGCGCGCCGCGTGTCCTTACCTGACTCGGATGGCATCGCGAGGCAAGGGCAATTCTGTGCCAATCTGCCCTCAAACCGGTCTCTGGAACGTTCTAGATGGCCCGTTCCAGCCTCTCGGCGGCATGGGCCGGGGTGAGCGCGGAAACGAATTGATGCGCGCTGGCCGCCCAGGTGAACTGCTCGCCAAGCGCCCGCGCATGCGACCGCGCCAGGGTAAGCGACCGGCGCACGGCCGAGCCCAGATCCGGGCTCAGCGTCCCGGCTCTGGGATCAGTGACAATGTCGCGCGGCCCGGTCACCGGATAGGCCGCAACGGGGGTACCCGAGGCCAGCGCTTCGGTCAGCACATTGCCGAAGGTGTCGGTCCGGCTGGGAAAAACGAAGACATCTGCGCTGCGATAGGCCGCGGCCAGCGCTTCGCCATGCAGATAGCCGATAAAGTGCACCTCGGGATGGAGCCGCTCCAGATGCGCACGCTCTGGTCCATCGCCCACCACAATCTTGCTGCCCGGCATGTCGAGCGCCAGAAAATCGGCCACATTCTTCTCCGCCGATACCCGCCCCACATAGAGCAGATGCGGGCCGGGCAAATCGGTGAACATGGTCTTTGGACCCGGGCGGAACCGCTGCCCGTCAACGCCCCTGCCCCACAGGGTCAGATGCGAAAAGCCATGCCCGCGCAGCTCCTCGCGCAGCGACGGTGTCGGCACCATGGTGGCGGCAGCGGGATCATGGAACCAGCGCAGATAGCCATAGCTCCACTCCTCTGGCACCGGCAGCCGCGCCGCCACATATTCGGGGAAACGTGTATGCAGGCTCGTAGTGAAGGCCTTGCCGCGCTCAAGGCAATAGCGCCGCGCCAGAAGCCCAAGGGGCCCTTCGGTGGCGATGTGAATATGATGCGGCCGCGCCCGCACCATCGTGAGGAATACCGCGCGGCGCGAGGCCAGCGACAGGCGGATTTCCGGATAGGTCGGCACCGGAACGGTCCAGAATGGCTCGGGGGTCAAAAAACTGACCTCATGGCCCCACTCGCGCAATTGCTTGGCCAGGCTTTCGAGAGTGCGGACCACGCCATTGATCTGCGGCCGCCAGGCGTCGGTGACGATCAGGATGCGGCGGCGGGAAAGCTTGGGATCAATATACATGGCGGCACCACGATTGCTCGCAATGCCACCATGGTGCGGGAGCCACGCGTCGGTCGCGTGACGGTCATGTGACGTTCAATTGACGGGGTTACTGCCCGGAACTCTATCGCAGTTTCGCTTTGCGGGATTCGCCAGTGACCATTTCGGTCCATTTGATCAGCTCGAAAGCGCCGTCGTGATTCTCGACTATGGCCGTGCAGCTCTCCACCCAGTCGCCGGTGTTGATATACTGAATGCCGAGCCGGTCGTGGATGTCGGCAAAATGGATATGGCCGCAGATCACGCCATCCACCCCGCTTTCCTTGGCCTCATGCACCAGCGCCTCCTCGAACCGGCCGATAACCGAAACCGCGTTCTTGACCTTCTGCTTGGCCCAGGCGCTGAGCGACCAGTATTGCAGCCCCAGCCGCCGGCGCACCCAGTTGATCGCGATGTTGACCCGCAGCGCCGCGTTATAGGCCCAGTCCCCAACATGGGCGAGCCACTTGGCATTCATCACCACCACGTCGAACTGATCACCATGGATCACGAGATAGGTCTTGCCCGTCGCCGATGTATGGATGGTCCGGTCCACCAACTCGATCTCGCCGAAATAGGTGCCCAGGTACTCGCGCAGGAATTCGTCGTGATTGCCCGGCAGATAGACGATCCGCGTTCCCGCAGTCGCCTTGTCCAGCATGAGTTGGATGACTTCATTGTACTGGCTGGGCCAGTGCCACTGCTTGGCCAATCGCCAGCCATCGAGGATGTCGCCGACCAGATAAATCGTCTCGGCATCATGCGCCCGCAAGAAATCGGCCAGTTGCGCGCTGCGGATCGGCTTCATGCCCAGATGCACGTCGGACAGGAAAAGCGCCCGTACGCGCCTGATCTCGCGGTCTTCCGACATCAGTCTGGGATCTCCTCACACAGGACGCGCATCATATCGGCTGCGCAGGGCGCTGGAAACACACAGACCAAGAAAGCCGGGGAAAGCAGCTCACTGCAATCGCGCCTTCAGCGCCGCGATGCGGGCATAGCTCTCCTCAATCCGCGCAGCAAACGCCGGGTCAGCTCCTGCTTCAGCCAGCAGGATATCGAGAACCTCCTGCGCCAGAGCCGGGCGGTAATCCGCCGTGTTGGAGAACAGGAGAATATCCATGCCCGCCCGCACGGCCATGGTGACAGTCTCCTTGAGCGAAAAATGGTCCCGGATGGCGCCCATTTCCAGATCATCGCTGATGACCACACCGTCAAAACCGAGCTCGTCTCGCAACACACCATCGATCCAGCGCGGCGAAAGAGAAGACGGTGTCTGGCCATCCGCGTCGGCATAATCGGCATGATAGAGATGACCGACCATAACCATATCGGCCAAGCCCTCTCCGATCAGCACCCGGTAGGGATCCAGTTCCCTCGGCTCCCAGCTGCGGGTTATATCGACAAAGCCTTCATGACTGTCCGCAGTCGACGACCCGTGGCCAGGAAAGTGCTTGAGCGCCGTAAGCAGCCCGGCTTGGTGATGGGCCCGGATGAACGCTCTACCATAGGCGGCAACCACGTCCGGATCGTCAGAAAAAGCGCGCCCGAAGCGAGCGATGATCTGGTTGTTCGGATTGGTGTCGAGATCGGCAACCGGTCCAAAATTGACCGAAAACCCCTGTTCGGCAATGCCTTGGGCCATGCGCGCATAGATCGCTCTGGCTTGCTCAGGCGTATTGCGCGCTGCAATCGTTGCCGCATTGGCAATCTCGGCGAAGCCCACATCCTTGGTCAGGCGCTCGACCGCTCCACCTTCCTGATCGAGCGTGATGAAAGGCGGCAGCATGGGCGCGGCGTCGCGGAACAGCGCGTTCATCTCTCGCACTGTCGCGAGACTGGCGACGTTCTTTTTGAGGTACATGACCCCGCCCAGCCGACCGGCCTCAAGGTCGTCGACGACGGCGCTTACGCCGGCATCATCGGGGCCATCCCCATCAAACCCCACCAGGATCATCTGCCCCGCCATTTCCTCAAGAGACTGCGCTGCTGCAGGCGATGCCAGACAGGCCAGGACGATCAGGGCAAGCAGAAAGCGGAACAAGGGCATCACCGGCGGAGAATCGGGCCTGCAGAGTGCCCAGCAAATGGCGGCAAGACAATGGTCTCCCCTGAACAGGGGATGCCGAAAGGTCGTTGGCTATGCCACCTGTGCGGATGGTGGACGCAGGACCGGTGGTATTCAACCTTCCAGCCGGCCCCCGCCGAACTGGAAGGGCGGTGGATTGATTCCACCGCCCGTTTTTTTGGCCTCAGGCCGGCTTGTTCTGGCGATTGGCGATCAGGTCATCGACAACCGAGGGATCTGCCAGGGTCGAGGTATCGCCCAGCGAGCCGAACTCGTTCTCGGCAACCTTGCGCAGGATGCGCCGCATGATCTTTCCCGATCGCGTCTTTGGCAGGCCGGGCGCCCACTGGATGAAATCGGGCGAGGCAATCGGCCCGATCTCCTTGCGCACCCAATTGCGCAGTTCAGTGCGCAACTCATCGCTGCTCTGCTCGCCGGCCATCAGCGTCACATAGCAGTAGATGCCCTGCCCCTTGATATCGTGCGGGAAGCCAACCACAGCGGCCTCGGAGACCTTGGGATGCGCCACCAGCGCGCTTTCGATCTCTGCTGTACCGAGACGATGGCCGGATACATTGAGCACGTCGTCGACGCGACCCGTGATCCAGTAATAGCCGTCCTCGTCGCGGCGGCAGCCGTCACCGGTGAAGTAATTGCCCTTATAGGTCTCGAAATAGGTCGAGACGAAGCGGCCATGATCGCCCCAGATGGTGCGCGCCTGGCTGGGCCAGCTATCCTTGATGACCAAGACACCTTCGGCTTTGGTCTGCTCCTGCACCTTGCCTTCAGGCGAAAGTACCTCGGGCTGAATGCCGAAGAACGGCTTGGTCGCCGAACCGGGCTTGGTCGGAATTGCACCTGGGAATGGCGCGATCATGTGACCGCCCGTCTCAGTCTGCCACCAGGCATCGACAATCTCGCAACGCCCCTTGCCAACCTTGTTGTAGTACCAAAGCCAGGCTTCGGGATTGATCGGCTCGCCAACTGTGCCCAGCAGCCGCAGCGACGGCATCTCGTGCTTTTCGGCAAATTCGGCGCCCGCGCCCATGAGCGCCCGGATGGCCGTTGGCGCGGTGTGGAAGATATTGACCTTGTGCCGCTCCACCACTTGCCAGAAGCGGCTGGCGTCAGGCCAGGACGGGATACCCTCGAACATCACCGTGGTCGCGCCATTGGCCAGCGGGCCATAGACGATATAGCTGTGCCCAGTGATCCAGCCCACATCGGCCGTGCACCAGAACACATCGCCCTTGCGATAGTCGAAGCTGAGTTCGTGGGTCAGCGAGGTATAGGTGAGATAGCCACCTTGCGTATGCAGCACGCCCTTGGGCTTGCCGGTGGAGCCCGAGGTATAAAGGACGAACAGCGGATCTTCCGCATTCATCGGCTCGGGATCGTTGAAGGGTTCGACGCCTGCGGCAGCTTCGTGCCACCAGACATCGCGCGCGCCCTTCATGGCCACGTCGGCGCCGGTATTGCGCACCACCAGCACCTTCGAAACACCGGGACAGTCTTCCAGTGCCATGTCAACATTGGCCTTGAGCGGCACGGTCTTGCCGCCGCGACGGCCCTCGTCGGCGGTGATAACCACTGCCGAGTCACAATCATTGATGCGGCCGGCCAGGGAGTCTGGAGAGAATCCGCCAAACACCACCGAATGAACTGCTCCGATGCGGGCGCAGGCCAGCATGGCATAGGCCGCCTGCGGGATCATGGGGAGATAGATCGTAACGCGGTCGCCCTTCTTGACGCCGAGCGACTTCAGCACATTGGCGCAGCGGCACACTTTCTCATGCAGTGTCCGATACGAGATGTATTCGGCCTTATCCGCGGGATTGTCGGGCTCCCAGATAATGGCGATGTCGTCTCCGCGCTCGACCAGATGCCGGTCAATGCAATTGGCGGCGACGTTCAGCACACCGTCTTCGAACCATTTGATCGACACATCGGGATATTCGAACGTGGTGTTCTTGATCTTGGTGGGGAAAGTCATCCAGTCGAGCCGCTTGGCCTGCTCGGCCCAGAACCCAACCGGATCCTGAATGGACTGCTGGTAGAGCGCATCATACTGCTCGGCCGTGGTATGGGTGCGCGCGATCGCGGCCGCGCTTGGCTGGAATAAGAGCTGGTCGCTCATCGTCATCCTCCCTTATCTCTCCCGGCATCCGTTCTAATGTTCCCCCCTCGTGGCGGCAAGGCCTAGTGCCTGCGACTCAATGGGTTTTTCCGGCATGGGTGTTTGCCCTTCGGGCACGGCACCTACCGTTAACCGGCTTGCGCTAGGCTCACACCATGGCCCGTCCAGCCGATGAACTGTCCTGAGGAGGAGCACGATGGCCGAGACGATCATGCGGCCCGCAACACATGCGGATCTGGATCTGGTGCTGCGCGAATTGCGCGATGTCATTCAGACATCGCCGCACTACAGTGACCGCTTCAAGGAGCACGAGACCAACAGGCTCGACAAGTCCTTCCTCAAGGGCCTGCTCGCCATCGATCCCTGGCATATCATGATCAGTTGCGTGGACGGCGTGCCGGCGGGCGCGATCATTTCGGGACCAGAGTGTGGCGCCATCTTTCGCTACTGGAGCTGGGTATTTCCTTCACACCGCCAGTCCAAGCTTGCCCTGTTCGGCATGCGCGAGTTCGACGCCCATTGGGACAACACTCGGTTTCACAAGGCCTACACTTATGTGCGGCCCGAAAACGAGGTGGCCCGCATGCTCCTGCAGCGCTATGGCTACACCGAGACCGCGCTGCTCAAGCAGCATATTTTCGGCCAGGACTATCTGCTGATCGAAAAATTCTATACTCGGCCCGAGGTCCCCTACGACAGCGGCTATGTCGGTCGCTTGGGCCGCCTCAAGAACCGTCTGAAGGGGCTTGTCGGGGCGTGAACCCTATTCCGCCGCCAGCATCCGCCGGGCCTTGAACCACTGCAGGATCGACACGTCGATCCGCGCGGTTCTCAGGGCAATTCCCCAAAGCACAACCGACCAAACCGAAATGGCGATTACGGCTGCAAGCGCCGCCCCAACCAGGTGCAGCATGGGCACGAGCACCAGATTGCCCACAAAAAGCGTCCCCATGCCCAGAAGAACGGCGGGCAGGCTGGCCCAGGGCCGGTCATGTATGGACAACACCATCGAAGCCGGCCCCATGACCGAGCGAACCACAAGACCGAGACACAATATCGCCAGCGGCAGGGCACCGGCGGTGAAGGCGGGACCGAACAGCAGCAGGGCAAACGGCGCACCCATGATCACCAGCCCGAACAGCACCAGCGACACGATGCTGGCCGCCAGATTGGCCTCACCCACCTTGCGATGGAACGCGGCGCGATCGGCATTGGCTTCGCTCTCGAACATGTCGGGCAGGATGACCGCATAGACGGCCGCAACGCCGAACGACACCAGCGAGAAGACCCGAGTACAGACACCGAAAATGGCGAGCTCCTCCCGGTCAAGCAGATTGGCGAGCAGCAGCAGGTCGATGTCGAAAAAGAAATCCGTGGCCAGGGTGATCAGCACCCAGGGTGCCGCAAAACGCCACCAACGGGGCACCTCCGCAGCACGCGACTGAGCGGTTTCAGCAATATGTGGCAACGTCGCGATCACAATCGCCATGTGCACCAGCGCAATCGCGACATAACCGAGCGCCGTGGCCCAGAGCATGGTTTCGAATGCCTCTGGCGCTGTAGGAAGCAGCCAGGCGCAGCAGAGCACCGTGGCCAGCACCATCATCGGACGGAAAATGCCGTCTGCGAAAAAGCCGGCAAAGGGACGTTTGAGCCCCACCAGTATCGCTCCGTTGACGTAAACCAGCGCCGTGGCCAGAGCCAGCAGCACCACAGGCACGAAATGCAGCGCAACGACATGACCACCCAGGCCCATTCCATTGAGGACCAAAGGCCCAGCCACCATCAACCCCGCAAAGGCCAGGGCGACATGCCCGTAAGCGCGGAACAGGAATGCGATGAGCTGCCGCCGGTCCTCACGGGCCCGATACTCCGCGGCAAAATAGGTCCCAATGGTCTGGAACCCCAGCGGCATGGCGACGGCGATCAGATTGACCGTTGCGATCACCAACAGATAATCACCCAGGATCGCGGCGCCCCAGACCTGCGCGATAAAGGCTTGCACTAGGAAGATCAGGCCGGCGCCGAACAGGCGCCCGCCAAAAATGATCGTTGATTGCGAGGCCAGGCGGCGTGCGAGGCTCATCGGAACTCTGGCGGAAGCGGAGAAGGCTCCTGATCGGGTCGGGCGCGCGAAGGACGCACCGCCTCGATATGCCGACGCAACTCGTTATAGGCCTCCCGCGCCGCAAAGGCCCCTGCCCCCAGCGCATAAGCGAGCGGCCGCGTTGCGAAATTTGCCACGGGCGGCACCGGCCGGATCAGGCCCTCGTCTCCGACCATGCCCTTCTTGAACTGATGCAGCCCCTGGAAGCCATCGGTACCGCCCAGATCGTACCAGCTTGCCCTTGTGTGATCGCGAAGCCAGCGAATGATATGCCAATGCATGAAGTATCCGGCGCGCAGTGGCAGCGCCTTGTCGTTTGTGGCGCCATAGAGATAGACCGCACGCGTGCCGGCCTTGAAGATCAGCGCCCCCGCGACCAGTTCGTCCTCGCGCCGCACGAAGAACAATTCGGGCCGCAGCGGCTGGTCCAGTACCATTAGGGCATCCAGCGTATCGAAAGCCGAATAGTCGGGAAATTGCTTGCGATCGCTCATCGCGGCGTAGAGCGCCTTGAAGTCGCCGATACGCTCGGCCCCCGCATGTTCGAACACCAGGCCGGACTTTTCCGATTTGTTGAGTTGCCGTCGCCAGGTCTGGCCAAAGCTTTTGCGCTGCGCCTCATCGGACAGCCGTAGATTGACCAGATAGCGGTCGGGAAACCGCAACACCGCGCCGCGCTTGAAACCGCGTTCCCGAAGGGCCCGATATTCGCTGTTGCCCTCCCCGGTGCTGGCATGGGGTAGCACCGAGAGCATCATGCCGCGCTCGTCGGCATATTCGGCCACGAGCGCCTCGATCATCGCCTGATAGAGGGTTGCGGCGTCCGCAGCCTTTGTGTCGGCCAGCATCGGTCCCCACTTGATGATGGCGATCTGACCAACCCCCAGCGGCAGGCGCTGCACCATGACAAGCGCACCACCGATAACGCGCCCGTGCCGCTCAAATAGCCGGGGCTCGGCGGTCACGCCAGGCCAGCGGATCGAGGCAAAGGCAAAAAGCTGTTCCTGGCAAAGGCCATCAAAGCCGGAGACAACCGCATCCCACTCGGCACCATCGACCGGCCGGGCGACAACACTCGCCGTCGCGGGACCGACCGGCGTCGGCGCGACACGCTCGTCATGTGTCTGGGCTGCTCCTGCGGAGACGGACATGGTTCTGCTTCCGGCTGATACGCGTTCTGCCGAAAGCTAGACCTCCGTAGTGATCAAATCCCTATCCCACAGGAACAAATGCGCCAAAATTCCGCGCGTGGTTACCAAACTTCGAACCGTCCCGAAGGGCAAATCCCTCCGGTGGCGAGATTTGAGGCGAAAGGGCAATGAGCGCTATGCGCGAATCGCGGAACCGCCCCTAGTGCACAGCCGCAGCGGCATCCACCGCATGGGGCGTGTAGAGGAACGGTATTTCTGGAATGGCCACAAAGGCACCCAGGCCCTCGAGGGACATGCGGATGGCCACGAACAGGATCATCACCAGGCCAAGCCAGGCGATCCAGTGGTAGCGGTGCAGCAGACGGGCGATAAAGGTGGCGGCAACGCCCATGAGCACCACCGACAGCGCCAGGCCGAACACCAATGCCTCAAAATGGTGCTGCGCCGCCCCTGCAACCGCCAGCACATTGTCGAGCGACATCGACACGTCGGCGATGATGATCTGGATAACGGCCTGCCGCAGCGTTTTGCGCGGGGCCTTGCCGGCAATGGTACCGTCGGCGTTGTAATCGGCATCCGACAACGCCTCGGTCGCCTCTTCCTCCTCAGCGTCCGAAACGGTGAGTTCGCGATACATTTTCCAGCACACCCAAAGCAGCAGAAGGCCGCCAGCTATCAGCAGGCCGCCACCAAGCGAAAGTAGCTGGGTAGTGATGAGCGCGAAGCCGATGCGCAGCCCGGTAGCCGCCAAGATGCCGATCAGAATAGCGCGGCGGCGCAAATCCGCGGGTAGCCCCGCAGCGGCCAGCCCGATTACCACGGCATTGTCACCCGCCAGGACCAGGTCGATCAGGATGACCTGAAACAGCGATGAGAGAAAACTCGGGTCAATGCCGAACATGAGGGGCCCCTTGTGCAGGCGTGTAACTGAAACGTGCCACGCTGCTACGCCCGAGCGCGTCGGGCAGCAAGGGGCAAGGTGCAGAACCCGGCCAAAGTTCGAGTCTTTGCGGGGATTCAGGCCAGCGGCGAAACGCACCCTCCCTGCAGCATCGGCCACGCCGGCCCCTCGCAGGTAACTGGCTTCGACTATGTCATAAAGCGAACAATTGCCGGTGGTGTCGCAGTGCCAAAGGCTGGTTACAACGTTGGAGGCGCGCCGATTGCGGCAAAGCCGTTTCAATTTGGAAGTGAGAGATTGATCCAAGGGCCACGGGCGGTGTCATGGCCTCACCGCCTATGCTGGAACCTGCTACACGCTCACAAATGCCCGGAGCAGCTACCTGACGGACTGGCGCTTGCAGTCAAGCGCGGGACTAAGAGACTCCGAATTGTCGCGGGCAATGGAGCGAAACGCGCCGCACCGCATTATCGGTCTGCAGTTGGAGAGCGCTGATGCAGAAAGACGCAACGGACCCCTGGGTCGATCCCCTCTTCGAGCAACGGGTACGTGAAACCGCATACTTCCTGTGGGAACAAGCTGGCAGACCCGATGGGCAGGAACAAACATACTGGTTCGAAGCCCTCGACCGCTGCCTGCGCGAACGCCAAGCTGACGATATGCTTCAAAAGCGTCCGCCCGCTCTGCCAGAGGACCGTTCCTGATGTCTCATTGGGGTATCGAGAAGACAGGCGCGCAGTGGCGGGCCGGATTATGGGCGCCTTCCGCCAGCATGGTGGCCGTTGCCATTGGGGAGCGGTCTATCCGCATGCACCGCGGGGGCGACGGTTTCTGGGAAGCAAAGTTCGTAGCGGAAGAAGGTGAGGACTATTGCCTCATCGTTGACGACGAACGCTATCCCGATCCGGCCAGCCGCCTGCAGGTCTCGGACGTCCACGGGCCTTCACGCCTGGTTTCGGGCGTGGATTTCGATTGGGCACCTTCCTGGAAAGGACGTCCCTTCAACGAATATGTCCTTTATGAACTTCACATAGGCACCTTTACCCCGAGCGGAACATTCCGGGCCGCGGCCGAGAAGATGGAGGAATTGGCAAGGCTTGGTTTCACTGCAATTGAGATCATGCCGATCAGCCAGTTTCCCGGGTCGCGAGGCTGGGGCTATGACGGGGTGCTGCCCTTTGCCCCCCATCCAGTGTATGGTTCGCCCAATGATCTGAGGCATCTCGTCAATACCGCGCAGAGCCACGGGCTATGCGTCATTCTTGACGTGGTCATGAACCATTTCGGTCCGGACGGGGCCTATCTCCACACAATCGCACCTGAATTCTTCAACCCGGACCGGCACACACCGTGGGGCGCTGCCATCGACTTCTCGCAGAAAGCGGTGCGCCAGTTCTGGATCGATTGCGCCCTTATGTGGCTAAACGAGTACCGGCTCGACGGGCTGCGGCTCGATGCGGTACATCAAATCCAGGGCGAAGGGGCACCGGAGTTCATGATGGAATTGGGCCAGGCTGTCCGGAAACTGGACTTGGGCAGGCCGCTCCATCTCATCGTCGAGGATGAACGCAATGAGCCCACTCTGCGCGAGTCGGGGCTTTATGCCGCCAGTTGGAACGATGATTTCCACCATGCGGTACATGCAAGCCTGACCGGCGAAAGCCAGGATTACTATGTCTCCTTCGCAAACGACCCGATTGCAGATCTGGTTCGGGCGTTGGAGCGTGGACATATCGAGGAAGGCCAGCCGCGAATTGGGCTCGACACACCACGCGGCTCCGACTGCGCCCACTTGCCGGTCACCAGCTTCATAAATTCTATCCAGACCCACGATCAGGTCGGCAATCGGGCCCAGGGCGAACGGCTTCTGACGCTGGCGGATGAAAATGCGGTAAAGACGGCGTATGTCCTGCTGCTCACTGCCCCCTACACGCCCATGATCTTCATGGGCGAGGAACGCGGTGCCGTGTCTCCATTCCAGTTCTTTGCCGACTACGACGGCGATCTGGCTGAAGCGGTGCGCCAGGGCCGGGCCGAGGAATTCGCTGGCATCGCCGCGCTTGGCGAGTCGGTGCCCGACCCAATCGATCCGGCAACGCTCCGACGCTCCCGGCTGGACTGGTCCTCATCTCCGGCTGCAGATGACTGGCTGCGGCTGTCTCACCAGGTCCTCGCATTTCGCAAGGCCGCGATTTTCCCGCTGACCGCTACCCTCCGCCAGCATAGTGCGGCTCATGTCGTCGGCGAAAAGGCCTTGACTGTGCACTGGCAGTTCGAGGCGGGCGAGTTGATTATCGATCTCAATTTTGGAGAGATAGGCCGGCATGCGCCAAGGGCGCGCGCGCCCGACTTCGCGCTCTTCGATCTCAAACGCGATCCCTACGCCCTTGCCGTCTGGAGCAAATTGACATGATGCACTCGGCCCCGACCGCCACATACCGGGTACAGTTGCGGGAGGGCGTCGACTTCGACAATCTTGCCCGGCATGTCGACTATATCGCTGGGCTGGGCATGTCCCATCTCTACCTCTCCCCGATCTTCACCGCCTCGACGGGCTCTACCCATGGCTACGATGTCATCAATCCTAATCAGATCGACCCGACGCTGGGAGGGCGAGGTGCATTTGAACGGCTTGTAGGAGCCGCAAGGCAGGTCGGGCTGGGGATCATACTCGACATCGTTCCGAACCACACCGCCTTCACTTTGGAGAATCCCTGGCTGCTGGAGGTGCTGCGCGAGGGTGAGAACAGTCCTTACGCCAGCCATTTCGATATTGATTGGAATGCCGGACCCCTGGTTCTGCCTATTCTGCCGGAGCCTTTCGAGCAAATGCTGGCCGCCGGCCGCTTCAGCGTAAAGAACGGCCATTTCGTCTTCGACGGAACGCAGGTCCCGCTAGCGGATACAACTCAAGATGACACGACGGATATAGATGCGTTGCGGAAAGTGCACGAGCAGCAGCACTGGCGCCTGAAGCATTGGGAGGCCGAACGCGATTCCATTACCCACCGTCGCTTTTTCAACGTCACAAGCTTGATCGGCATGCGTGTCGAGGATCCCGAAGTCTTCGAGGACACTCATGCGCTGACCCTGGATCTGGTCCGGGCGGGATTGGTCGATGGCTTGCGCGTGGACCATATCGATGGACTGGCTGACCCGGCGGCCTATCTCGAACGGCTGTCGCAGGCGCTACCCGGCACGCCCATATGGGTCGAAAAAATTCTGGTGGGCGACGAACGCCTGCCCGAAAACTGGAACACGGTGGGCACGACCGGTTATGAATCTGCCCGCCTGCTGGCGCGCGCGCTCACGCACAGCCAGGGTATCGAAAAGCTGGATCAAATCTGGCGCGATCTGGTCCAGGAGCCAGACAGTTTTCCGCAGGCGCTGACCCGAGCCAAGAAAGACATCCTCGAGTTCGAACTCGCGGCTGAACTGCACCAGCTCGTCGCTTTGGCTGCCGCTGCGCTCCAGGCCTCACCGCTCGCAGAACCGGGTCCCGAGACGCTGCGCGAAGCTGTCATGGCCCTGCTCGGGGCCGTGCCACGCTACCGGACCTATATAGACAGCAACGGCATCGAGGAAGCTGACCACGCCATCGTCACCCGAATGAGCGAAACGGCAGCAAGGGGCCTGCGTTCGGAGGTCGGCGTCAAGGCGGTCGCCTCGCTCATGCTCTCGCCAGATACAGCGCAGGCGCGGACCTTCGCCTTGCGTTTCCAGCAGGTGTCCGGCGCTCTTCTCGCCAAGGCACAGGAAGACACCGCCGGCTTCCGGTGGTCACGCTACCTGGCTGCCAACGAAGTTGGCGCCGAACCGGCCGAGCCAACCGTGGATCAACGGGAGGCCGACCAGTTCCTGTCAGGTCGAACCCCTTGGGGCATGAACCTGAGTTCGACGCACGACACCAAGCGTTCCGAGGACGCGCGCATGCGCATGGTGGCAATCAGCCATCAGCCGGAGGGGTTCAAGGCCCTCTACCTTCGGGCCTGCGAGCTACGCGAAGCTGCCGAGGTCACCCCGGCCTGGCGCTGGTACATTATCCAGACCTGCCTGGCCATCTGGGACCCTGCGGACGCGCATCTCGACGAGCGTTTGCGCGATCATATCCGCAAGGCGATGCGTGAAGCCAAGCAAGCCAGTTTCTGGACCAGGCCCAACGAGGATGCGGAAAACAAGGCCATCGCTTTTGCCCACGCGGCGGTTGCGCTATGGCGCGACGCTCTGCCGATCGAACTCGAGCAATTGGTGTCGAGCGCGGACACGCTGATCCTCACCCAGCTTGCCCTCAAGACGCTCCTGCCGGGCTTTCCCGACATTTACCGTGGCAGCGAAACAGTTTTTCTTGCCCTCACCGATCCGGACAACCGTCGCCCTGTGGATTGGGGCACCCTTGCCGGCGGCACCTTGGACAGCACGATTGCCACAGCCAAGTTGAACCTGACCCGTGAACTGCTTGGGTTGCGCAAGGCCGAACGCGAATTCCTCGAGCGGGCAGCGAGCAACGTCGTTCTCAACCCGGACAGCGTCTTGCTGCGCCGGAGCGACGGGCAGCGGGCTTTGGTTGCCGGTTTCGCAACCCGCCTCCCCGCCGGTATCGAACCGATCTGGCACACCGAGATCAACCGTCAGGTGATCCTTGTCGGGTGGGACACTCAATTGTCCGCCGCATAGCCGACCTGCCGGAACTGGCGTGGAGTCATCCACGTTCACAAGCAACTCTCCAGCGGCCCCAACCCGCTCCACCCCAGGAACCACTCCAATGCGTAAAGCGCAAAACACCAAGCCGACCTTTGATCATCACGCCGGCCGGCCTGATATCCTTGGCGCGGAATTCATGGGCGAGGGCACCAATTTCGCCCTGTTCTCCGAGCATGCTCAGCGGGTTGAGCTGTGTCTGTTTGACAAGTCGGGAGCCAATGAAATCCACCGCCTGGATCTGCCAGCCATGGAAGGCGGCATCTGGTTCGGTTATCTTCCTGGCATCAAGCCCGGCCAGGTCTATGGCTACCGCGTTCATGGTCCCTATGCCCCCGAAGAGGGCCATCGCTTCAATCCCAACAAGCTGCTGCTCGACCCCTATGCCCGCGAACTCAAGGGCGAGATCGTCTGGGACGACGCTTTGCATGGCTATACAATCGGCGAGGATGACCTGAGCTTTGATGAGCGCGACAGCGCCCCATTCATGCCCAAGGGCGTTGTTGCCGATCCGGCATTCGACTGGGACACCGACCGGGCCCTGCGAACCCGCTGGCAGGACACGGTGATCTACGAAGGGCATGTGCGTGGCCTCACCATGCTGCATCCCGATATCCCGCAAGATCTGCGCGGCACCTTCCAGGGGCTGGCGAGCGATCCCATCATCGAGCATTTGCACAAGATCGGCGCAACCACCATCGAACTGCTGCCGGTGCACGCCTTCGCCAATGATCGCTACCTGGTCGAGAAAGGGCTCTCAAACTATTGGGGTTATTCCACCCTTTCCTTCTTCGCCCCGCATGCGCGCTATCTGCACACCGGTCAGATCCGCGAAGTGAAGCAAGCCATCCGCAAATTTCATGCCGCCGGCATCGAGGTTATCCTCGACGTGGTGTTCAACCATACCTGTGAAGGCAACGAACTGGGCTCGACCCTCTCCTTCCGCGGCATCGACAACGCCAGCTACTATCTACTATCGCCCGAAAACCCTCGGCACAGTTTTGACACGACCGGTACCGGCAATACGCTCAATGTCGCCCATCCCATGGTTCTGCGCATGGTGCTCGACAGCCTGCGCTACTGGGTGCAGGCCATGCATGTCGATGGGTTCCGCTTTGACCTTGCTTCAACCCTGGGCCGGGAATCGGAAGGCTTCGAGCGGGATGGCTCATTCTTCAACGCCTTGCGACAGGATCCGGTGCTGGCCGGTGTCAAGCTGATTGCCGAGCCTTGGGACATTGGTGACGGGGGCTACCAGGTCGGCGGCTATCGTTGGCCGTTCCGGGAATGGAACGACAAGTTCCGCGACGATACGCGGGCATTCTGGCGCAAGGATCCGGGCCGGATCGCGGCAATGTCCGAACGCCTCTCAGGTTCGCCCGTCCAGTTCAATCACAGCCACCGCCCGGCCACCTCAAGCATAAATTTCGTTGCCGCCCACGATGGCTACACGCTTTGGGACACCCTGAGTTTCAACGAGAAGCACAACGAGGCCAACGCCGAAGACAATAATGACGGTCATGACCACAACCTGTCGGACAATATGGGCGCAGAGGGCGAGACCGAGGACGAAGCCATCCTGCAAGCCAGGCTGCGCCGGGCCAAAGCCATGCTGGCTACCGTTCTTCTCAGTCAGGGCGTACCGATGATCCTTGCAGGAGACGAATTGGGCAATAGCCAGGGTGGGAACAACAACGCCTATTGCCAGGATAATGAGATCAGTTGGCTCGACTGGAGCAAGGCGCGGTCGGAACTGATCGAGGCGGTCTCGATGCTGAGCAAGTTGCGCAGGGAGACGAGCCTGTCCCGCGCCCGTTTCGGCGTCGCGCAGATCGATGGCCCTGACGACAATCCGGTGCTGGAATGGCTCCACCCCGATGGCAGAGCCATGGGAGACGCCGATTGGGAAGACGCCGAATTGAGATGCTTCGGCCTGAAGATCGTCTCCCGACACGACCCGGAACTGCTCATCGTGCTCAACGCGGGCGACGACCGCGAATTCCAGTTGCCCGAGGGCTCCTGGACACGGCGTATTGATACAACAGAGCAGTCATTCGTAGAGACCACTCCCGCGTCTGGATCAGTCGCTGTGCCATGGCAGGGGGTCCAGGTTTACGGGCGCTGAACAGCTTCGTGCATGCGTGGAGGATTGCGGCAACTTGCGAGTCACGCTGGGTGACGAATGCTGCTGCCCCTCGTCAGTCAACCGCTTGAACAGGTGCCACGTCGAACTGGCCACGCCAAGGCGCCGGAGGGTTACTCCGGCGCCTTGCTCCGCCTAAGCCGAGGGTGCAACGTTCTGGTTGCGGTGGAACATGTTGTGGGGGTCATACCGGCGCTTGACCTGCTGCAGACGGCTCCAGGTGGCTTCCGGATAGGCGTCCCGGATACGTTCGGCGCCTTCGTCGGCGAGGAAGTTCACATAGGCACCTCTTTTGACCGCTGCGAACGCCCCCAGGCACTTCTCGACCCAATCATTATTTCGCTCGATCGCCTCGGTCCGATCAATCGCTATAAATACGGTCATGACCCGGCTATCGCGGTGCCCAAAGGCCGTCGCTTCTGCCGGAACGCGGGTAGCCGCTCCGCCCAGAACGCGCACCTGCACCATGCGCACTGGTGCCTCACCCTGTTCAAGCAAGTCCAGCATGGTCTGCGCCTGGTCGATGTCGACCCCATCCATGAAGGTTGTCCGGATCGAGACCGATTGGCTCAGCGCCGGATCTTCAGGCATATACATGGCGCTGTAGGGCACCGGACCGACCAGATCGGCAATCGGGGTCGCGAGTGCTCGGAACGGCGCCAGCACCGCATCGGACTGGCTCGCCAGGCCGGAATAGGCCATCATGCCGATCACCACCGTCTGGCCGATGACTTCCTGGGGCAGGAACGGCATTGGGGGCGCCGGCATGACCATGGCGATGGTCGAAAGCTCGTCCGGCGCTGCATCCGCGGCCGCAGCGAAGCCCGCCAGGACTTCCGCCGTTGCCGGCAGGACCAGCGGTCCGCCGACGAACTCGGGCAACGGGTTGAGGCGGTACTTGAAACGCGTGACCACGCCGAAATTGCCGCCCCCACCGCGCAAAGCCCAGAACAGGTCTGGATGATTGACCTCGTCGGCGATGAGAATCTCACCAGCTGCCGTGACCACTTCGATGGCGAGAACAGAGTCGATGGTGAGGCCGTGCTTGCGCACCAGGTAGCCGATGCCCCCGCCCAGCGTTAGCCCGCCAATGCCGACCGATGCCGCATCGCCAAAGCCGACGATCATTTTGTGCTGCTCGACAGCCAGAGTTACTTCCCCGGCGGTGAGGCCGGCATCGGCCCACACCCAGCTCTTGTCCTCAGCATAGGACAACGTCCTGAGATCGCGCAGGTCGATAACGATGCCGCTCGAACACGAGCCGTGGCCGCAGGTGGAATGGCCACCGCTGCGGATCGCGATCTCGATCTGGTTCGCGCGCGCGAAATTGAGCGTCGTCGCAACGTCTTGCGCATCGGCCACGCGGACGATTAGGGCCGGCTTGTGGTCCCAGTTATTGTGCGCAAGGGCACGCGCCTGGTCGTATTCGGCATGTTCGGGCCGAATGATGTTTCCCTTGATCTGAGAAAATAGTGACTGGAAGGACAGGGACTTTCCATTGTCCAGTACGGGGCGAAGGATATCATCCATCTATATTGTTCCTGATCTTGTTGAATCTGATCTTGCGGAGGGGTCTGACGCAAAGCATCGGCTAGGCACGGATGTGGCTCTGGCGCCGGTGGACCGGGGTCTCGGCTCGAGGCTTTCGTTCACCGCGGCACACGCCACGGCGGAGACACAAACCGATGTCGAGGGCACACGCAGGACAAGCGCCAGCGCGCGCCGAAATGAGGCGCTTTTTCATTGTCTTGTCTTCCAGTAGATCGGAGTTGGATATTGATCGCTGGCGCTCGAAGCCGAGGCGTCGGTGACGGGCGGTAGATACTCCGGTCACCGGACTGATGCCCGCTAAATGTCGCTGCAAGAATCCATAAAAGAATGCTAAAAGAAGCTGACGCGGCCCCGCTTCCGGGCCGTGACGCCACGTTATTATCGGTATGTCCGGTCATGCCACGCGCCCTTCATCCTGATACGCCTGATGCCGAACTCGCGCGCCTCAACCGGAGCGGGGCGAATACTTTGCTGACGACCGAATTGGTTGAGTTCTGCGAAAGCGGGATCAGTATTGTCGTGGCCGTTACCGACCAGACCGGCTTGCCAATCGCGGGGACCGCCTGCGGGTGCCGCGTGCTGGAGGATGGCTGTGTCCGGCTCGTCCTGCTGCGCGCTGCCAACTTCGAACTGCTTGACGCCGCGGCCGCAAGCGCGCCGATAGCGGCTACGTTCAGCCGTCCGCGGACACATCGCTCCATTCAGCTCAAGGGCATCAACACCAGGCTTGCCGAGCCGACCGCCGACGAACGGCAGGCCGGTGTGGACCAGATGGCGGGTCTTGGTGAGGAACTGCGGGATGTCGACTATACTGCGCGCTTCACTGCAGCTTTTTGCGCGGTCGACCCTGACGATCTGGTAGCCATCGACTTCGATCCCACAAGCGCCTTTGTGCAGACGCCGGGACCGGGAGCCGGTGCGGAGTTGAAGGCATGAAGACGCCCAGATTGCCCGAGATCCGCAATTGCCTTGAGGGCATCGTTCCCTCCGTTCTGGCCACCACGGATCTGGAGGGCACCCCGAATGTTTCGCTGATCTCGCACGTTCAGTACGTTGATCCCGAGCGGGTCGCTCTCTCCTACCAGTTCTTCAACAAGACCCGCCGCAACCTGCTCGCCACCGGCCGCGCCAGCGTTGTTGTCGTCGATCCCGACACGAACGAGCAATATCGCCTGACCCTCGAATATCTCGAGACACAGACCAGCGGTGGGCTGTTCGAGATGATGAAGGCCAAGCTCGCGGGAATCGCGTCCCACAGCGGTATGCAGGGCGTGTTCCGCCTTCTCGGGTCTGATGTCTTTCGCGTCCGGGAAATCGCGCCTGTTGCAAGCGTCGTTCTCGCTCGGCCTGTCGCCCACAACCAGCTCTTGGCCGTGCGCCGCATTGGCGAGCAATTGGCCCGCACCGGCGAGATGGGCGAAATGTTTGACACGCTGCTGGCAGGTCTGCAGCAATACTGCGGCATCGAGCATTCAATGTTGCTCATGCTCGACCACACCAACCAGCGCCTCTATACAATTGCGTCCCGCGGCTACCCCTTTTCGGGCATCGGCTCGGAGGTGGGCCTTGGCGATGGCGTGATAGGCGTTGCCGCTGCGCAGCGCGTGCCGATTCGCATCGGTCACATGTCCTCGGAATATTCCTACGGCACCGCCGTTTTCGACACAGCACGCGCTGCTGGACTGGAATGGCAACGGACCACCGCCATTTCCTACCCAGGTCTTGATGCTCCGCAGAGCCAGATCGCCATACCCATCCTCAATCGGGACACTACGGTAGGAGTGCTCTTTGCCGAAAGCCCCGAGCCAAACCAATTCGGCTATGACGATGAGGATGCGTTGACGCTCCTAAGCCAGTTGCTCTCGGCAAAGATATGCCTGATGCAGCGTGACGACTTCGGCGAGCGGGTCAATGGGCCAGCTCCCGACGCGACGGCATCGGGCCGGGAGATCCGCCTGAGATATTATCATGTCGACAGCACTGTCTTTGTGGGCGACACCTACCTCATCAAGGGCGTCGCCGGCGCCATTCTCTGGAAGCTGGCCAGCGAGCATGCCGAAACCGGCCGTGTCGACTTTTCCAACCGTGAACTGCGCCTCGACCCGGCGTTACGCCTGCCGGAGTTCGTCGACAATCTCGAGGCGCGACTTGTCTTGCTACAACGTCGCTTGAGCGAGCGCGACGCCGGCATCGCGATTGACAAGTGCGGTCGCGGACGATTCCGGTTTATCGTTAGCGGGCAATTGTCGCTCGAAGAAACCTGACCAAAGAATTGCTGACTGTCGTCGCCGTTTACGAACCGGGATCGTGAGCCGCTGGCGTCAGCGCGTATGCCCTAACCTGCGGTCGCGGAAGCCGTTTTGATCGGCAGGCCGTGCCACCGGCGCTTGGCGCTCGTGGTGCAGTTGAGCAGCGTCGCCAACGAGGTTGGCGCATGATCATCCGACTGGCGCCGGCCCAGATGATTTGCGCTCCACCAAATGTCCCGTAACCATGACGCGTAGCGGAACGGCAGGATTGATGCGGCCGTGCGCCCTGTCATCGAGGACCCGCACCAGCCCCGCACCTATTTCCTGCCCGAGGGTCTTCACAGTCGTCAGGTTTGGGGTGATCTGCATAGCGGCGGAGAAGTCGCCAAAGCCAATGACGGTCACATCCTGCGGGATACGGTAGCCCAAATGCATCAACTGCGACATCGCAGTCAGAGCCAGGCCGTCATGCGCACAGAAATATGCCGTGGGTTCAAAGCCGTCGGCCTGTATTTCACGCAGGCGATCAATGAAGTGGTAGTCTGCATCGAACGTCATCTGCCGCAATTCGACGTCCGGACAATCTTCCAAAACCTCCCGCAGTCCGTAATACCGTTCCCGGCGTCCTCGATAGCGCGGCGCACCATGGACGTATGCGATCCGGCGGTGGCCAAGATCGTAGAGATATTTCCCTACCGCCGCACCCGCTTCATGGTCTGTGCCATGCACCATGTCGAAGGTCTCGAGCGGCTCAATCCAGCCGTTGCGCACAAGAGGGATGCCCAACCCCTTCACCTTGTACATGCTTTCGCGGGTGTGCGGCCCGACCATGGCGACGCCTGCACAATTGAGGGCAAATGCCTCGATCTCGTCGATCAGATGTGTCCAGATCATGCGCGCCTGATAGCCACGGCGCTGCGCTTCGGCCTGAAACCCGGTCTGTATCAGCAGGTGCAATTCCGAATTCACTAGGTCCGCGTCGTGGAAGACGATGCCCATAAGATTGGGCGTCTGTATGCTCGATGGGCGCAGGTAGCCGAGATCGGCTGCGGCCTGCTGGACAATGGCACGCGTCTCTTCGCTGACGCCGCTCTTTCCCGAAAGCGCTCTGGAGACGGCGAACTTGGAAAGACCAGTCTGCTTCGCGATCGTAGCGAGTGTGACACGTGCCAATGCGGCTCTCCTGAATAACTAGCTGCTGATAGACGCCCTCCCATCATAACGCAACATAACCTTCGGCATTTGTTAGGTTATATATCAGCAATCACACAGTCGCGCGCCGGCAGGTGCACTTGACCACCGGAGACAGCTTCGCCCCAGTAGATCTTGCCCGGCGAAACTGGCTTGCCATCGACCGAGACTGTAACCGGAAGGGCCTGCCGCGTCGGATTGAGCAGCCAGAGAACGCGCCGACCATTAGCGCCCTCATGAAGTCGGGCCTGAACCCGATTATCCGACAGCCTCACCCGCTGCGAGCGCCCCGCCCACCGCAGCACTTCTGCAAAATAGGCCAGATTACCCGCTTCGCTCCTGTTGAAATAGGCGACACCCGGATGTGTACCGACCAGCAAGCTTCGGCCGGATTCAAAGCTGTTTTCGACAAGGGCAGCGCGCCCATCAATGAAATTTCCCACGATACTGCCGGTCGTCGGCTCGTAAGATTGCAGGAACCCTCCACCGCGCACCGTCTGCCCAGAGAAACTGAACAAGATCCTGTCAGCGATGTCAGGCATGAACTCGACTTCGGCCTCCCGCGCGCCGAATACGCTGTCCAAGCCGTTGTTGGGCTGGACAGTACCAACCTTGCCGCGGTCGCCGAAATAGCCTGGTGTCGCCTCCGAAATCAGCGTGCCACCCGCCGCCACCCAATCAGTGAGGGCCTTGGCCGTCTGGCTGGTCATGCTTATCGGATAGGGCGCGTAGAGTACCTCGTAGCCCGAAATATCGTCGATATGCACCCAGTCCGCCTGCACACCGTTGTCGAAGAAACCGCGATAGGCGCCCCACATCGCCTGGCGATAGGTTTCAGGACAGTGCTTGTGATTGAGCAGATAATCCCAGGCCTGCGCCTCCGGTATCACGAGAAGCCCAATGTCTCCCTTGACCGGCCGGGCTGAAAACAGTTCCTGCTGCTCCGGCGCGTTGGACCACTTGGCGATGGCGCTCGCCATGTCGGAGCGTTTTGTGCGGCTTCCATCCATGCCATAGGACCCAAACGCGCCGAACAATGGACCGTCCAACAAGGGGCGATAGCGCAGATTGAGCACCCCGCTTGCCCCGGCGGCAAAGGAGGTCATGGTCAACAGCCGAATGTCTTCCGGCTCCATGATCCGCCCATCCTCCTTGTCCCGGCCCAGTACCTGTGGCTGCATCCATAACGGACCGCCGGGACGCTCGGCGTGCCACCATTTCTTTCCCCGCGCCGCCGCGCGGGTCAGATCGGGACCGAAGAAGTTCTGCCAAGGCTTGAAGCCACGGCGGCCCGGAACCCAAGTGAGCCCATAAAGCTCAACCTTGGACGCGGCGAGCCAATCATCCGAACCATTGGACGCCATATTGGGGATGGCCCCGCCGACACCGTGCGCCGCGATCAGGCAATCCTGGTCGACTGCCCGTATCGTATCAATGCGCCATTGCATCTGGCCGTAATAGTTGTCCCGCTTGAATTCGAGCCAATCCAGGTTTTGGGGGTAGGCGGCCACCTCCCGTGGCGCCTCGATGTCGTCCCAATCGGCATAGGAGTAGCGATACCAGGCCTGCGCAAGGGACTCGAGATCACCGTATTTTTCCTTCAGCCACAGGCGGAAATCGGCCTGCATGTAATCTGAAAAGTCGACATCGGCCGAGTAGTTGACCTCATTCCAGACATCGTAACCCAGGAGGCCGGGGTGCCCCTTGTATCGGGTCGCCATTGCCGTCAGGAATGCGCCGGCCGCTTCTTTGACCTCTGGGCAGTTCATGGTTAGCGACCCTGCCCCGCCGCCATTGTGCGCAAACCCTCCAACCGCGGCGCTGACCCCCATCGAGGCCTCCAGCGGACGCCCGTCTGCCCGGATCTGTCTGGCATGGGCGAACTTGCGATAGGCCCAGTCCGGGACCGTATGGGTCAACTCCGCGATAATTGTCTTGATGCCGTTCTCGGCCGCCAGATCCATCTGACGATCATAGTCTTCCCAGTCATACTGACCTGGCTTGCGTTCGATCGCCGACCACATGAACCAGTGGCGGAAGACATTGAGGCCGTCCTCCGAGGCCACCCCATAGTCCCTGTCCCAATCTTCGCGCGGCGGGTTGGACTTGCGGAAATAGACGGCGCCGAATGGCGTTTGAGGAAGCTTGTCGAGTGGCATGATAAATTGTCTCCAGGCAATAGGGTGCCGCTCGGCGCCGGGGGCGTCGATAAAGGCTCCGTTGATGTGAATGGTTCAGTCCGCGGTGCCGGCCAGTGCCTCCAGTGTGCGGATGAGCCCGGAATGATCCTTGTCGCCGTCACCCAGCGCGAGCGCGGCATTCATTAGTTGAGCGGTCGCGGCAGTATTGGGCAGTGCCAATTCCAGCGCCTTGGCCGCATCGAGCGCCAGAGCAAGGTCCTTGCGATGCAGGCGGATGCGGAAGCCGGGATCGAATGTCCGGTTGATCATGCGCTCGCCATGCACTTCGAGGATACGCGAGGCCGCAAAGCCGCCCATCAGGGCGTCACGTACCTTGGAAGGGTCGGCACCCGCTTTCTTGGCGAACGTCAGCGCTTCGCCTACCGCCGCGATGGTCAAGCCGACGATGATCTGGTTGGCTACCTTGGCGGTCTGTCCGTCGCCGACGCCGCCCACCCGATTGATATTCTTGCCCATGAGTTGGAAGAGCGGCAGCGCCTTTTCGAACACCGTCTCTTCGCCACCCACCATGATGGTGAGCGCTGCATTCTTGGCACCGACTTCACCACCGGAAACCGGCGCATCGAGATAGTCGATGCCCTGCTCCGCCAGCTTGGCCGCAAAGTCCTTGGTGGCCACTGGGGAGATCGAACTCATATCGATCACCAGCGCTCCGGCCGACAGCCCCTCGGCCACGCCATCAGGGCCGAACAGCACCGCTTCGACATCCGGCGTGTCTGGCACCATAAGGATAACCACCTCGGCGGCTTCTGCCACCGCCCGCGGGCTTTCCTTGGCTGTTGCGCCGGCATCGATCAGGTGCTGGGACGCGGATTTGACGCGATGCACGAACAATTCGTGGCCAGCGGCCAGCAAGTGCCCTGCCATAGGGCGTCCCATGACGCCCAGTCCGATAAAACCGATCTTCATCGGTCACCCCTCCTTCCGATAGGGAGCCATCCAGCCCAGGCCAGCGCTTGTGGTTGTAGCCGGCTTGTATTCGCAGCCCACCCAGCCGGCATATCCCAGCCGATCGAGTTCGGCGAAAACGAAGGCATAATTGATCTCCCCTGTGCCCGGCTCGTTGCGGCCCGGGTTGTCAGCGATCTGCACATGGCCGATGCAGTCAAACAGGCGCTCGAATGTGGGGATCAGATCGCCCTGCGAAATCTGCATGTGGTAGAAATCATACTGAATCTTGAGGTTATCCACGCCGGCCATGGCCATGATTGCCTCAGCATGATTGGTCGTGGACACATGATAACGCGGCATGTCGCGGCGATTGATCGGTTCAAAAACCAGCGCGATGCCTGCATCGGCGAGACGCGGTGCCGCATAAGCAAGATTATCCGCCAACGTCCGGTCAAGCAGTGCTGCATCCGCGCCCTCAGGAGCGAGCCCTGCCAGGCAATTGACCGTCGGGCAAGTCAGCGTCTGGGCATAGCTCACGGCTTTGTCCAGCCCGGCCCGGAATTCTTCGATGCGATCAGGGAGGCAGGCAATGCCACGCTCACCCGCAGCCCAATCCCCGGCAGGAAGGTTGAACAGCGCCTGGCTGACACCAGCCTGGCCTAGTGCGGCCGCGATTTCGTGCTTGTCCAGTTCGTATGGCGAGACATATTCGACCGCTCCGAAGCCGTCTGCGGCAGCTTTGGCGATGCGTTCGATCAGGGGAACTTCCTGGTACAAGAACGATAGATTGGCAGCAAATCTTGGCACGAGATAATCCTTCTAGGCACGGAACCGGGTGCGATGCATCATCCGCTTGTTGCGCGGATCAGGGTTGGGCACCGCCGAGATCAGGCTCTTGGTGTAGGCCTCACGCGGTGCGGTACAGATCTGTTCGGCCGTTCCCAGCTCAACCAGTTTGCCGCGATGCATCACCGCGACCCGGTCACAGAAATAACGAACGACCGAAATGTCGTGGGAGATGAAAATGAAGCTAAGATCCAGCCGCTTCTGAATGGACAGCAGCAGGTCCAGAATTTGCGCGCGGATCGAGACGTCGAGCGCCGCCGTGGCTTCATCGGCAATGATAATCCGTGGATCCAGCGCCAGCGCCCGGGCTATGCCGATACGTTGCCGTTGGCCGCCAGAGAAGGCGTGCGGATAGCGCTCGCGCATTGCGGGGTCCAGGCCGACAAGCTCGAGCAGTTCGGCCACCCGGTCGTCCAGCGCCTTGCCGCTCAGCCCACCGGCCACAAGAAGGGGGTCCCCGACAATGTCGCGAACCGTCATGCGCGGATTGAGCGAAGCGAAAGGGTCCTGAAAAACGAGCCGAACCTGGCGATGGAAATCGCGCAGGCCCCGCTTGCTGAGGCTAGTGACGTCCACCGGGGCTTCCTGCCCAAAGAAGGTGACTTTGCCAGAGGTAGGCTCAACGGTGCGCAGCAGCATGCGGCCCAATGTGGTCTTGCCCGAGCCGCTTTCGCCCACAACGCCCAGATTTTCTCCGGCATGAAGGTCAAAGCTCACATCATCGACCGCCTTGAGTGCGAAACTGTTGCCTCCCAGCCAGCCCTTTGTCGCGCCATACACCTTGGTCAAATTGCGAGCAGAAAGGATAATCTCTTGGCCCACAGGCGTTTCCACTCGCGTCGCCGCGCGGCGGTTCTGTTCCAGCTTTACGGTCGAGTCCAGCAGGCGCTGGGTATAGGCGTGCTTGGGCGTGTAGAAAATCTCATCGACACTGCCGAACTCGACAATGCGCCCGAAATGCATGACCGCCACTTCATCCGCGACCTCGGCGACCACCCCCATGTCATGGGTGATCAGCAGCATGGCCATGCCGCGGCTTTCCTGCAGCCTCTTGATGAGGTCGAGTATTTCAGCCTGCGTCGTGACATCGAGCGCGGTCGTCGGTTCGTCGGCGATCAGAATGTCAGGGTCAGAAGCAAGAGCCATCGCGATCATGGCACGCTGACGCATGCCGCCGGAAAACTCGAACGTGTAGCGGTCCACCATCTTGTCGGGATTTGGGATTTCCACCTGCCGCAGCAAGTCGATGGTGCGCTCGCGCGCCTCGGACTTGTTCATCTTGCTGTGCAGCCGAACCGCCTCGATGATCTGGCTGCCAATGGTGTGAACCGGTGACAGCGAGCTCATCGGTTCCTGAAAGATCAGTCCTATGCGGCCGCCACGGATCGAGAGCAGCTCTTTGCCGCGCTCATCGAGCGTGGCGATATCGATGCCGCCCTTCTGGTCCTTGAGCAGGATGCGGCCACCGGCAATGGCGCCATTGCGGTCGATAATATGCATGAGCGCGCGGGCGGTAACGCTCTTGCCCGAGCCGCTCTCGCCGACCAGGCACAGTGTCTGGCCCCGGCGCAGCTTGAGGTTGACATTGCGGGCGGCGTGCAAGACTTCGGTGCGCAAGCGGAAGTCGAGACTGAGATCCTGGACCTCAAGGACAACATCCTGGTCGAGATCAGTGGTTCTGGCGGTCATTTCCGGACTGGTCAGCATGGATCAGGACTCATAGGGGTCGGCGGCATCGCGGAGACCGTCACCAAGGAAGTTGTAGGCTAACACGGTCACGACAACCGCGGCCGCAGGCCAGACGAGCTGCCAGGACGCATTGGCGATGGTGCGCACGTTTTGGGCCTCCTGTAGCAATACACCCCAGGAGACGATCGGCGCCTTGAGACCAATGCCAAGGAAACTCAGTGCGGTTTCGGCCACGATCATGGTTGGCAGCGCCAACGTCACGACAGCAAGGATATGGCTGGTGAGTGATGGAAGGATGTGGCGGAAGATCACACGCCGCTCGCTCGATCCGTCAAGCTTGGCGGCCGTGACAAAGTCTTCTCCGCGCAACGCGAAAAACCTGCCACGCACCTCTCGCGCCAAACCCGTCCAGCCAAACAAGGACACGATCAGCGTAATGATGAAATAGACCATCAATGGCGACCAGGTGAGCGGAATGGCCGCCGCCAGGCCGAGCCAGAGGGGGATGGTGGGCATGGAGGAGATGACCTCGATGACGCGCTGGATCAGGGTGTCGACCACCCCGCCATAGAAGCCGGACAGCGAGCCAAGGACCACGCCGAGCACAAGGCTTATGCTGACCCCCACCAGGCCGATAGACATGGAGATGCGCGTGCCGTGGATCAGTCGGCTCAGCAGATCGCGCCCGAGTCTGTCGGTGCCGAGCAGATACATGGTTTCACCCGGATCGGTCGGTCCGAGCAGGTGGATGTTGGCGTCGAACAGCCCCCACATTTTGTAAGGTGCGCCCTGAACGAACAGTCCGACCGGCACAATCTGTTCGGGGTCAACGACGTAGCTGCGGCGCAGGGAGGCAGGATCGACCTCCATGGTGTAACCTGTGACATGAAGCTGGAAGCGGCTGGAGCCGTCCGCATCCGTCACGAACAGTCCCAGACTTTGTGGCGGCGCATTGGTGAACTGCGGCCGCGAAACATCCGGCGCGGACGGCGCCAGCACTTCGGCAAACAGCCCAATAAAACAGAAAAACAGAATGACGAATCCAGAGACAACCGCCAGCTTGTTGCGGGAGAACTTGTACCAGATCAGCGTCCACTGATTGGCATCCCCCATATCGCTCGTCGCCTTGCTGGGCTTGAGCGGCGTTGTCGATGGCCCGGTATCGGGCTCTTCGTCGATGAAGGTGTGGACTGTCATCACGTAAACCGGATTCGAGGATCGAGAAGGGCGAGCAGCAGATCGGAAACCAGCATGCCGATCAGTGTGAGCACACCCATGAGCAGTATGAAACTTCCTGCCAGATACATGTCCTGGCTGATGAGCGAGCGCAGCAGCAGCGGTCCGGCGGTCGGCAGGTTGAGGACGATGGCAGTGATGGTGACGCCCGAAATCAGTTCCGGCAGGATCCAGCCAATGGCGGAAACGAAGGGGTTCAGCGCGATGCGCACCGGGTACTTCAGAACCACCTTATAGCCGGGCAATCCTTTTGCCTTGGCGGTAATCACGTAGGGTTTGTGCAATTCGTCCGATAGATTGGCGCGCAGTACACGGATCAAAGCGGCCGTTCCCGAGGTGCCGATGACGATGATCGGTATCCACAAATGACCCAGCAGGTCCACAAACTTGCCCCAACTCCAGGGCGCATCGACATATTCGGGCGAGAACAGCCCGCCTACGCTCTGCCCGAAGTAGCGGTAGCTGAAATACATCAGCGTCAAAGCCAGAATGAAGTTGGGTACCGCTAGTCCGATGAAGCCAATAAGGGTGAAGACGTAGTCGCCGATGGTGTGGCGGCGCACGGCTGAATAGATACCGATCGGCAGTGCTACCGCCCAGACGAAGAGCAAAGACGCAATTGAAATTGCCAGCGTCGATCCCATGCGCTCCCAGATCAGTTCGGCGACCGGCCGATTCCATTCGAAGGAGTAACCAAAATCGCCGCGCAGCAGGATACCGCTTATCCATTTGAAGTACTGCACCCAGATCGGGTCGTTAAATCCGTAGATTTCGCGCAGCCGCTCAACCTGGCGGGGATCAACATTGGCCCCTGAATCCTGCATTGAGGCGATCATGGAGGTCACATAGTCGCCTGGCGGCAACTGGATGATCATGAACGCGATCAACGACAGCCCGAACAATGTCGGGATCATGTAGAGGACCCGTTTGATGATGTAGCGAACCATGAGCGTCTCCTCCGCTCGCGTCAGCGCCAGACGAACTGAATCGCATCCAGGCTCGACAATTGCCCGATGCTGACACGAACGCGGCCCTCGGCAAGAGTGAATTCCAGCTCTTCCCCATTGCCGGCACGATAGGCCCGGAGCAGCTTGCGGCCCGGCGGCACTGCTACCGAGAGGGTCAGCGGCCCAATGGGAAAGACCTCGCGGATCGGTCCTTTCATCATCATCGGGTTGGTGAGGTTATTGACCAGAACCAGCGTTGTCCCCTCGCCTTCGCGAACCGACAAGTCGACTACGCCTTTACCTTCGAGTTCGACATCCGGCCTCTTGCCAAGCGCCCAGTGGACGCTGTTGGCGATGAGCCGAGCGTGATCGCCTGCCAGGACTTCATAGAAAATAGCCCCGATATTCCAGGGTATGTAGACCGTGCGTCCGCCGCTTGCGTGCTCGCGCGCAACGACGGCGGCGCCTTGCGGCTCCTGGCGCGGATAGACCTCTTCCATCGGCAGATCGGGGAAATCGGGGACATACAGGAAGGGTTGATCGGCGTCTGGCGCGGCGTCGACGCCAATCAGCCGCGTTCCGCCCATAATCCGGGCAGCGCCATCAAAACCTCTGGTGATCGGATGATCGCCATTGAGTGCTACATAGGTGTTCTTGACCGGTCCGCGCACGGGACGATTGACGGTGTATCCGAGCAGATCGGCCAGCAGCGGGTCCTTCCGCGGCTCATTGGTCGGCGTCCGCGTTCCCGTCTCATGCGCCACAACCAGCGACCCGCCGCGTGAAACATACGCCTTGATCGCCTCCGCCTGCTCTTCCGATAGACAGGTCGAATTGGCCAGGATCAGAACTTTGTACTGGTCCATCCGATCCGGCGTCATTGCAGCATCGGATAGCATTTCGAAAGGCAACCGCGCCTCGATCAACGCCTGATAGAAACCCAGATCGTGGGCTTCGGCTTCACGACGCGATGTATGATCGTAGTGCCTTAACGTGGTGGTGGGGTCGAGAATGGCCACTTCGGCGACAGGAGTGGTGCTGGCCAATTCCGGTTCGAGCCGGGCGTGCAAGGCAAAACTGTCGGCGACTGGTTCTACCCACCGGGTGTCGGGAACCACGCCGTTGAACTTGGTGAACCATGGCAACAGACCCTGAGTTGTTCCGCTATCGATCCAGGCCTGGATTTCTGGGCCCAGCGTCACCGCGTCCTTCCAGCGATAAGCCTCTTCGGGACCGATCGAGGTAATCAGTATGGCCGGACGATCGCGGAAGGTGGCGCGCATGCGCTTGCCGTTCCGGCCGCTCATCCAGACCGGCTCGGTCCCCTGTCTGCCCTGATCGTCCACGCAGAGGAACGGACAATATTTTTCGATTATCGGCAGGTCGAATTCCATCAACGAAACCGAACCCATGTTCGGAATGAAGCTGGTATGGGGCTTGATGGCCTTCATCGCCTCGTCCCATTCAACCACGAGCCGGCTGAGCTTGCTGCGGCGCCATGCACCCCAAGCCAGCCAGGCCGGGTCATCGAGACTATTGGTCAATGGCAATTCATGCCCGGACGCAGCCCTGAAGTCGGTGCGGCAGGCATCGCAGTAGCATACCCCGTGGCCTTGCCAGCGATTGGCGAAAATGGCGTCGATATCGTAATTCGCCGTAATCTCGCGCAGCACTTCGGGCATGAACTTGAAGTTGTAGTCCGAATAGGCGCAGGTGACCCAAACATCGGGAAAGGCCCAATGCCGGACGCGGTTGCCATCCCGATCGACCATGACCCATTCGGGATGGGCATCAGCCGCATCCTGATGGATGGCGTGAGGGTCGACGCGTGCCATGACGTGCATATTCAGCTCACGTGCCCCATCGACCAACGATCCGAACGGGTCAGTCTCGCCGATGAACTTGCTGACATAGTGTAGCGGGACCTTGCTCGGATAGTAGGCCACATAACCGCCCGCGCTGATGCAGGTGGCGTTGGATTGCGTCCGTTTGAACACGTCCACCCAGAAGGCGGGATCGAAACGGATCGGATCGTCTTCTGCCAGCGTCAACTGGGTCCAGCGCGTGGCCGTCCTGTACCAGTCCGGGGTGCGCAGGTGTTCGGTCGATTTAGGTGCAGCGTCGAGCATGGCAATCTTTTGGGTGCGAGTTTAGAGGAGCGCCGACCTCGTGAGGTCGGCGCCAGCGTCGGGAGGACGCAAGGTTGCGGTTGGCTAGCTCTTGAAGAACTGCTCGGGTCGTGCCGGGCCGGGAGTCGGCCAGCCGAACGAATTCGGCATGGACCGCATCACGTTGACCATGTCGTTCTTGACGATCCCGTAGCCGTCGGCTGGCAGGCTGACGCCGAAGGTCATGAACAGATCCGCAGCATTTTCAAGGATCTGCGCCATGATCTCTTGCTGCCGGGCCGCATCGCCTGTTCCGGTCAGTTCACGGTAGAGATCCTGTTGCGCCTTGACGGCAGGCGGTGGCTCGATGGCATCAGGATTATCCGGCTGCGTGAAGTAGAGCGACCACCCCGGAGCGTAGAGGGAATTGGCGTTTAACGGCACAAAGTACCGCGCGTCCAGCATGGCCGCGAGACCAGAATTGGCGCCGAACTGGTGCGCCGTGGCGTCGAAGGCACGACCGCGCCGAACCCGTTCTTCCCATAGCGAGCGGTCCATGGTGCGCATTTGCACATCCAGCCCCACCTGGCGGAACATGGGAATGGCCAGCTCGAACATGTCGAGGAAGGTGGTGCGGCTCTGGTCGATCTCAAAGATGATCGACAGGCGACGACCTTCCTTGTCGAGGCGATATCCATCCCCGTCCTTTTCCGGCACGATGGCATCGAGCATCTCATTGGCCCGTGCCGGATCGAACTCGGTGAAGTCCTTGGCAAGGCGCTCATTGTAAAGCGGATCGCCCTCAATGATCGAGGCCTGTGCCGGGCTGCCCTGCCCGATAAACACTGCGTCAATCAGTGCCTGGCGATCTACCGCAAGCGACATCGCCTGGCGGAATTCGACCGTATTGAACAACTCGTTCTTGGTTGCATCGGTATGGTTGAGATTGAGCTGGAACACCATAACGTTCGCAGCCGTCTCCTTGAGGGTGTAGAAGCCGTAATCGCCGCTTTCCATGCCATCGAACAAGGTCGGCCTATTGGCAGGCGTGGCGATGTACTGGTCCATCAAGTCGATTTCACCCTGCAGCGTCTTGAGCAGCAGCACCTCTGGATCGGCCACCATCTGATAGACGACGCGATCGAAGTAAGGCAGTTGGGTGCCTTCCGTGTCGACCTTGAAGTAGAATGGATTGCGCACAGCCACCGATATTTCGGTATTCTGTCCCGGCGCCTCGGTGAAATACCATGCGTTCAGGGTTGGACGATTGGCGTTCTGGAAGAAGGTATTGTCATCCTGGAAGCCGACCTCGCGCTGGAAAAGCGCGATCCAGCTTTCCATCCCGGCCTCCTGCGCCAGCTTGTCGGCATCCGGATTGTAACGGATATGGAACTGCTCAAGATAATGCTTGGGGCAGCGGGTGAGTTGATCGTTCTGAGCCCAAGCAAGCTGCTGCAGGAAGAAGCCGTTCGGGCCAGCGAAGCGGACCTTGAAGGTCGTCTCGTCGATCACTTCAAGAACGGCCTTTTCGCCGTCTACCGCCCAGAATGACTGCGGCCCAAGATTGGTCTGCTCATCGGTGAAATAGGCATCGTACCAGAACTGGATATCGGCCGTGGTGTAGGGCTGCCCGTCGGACCACTTGTGCCCTTCACGCAGCTTGATGGTGTACTCCGTCGAGTCTGCGCTCACTTCGTAGCTTTCGGCCACATTGGGGATGACCCCGGTCCATTCCGGGTCATACCGGACCAGCGGTTCGTAACCCTGGTAGCGCACCAGCATCGACAGTGAACCACCGCCAACCAGTGCGTGCTCCCAGTCACCGCCCTGCTGCCCTGCCCGCTCCAGCGGTGTGAGCACCAGCGGATTGGCTGGCAGGCGATCGGCGACCGGCGGCAACGCGCCAGAATCCACTTCAGCCTGCAAGAAAGCGGACTCGGACGTGGATTGGCCGCGCGCCAATCCTGACATCAGGAGCGACCCTGCAAGTGCGGACGAAGCCGCCATGAAAGCCCTACGGCTAATGTGACTCATATTCCCCTCCTTAGCTAACTTCTTTGAGTTCTAGCTAACAACGAGGCTATGATGATGGCAGTTGTTAGGTAAAGCGTTATGTTCCGTGGTTGCGTCTTTTTTCGTTTAGCCAGGAAATGGACCGCAATGGCGAGTTCGTGGGCATCGCGTTCCGGACGCCGACAACCCGCTTCTCGCGGGACGGAGGGGCATTTCGACTGGCAGCGAGCAATGCGCGGCACAAACCTATCGAGGATTGGCGACCGCACTGGGGCGGCAAGAGAATCGCCGTCACGAAGTATTGGGAAAGGCATTGGCGCAGCAGACCACCACGTCTGCCGCCGACCTGGCCGCCATCGCCGGCGCCTTCAGCAAGCGACCAGAAAATCCATGCCCTATGCGGCGCCGTCGCGTGCCGGCATTTTCCTGCTGCCCTATTCTCCGTCCCAATCCCGTCCCAGCGCCAGAAACAACAAAGGCGACCCGGAGGCCGCCTATCGTAATCCCTTGATTGGAAAGGGAGGCTTTGGTGGGTGCACAAGGACTCGAACCTTGGACCCGCTGATTAAGAGTCAGCTGCTCTACCATCTGAGCTATGCACCCGGGGCTTTTTGAAGCGCCTCGGCACCAAAGTGGCGCCTCTCTACCAAAGGGATTTGGAGCTGTCCAGCATTCAAAACCAGTTTGTGTGCAAAACTGTCATGCAGACTTCACGAGGGCGACAACCCGGCCTCTCGGACCGGGTTGGTCGATCTCATTGCCGCAAATGCCTGTAGTCGCTCAACTCGACCACATTGCTGGCCGGTTCGCTGGGCGCCGGGCGGACTTCGTCCATCAGCCCAATCGTCCTTTCTATGATGTGTCGGAGCTGCCGTGACCGCTGATCAGCACCCTGGAGAATGTTGGCGGCCCGCTGCAAATGGTCACGCGCAAGCACGTAGGTTGGAGGCAATCGCTTTCTCCCTTTGGCAGAAACTTACATGAGGAATCGCCGCTTCCGGCGTGACCAGAAGGTGGACCGGCATAGTTCTCGACTTGTTGCCCGCCCGGATGGCATTTGGTTCAAATGCACCCAATTGTTCCGATCCGCTTCGAACCAAGCGTAGCCCGGAGTTTGCGGCGCCCCGCGATCAGCTATGCCTGTGCAAAACAGCGGGACCTGACTGACGTCCGCATCAACGGGACATGATCCCGACACCAGGCAGCCAGGGAATCGCTCGAATCGGTCACCTTGCAACATGCCTGAAGAGACCGGCTGGCAAGCGCCGCCCGCCCAGCTAGAATGGAAGTGGATTCGCCTTCAAGGACCCGATTGTGCCCCTGCCCCCATTCACCTCCATCGTCGAAGCTCTCCCCGAAACCGTACCCTTCGTGGGCCCGGAGGCGATTGAACGGCAAACCGGCATAGCCACGCGGGCCCGCATCGGTGCCAACGAATCTGGCTTCGGCCCCAGCCCACGCGTCATTGCGGCACTGCGCGACGCAGCGCCGGGGATCTGGACCTATCCTGATCCGGAGAATTACGCATTGCGGGTGGCGCTCGCCACACATCTCGGTGTCACAAGCGACGAAATTGCTGTCAGCGAAGGCATCGATGGCCTGATGGGCCTGCTTGTCCGCTTGTTCATCGCGCCAGGCGATATTGTGGTGACCTCGCTCGGGGCTTATCCCACCTTCAACTATCATGTGGTCGGGTTTGGCGGCGATCTGCGCTTCGTGCCTTATCGCCAGTTCCATGAAGATCCCGAGGCCCTGGCCGCAAAGGCGCGCGAGACCAATGCCCGCATGGTCTATCTGGCCAACCCCGACAACCCCATGGGTTCGTTCTGGCCCGCTGGCGACATCGAGCGCTTCATTGAGGCAGTTCCCGAGACATGCCTGATCGTTCTTGACGAAGCATATCTGGAGACCGCGCCGCAGGATGTGCCGCCGCTGGACACCAGTCGCCCCAACCTGCTGCGCCTGCGCACCTTCTCCAAGGCCTATGGCCTTGCAGGGCTGCGCTGTGGCTACGCAATCGGGCACCGCCGGATCGCGGGCGCCTTCAATCGCATTCGCAACCATTTCGGGGTCAACAAGCTCGCCCAGCTTGCGGCGCTGACGGCGCTGGACGATCAGGACTACCTGCAACAGGCCGTCGCCCGGATCACCGCAGCGCGCGACCGAATTTCCCAGATCGCCCGCGACAATGATCTACTGCCCCTGCCCTCCGCCACCAATTTCGTGGCCATTGACTGCGGGCGCGACGGTTCCTTCGCTGTCCGCGTGCTGGAAGCGCTGGGACGACAGGGCGTCTTTGTGCGGAAGCCTGCAGCATCAGGTCTGGACCAGCATATTCGCATCAGCGCTGGGCCAGACAAGGACCTCGACCTGTTGGCAGAAACCCTGCCGCTGGCGCTGAAGCAGGCTCAATCCGCCGCGTAAAGACCAATGCTGGCCCAGAGTGGCCGGTGATTGGAGCCGTGGCTATCGCCCGACCCCAGGGTGAGGATTTGGGCCTCCCCGCGCGTGAGCATATTGTCGATCGGTACGCCGACCGGACCAAGCCGCACGGGCCATGTCGCTGGCGTGACTGGACCGGGCGCCAATCCGCCCCGCTCGATCAGCATGCCCATCGTCTCGGTCCAGATCGCCGAGTTGAAGTCCCCAGCCAGCACCAGAGGGCCCTCAATGGTCCGGAGCAGATTGCTCAGTACCCACATTTCCTGCCAGGCGACATGATTGTCATAGGGCTTGGTCAGGTGCGCACCCACAATAGTCACCGGCTGGCCATCGACCCGGACGCGGGCCGTCACCAGCCGCTCCCAATTGAAGGGCCTGAAGAGCTCAATGCCACCCTCTTCGATGGGCAGGCGTGAATAAAGCGAGATATCGCAGGTTTCCGGCCGCTCGCATCCCAGCCGATGGGGATAGACTTCGGCCATGCGGTCCAGATGCGGTCTGATACCGGGCGTCTCCATAATGAGTACGATCTCGGGCGGATCAGCGAGAACCGCATCCACCAGTTCGTCCGCCCGCTGGTTGCCGTTCAGCACATTGAAGCTGAGAAAGCGGAACTGTGCGGCAGGGACCGCGGCGTAGTCGGCCCGATTGGCATAGAGTTCACCGATCAGCCAGTAGCCATGTGCGCCTGCCGCCAGCACCGGCAGCAGGCCCAGCAGCCCCCGCCAGCGGGCGCCGAGCACGATCAGGCCAAGCGCCAGGAAAACCCCGGCCGCCATCAGATGAAATCTCAGGCTCTGCAGCAGGATCACGCCGGGCACGTCCCGGCCTGACACCACAATGGCCAGGAGGACGATGACCGCCCCCAGCGCCACCAGCAGGCCGCCCCGGAACTCCGCTTTGCCCCACATTGACCAATTCACTCCCAAGACAACCGGACAATGGCTAGACCAGCTTGGGCCGCCCAGCGCAAGACCTCAACGCGCATGCCCCAAATGAAAGGGGCGCAGCCTTGCGGCTCCGCCCCTACCATTGCCGTCATTTTGTGCCGCTCAGCCCGCCAGTGCACCCTGCGCAGAAGCCCCGCGTTCAATCATCACGCGATTGAGCGCATTGAGATAGGCACGGGCCGAGGCCACCAGCGTATCGGGTTCCGCAGCGTTGCCCGAGGCGATACGGCCATTCATTTCGAGGCGCACATGGGCCGAGGCCTGCGCGTCGGTGCCGCCGGTCACACCGTCGACAGCGTAGAGCACCAGATGTGGGTTCTGGCCGGAAGCTGCCTTGATGGCGTTGAAGATCGCATCGACTGAGCCCGTGCCCTCGAAAGACACCTTGGATACCTCGCCATCGATGGTGACCGTCAGGTCGCAGCGATGCACGCCGCCGGTCTTGGAAACCACTTCCATATCGACCAGCCGGATCCGGTCGCCGACCGAACCAACCTCATCGTCCACCAGCGCCACGATGTCGGCGTCATAGACATGCTTCTTGCGGTCGGCCAGGTCCTTGAAGCGCTGGAAGGCCTCCTGGAAGGCATTGTCGCCCAGCTCGTAGCCCAGTTCCTTGAGCTTGTCCTTGAACGCTGCGCGGCCCGAATGCTTACCCATGACCAGCGTGGTTTCCTTGATGCCGACGCTGGCCGGGGTCATGATCTCATAGGTCTCGGCATTCTTGAGCATGCCGTCCTGATGGATGCCGCTTTCATGCGCGAAGGCATTCTTGCCCACGATGGCCTTGTTGTACTGCACCGGAAAATTCGAAGCAGCCGACACCACGCGGCTGGCTCGGCTGAGCTGGGTGCTGTCGATCTCGGTGTAATAAGGCATCGCATCGCCGCGGGTGCGCAGGGCCATGACGACCTCTTCAAGCGCCGCATTGCCAGCGCGCTCACCCAGCCCGTTGATGGTGCATTCGATCTGCCGCGCGCCACCGGCCACGCCAGCCAGAGAATTGGCCACCGCCATGCCCAGATCGTCGTGGCAATGCACCGAGAAGATCGCCTTGTCGGCGCCCGGCACACTGTCGATGATGTCCTTGAACATGCGGAAATGTTCTTCGGGCACCGCGTATCCGACGGTGTCTGGCAGGTTGATCGTGGTCGCACCAGCCTTGATGGCCGTCTCCACGCAGCGCTTGAGGAACTCCATCGGCGTGCGGGTGGCATCCATGGCCGACCATTCGACATCATCGATCAGGTTGCGGGCCTGCGTGACCGTGCGAGCGATGATTTCGATCACCTCGTCCTCGGTCTTTTTCATCTGGTGCGCCAGGTGAATAGGCGAGGTCGAAACGAAGGTGTGAATACGTCCCTTCCGGGCGTGCCGAACGGCCTCCCCCGCGCGGTCGATATCGGCGCTGATGGCGCGGGCGAGCCCGGCCACGGTGGCCGTCTTGACCTGCTTGGCCACGGCCACCACGGCATCGAAATCGCCATTCGATGCAATGGGGAAGCCCGCTTCGATGATATCGACGCCCATTTCATCAAGCGTCTCGGCGACCTGGAGCTTTTCTTCCAGCGTCATGGTGGCGCCTGGCGATTGCTCCCCATCACGCAGGGTAGTGTCGAAAATGAAAACGCGTTCTTTGTTGCTGTCGACGGACATAGGCTTCTCTTGGTTTCCTATCGGCCCTGGGGCAATGGCTCGCAGGACCGGACATGTTCTGATGTTCGGTTGTTGCGCAATCCCCTGACGACCCGCTCGCTAGCTCGAGCTGCCGGTGATCAGGGGCTGATAAGAAGGAGAAGCAGAGCGGGCAGCAGCAGCAGGCCGGCAGCCAGCAGCAAACGGGCCTGAAGGGCCTGAGTTTGTGCGATGGCAATGGCTTTGGCGCGGCGGCGCTGCATGAGTACGCTCTGGTACGGCTATCAATGTTCGCACAATGCGCCAACCCGCTGCTTGGTGCAAGGGTAGCGGACTGAATTATGTTACTTTTTTGCTCCGAATTTGAAAACCGGTCTTGGTCTGCTCAAAGCCTGCGGATCGGTAGAAGCTCAAGGTGGCGACATCCTGCGAACCGGTCATCAGCATTACTTTGTAGCAGTCCTCACCCCAAGCCCGTTCTACCGCAGCAGCGAGGACTGCCTTGCCATAACCTCGGCCACGGGCAGAAACATGCGTAACCACGTTCTCGATCAGGGCATAGGGTCGACCGCCACGCGTCAGGTTCGGGATGACGACCAACGTGCAACTCGATCTGATCCCTTCTTCATCACTGCCGATCAGAACCCCGCTGCCTGGCAAAGCCTGCAGCCTCGCCAATGCCCGTTTGGCGCTGCCCCGGCTCGGACGGTCATCATCGGCATGCAGATGCTGATAGAGGTCCAATATACCAGGCAGATCACCTGATCCTGCCATTCGGATTTCGAGCGACGAAGTTCCCATCACCCGAAAGCGAACACCGCCGAGAGCAGCACGCCAAGGAATGCCAGCGCCGTAATCTTGTGTGCGGTATCGGCCCGCTTGCCCGCTTCTGCATTGCCGCCCTGCGATTTCTTGAACTGGATGCCGCCATATATGATCGCTGCCAGCATCACGGCCACAAGCACCATCTTGACCCAGAACCAGACCGAGGCGCCGCCCAGCCCGCCATATTTCATAAACATGATCAGCGGCCCGGTAATCAGCAGCGCAGCCATGGCCACTTTGCCCACTTGCGAGAGGGCATTCATCACCCCGTAGTACCCAGCGCGCTGATCCGGCGTCGCCGAAGCCAGGCGCGCGCCGATCACCGGCCCCACGACCGAGTTCGAACCACCCGCGATGAACGCGATGATGTGTAGCCAGATAAGAAGATTGACGACGACTTCCATAGCTCCCCTCCACTATTCTATGGAAGTCTAGCACGTTAACTCGATAGCCCAAGAGCCTTTACTTGATTTCGCGGCCTACCGCAGAACAGCGGTACGGTACTCAATTGGCTAGGGCTGATTTTGGGAGCATCTGCCATGAATGCGTCAGAGGAAAAGCTTGAGCCTTTCGCCCGGCAGTCCGGTGAAGGAGAAGCATGGTGGTGGCTGGGTTCGTTGGCAATCATAAAAGCCGCGCGCGAGGAAACCGGCGGCCGCTTTACCCTGGTGGAGGTCACCGAGAATGAGGGAGAAACACCCCTTCACGTGCACCACCGCGAGGACGAGACCTTCTTCGTGCTGGAGGGGGAGATCGACTTCGAGGTGGACGGCAAGCCCATCAAGGCCGGACCAGGCATGACAATATTTGGACCGCGCGGCATTCCGCACAGCTATAGAGTACGAAAGGGCCCGGCGCGCATGCTTTTTCTGCTGACCCCGGGCGGGTTCGAGGATTTGATCCGCGCCAGCAGTGTGCCTGCCAAGGCTCTTAGAATTCCGACCGAGGAAGACGCCATCGCTGACTTTGAGGCGCTTCCAGCCATTGCCTTGCGCTATGGATGCGAAATGCTCGGCTAGGCAGAAGGGGCCCGGTACCAGACCCCTTCTTGTCAGAGGTCCAGTACTCCCTCGCCGACCACCACTGCTTCGCCGCCAATTGCGCCATGCACCAGCACGTCGTTTTCGTTGCGCAATTGCAGGGTGATCCGGCACGGCCGTCCCATTTCATATCCCTGGCGCAGGATGTAATCGGCCTGACCCGAGCCAAGCGCCTCTTCGGCCAGCATGCCGATCAGGGCCGCGGCGGCAGATCCGGTACCGGGATCTTCGCCCAGCCCCATGCCGAACATGCGCGCCGCGATGTCGTTTTCCCGCTCGTCCGGGGTGAGGGTAAACACATAGGCCGAGCTGTGATCGTAGTGAAACACGTCCGCCCAGGCGGTCGGGTTGACCCGGACCTTTCTTAGCACGTTGGCATCGCGTACCGGGATCAGGTGGAACGTCACCCCAGCGGAAAATACGGCTGGCCTGAACGCTTCGCAGCCAATGTCCTCCACATCGATACCAAGCGCCTGCGCAATGCCCAGCCGGTCCGGCAGGTCGGCGATGCGCTGCGGCAATCTTGGCAGCGTGAACCGCGCCTCTCCGGTTCGGCGGTCGATCCGCTCGAACAGGGCCGTAACAAGCCCGACTTTTTCTTCCATGCGAATGGCCGATGCCCGGCTGTTGAGCCCCAGCGACACCGCAGCGCCGACCGTGGGATGCCCGGCAAAAGGCAATTCCTGATGCGGCGTGAAGATGCGCAGCATGGCGCTGTTGCGCTCGTTCTGCGGCTTGCAGATAAAAACCGTCTCGCTCAGGTTGAACTCGCGGGCAATGGCTTGCATCTCATTGTCCATCAGACCGTCCGCCTTGGGCACCACGGCCAGCGCATTACCCTTGAGCGGAATGCGCGTGAAGACGTCAAGGATCAGGTAGGACAGCCTCAATTGGTCGCCTCCGCAAGGGCATAGTCCGCCCGCACCTTGCCCAGAAAGTCGCAGAGCGCGTCAACGGCCACGCCGTGGTCCTTGCGCCCCGGCAGTCCGGAAATAGTGAGGCAACCGATAATCCCGGCGCCGGTCACCCGGATGGGAAACCCGCCTCCGGCAATCACGAAGTCGGCTGGATCGGCACCGGACTGGGGTGGGAACGGCGCCTCCCCCCGTTCCAGCACCAGCCGATAGCTGGCCCGCTGAAAACGCCGCACCGAATTGATCTTGCGCCGCACCCATTCGGCATTGTCAGCGCTGGTGCCGGGCGTGGCCGAAAAGAACAATTGGCGGTCCCAGGTTCTGAGGTCGACCACCAGCGACAGCCCTTCATTGAGAGCCCGCCCGCGGATGGCAGCGCCGATTTCGAAGGCCACTGCCTCGTCAAAACGCGACAGAACCAGTTCGTTTTCCTGGCGAGTGACCAATGCAATATCGTCTTGTTTGCTCATGGCTTAGCTCTGATGCGCGCGGGTCCAGGCGTCGAAAAGCGGGGTCCGATCCGTAGCGCCTTTGGCGAAATTGACCTGGCCGGGGTCGATACTGGCCCAGGCCGCCTTGCTGTCTGTCCAGATATTCCCCACAGGTGCCGCCCAATCCATGTTGTCCAGTGACCCGGCGCGCATCACCTTTATCCCGCCTGCCGGTGGGACGTTCCAGAGCCAGGTATGGCAGTTGGCGCAGAAATGCATGTCAATGACATTGCCGCTGTCGGCCGTGCGGCCATAGCGCTCGGTGTCGCCGGACAGCACCTGCAGGTCGTCATCCTTGACGATCATTGACATGGACCAGCCGGCCCCGGAATAGCGCTGGCAATCCTTGCAATGGCAATTATAGACGCTGAGCGGACTGGCCTCGAGCTGATACCGCACCGCGCCACACGAACACCCGCCCTCGACCGGAAAATTTGGCAGAGTCATGACTCATCTCCCTCGCTTGCAGGCCAACTTCTAGGCCAGTTGACCGCCGGGGGAAAGGTGGCTTCCTGCGCTTGCTGGCGAAGCTTGCACCCCACCCTTGCTTCCTTCCCTTGATGGGAGGGACCAAGGGTGTGATGACGGCGGGCCCGGCGCGCAAGCCAATGTGGCGGCGACAGTCCCCTACTCCGCTGCCGGCGTCTTGATACCGTGCTGTGCGTTATTGATCCGCTTCTGCTGGTCCAGCCAGGCAACTGCGTCACTGGTCTTGAACAGTTCGAGATCCTCCGCGTCGTGCTCGTTGACCGGCGACATGGCGAGGTCGGTATAGTCCTGCCGTTTGGGATCGCGCTCCACCTTGAGCTGCTTCAGCCCGAAGCGGAAATAGAGCCACGCCCAGCGGCTCAGTTTCCAGCTCAGCTCCGCATAATACTTGGGATAGAACACAATGGCGGGCTCGATCTTCATGCCGCTTCGCCGGTTCAGGCGCGACTTCTTGCGGATCCAGCCAACTTCGAGCGGGTGTACCCCTTCGATCTTGAGCGCGCCCATGAACCAGGTGCAAAGCAACAGCACCTGCGCAGTGGAAATGCCGGAGGCAGCGGCGCGGCGCATGATCGTCTCGACATGGTCGAGCGAGTAGTATCGGCTCCAGGCATCGGCATAGACCTTCTCGAACTGCGCCTTCGACATGTTCGGATGGGCCGTGGTGCAGTGATTGAGGTCGTATTTGTTAAGGTCGGGGTCCATTGCCACGCCCGCCCGGTGCAGCTTCTGGTGATCCTCGGACCCCGGCAGGGGCGTGAGGAAGAAGAATTCGAGAATGTCGACCGGCAGCTCGCGCTTGACCACGTCGATATCATGCATGATCCGCTCGGGCGTGTCGGTCGGAAAGCCCAGGATATACCCGGCATAGGTGATCACATGCCATTGCTTCCAGGCCTGCAGCATCGCCCGGTATTCGGTAATCTTGTTCTGCCGCTTCTTGGCATCCTTGAGATTGGCCGGATTGACGTTCTCCAGCCCGATGAACACTCGCGTCACCCCGGCGCGCGAACACTTCTCGATGAAGCGCGGGATGCGGTGGCAGAGCGTATCCACCTGGATGATGAAGTTGAAATTGAGCCCCTCGACCTCGCGCATATGGATCAGCCGATCCAGGATTGCTTCCCAGTCCTTGTTGCGGGCAAAATTGTCGTCGGTGATGAAATAGCGATGCACGCCCTGGCTCATATTGAGCCGGATGATCTTCTCGATATCATCGGGCGAGCGGCGTCTGGACTTGCGCCCCTGCACATTGATGATGGTGCAGAATGAGCACTGATAGGGGCATCCCCTGCCCGCATCGAAGCTGGTCAGGTTATAGGCCGTGCGCGACACATGCTCGGCGGGCATGAAGGGCACCGGCGTGTCCTCGATGCCGGGCAGGTCGTTCATGTAATTGTAGAGCGGCTTCATCTGGCCTGAGACGGCATCGGCCAGCACTTCATCGGTGCGCCCTTCCATCTCGCCGGCAAACAGGGAGATGCCCATATCCTTTGCGGTCTGGAAATCGGCATCCTCGCCGTTGAGCATGGAAATGACGCCCGAGACGTGAAAACCCCCGATGGCCACCTGTACGCCTGCAGCCCTGAGCGGGCGGGCAATATCGAGCGCCCTCGGAAACTGGTTGGACTGCACCCCGATCAGCATGACCAGCGCCGAGTCCGCTTCGCGGCAATCGGCGATGATCGAACGGGTGTCGATTTCGGTATTGGTCTCGTCGATCGTCTCGACATCGACCTGCCAGTCCTCACCAAGCGCCTTGCGCTCGATAACGTCCCGCACCAGGCCATGCACTGAGGCCAGCGAATTGGACGGGATGGGCGAGAGTTTCCACTGAATGACATAGCCGTCGTCGTCATAATGCGACGGCTTGACCAGAAAGAGACAAAACCTCTTTGTCTTCGTCATAGATACCCCGCCATTCAGTAAGTCTAGACTTTGGACGCGGGGGCAGACTAGGCGGTAATCATCGGGATTGAAAGCCGCCAAAACCGATCAGGGGCCCCGTAGGCCCCCCGATCTTATTGAGCCGCTCGCGACTTGTGCCTTTGCATTGTCCACCGGGGCGCCGGCTTTGATCCGGGGCATCATTTCGCGCGGCTTGGAGCCAACTTCTTCGCTGCCATGCTCATCGGCAAGTGCGAACTTACCCGAAAGGCGATCGGCCATCGGCGCTTGCGCGCCTTCAGTTCGCTCTAGTGTCCGCCCATGTGATACTCGTGGGTCGCGCTGGGGCTGAAGCCCGCTCGCCGTACGAATTCCCTTCGTTAGCGCACCGGCCCTGGCAGGTTTCAAACGCGGGGCAGGCCGAGCCCTTGCAGCCAGTGGCTCCTTTTCCGGTGGCCAGAGCGTCTTCTGATGTCGAAACCGAGCGAGTGTCAGTCAGGTGCTGGCGCGCGGCCATCAGATTGCCGGCTGCGCAAACAGCCCCTCGATCGTCTCGCGGTCAGGGTGAGCGAACCTGTCTTCGGAAAGTGCGCCCAGCATGTTGCCGAGGACCTTGTCGATCATCCGCCCCGCCGTGACGGGCAGGTGTCCCGAGATGATGGCCGAGGGGTCCAGGCGCTGCACGTCCGTAAGCAGGCGCCCAAGCTTGCTCTTGTCTACCATGCCCAGCCAGGGCGCATCGATGCCTGCCCAGGTCGTCATGCCATCGCGCAGCGTCGCCTCGGGAATGTCCGAGCTTTGCTCATAGGGCGCATCGATCAGCGACCCGAACGAATCCACCGTGAACAGCACCCTGTTTCGTGTATCGAAAAACCCCGTCGTTTCCGGCGCGTCATAAGTGGGAGGACGCAGCAGCACGAGCTCGCGGTCCCCGAGATCCAGCCGTTGGCCGTGATCCATCGGAACCAAGCGGCTCATGTCGAAGTCTTCACGCAGCGACATCTTTGCGGCGCCCAGCCCTGGCAGCACGACCTTTGCGTTGGGCGCGAGCGCCATGACAGCGTCGAGATTGCCGATATGATCAAGATCGGTGTGGCTGACGTAGATCCACTTGAGATCGGCAGGATCGATCAGGTCGCTCAGGGCATCGAGGAAGGGCTCACGAAAGGCCACGCCTGTAGTATCGACGAGAATCGGCTCCCTGGCATGTATGAAATGCGAGTTGGCCGGAAGAATGCCGAGCCCTGGGATGGGGAAAAACCCGCAAAACGAGGTAACGTCGGGCGCAACGCGCCGGGCGCCGACAAAGGTAGGAACGTCCATATTTCAACCTCCTGTGGAACCGCGCCGGTTTTCGCGGTACACATATGTGTAGTGAATGTTGGACTTTCTGTAAATATGAAAGAACACACGTGTGCAGTGAAAAAAATGCGCGTGGCTACAACCAGTCCAAGCGGGCCCAGAATCAGGCCAAGACGCGCGAACGCATCGTCGAGGCGACGATTGAGTTGCATGGTGAGGTCGGACCGGCCGCCACGACGATCAGCATGATCGCCGATCGCGCAGGCGTGCAGCGGCACACGGTCTACGCCCATTTTCCAGACGATCGAAGCCTGCTCATGGCGTGCTCGGGGACGACCATGGCACGCGACCCCCTGCCCTCACCTGCGGAGTGGGCCGCTACCAACGATCCGGAAGTCCGGCTACGCATGGCACTAGGCGCGCTTTACCGTTGGTACGAGCGCAACGCGAAGCTGATGGGGAGTGTTGTGCGGGACTCCGAGGTCCATCCGCTGACGCGAGAAGTGACCGAATTACGCGCCGGGGCGGAAATGCGAGCGATCGCCGAGTCGGTGACGGGGGGGCTTGAACAGAAAGGCAAGGCGGCGCTGGCCCTCGCGATGAGCTTTCATACCTGGCGCACTCTCACGCAGGATTCGACGCTCGATACCCCCGAAGCCGTGAATCTGATGACCCGCGCAATCATCAGCGCAGACGACTAGACAGCCAGTTGTGACCGCCAGCCATGATGGCGTTTCCGCAGATGTGGCAGGGATCGAAAAAATGGCCGGGCTACTTGCCCGGCCACAGAAATTAGTTCTTCGCCTTGTCGACCAGCGCGCCGGCCTTGATCCACGGCATCATGTCGCGCAACTTGGTGCCGACTTCCTCGATCGGATGCTCGTCGGCCAGGCGACGAGTCGCCTTGAAGCGGGCGCCGCCGCCCGACTTGATTTCCTGCATCCACTCGGAGGTGAACTTGCCCGACTGGATGTCGTGCAGTACGCGCTTCATCTCGGCCTTGGTTTCCGAGGTGATGATGCGCGGGCCGGTGACATATTCACCCCACTCGGCGGTGTTCGAGATCGAGTAGTTCATGTTGGCGATGCCGCCCTGGTAGATCAGGTCGACGATCAGCTTCACTTCGTGCAGGCATTCGAAATAGGCCATTTCCGGCGCATAGCCGGCTTCCACCAGCGTCTCGAAACCGGCGCGGATCAGCTCGACCAGCCCACCGCAGAGCACGACCTGCTCGCCGAACAGATCGGTTTCACATTCTTCGCGGAAATTGGTCTCGATAACGCCCGAACGGCCACCACCAACGCCCGAGGCATAGGCCAGCGCGATGTCATGGGCATTGCCCGAAGCATCCTGGTGCACGGCGATCAGGCACGGCACGCCGCCACCCTTCTGGTACTCGCCGCGCACGGTGTGACCCGGGCCCTTGGGCGCAATCATGATCACGTCGACGGTCGACTTGGGCTCGATCAGGTTGAAATGCACATTGAGGCCGTGCGCGAAAGCCAACGCGGCGCCGTCGCGGATGTTGGGCTCGATGTGCTCCTTGTAGATGTCGGCCTGCAGCTCATCGGGGGTCAGCAGCATGATGACGTCGGCCCAGGCCGAAGCTTCGCCAACGCTCATCACCTTGAGACCTTCACCCTCGGCCTTCTTGGCCGAAGCGGAACCGGGACGCAGGCCCACGGCGACGTTGGTGACGCCCGAGTCGCGCAGGTTCAGCACATGTGCGTGGCCCTGCGAACCGTAACCGATAATGGCCACCTTCTTGGATTTGATGATGTTGAGATCGGCATCACGATCGTAATAGACGCGCATTGGGGTTCTCCCTGAAATAGTGCGATTTGTTTCAGCTATTTGCCTTGACCCCATAAAGGGTCAGGAACTGGTCCGCCGCGGCTTTCACATCGGCTTCGATGTTAGCCTCGACATTGGATTGGGTCAGCGCCTTGTCGCCGAGCAGCAGACGGATCTGCACGTCGCGCACGACCAGGCCGAAAAATGTCCGATACGCTTCCTCGCTGGAGGGAAAGCGCAGCAGCCGGGCATCCCTGGCCGCCTCGAGAATGGGCTTGAGCCGCCGGCGAATGGCCAGGGGCCCGTTCTCCAGGACGATATTGCCCAGATCGTCCTTTTCCTGCGCCGCATGGGTAATCGCGGTACGATTGAGCGTGATCGAGACCTCGCCGACAATGGTCGTCAACAGATCACGCGCAAACTGCTCGAGGCTGGAACGCAGCGCCTTGACGCTGAGATGGCTGCGATCGACATAGGGCATGCGCACCTTGGCCGCCTGCCACTGCACGGTTGCTGTCAGCAATCCGTCGCGATCACCAAACCACTTGTAGAGCGTTTCTTTCGAGCACGACGCACGCCGCGCCACCGCCGTCATCGTCAGCCCGTCGCCATTCTCGACGAGCAGATCCAGCGCCGCGGTCAGCACTGCCTGCTGCCGGGGGGTGAACGTCTCTTCGTTGACCTTGATGGCCAGGGCCACGGGACCATCCTCTTTTCGCAAAAACCTTCGGCCCCGATCGCCGCGGTGCCGTTCCGTGCGAGAGGCGTACCGTACGGTACGGTTCCAGGCAAGCGAAATCTTGGCGCCGGTCAGGCGTCGCGATTGGCTTCTATGTCCCATGCCATGTCGAATGCTTCCTCGGCAGTCACTTCGCTTGCACCCAGTTCGAGCAAACCCCACTCATCGCGCCACAATTCGGCTGTTTGCAAGGAAACGACGATTTCACCAAACCCACGCTCGGACTTCACGCTTTCAGCGACCTCAAGCGCCTTGGGCACGGAGTGGTAGCGATCCTCTCCTGCCGCTTCGCCCCGAATTGCAGGCCAGCGCACCACAGCGAACACCTTGCCGTCCGCGTCCCGCTCGACCCCGACGGTCACCGCATTCGGTATGTCTTCACCAGCCTCGATCTGTCGCATCGTCCTTGCTCCGCTCTGCCCAAGAACAAGCGCGGCCAGAGCGTATCGTTCCACAATCAACATGTGGATTGCCACAATCTCGGCTCCGGCCCGCTCTAGAAGTCCAGGTCGATTCCGCTGGAGCTTCTCATGCCGACCGATACCGTTTCCTTGCTAATGCTCGGCATTGGCGCCGCCCTTCTGCTCTGGCTGGTGGTGTCTGTCTTCAGGAAGCTGTTCGGCCTTGCATTGATCGCGGCGCTGGTGTTCGGCGCTTACATAGTCTGGACCAATCCCGGCCTTTTGGCGCAGACACTTGAGTGGATAGGTTTCCGCCCGGCCCCCTACCCCAGATAACGCTCGAAGAAGCGCAGCACGGCCGCCCGCATGCTTGGGGTCTCCTGATGCCCCACGCCGGCTTCGCTCAGGAACTCCAATCTGTCCGGAACCATCTCATAGGCGGGCCGCAATTCGTCCATGGCGCGTGCCACAGCTTTGGGCGGACTCAGATGATCGGCCTCTCCAACACAGATGAGCTGCGGGCGCGGCGCGATCAGCGCGGCAATCGATCCGCCATCGGCTTCCCGAAGCATGCCTGGTACGGTCAGGTAAATGCCATGTCCGTCATGCGCGCCCAATTCGATCATGGTGCGGAAGTCGGCAAAGCAGCACAAATGCGCCACCGCGGTAATGCGCTTGTCCAGCGCCGCCAGCCAGTAGCTGAGCACGCAACCCATGGACAGACCAAAAGCCCCGATGCGCGACGCATCCACGTCATCACGCCCCGCCAGATAGGTCAGCGCGGCGGCGTGATCGGACAGCATCTCGCCGAACAGCGATTGGCCGTACCACAGCAATGCCTTGGCGGCCGCGCTTTCAGTGACATTGGCGCGCTCGCCAAAAACCGGCATGTCAATGCACAGCGTAACATAACCGGCTCGGGCAAAGACCGGACCCAGCGGACTGACCAGATATTCGCGCCCATCGAGCAGTTCGCGGGCGCCGACGTCATACCGACCACCATGGGAATGCCCGTAAAGAATGGCGGGCAGCGGCGCAGCGATCTCGGCAGGACGAGTCAGAATGCCCCGCACTTCGGCATCGCCAATGCGCAAGTGCAGATGCTCAACGACATAGTCGCCCATGGGTTCAACGCGCTTGTCCAGGCGCGTCACACCACGATCTTCAAAACCCAGGAGTTCACGAAAGCGGCTTGCAGTGATGGGCATGGCGATTCCCGCTCTGAGGACCAGGCGAGGAGCTATTCACGGAAATGCGTCATTCGCAACACAGCTTTCAATCATCGGCACTTGCCGATGAAGCAGGAAAAGGCCATGTAGGGATATTCCATCCAGCCTTCAGCCGGCCAAGGACTTTGCCAATGTCAAAATTGCTTTCACCCGTCTCCCTGCGCGGCCTGACCCTGCGCAACCGCACCGTGGTGGCCCCGATGTGCCAGTACTCGGCCATCGACGGTTTCGCCAATGACTGGCACTTCGTGCATCTGGGCCGCTTCGCCCTGGGCGGCTTCGGACTGGTGATCGTGGAAGCCACCGGTGTCGTGCCCGAAGGGCGCATCTCCTACGCCGATCTGGGCCTGTGGAAGGACGAGCAGATTGCACCCCTGGCCCGCATTGTCGACTTCCTGCACGGCCAGGGCGCCGCCGCCGGCATTCAGCTTGCCCATGCCGGGCGCAAGGCCTCGACCCCGGTGTCCTGGCATACGCCCGAAGACCTTGCCAGCGAAGAGCGGCGCCGCGCGGTCGGTTACGAATACTGGCAACCGGTCGCCCCCAGTGCAGAAGCGCATGATCCGGCCAATCCTGAGTTCCAGGTGCCCACAGAGCTCGACAAGGCCGGCATCCAGCGGGTCAAGGACGGCTTTGTTGAAGCCGCCCTCCGGGCAGAAAAGGCCGGTTTTGACACTGTCGAAATCCACGCCGCACATGGCTATTTGCTCAACCAGTTCCTTTCCCCGCTATCGAACCACCGCACCGATGAATATGGCGGCAGCCGCGAAAACCGCATGCGCCTTGTGCTTGAAGTCACCGAAGCGGTGCGCGCTGTCTGGCCTGATGACAAGCCGCTCCTCGTCCGCCTCTCGGTGAGTGACAATGCGCCGGGCGGCTGGACGCCCGAGGATAGCGTCGCCTTGGCCATCGAGCTGAAAGCGCGCGGCGTCGATGCCATCGATTGCTCCAGCGGCGGCCTGGCCCAGGGGCGCATCGCCTCAACCGCGGCCTATCAGGTGCCATTCGCCCAGACCGTTAAGCAGGGTGCCGACATCCCCACCATGGCCGTCGGTCTGCTGGGCGACATCGAAGCGGCCGAAGCCATTCTGCAGCGCGACGAAGCCGACTTCATCGCCTTGGCGCGTGGCGCGTTGGATGATCCGAACTGGGCCGCCCATGCCGCCCGCGTGCTCGACCAGGACTACGATCTCTGGCCGGTACAGACCCAGCGCGTCTCCGGGCGCGATCGGGTGCTGGGCCTGCGCGCATAAGACCTTCACAAGGTCACGGCGCTGACCAAATTCCGCCGCCTTGGGACGATCACTCTTGTTGCACACAAGAGTGATGCCCAAGTGAGGTGCATTGCAGGGAGACGTTTGATGGATACCAAGGCCGCCATTTTCGCGCTGATGACCGTTTGGGGCGTTGGCACCTGTGCCGCCGTGCCGGCGATGGCCCAGAAAACGGAATCGGCGGCCGAGGAGTCCGAGGCGCACGAGGACAATTTACTGCTCAACCGGGTCTGGGTGCGGCAGGACAGCAGCGACGCCCTGCCCGGCGTCATGCATATCTTCCTCGCCGACGGCACCATGGTGTCCGACAGTTGCTGGGAGGCCTATCGCCTCTCCAACTGGCAGCGGCTTTCCGACACGGAAATTGCCTGGGACGAGGACGGCATGACCATCAATGCCGACATTGCCTCGCTCACCAGCGACGAGCTGGTGCTCAGCCTCAAGCTCGTCGGCGGTGTCGAGGAACAGCGTTTTGCCCCCGCCAGCGTGCCCTATCTCTGCCCCGACATGGAGAAATGAGGCCCAGCGGACCTCATTTGCACCCCTCGATCAGATGATGAGCTGAGTGCCGATTTCCACCACCCGGCCGGTGGGAATATGGAAATACTCCGTCGCGTCGCTCGCATTGCGCGCCAGGCGAATAAACAGCCGGTCCTGCCAGAACCGGATCGGACCACTCTTCTGCCCGAGCTTCAGCGAACGGCGCGACAGGAAGAATGAAGTCGACATGATGTCGAACTTCCAACCCAGCTTTCGGGCCAGCGCCAGTGCCTTGGGAATATTGGGCTCTTCCATGAAGCCGAATGTCACGACCACGCGGAAGAACAATTCGTTATAGGCGTCGATAGTCACCTTTTCATCGTCCGGCACGCGCGGCGATGTCGACGTCCGCACGGTCAGGATGACGTTCTGCTCATGCAGCACCTTGTAGTGCTTGAGGCTGTGCAGGAGTGCCGTCGGTGCACCCTCAACATCACTGGTGAGGAAAATGGCCGTACCCGGCACCACGGTTGGCTTCTTCTTGGCCAGGTTTTCTACGAGGAATTCAAGTGGCACTTCATCGCGACGGGTCTTTGCCGCCAGCCGATTCCGCCCCGTCATCCAACTGACCATGAGCAAGGAGACGAACAGGGCAACGGCGACGGGTACCCAGCCGCCCTGGACGATCTTGGCGGAATTGACCGCAAAGAAACCACCATCGATGAGAAGGTAGAGCGCGCCAAAGGCAACCACCCCGCCCAGTGGCCACTTCCAGTTACGGCGCATAACCACCAGCAGCAAGGCCAGCGTAACAACCATGATGCCCGAAACGGCAATACCATAGGCACTCGAAATGGCGGTGGAGCTGCCAAAACTGACCACCATGATCAGCACCATGACCATGATCATCGTATTGATCTGCGGCATGTAGATCTGGCCGCGCTGGTCCTGCGATGTGTGCTGCACGATCATGCGCGGCAACAGGTTGAGCGCAATGGCCTGCTGGGTCAGGCTGAACACGCCCGAAATCACCGCCTGGCTGGCAATGATTGTCGCCATGGTGGCGAGCCCCACAAACGGAATTAGCGCCCAGTCGGGATGCATTTCGAAGAACGGGCTGACGACGTTTTCCGGCCCGACATTGAGCACAAAGGCCCCCTGCCCGAAATAGTTCAGCAGCAGGCAGGGAAATACGAGGCCAAACCAGGCCAGCACGATCGGCTTGCGCCCGAAATGGCCCAGGTCGACATAAAGCGCCTCGGCGCCGGTCACGGCCAGAAACACCGCCCCCATCACCACAAAGGCGATATTGGCGTGGGTGAGCAAAAACTCGATTCCGTGCCAGGGATTGAGCGCCCAAAGCACGAACGGGTTCTGCATGATGTGATAGAGGCCGATCGCGCCCATCACCAGAAACCAGACAGCTGTGATGGGGCCGAAAACGACACCCACCTTGCCGGTGCCGAAGCGCTGGACAAAGAACACACCCAGAATGATCACCAGCGTGATCGGCACCACCCAGCGGGTCATATTGGGCGCCACCAGCTCCAGACCTTCCACCGCCGAGAGCACCGAGATCGCCGGGGTGATCATGGCATCGCCATAGAACATCGCCGCACCGGCCACGCCCAGCGCGGTAATCCAGACCGGCGGCTTGTCGAAGGTTTTGCGCGCCAGCGCCATCAGCGAGAGCGTTCCGCCTTCCCCGTTGTTGTCAGCGCGGGTCACGAAGAACACATATTTGAACGCCACCGTTAGCGCGAGCGCCCAGACGATCAGCGACAGCAATCCCAGCACTTCGGTTTCCGTCGCCGCTACGCCCGGACGCACCGCCATGGCCTCACGGAAGGCGTAGATCGGGCTGGTCCCAATGTCGCCATAGACAACGCCGATAGCCCCAACAGTGAGGAGTGGTAGACTGGATTTTCCGTGGCTGGCCTGTTCGGTCGCTACGTCACCGGCTTGGGCGCCGGCATTTTCCGTATGCGTCATGAGCTTTACGGCTCTCGCTGTTTCAAGGCGGGCGCCGCTATACACCCGTCCCCCTTCACAAACAACACCCGCTGAACCGAATAGTTCATACGCAAAAAGGGGCTGCCCGAATGGGACAGCCCCTGTGACCCAGCAGTTGCTGGAGATTGACCCGATTATTCGGCGGCTTCAGCGACAGAATTTTCTTCCTCGCGAGCGGCCTTGGCGGCATCACCCCACCAGACGAGTTGGTCGAGCATGTCCTTTGCCGAGGAACCGATCGAGCCTTCGATCTCGCTCATGGGCTTGTTCTGCTGGCCCAACGGGTGCACGGCGAAGAAGTCGGCGCCGGCGATATGAACAGCCGAACGGGTCGAAACCATCTGCAATTCGACACCGATGGTCCGTAGGTTCTCGACAGCGCGTGCCGCACCCAAGGCGCCATAGCCCACTGCACCGAAAGCCTTCTTGTTCCAGTTCACATAGGCTTGGTCGATCGCGTTCTTAAGCGCGCCGGTGATGGCGCGGTTATATTCGGCAACCACGAAGATGTAGCCGTCAAATTCGGAGATCTTGTTTTGCCAGCGAACGGCCTCGGGGTTCTGCGAAGGCATCCAGGCATTGGAAGCAGCTTCATCGAAGAATGGCAGGTTGTAGTCACGCAAATCGATCAGTTCGGCCTCGATTTCCGGGCGTTCATTTGCCTTGTCCAGGATCCATTTGGCCGGCACTTCGCCGAAACGGGTGGGACGGGTAGACGAGATGATGACGCCGATCTTGAGCTTGGACATTGCATGCCCTCCTTGGTAACAAATCGTAACTGAGGCGATATATGTGCCTGTCACGAAAAGCCTCAAGAGGGCACCTGATTGTCATCCAGGGACAGCTGCGTGCCCCGGTCACAATAATGTAAGTATGGGAAATACCAGCAATTTCGGCATTCAGGACAGCTTGGCTGCCTCAATTCCCGGTCATTGCCCTCATTGCGCGTACGAAGTGTTCTTTCTGATCGAACAATCGCCTTAGGCCAGGACGTCAATATAGCGCCGGGTCGCCTCGGCGAACCCCATCAGTAAGGCATCAGCCGTGATTCCATGCCCGATCGAGACCTCCGCAACGCCGGGCACAGCCTTCTGGAACGCCGGCAAGTTGGCCAGTGTGAGATCGTGGCCGGCATTGACCCCAACCCCCACATCCTGGGCAGCACGGCAGGTGACCGCCAGCGCTGCCAACTGCCGTCCGGCCTCAGCCGGGTCATCGAAGCAAGCCCCATACGGACCGGTAAATAACTCGATCCGATCAGCACCGGTGGCTCTTGCTGCTGCAACACCCTCGGGCCCCGCATCGGGATCGCAAAACAGCGAAATTCGCCGATCCGGGCGCTTGAGACGCTGCACAACTGAGGTCAGGAAATTGCCCTTGCCCGCAAAATCCCAACCGTGGTCGGACGTCGCCTGGGCGGGATCGTCCGGCACCAGCGTGACCTGCTGCGGGTTCACCTGCTCGATCAAATCGAGGAAATCCTCGCTCGGATAACCCTCGATGTTGAATTCGGCCTGCGGATACTCCGCCCCCAGCAATTCAGACAGCGCGAACACATCCGTGCGCCGGATATGGCGCTCGTCCGGCCGCGGGTGCACGGTGATACCGCTGGCGCCTGCCTCCAGCACCACCCGCGCGATTCCCGTTACGCTTGGCCAGGGCAGATCGCGACGGTTGCGCAATTGCGCGACGGCATTGAGATTGACGGAAAGCAAAGTCATGGCAGGAACCTGAGACAACAGGCCCCTGCCATACACCAGACTGGGCGCCTCGCCCAATCGAACCTTGTGATGAGAGCGATCAGCTTTTGCCGATCACATGCTCTCCGGACCGCGATTGATCGCGGCCAGGCCCGTGCGGACAACCTCGACCAGCCCCAGAGGCTGCATCAGGGTGATGAAGCTATCGATCTTTGAGGGTTTGCCGGTCACCTCGAACACGAAGCTCTCCACCGTCGCGTCCACGATCTGCGCCCGGAATGCGTCGGCCAGGCGCAGGGTCTCGGCCCGGTGATCACCCGTGCCATTGACCTTGATCAGCGCCAGCTCGCGCTCAAGATAAGCGCCTTCCGCGGTCAGATCGTGCACCCGATGCACCGGCACCAACCGCTCCAACTGCGTCTTGATCTGCACCAGAACCTTGGGCGTGGCGATCACGACCACAGTAATGCGACTAAGTCGCTTGTCGTGTTCGGTCTCGCTGACGGTCAGGCTCTCGATATTGAAGCCGCGCGCCGAAAACAGGCCAACCACCCGCGCGAGAATGCCCGGCTCGTTGTCCACCAGGACGGAGAGGGTGTGTCGCTCGGACTGCTGGGTTTCCTGGGTCAGGAAATAGGCCGAACCGGTGGGTTGCAAATGTGCGTTCATGTCGTTGTCCTCCGCAGTGGCCTAAACCAGCTGCCGTCCCTTCTCGTCGATGATGTCGCCGATATTGGCCGTATCGGGCAGGATGATTTCGTTGTGCGGCTTGCCCGAAGGGATCATGGGCAGGCAATTTTCGTCCTTTTCCACCAGCACGTCGAACAGCACCGGCCCGTCATAGTCGAGCATTTCGGCAATCGCCGCATCGAGCTCGGCCGGCGTGTCGCACTTGATGCCCTTGGCCCCATAGGCTTCAGCGAGCTTGACGAAATCGGGCAGCGATTCCGAATAGGAATGCGCATAGCGCGAGCCGTGCAACAGGTCCTGCCACTGCCGGACCATGCCCATGCGCTCATTGTTGAGAATGAAGATCTTGACCGGCAGGCGATACTGCACCGCTGTCGACATCTCCTGCATGGTCATCTGCACCGAGGCTTCACCGGCAATGTCGATCACCAGCGCATCTGGGTGGGCCACCTGCACGCCGACAGCCGCCGGCAAGCCGTAACCCATGGTCCCCAGGCCACCCGAGGTCATCCAGTGGTTCGGCTTGTCGAAGTGGAAGTGCTGCGCCGCCCACATCTGGTGCTGGCCAACCTCGGTCGTGATATAGACGTCCTTGGACTGCTTCTTGGTCGCCTCATATAGCCTCTGAATGGCCCATTGCGGCTTGATGACCGTGTCGGAGTTCTTGAAATTGAGCGAGCCGACGTCGCGCCACTGCTGAATCTGCGTCCACCACGGCGCAATGGCCTCGGTGCGCGGTGCATTGGTCCGGCTGCGCCAGATGCGGATCATTTCTTCGAGCACGCGATTGCAATCGCCAACAATGGGAACATGCACCTGCACGACCTTGTTGATCGAAGCGGGATCTATATCGACATGGATCTTGGTGCTGTTGGGCGAGAAGGCATCAATGCGGCCGGTAATGCGGTCATCGAACCGGGCGCCGATATTGATCATCACGTCGCAATCATGCATCGCCATGTTCGCTTCGTAGGTGCCGTGCATGCCCAGCATGCCCATCCACTGCGGGTTTGAGGCCGGGAACGCCCCCAGACCCATCAGGGTCGAGGTCACGGGAAAGCCGGTCAATTCGGCCAGCTCGCGCAGATTCTCCGAAGCTTCCGGACCGGCATTGATGACGCCGCCGCCGGTGTAGAAGATCGGCCGTTCAGCCTTCAGCATCAGTTCAACGGCAGCCTCGATAGCGTCCAGGTCACCATCCATTTGCGGGCGATAGGATTGGTGACGCAGCGTGTCTGCCTCGGGCTTGAAATATTCGCCGACCGCGAACTGCACATCCTTGGGAATATCGATGACGACCGGACCCGGACGCCCCGTGGTCGCAATGAGGAAAGCCTCATGCAGGATACGCGGCAGATCGGCGACCGATTTGACCAGATAGTTGTGCTTGGTGCAGGAGCGGGTAATGCCGACCGTGTCGCACTCCTGGAAAGCGTCGGTGCCAATCAGCGTGGTCGGCACCTGGGCGGTGATGCAGACGAGCGGGATGGAATCGAGCAGCGCATCGGTGAGGCCGGTGACCGCATTGGTCGCGCCGGGGCCGGAGGTGACCAGAACCACGCCCGGCTTGCCGGTGGAACGGGCGTAGCCCTCCGCCATATGGGTCGCACCCTGTTCATGCCGCACCAGGATGTGCTTGACGAAATCCTGCTGGAACATGGCGTCGTAGATCGGCAGGGCTGCACCGCCGGGATACCCGAAAATATGCTCGACTCCCTGATCGGTCAGCGCCTGGATCACCATTTCCGCGCCGGTCATCTTCTCGGCCATTGCTCAGCCCTTCCTAACTCTTTTCGCCCCTTCCAGCGGGGCCTTTATCTCACCTGCCGCCTGTGTTTCCGCGCTTGAGGAAAAAAGGCAATAAAAAAGGCCCCATTCGGGACCTGTGTTCGGCGCACCAGCTTTCGCGCGGGGTTCTACCCCACGTTGCCGATGCGCCTGCGTACTACGAGAATGAGTGCCCGCACTGGACCGCTCCGAAAATTCTAGACGCCGCATTGTTAAAAGCACTGTCATGCCCAAGTCAAGTCGCCATGCATCCATTGCGCCTTTGCGGGTCGAATTCTCGTGCACACGGTATAAGCCCGCGCGAATGGGGGCTGGCAGCACGCAGACGAGATGTTAAGGCGAGGACAATTTGCAATATGACAGTTCGGTGACATGAGCAAAAAAAGCGCGCTCGACAAGGATCTGCAGCGGTTCTCAGGCCTGGAAACCGCCACCCATCACCTCAGCCGCTCACTGGCCGCTCCAGGCACTGCCCTGGTATTTCTCCTGCTTGTGGGGGTCTGGGCAGCTTTCGCCGTGGGTCAGGGCCCGGGCACCTATGTCGTGGTCATCGCCGCCCTCATCGCCGGCTACATGGCGCTCAATGTCGGCGCAAACGATGTCGCCAACAATATGGGACCTGCCGTCGGGTCACGCGCACTCACCATGGTGGGCGCTCTAATCATCGCCGGTATTTTTGAGGCCGCAGGTGCGCTTCTGGCGGGCGGCGATGTCGTCAACACGGTGGCGCGCGACCTTCTGATTTCACCCGAAATGGAGAACCGCACTTTCATCCTTGTGATGATGGCCGCATTGCTCGCCTCCGCGCTCTGGGTGAACCTAGCCACCTTTGTGGGCGCCCCTGTCTCCACGACCCATGCGGTCGTCGGTGGCGTTGTCGGCTCGGGCATAGCCTCGGCCGGCTTTGCCATCGTCAACTGGCCAACCATTGGCGCCATTGCCGCAAGCTGGGTCATATCCCCGGTGATGGGCGGCATGATCGCCGCACTGTTTCTCGTGATCATCCGCGTGACGATAACCACCCGCCTCGACAAGATCACCTCGGCCCGCGTCTGGGTGCCCATCTTCGTGGCGGTGATGACGGGCATTTTCGCCATGTATCTCGCAACCAAGGGCCTGAGCCGCATCTGGAAACCGGGATGGGGTATCACAATCCCTCTGGGTATTGCTTTCGGTGCGCTAGGCTGGTTCGCTGCCATGCCTTGGGTGCGTCACCAGTCGCGCCACATGGAGAACCGCAAGAAGCATGTCGCGGCGCTGTTCCGTCTGCCCCTGATCGTCTCAGCGGCGCTCTTGTCCTTCGCGCACGGCGCCAACGACGTAGCCAATGCCATTGGCCCATTCGCTGCCATCGTCACCGCCATCCAGACCGGCCACGGCGAGGTTGCCGGCATCTCTTTGCCGTTCTGGGTCCTGGCCATTGGCGCCATCGGCATCTCCCTGGGTCTGGCCCTGTTTGGACCACGCCTGATCCGAACCGTGGGCGAGCAGATCACTAAGCTCAATGAGATCCGCGCGTTTTGCGCCGCCCTCTCGGCAGCCGTCACCGTACTGGTTGCCTCGGCGCTGGGCATGCCGGTGTCCTCCACCCATATCGCGGTTGGCGCGGTGTTCGGCGTAGGGTTCCTGCGCGAATATATTTCCCGGCGCGACATGAAAGACAACGCGGTGCCGATTAATGCCCGTTTCGTGGATCCCACCCAGCTCAATGCAACGCCCCAGGAAGCTCTGGCCAATGCCCGGCGTGCGGAGACGCGTATGTTGGTACGCCGCCAGCATTTCTATTCAATCGCCGCGGCTTGGGTCATCACCGTGCCCGCCTCGGCAGCGGTATCGGCGGTTCTCTACTTCGGATTGAGCCTGCTGATCGGTTAGCTCGATAACAGCCGGTTGTGCAGGGCTACCGCGAGCCGGCCCAGCGCGGGGTCGGCCAATAGGCGACGCGCCTCGGTCAGCGTCGTCCAATGGCGCATACGCTGCCCCGCTTCCTTGTACGCGTCAAACTGCTCTGTCACCAACAGCGGATAGAGCTCGACATCCACCAAGCCCACATTGTCCCCGCTCGCGCCGGTCCGGTACGAGCCGACCAGCTCGCTCGAGACTTCGCCGGCCACGCCGGCCTCCTCATGAGCTTCGATGGCCGCGCTTTCCCACGGGGTCATGCCTGGCTCGACGGCACCCTTTGGAAATATCCATTTTCCGCTGCGCCGCGAGGTGATCAGCAGGAACGCCATGCGCCCCTCTACGATCGAATAGGGGATGGCACCGGACTGCCGCGGGTTCGCCGCCGTTTCGACTTTTGGGCTCCAATGTTTGAGTAGTTCACGCATAGGGGGAAGGCAACACTGGTTCGAGTCGGCGTTGACCCAAGCCCGACAGATTTTGCACACGATTGCAAGCAAAAGGGCCCCGGAGGGCCCTTCAACTCCGCGTTCTTCACCGTTTCCTGGAAATCAGTGAAGTTCGTCGGTCAGCTATGGACTGCTGCAGCTTAGCTCAGCAGGGTCAGCTCGGTGGCCGAGACCTTGCCGTCGCGGCCGGTCTGCAGCTCGAAGCTCACCTTGTCGCCTTCGTACAGGCCCTGCAGGCCCGAACGTTGCACGGCGGAAATGTGGACGAATGCGTCCTTTTCGCCGTTGTCGGGCGAGATGAAGCCGTAGCCCTTGGTGGTGTTGAAGAATTTCACGGTCCCGGTGATGGCGGCCATGTCTTGGTCCTCTAGGTCTGTTGTGCCGCAGTGTGCGGCGGAAGGGTTTGTCCGGGAGTGTGCAACTTTTCCGGACTTACGGTTCACGAGATCAGGAGGTAGCCAAGTTTCCGGCAAGCCGGTCGTTCAGATAGCGCAAGACAAGTAACACGTATGTTCTAATTATCTCTGTTTGCTGTGACTTTTTCAAGTCCACCAGGCACGTTCATTATATAATCTGCTAGGCGCAAAAGAACACCCGGTCGGGGGCAACCGGGTGTCTGGCGCCTGGGGGCGCTTGGCCGCAGGGGGCGCTGCGGCTTGGCTGTGCTACGCGCTATCCGCGCGGGCAAGTGTCGATATAGCGAGTACCATTCGGGCGCTCGTAGACGCAGCGGTCGCGGCTAGTACCGTAATAGCCAAGAACTTCGCCTGCTGCAGCGCCGGCGACAGCACCGATGCCCGCGCCTACGGCCGTGCCGACAACATTGCCACCGGTTGCGGTCGCGCCGACGATACCACCGCCAATTGCACCTACGGTCGCACCCTGCTGGGTGGTGGTGCAGGCGGCCAGGGAAAGGACAGTCGCGGCAATGATCAGGATCTTGTGCATGTATTCCTCCAACGAAATGCTCGCACGAATGAATGCACGTCTCTGTGAATGGTTCCGCGGCAGTTTTAATCTTTGTTAATTCAAGCCTTCCGTTGGCCCGCCAGACCCGCGACCGCGATGCTTAGCCATCCCAGCAGCATCAAGCCGGCGCCGAGTGGCGCTGCACCGCTGAACAGCCCCTGCCCCACATACTCGCGCAGCGCCAGATCAGCGCCAAATACGATCGTCCCCGCACCGAGCACCAGTCCGGCACCCAACAAAACGCGTCCCTGCCCGAACAGCCCCAGCGCCACCAGCACCGGTGCATGGGCCAGGAACATCGTTGAAAGGGCCCCCAGATTGCGGCTGTCAACATGCGACGCCGCCGCGGCTGCAGCCACGCCAAGAGCGCCCATCAGCCCGGCCACAAGCAGAAAATGTCTTGGTACCAGCTTCACCATTCGCTCCACGGTCTCCTGTCCCGCTTTCGCGCCGGATCGGATTGGATTACAGCATGAGCTGCGAGTGAGAGACCTGACAATGAGTGAGAACGCCGCGGCCAGTCCTGCAGCGCCGCAAATCCCTGTCGCCAAAAGCGGCTGGGGCGCAGAACTGCGCGCCACCTTCCTCCTGGCCTGGCCGCTGGTCATTGCCCAGGTTGCCCAGAACGCCCTGCAGGCCACTGATGTGTTGATGATGGGTTGGCTTGGGCCCGAGGCGCTGGCCGCCGGCACCTTGGCCAACAGCTTCCTCATGCCCCTTTTCCTGTTCGGGGTGGGTGTTGTCAGCGCCGTCGCGCCATTGACCGCTCAGGCGCGCGGCCGCCGCGATATCAAGGCGATCCGGCGTGTTGTCCGCCAAGGGTTCTGGGCGGCGATCCTGCTCACTGCCATTCTGGCACCGATCATGCTGCAGATCAGGACGATCTATGTCTGGCTCGGCCAGGACCCGGTCCTGGCGTCGCGCGCCGAAGAATATATCCAGATCGCCATTTTCATGCTCGCCCCCGCCATGGGCGTCATCGTACTCCGCTCGTTCCTCTCGACCTTCGACGCAACGCGCATCATCCTCGTTATCACGGTGGGCGGTGTGATCGTCAATGCCATCACCAACTACCTGTTGATGTTCGGCAATTTCGGCCTTCCACGCCTGGAACTGCGCGGCGCGGCCATCGCGACGGTCCTCACCAATCTCTTCATGCTCGGCGCCATGCTGACCTATGTGCTGCGACACCGCCGTCTCAAGCGCTTCAACATTCTGATTCGGTTCTGGAAGCCGGACTGGCCGCGTTTTCGGGAAATCTTCCGCATCGGCACCCCCATCGGCCTGACCGTGCTGGCCGAAGTCGGCCTGTTCGCAGCAGCAGCGATCCTGATGGGCCGGCTGGGAACCGATGAACTGGCCGCCCACGCCGTGGCGCTGCAATGCGCCTCGCTAGCCTTCATGGTACCGCTCGGCCTCGGCATCGCCGCTACCGTGCGCGTTGGCATAGCCTACGGCCGCAGGGACCCTGAGGGCATCCGCAAGGCCGGCTGGATGAGCTTCCTGCTCGGTACCGGCTTCATGGCAGTTTCGGCCCTCACGTTCATCTTGTATGGCCAGGCCATTGTTTCGCTCTTCCTGGACCCCTCTCTGCCGCAAAATCAGAACGCCGTGGTCTTCGCCGCCACCTATCTCGCCATCGCCGGATTGTTCCAACTGGTCGACGGCGCTCAGGTGGTTGCCGCCCATGCCCTGCGCGGCCTTAGCGATACCAAGGTGCCAATGGTCATGGCTATTTTCGGCTATTGGTTCGTCGGTCTCCCCGTCGCCTGGCTTTTGGGCCATGTGCTCGATATGCGCGGCGTCGGCATCTGGCTCGGCCTCGCCGCCGGCCTCGCCTTCGTCGCCGTGTTGCTGGTCGGCCGCTTCGCGCTCCGCGAACGTCTGGGATTATTGCGCAACATCAACGCCTAGAGAGCCGCACCTTCAAGCCCGAAGCGCGGCCAATCACCCATGCGGTTGCGAAACCATGTGCGCTGGCGCTTGGCATATTGATGGGTGGCGATGGTTGCCAGGGTAATAGCCTCGTCGCGGCTATGAACTCCGTCGAGCCAGTCTGAGATCTCCCGCACGCCGATGGCCTTCATCACCGGCAGCGATGGATCGAGGTGCATCGACAGCAATGCCTCCACCTCCTCCACCGCCCCGCTTGCGAACATGGTTTCAAAACGCAGCGCGATGCGCTCGCGCAGCACATCGCGGTCCGGTGAAAGAACCATGCGTTCGACCAGCCACCCTTCCAGCAGGCCCGGCTGCTGATCGTCCTGAAAACTCGACAGTGCCCGCCCCGTTGCGCGTTTCACCGCAATGGCCCGCGTCACCCGCTGTGGATCGGCCACCTTGAGACGCTGCGCTGTCGCCGGGTCCTCGGCCTCCAGCAGGGCCATCCGCTCTGGCTCACCCAACGCTTGAATCTCTTGTTGAACTTCAAGCGTCAACTCCGGCGAAATCTCCGGTACATCGGCGAATCCATTTGTCAGCGCTTCGAAGTAAAGCCCCGTCCCACCGACAAAAATCAATTCGCGCGTCGGGTCAACGTCTCCTAGAACCGCTTGCGCCGCCCGCACCCACTGCCCTGTCGAGAACCGCTCGGCCGCCGGCACCGCCCCATAAAGACAATGCTCGGCCAGGGCCTCGTCCTCGACACTCGGCCGCGCCGTCACGATCCGCAGCGTGTCATAGACCTGCATGGCATCGGCATTGATGATGACGCCGCCATTGGCCTGCGCGCGCTCGAGCGCCAGCGCCGACTTGCCGCTGGCAGTCGGACCCGCTATCAGCACTGCGCGCCTTTGGCTCGTCACCGCACTCTCCCGAAAGTTATGCCCGCCATGCCGGTTCTTTCCCTCATCGCCAATCCCGCCGATCCTGAGTTGAGCGCAGCGCTGGCACAGGCTGTAGTGGCGCAAACCGGCGGAGAACTCAACTGGCTAAACCACGGCGTGGCCTGCGACATTCTCGAACCCTCTGCGCCTGACGCACTGGCGATCGCCCGCGACATCATCGGCACCAAGGCCATCGATGCCAATCTGGTGCCCAGTGAAGGCCGCCGCAAGCTTCTCCTGATCGCTGACATGGATTCCACCATGATCGAGCAGGAGTGCATCGACGAACTGGCCGCCGCCCTCGGGTTGAAATCGCAAGTGGCGGAAATCACCGACCGCGCCATGCGCGGCGAACTCGACTTCGCCCAGGCCCTCGATACCCGCGTCGCCCTGCTCAAGGGGTTGGAACGCAAGGCCATCGAAGAAGTGCGCCGCGAGGCCATCACCCTTGCTCCCGGCGGCCGTGCCCTGGTGCAGACCATGAAGGCCTATGGCGCCTATACCTCGCTAGTTTCCGGCGGCTTCACCTTCTTTGCCGACTATTTCGCCAAGCGCATCGGCTTCGACGAAGCCATCGCCAATGTGCTCGAATTCGATGGCGACAGCCTCACTGGAACGGTTGCCAAGCCCATTGTCGACAAGAACACCAAGCGCGAGCGCCTGCTGGCTCTGGCCGGCGAACACAGTCTCGACCTTGCTCGCACCATGGCGGTCGGCGATGGCGCCAACGACCTCGACATGATCGGGGTGGCCGGTTTTGGCGTGGCGCTGCACGCCAAGCCAGCGGTTGCCGAAGCGGCCGGCATCCGCATCGACCATGGCGACCTCACCGCCCTGCTCTACCTGCAGGGCTATTACGACGACGAATTCGTTCGCTAGCTTGATAAATTCAATAGCAAAGGCCCGCGCAGTTTCCTGCGCGGGCCTTTTCTGTCTGCCATAAGACTTACTGGTTCGAAGCCGGCGCCGTCTCTTCGGCCGGAGGCGGAGCCTCCGTGCCCACTGTTGGCTGCAGTTCAGAACCATCGTCCAGCGTCATGGTCGGAGCCACGGTTTCTTCGATGCCCAGGCCATCCAGTGCCGGCTCATCCGAGCTGGTGCTGGGGGTCTGAGGCGCCGATCGCTGCGGCAGCGGCGTTGCAAAACTTGTGCTGGCCGCAGGGATTTCGCCGTCCGAACCGAAGTAGCGGAAGAAGGCGCTATCAGGCGAGAGGACCATGGTGGTGCCGGTATTGGCCAGCGCCGTCCGGTAGGATTCCATCGAGCGATAGAACTCGAAGAATTCCGCGTCCTGCCCATAGGCCGAGGCAAAGATGCGGTTCCGTTCCGCATCGCCGGTACCGCGGATGATTTCAGCATCGCGTGTCGCTGCAGCGACGATTTCCACCGCCTGACGTTCGGCAATGGCGCGCAGGCTCTGAGCCTGTTCCTGACCGCGGGCACGCAGCAGCGCGGCCTCAGCCAGACGTTCGGCACGCATGCGCTCATAGGTCCGTTCGGACACTTCATCCGCAAGATCCGTGCGCAGGATGCGCACATCGACGATCTCGATGCCCAGTGCAGCCATTTCGGGCCGCATCAGATCGCGCGCTTCGGTCATCATCTGCGGACGCTGCTCGGACAGAGCCGCATTGAACTCACGCAGACCATAGACCTGACGCAGAGCAGCATCGAAACGCGTGGCGATACGATCCTGGGCGACCGACAACTGACCGAGAGCCCGCTGGCGGAACAGCACCGGATCCACGATCTTGTAGGTCAGGAAAGCGTCCACCTCGTAGAACGCGCCACCCGAGACCTGCACGGTCATGTCGGCGATATCCTGACGCAGCAGACGATCTTCAATGATCTGTACGCTATCTACGATGTCGGTCGGGATCTTGAAGTACAGACCCGGCTCGGTGCGGACATCGGTGATCTGGCCGAAGCGCAGCACGATGGCCTGTTCACGCTCGTTGACCACATAGATCGAAGAGAACAGCACATAAAGGGCCGCCACCAGGACGCCGCCAATGATGAAGAGACGATTGCTCATGGCTTACTCCCCCGAACCGGTGTTTGCGTTGGCGCGGGAGCGCAGTTCAGGCAACGGCAGGTAAGGCACAACGCCTGAGCCGCCGGCACCGTTCTCGACCAGAACCTTCTCCGAGGCACCCAGAACCTGTTCCATGGTTTCCAGGAACAGACGCTTGCGAGTCACTTCAGGTGCGTTGACATATTCGGCATACACCGCGTTGAAACGCTCAGCTTCACCGGTTGCTTCCTGCACCACGCGGTTGGAGTAAGCAGCCGCTTCTTCGCGCAGCGCTGCGGCCTGACCGCGGGCGTCACCCAGCAGGGTGTTTGCGTAGGAGCGGGCTTCTTCCTGCAGGCGATCTTCGTCCTGCTCGGCGCGCTGCACCTCGTTAAACGCGTCGGCCACTTCGGCAGGCGGAGCTGCGTTCTCGATCGAGATCTGCTGCACCGATACACCCATGCCATAGGAATCGAGAATGTCTTGGGTAATCTGCTGCACTTCGATCGCGATACCGGCGCGGTCATCACGGAAAATATCCTGTGCCGGACGGCGGCCCACGATTTCGCGCATCGCGCTTTCGGCAGCGTTGCGCACCATTTCTTCCGGATCGCGGACATTGATCACATAATCGACCGGATTGCCCACTGACCAAAGCACTGCAAAGCGCACATCGACGATGTTCTGGTCGCCCGAAAGCATCAGCCCGTCATCGGCATTGGCGCGCGAACCTGAGCCCGTCGCCGTGCCGATGGAAGTCTGGTTCTGCGACGTGTTGACCTTCTCGACCGTTTCGATGGGCCAGAGGTGGAAATGCAGACCCGCAGTGGACAATTCCTGCTTGGGCGCACCCAGACGGAATTCAACACCGACTTCTGCTTCTTCAACGGTATAGACCGAGTTGAGCAACCAGAAAGCGCCCAATACCAGCACACCGCCGACCAAAAGCCAGCGTCCGCCCGGCAATCCACCGCCAAACTGAGCGCGTCCGCGGTTCAGAATGTCTTCGAGATTGGGAGTATTGTTGCTCGGACGGCGTGGACCGCCGCCGCCCCCACCCGGCGCCTGGCCCCACGGTCCGCCATTATTGCGGCCGCCTCCGCCACCATTATTCTCCCAAGGCATCGCATTCCTTTCGGTGTCTTCGAGAAATCATTGCTGCCATATATAGGCAAGGCGCCCGCACGATCAATGCGCGCTCCCGTGAATGCGTTCGTACACTTTGATCGCATAGGTAGCCGGGTCGCGCTCGGATCGGGGCATTTCCGGCTCGTCGACTACCCGCCACTCAGCCAGATCAATTGGCGGAAAATGCACATCGCCATCCGGCTCAAGATCGACATGGCTGATATAGAGCCGGTCGGCCAATGGCATCGCCTGCGCGTAAATGTCGCCACCGCCAATCACCATGATTTCATTCAATTCACTGGCTTCGGCCAAACGCCGGGCCGCTGCCAGCGCTTCTTGCAGGCTGTTCCGCACAAGGACGCCGTCGGGCTGATAGTCATGCTGCCGCGTCACAACAATATGTGGTCGCCCGGGCAGTGGCTTGGAAAATGTCTCGAACTGCTTGCGGCCCATCACCATGGGCTTGCCCATGGTAGTCTTCTTGAACCAGGCAAAATCAGACGGAATGCGCCAGGGAATGGATTGATCGGCACCAATGACATTGTTGCGGGCGACAGCAGCGATGAGCGAAATGAGAACGCTCATTGGCCGGCCAACGCGACCAGCGCTTCCCCATCAACGCGCACTTTGGTCCACTCGTCCTGCATCACGCCCCCCTGGCTTTTGTAGAATTCTATAGATGGCTCGTTCCAGTCCAGCACCCACCACTCGAACCGTCCCAGTCCTTCGTCTACGCAGCGCCGCGCCAGATGGACCAGCAAGGCCTTCCCGATCCCTTTGCCGCGCAGGGCCGGATCGACGAAAAGGTCTTCCAGCCAGATGCCGTGCCGGCCCTGAAAGGTCGAATAGGTATAGAACCAGAGCGCAAAGCCGACCGGTTTGCCCTCCCATTCCGCGATTTCGCAGAAGACTTTGGGCTCAGACCCGAAGAGGTCCCGCACGATGTCCGCCTCGCTCGCCTTCACCTCGTGCTCGAGTTTTTCGTAGATCGCCAACGCACGTATGAAATCGAGAATGAGGGAAGCGTCCGATGACGTCGCGGCGCGGATAGTGAGGGCAGAGAGCACGGCGTAGTTCCTGTTGCGATGTCGTTCTCGGACTTGAACGAGGACGGTCCGGGTCATTCACCTCGTTTATAGTGCCCCTCCGGGTCAACCCCGCGCAGTATCAAAGACGGGACGCAAAGCCCTCATTGCGTCTCGTATCGCTCCAGTATGAGTACGTTCAGTTCCTCCCGTGGCCAGAAATCTTCCTTGACCATCTCGAAGGTCGTCGGCCCGATCTTGGTGACTCCCTCTCCGCAGAACGAGACCAGATTGTCGGTACTGCCTTTGTCGACCACCAGCCGGAAGCGCTCGATGCCGCCGCCGGCCCAGTTGCCGCCGGTCGTCAGAATGTAGGAAATCCAGGTTTCCGTGAAAGGCGCGCTCCAGGGCTCGTCCGGGTTGCTCAAGGTTTTGCGCACGGCGGCCAGGAAGCTCTCGTCCGTGCAGTATTTCCGCAGATATTCGGCACCCGGATCATAGCCGTCCTCGAGTGGCTCATAAAGGAAGGATACGCCCGTCGTGCCGCCGACGCTGGGTTTGTAGCGATGCTCTACGGTAACTGTTTCCCCTGCAGGAAAGGTCGCCTCCCAGGTATAGGTGGCCCGATAGGTCCAGTTCGGCCAATGATGGGTTTCCCAACCCTCCCCCGCGTCGAATTCATCCGGCACCGCCATGCCCAGATGCAGCAGCTCTGCCGTAGTTTCCTCGTCCAGCGCGTCCACCGCATCGATCGCCTCCTGCCGGATCGGCACCAGCGGAATGCCCAGCTTCTGCAGGATCTTGGTGCGATCCACGCCGGCCGCATAGGCGTATTCGTGCAGCGTCGAATCTACCGGCTCCCCGTTGAATGTGGTTGCAAACTCGAACAGATTGTCCGCAGGACCCGTCGGAAAGGCGACGGGCGACCAATGGTCAGGCACAATATCCGGCATCGGGAACGCCACCAGCAGATCGTGATCCTGGTCGCTGTCGTTGCGGAACGTATAGACCACGCGAATCTCGTCCCTGGAGATGAACAACTCCTCGCTCTGCATGGCGATCTCGCCATGTGAAACGAATTCCAACCCGCCCGTGGTCAATACGGCAGCCGTGTCGTTGGCGAGCGCAGGAGCACAGGCCAGCATCACCAAGGCAAAAGCAAATGATCTCATCGCGCCCTCCCAGCATTTGACACCAGGATAATTACCACGCCTCGCCCGACAGGAAATCGTCAAACCGCGGGCGAACGCCCCAGATATTTGAACCACTTCCGTTCCAGGGCCGCATCGAGATCGATGGCGTTGTTCTGCGCGAAAAGCAGCAACATGGCGAGAACGTCGGCCGCCTCATCCTCCAGCGCCTGCCGGACAGTCTCGGGATCGGCGCCCTTCATCCGGCCACGCCTCGTCAGCCTGAGATACTCGGCCGCCAGTTCGCCCAGCTCTTCCTGCACTTTCAGCAGATACCAGTCATCGTCGCGGGCGATGTCATTGCGCGAGGCATAGATATCGGAAACCTTCGACACCAGCCCGGTCAACTCGTCCAGCGACCGGCTCATACCGCGATAGGTGCGGAAATGCGCGGATGCGGGTCGTACCCCTCAAAGGAAAAGTCTTCGAAGACGAAATCCTCGATCCGCTTGCGATCCGGGTTCATGATCAATCTTGGCAAGGGTCGCGGCTCGCGGCTCAACTGCTCGCGCGCCTGCTCGAAATGATTGTTGTAGAGATGCGCATCGCCCAGCGTATGCACGAAATCACCTACGCCGAGATCGCACACCTGCGCCACCATATGCGTCAGCAGCGCATAGGAGGCGATGTTGAACGGCACCCCCAGGAATGTGTCGGCAGACCGCTGGTAAAGCTGACAGCTCAGCCGGCCATTGGCGACGTAGAATTGAAACAAGGCATGACACGGCGGCAGCGCCATATTGTCGACTTCAGCCGGGTTCCAAGCCGAAACAATATGGCGGCGGCTGTCGGGCTTGGCCTTGATCTGGTCGATCACGTTCTGCAACTGGTCAATATGGCGGCCATCGGGCGCTGGCCAGCTCCGCCACTGCGAGCCGTAGACGGGCCCCAGATCACCATTCTCGTCGGCCCACTCGTCCCAGATGGTAACGCCACGCTCCTGTAACCAGCGCACATTGGTCTCGCCGCGGATGAACCAGAGCAGTTCGTAGATAATGGACTTGAGATGCAGCTTCTTGGTCGTGACCAGCGGGAAGCCCTTCGAAAGATCAAAGCGCATCTGGTAGCCGAAAAGGCTCCGCGTACCGGTGCCGGTGCGGTCCGATTTGTCGGTGCCGTTTTCGAGGATGTCGGAAAGAAGCTGAAGATAGGGCTGCATGGGTAAATTCTAGCGCGATTCGGGCGCTTCGATATCGCTTGAAGAATTCAACTGACAGCGAATGCTCGAGCCACTGCTAATATGGGTCGAGACCCAACGGATGGAGAACCAGTATGGGCAGGCCCAAGACCGACCTGGACCACGACATTCTAGGCTCGCCAATCCCCAACAAGCTCTTCCGTCCCATTCAGCCCATGCCCGATTTTGTGGCCGCAGCCCTGGAAGAACGCGGGCTGCGAAGCCGATATGATGCTCGTCCCGCCTATCAACGGAACGACTACCTCATGTGGATCAATCAGGCCAAACGCGATGAAACCAAACGCAGGCGCCTCAATCAGATGCTGGAGGAATTGGAGGCTGGCGGCGTCTACATGAAAATGAAGTGGAACGGCTGACCTCAGCCCAGCGCGCTGCGCAACACCGTCCCGTCAGGTTCCCAGGCATGGGTCTGGTCGATATGGGCGAGTGCCCAGGCGAACATTTTCTGCATTTCCCTTAGGTTACGCGCCGCAACAGCATCTGCCAGCAATTCGTTCATCCGCATCTTGGCCGGCAAGTGGCCCGGCGGCCCCAACCGCTCGAATTCGACGCCCACGCCTTCCTCGACCCAGCCGCCGACCATGCCGGCGAATTCCTCCGACACCAGGAAGGGCGACAGCCGCAGGATGAGCAAGGTCACCGCATTCTCGTCAAAGGATTCGGAGCGCAGCACGACGCCGCTCTGGTTCGGATGCCACTCCGGGCCCAGTTCAGCCAGGAAAAACCAGCCGCAGAAGAACCCGCGACACACATCGGGCCGTGCCTCGTAGACCGTACAGCCCCGCCCCTCCGCGCAATGCGGGCATAGCGTGTTGGCCGGCTTCTGCAGGGTCTCGGTATGGATCGGCGGAAACGCGCAACAGGCCGTGCAGCCGTCGCAATCCCTGCCTTCTATCGGCTCGAGCGCCATTGTCTTGTTCTCCCGGCCCGAACAGAACCTATGACTACTGGCTTGTCCAGCGCCCGTTCAGCACCAGCTCTGCCGATGGCCACCCCATTCATGGGCCAGCCCTTCGGCCACCAATTGCGCCCCCAGCGAACGTCCTTCCCGCTCGACAATGCGCAGTTTCCGGCCGTACTGGTCTTCGTCCCTGCCGCTTCGGACAATGTCAAACGGCCCGTCATTGAGCAGAGCCGCAAGCCGCATGGTTGCCCTTTGCCCCAAGGCTGCCTCCGCAGTGCATTGCGGCGCCGATACCTCCGGCGTGTTGATATCGGCAATGCGGATCTTGACCCCGTCCAGCCAGAATGTGTCGCCATCCACAACGCAGGTGGTTCTTGTCCCACCCCCACACACTGCGAATTCTCGCGAATAGGTTAGCGTCTCTGCCATGTCCTGCCTGCCCGGACTGTCCAGAATCCAGGACGCAAGGCCGCTTTCACCCAGGAACCGCGGAACTTCGCCGCTGAGCCCCAGCACCACCAGCGCAGCCAGCAAGAGCGTCACAAGCTCGAACGGACGGGTGCTGCGCCGGCCGCGGAAGGACCGGCGAACCCCATTCTGTCTGTTTCCAACCATGCTTAGACCCCACCAAAGGGCCGCCAGCATGATCACGACTTGTTAACCGGCCCTGAATTGTCCGGTCCGGGTTTGCATCCGCGTGGGGGCTCGCCTATATAAGAACTGCTCGCAAGAGCTATGGCGATAAACTGTCATTGTAATAAACCCATCGGACCCGGGGGCAGTACCCGGCGTCTCCACCATCTCCCCTTCCGGGGGAGCCAATGGGGACGAAATAGGATCGACGAGGGCGTAAAGAGTGTGCTTTCGCTCGGCATTGTACCGCCGTTATCGGGCTAAAACTTATAGTTGCCAATGACAACCATAAGGCTCCGGTCGCTCTCGCCGCGTAAGCGGTGCTAGCACTGGGAATTTAAGTCCTCCGCCCTTAGCCGGGCGTCAGGCGGGGTTCGCAGGCACCTGGCAACAGAAGCCTGCACTCAAATCCGTTTTGCCTGTAGTCCCAGCCGCCTTTGTTCTTGAATTTCATGGGAACGTAGGGCTGATATGGGCCGTTCGGGAATCGATCCGGACATAACGGGAGATCAGGGCACTATGGCCGAAGACCACATGCGATACGACATTCTCGCCCAGGAAGCCCTGCGCGGCGTCGTGCGCAAGGTTTTGGCGGAAGTGTCCCGGACAGGCCTGCCCGGCGAGCATCACTTCTTCATTTCCTTTGCCACGCGTGCGCCCGGCACGCGCATCAGCGAAGAACTGCTCAAGCAGTACGACAAGGAAATGACCATCGTGCTGCAGAACCAGTATTGGGACCTCAAGGTCACCGAGAGCGCCTTTGAGGTCGGCCTCAGCTTCAACGGCCAGCCCGAAATGCTCCACATTCCCTTCACCGCTATAAAAAGCTTCTTTGATCCCTCCGTGCAGTTCGCCCTGCAATTCGATCCGGCTACCGCCCCCGATGAGCGCGAGGCCGATGAGGCTGGTGCCGATGCGGCAACCGAGGCCGCCGCGGAAGCGGGCGGGTCGGAAGAAAGCAGCGGCGAAAAAGTGGTCAGCCTCGACGCCTTCCGCAAAAAGCCCTGATGCTAGGGAACAGGCATGGAAAAGCGCTCCTTCTCCATTGCCGGCCACCGCACCTCCATCGCGCTGGAACCTGAATTCTGGCACGGCCTTGAAGACATGGCTTCGGCGCGCCAACTGAGCATGGCCGCGCTCATGCGGCATATAGACGAGACGCGGCAAACCACCAATCTATCGTCTGCCGCGCGGCTGGCGGTCCTGGCCTGGTATCGCGACCGGCCCGCTACCGCCCCGGAATGAGCTGGATCGGCTCGTTCACGCTATTGCCGATGGGTCGGTTCACTCCAGGCTGAAAGCCAAGGTTCAGAGGACCGGAAACGGGCTCCTCCCCTTCTTCCACCGGCTGTTCAACCCCACCCTGCTCCAGCAGCAACCGCTCTTCTTCAAGCCGCTGCGCCTCTTCTTCTGCTGCCTGCCATGCGGCTTCCTCAGCGGCGCGGCGGCGCTGCTCCTGGATAAGGCGATTGCGCTCCTCGGCCGCGGCGCGCTGCCGGGCCTCGTCCTCCAGCCTCAGCGTTTCCAGCCGCTCGACTTCCAGTTCATTGGCACGAACCTGGATCGCAGCGACCATCTCGCTCAGATCGACCGTGATCACGGGAGCCAGCAAGGTCCCGGCAACACGCGCAATGATGCGGGCCGAGTCCGTCTCGACCAGTCCATTCGGGTCAGTAAAGTTGCGGGGCGTCAGCACATAGCTGCCGTCCAGCCTCAGCGTATCGAGCACGAGGTTGAGGCTCCCCGCCAACCGCCCGCCTGCGCCCTCGATAATGAGGTTGGCCACCCGTGCGACCCCGCCGGCAATGGTGAACGCCCCCCGCGCCTCCTCGGCCTCGAAGTCACCTTGCGACAGAGCGAGCCCGATGAGCGTCTCCAGTGCGTCTGCCTCGGTGTTTAATACGTCTTCGAAGCCGGCAATGGCCGGAAAAACCGAGGGCGCCAGGCCGCTCGCCGTAAACTCGGTGAAAGCGAAGTTGCCTTCGCCGGTCATGCTGCGCACCGTCTCGCCCAGGCTTTCGCCCGTGCCTTCGAACTGCAGGCCCGCAAACAGATTGCCCGACAGCCCCTGCCCAACCGCGGCCGGGACTATGCTGTCCAGCACAACACCGTCCAACGTGGCCTGACCCGATATCGTTCGTGCAGCCAGCGACCCGGCGCAACATTGTTCCAGTGACAGCCGCAGCGACCCGCCACCCACAGCACCGACCAGGCGGGCAATGGAGACCGCTTCCGGGCTCCAGGAGAAATCGAAGCTGGTGTCGCCCAGCAGATTGCGTCCGACATGGTGCACGGCCTGCGTCGATACAGTGATGTCACCGCGCGATGGCCTTGGCGTGGCGTTGGCGGCCAGCGGCCCCTCGGGCCAGACCGCCTCTTCCCCGCCGATCAGCGCATCACGCCCGAAGAGGGCCGCGGCCAACCCGACCAGCTCGACAGCATCAATATTCAACTGTCCGCTGAAGCTGGGCAATTGCCCAAGCATTTGCATCTCAAGAAAGCCACTGAAGCCGGTATCCCCGGTCACGCCGGCAATATTGTCCAGCGTCAGGCGCCGCAATCCCTCAAACGATATAGCCGCACTCGCATCCACACCGGGCAGGACTGCTCCCCTCGCCCCGATCAGCGCGGCAAGTCCGCTCGCCTCATCCAGCAGAACCTCAACCGTGCCCTCACCGCCGATTTCACCGTTCCGGGATACACTCAACCCACCGAAATAGCTCACGCTTTGCCCATTCTGGCTGAGCGCCATACGCCCATCAAAACCGTCGGCGCCACTGCCTTCAAAGAACAGGCTCGCCAACAGACCGCCTTCACCCGCAAAAAGCGGCACCGCGCCCATACCAAGCCGTGACAGCGTATCTTGACTGTCATTGGCCTCCAACGACGCCACCAGACGCAGCTCACGCTCGGCCAGTTCAGACAAGGTCCCCGCCATTTCCGCGCGCAGATCGATTGCCGCTTCGGCAAAAGAACCGCTGAGGGTCAGGATCTGCCCCTCTGCCTGGTCTGCACCGGTTAGCACGAACTGCAGCTCGGCCGGCCAGCCACCGGCCAACCGGTCCTGCCAGCCAAAGGGCACGCCGGTCGCCTCGTAGATGGCCTCCAGTCCGGGCGCATCACTGGCCGAAACACCGATCTGACCTGACCCGGACACGAGCGGTTCGCTAAGACTGCCGGACAATCTCAATGCGGCGCTCCACATGACGCCGCCCCAGTCTGACGCCGAAAGCCTCGAAAAGCGCATCGCACCGGGCGACCACTGCCCTTCGGCAACCAGGTCGACGGCAGGCAATCCCCACACATCTAGCGTCTGGGCGGAGACAAAAAAGCTTCCATCGGGAAAGCTGATGGCGAAATTGGAGTCATTGGCCGCATCAGGAAAAAGCGCCAGCAAGGCGGCGGATTCCCTGGCGTCCAGATTGGCCAGTCCCAGCACCAGGTCAAGCCTGGGCTCGGCCCTGAAGCCAAGCCGAACTTCTAGTTCATGGGATTTGCCGTCGACACTCAGTCGCCCTTGGCTCAGGCCGAATGCATCCCCGGCCAGCATGAGCCGGCCCTCTAGGCTTCCCGGCGTGTTGAAGAGGGGGCTGTCTTCGTCCGGACGTTTCCACAATTGCGACAGGGCTTCCAGCCGCGCGGCGGCAACTCTGAGATTGCCTTGGAAACCAAGAACCCCCGCATCGTTGCTGGCCTCGCCCGACAGACGCAATTCGGTCTCACCTGGCAGACGGCCCACGGCCTGCTCAATGGTCCAGCTTCGGCCATCCGTCGCCGCGTCTATGCGCAACTCGCGTAGCGCAAAGCCACGTAGCCCAACTTCGGCCAGATCCACGCCAAGCCGCCCTGGCATGGGCGGTATGGGGGGCGCCGGTAATTCGGACAGCATACGCACAAATTCGTAAGGCAGCTCACTGGCCACTTCAGTGGCATCGCGCGGGGGCAATGAGAACACTCCACCAGATACCACCGCGTCGAAGCTGCGCCGCATGCCCAACTGCACGCTGGCCGCGCCGGTCAACCGCATGCCAGCCCGATTTTCGTCCGGCTGCAGCGTATAGCCTGAAAGTACCACCCGGTCTGTCGAGGCTGTAACCGCGCTTTCCAGCAGCAAGTCGCCGCGGATATCGTCCGCTCTCTCAGCTTCCGGTGGCGCCTGGCGGTAGGCCATCGTCCCATCAAAGCGCGGCGCGGCACCGGTCGAGAGCATGCCCTCAAGCGTCAGCGAAAACCCGCCCAACGCCTCGCTCACAAAACTGGACACCCGCGCATTGCCATCAGTGTCAGAGGCCCCAGAATTGAACCGCACCTCATAGCGTGTGTCATCATAGTCGGCGCGCCCCTGAAACTGGAACGGCCCTGTAAAGCTGGAAAGGCGCAGATCGCCATCGATACGGCTGGCAACAAATGTCTCGGCCGACCGCAGATCCTCCAGCCGCACGCTGCCATTGGTGATGCGCGCATGGCCCAGTGCCACACCGCTTCCAGCGCCACTCAGATCCACGCCGCTGCCGAACAGCCCATTCTCGTCCACTGTCAGATGCACGACAGGGCTATCGAGCGCGAGGGCGGTGACATTGTAGATATCGCGCAAAAAGTCCATCAGCACGAACTCCGCCTCGACAGAAGCGACCGTGGCCGCCGGCGCTTCGGCATCGCCTACGATAACGTCCGAGAAGGCCAGCCTTGGACTGGGCAATAGCGAGAACGATATATCGCCGCGGATAGAGACGTCCGCGCCCAGCACGTCGCTGGCCAGCACCTCCATGCGATCGCGATAATCGCCCCATTGGATGAAGCGAGGCGCAAGGAAAGCGCCGGCCAGCACCACAATGGCAAAGAGGCCGACCACGATATAGATGCGATTGAGCACTGTGCCTGTTCTGCCCCGGCTGAAACTGGCGTGAGTGTAGGCACTTGCCGCGCACAAGCAAGCCGCCTGGACCCTTTTTGAGCAAAGGAAAACGGCCGGACAAATGCCCGGCCGTCCTTAAGATCATTCAAGCTGGCTTCAAAGCGAGCCGATAGACCAGAACATGGTCTCGCCGGAGCTGTCGTCCACACCGTCATTGTCGGTGACCACGAAGCCAGTGCCGTCCGCGTCGATGGCAAAGCCTTCGACCTTGTCCAGCACATAGCCACCAGTGGAGGTGAGGTCGGGAATAAAGTCACGTACCAGCGTCTTGGTGACGGTCGGCAGTTCGCCGCCCAGTTCGCCCGGCACCAGTTCGGCAACCGGCACGCTGTAGAGCGCCTTGAGCTGGGCCTTGTCGCCAATCTGGTTATCGCGCTCGACGATATAGACCAGGTCGCCATGGGCGGTGATTTCCGAAAGGCCAACCCAGGCGCCCTCATGGGGAGCCTCGAGCGGATAGTTCACCGCACCCCACTCGCCGCTGGCGATGTTGTAGGAAACGAGCTTGACGGTGCCCTTGGCGTCGTTCTTCCACTCGCGCTGGATGGCGATCCACAGCGTGGCGTCGTCGCCTTCACCGATCATGGTGACGCCTTCCGAACCGAAACGCACTTCTTCGGCCAGCAGTTCGGCCGGGAACGGTACTTCCTCGGCGATTTCGCCGTCAGCATCCACGCGATAGAGCGCATGCGGGATCAGACGGTCAGTGCGGCCTTCCGAAGCCAGCCAGAAGCCACCTTCGCCATCGAGGGTAATACCCTCCAGGTCAAGCTTCTGGGCCGGATGGCCATTGCGGGTCACCACGGTCTTGGCCGTGATGCGGGCCGGCTGAGCAGTAGCATCGATCGTATAGATCGACGGCTGTGCCCCCAGAAAGCTGTCCGACACGCCATAGAGCATGCCCGGCATTTCGGCATCGGCGACCAGACCCGACAGGGCAACCCATCCCAGCGGACGGCCATCGGCGTCGAGGTCCGACATGATGTGCGGATAGCTCGGAGCATCGGCTTCCGCGAGTTCGAAGATCATCACATGGCTGCGCGCCAGGCCATCGGCACCCAGATCGGTCTCATTGGCGGTGATCAGCAGGTTGCGCTCGGGAATCGCCACCGCGCCCTCCGGGCCAACGCCCGATGGAATGGCCTGGACGAATTCCGGCTCTGCGCCGGTGTCCTTGTAGATGGCAACCAGCGAAGCGCGCTCCAGGCCGATCATCAGATAGGTGTCATCGCCGAACTTGGCCACGTCCACGCCTTCGGGCTCCACACCCTTGGCGTCCGAACGCCCATCGGGATAATGGCCGTACTGGGCCGCCAGATGATCGAGCGAGGCGCCGCTGTCGAACAGCATGTCGCCGGTCTTGTTGAAGATCGAGAAGCTGCGCGAACCGCCATTGTAGTCGCCCTCATTGGCCACCACAAAGCGCTCGTCGTCGATCCACTTGACCGCATCGGGCTCACGCAGGCGATCTGCCTGCGAGCCTGTAAAATCGAGCGAGCCATTGTCCTCGGTGTCAATGTTCTCAAGGTTCACCGAACCGGCGGAAAAGTGCGCCGTTACCTCGCCCGAATTGCCGTCAACGATCACGAAGTGATTGTTTTCCTGCAGCGAAACGACGACTTCGTTGAGGCTGTTGATCGACACATATTCGGGTTCCGGATCGTCACCGGCCACTTCGGCCAGCCCGGTCAGGTCAACAATCCTCAGACTATCGCAATCGACAGTGCCATCCGTCACATTGACCAGCGCCAGCGCCCCAGCCGGCAACTGTGGCAGCTCGCCGTCATTGAGATCTTCGTCACGTTCGTTCTCGATGGCGACAGCGATCAGCGAGCCATCGGCGTTGCGCGCCACCGAATCCGGCTGACCGCCCAAGTCACAGAAGGTCTCGACAGTCTGGCTGGCCAGATCAATGGTCGAGAGATTGCCCGAAGGCTCGGTAAAGCTCTCGGACGTGTTGACGCCCACAAATACCTTGCCGCCATCGACCACCACTGTGGTCGGTTCGCCGTCCAGCGCCACGAAACCGGCCGCTTTTGGCATTTTCGGGTCGGTGATATCGATAAAGCCGACGCCGCCCGCCGGGCTGTCGGAATAGATCAGCGTCATGCCGTCTTCCGAGACGGTGATGATTTCAGACGAGGTTTCCTCGGCGTCGGGCGTGTTCAGCGCGACCGGAAAGCTGGCAATACGGTTGAAATATTCGGCGGCCTGCGCGCCAGCCGTAGAAAGAAGTAGTGCTGCGCTCAGGGCAGCGAGACGCTTTTGAGCAATCATGATTGGGTCCCCCGGGTGATGCGGACCCCGCTTAGGCGCGGTGGAAAACAGACCAATGACACTCGCATGACGATGCCGTGACAGGCCGGACTTCTATACAGACCCGGCCGCCATCCCTATATTGGCCAGCAGAACAAAATGAGATTCGTCAAGGCTTGGCCGCGCCCCCGCCCCTGAAAGCGCGGACCTTGGAACAGAGTACGCATGGCCGACACCGCACCCCTGCCCCGTCCGCAAGCCGGGCCTATTACCAGTCAGTTGAACCGGCGCGAGCCGAACTATCTGGCTGGTCTGAACCCAGAGCAGCGCGACGCCGTGCTCACGACGGAGGGACCGCTACTGGTGCTGGCCGGCGCCGGGACGGGCAAGACTCGCGTTTTGACCACCCGCATCGCTCATATCCTGAGCCAGCGTCTCGCCTGGCCGTCCGAAATCCTCTCGGTGACCTTCACCAACAAGGCCGCCCGCGAAATGAAGGATCGCATTGCGAGCCTTGCCGGTGCTTCTGTCGAAGGCATGCCATGGCTGGGGACCTTCCACTCGATCTCAGCGCGCATCCTCCGGCGCCATGCCGAGCTGGTGGATTTGAAACCGACCTTCACCATTCTCGATACCGACGATCAGATCCGCCTGATCAAGCAATTGCTGGCCGCCGAAGACATCGACGAGAAGCGCTGGCCCGCCCGCCAGTTCGCCGGCATGCTCGACGCTTGGAAAAACCGTGGCCTCCTGCCCAAGGATGTGCCCGCCGCCGATAGCGGCTTCTTTGCTAATGGCAAGGGCGGCAAGCTCTATTACGACTATCAGGCGCGCCTGAAGACTCTCAACGCCGCCGATTTTGGCGACCTGCTGCTCGAATGCATTCGCCTCTTCCGCGAGAACCCCGAAGTCCTTGCCGAATATCACCGCCGCTTCAAATATATGCTCGTCGACGAATATCAGGACAGCAACACCGCCCAATATCTCTGGCTGCGCCTGCTGGCCCAGGGCAAGCCGGCGCCCGAAGCCAATATCTGCGTCGTGGGCGACGACGACCAGTCCATCTATGGCTGGCGTGGCGCCGAGGTGGACAACATCCTGCGCTTCGAGACCGATTTTCCCGGCGCCAAGGTCATCAAGCTCGAGCGCAATTACCGCTCCACCGCCAACATCCTGAAAGCCGCCTCGACCCTGATCGCCTATAACGAAGGCCGTCTGGGCAAGACGCTCTTCACCGACATTGCCGAGGGTGGCGAAGCGATCTCCTTCACCCAGGTCTACGACAGCGAGGAAGAAGCCCGCACTATCGGCGAGGAAATCGAGCAATTTCAGCGCCAGGGCGATGCGCTGAACTCCATGGCCATCCTGGTCCGCGCCTCCTATCAGATGCGCGAATTCGAAGAACGCTTCATCACCCTCGGGCTCAACTATCGCGTCGTCGGCGGCCCGCGCTTTTATGAGCGCAAGGAAATCCGCGACGCCCTGGCCTATCTCCGCCTCGTGGCGCAGCCTTCCGACGATCTGGCCTTTGAACGCATCATCAACGTTCCCAAGCGCGGACTCGGCGATGCCACCGTCAAGATGCTGATGGAGACCGCCCGCCATCAGCGTATCCCGCTGCTGCAGGCCGTTCGGCTGATGGTCGAAACCGAGGATCTCAAACCCAAGCAGCGCACCACGCTGCGTGCCCTTGTCGGCCAGTTCGATGACTGGGCCTGGCGCGCCGACAGCCTGCCGCCCTATCAGCTCGTCGAGCATATCCTCGAAGAGAGCGGCTACATGGACATGCTGACCGCCGACAAATCCGTCGAAAGCCAGGGCCGCAAGGAAAACCTCAAGGAACTCAGCCGCTCCATGGAAGAGTTCGAGTCCCTCGGCGGCTTCCTTGAACACATCTCCCTGGTCATGGACCGTGACAGCGCTGATTCCAGCGATGCCGTCACCATCATGACCCTCCATTCCGCCAAGGGGCTGGAATTCGACACGGTCTTCCTGCCTGGATGGGAAGACGGCACCTTCCCCAGCCAGCGCTCCATGGACGAGTCAGGCCGCGCCGGTCTCGAAGAAGAGCGGCGCCTGGGCTATGTCGGCATCACCCGCGGGCGCAAGCGCGTGCGCATTTCCGCCGCGCAGAACCGCCGCATACACGGCCTCTGGCAATCCGCCATTCCCTCCCGCTTCATCGATGAGCTGCCGCCCGACGTGGTCGAAGTCACCGATCGCGGTTCGGCCTACGGCGGCTATGGCTATGGCGGCGGCGCCTCCAGCCGCTTCAACAAGGCCGACCCCTTCGAAAGCGTCTATGAAACCCCCGGCTGGCAGCGCGCCCGCGCCAACCAGGCCAGCCGCAAGGGTTCAGGCCCTCTCACCATCGAAGGCGACCTCGTCGCCCGCTCGGTCGACCTCGGCAACCAGTCCAGCGGCTACGCCCTGGGCGAACGCGTCTTCCACCTCAAATTCGGCTATGGCGAAGTCATCCAGGTCGAGGGCAACAAGCTCACCATCGACTTCGAAAAAGCCGGGACGAAGAAGGTGTTGGAGAGTTTTGTGAAGAAGGGATAGCGGACCTGGGATTGAAACCTGGCCCTCATCCACTTGCCGGAGGGGAAGATAAAGGGCAAATATCTCGGGGGAAGCGTCCCCTATCGCGGCTAGGCCCCTGCAACCGGCGCGTGACGCTGATCTGCTCTGAAGCGCCTAGATTCCGATCCCGCCCACCGGCTCCGTCTCGATATGCTCTTCAAACCCCGCGATCAGCGGCATGGCCTTGGCAATCGTCGCCTTCACCTCGGGAATGCTCAGCGAGGCCTTGTGGCTCTCCTGGCTGTCCCACACCTCGGTGATCCAGATGCCGTCCTCGCTGCCAGGGTCGCGCGCGATGACATAGCTCCTGCACCCAGCCATCGGCACGCTGCCCTGCAGCATCACCGCGATCAGGTCATCGCGCTTGCCTTCAACCGCCCGAAACCGTCCAATCAATCCATACATGTCGCGCCCTCAGTTTAGAACAAAGAATGAACAGATAGACCAACCCCGTCAATCCCCATCCTTGACTTCGCCCCTTCCGGTAACGCAAGGAAAGCCACTCTACTAGCGCAAGGCTTTTCCATGTCCGTCGACCAGCTTTCCGTCTCCCTCACCAAGGAGCAGGCCTATGCCCTGGTCGATGCCGTCTCCGAGCGCGATGATCTCGCGCTGACCGCTTCTGCCCACGAAAATGAAGAGACCGGCGAGTGGATATTCGAGGCCTCCTGCGACAGCCCGCCCGATATCGAAGCCTTTTCCGAACTGGCCCGCCAGGTGCTCGGCGGCAGCGTGGATTTCTCCGTCGCCCCCATCGATCCGGAGATCAACTGGGTCGCCAAATCGCTTGAGGGCCTGGCGCCCGTTATTGCTGGCGGCTTCTATGTTTATGGCAGCCACGAGACCGGCCCCATCCCCGATGGCCTGACGCCGATGAAGATCGACGCCGCCCAGGCCTTCGGCACCGGCCACCACGAAACCACCACGGGGTGCCTGGAGGCCATCGAGGCCCTGCTGACCGAGCGCACGCCCACTCGCATGATCGATATCGGCACCGGCACCGGCGTCCTTGCCATTGCCCTAGCCAAGCGGCTCGAGGCGGTCATTCTCGCCACCGATATCGACCCCATCGCCGTCACAACCACCATAGAAAACGCCGTTGAAAACGGCGTCGGCGACCAGATCGACGCCATTGAAGCCACCGGCCTCGACCACCCCGAGATCAACGCCCGCGCACCCTACGATCTGGTGGTCGCAAACATTCTGGCTGGTCCCTTGACCGAACTGGCCCCGGGCGTGGGGGCCATTACCCAGCCTGGCGGCACGGCAATTCTCTCTGGGATTCTCAATAGCCAGGCCGATGGCGTCATCGCGGCATATCAGGCTGCCGGCTTCGCGCTCAAGGATCACCTCAAGCGCAAGGAATGGACCACGCTGGTGCTGGAGAAGAACTGATCTTTCTCCCCATCCGGGGGAAAGGAAGGGCGGCAGCCCCGTATGTGCCCAAAAACAAATCCCCGAAGCGGGCTTCGGGGATCGGCATTGACCGTCAGCTATTTTTGGATGCAGCAGCCTTATGGGCGCTTGGTCACCGCGCCGATCAACTGATGCTGCATGCGGAAGCTGACCTGGCGGGTGGCTTCGCGACCGCGAGCGTCGATCAGACCACCCAATGCGTTGCGGAAACCATTCTTGCTTTCAGTCATCTCTCATCTCCATGTGACGGACAGTCTGTTGCCATCCGACATCGCTCATTTAGGCTGTTCGCACTGGTTCGGGTAGGTCCAGGCCGGCAGGTCAGCCATGCCGTAGTTGCAGGCCAGACTTAACGGTTGTTTACCTTGCGGCCCAGATCATGTTCGCGCTCGAAACGGGCAACGTAACGCTCGGCCTGGCGGGTGCGACCTTCCACAATGGCGTTGAACGCGCGCTGGAAGACATTGTTCTGCTTGCTCATTTCATGGGCTCCTGTTCTCTTGCTCATAAGATAGGCTTTGCCCGGCGCAAAACCAGACACAAGACAACAAGACAGCTATGCCGGAAACGCATCGCATGCCTTCCGGCTGCCAGGACTAGCGATGACCCAAAATCAGTTCAAACCCGCAGTTTTTCAGAGCTTTGAGGAAAAGGCAGACCCGTCACAGGTGGCGCCTCGTGTGGCTGCCTTGAAGGCAGCTATGCAAAAAGTGGGCATCGATTCCTTCCTCATTCCCCGCGCCGACGCCCATCGCGGCGAGTCGGTACCGGCCAGCGAGGCGCGCCTGGCCTATCTCACCGGCTTCACCGGTTCGGCCGGTCTGGCCGTCGTCGGGCCCCACAAGGCCGCACTGTTCGTGGATAGCCGCTACACCCTGCAAGCGCCGGCGCAGACCGACACCGCGCTTGTCACCGTGCACGAGGTCAATCAGGGCGGCATCAGTCCCGATATCCGCCTCTATGTGCCCAAAGGCGGCAAGCTGGCCTATGACCCTTGGCTGCACACACCCGGCGAGATCCGCGACCTCAACGAAAAGCTCGCTGGCCACGCCGAAGCCGTGCCGCACGCCAATCTGGTCGACGCCATCTGGACAGGCCGCCCGGCCCCGCCCGTCAGCCCGATAGAATTCCTCGGCCACAATCGCGCTGGCCAGGCCGCCAGCGACAAGATCGCCGCCTTGCGCGAGGCACTAGCCACCGACAAGGCCTCCGCCGTCGTCCTCACCCTGCCCGAATCCATCTGCTGGCTGTTCAACATGCGCGGCCGCGATGTGCCCAACACGCCCTTCGTGCTCGGCTTCGCCATCGTTCCAGCCACCGGCCTGCCCACGCTCTTCCTCGATGCTGCCAAGATCACGCCGGAGTTAACCGCGTCTCTGGACGGCATAGCGACTGTCGCCGAGGCCACGACCCTCTCCGAGGCGCTCGACACCCTGGGCAAGACGGGCAACCCCGTCCTCATCGATCCGCAGACCGCACCCGCCGCCATCGCCGAAACCCTGCGCGCGGCGGGCGCAAAACTGATCGAAAAACGCGACCCGGTGCTGGGCCCCAAATCGCGCAAGAACGAAGTTGAGCTGGCCGGCATGCGCGAGGCCCACAAGCTCGATGGCATCGCTTTGGCCAAATTCCTGAGTTGGTTCGACACCGAAGCACCCAAGGGCGAGTTGACCGAAACCGGCATTGTCACTGCGCTCGAAAGCTTCCGGCGGGAAGAAGAAAGCTGCATCGACGCCAGCTTCGACACCATTTCCGGCGCCGGTCCCAACGGCGCCATCGTGCACTACCGCGTCACCACCAAGACGGACCGCAAGCTCAACCCCGGCGAGATCATGCTGGTGGACTCCGGCGCCCAATACCTCGCCGGCACCACCGACATCACCCGCACGCTCTCGACCGGACCCGCCACTGCCGAACAGAAGGACCGCTATACCCGCGTCCTCAAGGGCATGATCGCTATTTCGACGGCCCGTTTTCCAGCCGGCACGACAGGCGCCCAGATCGACATCCTGGCCCGCCAATTCCTCTGGCAGGATGGCGTCACCTACAATCACGGCACCGGCCACGGCGTCGGCGCCTTCCTGGGCGTCCATGAAGGCCCCGTCGGCATCTCTTCGCGCTACACCACCCCGCTCGAGGCCGGCAATGTCCTCTCCAACGAACCCGGCTACTACAAAGCCGGTGAATATGGCATCCGCATCGAAAACCTCATCACGGTGCGCGACGCGGCCGATTTTCCCGGCTATCTCGAATTCGAGACGCTGACCCTGGCGCCGATCGATACCCGCCTGATCGATCCCGCCCTGCTGACCCCAGCCGAGCGCGACTGGCTCAATGCCTATCACGCCCGCGTCTGGACCGAGATTGGCCCGCTGGTCAGCGGCGCGGTAAAAGATTGGCTGAAACAAGCGACGACGGAAATCTGAAGGTCAGGCGGCGTCAGTTGCGAAACAGGCGCCGCCGCTTCTACCAGTATTCTGTGGCGCTCTCGAATATCTCAGTCAGCCGATAGGAATGCTGCGGATGTACCGCCTCAAGATCGTTGATCCGCCATCCACCGTCCTCGAACGTCAGTTCAAAGGCAATCAGGCGTGGTTCCCCGAAATTGGAGAAGCTTACCTCGACCAGAGCGGTGTCGCCGGAAATATCAGGCGAACCGACAGAAAAATCGGCAAGGTCGAAATCCTGCCCATCGATGAAGGGGTCAAAATCAAGCGCCCCCAGCTCGCCTTCCGGGGTGTTCTCCGCATCCGCCACATACATGGCGTTGAGCGCTGCGGATCGGAAAACAGTCTCGTCGGGGAAAGGCTCACCGCCGATATAGGGCGCATAAAAGGCCTCCAACAGCGCCTCCGGCGTGTCGAAGAGTTGGGCCGCGACCAGCGAGGTCAGGGTCAGGAAGGCAGCAGCGACAGCAAAAGGCAGACGCATGGGAGGTTCCTTGGTGTGGGTGTACCAATCTCGCCGGACCAGACTATGTGGTCAATTGAACCAGATCGCGAAATTGGGCCAATTGTCGCCAAATACCCGATTGCCTTCCGCAAAGCTGTTGGCATCGGCAACCGGCCCTTCCTTGAGAAACGGCAAGGCGCCCTGCCCGGCCAGCAGCATCACAATGTCGGTTTCGCTCGCGGTCTCGAAATAGGCGTTGAGGTCAAAGCCCTGGCGGAACCGCCAATGCGGCAGCAGGAGTTCGCCCGCCAAAATCTCATCGAGCCGGTCCAACGTTGCCATCCACGCTTCGACGATTTCCTGGGTTACCGGCTGGCCGGGTACCAGCGACGTCTGGCGCGGCGATGGCACCAGTTCGCGATTGTCGTCTGTCTCCTGCAAGATAGCGGCCCAGTTTTGCCGCGACAGGGCCGTCACCGCCTGCATCCGTGCCTGCACACCAGCAAAGCGCTCCCTGTCGACAATCGGAAAATTGCTGGTGTGCAGCCCCGCAATCAAATCGGCCAGAAATGTATCGGTCTCCGGATCCATCATCAGCGTGCCGCCGCGTGAATAATCCTGCATCGGCAGGCCGGCCTCGGAAAACAGCCGGTGCCCCACCGCTTCAAACAGGCGCGAAAAATCATGGGCCAGCAGCATGTCGAAGGGGATAGCACTGATCTGGCTATAGCCGGCCAGCCAGATCGCGTCGGCCCGGTCGAATCCGATGCTGAGATTGGGCACCGCCGTCTTGTCGCCCTTGCTCTTGCCCTGCGGCAGCGCCAATTGGTCGCCCAACGGGGTCGCCAGCGTTTCCCGCTCACCCACCGCGCCGTCGCCGTTAATATCGAGACGCACACGGAGCGGATCGATGGTGACCACATAGTCGCCCTGGGCACCCGCGATCTCAAAACTGGCCCGCGCCCGGTCCAACCCGGCGACAAAGTCAGCCAGAATGCCGCGCAACGCCGCATAGTCCAGCGCTTCCGGCTCCGGATTGGCCGGCCCCGACGGCATATCCGCATCAAGTCCGAGCATCATCGCGGCGGCCGGCAATCGCGGTGTCACCGCCCCATGACGATAAAAGGCCTGCGACAGCCCCTCAATGGCTCCGATCAGGTCGATCAGCCCCAGCCCAAAGCAGGCATCGGCGTGCGGCACGGCACACTGCTCTTCATAAGTGGCACGCTGGCCGGCCGCCTCTCCGGCATAGAGCAGTTCGGCCAGCTGATCGCCCGCCTCACTGGCAATCGCGATGCCCGGCAGCATCATGGCGCCCAGCGCCGACCCGATCAGTCTGCGCATCGCCCCCTCCTCTTTCAGCTCACTGCCCCACCCGCTCGAACCATTCGTCCTCGCTGATGACTTCGACGCCCAGCTCTTCGGCCTTCTTGAGCTTGGACCCTGCGCCAGGCCCGGCCACCAGAATATCGGTGGCGCCGGACACCGAGCCGGCCACCTTGGCACCCAACCGCTCGGCCATGGCCTTGGCCTCAGTCCGGGTCATTTTTTCCAGCGAACCGGTGAACACCACCGTCTTGCCCGCCACCACGCTGTCGGCGGAAACGGTGACCACATAGGGCTGCGGCCGCACTTCGGCCAACAGGTCATCAAGCGCCTGCACATTCCGCTCATTGGCAAAGAACGCCATGACCGAGGCCCGTACCGTCTCGCCAATCCCGCCAATCTGCGGAAACACAGAGTGTCCATCCTCATGCTGTGCCGCCGCGATTGCCGTTTCCCGGAACCGCTCTACCGTTCCGAACTCCTTGGCCAGCAATGCCGCCGTCGTCTCCCCCACATGGCGGATGCCCAGGGCGTAGATGAACCGGTCAAGCTCCGGCTCACGCCGCGCATCGATTGCATCGAACAGCTTTCTTACGGAAACCGGCCCGAACCCCTCCGCATCCTTGAGCTTTTTCATGCTCCGCTCATCCCGGGCCTTGAGCGTGAAAATGTCGGCAGGCCGGGCGATGCGTCCCTCGGCATAGAACTGCGCCACCTGCTTGTCGCCCAAGCCATCGATATCAAGCGCATCGCGCGCCACGAAATGCTTGAGGTTTTCGACCGCCTGCGCCGGGCAGATCAACTCACCGGTGCAGCGCCGCACCGAATCCATCTTGCCGGTCTTCTCATTGATTTCCCGAACGGCCTCCGACCCGCACGCGGGACAGATATGCGGAAAGACGAAGGCCTCGGCTCCGGCCGGTCGCCTGTCAAGCAACACATCGACAATCTGCGGGATGACGTCTCCGGCGCGCTGCACGATCACCGTATCGCCCACACGCAGGTCGACCCCGTTGCGGATCGGATCGCCATTATTGCCAATGCCCTTGATGTAGTCCTCATTGTGCAGCGTCGCGTTCTCGACCACCACGCCGCCCACGGTCACTGGCTGCAGCCGGGCCACCGGCGTCAGCGCACCCGTGCGCCCGACCTGAATATCGATGCCGGTCAGAATGGTCGTCGCCTGTTCGGCCGGAAACTTGTGGGCAATGGCCCAGCGCGGCGCCCGCGCGACAAAGCCCCAGCGCTGCTGCAAATCCAGCCGGTCCAGCTTGTAGACCACCCCGTCAATATCATAGCCGAGCGTCGCACGTTGCGCTTCGATGGTCCGATACTGGGCGATCAGCTCGTCGGCGCTTTGGGTGCGCAGCATCAGCGGATTGGTGGCAAAGCCCCATTCCCTGAACTTGCGCACCACCTCGGCCTGCGTGTCTGCAGGCGGCGTCGGATTACCTTTTTCGTCCTCCGCTATGCCCCAGGCATAGGCAAAGAAATTGAGATTGCGGCTGGCCGTGATCTTGGGGTCTTTCTGGCGCAGCGATCCGGCGGCGGTATTGCGCGGGTTGACATAGTCCTGCCCACCGAATTTGGCCGAATGCTCCTTGAGGCGCTTGAACTCGGCATGGGTCATATAGACCTCGCCGCGGACTTCGATCACGGCGGGCCACCCCGCTCCCGCAAGCTTGTGCGGGATATCGCCGATGGTCTTCAAATTCTCGGTGATGTCCTCCCCTTCGGTGCCATCGCCGCGCGTCGCCCCACGCACAAAGACACCATTCTCGTAGCGCAGCGAGGCGGAAAGCCCGTCGATCTTGGGTTCAGCCGTGAAGGCCAATTCGAAATCTGGATCGCGCAGAACATCGGCCATGAAGAACTTCTTGGCCCGCGCCACGAAATCGGTCACGTCCTCTTCGGAAAAGGCGTTGGCCAGGCTGAGCATCGGCACGCCGTGACGCACCTTGGCAAAACCCTCTGCTGGTGCTGCGCCCACCCTTTCCGAGGGACTGTCTGTCCGCACCAGTTCTGGAAAAGCCTGCTCGATCGCATCATTACGGCGCTTGAGCGCATCGTATTCTGCATCCGAGATCTCGGGGCGATCCTGCTGGTGATAGGCAATGTCGGCCGCCGCAATCTCCGCAGCCAGCCGCTCCAGTTCCGCGCGGGCCTCGTCTTCGGAGAGATCAACAACGTCTTTGACGGAAAGGTCGGACATGGGGACTACTCGGACAAGAATCTTGCAAAGAGAATACCCCTACCTGGCCTCCCCCTGATAGGGGGCGGTAAAGATCGAGGCACACCAAAACGGCGGGCTCCGCAGCGCCCCTCCCTCTATCAGGGGGAGGCCGGAAGGGGGTACCCGAACAAGATCGTTATCCCACCGCCGCCAGCAATTTCTTGGCAGCAGCGCGCGCTTCCTTGGTGATTTCCGCACCCGCCAACATGCGCGCCACCTCTTCCTGCCGCGCCAGCTTGTCCAGCGAGCGGACATGGGTGCGCATGAATGCCCCCTCTTCCACCATCTGCTTTTCAATCAGCAGATGCCGGTCTGCCCCGGCTGCCACCTGCGGCGCATGGGTCACCGTGAGCACCTGCACTGTCTTGGCCAGTCGCGCCAGCCGCCTGCCAATGGCGTCGGCCACGGCCCCGCCCACACCGGTGTCGATTTCGTCAAAGATCAGTACCGGCGCAGAACCACGATCAGCCAGCACAACCTTGAGCGCCAGAAGGAACCGGCTCAGCTCGCCGCCTGACGCCACCTTGAGCAGTGGACCGGGCGCGGTGCCTGGGTTGGTCTGCACATGAAACGCGATCTGGTCATAGCCGGCCGCCGACACCCGCTCGCCGTCGGCCTGGTGGTCGACGATGAACCGCGCCGCCCCGAGCTTGAGATCGGGCAGTTCGGCCTCCACGGCCTCGCTCAGTGCCGCGGCAGCGGACTTGCGCCCGGCGCTGAGTATATCGGCCGCCTCGCGATAGCGTGCGCGCGCCGTGGCCTCTTCCGCCTCCAGCCCCTTGAGACGGCTTTCTCCGCTCTGCAGCGTTTCGAGATCGCCTTGATATTTCGCCAGCACGTCGGCCAACCCATCGCAATCGGTCTGGTGCTTGCGCGCAGCCGCCCGTAGCGCGAACAGGCGCTCCTCGACATCCTCAAGCTCGGCCGGATCGAACGCCATTTCGCGCTTGAGCTCTTCCAGTGCGTCACCGGTGCGGTCCAGCGTCGTCAGCGACGCATCAAGCGCATCCACGATGGGCTGGAACAGCTCAGCGCCGCCATCGATCTTGCGCATCAGCCGCCGCATCAGCGACGCCAGCGCTGGTGTCGGCGCATTCGGACCGTTGAGGATTTCGTCGATTTCGACCACATCGGCGGCAGCCTTTTCAGCCTGCTGCAATTGCTGCCGGCGGCCCGCCAGTTCCTCCTCCTCGCCGGCAACCGGGTTGAGCTTGCTCAGCTCTTCTACGGTATGGCGGGCATAATCCTCGGCGGCCAGCGCTTCGGCAACCAGTGCCCGCTGCTCCGCCACCGCCTGCTGCGCCTCCACCAGTGCCGCCCAGCATTCGCGCACCGCATCGACTTCCGCGCTCAACTCGCCAAAAGCATCGAGCGCCGCACGATGCGTCGCCACATCCACCAGCGCCCGGTCGTCATGCTGGCCGTGGATTTCCACCACCTGGCTGCCAACCTTCTGCAGCAGCGAGGCCGATACCGGCTGGTCATTGATGAAGGCGCGCGTTCGCCCATCGGCAAACTGCACGCGCCTGAGGATCACGTCTTCATCATCGGGAATGGCATTGTCGCGCAGCAGCGCCCGCGCCGGGTGATCGGCGGCCAGTTCGACCACCGCCACCACCTGACCGCTCTCCTGCCCCTGGCGGACCAGCGAGGCATCGCCCCGGCCGCCCAGCGCCAGCGTCAGCGCGTCGAGCAAGATTGATTTGCCGGCGCCGGTCTCCCCGGTCAGCACCGTCATGCCCCCATCCAGGGCCAGGTCGAGTTGGTCGATAAGAACAATATTGCGGACTGACAGCGCGTTCAGCATGCGCGTTTCTTCCCGTGGCCACACCACCAATGGCCCGCTTCTACCACCGCTTCTGCGTGCTCCGCCGCCCTTCGGGCAACCTTCCACAGCAAAGTCGGGTCACAAAAGCAGGACCGGGACGCATGATAGCGCCCCGGAACAAAATAGCAACATTGATTTTGTTGAAGGCCTCAGGCCCGATAACCGGCCAGCCAACTACCCGAATTAAGCTGCGGCGCCAGCCCCTGCTTGCCCAAGAGTTCGAACGACCGCTTATACCAATCGCTGGCCGGGTAATTGTGGCCCAGCACAGCCGCCGCCGACATGGCCTCGCTGGTCAGTCCCAGCAGCAGATAGGTTTCGGTCAGGCGATAAAGCGCCTCTTCAATATGGGTCGAGGTCTGCCAGCGCTCCACCACTTCACGGAAGCGGTTGATGGCGGCAGCATATTGCCCATTGCCCTGGTAGTAGCGGCCCACCGACATTTCCTTGCCGGCAAGCTGGTCAAAGGCCACCAACAGCTTTTCGCGGGCGTCGCTGGCATGCTCGGACTTGGGGTAATTGCTGATCAGCAGATTGTAGGTATCGATCGCATCGCGCGACAATTGCTGGTCGCGGGTGATGTCCTTGATCTGCGCGAAATAGGCCGTGCCTTTGAGCCAGAGCACATAGGGCACTTCCGAACTGGACGGATAAAGCGCCAGATAACGGTCTGAGGCCAGAATCGCCTCGTCAAAACGGCCAATGCGATAATTGGCATAGACCTGCATCAGCTTGCCCTTCTCGGTCAGCGGATCACGCGGATGCTGACGCTCCAGCTTCTCGAGCTTGCTGATCGCGGTCTGGTAGTATTGCCGATCCATGTCGTCCAGCGCACCCTGGTAGAGCGTCTGGGCCGGAACAATCGGTTCTTCCTTGATCTTGGGCGGACCGAACAGGTTCATGCCCGAGCACGCGGTCAGGACCACGGCCATAAGGCCCATGGCAGCAAACCGGATAGCCCGGCGGGAAAACTGGCTCAAAACGTCAAGCTTCACGAACGGCCCCGTTCAAAATCATTCCGCAGCAGGTCTGCGGGCCTAGTCGGCAATTGGATCAAAACTGTGGCGCGGCTGCTGGACCAAGGCCCCTCAGCGCACGGACCGCAAGTAGTGATGAACTTCCAGACCCTCGGGCTGGTCCTCAAAGCTCTCGAATTCCAGCGGCAGGTCTTCTGCATTGACTATTTCATAGTTGGCTTCGCTGGAAAAGAGCGAGGCCAGCACATGCGCGTTAAGCGCGTGACCGCCCTTGTAGGAGCGGAACTTGCCCCAGATGGCCAGCCCGCCCAATGACAGGTCGCCAATGGCGTCCAGCAGCTTGTGCCGCACGAATTCGTCTTCAAAGCGCAGACCACCGGGATTGAGGATGCGATCCTCATGCACGGTGATGGAGTTATCCAGGCTCGAACCGAGCGCGTAACCGGCCTGGCGCAGGATCTTGGCATCGCGCACAAAGCCGAAAGTACGGGCCTGCGAAACGTCCTCGAAATAGCGCCGCGGCGTCCAGTCGAAAATCATCCGCTGCCGGCCGATCACCTTGGAATCGAAATCGATCTCCAGGTCGAGCGCGCGGCCATTATAGGGTTCGAGCGCGGCAAAGGCGTCATTGTTGCGCACGGTCACGGCGCGCACGATCTTGAGAAATCTCTTCTGGACCGGCTGAATTTCCAGCCCCACCGCCAGAATTGCCTCGGCGAAGGGATAGGCCGAGCCATCCATGATCGGGCATTCCGGACCATCAAGCGTGATCAGCGCATTGTCCACGCCCATGCCGCTCAAGGCGGAGACCACATGTTCCACGGTAGCGACACTGACGCTGTCGCCCAGGTCCAGCGTGGTGCAAAGGGTCGTCCGCGTCACGCGGGAATGGTGCACCGGCACTGGCTTCGTGAAACGTCCCTCGCCCAGGTCACGGCGGATGGTGTAGCCGCTTTCAGGAGCCCCCGGCGCCAAGGTCAGCGTGACCGGCTGCGCACTGTGAACGCCATAACCGGCAAAGCTGATTTCGCCGGCAAGCGTGCGCTGGCGCTGCGATAGTTTGTTCATGCCTGGAAATGCTCCGCGGGGACGTTCACGCTCAGTTGAGACAGTTAGCCAAAAAAAACTCGGTGCGGAAGCCGCACCGAGAGAGCTTTTTGTCGAAGATCGCCGAGGGATCAACCGTGCTTGCGCAGGAATGCCGGAATTTCCAGATGCTCCTTGGCAGGCGCAGCCGCCGGGGCACGCCCCTGATTGTCCAGCTGGCCGCGAGCCCCCTCGCTGGCCGGAGCGACCCGGGAAGTCCTTGCCACACCAGCCTCAATTGCACTGCGTGCGGCGGCATCATCGGCCACCGGGGCCTGCGGCTCGGCACGGCTCTCAGCCTGCTGCTGGCCAAGATTGAGCCCGACATTGGAGGCCAGACGCTTGAACAGGGCCCGCGCATTGCGCGGTTCGGCCTCATGACGATCCTGCAGCTCCTGTGACCGGCGCGCAACAGCGGGCAGCTCCTCGGTGCGCGGCATCCGGCGCTGTCCATCCGGACGAGCGGCATGGGAGGGCACATAGACGCTGGGAATCGGCTGCTCCTGCACCATCGGAGCTTCTTCGGCTTCGGCAAGGCTTTCTGCTTCAGGCGTGAAGGGTTCGACCACAATGCCGTCGTCTTCGTCGGCCAAGGCCGGCGCAGCCTTGTGCGCGGCAAAGGCTTCGGCAACAGCAGCTTCCACCTGGTGACCGATTTCCTCAGCCTCCGCCTGGGCATGCGCCGTCACAGGCTGCACCGTCTGCGGCACCACCGAATGCTCGGCCGGCACATGGCGCTTCACCGAAAGCGGCGTGCGCGAAGCATGCGGCTTGGCCGGCTCCATGGCCTGAACCATGGTCGCATCGGTACCGGTCGCCACGACCGACACGCGGATCGTGCCATTCAGGTTCGGATCGTAGGTGGCGCCCAGGATGATATTGGCGTCGGTATCGACTTCCTCACGAATACGGCTGGCCGCTTCATCGACTTCATAAAGCGTCAAGTCCGGACCGCCGGTGATGGAGATCAACAGGCCACGGGCCCCCTGCATCGACACATCGTCGAGCAGCGGATTGGCAATGGCCGCTTCGGCAGCGTGACGGGCGCGATCTTCGCCCGAGGCCTCGCCGGTACCCATCATCGCCTTGCCCATGCCGCGCATCACGGCGCGCACGTCGGCGAAGTCGAGGTTGATCAGGCCTTCCTTGACCATGAGATCGGTGATGCAGGCGACCCCCGAGAACAGCACCTGGTCAGCCATCGCGAAGGCATCGGCAAAGGTGGTCTTCTCATTGGCCACGCGGAACAGGTTCTGGTTCGGAATGACGATCAGCGTATCGACATGGCGATGCAGCTCGTCAATGCCGTCTTCCGCCAGGCGGGCACGACGATTGCCTTCAAAATTGAACGGCTTGGTCACCACGCCAACCGTCAGAATGCCCTGCTCGCGCGCAGCACGGGCAATCACCGGAGCCGCGCCAGTGCCGGTACCACCACCCATGCCGGCGGTGATGAACACCATGTGCGAACCGGAGAGGTGATCGTTGATTTCGTCCCAGCTCTCTTCGGCCGCCGCACGGCCCACTTCCGGGTGAGAGCCGGCACCAAGGCCCTCGGTCACGCCGACACCGAGCTGAATGATGCGCTGAGCTTTGGATAGGGCCAAGGCCTGCGCATCGGTATTGGCAACAACGAAATCGACGCCATCAAGGCCGGATTCGATCATGTTGTTGACGGCATTGCCGCCGGCGCCGCCCGCACCGAACACGGTGATGCGGGGCTTGAGTTCCTGGATGTCCGGGATAGTCAGATTGATGGTCATAGGTGGCCCCATAGTGGCGTGGTTGGTTAAGATTTACCCATCCATTCGTTAACTCCGCCCTAACAAGTGAATCATCCCAGTTAACTTTCGCGCAAATTGCGACACCCCCTCGTTACGCGTTCACTCCCGGTTAACCACGACAATTGCGAAAGGCGGATTGCAGCTTCTGCTTGACCTGCGCCCCCTGTCCGGAAAACACTTCCTTGTCCGTGTGACTGGCGCTTGCAGGTGGAGGACCACTGGGAAGCACGAGGACCGTTGCCGTGCGCCTGGGCATTATCCACCGATGTGAAGGAACATGCCGTGACTCACGAGATATTGGCGTTTGCTTCTAGCGGAGATCCCGCAGAAATTCTCAACTGGCGCAGGTTCAACGCCCGACTGACAACCTCCGGCCAGCCGACATTGATCCAACTCGCCAAGCTCGGTGAGCTTGGCGTGACGCATGTGATCAATCTGGGTCCAAATAGCCACGAGAACGCCTTGCCGGACGAGCGGCGGGCGCTCGCGGCGTTGGACATTGACTACACTTATATCCCTGTCGATTTCTCGGCGCCGGCAGAGGCCGATTTCCAGCGGTTCCGGACCGCTATGGCGGATGCAGAAGATGCCGTTTTACACATCCATTGTATCTACAATGCGCGCGTCACGGCCTTTCTGTACCGTGACAGCATTGACGGCCCGGACACTCCACTTGCAGCCTCGATTATGGAAAGCGTTTGGCGGCCAGGTGGCGTTTGGGCGCAATTCATAGGCAAGGGCGACCGGGCGCAGGAGCCCCATCGCTATGCGGGGCGAGACTACTAGTCGAACGACCTAAAAACTGCTCCGCAGCCAGTTGCCCACCCTGGCAATATACCCATCCGTCCCGGTCAGCTTCCGCGCGCCCCGCGGCTCCACATATTCCTGGGCGCAGACCTGCGGATAGACCAGCATGCCAGCCATGGTGGCAAAGGCGGCGCCCTTGGCGATCTCTGGAAGACCGGAAATGCCCATCGGCCGGCCATTGCGCACGTTGCGCGCCAGAATGCGCCGCGCCACTTCCGGCAGGCCGGTCATTTCGCTGGCGCCCCCGGTCAGCACAAAGCGGCGGCCGCATACATCCATCATGCCGGTGGCCTGCATCCGGTCGCGGATCGCCGTGAGGATTTCCTCGATGCGCGGCCGCATGATGCGGGTCAGTACGGCGCGCGGAATCTGCCCCGGCGCTTCATCATGTGAAGCCCCAACCGGCTGAATGGCGATCATCTCGCGCTCGTCGGCCTGCCCCGGCAACACCGAGCCATGCAGGGTCTTGAGGCGTTCGGCATCGGCCACGCTCACCGAAAGCTGCCGCGCAATATCAAGCGTCAGATGATGCCCGCCAATGGCGATGGCATCGGCATAGACCATGTGCCCATCATTGAAGACCGAAACCGTGGTAGTCGCGCCGCCAAAGTCGACGCACGCCACGCCGAGTTGCGCCTCGTCATCGACCAGCGTCGCCAGGCCGGAGGCATAGGGCGTGGCCACCAGCGCCTCGATCTGCAAATGGCACCGGTGCAGCACCAGTTCCAGATTGCGCATGGCCAGCGTCTCAGCACTTACCACCGCAACATCCACGCCCAGCTTTTCGCCGACCATGCCCTTGGGGTCGCGAATGCCTTTCTGCCCATCCAATGCGTAACCGATCGGCAACGCATGGACAATCGAGCGTTCCGGCCGCACCGAACGCGAATTGACTGCCTTGAGCACGCGGAAAATGTCCGCCTTCTCAACCTCCTGCCCATCCAGCGACACGGCAGCCGAGAATGTCTCCGAGCCCAACCGGCCGGCCGTCACATTGACCAATACGCTTTCCAGCGTCAGGCCGGCGGCGCGTTCCGCCATGCCCACGACATTGCGAATGGCCTGCTCGGCCTTGTCGATATCGGTCACGACACCGCTCTTGACCCCGGCGGCCGGGCCATAGCCGAAGCCGATGACTTCGGCCTGATGCGTGCGGCCCCTGAGCGCCTTGCCCTCGGCCCGCGGCACCAGCCGCGCAATCACGCAGCAGATCTTGGTGGAGCCAATGTCCAGCACCGCCACCAGGGTGGTCTTGCCCGGCTGAACCGGCCGCAGCCGGGAAGTCATCGCATCGCTCATCATGATTTGTCGGGATCTTCGTCAGTCTTGTTGGGGCGCACGGCAACCACGCTGTCGATGCGCAGATCGATCACCGACACGTCGCGGTCGAGCAGTTGATAGTCGTTCTGATAGGACACGAGCCGTGCCATAGCCTGTGCCACGCCCTGCTCTGGCAGTTGCACCCGCAGGCCCGTATCAAAGATCAAATCCCAGCGCCGGTCGGCTATGCGCGACAGCGCGACCAGACCATCCTGCAGCAGCGGAAAACCATTGAGCGCCCGGATCATCACCAGCGCATCGTCTGCCGCACCATCGCCGATCACCAGCGGCAGCCCAGAATAGTCGGGACCGGCCTCGGCAATCTGCTCACCCCGGCCATCGATCAGGAAGGTCACGCCATCGACAGCCCAGCGCGCTACCGGCGTCTTCTCGGTGATGACCACGTCGACATCGCCCGGATAGGTCTTGCGTACGATGACCGTTTCGACAGCCGGCAGTTCAGCCACGCGCTGGCGCGCCGCCTCCACGTCAAAACCCAGCGTCGATGTATGCGGCTGGATGCCCAGCGCATCGAAAATGTCCTGCTCCCGAGTGAGCGACTGGCCCGAAATCGAGATTTCGCCGATGGCGAGCCCCGCCTGGGCGAAATTGCCCTGGGCAACACCACCCAGTGTATTGGCCAATTGGCCGATCGGCTCGCGCACCTGGTACAGGGCAAAACCTGCAGCGAGCACCAGCGCCACCATCGCACTGCGGCGGATCAGTCCACCATGCAGCACCAGGGCACGGTTGATATGGTTGGCAAGCTTCCAGCGCGGCTTGCGGATCGGAACAGGCAGCGCGCGGGGGTCCACCAGCCGCGCCCCGGCGAGAAAGGTCTCGCTCTTTACCTGTTGCAACTCGCGTCCTCCACCATCCAGGAGACCAGCTCTTCGTAGGAGTGCCCGGCGTGAGCCGCCTGCTCGGGCACCAGTGAGGTCGGCGTCATGCCCGGCTGGGTATTGATTTCCAGACAGACAAGTTCGCCTTCTTCGCCCACCGCATCGTTGTACCGGAAGTCGGTACGGGTCACGCCGCGGCAGCCGATAGCCGCATGGGCGGCCAGTGCCATCTTCTGCACTTTGTCGTAAATTTTCGGTTTCAGATCGGCCGGAATAACGTGAACTGACCCGCCTTGGGCGTATTTCGCCTCATAATTGTAGAAGGTCAGTTCGGTGACGATCTCGGTCACCCCCAGTGCCACGTCGCCCATCACCGCACAGGTCAGCTCGCGCCCCGGAATATAGCGCTCGACCATCACCTCTTCGCCCGAGTTCCAGTCTTCGCGCAGGATTTCCTGCGGCGGATGGCTGGTCTCGCCCTTGACGATGAACACCCCGAAGCTCGATCCGTCGGCGATCGGCTTGATCACGTAGGGCGGCGGCATCACATGCGCCCTGCCCGCCTCGGCCCGGTTCACGATCACATGGTCGGTCACCGGCACGCCTGCGGACTTGAGCGTGATCTTGGCCTGGTGCTTGTCCATCGCCAGTGCCGAGGCCAGCACGCCCGAATGGGTATAGGGAATCTGCAGCAGCTCCAGCAGGCCCTGAATCATCCCGCTCTCGCCAAACGGCCCATGCAGGGCATTGAATGCCACTTCCGGCTTCAGCTCCGCCAGCACATTGGCAATGTCGCGCCCAACGTCGACTTCGGTGACCCGGTAGCCTGCCCGCCGCAAAGCCGCTGCGCATTCTGTCCCCGAACTCAGCGAAACCGGCCGCTCATTGGACCACCCGCCCATCAGGACGGCGACATGCTTGCTCATTTGTCAGTCTCGCCCATCAGCGCCTCGAGCTCACCCGGCAGAGCCGCAGCCCATTGCGTGATATTGCCCGCGCCTAGGCACACGACATAATCCCCTTCCTCGACCCTCGAGGCCAAGAGCGGCGCCAGCGCTTCGGGCCGGTCGATCACCCGCGCATCGCGATGCCCGCGCGCCCTTATGCGATTGACCAGCTCCTCATGCGTCACGCCCGGCAACGGCTGTTCACCAGCCGCATAGATGGGCGCCACAATCACCGTATCGGCATCATTGAAACAGGCCGCGAAGTCATCGAACAAATCGTTGACGCGCGAATAGCGGTGCGGCTGCACCACCGCGATCACGTCGCGCCGCGCCGACTGCCGCGCAGCCCGAAGCACTGCCGATATTTCTACCGGATGGTGCCCATAATCATCGATTACCGTGACCCCGCCGACTTCGCCGGTCTTGGTGAAGCGCCGCTTCACCCCGGTGAACTCACGCAATCCCTTGCGGATCGCCTCAGCCGGTACATGCAGTTGGTCCGCAACAGCAATCGCAGCGATGGCATTGAGCGCATTGTGAATGCCCGGCATGGGCAGTTCCAGCCCATCTATGCGCAACTGCGTTTGCCGGATGCGGTCGCGGATTTCCACGGAGAAATGCTGCACGCCGTCGCGGTTTTCTAGATCGATCAGCCGCACATCGGCCTGCGGATTGCGGCCATAGGTAATCACGCGGCGATCGCGGATTTCGCCCACCAGCGCCTGCACCTCGGGGTGATCCAGGCACATCACGGCAAAACCATAAAACGGCACATTCTCCACGAACTGGTGGAAAGCCTTTTTCACGCCCTCGAAGCTGCCATAGTGATCCAGGTGCTCGGCATCGATATTGGTCACCACCGCCACGTCGGCCGGCAGCTTGACGAAGGTGCCGTCGCTCTCGTCGGCCTCCACAACCATCCACTCGCCGCCGCCCAGCCGCGCATTGGTGCCATAGGCATTGATGATGCCGCCATTGATCACCGTCGGATCGAGATTGCCCGCATCGAGCAGTGTTGCGACCAGCGTTGTCGTGGTGGTCTTGCCATGCGTGCCGCCAATGGCAATGGCGGTCTTGAAGCGCATGATCTCGGCCAGCATCTCGGCCCGGCGCACCACCGGCAGCGCCCGCGCCCGCGCCGCCATCAGCTCCGGATTATCCTTCTTGATAGCCGAGGAAACGACGACCACCTCGGCTTTGCCCAGATTATCGCCGCTCTGGCCGATCTCGACCTTGATCCCCATGTCGCGCAGCCGCTGCACATTGGGATTGAGCGCGGCGTCAGAGCCCTGAACCACATATCCCTGGTTGTGCAGGATTTCGGCGATACCGCTCATGCCGATGCCGCCTATGCCGATGAAATGAACCGGCCCGATATTGCGGGGCATCTTCATGGTGTGGATCTCCCTTCGATCTGGCTATTCTTGCCGGCCAGCGTCTCAGCAATATCGGCCAGCCGCTCGACTGCGGCGGGCTTGCCCAGCGCGGCCGCGGCGCCTGCAGCGCGCTTGAGCCGGTCCGGATCGCTCAATAACCCGTGAAGTCGAGTGGCAAGCGATTGCGGTGAAAGCGTGGCCTGCTCGGCCACCCAGCCACCGCCGCCCTCTTCCAGAAACAGGGCATTGTGCTTCTGGTCTGAATCCAGCGAGCCGGGCAGCGGAATGAGAATGGCCGGACGCCCGATGACGCAAAGCTCGGTCACCGTGGAGGCCCCCGCCCGTCCGATGACCAGATGCGCATCGGCAATCCGCTCGGGCAGGTCCGCTATGAAGCTCGACAGTTCCACGCTGGTGCGCGATTGCCGATAGCTCTCAGCCACTCGCTCGATATCCTCGGCCCGCGCCTGCTGCAGGATTTGCAGCCGGTTTCGCATGGCTTCGGGCAGTAATGCTATGGCCGCCGGCACGATGTCTGACAGCGCCCGCGCGCCCTGGCTGCCACCGGTCACCACCAGCCGGATGGTCCCTTTCGGCCCCAGCGCGGGATAGGCCTTGCCGGCCAGCGGCCGCACGCGGTCGCGCACCGGATTGCCGGTCACGACCTTGTCCAGCCTCTGGTTCTCGGCAAAGCGCGTTTCCGGAAAGCTCATCGCCAGCACATCGGCAAAGCGCGCCAGCGCCCGGTTGGCCCGGCCCATCACCGCATTCTGTTCATGGAGCACCCCGGGGATACCCAGAAGGTTCGCGGCAACGAATGGCGGAAACGTCGGATAGCCGCCAAAACCGACCACCGCATCGGGCCGCAGCTTGCGCAATATGTTCCAGGCTGTGCCGATGCCGCGCAAAATGGTCATGCCCGCCCCGATCAGCTTGAGCGGATTGCTGCCCGAGGGCGTCGCCGCCGGCACGATATGGATGCGCCGGGCCGGAAAGTCGGCGCCATAGCTCTCCACCCGATGGTCGGTCATCAATTCGACCGCGTGGCCGCGCCGGATCAACTCCTGCGCCAGCGCCATGGCCGGAAACAGATGGCCACCCGTGCCACCGGCAATAAGAACAAATGTTTTCATTCGGCGGGGGCTACCACGGCACTGCGGTAACTGGGAAGGCCGGTCACCATGCGTTCCTCAGGCTTGGTACGCGTCAGCGCCAGCATCAGCCCCATGCCAAAGGCCACCGCGATCATCGAGGTGCCACCATAGGACACGAACGGCAGCGTCATGCCCTTGGCCGGCATCAAATTGAGGTTCACCGCCAGATTGATGCCCGACTGCATGGCAAATTGCGCCGCCAGCGTCGAAGCGGCAAGCCGGGCAAACAGGCTCGACTGGCGCTGCGCGGCGATCATCGCCCGAATGGCGATAAAGCCGATCAACACCACCAGCCCCATGCAGAACACGATGCCGAATTCCCCGGCGGCGGCCGAAAACACGAAGTCGGCATGGGCGTCCGGAATAAGCCGGTTGGCAACGGATTCGCCCGGCCCCCGGCCGAACCAGCCGCCTTCCATCAGCGACTGCAGCGCACGGTCCACCTGATAGGTATTGCCGTCTTCCGGATTGACGAAGGAGTCGATACGGCGCGCAAAATGCGGGAAGAACAAATAGCCGCCAACCAGCAGCCCGCCCGCTGCCCCACCAAGCCCGATAATCACCCACCAGGAAATGCCCGAGAAAAAAAGCAGCACGGCCCAGGTCGCCATCACCAGCGCCGTCTGACCGAGGTCCGGCTGCAGCAACAACGCACCGACCAGCAGCACCATGATCGCGGTTGCAATGGCGCGCCCCGGCACATTGCGATGGATCATGAATTCGGAGAACAGCCATGCGCCGATTACGGCAAAGGCCGGTTTGACGAATTCGGTCGGCTGGATCGTCTGCCCGCCCAGCGATATCCAGCGCCGGGCACCCTTCACCTCGGTTCCAAAGTACAGCGTCGCCCAGAGCAAAATGGTCATGACCACCAGCGTACCCAGCGCCACGAAACGGGCCTGCCGGTGACTAAGCAGCGATGTCGCCATCATTACCGGCACGGCGACGATGCAGAACATGGCGTGGCGGATCACGAAGTGCCACTCATCCAGCCCGATACGTTCGGCCACCGCCGGACTGGCCCCGAAACTGAGCACCATGCCAACCGCCAGCAGCATGACCAGTGCTCCGAGCAGTTCACGGTCAATCGACCACCACCACTCGGCCAAGGGCGTTTTTTCGGCGCGAGAAAACATCATCGGGAGAAAACCGGGCTACGCAATACAAACTGTATCGAGTGTATCAACCACTTGGTTACCGATTTGCCAAAGCCTTCGCGTTTTGCGAATCCCGCTCAAAAAGAAAGGCCACGGCACTGCCGCGACCTTCCATTCTTCACCTGCAATACGCCCGAACCTTGAACGAGATCGGGCACAACGCGACCGGTGTCACTGCAGGATGGCGAGATCTGTGATCATGCCATCAACGCCTTCGATCGGACCCCAGGCCTCGGCGGCGCCGCTTTCAAGGTCGACCGTGTGCAGGACGTTGTCGACGACCAGGAAAGCCGTATTGGTTAAGTCCTCAGTCGTGGCAATGTCGAAGGCATAGGCAGAGCCTTCCACGCCGAGCTTGCCGACGGCCGCCAGCGTACCGTCATTGGGCGAAACCTGCTGGATGAGCCCGTGAATGGTCGCGTCGATGTCATACATCGCGGTCGAGTCAGGCTTGCCATAGGAGTTGATATAGGCGGCCTCGACAATGTTTGGCGCCTCTCCGGCATGCATGTCTACGTCTTCGAAGGCCAGCGAGCCATCCACGGTCACCATGCCATCATCCACGTTGACGCGATGATTGGTGCCGTCCGTGCTCATCAGGCGCAGGCGGTCTGCCACGGGGTTGAAATCGACAATGGCGCCCTCATAGCTCGGCAGCATTTCCGACAGGGTCGACTTCACTGTTGCAGCGCCCGACGCGGTATCGATGATGACGACCTCGCCAGACAGCGTCACACCATAAAGCATCTTGTCTGCCGGGCGGACATCGATGCCGGCAAGGCCATCGATGCCGCTGATCTCCATCGTGCCGGACACCTCCCGGCTTTCGGTATCGAACATCACAAGGGTGCTGTCACCAACAAGCCCAATGGCGGGCATGGCAAGTGCGGCACCGGATAGAGCGGTAGAGGCGGCCAGAAATGCGGCTGTGAGTGAAAGGCGGGTCAAAATAATCACGTCAATATTCCTCGGATTGCCGCCGCGAAACGCAGCGGTCGCTGTCTCACGACAAACTGGTGTTGTCGCCTGCAGCTACGAAGAGGAATCGTTGAAAGTTTCAGATGCCGCCGGGATTTAGCGCAGTTTCAGACTCGACAGCCCGATCAGCGCCAGCACGAAGGAGATGATCCAGAACCGGATCACCACCTGGCTCTCGGTCCAGCCCAGATGCTCGAAATGGTGGTGGATCGGCGCCATGCGGAACACGCGCTTGCCGGTCAGCCGGAACGAAGTCACCTGCACGATCACCGACACCGTTTCGAGCACGAACAGTCCGCCGATGATCGCCAGCACGATCTCGTGCTTGGTGGCCACGGCGATGGTGCCAAGCGCACCGCCCAGGGCCAGCGATCCGGTATCGCCCATGAAGATCTGCGCCGGCGGCGCATTGAACCACAAAAAGCCCAAGCCCGCCCCGATCAGCGCCCCGCAGACCACCGCCAGTTCCGCCGTGCCCGGCACCGCGTTGAGCAGCAGATAATCGGCATAGTTTTGCGAACCGACGAGGTACGCGATCAACCCGAAACACGCCGCCGCCACCATCACCGGAACAATCGCCAGGCCATCCAGCCCGTCCGTCAGGTTCACCGAATTGCCCGCCGCAACCACCACGAAGCCGCCGAACAATATGTAAAAATACCCCAGGTTCAGCGCCAGATCTTTGACGAAGGGAAACAGCAGCGAGGTGCCATAGGACCCCGAAGCCAGTTGCGAAATAAAGAAGGCCGCAATGCCGCCGATCAGCGCTTCCAGAATGAGCCGCTGCTTCGAGCCGAAGCCGGTATGGCTCATCCGCTTGACCTTGAGATAGTCGTCGTAAAACCCGATAGCGCCAAACCCGATTGTGACGAAAAGCACCACCCAGACATAGCCATTGGTCAGGTTCGACCACAAAAGGGTCGAGATCACCGCGCCCGACAGGATCATCAGCCCGCCCATCGTGGGCGTGCCCTTCTTGGTCAGCAGGTGCCCCGCCGGTCCATCCTCGCGGATTGGCTGTCCCCGCCCCTGCTTGACGCGCAGGAGCGCTATCATCCCCGGCCCGAACAGGAACACGAAGAACAGCGCTGTCACCACCGCTCCGGCTGTGCGGAAGGTTATGTAGCGAAACACATTGAAGGCGGCGAGCTGCTCACCCAATTGGCCAAGGAAATAGAGCATTCTTGTCTACTACACTTTCGGGTGTGTCAGCTTTGTGCAAATCGCGATTTGATTTCTGTAACGACGCGCGACAGGCCCACACCGTTGGACCCTTTGACCATAATTGCGTCGCCATAGGCAAGGTCGCCCATGATGGCGTCCAGACCTTCTCCAATGGAGTTGTAGTGGCCAGCAAGCAGATCTTTGGGCAAGACGTCCGCCAGCGCCACCATGTTCTTGCCGACCAGATATACGCGTTCGGCGCCACCGTTCCTGACAGCATCGGCAAGCCCGGCATGCATCGCCGCACCCGCCTCGCCCAGCTCCAGCATGTCCCCCAGCACCACGATCTTGCGTCCGCCCGGCGCCTCCAGCGTCGAAAACACCTCCAGCGCCGCCTCCATGGAGGCGCTGTTGGCATTGTAGCTTTCATCGATCAGCAATAGCGGCCGGTCTTCCGGCCCCAGGCTCAGGCGCTGCCCACGCCCCGGCTGCGCCCCGAACCCCGCCAGCGCCCTCAGCGCCGTCTCGGGCTCAATCCCCGCCAGATGCCCCACTGCCAGCGCCGCCGTGGCATTGGACAGCATATGCCGCCCCGCCACACCCAACGTCAGCGCATGGGTGTCATCCCCGTGCACAATCGTCGCAAAGCTGCGGTCCGCTGCCATTTCGGGTGTTGTGATCTGCCAGTCGACGCCCCGCGCGAAGCCATAGGTTACCACGCGCCCCACGCCGGCCGCCGCCGCCAGCTCCAGCAGCAGATTGATCTGCGGGTGATCGGCATTGAGTACCGCCGTGCCGCCCGGCTCCAGCCCCTCGAAGATCTCGGCCTTGGCCCGTGCAATATTGTCGAGGCTCCCCAGCTTCTCCAGATGCGCCGGCGCGATGGTGGTAATCACCGCAACATGCGGCCGCACCAGCCGGCTCAGCGGCCGGATTTCATCGGGCGCATTCATGCCCATTTCGAACACACCGAACTGCGCCGTCTCCGGCATCCGCGCCAGCATCAGCGGCACGCCCCAATGATTGTTGAAGCTCTTGATCGAAGCATGAGTTTCGCCCGCCGCCTCGAACACCAGCCGCAGCGCCTCCTTGGTCGTGGTCTTGCCGACGCTACCCGTCACACCGGCGATAAACGCCCGGCTCCGCTCCCGCGCAGCCTCCGCAAGGTCGCGCAACCCGCCCAGCGCATCGGGCACGACAATCCGGCCTAGCCCCTCGTCCCGGCTGACCAGAGCCGCAACAGCCCCAGTCTCCAGCGCGGTATCGACAAAATCATGCCCATCGAACCGGTCGCCCTTGATGGCAACAAACAGCGCGTCGGGCCCCAGCTCACGACTATCGATAGAGATCGAATTGATCTCGGTCGCGGAGACACCGGACGCCTTGCCACCAGTAGCGGCCAGGATAGCGTCCAGAGTGAAGAGAGGAGGTGTCATCAGGGGTTTCCACGCACTGGATGTAACACCTCCCCCTTGATGGGGGAGGCTGGGATGGGGTGGCGGCCGAACACGGTTTCAGGAACATGAAAGCCCCTGTCCCCGGCACTTCCCCCAACGGGGAGGGTGGGGAGCAGTGCAGGTGGCAGCGTCTGCTCCCTATCCCTTAACCGCCGCCAAGACCACTTCATGGTCCGAGAAGTGCGATTTGGTGGTGCCGATGATCTGATAGGTCTCATGGCCCTTGCCGGCGACCAGCAGCACATCACCCGGCTTGAGCGATTTGACCGCCTCCTCGATGGCCTGCTTGCGATCGGCAATTTCCTTCGCCCCCTTGGCACCGGCCAGCACCTCGGCGCGAATAGCGGCAGGGTCCTCGGTGCGCGGATTGTCGTCAGTGACAATCACCACATCGGCAAGCTCGCTGGCAATTTCGCCCATTTGAGGGCGCTTGCCCTTGTCGCGGTCCCCGCCACAGCCGAACACCACCGACAGCTTGTTCTTGGCATGGGGCCTGAGCGTCTGCAGCGCCACGCGCAACGCCTCGGGCTTGTGCGAATAATCCACGAAGATCGCCGCCCCATTATGCTCGGCCACCAGCTCCAACCGGCCGCGGGCGCCCACCAGCTCCGGCAACGCGGCAAAGGCGTCCGCCTTGTCCACACCCGCCGACATGGCCAGAGCCGCCGCGATCAGCGCATTGGACACCTGGAACTCGCCCGGGATCTTGAGATGGAAACTGACTTTCTCTCCAACATGGCGCACGACCACGCGCTGCCCATAGCCTTCCGGCTCGATCGAGAGAATTTCCATATATGCGCCTTCGCGCCCCACCGTCAGCAGTGTCGCACTGGCCGAGAGCGCCGCGAACATGAACTGCTCATGCTCTGGGTCATCGACATTGACGATCGCCGCGCCGCCATCAACCAGGAGGTCCGTGAACAGCCGCAACTTGGCATTGCGATATTCGTCCATGTCCTTGTGATAGTCGAGATGGTCGCGGCTGAGATTGGTGAAGGCCACCGCCTCGAAATGCACGCCATCGAGCCTGTGCTGATCCAGCCCGTGGCTGGAGGCTTCCAGCGCCACGTGGTCGATGCCTTGCGCTTTGAGCGCGCGCATCGCCTGGTGCAGCGTCCGCGAGTCCGGCGTGGTCAGCGCGCCCTCGATGACACGCGTGGACGTCTCGATACCAAGCGTACCGATGCTCGCGCCGGGCACCCCGGCATGAGTCCATATCTGGCGCACAAATGAGGCCACCGAAGTCTTGCCGTTGGTGCCCGTCACCGCCACCAGGATTTCGGGCTGCGGTTCGAACACCCGGCTGGCCGCGCGTGCGTAAGACGCTCGGACGTCCTTGACGATTATCACCGGTACACCCGGATCACCTGGCGGGGCGGTATCGGTCACAACGGCCAGCGCGCCGCGCTGGACTGCATCCGCCACAAATTGATTGCCATGCACCTTGGCGCCCGGCAACGCAAAGAAGATGTCGCCCGGCTCGATCCGCCGGCTGTCTGAATTCAGCCCGAATACCGCACCAAGACCCTTCTTGGGACGGGCGCCGGACCCTTCGAGCAACTGGGTAACGCTGATAGACACCGATCAGAATCCTTCTGGATAGAGTTGTCGGACTTCCGCGGGCACGATTTGCTGATCGACGGCTTCGCTGAAGTCCGGGGCAATTCCAAGCATCGGGGCCACGCGCTGCACTACCCGGCCTGTCAGCGTGCCGGCATTCCAGCCCGCCGTCGTGCCCGATTGCGCATTTTCCGCCTTGGGTTCGTCCACCATGATCACCATGGCATAGCGCGGATTGTCGAGCGGGAAGGCCGAGGCGAAGAAGTTGGTGACCTTGCTGGATGAATAGCGCCCATCCACCACCTTTTCTGCCGTGCCGGTCTTGCCGCCCACGCGATAACCCTGCGCGGCCTTGTTCATCTGCGAGCCCGACCCGCCAGTCGATATCGCATTTAGCCGCATCAAATATCGCAGATAGCCGCTGGTCTCTGGCCGCAACACGCGCTCATAAAGCACCTCGGCCTCGGCCACATCGCGCTTGTATAGCGTCGGTGCGATGTAGTTGCCGCCATTCACAAAGGCCGCATAGGCCGTCACCATGTGTAGCGGCGACACCGACAGACCATGACCAAACGAGGCTGTCGCGGCCCCCACTTCCGAAAAGCTTTTCGGCACGGTCGGCACACGCATTTCAGGCAGCTCGAACTCCACGCGTTCATCGAATTTCATGCGGCTCAAAAAGGCACGGTAATTGTCCTTGCCCATCGCCTGCATGATGCGGATTGTGCCGATATTGGAGGAGTATTTATAGACCTCGGGCAGCGCCAGAATGCGATGCTTGCCATGGAAATCGTCAATCGTATAGCGCCCGAAACGGATGCCATAGCGCGCATCGAACTGATCAGTGATACGCACCGCGCCACTGTCCAGCGCCCCGGCCATGGTCACGGTCTTGAAGATCGAGCCAGGCTCGAAAATGCCCGAGGTAATGCGGTTGAATGTATCCTTGACCAGCGCTGTCGCCGGCTCGTTCGGATTGAAGTCGGGCACCGATGCCAGGGCGATGACTTCACCGGTGTAGATGTCCATCATCACGCCCGCCGCCGCGATGGCCTGGTATCGCGTCATGGCGTCCATCAACTGCTCGTGCAGCACATGTTGCACGCGCATATCGACCGAGAGCTCCACTGGCGTCAGCGCATTGCCGCGCGCCAACCCAAGTTCCTGCAGCAGCGCCACGGACTCGCTGTCCATATGCCGCTCGATACCGGCAATGCCCTGATTGTCCACATTGGTGGAACCCAGAATATGCGCCGCCTCGTTCATGCCGGGATAGAAGCGCTTGGATTCGGTGATGAAGTCGATGCCTGGAATACCCAGCCGCATCACCGCGTCCTGGATCGCCGGGGTCAGCTCCCGCTTGACCCAGACAAAGCCCTGGTCGCCGGTCAGCCTGTTACGCAGCCAATCCTCCTCGAGATCGGGCAGCACCGTGCGCAACTCGCGAACCGCCTCTTCCACATCGATGATCCGCCTTGGCTCCGCATAGAGCGATGGCACACGGATATCGACCGCCATTTCCAGCCCGTTGCGATCCAGGATTGGCGGCCGCGTCGCGGTAATCGCGTCGCGGGTTTGCCCCTCGATCGTCTGGTCGGTTTCAGCCATGCCCAGCTGCACCAGCCGGCCACTGACCAGTCCCAGTCCCAGCACCACGGCCAGAACCATCCAGCGGATGCGCGCTTGGGTCAGGTTTCCGCGCCGCTTGCGTGCGCCGTCGATAGCGATGGGCGGGGTAAACCCTTCATTGATGGCGGCCATTACTCGATACCCTCCATCTCAAGAATGGCATCGATCGGATCAATGCCTTCGGAAATGGCGGCAAAAAGGGCGTCCATCGCCGCCGTATCGGGCTTGGCCGGGCGCATGGGCAGCGCGGCGAAAGAACCGAACTGTTCCTGCTGCACCGGTCCGATACCCAGCTCTTCCTGATGACGCCGAACAATCGGGTCGATATGACCGGGCTGGTTCAGCACCGCCCAGTCAGCCTTGAGCAGGGACAATTGCCCTTCTTGGTCTTCGATCTGCGCCGCCAGCGCAGTGCGCTCGGAAGCCGTTCCTTCGATGGAAAATTTGAGCGCATAGACACCCGCCAGCATCACCAGCGACAGGACCAGCAGGAAGATATTGAGGGTCCGGATCATGCGGCGCCCCTCACCTGCGGCACACCCAGACCGGTAAAATCCACTGGGCGAGCCACCTCACCCGTGCGCACTGCACTGCGCAAAACCGCGGAGCGCGCACGTGGATTGCGCGCCAATTCCGCCTTGCCCGACTTCACCGCCTTGGCAACAGGCTGCCAGCGCCGCGGGGCCGCCTCGACCTGAGGCAGATGGCGCGATGCCGTCGGCCCGCCCTTGTCGGGATCAAAGAACCGCTTCACGATGCGATCTTCCAGCGAATGAAAGCTGACGACGGCCAGACGCCCGCCTTGCGTCAGCAGCCGCTCGGCCGCAAACAGGCCCTCGACCAACTGGTCAAACTCGCCATTCACGGCAATACGCAAGGCTTGGAACGTGCGGGTCGCGGGATGGGCGTCTCCCGGCTTTCTGCCGATGGCCTTTTCAACGATGCGCGCCAACTCCAGCGTCGTCGCAATCGGTGCTTCCTGCCGGGCCGCCACGATGAACTGGGCAATCCGGCGCGACTTGCGCTCCTCGCCATAGGCGTAAATCAGATTGGCCAGCGGCTCGGCATCGAGTTCATTCACCAGATCGGCGGCACTGGTCCCGTCCCGGCTCATGCGCATGTCGAGCGGCCCTTCGCGCATGAAGGAAAAGCCGCGCTCGGCCTGGTCGAGTTGCATCGAGGAGACACCGATATCGAGCACCACCGCATCGACCGCGCCGAAGTTTTCGACCAGATTGTCCAGCTCAGAGAATCTGCCAGCCACAAACGAGAAGCGATCGGGGAAATCGGCTTTAAGGGCGTCAACATGCGGCGCCACCGAGGGATCGCGGTCGATACCGATCACCTCGGCACCAGCCTCCAGCATGGCCCGCGAATAACCCCCTGCCCCGAAGGTGCCATCGACAACGCGACGACCGGCCATCGGCGCCAGGGCCGCCAGCACTTCTTCAAGCAGTACGGGCACATGCGGACCGCCCGGCTCATCGGTTTCGGGCAGGGAAGGCTTGCCCATATCCGCTAACACTCCACTCCGGCCGCAGGCGGACCGGTTACTTAAACTGACGACCGATCTTGCACAGCGACGCTTAAGATTCTGTTTCCCATTTTGCTTTGCCCAATAGCACCGTGGCCCATCATTTTTCCCGAGGCACTTAATCTATGCATATTGCCCTGTCGCGCCGTTCGGGCGATGTAAGGGGATAGCGAACCAGGAACACCATGCCGATCACCAGCAAGACATTCGTGCGGTCCACCGCCTTGCTGCTGCTCGTCGGCCTGCTGGCCCTCATGGGTATCGTGGGCACCACGCTCTGGCTAGTCGAGCGGACCCAAGTCTATTTCAATGAAGTCGTAGAAGCCCGTGAAGCCCGCGGCGCGACCGTAGACCTGCGTGCCCTTCTACAGGACGCCGAGACCAGCCAGCGCGGCTATGTCATCACCAGCGACCCGATTTATCTCGATCCATACAATGACGCGCTGCCCCTCATCGCCGAAGCACTAGCGCGTCTCGATGCCGTTCTGGCACCTTATCCACAAGCTGCCGATCCACTGGCCCAGCTTCACGCTGATATCGACTTCAAACTGTCCGAAATGAACCGGACCATCGATTTGGTCGCGGCAGGCCAGCGCAACCAGGCTATCGAAATTGTCAGCACGGACGCCGGCAACGAAGCCATGGAACGAGCCCGATCTTTTTTCGAGGCCCTGATCCGTGCTGCGGACGTCAGGATCGATAGCGGTGTGCGGGACCAGCGCGATACGGCCAACCTGCTGCGCATCGTGTCCATTGTCGGCGCACTGGCCATATTCGCGGTGATCGCCGGCGCCATTTGGGCAGTCCTGAGCTACACCCAGGAACTGGCCAATGCCCGCAAGGCAGTCGAGCAAGCCAATGCCGGGCTCGAAGAACGCGTGCGCGAACGCACTGCGGACCTGGGCAAGGCCAATGAGGAAATCCAGCGCTTCGCCTATATCGTGACGCACGATCTGCGCGCGCCCCTGGTCAATATCATGGGCTTTACCGCCGAACTCGAAACCAGCGTCGACGAGGTCAAAACCTATATGGAGGCCCAACCGGCCGCCGAGGACGACCCCCTCGCCGCCCAGGCCCGTCTCGCCGCCACCGAAGACCTGCCCGAGGCCATCAACTTCATCCGCGCCGCCACCCGCAAGATGGACGGGCTGATCAACGCCATCCTCAAAATTTCGCGCGAGGGCCGCCGCCAGCTCAATCCCGAGCCCGTCGAACTGTCCGAGATTGCTGAAACCAGCGCCGCCGCTGTGCACCACCAGATTGCCGAGAGCGATGGCAGCATCGAGACCGATATTCGCGTCGGTCAGCTCATTACCGACCGCCTCTCGCTTGAACAGATCCTGGGCAACATGCTGGACAACGCCGTCAAGTATCAGGAACCCGGCCGCCCCTTGCGCGTTGCCATTCGTGCCCGGCATGTGCCCGGCAATCGCGTCCATATTGAAATCGAGGACAATGGCCGGGGCATCGCCGACACCGACCACGAACGCGTGTTCGAGTTGTTCCGCCGCTCCGGCTCGCAGACCAGCGCCGGCGAGGGCATTGGCCTGGCCCATGTCCGCACCATGGTGCGCAGCCTTGGCGGCGACGTCACATTGACCTCCAAACTCGGCGAAGGCACCACCTTCATCATCAATCTGCCGCGCGATTCCCGCGCTTTTATAGGGAGACTTGGCGCATGAACAATGCACGGCCCGTCACAATAATAATGGTCGAGGACGATGAGGGTCACGCCCGCCTGATCGAAAAGAACATCCGCCGTGCCGGCGTCGCCAATGAGATCGTCCCCTTCACCAATGGCACCGATGCTCTGGCCTATCTGCTCGGCCCCGACGGCACCGGCCTCGTCAACAAGGGCCGGCAATTGCTCGTCCTGCTCGATCTCAACCTGCCCGACATGACCGGCATCGACATCCTCGAGAAGGTCAAGAACAACGAGCACACCAGGCGCTCACCCGTCGTTGTGCTCACCACCACCGACGACCAGCGAGAAATCCAGCGCTGCTACGACCTTGGCGCCAATGTCTACATCACCAAGCCGGTGGACTATGAGGGCTTCGCCAACGCCATCAAGCAGCTTGGCCTGTTCTTCTCTGTGATGCAGGTCCCCGAAGCAGAATAGATGCCCAACCGAACACCGCACGTGCTCTACATCGATGACGATCCAGGCCTGATCCGTCTGGTCGAAAAGGCCATGCAGCGGCGCGGCTACAACTTTTCGCATGCTCAGTCAGGCGAAGAAGGGCTCGATCTGATCCGCCAGGGCGGCATCGACGTCGTCGCGCTCGATCACTACTTGCCCACCGGCACCGGGCTCGATGTGCTCGCTGGCATGGAAGGCCTGGAGGATCATCCGGCCACCGTCTATGTCACCGGCTCTTCGGAAATGTCGATTGCGGTCAACGCACTCAAGGCTGGCGCGACCGACTTCGTGCCCAAGTCCGGCTCCGAAGACTTCATGCCCCTGCTGCTCTCGGCCATCGACCATGCCATTGACCATGTGCGCCTGTCCCGCGCCAAGGCCAAGGCCGAGCGGGAAACCGAAGAGGCCCGCGACCGCGCCGAAATGCTGCTCGGCGAGGTCAATCACCGCGTCGGCAATTCCCTGGCCATGGTCGCAGCCCTGGTTGGCCTGCAAGCCAACGCCGTCGAGGATCCCGAGGCCAAACGCGCTTTGGCTGAAACCCAGATGCGGATCCAGGCCATCGCCGGCGTGCACCGCCACCTCTATACCTCCGACGACGTCCGCACCGTCCAGATGGGCGAGTACATCAACAGCCTGATCGGCGAGCTGGAAAATTCCCTCCAGGCCGAGGGCAGCACCGCCAGTATTCGCCTCGATATCGAAGGCTTCCCGCTCCCCACCGAAAAGGTCGCCTCGCTCGGCGTCATTGTCACCGAGCTGGTCACCAACGCCCTCAAATACGCCTATGCCGATCGCGAACCGGGCGAGGTCCGCATCAATATGCGCCGCGACGGCAGCCTGGTACGCCTGGTGGTCGAGGACGACGGCATCGGCTGGACCGGCACCGGCAAGCCGCAAGGCACGGGCCTTGGCAGCCGCATCGTCAAGGCTATGGCCGTCAGCCTCAATGCCAGCGTCGCCTATGGCGATGGTCCTGGCACCCAGGTCATGGTGACTTTCGAAGGCTAGGCGCCCACAGCGTCTGCCGTCACCGCCCGCAATAACCGCTGCCGCACCACCGGCATGGTCACCGCCATTCCGCCCGTCTCGACCAGCACCTCGTCTAGCCCGGGCACAGGTTTGGGGCGCTCGACACTTTCGATCACGTCAGGAGCGCCGCAGCATTTTTTACAGATCGACGCGATCCATCTGGCCGCCCAGGCGTTCAGCTCACTCATCCCAGGAGGAGACAGAACGTGTATACTTTCGACAAGCAACTGCCTGACACCACATTTGCCGAGGCCGTGGCGCGCACCAAGCAGGTCCTGGCAGACAACGGCTTTGGCGTTTTGAGCGAGATAGACGTCCAGAAAACCATGAAGTCCAAGCTGGACGCCGACCTGCCCGGATACCTGATCCTTGGCGCCTGCAACCCGAAAATGGCATTCGAGGCATTGAAGCTCGAACCCCGGGTCGGCGCCATGTTGCCGTGCAACGTCATCGTCCGCGAACAGGAAAACGGCGTGGTCGAAGTCAGCGCCATTGACCCTGTCGCCTCCATGCAGGCCATCGGCAATGCGGAACTGCAAGCCGTGGCCGGCAAAGTTCAGGCCATGCTCTCCGATGTCGTAAAAGCGCTGTAGCGAGGGAGAACGAGATCTTCGTGGCTGAGTAGGGGTGGAGAGGGGACTGGCGGCTTGTGAGACGCTTGCGACCGCTCCGCGCCAGAAGCGGATTCTTGGCCGCGGTTCGACAGTCCGCCACCTGACAGTGCGCAGTCGTGGTCAGATCAAGATCAGCCAGTTGTGGCTCACGGTACGGCTGAGGGACTAGGAGAAATCGTCCCAGAACGTACCGAGCTCGTCGAAGAAGGCCTGGAATTGGTCCGGGTCCCAACTCGTGCGTTCACCCTTGCGCAGGAGCCAAGCGTTTTGGTTGGCGCACACCAGCTTGGTTTTGTCGGCGCCCTGAATGTACGCGTAGCACTTAAGGAAAGTGTCCTGGTATGAGCCGCCGAAGCGATCGTTTGGCACGTTCCAAAGTAGCCCCTCGATGTAGTACGACGGCGCAATGCCGCTCGGAATGATCCCGTCCGCCCGCATGCGATTGCGCATGTTCTTCCAGATGCGGACCATCGGCTTGAAGTAGCTCTTCGTCTGTTGATGCTTCGCCACGCAGTTCTCGCGGTGCTGCTTGGGAAGTTGGGGATCAGGGTGCCATCGGGCAGCTTGAAGCAGATGCCCTCGACGTACGAAGAGTCCTGGCGCCCGTTGAACCGGATGAAGCGCCGGTAGTCTGAACACGCAAGCACGTCAGCGGATCGGCGGCTGCCGTTGGCCTTGATGGTTAGCGCCTTGTCGCCCGGATCGAAGTCACCCTTGTACTGCTCACGCAGCCAGGTGGTAACGTCGGTGCGAAATTGCTCTTGGCTGTATTCAGCTTTTGTATGGTCGCGCCAGTAACGCTCCTTTTGGTCGGCCGGAAGCCGGCTCACGTCCGGATAATAGATCGATGCGGTCTTCAGGACGATGTCCACGTCGCTCTCAACGCCGAACACGTTGGTGTCGTTGCCGTAAGACCCCTGAAGGAACGACGTGACGCTTCTACCGGCATAGGGCGCATTCGCGCTCTCAATGACGGCCTTCACTGACTGATACGTGCTCGCTGACTGGATTTGCGATCCAATATGCGACCACGTGTCGAGCTGGCTTTCGGGGACGCTCACCGGTCACTCCTCCACTAGATATGCTTTGAGTTGCGCCTCTCGCGTGGCGAATGACTCGCGCCCACGCTGGAATAGGATGTCGAGCTTCCGCATGTCGTGCTCGAACAGGTCGGTCGCCATTTCCGGCGTCGTGAACCCGTCGCCAATCCTGACGGTTTGTATGTTCTTGAAGAGGATGGCGCGAAGTTGATCCATCGACTGCGTGTTGATCTCCAGCGTCTTCTGGAGCAGCTGCACGCTGAGGAGCTTTTTGGCCCACCACGCCTTCTGCAGCACGTTCAGCTGCGGCTCCGGATAGTTGCCCACGCCGATGCTCACAACACGCATCTTCTCGTGCGGTATGCCCAATGGCCCGGTGGCGTCAGCGATTGCGTAGAGGGTCGGATTATTGGCGCAGTAGCCGCCGTCAATAAGCTCGATGTTCTCCCCTGCGGCCGTCTTCACGACCTTCCGCTCGAAGAAGGGGAACGCCGAGCACGACGCCTCGACCGCTTCGCCGATGGGTACGCCGAAGCCAGGCACCCAAGTTCCGTGGCGGCCGTGAGCCTGGGCAATGTTCCCCTTAAAGATCATCGGCTTCTCGATGACCCACTTCGTGGTGACGATCCCGATGTTCGTCTTCACCTGGTCGAACTTGGCGTCGCCGAAGACCTCTTTGGCCAGCTTCGCCAGCGCCCGCGACTTGTCGGACGCCTCTTTCTGCGCGACGACCGAGACGACGTGTTTTTTGTACAGCTCGTGGATCTCCGTGACGCTATACCCGAGGGCTATGAGCGCCGCGATGATCGAGCCGGTACTTGTGCCGAAGATCAGGTTGAACCGCTCGTGCAAGCGGCAACCGATCATGCCCTCGATCTCGTGCAGCACCCCAAGGGAGTAGAAGCCCTTGGCTCCCCCGCCATCAAGGCTCAAAACGCGAAAATGGTCGGCCGGCATGGTGACGCCCTCCTGCCTCGTTCCACATCGGCCTATCTGATTCAGAGCCCTCAGAGTCGGAGAAATTCTCGACTTATCCCCGGTGAGCACAGTTACTCAGGTATCAATATTGGATACGTCAAAGTAAATCTCAATAAGGAGACCCACGGATCGAGATCCAGTGGAAGAGATGGCGGAGCAAAGAAGGGGCCAGAACCCGGAAGTCAGTGCTTGGAGGCTTGGAGATGGCGAATGACCGCTTTGGGCCAGCAGCGGACATTTATGGCAGGATGTGCCAATGACCGGCATGGGTTCGACATCTGCCCCTGAGCAAAAAGTTATCCCCGCCCCAGAATCCTCCCCCATACTCCTCCCATCCCCGTCACACACGCGGCCCCGACGCAGGGTCGGGCGGGGAGGCCGGGAAGAGGGGCGCCTCTTCACGCGGGTAGAAGCTCGGCAGCCGGACCTGCAATAACGGTACCGCCTGAATCCGGACCCGTGGAAAATCCGTGTTTCCGTGACGAACGGCCAGTGGCTCGTTCTACCTAGTTTCGGAAGGGCCACTGGCCGTTCGTTACCGTGCAACCGCGACGCCAAAGGGCCGGGCGGCTTCGAACCATGCCCGAAGGGCAAAATCTCCCCCGGTGGGGAGATTTTAGGTGAGAAGGCCATAAGAGCTATGCTCGAATGGCGGGTGGCATGTCCGAACGTAGGGCACATCGCGCCAGTGGCGCGATGTGAGCGAACAAGGCTCGAATGACGGCTGCCACGCCCGCAAGAATGCGCTGGACCTCAAGCCGGAAATAGATATAAAGATATCTTTATATCTGAGGGCGCAATGAGCGGATTGAACAAACTGGTCGGGGTATTGAAGGCGGCGGGAGAAAGCACCCGGCTGCGCCTGCTTGCGCTTCTGGCCGATGGTGACCATTCGGTCAAGGATCTCACCGAAATCCTCGACCAGAGCCAGCCGCGCGTTTCCCGCCATCTCAAGCTCCTGGCCGATGCCGGTCTCGTCCAGCGCCATGCCGAAGGGGCCTGGGCCTATTATCGGCTCGCGCCCGAGGGGCAAGGTGCCGATCTCGCGCGCTGGTTGACCGCGCGGGTCGATCCCCATGCGCCCGAACGTCAGCGTGACAAGGCCCGCCAGGCCGAGGCGCGCGCCGCCCAGCGGGCCCAGGCCGCCGATTACTTCGCCAAGGTCGCGGAAAGCTGGGACTTACTGAAAACCCTGCATGTGCCCGAAGCCGCCGTGGAAGCGGCGGTATTGGCCGAGCTGGGCGGGCGCAAGGTCGAGCTGCTGGTCGATCTGGGCACCGGTACCGGCCGCATGCTCGAAGTGCTCGCCCCCGCCTATGCGCGCGGCATTGGCGTCGATTCCAGCCGCGAAATGCTGGCCGTAGCGCGTTCGCGCCTGGCCGCCGCCGGCATCAGCCATGCCCAGGTGCGCCTGGGCGATATTGGCGGGCTGGACCCGGCCATTGGCCTCGCCGATGTCATCGTCATCCACCAGGTGCTTCACTATTTCGACGATCCGGGCCGCATGCTGGCCCAGGCCCGTCGCCTGCTCAAGCCGGGCGGAGAAATCCTCATTGTGGATTTTGCCCCCCACGAACTCGAATTCCTGCGCACCGAGCACGCCCATCGCCGGCTCGGCCTGTCGCGGGAGCAAATGAACGACTGGGCGGCCCTGGCCGGACTCGATGTGCGCGCCATGCGCGAATTTCCCAGTGACAGCAAGGATCGCGGGCTGACGGTGTGCCTCTGGCACCTGGGCGACCGCAGCAAGACGGAATAGACCATGATCGACGACAATCTTCGCGCCAGCCGCCTGACCGCTGACCAGCGCCCGGACCTGCAGCTTTCCTTCGAGTTCTTCCCGCCCAAGACTGACGCCATGGAAGAGCGCTTCTGGGACAGCATCAACCGGCTCGCCCCGCTCAGCCCCCGTTTTGTCTCCGTCACCTATGGCGCTGGCGGCTCGACCCGCGAGCGCACCCTGCGCATGGTGCGCCGCATCACCACCGATACCGGCGTGCCCGCGGCAGCGCACCTGACCTGTGTGGGCGCTACCCGTGATGAGGTCGACGAAGTCGTGCGCGGCTACCGCGACGCCGGAGTGAACAGGATCGTCGCCCTGCGCGGCGATCCGCCCGAGGGCGTCGGCCAGCCGTTCACGCCCCATCCCGATGGCTATCAGAACGCCGCCGATCTGGTGGCGGGCATTCGTCGCATCGGGGATTTCGACATCTCCGTCGCCGCCTATCCGGAAAAGCATCCGCAAAGCGCGGATTGGGACGCCGATATCGACAATCTCAAGCGCAAGATCGACGCCGGTGCCGACCGCGCCATTACCCAGATGTTCTTTTCCAATGCCGACTTCCTGCGCTATCTCGAACGCGCCCGCAAGGCCGGCATCACTGCGCCGATCGTGCCGGGCATTCAGCCGATCCACTCCTTCAGGCAGATTTCAGGCTTTGCGGCGCGCTGCGGCGCCTCCATCCCGCATTGGCTGGCCGAGCGTTTCGACGGGCTCGACGAGGATCCCGAGACGCACGCGCTCATGGCATCGGCGGTGGCAGCCGAGCAGGTGACCGAACTGCTCGATGAAGGCATCACCGAGTTCCATTTCTATACGCTCAACCGCTCCAACCTGGTGCTGGCCCTGGCCCGACTCCTCGGACGGCGGCCCTGAGGGATAGCGGCGTTCAGCCTGTGTTCAGCAAGTACCCCGCACATTCGTATCTGAATGGCCTTCATATTATGGCCATGAAAAGGGGCGATGTCCCCGCGCTCGGGCGGAGCTTGTTGGAAGACCTTTTCGATGCAGATTGATCGCCGTATCACCAATGGCCTGGCTTGGGCCGGCGCCGTACTCGTTGTTGCCATCCCCGCGGCCGACGCCGCTTTGCGCCATTTCAGCACCAGTGACACCCCACAGATCGCCGTGGTCGAGGAGCAGAGCGCGCCTGCGCCCACGCCCCCGGTAGAGGCCCCCGAGCCTGCCCTGGCGGCCGAACCCGACCCCATTGAAACCGCCACGACCACCATCAACCCGCCGGTCGCCAAAAGCGATGCCGTGGACAGCTACCTTCAATCTGGAAAGAAGTTGCCCAGCTATATCAGCGACGGCAGCCCGACCGAGCGCACTCAATCCGAGCGCACCCAGACCGCAGCCCTCGCGCCAGCCGAGGAAGAGGTGACCAGGCCTGCACCCACGCCCGAACCGGCGCCTGTTGCCACGCCCGAGCCCGAGCCAGAAGCTGTTGCGGCTGCGCCAGCCAAGGCGGTGACCTTGCCGACACCTGTTTCCCAGCGCCCCGCCTCCGTCCCCCGCAGCGCGGCCATCACACCTCCGCCTCCACTGGTAATCGACCAGCCAAACATCGTCGTGACGGCCGAAGAGCTGGAAGAGTGGGAAAGCGGCCCGCTCTCGGACTTTCTCGCCCGCAGGCAGGCTGGATCGGCCCCGGTCTCGCCCGAATACGATCCGGACGGCTTTTTCCTCGACGAAGGCCCAAACTCCCGAGCCCGGATCAACCGCTTTCCGCGCGCCTACGGGGATGAAGACTATGCCTTTTAGTGGTCAGCAGACCCGCTATGCCGCCGCGGCCATGGACCCTGATGGCAAGTCGGGGTAATTCTGATGGCCAGGCGGGAAAGGGAAACCCCGAAAATGCTGTGTTGCGTCCGCAAGGCCGAAGACAATCGTGATATCTGGCAGAAACTGGCTGCCTTCCTGGGATCGTTTTCCCAGCGCACCGGCGTGGCCGGCCATGTTGCCAATATTCTGGATCCCGACACCTGGCTCCCGGGCGGCCGCGACGCCGCGTTTACCCTGGCGCTGATCGCCCTTTCCGCCAAGATGGCGGTGGCCGATGGTGCCGTTACAGCGTCCGAGGTCCGGGCCTTCAACGCGACCGTGGAGGTCACCAAGGGCAGTGAACCTCAGGTGGAAAAGCTGTTCAACCTCGCCAAGCAGGATGTGGCCGGCTACGACGCGTACGCCCGCAAGGTAGCGCGGTTTTTCGCCGATTCGCCCGATACGCTCGAGCATGTGCTCGACAGCCTGTTCTTCATCGCCACGGCCGACGGTCTGGTGCACGAGGCGGAACTTGAATACCTGCGCGATGTCAGCGGTATTTTCGGCTTTGACGATGCGCGGTTCGAGCAGATTGCGGCCCAGCATGTGATGCTTGGGGATGACGTCGATCCCTATACTGTGCTTGGCCTCAGTCACGATGCCCCTCCCGAAGAGGTGCGTCGGGTCTATCGGCTGCTGGTGGCCGAACATCATCCGGATCGGCTGATTGCCAAGGGCGTGCCCGAGGAACTGATCGACGTCGCCACGGCCCGTATGTCCGCCATCAACCTGGCCTATCAGGCGATCACCAAGCCAAAGCCTCAACCCTTGCTGGCTTGACGACGGCGCGCCGCTCCCGCACATAGGCGGCGCCAGTTGACCGGGTGGCCGCTGGCGGATGGGTAACTGTCCGCTGGAGGAAAGTCCGGGCTCCATCGAAACACGGTGACGGCTAGCAGCCGCCGGGGGCGACCCCAGGGAAAGTGCCACAGAAAGCAAACCGCCCCGGCATGCTGGGGTAAGGATGAAAGGGTGCGGTAAGAGCGCACCGGGTGCCTGGCGACAGGGACCGCACGGCAAACCCCACCGGGAGCAAGACCAAATAGGGATGACGCGGGCTTCGGCCCAGCCTGTTTCGAGGCCATGTCGTCCGGGTTGGTTGCACGAGCGCGCTGGCAACAGCGGCCTCAGATGAATGGTCACCACGTCGTGGAAACACGGCCCTACAGAACCCGGCTTACAGGTCAACTGGCGTTGCCTTCCCCTGCTTTCCGTTCGATGGGCGTATTGTAATGCGGCGGCAAGCAATGGACATATGCCGGCAATGCTGGCGCAATGTGCCTGCTGGCACTCTCCTGGTGTTCTGAAACACAAGGAGCCCCAAATGAAAAAGATCCTCTCCACCGTCCTCGCCCTCGCCATTGTAGCAGGGCTTGCCGCACCCGGCTTTGCCTGGACCGGCGATACCTGCCCGTTCGCGGAGACGTCCATGTGTGAGGTGGTTAGCCTGACCAACGACACGTCCGACGATTGATCGACCGCTCGCGACTGACAATGCCGGAATGACCCTGTCCCCGAGGCCATGCTTCGGGGACGGTGCTTTTTTGACCACTTGATCATGACAGCGAGGGCCGTTACATCGTGCGCCTTTCTTCCGCCGTTCCTGAACTGGCGGGCACACGCCTATGGAGAGTTGAAGTAAGCGCGATGCCCCTGGCTACCCCCTACTACCTGATCGATGAAACGGCGCTGGCCCGCAATCTGGAGCGCGTCGACGTGCTACGCACCGCATCGGGCGCAAAGTGCCTGCTTGCGCTCAAATGCTTTGCGACCTGGTCGACCTTTCCGCAGATCGCGCCGCATATGGATGGCACCACATCGTCTTCCCTTAACGAGCTGAAACTGGGCCGGGACAAGTTCGGCGGGGAGACCCATGCCTATTCGGTCGCCTGGTCGGACGGGGAAATCGATGAAGCCATCGCCAATGCGGACAAGATCATCTTTAATTCGGTGAACCAGCTCGACCGATTTGGCGACAAGGCTGCGCATCTACCCATTGGTCTCCGTGTCAATCCAGGCGTCAGTCATTCGCATTTCGACCTGGCCGATCCGGCGCGAAAATATAGCCGGCTGGGCGAGAGCGACCGTGCGAAGGTGGAAGCGGCGATGGATCGGATTTCCGGTTTCATGCTGCACTGCAATTGCGAGAACGATTCTGTCGACGCATTTTCTGCCCTGCTCGACCAGATCGAGAACAAGATCGGCAATCTGCTCAATCGTCTCGAATGGGTCAGTCTGGGTGGCGGCATCCACTTCACCAAAGATGGCTACGACATCGATGCCCTGGCGGCCCGTTTGCGAGCCTTCGCGGACAAATTCGCGGTGCAGGTCTATCTCGAGCCGGGCGACACGGTGGTGACCGATACCACCACGCTGGAGGTCTCCGTGCTCGATATCATCGAGAACGAAATGTCCGTCGCCATTGTCGATAGTGCTGTCGAAGCCCATATGCTGGACCTGCTGGTCTATCGCGAAAGCGGGGCTGTGGCACCGAACCAGGGGCCGCATCGCTACCAGATCGCCGGAAAATCCTGCCTGGCCGGCGACGTGTTCGGCAGCTTCGATTTTCCTGAACCACTGGTCGTCGGCGATCGTATTTCCCTCTTGAATGCAGGGGGATATACCATGGTCAAGAAAAACTGGTTCAACGGCGTGGCAATGCCCGCTATAGCCATCCGCAGAAAAAACGGTGCAGTTGAGGTTGTGCAAAGCTTCGATTATGCCGACTATGTCACCAGTCTGTCATAGTGGCAGGCTGATCCCGTAACCCCGTGAAAAGGTGTTTCGTGCCAATTGAAAAAGAACCTGTTGATCATCGGCGCCGGAGGTGTCGCGCAAGTCGCTGCGTTTAAAGCAGCAATGCACAACGATGTGCTCGGAGACATTCACATTGCCTCCCGCACGGTTTCGAAATGCGAGGCGCTGGTCGCCGGCATTCTCGAGAGGAAGGCGCTCAAGCGCCCGGGTATTCTGGCCGCCCACCAGCTCGACGCGATGGATGTCGAAGCGACCAAGGCCCTGATCCGGCAGACCAAGAGCCAGATCGTTCTCAATGCAGGATCGGCTTTCCTCAATATGAGCGTGCTCAGCGCCTGTATCGAAATGGGCGTGGCCTATATCGACACGGCCATTCACGAGGACCCGAAAAAAATCTGCGAGACGCCGCCCTGGTACGGCAACTACGAGTGGAAGCGCCGCGAGGATTGCGAGCGCAAGGGCGTGACCGCCATTCTGGGCGCCGGCTTCGACCCCGGTGTGGTCAATGCCTATGCCGCGCTGGCAGCCAATGCCTATTTCGACCGGATCGACAGCATCGACATCATTGATGTCAATGCCGGCAGCCACGGCCGCTATTTTGCCACCAACTTCGACCCGGAGATCAATTTCCGGGAGTTCACCGGCACGGTATGGAGTTGGCAGCAGAGCCAGTGGACCGCGAACAAGATGTTCGAGGTCAAGCGCACCGATGATCTGCCGGTGGTGGGCGAACACACCACCTATCTGACGGGCCACGACGAGATCCACTCGCTCTCGGCCAATCTGGGCGTGCCCGACATCCGCTTCTGGATGGGCTTTGGCGAGCACTACATCAACGTCTTCACAGTGCTGAACAAGCTGGGTCTGCTCTCCGAGCAACCGGTGACGACAGCCGAGGGCCTCGAAGTGGTGCCGCTCAAGGTGGTCAAGGCGGTGCTGCCCGACCCGATGTCGCTGGCGCCCGATTATTCGGGCAAGACCTTTATCGGCGACCTGATCAAGGGCGAGCGCAACGGGGTGGAGACCGAGTTGCTGGTCTACAACATCTCGGACCACGAAGACGCCTTTGCCGAAACCAACAGCCAGGCGATCTCCTACACCGCCGGCGTGCCGGCCATAGCTGCGGCAATGCTGATCGCCAAGGGTGACTGGGACTGCCACCGCATGGCCAATGTCGAGGAATTGCCGCCTGTGCCGTTCCTGGACCTTCTGGGCAAAATCGGCCTGCCGACCCGCGTGCGGGACGAGAAGGGCGATCGCGCATTCGATCCGGCCGAATTCGACGAGAGCCGGAAGGCGCAGCCAAAGGTGCGCCAGGCTTAAGATGACGCGGCCGGGGTTAATCCCCGGCCGCTGTCGTTTGCTGCCAATCGCCAAACAATATCCCGCGACGCCTGAGGCATCCCGAACGTTCTCCGGCATTGCTGCTGCGTGGCCAATTGGCCGCAGTTGGAAGTCAAGGATCGTTCAGCTTTTTCACTCTACGAGGTGGACTCTTGTCTTGAAAGGCCTCGAACAGTGCTCGAATACGCGCTGTCTGGCGCAACTCCATCGGAGTGAGCAGCCAGACTGCAATCGAAAAGGCAGGCTCGTCTGCAAGGCGAACCAGACCTTGGGCACTGTCGGCCAAGACCGACGGAACCAGACCAGCGCCCAAACCGGCCTCAATGGCACGGCACATCATGAGAGGGGTCGGCATGCTCGCCTCCGGTCTGACTTTCGGATGCATTCGCCGTAGCCAGCGACCCGCCGGCTGGCTGCAGTCGCGATTGCCGTACTCGATCCAGGACAAGCCGTGGCCATTGGCAGCTATGTCCGCGCGTGCATAGGGGAAGAAGTCCAGCTGGCCGATCTCTCGGCCGTAAAGATGATCGTCAGGCGCATTGGTGGCTCGCAGCGCGACCTCCGCCTCTCGCCGGGAGAGATTGCGAAGTTCCGCCCCCACTTCCAGCGCCACCTCGATGCGGGGATGAGTGGCCCGGAACCGGGCTATGACCGGAAGGTAAATCCAGGCCAGAGCATCAACCGTGGTCAGCTTGATATGTCCAGTGAGCCGATGATCGCGTCCCGCAATGTCCCGTTCCAGGCCCGCAAGTTCCGCTTCGATACGGCGTGCACTTTCGAGCAAGCGCTCGCCATCGGGCGTCAGCACAACCCCGTCGTCGCGCCGGTCGGCCAGACGCGTGCCAAAATGCTTTTCCAACTCCTTGAGCTTGCGCGAAACCGTGGTATGCGCCACGCCGAGCAGACGCGCGGCGCCCGTAAATGTCCCGGCACTCTCAAGCGCGGCGACTATCGCCAGGTCGGCTGTTACCATTGAACAATCCTGCACACCCGCCGCACATCATTGCGCATTGCCCGTGCACATCTGAACCACGATATTGCTGCCGTTACCAGTCAGGATCGCAGCAATGCTCATTTCAACAGTTCTTCTCGCCGCCGGAGGCCTCGTGTTTGTCTCAGCCGCCGTGCAGCATCTCAACACCATCGGCTCCAAGGGGATCGCCTTCGTCTTCACCGACCGCTCCAGTCCATTGAGCCGCGAAGGATTTGCTGGCCGCGCGGCACGCACGTTGCAGAACAATCTGGAATCCGCGGCCATGATTGTGCCTGCGGCGGTGATCCTACTTGTAGCCAAAGCCGACAGCCTGATCGTGATTGCCGCGTCCCTGACCTATGTGGCGGCGCGGGTCGGCTTCACCGTGAGCTATTGGAGCGGCGTGAACACTGCCCGGTCATTCTTCTGGGGGGTCGGCATGGCCATGATCGCTCTTCTGTCCATCAATGCAGCGTGGTCAGCTGCGGGCGGTCTGGATATCCCCTGAACCAGCAAGTAGCGCTACACGCCGGACCTGCCCACTCTGCCCGTATTTGCGCCCGCACCGAGCCCTGTCCGATATCCTCACCTACCGGATCGTCCGTGCCGTCCGGGCAAGCAGGATGACCGGCAGGATACCGATAGCCACGATCAGCAGGGCGGCCAGGGCTGCGTCTTCATAGGTGCCCCTTGCTGCTTCGCCATAGAGCAGTGTGGCCAGGCTCTCGAAATTCAGCGGTCGCAGGAGCAGCGTGGCCGGCAATTCCTTCATGCAATCCACAAAGACAAGCAGGCCGGCGGCCGTCAGGGCCGGTCGCGACAGCGGCAGGTGAACCTTGAATAGCGTACCGCTGGCGCTGTGGCCCAAGGTACGGGCGGCCTGGTCATAGGCCGGCGGGATGCGGCTTAGACCCGCATCGATGCCACCGGTCGAAATGGCCATGAACCGGGCGGCATAGGCATAGATCAGCGCGGCACCAGAGCCGAGCAGGATCAAACCACTCGAAAGGCCGGTCAACTCGCGCCAATATCCGCCTATGGTCCGGTCGAAGGCCGCAACCGGGATGAGGATGCCAATGGCCAGGACCGTCCCCGGTACGGCGTAGCCGAGGGAAGCGACGCTCATCGCGCCGGAAGACCAGCGCCCCCCATGCAGACGGGAAGCATAGGCAACCGCAAAACCCAGGATCAGAATGATGAGTGTGGCCATGGCCGACACGCTGATGGTGTTGAGCGTGGCGCGCATCAGCGCAGGCGAGAGCCCTGCGAATTCGAAACGACGGATGGCAGCCACGCACAGATAGAGCGCCGGGCCAGCAAAACCGATCAGCACGGGGGCAACCCCAAGGCCCAGGGCGATCAGAGCGGAAATGCCGCGCAATTGCTGCCTCTGCATCTGCCGGGCGCTCTGGGCATTTGATGCGAAACGCTGGTTGCGGCGCGCCCACCGCTCCAGCACCAGCAGGGCCACAACGAAGGTCAGCATCGCCAGCGCGATCTGCGTCGCGCCTGCCAGATCAGTGCGGACCACCCAGGTGGTGTAGACCGAGGCCGTCAGCGTCCTGACACCCAAGAACTGCGACGCACCGACATCGTTGAGGACTTCCATCAGGGCGAGTGACACGCCAACTGCGATGGCCGGCCGTGCCAGCGGCAAGGCAACGCGCCAGAAGACGCCGCCCCGGGAGACGCCCAATGTGCGGGCCGCCTCGGTGACATTGGCTGCCTGGGTCAGGAACATCGCCCGGGTCGTGAGATACACATAGGGATAAAGCACGAAGCCGAAGACCAGAACGGCACCCCACATGGCCCGCAAATCGGGCAAGCGGAACTCGCGCGGGCTGGAATAGCCCAGCACAAAGCGCAACATCCCCTGCACTGGCCCGAGCGGATTGAGAATATCGAGATAGGCATAGGCCATTATGTAGGTGGGCACGGCCAGCGGCAGCAGAAGCGCCCATTCCAGCACACCGCGCCCACGGAAATCATAGGCCGTTACGATCCACGCCGCGCCGGTACCCACCATGGTGGCGATCAGCCCGCTCCCGAGCAGTAGGACCAAGGTATTCCAGGCCGATTGCGGCAATACATGTTGCACGACATGGCCCCAGAGGGAGCCGGTATTGGCCATTGCGGTGAAGGCAATCGCGCCGATCGGCAGCAGCGCGAGAGCCGCCGTGAGCAAGGTCATGGCGGCCCAGGGACTGATGGCGATGGCAAGGCGCCGATGGCGCCCCGTGGTCAGGTCGGTCATGGGAATTGGCGGCGGCACGGGCCGCCGCACTCGATGATCAATTGCCGAAGGTGTCGAAGTTGACTTCGTCGACCAGCTCGCTGGCGCGGGCGCGGAACGGCAGGATTTCGCTCAGCGCCAGGCTATCGGGCGTCAGTGTGCCGAAGCCGGCAATGATCGGATTGACTTCCGCACTGGCCGAGACCGGATATTCGAAATTGGCGTCGGCATACATCTTCTGGGCTTCGTCCGAGACCAGATATTCAAGCAGCTGCACCGCTTCGTCGCGGTTCGGCGCATGGGCTGCCACGGCTGCGCCGCTGACATTGACCAGGGTACCGCCGCCTTCGAAGGTCGGCAGAATGACCTTGACCGCATCGGACCAGGCCTTCTGCTCGTCACCACCGGCGCCGCTTGCCATCAGGCCATAGTAATAGGAATTGGCCACGGCGATGTCGCAAACGCCCGCGGCGATGTCACGGGCACCGTCGCGGTCGCCACCGGCCGCAGCGCGGGCCTGGTTGGCCTTGATGCCTTCGAGCCAGGAGCGGGTCTCGTCTTCGCCATGCTTGGCCAGATGAGCGGCAAACATCGCCGTGTTATAGGGATGCTGACCCGAGCGGATGCACAGCTTGCCGCGCCATTCCTCATCGTCGAGCTGCTCATAGGTGATGGCGTCGAGTTCGAGATCCTTGGCGGCATAGACGACGCGGGCGCGGCCGGACAGGGCAAACCAGTTACCCTCTGCATCACGCAAGGCCTCGGGAATGGCTGCTTCAAGCACTTCGGACTGCACCGGCTGGGTCACGCCGGCCTCGACCAGGTCGATCAGCGCGCCAAAGTCGACAGCCATCAAGAGGTCAGCCGGCGAACTTTCGCCCTCGGCCTGCACGCGCTCGATCAGGCCGCTTTCGAGAAACACCGTATTGACCGCAATACCGGTCTCGCTGGTGAATGCGTCCAGGATCGGCTGGATCAGGCCGGGCTCGCGCGTTGTGTAGATGTTGACCTCCTGCGCGATGGCAGGAATGGCGGCGCCCAATGCAACAAGGCTGGTCAGGCAGATGGTCTTGATGGTGGCTCGCATAGATATTCCCTCAAAGAACAGGCAATCGCATCGGCTCGTATGGCGATGCTCTGGGAGGGCCTAAAGCCATAGTGGAGTTCAGAAGTCAATTTAATTCGACCCACCTTTGAGTCGTTCTAAACTGTTGATAATAGTGGATAATCGGTCAGAGCGAGTTCGCCGGCAGGTCCGACAGCGGGAATATCATGACCTGAGAGGTGTTTACGTTGATCCGGACGCGCTCTCCGCGGCCGACATCGTGCCGCGATGTGCCCCGCATGATCAGAGGTCGATCCAGCCCCGGAACGTCGAAGGAGATCTCTTCGATTTCTCCCAGGATTGCGCGATCGATGACCTCCACTTCGAGACCCGTCTCGGCGATGGATACGGCCTGGGGGCGGATCATGACGCAAGGCGTGCCGCCTTGAAAATCGGGCGAGGGAAACCGGCCCAGCGGCGTATCGAGGCCAGACGGGGTAAAGCGGGCGGGAATGACATTGACCTGAGAGAAGAACGTTGCCGCATTGGCGGTCCAGGGCGCGTCATAGATGCGCTCACCGGTCCCGGTCTCGATCAGGCGCCCGCCCTGCATCAGGGCAACCATGTCCCCGATGGCCAGTGCTTCTTCGGGGTCATGCGTCACAATGACAGCCGTCATGTCGAGATCGCGCACAATGGCGAGCGTCTCGTGGCGCACCTTGTTGCGCAGCCCACGATCGAGATTGGAAAAGGGCTCATCCATCAGCAGCAGGCGCGGCTGGGGCGCCAGCGCCCGCGCAAGGGCCACGCGCTGTTGCTCGCCGCCTGACAGCATGTGCGGATAGCGATCCCCCAAGGCACCAATGCCAATCCGGTCGAGCGTCTCCACCACACGCTGCTGACGCTCGGCACGTGCAAGCCGCGACAGGCCGAAGCCAACGTTCTGGCGCACGGTGAGATGCGGGAAAAGCGCATAGTCCTGGAACATGAATCCGACGCGGCGCTGTTCCGGTTCGACAAACACTCCGTCGCCGGAGACCCCTACCCCTGCGATGGAAATTGCGCCGCTGTCGATGGTCTCGATACCCGCCACCGCGCGCAGGAGCGTGGACTTGCCGCAGCCTGAATGACCGACCAGGCAGGCGATCTGGCCGTGCCCGACTTCCAGCGACACTTTGGAGAGGGCCGCTACCGCGCCGAAATGGCGCGATACCTGGTCGAGAACGAGCATGGACTGGGTCGATTTCATGCCCGCTACTGGCCGCCAAGCCGACAGCTTGTCAAGAGACTGGTTGGTGCGGCTGCCCGGTCAGGCGGTCTGGCGGTCTTCGGCCATTGCACGCTTGCGAAAGGAATGGGCACGCCAGAGCTCGAAGATATGCGTGGCGTCCTCAAGATCGAGCGCCTCGAACCGGGAGAGCACCATACGCTTGTCCGCATCGCTGGGCAGGTCGCGCCAGGGAAGCGTGGCGATGATGGCACCAAAGAGATCGGGCGCCATGCCGGTGGCGCGAAGTGCCACGATGACCGCGACATAGTCTTGTCCGGCCAGCCATTTCACCACGATTTCCGGGGCAACCTGCAGCATCACGGCCATGGCCGCCGCTGCGTGGTGGCCGTAGCCAAAGCGGGCGAAACGGGCCAGAGCGCGGTCGTCGAGTTGTTTGCGGTCAGCCAGGCCTTTGACCTGATTGTAGGCGACCTTCCACTCCTGCGCATTGAAGCCGGCGCGGTTGCGGATGCGATTATAAACGACAGTGTTGATCTTGCCGGCGGCGACCGGATCAACCTGGCGGTCGAGATTGCCCAGACTTTGCAGAACCTTGCCGGCGACATGATCGATCTCGCCGCGTAAGGACTTCCAGTCGATATCGCTTCGCCCGCGCAGATCAGAGGCGATCTCGGCGTCCTCGGTCGCGCGCTTAACCAGCTTTTCCAGCGTGGTACGATCAAATTCGGCCTTGGGGTTGCGCACCAGACGCACCACCGAAGCGGTCTTGCCATGGTCCACCAGCGCGTTCCCTACCCGCTCGGTCAGCGTGGCGCGGCCCGCTATGGCAACTCGATGATCCTCGGTCTTGCTGGAAATGATGTCGATCAAGTCATCGTCGCTCAGCACATTGGAGAATTCGAGCAGCGGGCGGGCGACCTCGATGACATCATTGGCCAACTTGACGACAACCGTGCCCGGCGCGCGCTCCAGCGGCGCTAGAAGCTTGGCGACATGCACCCGGGCCTCGATCTCGACCAGTTCCGCGAGCTGGCACAGCACCTCGTCATACTGGGCGACCTGATCGTCGTCGCATCGATCAGATACATAACTGAACAATTGCGCGGTGGTGCGAAACAGTTGCTCGCGCTCCATCTGGTTATCCTCACCATTGAGAACGCGGAAATTCGCGAATGCACGGTGGCTCTCGTCGATTTCGGACATGGGTAGATCTCCCGGCTTCTGCCGCTTGGTTCAGGTCAGCCTGACTGCGACATGCTTGTGGGGGCTGAAGGCGGGAGTTCGGAATTGATTCAAATTCTATCCATTGTCGCCACTGCCTTGTGAACCGGACATTTGGTCCGCGCGGCACAACAAAAAAACCCCGGGGAAATCTCTCCCCCGGGGCATCAATGAGTGGCGTGCGCTCAGTTCAGGTCGAAGCGATCCGCGTTCATCACCTTGGTCCAGGCGGCAACGAAGTCCCGCGTGAACTTCGGCGCTGAATCGGCCTGGGCATAGACTTCGGCGAGCGCACGGAGCTGAGAATGCGAGCCAAAGATCAGATCGACGCGGGTGCCGGTCCACTTCCACTCGCCGCTCTTGCGGTCACGGCCTTCATAAACGTCTTCTTCGTCAGCCTTGGGCGCCCAGACGGTGTCCATGGTCAGAAGATTCAGGAAGAAGTCGTTGGTCAACGTCTCCGGCCGCTTGGTGAACACGCCATGCTCGTTGACGCCGGTCTTGAGCACACGCAGGCCACCCAGCAGCACCGTCAGTTCCGGGCCAGTCAATCCCAGGAGCTGAGCGCGATCGACCATGGCCTCTTCGGGCTGCATGAAGGCGCGCTGGCTATAATAGTTGCGGAACGCATCGGCGCGCGGTTCGAGCGCGGCGAAGGAAGCCACATCAGTCTGTTCTTCCGATGCGTCCATGCGGCCCGGGGTGAACGGCACAGTGATGGCCTGGCCACCGGCATGCGCAGCCCGCTCGATCGCGGCACAGCCCGCCAGCACGATGAGATCGGCCAGTGAGATTTTCTTGCCGCCAGCGGCCGAAGCGTTGAACTCGGCTTGAATCGCTTCGAGCTGGGATAGCACCTTGGCGAGTTGAGCCGGCTGATTGACCTCCCAATCCTTCTGCGGGGCCAGGCGAATGCGCGCACCATTGGCGCCGCCGCGCTTGTCCGACTTGCGGAAGGTCGACGCCGAGGCCCATGCTGTCGCAACCAGTTCAGAAACCGACAGGCCCGAAGCCAGCACCTTGGCTTTGAGATCGGCAATGTCGGCGTCATCGACCAAAGGATGATCGACAGCCGGGATCACGTCCTGCCAGATCAGGTCCTCGGCAGGTACTTCCTTGCCCAGATAGCGGACCTTCGGGCCCATATCGCGGTGGGTCAGCTTGAACCAGGCGCGGGCGAAGGCATCGTTGAACGCTTCCGGGTTTTCGAGGAAACGGCGCGAAATCTTCTCGTAGATCGGGTCGAAGCGCAGCGACAGATCGGTCGTCAGCATGGTCGGGCGACGCTTCTTGCTGGGATCGAACGGATCGGGAATGTTCTCTTCGGCGTCCTTGGCGACCCACTGCTTGGCCCCGGCAGGGCTCTCGGTGAGCTCCCATTCGTACTTGAAGAGATTCTCGAAAAAGTAGTTGGACCAACTGGTCGGGGTCTGGCTCCAGATCACTTCCGGACCGCCGGTGATGGCATCGCCGCCAAAGCCCGAACCATGTGTCGACTTCCAGCCCAGGCCCTGATCTTCAAGATCCGCGCCTTCGGGATCAGCGCCGACCAGCGACGGGTCTCCGGCGCCATGGGTCTTGCCCAGAGTGTGGCCACCCGCGATCAACGCCACGGTTTCCTCGTCATTCATGGCCATGCGGGCAAAGGTGTCGCGAATGTCGCGCGCGGCCAGAACCGGGTCCGGATTGCCGTTCGGGCCCTCGGGATTGACATAGATCAGGCCCATCTGCACGGCGGCCAGCGGCTCTTCGAGCTGGCGTTCGCCCGAATAGCGGCTGTCGCCCAGCCATGTCCCTTCCGGACCCCAGTAGAGCTCTTCCGGCTCCCAGACGTCGGCGCGGCCACCAGCGAAACCGAATGTCTTGAAGCCCATGGATTCCAGGGCGACATTGCCGGTGAGGATCATCAAATCCGCCCAGGAAATGGCATTGCCATATTTCTGCTTGATCGGCCAGATCAGACGGCGGGCCTTATCGAGATTGGCGTTGTCCGGCCAGGAATTGAGCGGCGCGAAACGCTGCTGACCCATGCCGGCGCCACCGCGGCCATCGGTGATGCGATAAGTGCCGGCGCTGTGCCAGGCCATGCGGATGAACAACCCGCCATAGTGCCCGAAGTCGGCCGGCCACCAGTCCTGGCTGTCGGTCATCAGGGCGCGAAGGTCTGCCTTGACTGCGTCCAGATCGAGCTTCTTGAACTCCTCGGCATAGTCGAAATCAGGCCCCATCGGATCGGACAGGGGCGAATTGGTATGCAGCACTTGCACATCCAGCGCCTCGGGCCACCAGTCGCGATTCTTCGGGCCGCGCCCTGCACCACCATGCGGGAACGGGCACTTGCCAGCTTCAGATTTGGGATTGGGGTCGGTCATGGCGGGGGCCTCCTGAATAGATATGGCTGCGTTATAGGGGGGTGACAACGATTAGGCCAATCGATAATTCTTCCTATCTTGATAGGAAAAACTAATTGTGACAATCACCCTCAAACAGATGCGCTATGCCATCGCGGTAGCGGAAGCCGGTCACTTCGGCCGCGCGGCAGAAGCCTCGTCGGTCACTCAGCCGGCATTGTCCCAGCAAATACTCAGCCTGGAACGCCTGTGTGGCACCCCCTTGTTCGACCGGCTCAGGACCGGCGTGGGGCTGACGCCATTCGGGCGTGAATTCATCACCATGGCGCGCGAGACCATAAAGAGCGCCGAAGCACTCAACGCCTTTGCCATTGACCGTACCGGACGCCCAGCCCGCGCCCTGCGCTTCGGACTGATCCCGACGGTAGCACCCTATCTGTTGCCCGAAATCTTTCCGGCTTTGACCAGCAACCTGCCCGACCTCAAATTCACCATCAGCGAGAGCCGCACCGAGGCACTGCTGGATGGTTTGCGCGATGGCAGCCTCGACCTCGCGCTGATCGCAACCGAACCGGCCTCGGGCGGGCCGCGCCTCGTGGACACACCGCTGTTCGAGGACAATTTCGTGCTGGCCACGCCCAGCAGCGAAACGACGAAGCATCCGGTCAGTCTGGCCGCCCTGCCCCCGGAACGCATCTTGCTGCTTGATGAAGGCCACTGTTTTCGTGACCAGACGATTTCGGCCTGCCGGCTGGACACCGAGCGCGGCGCCAAGACCTTTGCGGCAACGTCGCTGTCGACCATCGTGGAATTCGTCGCCAATGGTCAGGGCGTGACCCTGCTGCCCCAGATTGCCCTGCGCAAGGAGGCCAGCGACCCACGCATCGCCGTGCATCCGCTGAACGACCCGGCAGCGGGCCGGCAATTGCGGCTGGTCTGGCGCGAGGCCACGCCATTCGCGGCGACCTTCCTGCAGATCGCCGAGGTTATCCGCAGCACGCGCGGCGATCAGGCCGCCTAGACAGCCAGCCGCCGCCGCTGGTTGAAACTGTCCCACGAGAACACGATCAGCGACAACCAGATCAGCGCAAAGCTCAGCAGCCGAAGCGGGTTGAGCTCTTCGCCGAACATCAGGATGGCCAGCAGGAACTGGATGGAGGGCGCCAGATACTGGAACATGCCGATCGTGGTCAGACGCAGGCGCCGGACGCCATAGGCAAAGAGCAGCAAGGGCACGGCCGTCGCAGGACCTGTGGCGATCAAGAGCAGCATCATGGTCGGGTCAGCATGCACCCCAACGCCATTGCGGACGATGTCGTAGACCACGTAGCCCATGGCGAGCGGGGCCACGACAATGGTTTCGGCGAAAAGACCCGTTGCGGGGCCGGTCTGCGCCGTTTTGCGAATGAAGCCGTAAAAGCCGAAGGAAAAGGCCAGTCCCAGGGCAATGAGCGGCACCCGGCCGATGCCGGCCGCCTGGATCAGAATGGCGACACAGGCAATGGCGATGGCAATGGTCTGCATCCGGTTCTGCCGCTCGCCCAAGAGCACCATGCCGATGGCAACATTGACCAGCGGATTGATGAAATAGCCGAAGCTGGCCTCGAGCACCTGCCCGGTTTCCACCGCCCAGACATAAAGCAGCCAGTTGCACACCAGCAGCAGCGCCGAAAGCGCTATGACACGCATGCGGCGGATATCGGCCAATACGGACCGGATGTCGGAGAAGCCCGCAGTCGCGGCGATGAAGACCCCAAGCAGCACCAGTGACCAGAGGGTCCGCTCCGCCACGATCAGGACTGAGCCCGCCTGCTCGAGCAAGTGGAACAGAATGGGCAGGAAACCCCAGAGGAGATAGGCGGACAGGGCTGCGACAACGCCCCGTTGCTTGTCCACAGCATCGGCCTGGCGCGTGGTAACGCTCTGCGCGGCCAGTTCCGGGGCTTGTTCTGGAAGAGTCATGATGATCTCCGCACCGCAATGCGGGTGCTGGTTCCTGTACCAGCCGGTCCGAAGATTGGCCAATCAGAGTTTGTGATCGCAAACTCTTGCAAAGGTGATGGCTTGGTCCCAACCTTTAAGGCTGTTGGACGTTGGCCTTAAGAAGCACCGACCCGCTCGCGCTTCGGACCCGTCCCAATACGAGGAGCAGCAGATGAAAAAGACAGTGACCTGGATCCTGATCGCCGATGGAACACAGGCCCGCGTCGTGGAACATACCGGCCCTGGAAAAGGCCTCACGACCGTCAAGGGCCTCGACTGGTCCATCCCGCCGCTCCAGACCCAGGACATCAATGCCGATCGCCCTGGCCGCAGCTTTTCGTCCGTTGGTCCGGGTCGCAGCGCGATGGAGCCCAAGACAGACCCCGCCGACCACCGCGAGGCCGAATTCGTCCGCTCCGTGGCCCACGTCATGGAGGACAAGGCCAAGTCGGGCGCCTATGACCGGTTGATCATTGCCGCCGCGCCACTCGCCCTGGGTAATCTGCGCAAGGTCCTGTCCGACCACGTCAAGAAGACCGTGGTCGCCGAACTGGACAAGGACCTCACCAACGTGCCCACGCCGCAATTGGACAAGCATCTGGATGGAATCATCGCGGTATAGGCACCGCACCAAAAGTCCAAGTAGTTCCAGAGAGTTACCGGAAGAACAGGAATCATCTGGCCAAGGCGTTGAAACATTGCACCAGCGACCGGAATCTCACTGTAAAGCGGTTGAATCAATGTGTGAGGACAGCAGTGCGAAGTGGACCTTCGCGCTGCTAGTCGTCTGAATCCTCTTCACTTTCCTCGCCGGAAAGCGCGTCGAGGAATTGCAGTAGCAAGGAGTTGACCATTTCCGGCTTCTCGATGCTGGGGATATGGGCAACACCCTCCAGCACCACGGCGAAGGCGTTGGGCATGGTCTCCGAAAGGGTGTCATGCCGGTCGATCAGCGCTGAGAAATCCTCGTCGCCCACGACCAGCAAGGTTGGCGCTGACAGGTCTTCCATGCTGTTCCAGGCGTCAGGCGCCGCCTCTTCCTGGGTCAGAGGCGGCTTGTTGAGCGCCAAGGCGTTCATGTCCAGGAACAACTCACGCGCGGCGCCGGTAACGCGACCGCTCTGGCTGCGTGGCCCGTCGAGCCATTCATGAGCCTGGACGCGGTTGAGCAGATCCATGTCGCCGCGCTCCCAGACATCCTCCTCGGCCATTTCGATGGCACGCTCTTCCGCCGTGGCGCTCCAGGGTGCTCCGGTGATCGAGGTGCCGATCAGCACCAGGCCAATGACGCGGCCGGGATGGGCCAGCGCGAAATCCACGGCCAGCTCGCCGCCCATGGAGCAGCCGACGAAGACGGCAGCATGGATGTCCATTTCGTCCAGGAGCGCTTCGAGGTCTTCGAGATGGCTGAACGGCTCATCAGGGCTGACCGTTTCGCCATAGCCACGCCGGTCATAGGCAATGGCATGCCAGCCGGCATCGGAGACCGCTGCCATCTGGGCAAGCCACATGCGCTTGTCGCACACGCCCGCATGGAGAAAGACGACGGGCAGCCCCTCCCCCTGCTCAAGCCCGGCCAGCGCGGCGCCGCCAAGCTCCAGAACGAAAGGCTCCGCGTTCATTGCACCAGGGCTGCGCAAAATTTCGTGCCGTCCTTGTCCCCCAGCCAGCAGCCGGGCTCCTCGGCAATAGGTGCAAAGCGGCCGAGTTCCTGCGGGTAGCGGCCCGGCTGCGGTTCGGCAGGAATGAGGTAGCCAAGGCCCTCGCCATCGGCTTCATGCGCAAACACGAATGTCTCTCCGCTCGGCAGGGCAAAGGTTATGCCACCACCATCAACAGTCACGTCGCAATCAAACAGGCCTTGGCCCGTGATCGAGCATTGTCCCGGCGCCCCGATGGCCGGAACGGCGAGGGCAAGGCTGACCAGCAGCGTCGCCCCCGTCACGAAATACTTCATACAGTCCCCCAAGAACCGGTCTGCGCGGAGCATGGCCCCACGCCGAGCAGTCTATTGCAGAAAGCTCAACAAACCCAACGCTTTTCACATGTCGGTGGAGGTTTGGTAAAGGCCGTTTGACCCGTTCAGGCGTCAGCCCCGAGCAGGCGGTCCAGCGCCCGCTCGACTTCGCTCTGGCTGTAGGGTTTGGCGATGACCGCATGGTCCCGCCATTCGGGCGGCAGACCATCTTTCCCGTAGCCCGTCGCAAACAGGATCGGCACGCCCCTGTCGGCCAGAATTCTGGCCGCCGGGAACACTTTATGCCCGCCGATATTGACATCGAGAATAGCAACGTCCGGCATGTCGACACTGGCCGCCAGCCGCTCGGCATCGGGCAGCCACATTGCCTGCGCCGCAATCGTCCAGCCGAGTTGATCGAGAATATCTTCGAGATCGATGAGAACCAGGGCTTCGTCTTCCACCACGAACACCCGGCGTCCGGCCTCAGTCAAAACGCGCCTCCCGCTCCTCATAGGCCGTCGCCGGAATGGACAGCCGGGCCTTCAGCCCGCCCGAACCATAGTCCAGCGCCGCCTTGCCATTCAATTCACCAGTCACAACCATATGCAGGAGCCTTGAGCCAAACCCCTTCCGGGTGGGTTCGACCGCCGTCGGCCCGTCGCTTTCCAGCCAATCGATCACCAATTGATCCGCGTCGTCCTGATACCAGGTCACGGCGAGCCGCCCTTCGGGTACCGATAAGGCCCCGTGCCTGGCCGCATTGGCCGCCAGTTCGTGCAGCACCAGCGCCAGGGCAACCGTCGTCTTGGCGTTCACCACCAGCACCGGCCCACCGAAATCCACCTGCTCACTACCGAACGCGCTCAACTCCTGTCGCACCAGATGTCCGATTTCGGTGTCACGCCAGTGCCGGTCGCTTAGCATGGTATGGGCGTTGGACAGCGCCATGATCCGCGCTTCGAGCGCGCGCTTGGCCTGTTCGAAATCGCTGCTGCTGCGCAAGGTCTGGCTGGCAATGGACTGCACAGTCGCCAGCGTATTTTTAACCCTGTGATTCAACTCGTCAATCATCAGGCGTTGCCGGCGCGCCGCGCGGACAGCCTCTGTGCGATCCATACCCTGCACGAAAACGCCGGTGATCTGGCCCGATCCATCCCTGATGGGATTATAGGAGAAATCGAGGAAGGTTTCCTCGGCAGGTTTGCCGGGATCGTTTTCCAGCAGCACCCGCTGGCTCGCGGCCGAATGGACATAGCCTTCAGTATACACGCGATCGAGCAGTTCGATGAATCCCTGTCCGACAATCTCGGGCAGAGCCTGCGCCACTGTCTGACCGATAACATTCCGGCCACCAATCAGTTTGATGTAGGAGTCCGAGGTGAAGGTGAACACGTGGCTCGGCCCTGACAGCACGGCAAAGAATGCCGGCGCCTCCTGAAACAGGCGCCGGAACTCGGCACTCGCTGCCTCGGCCTCACGCGTGCGCTCGATCAATCGCGTGGCTGCCGAAAGCGAGCCATAGGGCGGCATGGTCGCCTCGCGCATACGCACCAGCTCGGTGACGTCGACCGTGTTTTGCATCAGGTGCTGCACTGTGCCATCGGGCCCGGCCAACGGCACATGCACCGCGGTCCAGTAGCGATTGGTGACACTCCCGTCGGGGAGCACCAGGGGATAGTTGATATAGGCGATGGTATCGGGTTCGCCCGTGGCGAATACGCGCTCGAAAGACTGGCGCAGGCGCTTGCCCTCTTCCCCCTCATTGGGGAACAGATCGAACAGATTATTGCCCTTGAGCGCAGCAAGCGGGGTCCCAACCACTGCCTCATAGGCAGGATTGGCAGCGACATAACAAAGGTTGCGATCCAGAATCATGAACGGGCTGGGCAGCGCCTCGAATATGCGCGCAAAATCCAGCTCAGCCATGCCTCAAGAACCCCCAAAGTCGCAGAAAGAAATAATCCCGCCGAAGCGTTCCAACGTAGGGGCTGGAGGATGGTTCCGGTGGTACGGAGCTTTTTCGAAGTTTACGGGAATACGGATAAATCGAAGTATTGGTGAGCGGGCGTAACCGGCTCCCCGTCGATAGACGTCGCCCGCCGGTCCGCCGTGAACTGCCCACTTGCCAAACTTGATCGACTCTACTCGCCGCCACCCGCCTCGAGTACCGCGCAATCGCATCGCGAGCATGATCCCCGCAAGAGGCATCGCCAGACTCTTTGACGATGCCTCGCAGCGATATTTTACCTTGTCAGCGGCTTATATGTCGCGCGCTTCGGGTTGACCGCATCGGCCCCAAGCCTACGCACCTTGTCAGCTTCGTAATCCTGGAAGTTGCCTTCGAACCATTCGACATGGCTGTCGCCTTCGAAGGCCAGCATGTGGGTCGCAAGGCGATCGAGGAACATGCGGTCGTGGCTGATGATCACGGCGCAACCGGCAAATTCCTCCAGCGCTTCTTCGAGTGCTGCAAGGGTTTCGGTGTCCAGATCGTTTGTCGGCTCGTCGAGCAGCAGGACATTGGCGCCAGATTTGAGCATCTTGGCCAGGTGCACGCGGTTGCGCTGCCCGCCCGAAAGATTGCCCACCTTCTGCTGCTGGTCGCCGCCCTTGAAGTTAAACGCCGAGGTATAGGCGCGCGAGTTCATCTCGCGCTTGCCCAGCATCAGGATGTCGTCGCCCTCGGAGATTTCCTCCCAGACGGTCTTGTTGGGATTGAGCGCGTCGCGGCTCTGGTCGACATAGCCCAGATGCACATTTTCGGCGACGGTCACCGTACCACTGTCGGGCTTTTCCTGCCCGGTCAGCATCTTGAACAGGGTCGTCTTGCCCGCACCATTGGGGCCAATAATGCCCACAATGCCGCCGGGCGGCAGCTTGAACGACAAATTGTCAATCAGCAGGCGGTCGCCAAAGGACTTGCTGAGGTTCTCGACCGTAATGACATTCTGCCCGAGACGCTCGCCGGGGGGAATGATGATCTGAGCGGTCTGTGACTGGGTGCGGGCCTCGTTGAGCTTGACCAGCTCGTCATAGGCCTTGATACGCGCCTTGGACTTGGACTGCCGCGCCTGGGGAGACTGCCCCATCCATTCGCGCTCGCGCTCGAGCACCTTGGCGCGGGCGGCGTCCTCGCTCTTTTCTTGCGCGAAGCGCTTCGCCTTGGCCTCGAGATAAGCCGAGTAATTGCCCTCATAGGGCACGCCGCGGCCACGATCGAGTTCGAGAATCCAGCCCGTGACATTGTCGAGGAAGTAGCGGTCGTGGGTGATGATCAGCACCGCGCCTTCGAACTCGCGCAGGTGCCGTTCCAGCCAGGCCGTGGTCTCGGCATCCAGATGGTTGGTCGGTTCGTCGAGCAGCAGCAGATCGGGCTTGCTCAGCAACAGCGCGCAAAGCGCCACGCGGCGCTTTTCACCACCCGAAAGATTGGTGACATCGGCATCGCCGGGGGGGCAGCCAAGCGCCTCCATGGCCACCTCGACCTGGGATTCGAGATCCCACAAATTCTGCGCGTCAATGACGTCCTGAAGCTGGGTCGCCTCGTCCGCGGTCTCGTCCGAATAGTTCATCATCAACTCGTTATAGCGGTCGACGATGTCCTTCTTTTCCTTGACGCCGGTCATCACATTGCCCAGCACGTTGAGCGCCGGATCAAGCTGCGGCTCCTGGGCCAGGTAGCCGACCTTGGCGCCATCGGCAGCCCAGGCTTCGCCCGAAAATTCGGTTTCGATGCCGGCCATGATCTTGAGCAGGGTCGACTTACCCGAGCCATTCGGGCCGAGAATGCCGATCTTGGCGTCGGGGTAGAAGGAGAGATGGATATTATCCAGCACCTTCTTGCCGCCGGCATAGGCCTTACTCATTCCGTGCATGTGATAGATGAACTGGCGCGCCATGGGCGATGAACCTCGTAAAGGGTGTTCGGGGATTGGCGCCTATGTAGGGCAAGCGGCCTTGCGGAGCAACGGGGGCCAGTGGTCACGCCCGTCATCCGCATCCACCAAGCGCGAGCCGGCGCCGGCTGGGCGGCGGCAAAGGGGCTTGGCGCCGACCCCAAGGCAGGTGGAACAAACTCGCCGGAGCGCGAGTTTGTCCTGAAAGCGTCAGGACCACAGCATGGCCAATCTATGGTACAAAAACGCGATCATCTATTGCGTTGATGTCAAAAGCTTCATGGACTCCGATGGTAACGGGACGGGCGATTTCGCCGGCCTCGCCGATCGCCTCGATCATCTTGAGCGCTTGGGTGTCACCTGCGTTTGGCTCAACCCATTCTACCCGTCCCCGCGCCAGGACAATGGATACGACATCTCAGACTATTACGGCATCGATCCGTCGCTAGGAACGCTGGGAGACTTCGTCGAGTTCATGCAAGCCGCCAAGGATCGCGGCATGCGGGTCATCATCGATCTGGTGGTCAATCACACATCCGACCAGCATCCCTGGTTTCAGGCCTCGCGTTCCGATCCGAATTCGCCCTATCGCGACTGGTATGTTTGGAGCGACGAAAAACCGGACAACATTACCGAGGGGATCGTTTTTCCTGGCGTTCAAAAGGCCACGTGGACCTATGACCGGACCGCCAAGGCCTGGTACATGCACCGCTTCTACAAGTTCCAGCCAGATCTCAATACCACCAACCCGGCCGTGCGGCAGGAAATCCTGAAAATCATGGGATTCTGGTTGGCGCTGGGCGTATCCGGATTTCGCGTCGATGCCGTGCCCTTCCTCATCGAGCCGCGGGGCGTCAAAACAGACAAGCCGGTCGTCGATCCTCACGCCATGCTGACCGAAATCCATGACTTCCTGTCCTGGCGCAAGGCCGAAGCCATTCTGCTGGCCGAGGCCAATATCAGCTACGAGGAAGCCCCCGACTATTTCGCTGCCGGCGACCGCATGACCATGGTGTTCGACTTTGTCGGCAACCAGCAATTGTTTCTCTCCCTGGCCCGAAAGACGGCCTCACCACTCCGCCGCTCGCTGGCCGCACGCCCCGAGCCGGAAGGGATGGGGCAGTGGGCCGTTTTTCTGCGCAACCACGACGAGCTCAATCTGGGCAACCTGACCGAACAGGAACGCGGCGAATGCTTTGCCGCCTTCGGGCCGGACCCGGACATGCAGATCTACGATCGCGGCCTGAGGCGGCGGCTAGCCAGCATGCTCGACGGGGACGAGACCCGGCTCAAGATGGCGTTTTCGTTGCTGCTGGCCCTGCCCGGCACCCCGGTCATATGGTACGGCGACGAGATTGGCATGGGCGAAAATCTTGCATTGCCCGAGCGCGAGGCTGTCCGCCTCCCAATGCAATGGTCACCCCGGCGCAATGGGGGGTTCTCGGAGGCACCAAAGGAACTGCTTGTCCGACCCGCCAATGACAAGGGCAAGCTTGGCTATCAAAATGTCAACGCCGCCATGCAGACCCAACACCGCGACTCCTTCTTTCACGCCATTGCCGACATGGTATCGGCGCGCCGGTCGTCGCCCGAAATCGGCTGGGGCGGGGTCGAGATCATCGATGTGGGAGACGATGAACTGCTGGTGCTCTCCAGCAGCTGGCGCGACAATCGCATCATCACCGGGCATAACTTCACCGACAAGCCAAAATCGTTTCACCTGAAGGATGAAGGCATCGAAGAGCTCATGCCGATGCTCACCGATTCCCCCACCGGCCCGATTCGAGGCGACGGCGAAATCACGCTGTCTGCCTATGGCTACTGCTGGCTGCGCTGCAATGGTGAGCGACGCTGAGGCCAGGCCTCAACGTCCTGCAATCGTACAGTGAGAGAGCGGCGATCAGCCGACACTGCCGTCCAGGTTGAGCCAGAAGTGCCCAACGGAACTATGCCTGTGTTGCGGCATTAAGACGGGGAACGAGGGACCGGCCGTGTCCGACCATCAAACATCCAGCGCTTTCTCAAAACGTCGACCCAGCGCCCTGGAGAGCATTGCAGCATTCGGGATCATCACCGTCCTGCTCTATTTCGGAGCGGGTATTTTTGTGCCTTTGGTTCTGGCGACGCTACTGGCCTTCGCGCTCAATCCACTCGTTTCCTGGATGAACAGGCGCTTGGGACTTCCTGATGCGGTCGCGGTCATTCTGGCGGTATTGCTGGCCTTTGCCATAATTGCTGGCTTTGCAGCGCTTGCCGGCGCCCAGATCAACGGTCTTGCTCAGGAGCTGCCGCGTTACCGCCTCATCATCCAAGACAAGCTGACCTTGCTGCAGGATCAGTTCGGCGGACTTGTCTGGCTGGACCAGATCAACGGCATGCTCAGCAATGTTGAGCAGAACCTGGAAGACAATCCCACGCCTGGCGAAAGGCAACCCGTACCGGTCACCATTTCCAACGAGTTGGGACCGCTAAGCATTCTCACGTCGATCTTGGGCTCGATCGTGGGGCCTGTCGCCACCATAGCCATCATCGTCGTCTTTCTGATTTTCCTGCTGCTGGGTCGAGCTGACCTGCAGGATCGGTTTATTCGGCTCGTCAGCGCCGGCCGCTATTCTCTGACAAATCTGGCGATATCTGATGCAAGTCGCCGTGTCGGCCGCTATCTCATCGTCCAGCTCATGGTCAACATTACCTATGGGACCATTTTCGGCGCTGGTCTGTGGTTGATCGGCGTCCCCAGCGCCCCGCTCTGGGGCCTGTTGATTGTGCTTTTCCGCTACATTCCCTTTGTCGGCGCGCTCATCATTGCCGTAGTGCCATTTGCCTTGGCCTTCGCCGTCGATCCAGGCTGGAACATGCTTTTGCTCTCGATAGGCCTGTTTCTTGTCATCGATCTCACCACGGCCAATGTGATCGAGCCTCGGCTCTACGGGTCCAGCACAGGCGTCTCGCCACTTGCCATTCTTCTCTCCGCCATGTTCTGGGCGACGCTCTGGGGACCCGTCGGGTTGATCCTGGCGACGCCCATGACGGTCTGCCTGGTGGTGATTGGCCGGCACCTCCCGCAATTCCACTTTCTGGAAACGCTTCTGGGCAGCGAGCCCGTACTCAAACCACCCGAACGACTATACCAGCGCATGCTCAAGGGTGATGCCGAAGATGCATTGGAGACCAGCGAAGAGTTTCAGGATGAGCATGGAAGAAAGGCGCTGGTGCGCGACCTGATGTTGCCGGCGCTTCGCCTCGGCACAGCCGAACTCTCGGATCGTCCAGAGTCGGTGCCTCAACGTCGTAGGCTAATCGAAGCATTCGAAATGGTTGTAGAAGTCGCGCTAGAACCGGTCTGGACCGACACCGCCCCAATTCTGATTGTCGGTGGGCGCACCGAGATCGACGAAGCGGCAGCGCGTCTTGTCGCGATCGAGCTGGCGGAGAGCGGGGTGAGTGCGCACGTATTGCCGCCTGGCGCTATCCGTCAGGAGGCCATCGGACGGCTCGACCTGGACCAGGTGCGCACCCTTGTCTTGGTGTTCATGGGAACAGATGTCCGGGCGCAAAGCCGATATGTGGCTCGCCGCATTCGAAAAATGGCCCCCAACGTTCACATCGCCGCCTGTTTGTTCAACGAACTTGCAGGGGCAGAAAGCGCTGACACCCTCCACGTCGACACTGTGCTGCGTGACTTCGACAGCGCGTTGGAGCGCATCGGCACACTCCACATGCCCGCCAGCCAACCAAACGTATCCCCGAAAAAGTCATTCTCCGGACTTGGCCGCGGCGACGATGAACTTGGTCAGGCCCTCGATGCAATTGCCGAACGTTTCAATGTTCCCGCTGCGATCATAAATCTTCTCGATGATGACCGACATCGCGAGGACGAGGGTTCGTACCACCTTACCAAGATGGTGGTCGAACATGATGAACCGCTGATCGTTCACTCAGCCTCGCCTCACGACGGCGCGCGCGACAACACATACCTTGTGACGAATGGCATCGACTTCTACGCTGGAGTGCCTCTGGGCTCACCCGAGTCAGGCAAGGTTGGTGCGCTCGTACTACTCGATTATGAGCCGCACGAATTCTCCGACGAAGACATTGAGCGGCTCCGGAATGAAGCGGACGAGCTGGTAAAGCGCTTTGCCTAATTCTGTGCAGGCACAACAACCACCGGCACGGACTTGAAGGCGGGGGTCTTGCTGCGCGGATCAACCGCCTGCCCCACCAGCACATTGGCTTCCGGATAATAGGCCAGCACGGAGCCTTGCGGCAGATCGAATTGGGTGGCGATGCCGCGCATTTCTCCGGCTTCGGACCGCACCATCACCGCCTGCCCCTCGACCAGTCCGCGCGCGGCCATGTCGTCTGCATTGAGGAAAATCGACTCTCGCCCTGCCCGGCCGCGATAGCTGTCGGTTTCCTCGTAGATGATCGAATTGAACTGCCCCTCGCTGCGCATGCTGGCCAGCATCAGGCGGCCCGGTGTCTGTTCGGGCACGGGTGTCACCACAAAATGCGCCTTTCCATCTGCCGTGCCGAACGAGGGCGCATGCAGCACGCGATTGCGACTGTGGAACTCGCGCTTGGCTACATCAATATCCGCCAGTTGTTCCATGCCCGGCACAATGGCAGCGATGGCATCGCGCAGCTTTGCGTGACCGGAGAAAGCTGCAAAATCTATGGGCGATTGCGGCAGCATCCGCTGGCCCAATTGCCCCAGGATCCAACTCTCGGGACGCACGGTCTCGATGCGCCGAATGCCCCCATCGGACAGACGCACGAAGTTGAACATGGATTCCTGCGTCGTCGGCTCCCATTCCTCGTCGCGCGCCGTGACCGGCAGGATCATCATCTCCCCCTCGCCCACGCCATGCACATGGCCCTGATTGAGCGTGGTGGTGAGGAACAGCTTGAAGCCGATATTGGCCATAGCTCGGGAGGAAAAGGCGGTGTCCGGTGTCGCGGCCCAGAGATTGCCACCCATGATGACAGCGGCGTCGACATCGCCAGCGGCCGCCTTCTGCATGCAGGCCATGGTGTCGAGCCCCTTTTCTTCCGGAAAAGCGACGCCAAAGGCCTCCTGCATGCGATCGAGCACATCGCGCGCCAGCACCGGCTTGACGCCAATGGTACCGATGCCCTGCACATTGGAATGGCCGCGCAGGGGCAACAGCCCGGCGAAGCGACGCCCGATCATGCCCCGCAGCAGTGCCAGATTGGCAATAGCCTCGACATTGGCCACGCCGTGTACGTGGTGAGTCATGCCCATGCCCCAGGCGAAGACGGCATTCTTCGCGCGGCCATAGGCGGCGGCCACACGCTCGATATCCGACCGGGACAGACCGCAGACTGCAGTGATTGTCTCCCAGCTCAGTGCATCGAGATCGGACTTGAAGCTTTCGAAGCCGGTGGCGTGCGATGAGATGAAATCGCGGTCTGCGGTCCCCTGTTCGAGGACGGCCTTGCAGAGGCCCTTGAACAGCGCAATGTCGCTGCCGATGCGTGGCTGCAGATAGTCCGACGCAATCTCACTGCCGCCCTTGAGCATGGACAATGGCGATTTCGGCACGGCAAATTTTACCAGCCCCGGCTCCTTGGCCGGATTGATGACGATGACCTGCCCGCCCCGTTCGCGGCAGTTCTTGAGCATGTGAATGAAGCGGGGATGGTTGGACGAGGGATTGGCGCCAATGACGAAGATAAGGTCGGCACCGGTCAGGTCGTCCAGCTCGATCGTCGCCGTGCCGGTGCCGATGGTCGTCTTGAGGCCCTCACTGGTCGCCTGGTGGCAGTAGTAGGAGCAATTGTTGACATTGTTGGTGCCATAGGCCCGCGCCAGCAGCTGGAAGAGGAAGCCCGCCTCGTTGGATGAGCGGCCCGAAGAATAGAAGAAGCTGCGCTGCGGATCGGTCTCGGCGAGGCGATGGGCGGCATGATCGAGCGCCGCATCCCAGTCCAATGGCTCAAATCGGCTGGCACCGGCCCGCCGGAACAACGGCGTGCCCAGCCGCCCCAGGGATTCCATCTCCTTGCCGCTCAATTCGGCCAGATCGTCAATGGTGTGCTCGAAAACCAGCGCAGGAATGGGCGGCTGGATATCGGTGGACTGGGCCTGCACCGACTTGTTGCAGACCGAAGGGAATTCGCCCAGCTCATTGGTCATGCCGCCCTGCTGGCCGCCCATGCCATAGGCGCAGGCCTTGCAGGTGTTCTTGGCGGTCAGCGCCTTGGCAGCCTTGCCCACCCCGATCCGGTTGATGGTCGAGAGGGTGTAGAGAACCTTCTTGGGTCCCCCGCCCACGATGTGGCTGGTATCGGTCAAATCATTTCTCCTCGCCCCATTGTTCGCCAGCGGCGGGCATTGGGGCAAGGGAAATGCTTGCGCGATCAGTTCGACATTGTCGAGCGGTGCGCCCAGCCGGTCATGCGTTTCTCGATCCAGGCCATCAGCGCATACATGGCGATGCCTTCAACGGCTAGCATCAGCAGGCCCGCAAAGACCAGCGGCACGTTGAAATTAGATTGCGCCGACGCCATCATCTGGCCCAATCCCGAATTGGACGCGACGGTTTCACTCACCACCGAGCCGACAAAGGCCAGGGTGATCGCCACTTTCAGCGAGCCGAAGAAATAAGGCATGGAGCGCGGAATACCGACCTTGAGCATGATGTCGAGCTTCTTGGCGCCGAGCGCCCGCAGCACATCCTCGGTTTCCGGCTCGATGGTGGCTAGGCCTGTCGCCACATTGACCACGATGGGGAAGAAGGAGATCAGGAAGGCGGTCAGCACCGCCGGCACCGTACCGATACCGAACCAGATTACCAGGATCGGCACCAGCGCCACTTTGGGAATGGCATTGAACCCCACCATGATCGGGTAGAGCCCGGCATAAATGGTCTTGGACCAGCCGATGAACAGGCCAATGCCGAGACCGGCCACGATGGCAATCAGGAAGCCGAGCACGGTTGTGTAAAGCGTTTGCACCGAATTCTTCCAGATCGGCGACCAATATTGGAAGATGGCTTCGAACACCCGCGTTGGCGCGGGCAGGATGGTGTGCGGCAGGCCGGAAATGCGCGCGCCCAGCTCCCAGATGACGAACAGCCCGATGGTGTAAAGCACCGGGGACAGCCGCACCCAGTTGATCTTGATCGCTGGTTTGGGAGCCGCTGCGACAGGCGTTGTGGTTTGGGTGGTGCTCATGCTGCAGCCCTCGCGGTGGCAATTTCTCCGTGCAGCTTCTGCACCATGTCGTTGAACGCCGGTTCATAGAGCAGTTCGAGCTGACGCGGCCGCGCAAAGGGCACGATATGCTCGGAGATGATGCGGCCCGGACGCGCGCTCATCACCACGACCTTGTCGGCCAGGAACACGCTTTCGCGCAGATCATGGGTCACCAGGGCAATAGTGACGTCTTGGGTCGCGTGAAGGTCACGGATGACGCACCAGAGCTCCTCGCGGGTGAATGCGTCCAGCGCACCGAACGGTTCATCGAGCATCAGCAGTTCAGGTTCATGGATCAGCGCGCGGCAAAGATTTGCCCGCTGCTGCATGCCGCCGGACAATTGCCAGGGAAATTTTTCGCCGAACCCCTTGAGGCCGACGGTTTCAAGTAGCTTTTCCGCCTTGGCGACATATTCCGCCTTGTGCGCACGCAGCCGGTGGCGATGGCGCTCGACGATCTCGAGCGGCAACAGGATGTTTTCCAGCGTCGTGCGCCAGGGCAGCATGGTGGGATTCTGGAAGGCCATGCCCACGATCGATACCGGCTTGGTCACCTGGCTATTGGCTACAATGACCGAGCCAGACTGCGGAATATGCAGCCCCGTCGTCAGCTTCATGAGGGTGGACTTGCCGCAGCCCGAGGGGCCGACGACAGCGACAAATTCGCCGCGCTGAATTTTGAGATTGAGCCCACTCACCGCCAGCGTGCCATCCGGCCCGCCATAGCGCATGTCGACATTTTCGATTGAAACCAGGGGCGAGGCCATAGGCGTCTCCAGTCAAGGCAGAACAGGACCGCCCCGAAACCATTCCCGTTCCCTCGGAAGAATGGCTCGGGGCGGATGACCCGGGCGTCCCTTATCGCCCGGGAATGCAAGCCGCTATTAGGGCAGCATGCGCTCCTCTGCCGGGGGCAGATACTGCGCATCGAAAATATCGGCGGCAGTCACATTGCCCTGTAGGCCCATCGAGATCTTGAGCGTTTCGATGGACGCGGCCAGCCGCGCCTCGTCGATGCCGCCAAAGCCATTCTCGACGACATATGGCGTCTTGATGTTCATCTCATTGGCCATTTCCAGGCGCTCGGTCTCGGTGTTGATGTCGAGAATTTCGTTGCGCGCCAATACGGCGGCAGCCCCGGCTTCCGGATCCGCCACGGCGTCGGCAAAACCCTTGGCCAGCGCCCGCAGGAAGCCCTTTACGGCTTCCGGATTTTCCTCGGCAAAGGCCTCATTGACCATGATGGCATTGCCATACAGGTTCAGCCCATGATCGGCGAAAAGCAGCGGCACAATATCCTCGTCCGGCACCCCATTGGCCTTGAGGTTGAGGATCACCGAGAAAGCGAAACCGAAAACGCCATCCACGTCACCCGAAGCCAGCATCGGCTCACGCACCGGGAAGCCGATGGATTCTAGCGTGATGTCGCTATCATCGATCCCGGCAGCCTCCTTGAACGCTGGCCATTGAGCAAAGGCGCCATCCGGCGGCGGTGCGCCCAGCGTCTTGCCCTCAAGAGACTTGGGATCCTCGGTGATGCCCAGCGACCTGCGACCCACCACCGAGAACACCGGCTTGTCATAGACCATCATCACCGCCTTGACCGGCTGGGACGGGTCTTCGTCCAGAAACTTGATGAGCGAATTGATGTCTCCGAAACCAAGCTGATAAGCACCGGTTGCGACACGCGGGATAGCCTCGACCGAGCCGTTGCCGACATCAATGGTCACGTTGAGCCCTTCATCGGCAAAATAGCCGTTGTCCTGGGCAAGGAGGAAGCCAGCGGCAGGGCCCTCGAAGCGCCAGTCCAGAGTAAACTTGATGTCGGTCTGCGCCAGGGCGGGCAGCGTCAGACCGGAAACGGACAGTCCGGTTGCCAGAGCAAGGGCTGCGGCGAAGTGGCGGCGAGAAAGCATGATGATGACGTCCCCAGTTTGTTGTGAGGAGAAATCAAGCGCAGCCAACACCACGGTGCAAGTGATTTCTGATCATTTTGACATCAGTCAGTACTGCTGCCCAATTTCTCGGCATTATGCCGCCTCTGTGTCGATCATCTCAGATCGGCAAGCCTGAACGCGCTTTGACCCGTCGGATGCTCATATTGGAATGAATGCGCGCAACGCCCGGTAGCCGCGCGCTCAAGCGGCGATGCAGACGCTCGAAATCCTCGTGGTCACGACAGATCACCCGCAGGATATAGTCGGATTGACCGGCCATCAGATGGCATTCGAGCACTTCGGGAATGTCCAGCACGGCTGCCTCGAAGGCTTCGAGCGCCGCCTCGCTCTGGCTGGTCAGCCCGACCTCGATGAAGAATTGCATCGCGAACCCAAGGCGGCCGGCATCGAGCTCGGCGCGGTAGCCTTGTACGAGTCCGGCCTCCTCCAGCGCCTTGATGCGCCGGTGGCAGGCAGATGGAGACAGGCCAACCGTCTCTCCGAGAACTTGAACACTGCGATTGGAATCGCGCTGCAGCTCGCGCAACAATTTCCGGTCTGTGGCATCGATCTGCGGGGGCAAGGCTTCCGGTCTCCAGAAAATTCGTCAGTTGACTGACAAATGTGCCCCCGCGGAATGCGTTGACAAGCACCCCGCGGGATATCCCCCGTCCAATCCTCGAGATGAGATGAACTTAGTAAACGTAAAGTACCAGAAGGATTCCTATTTTATCCTCAAATGAGGAAAACAATCTGCGGACAAATCAGTAGTTGGGAATCCCAATAAAAAATAGGGCGCGAAACCGAAGTTTCGCGCCCCTCCGGGGCGGCCAACAAAGGAGCGTCAACCTTTGCGGCCGACCGCCGATCGGATGGTGGAGGCTCTGTTGGCGATCCACCATAGCGGGTCCGGATCATCCAAGGCGTCCGGTTCGCTTGCTCAACGACCAGACATGCGACCGGTTCCCGGCAATCGGGATCACATTGCGATTGTGAATTCTGCAGGAGGTAATGCGCTGCTAAAGCTCGAACGGCGCCTGCAGCGACTGGATTGCCTTGATGGCCGCCGAGGCACGGTTTTCCACGCCCAGCTTGGCGTAGACCTGCTCAAGATGCTTGTTCACCGTGCGCGGGCTGAGGCCCAGAATATCGCCGATATCCTTGTTGGACTTGCCGCGCCCGATCCAGAGCAGCACTTCGCTTTCGCGCTGCGTCAGACCGAATTGCTGGCGCAGGACCTCTTCCTGCCCCTCCTCCTGGGCGCGCGCGATGCGGAAGAGATATTCATCCCCGCCCACAACGCCCAGAAAGGCGAATTGGAGTGCTGACTTTTCGCCGGTGCTGAGATCAAATCCGCCTCCCGGCGCCGGTCGATCACCCTCCGCAGCATGCCAATCCGCAAAGCAGCGGGACATGGTCTGTTGCAGCCCCGATGCACCTGCGGACAGCTCGAGTAGCCGATTGGCCTGTGGCGTGGACCAAAGCACGGCGCCGTCCATGGAAAACGCCACCAAATGCCGGCCTGCTGCATCCAGGGCAATTCGAGCGCTCTGCGCACGCCGCGCATTGGCCAGATGTACTCGAATGCGCGCGCGCAGCTCGTCCACGCTGATCGGCTTGGAGAGATAATCGACACCGCCGCTCTCCAGGGCATGAACCACGTGCTCGGTCTCGGTCAGACCCGTCATGAAGATGATCGGCACATGGACCAGTGGTGGCAGGGCCTTCATGCGCTGGCAGGTTTCGAACCCATCCAATCCCGGCATCACCGCATCCATAAGCACCACATCGGGCGTCACGCGCTCAACGATCTTGAGCGCCGCTTCGCCACTGCGCGCCACCAATACGGTCACGCCGGCCTGTTCCAACGCCGTGGTTAGAAAGCCGAGCGATTCAGGAGAATCGTCGACCAGAAGGACGATATCCTGCTCCTGCTCAATCCGGCTCATGGCCCACCCGCTCCAGAGTTTCCGCAAAGCCGTCGAAATCGAATTCCTGCATATGCCGTTTCAATGCCTCAACCAGCGGCAGATTGGCCGGATCGGCCGCCAGCTCGGCCAGCTTGTCATCAATGCCCCTGACATGGCCGATTTGACTGAGTGCGGCCAGGTCACGCAAGTGTTCTGCGCCCGGAGACCGCATTTTTTCCTTTGCGCCGCGGTCCCTATCGGGGTCCACATGCACCCATTCCAGGGCCAGATGGGCGCTCAGCCGGTCAATGAGCTGGCTGAGGTCAAATGGCTTGGCCAGCGTATCGCTATGCCCGGCATCAGCGCTGACCGGGTTGGCCCCGTCGCCGATATTGGCCGATAGCATGATCAAAGGCGCCGCCACGCCCCGCTCGCGCAACACCCGCACCAGATCCCACCCACTCATGCCCGGCATGCGGATATCGATGAAGAACAGGTCAGGCGAGTTGCCCTCGAGCAAGGCAAGGCAATTGGGTCCGTCCGCTGCCGCTAACACGTCAAAGCCCAGCGGGCTCAACATCTCCCGCATCAGCTGACGATGATCGGCATTGTCGTCCACCACCATGATGAGGCGCCGCTCCCCAGCATAGCCCCTGATCTGGCGCGCCGGAGCCGCACGGTTGGCGGGGCGTTCCACTTTGGTCAGCATCAGCCGCACCTGAAAACGCGTCCCTTCCCCGACTGCGCTTGAGACGGTGATTTCGCCACCCAGCGTCTCCGTCAGCAGCTTGGTGATGGTGAGCCCCAGACCCAGCCCCGGCGCGAAGCGGTTGCGCTCGGCCTCTCCGCGCACGAAGGGCTCGAAGACATGATCGAGATCCGCCGCAGCAATGCCGCTGCCGCTGTCCTCGACGGAAAAGCTCGCCACCTGCATCCGGTATCCGACTTTGAAGCTGATGTGGCCGGTGCTGGTGAACTTGATGGCATTGGAGAGCAGGTTGACCAGAATCTGGCGCAAGCGCTTCTCGTCGGTGCGCACATAATCGGGCAGCGCCCGGGCACGCTCGTGGCGGAATTCAAGCCCCTTGGCTTCCGCCTGCAGACGGAACATGTCCACGATCTGGTCGAGGAAGTCCTGGATATTGACCTCGCTCGAATAGACCTGGAGTCGACCCGCCTCGATTTTGGAGATGTCCAGCAAGCCATCGATAAGCCCGGAAAGATGCTCGGCGCTGCGGCGAATGACCTGGGCCGAGCCGCGCCGGTTTTCCGGCAACTGCGCGTCGCGCTCAAGGATTTGCGCATAGCCCATCACCGCATTGAGCGGCGTGCGCAATTCATGGCTGAGGCCTACCACATAGCGGCTCTTGGCCTGATTGGCGGCCTCGGCCTTCTCCTTGGCGCGCTGCAATTCGGCGTCGGTTTTCGAGTGCGCGTCGATTTCCTTGAGGAGCAACGTATTCTGACGCGAGCTTTCCTCCTCGGCCACCAGGCGACTGTCATGCGCCAGCACCAGGAACCAGGTCATGACCCCAGCGGCGACCGCAAAGACAAAGAACACCACCAGTAGCGTGCCGCCGACGACATCGGCGGTATTGGGCGCAGAGCGACTGGCAAAATAGTAGATCAGCCCCAGAATGCCGCCCAGGATCGCCGTGGCAATAGCCATGGAAATGCCATAGCGCCCCAGGCGGGACCGTAATTTGTCGATGGCCCATTGCGGCAGGATACTCGCCGCCACCGCATGGGTCTGCGCGCGGAAATGCGCGTGTGGCTTGCACATATCGTGGCAACGCGCATCGAGCGAGCAGCACAGCGAACAGATGGGCGCCGCATAGGCCGGGCACCAGGCCATGTCCTCGGGCTCGAAGGGATGCTCGCAGATCGAGCAGGTAAGCGTTTGCCTGGACTGCCACTGCTTGCGCGGCTTGCGGGCGAGATAATACTTGCCCTTTGTTGCCCAGGCGATGGCCGGTGAGGCGATGAAGCAAACGATCAAGGCGATATAGGGTGAGAGCGCCGAGGCCATCTCTCCAAAGGCCCCGAAATGGGCGGTCAGGGCGATGACGACGGACAGGAACATCGAGCCGACGCCGACCGGATTGATGTCATAGAGATGGGCGCGCTTGAACTCGATGCCCGGCGGCGCCAGGCCCAGGGGCTTGTTGATGAACAGATCCGCCGAAATCGAGCAGAGCCAGGCCATGGCAATGATCGAGAAGATGCCCAGCGTCTCTTCGAGCAGCCGGTAAATGCCCAGTTCCATTAGCAACAGCGCAATGGCGACATTGAACAATAGCCAGACGACGCGCCCCGGATGGCTGTGCGTCAGGCGCGAGAAGAAGTTCGACCAGGCAAGCGAGCCGGCATAGGCGTTCATCACATTGATCTTGAGCTGGCTGATCACCACGAACACGGCCATCAGCATCAGTGCCACGAACTCATTGGGGATCATGTAGCCAAACGCCACGGCATACATATGCCCAGGTTCGGACGCTTGTTCGGGCGACACCCCTGCGGAAAGCGCGAGGAAAGCGAGAAATGAGCCGGCGATCAGCTTGGGCGCGCCGACCACCACCCAGCCGGCACCTGCGAGAAAAATCCCCAGCTTGTGCCGCCATTTTGGCGCCCCTCCGGCGGGCAGGAAGCGCAGGAAGTCGACCTGCTCGCCGATCTGGGTCATCAGCGCCAGAATGACCGCCGAGGCCGCGCCGAATTTGGCGATGTCGAACGGCGCGATACCGCCCGCAATGCCTTCCGGCTGCCCCAACCCTGCAAAGGCGCGCCAGAGATCGAACTTCTCCCAATCCATGAAGGCGATGAAGAAGAAGGGCAGGACGTTAAGCAAGATCCAGATCGGCTGGGTCAGCATCTGGAACGAGGAGATCATGCGGATGCCATGCGTCACCAGCGGAATCACCACCAGCGCCGAAATGATATGGCCGATCCAGAGCGGAATACCGAAGGCCAGCTCCAGCGCGCTCGACATGATCGAGGCCTCGATGGCGAAGAGGATGAAGGTGAAGCTGGCATAGATCAGCGAAGTGATCGTCGAGCCGATATAGCCAAAGCTGGCGCCTCGGGTGAGCAGGTCGACATCGACGCCGTGCCGGGTCGCGTAGCGCGAGATCGGCACGCCAACCAGCAAGATGGCGATGGAGGCGACGAGAATCGCGATCAGCGCATTGGAGGTGCCGTAGCTGAGCGTGATCGCCCCACCGATCGCCTCCAACGCCAGGAAGGAAATGGCGCCGATGGCGGTCTGCGATATCCGGTCATTGGAGAAGCGCCGGGCCGACTTGGCGGTAAAGCGCAAGGCGTAGTCTTCCAGGGTCTGGTTGGCCACCCAGCGATTGTACTCGCGCCTGACCGGGATGATCCGTTGCCGTGCCATGCAAGCCTAAGCCTTAACCAGTTCGCCGAGCTGCTCAAAAATTCGCCAGCTCCTCAATAGCACAGAATCCGGAAAAATCACGCGGTTATTCAGGGCGTTCCGCCAATATCCGGAATCAACGCGACAGGCAGTTACGTCAATCGACGTATAGGGCGAACCTTTGGAGATGTCCCAGTGTGCCCCCAGGACGCCTCCCGGTGTCTTGAGGGACTCAACAGGTCTAGAGGGACAACACATGACAAAATTCAGCGCGAAAAGCGCTCTGCTCGCCGCCGCTCTTGCTGGCAGCGTCTCGCTGTCTGCAGTGCCGGTCATGGCGCAGGACGACACCATCAAGGTCGGCATCCTGCATTCGCTTTCGGGCACCATGGCGATCTCGGAAACCACGCTCAAGGACACCATGCTGTTCCTGATCGAACAGCAGAACGCCAAGGGCGGCGTCATGGGCAAGATGCTCGAACCCGTCGTGGTCGACATTGCCTCGGACTGGCCGCTGGCCGCCGAGCTGGCCCGTCAGCTCATCGAAGTCGATGAAGTTGATGCGGTGTTTGGTTGCTGGACTTCGGTCTGCCGCAAGTCGGTGCTGCCGGTCTTTGAAGAACTCAATTCGCTGCTCTTCTACCCAGTGCAGTACGAGGGTGAAGAATCCCAGCGCAACGTGTTCTACACCGGTGCCTCCCCCAACCAGCAGGCCATCCCCGCCGTCGACTACCTCATGAATGAGGAAGGCGTCGAGCGCTGGGTTCTGGCCGGCACTGACTATGTCTACCCCCAGACCACCAACAAGATCCTGGAGCAATACCTGCTCGACCAGGGTGTGGCCGCCGAAGACATCATGATCAACTACACGCCCTTCGGTCATTCCGATTGGCAGACCATCGTCTCCGACATCAAGGCTTTTGGTTCAGCCGGCAAGAAGACCGCCGTGGTCTCCACCATCAATGGCGACGCCAACGTGCCGTTCTACCGCGAACTGGGCAACCAGGGCGTGATGGCCGAAGACATCCCGGTCGTGGCCTTCTCGGTCGGCGAAGAAGAACTTTCCGGCTTCGACACCACACCGCTGGTCGGTCACCTGGCCGCCTGGAACTACTTCATGTCGGTCGATACCCCGGAGAATGAAGAGTTCATCGCCGCCTGGCAGGAGTTCATCGGTTCGGAAGACCGCGTCACCAATGACCCGATGGAAGCTCACCTGATCGGCTTCAACCTCTGGGTCGCCGCTGTCGAATCTGCCGGCACCACCGACGCCGACGCCGTCATCGACGCCATCGTCGGCCTCGAAACCCCGAACTTGACCGGTGGCGTCGCCAAGATGCTCCCCAACCACCACATCACCAAGCCGGTGCTGATCGGTGAAATCCAGGACGACGGCCAGTTCTTCGTGGTCTGGGAAACCGAAGACCTCGTGCCGGGCGATGCCTGGTCCGATTTCCTGCCCGAGAGCGCCATGCTCGATGCCGATTGGACCGCCCCAATCAACTGCGGCAACTACAACACCGAAACCGAGAGCTGCGGCTCGGCGATGTAAGGCTTTTTTGCCTGACCTGGGCAGGGGCGACGTCGCCCCTGCCGACTCGACTTTCCCGAACGACAAGGACTTGCCCCGCGATGCTGATCCTCCGCGCTCTCCGCCTGGTGCTTCTGGCCCTGCCGTTCCTGCTGCTGCCTGCAAACACGCTCCGCGCACAAGATGCAGCGACAGACATTCCCGCCGCGATCCAGGCTATGGGCGAGGCGAACCTGCGCGAACTCAAACAGATTGTCGCCGATCTCACCGCGACCGGTAGCGACACGGTGGTTCCGGTTCTGACCGCCCTGGGCGATGGCAATCTATATCTCGAAGAAACCTCGGGCGTCGTCCTGATCGAACGCGGCTCGGCCTATCTCGACCCACTTACGGGCGAGACCGTCGATCTGCGGGCCGATGCAGATCTCTCCAAGATCCGCGTCAATAATGGCTTGCGGCGCGATATTGCAGCCGCCCTGGCCGGCATGACGCTGATGAGTGACAATCCGGCCCGCCGCCTCACCGCCGCGCAGGGCTTTCTCGCCAATCCCGATCCGGCAAATGTTGCCTTGCTCGACGAAGCCATCGCTGCCGAAGCCGACGCCAAAGTACTTGCCGCCATGCAGGCCGCTCGCGCCGTCACTATTTTGGGCGATGAGGAGCAAAGCATAGAGGATCGTCGGGCCGCCGTGCCGTTAGTCGCCTCGGGCGCCGGCCGCAATGCGCTGACCGTCCTCAATGCGGCGCTCAATGACGCGCCCGGAGAACTGGCGCCGGCGATCCAGTCGGCCATTGCTGGCCTCGAACAGGAACGCGCCATCTGGGGTGCGCTGCAAAATGTCTGGTTTGGCCTCTCGCTCGGCTCGGTCCTGCTGCTGGCCGCCATTGGGCTGGCCATAACCTTCGGGGTCATGGGCGTGATCAACATGGCACATGGCGAAATGGTCATGTTGGGTGCCTACACCACCTTTATCGTTCAGTTGGTCATTCGCCAGAACTTTCCCGGCCTGCTCGACTATTCCCTACTCATCGCCCTGCCCTGCGCCTTCCTGGTCACCGGTGCGATCGGGGTCGGCATCGAGCGCGGCATCATCCGCTGGCTCTATGGCCGTCCGCTTGAAACCCTGCTCGCCACCTGGGGCCTGTCGCTGATCCTGCAGCAGACCGTGCGCTCGATTTTTGGTCCGACCAACCAGATGGTCATCGCCCCAACATGGATGTCGGGCTCGACCGAGTTCTTCGGGCTCTCGATCACCTATGGCCGGTTCTGGATCGTCATCTTCGCGCTGATCGTATTCTTCATGTTGCTGCTGATCCTCAACCGCACGCCACTCGGCCTGCAGATGCGCGCAGTCACACAAAACCGCCGTATGGCCTCTGCCATGGGCATTCGCACGCCCTTTGTCGATGCCATGACCTTTGGTCTCGGCTCCGGCATTGCCGGCCTCGCCGGCGTAGCGCTGACCCAGATCGACAACATCTCCCCCAATCTGGGCCAAAACTACATCATCGACAGCTTCATGGTCGTGGTCTTTGGCGGAGTCGGTAATCTCTGGGGCACGCTGGTCGGCGCGCTGACCCTGGGCATCGCCAACAAGTTCCTCGAACCCTATGCAGGGGCCGTGCTGGGCAAGATCCTGATCCTGGTACTGATCATCCTGTTCATCCAGCGACGTCCTCGGGGTCTGTTCGCTCTCAAGGGAAGGGCAGTGGAACAATGATCGTCTTGCCTCCCCTCCCGACCCCCGGAGACCTAGCATGCTGACCCAAGCCCTGTTCCGTGCGCTCGACAAGAAGGCCATCTGGGTCATCGCCATCTTCATGGCCGTCGCGGTGCTCGTGCCCATGGCCAACCTTCTGATCCCGCCGGGTCAGTTCGGCCATGTCCCGACCTACCTTGTCTCGCTCATGGGCAAATATCTCGCCTATGCCATTCTCGCCCTCGCCCTCGACCTTGTCTGGGGTTATTGCGGCATTCTCTCGCTCGGGCACGGCGCCTTCTTCGCCCTGGGCGGCTATGCCATGGGCATGTACCTCATGCGCCAGATCGGCAGCCGGGGCGTCTATGGCAATCCGGTTCTGCCCGACTTCATGGTGTTCCTGAACTATTCCGACCTGCCATGGTTCTGGCTCGGCTTCGACAATTTCTGGTTCGCCATGCTCATGGTGGTCTTCGTGCCGGGGCTGCTGGCTTTCGTGTTCGGCTTTTTCGCCTTCCGCAGCCGCGTTACGGGCGTCTATCTTTCTATCATCACCCAGGCGATGACCTTCGCCCTGCTGCTCGCCTTTTTCCGCAACGATATGGGCTTTGGCGGCAATAACGGGCTGACCGACTTCAAGGATATTCTGGGTGTTTCGGTGCAGGCGCAAAGCACACGTGCCGCGCTATTCGCTGCAACCGCAATCGCCCTGGCGATCTCGGTGCTGGTCTGCTCGGTGATCGTCAATTCCAAGCTGGGCAAGGTGATGGTCGCGGTGCGCGATGCGGAAAGCCGGACGCGCTTCCTCGGTTATCGAGTTGAATATGTGAAGCTCTTCGCCTTTACCGTCTCGGCGATCATGGCTGGCATCGCTGGCGCGCTCTATGTCCCGCAGGTGGGGATTATCAATCCATCCGAGTTTGACCCGGCCAATTCCATCGAAGTGGTGATCTGGACGGCCGTGGGCGGGCGCGGCACGTTGATCGGCCCGATCATCGGCGCCATCGTGGTCAATCTGGGCAAGTCCTGGTTCACCACTACCCTGCCCGAGCTTTGGCTGTTTGCCTTGGGCGCGCTGTTCGTCTTCACCACGCTGTTCCTGCCCAAGGGCATTGTGGGCCTGTGGCACCAGGCGTGGAGCAGGACGCGCCGCAGAACTGAGCCCGCGGAACGGCCGGCCCCACCCACGCCCGCCCAGTCCGCAGATATCGAGCGCGGCGAAGACCCCGCCAGCTTCGGCCACGGCCCCCAACCCAAACCGGCGGAGTAAAGGCCATGAGCGCGCACACCGATACCATGCTCTATCTTGACGGCGTCTCGGTTGCCTTTGACGGCTTCAAGGCGATCAACAACCTCGCCATCATCGTCAAGCCAGCCGAGATGCTGGCGATCATCGGCCCCAATGGCGCCGGTAAGACCACGATGATGGACATCATCACCGGCAAGACCCGGCCCGACACAGGCCAGGTGCTGTTCGACGGTCGGACCGACCTGACCAGGTTGGACGAGGCCGCGATCGCCAATCTGGGCATTGGCCGAAAATTCCAGAAGCCGACCGTATTCGAGAGTCACACCGTCTGGGACAATCTGGAGATGGCGCTGAAAAAGCCGCGCGGCATCTTTTCGACGCTGTTCTACACCGCCAGTGACAACGATGTGGTGCGGATCACCGAAATCCTCGAGACGGTCCGTCTCATCGCGCGCAAGGACGAATTCGCCGCCAATCTCAGCCACGGCCAGAAACAATGGCTCGAGATCGGCATGTTGTTGGCCCAGGATCCAAAGCTCTTGCTGGTTGACGAGCCGGTGGCCGGCATGACCGATAGTGAGACCGAGGAAACAGCCAAACTGCTGCGCGAAATCGCCCGGACCCGTTCGGTCGTCGTGGTCGAGCATGACATGAGCTTTGTCCGCGAACTGGGCTCGCGCGTGGTGTGCCTTGCCGAAGGCGCTGTGCTGGCCGAGGGCTCGCTGGACCAGGTCAGCGCCAACCCTGTCGTTATTGAACGCTATCTGGGGAGGTGAGAATGGCAGCTGCACTCTCAATCAATTCCATCGACCTGCACTACGGTGCCGCACAGGCGCTCAAGGGCATCTCCCTCACCTGCCAGCCGGGAAAGATCACGGCCGTGCTGGGCCGCAATGGCGTGGGCAAGTCGTCCACCTTGCGGGCCATCACCGGCATCAATCACCTATCTGCTGGTGACATCACCTTCGGCGAGGAAGTGCTCAAGAGAACCCCGCCCTATAAGCGTGCCCGCATGGGCATCGGCTATGTGCCGCAGGGCCGCGAAATCTTCCCCTTGCTCACCGTCAAAGAGAATCTCGAGACCGGCTATGCGGGGCTCGCACGGTCGGAGCGCAACGTTCCCGACTACATTTTTGAACTTTTTCCGGTTCTGAAATCCATGCTGGGCCGTCGGGGGGGCGACTTGTCGGGCGGTCAGCAGCAACAACTGGCCATTGGCCGCGCGCTGGTCACCCGGCCCAAGGTGCTGGTGCTCGATGAACCGACCGAGGGCATCCAGCCTTCGATCATCAAGGATATCGGTCGCGCACTGCAATTTCTGCGCGATGAAAAGGGCATGACAATCCTGCTGGTGGAGCAGTTTCTCGATTTCTGCCGGGAGATTGCGGATGACATCTATGTCATGGACCGCGGCGAGATCATGCATACCGGGCCGGCGGCAGATCTCGATCTGCCCGAAGTCAGACGGCACTTGATGGTCTAGACATAAAAAAACGCCCGGCCGAAGCCGGGCGCCTTTGATACGGAGGTGATCCGATTACATGTCGAACCAGCCGTCGGCCTCGCATTCGGCCAGGGTGATGATGCCAAGGTCCACAGAAGTGGCGGTTTCGGAGTCGGTAGCGGGGACGTTGTCGATTGCAGCGTCGCCTGCCACGGTGTCGTCAGCGGTTGCATCATCGTTTGGGTTATTGGTGTCTGTGCTGGACAGCGACTCGGTCTCGGCCGCGAGCTTCAGGTCGGCGCAGCGAGCCTTGACGGCCTCGACATCCGCTTCAGCAACGGTCTGGGTACCAATCATCATGCCCTGGGCAAAGACCGGAGTTGCGATCAGGCCAGCGGAAAGGGCGATAGCGGAAAGTGCAGATTTAATGGTCATTTGGTATAACCTTTTGAAAATTATCTCTGAAAGAGCGTTTGCTCACCCCCTCAACGGCAACCCCACCGGATCGTTGCAATGAATTTTGCCGAGGCGGAAATCGTGAACGGCCCCACATTGCAGCGCGCTCGCGGCATCGGCCGCATCGCGGCCAAGCAGGTGGGCGATCGCACGCGCCTTGCCACTTTGTTCCAGGAGGGGTGTGGCAAGATCCGTCTGCCCAATACCCATACGAGCAACCTCGAAGCCGTGCTGATCAACACTGCCGGCGGCATTACCGGCGGCGACCATCTGCAATGGAGCGCGGATCTGGCCCCCGGCGGTCACATGGTCCTGACCACCCAGGCCTGCGAACGCAGCTACCGCTCGACCGGCGATTTCGGGCGCGTGGAAACCAGACTGAAGGTCGGCGCCGGCGGCCATCTCGACTGGCTGCCGCAGGAAACCATTCTCTTTGCCGCCAGCAAGCTCGACCGCCACTTGGAGGTCGATCTGGACGAAGGCGCCACGCTGACCGCCATCGAGGCCATTCTGCTCGGGCGTGACGCCATGGGTGAAGATGCCGCCGACGCCCTGCTGCGCGACAATTGGCGCATCCGCCGCAATGGCAGGCTGGTCCATGCTGAGGCAACGCAGTTGCACGCGACGGCGCAGGAACGGCGGAGCCTTTCGCTGCTCAACGGCAATCGCGCCTTTGCCAGTGTGCTGCATATGGCCGCCTCGCCCGATCATGCCGAAGCTGCGGGGAACCGCATTCGCGCCATGCTGCCGCCAGATCCGGCCATCGCGGCCAGCGTCAATCAATCGCGTCTGGTCATACGTGCCATGGCGCCAACCGGGCTTGCCTTGCGCCGTCTGATCGTACCAGTCTTGCTCGAACTCACCGCCGCGGGCAGCCTGCCCCGCCTCTGGCATCTTTAGGACCGGAAGATGAATCTCACCCCCCGCGAAAAAGACAAACTGCTGATCTCGATGGCTGCCATGGTGGCGCGCCGGCGGCTGGAGCGCGGCGTCAAGCTCAACCACCCCGAAGCCATCGCGCTGATCACCGACTTTGTCGTGGAAGGTGCACGCGACGGCCGCGCCGTCTCCGAACTCATGGAGGCCGGGGCCCATGTCGTCACCCGCGACCAGGTCATGGAAGGCGTTGCCGAAATGATCCACGACGTGCAGGTCGAAGCCACTTTCCCCGACGGCACCAAGCTCGTCACCGTTCATCAGCCGATCCGATAAAGAGGCCCAAATGCTCAAGCGCAGCCTGCTGACCCTGGCAATCTCCATTGCCGCGACCCTTCCGGCCTTTGCCCATCTCGACCCGGCTGAACATGGCTCCTTCGCCGCTGGCTTCAGCCATCCCCTGTTTGGCCTCGATCACCTCTTGGCCATGGTGGCGGTAGGTCTATGGGCGGCGCAGCAGGGCGGCCGTGCAATCTTGACGGTGCCAGGCGCCTTCATCGGCACAATGGCTCTCGGCTTTGCCGCCGCAGTTGCGGGTCTGCCCCTGCCCTTCGTGGAGCCGGTAATCCTGGCGTCGGTCATCTTCATCGGCATGGCCATCGCACTTGCCCTGCCAGTCCCCCCTGTGGCGGTCGCTGCCATGGTCGGGTTCTTTGCCGTCTTCCACGGCCATGCCCATGGCGGTGAGCTGGGTGGCGCCGGCGCCTGGGAATTCGCGGTGGGCTTTATTGCCGCCACTGCTCTATTGCATGCCGGCGGCATCGCGGCGGGTTTGGCACTGGCCCACTTTAGCGGCAAGCTGCTGATGCGCATCGCCGGAGCAGCGGCTGCTCTGGGCGGCATTTATCTGGTCATCAGCGGCTAGGAGACAGGCATGATCCCCGGACAAGTCATTCCCGCCTCGGGCGAAATCGAACTCAATGCCGGCGCCGAACAGATCGTGCTGGAGGTGGCCAATACCGGTGACCGCCCCATCCAGGTCGGCTCGCACTATCATTTCTTCGAAACCAATGCGGGGCTGCGCTTTGACCGAGACAAGGCGCGCGGCATGCGCCTTGATATCGCGGCTGGCACCGCGGTGCGCTTCGAGCCGGGCCAATCCCGCGAAGTTCGCCTCGTGCCGATCAGCGGTGATCGACGCATCTACGGTTTCCGGCAACAGATCATGGGAGACCTCTGAAGGCTTTGGCCGGGCGCGATAATGTCCCGGCCAGACATGGCGCATCAGGGTGAAAGCTGCTTAAAGGGCACGTCTCAAAAAGAGGATCGTGCCATGACCACCGAGCCCAGCAAGGAAGCCCTGTTCAAGCAACGCTTCATTTCCGTCGTAGCGGATCTGCGGCAGAACGGCATCAATGACCCGGAAGCCATGGCCCATGTCGGCGGCCTGGCGGTCGAGTTGTCCGACGCGCTGAAACAGAAAAGCTGGGTGGCGGTCAAGCAGAGCATGACGCCGGCCATTTACGATGAGCTGCTCGCCACGTTCCAGAAACGCGGCAACGAATATTACAAGGATGGCCGCACCAAACTGGCCTACGCCATGCAGCTCTTGAGCGTTTCGCTGGTGGCCTTCACCCAGAGAAACGACGCCGACATTGCGGCAGGCGAGAAGCTGGTGGACCAGCTGATCGACAGTGCCGCGACAACCTACCGCCAGCATCGTCCCAAGCACTGATCGGCTCGGGCGCGACTGGTGTCAGCGAGGTATCCGAGCCCTGCCAGCCCGGATACCACAGGCCAAAGTCACGCCCGGGGAGCCTTTGTTCCGGGCCATTTGAACGGGACACGACATGCCAGCACGGATTTCTCGCGCCACCTACGCCGATATGTACGGCCCCACCACGGGCGACCGCGTCCGCCTCGCCGATACCGAGCTCTTCATCGAGGTGGAGAAGGACTTCACCACCTATGGCGAAGAGGTCAAATTCGGCGGTGGCAAGGTCATTCGCGATGGCATGGGCCAATCCCAGCGCACCCGCGCGGAAGGCGCCGTTGACACGGTTATCACCAACGCCCTGATCGTTGATCACACGGGCATCTACAAGGCTGATCTTGGCCTCAAGAACGGTTTGATTGCCGGCATCGGCAAGGCCGGCAATCCCGATACCCAGCCCAATATCGACATCATCATCGGCCCCTCCACCGAAGCCATTGCCGGCGAAGGCAAGATCATCACCGCCGGCGGCATGGACGCCCATATCCACTTCATCTGCCCCCAGCAGATCGAGGAAGCGCTGATGAGCGGCGTTACCACCATGCTCGGCGGCGGCTCCGGCCCTGCCCATGGGACGCTGGCCACCACCTGCACCGGCGCCTGGCATATCGAGCGCATGATCGAAAGCTTCGACGCTTTCCCGATGAACCTGGCTTTGGCAGGCAAGGGCAACGCTGCCGTTGCAGCCCCGCTCGAGGAAATGATCCTTTCGGGCGCCTCCTGCCTCAAACTGCACGAAGACTGGGGCACCACCCCGGCGGCCATCGACAACTGCCTTTCGGTCGCCGACGCCTATGACGTGCAGGTGATGATCCACACCGATACGCTCAATGAGAGCGGTTTCGTCGAGGACACCGTCGGCGCCTTCAAAAACCGCACCATTCATGCCTTCCACACCGAAGGCGCAGGCGGCGGGCATGCGCCCGATATCTTGAAGGTCGCGGGCCTGCCCAACGTCATCCCCTCTTCGACCAATCCAACCCGCCCCTACACGGTCAACACCATCGCCGAGCATCTCGACATGCTCATGGTCTGCCACCACCTCGACCAGTCCATTCCCGAAGATGTCGCCTTTGCCGAGAGCCGCATCCGCAAGGAGACCATCGCCGCCGAAGATATCCTGCACGATATGGGCGCCCTCTCCATTATCGCGTCTGACAGCCAGGCCATGGGCCGCGTCGGCGAGGTGCTGATCCGCACCTGGCAGACTGCGGACAAGATGAAGCGCCAGCGCGGCCGCCTGCCGGAAGAAACCGGCGACAATGACAATTTCCGCGTCCGCCGCTACGTCGCCAAGTACACCATCAACCCGGCCATTGCCCATGGCATAAGCCAGCACATCGGTTCGGTGGAAGTGGGCAAGCGGGCCGATCTGGTGCTCTGGAACCCGGCATTTTTTGGAGTAAAGCCGGACATGGTGTTGCTCGGCGGGTCAATCGCCGCCGCGCCGATGGGCGACCCCAATGCGTCGATCCCGACCCCCCAGCCCATGCACTACCGGCCCATGTTTGGCGCCTATGGCAAGCTGGTCAGCCGCTCCTCCGTAGTGTTCATTTCACAGGCCGCACATGATGCGGGCCTGCGCAACCGCCTCGGCGTCGACAAGCAATTGCTGCCCGTCTCCAATACCCGTGGCGGCATTGGCAAAGCGGCCATGAAGCTCAATACGGCGACCCCGAAGATCGACGTCCACCCCGAAACCTATGAGGTCCGCGCCGACGGCGAACTGCTCACCTGCGAACCGGCCACGGTACTGCCGATGGCCCAGCGCTATTTCATGTACTGAAGACGAGGGAATGGCTGACCGCTCAGCAGCGATTGTTTCTCCGCGCAAACGCCATGATTATCGGGGCGTAATGACTGCCGCTCGCTTCTTTTTGTCAAAGGACACCCTCATGCCAATGCCAAAAGTCCTGCTTGTCACCGGCTTTTCCCTGCTCGCGCCCCTGCCAATATTCGCCCAGGCTGAAGTCACGACCCTCGCCACGGTGCCGACCATATCAGCAGCTTCCGCTGCGCTGACCCTGACACTTGAAAGCCGGAGCGATATAGAGCGGCGCACGGTCGCCTACCTCTGCGACAACGAACAGGCTCTGGCCGTGCAATATATCAATGCGCCCCCCAATTTCCTGGCCATTGTGCCGGTCGAGGGGGAAAGCCTGATCTTTGCGACTACCATATCGGCCTCTGGCGCCCGCTATGTTGCGGGGCCCTATGAATGGTGGAGCCACCAGGGGGAAGCCACATTGCGCGATCTGATGCAGGACGAGGACGCCGAGCCGCTCGTCACCTGCACCGAAGCCAACAACACACCCTGACCGCTGGCATGGACCCAGCAATCTCCGCCGAGCTGTTTCCGCATGTGCGCATCGTCATGGGCACGGTTATCGGCCTGGGTATTACCAGGCTGCTGATGACCGTCGCCGGCATCATCCAGCATCCGCATCGCGGCAAGATTTCTGCCCTGCACATGCTCTGGATCGGCTCGATGCTGCTCGAGCTGGTGTTGTTCTGGTGGTGGGAATTTGCGTTGCACAGGGTGGAGATCTGGAACTTCGGCATTGTCCTGTTCATCCTGACCTATGCCATCACCCTCTTCCTGATCGCGGCCCTGCTCTCCCCCGATAGCGTCTCCGAGTACAAGGGCTATGAGGACTTCTTCCTCAAGCGTCGCCATTGGTTTTTTGGCCTTCTGGGTGCAACCTTTATTCTCGACACCATCGACACGCTGATCAAGGGCCAGGCCCATTGGAGCCGGTTCGACTGGAGCTATTTTGGCCAGGTTCCGGTAGGACTGGCGCTATGTATCTTCGCCTGGCGCTATGCCGACCGGCGCCTGCACCTGTCCATCGTCGGAGTGCACATCACCTACCAACTCTTCCTCATCTTCCGTTTCTTCACCACGATCAGTTAGTTCCCCATGTTCCGAGCCACTGCCCATTTGCCCGCCGATCACGGCAAGTCCCCGATCATCGACACCATCACCCTGGCCCATGACGAGCGCAGGCTGCGGCGCAAATTGCTCACCGGGGCCAAGGGTACGGAAGTCATGGTGGATTTTCCCGCGACCGTGACCCTCGACCACAACGGGGCGCTGGAACTGGAGAGTGGTGAATTGGTCAGCGTGCTGGCGGCCCAGGAGCCGCTCTACGAAATTCGCGCTCGGGATCCCGGACATTTGCTACGCCTCGCCTGGCATATCGGCAATCGCCACACCCCGGCGCAACTGGAACCGGACCGCATCCTGATCAAGCGCGATCATGTGCTCAAGACCATGCTGGAAGGGCTGGGCGCCAGCGTGACCAATATCACCGAACCCTTCTTCGCCGAGCATGGCGCCTATCACGCCCATGCTCATAGCGATGGCGGCCACGCGCTGCTCAACCGCAAGTGAGCGCCGATCTGCAAAAACTGCTGACCTGGATGTCCCCGGCTTTTCCGGTCGGGGCCTTCGCCTGGTCTGCTGGTCTCGAAACCGCTATCGCGCAGGGCGCCGTGTCTGACCGCGCGACCACGCAAAACTGGATTTCCGGTGTCTTGCATCATGGCAGCCTCAAGACAGATGCGATCCTGCTTGCCCATGCGCATGAAGCCCATGCTGACAAGTCAAAGCTGGCCGAACTGGCCGATCTCTGCCTCGCCCTGACCGCCGCCCATGAGCGGCATACCGAAACCACCGTCACCGGCAACGCCTTCGTGCTTGCCAGCGCGGCCTGGCCGGCCGCAGCGCCAGTGCCGCTGCCCGAGCCGAGCCCCTACCCCATCGCCGTCGGCGCCTTGGCCGGGGCCCATGGCATCGCACGCCGCGATACGCTGATCGCCTTCCTCACCGCAACAGTCCACAGCCAGGTCTCCGTCGCGGTGCGCCTCGTCCCCATCGGTCAGAATGACGGTCTGGCCATCATGGCCGCGCTGGAGCCGGCCATCGCGCAAATGGCCGATCTGTGCCTTCATGCCGCACTCGACGATATTGGCAGCGTGGCCTATGGCGCAGATATTGCCCAGATGCAGCACGAGACCCTGACAACGAGGATTTTCCGGTCATGAACATGCTTATCGCCTCCTTCATGTTCATCGGCCTGTTCTCCGTCTCGATTGCCCATCTGATGTGGGCCTTCGGCCGCACCTGGCCGATCCGCGACGAGAAGCTGTTGGCTCAGACCGTGGTGGGGTTCAAAGATATCCAGCGCATGCCACCCAGGCTCGCCTCGCTCGCCGTCGCCGTGGCAACCTTCACCGCTGGGTGCTTTGCGCTGGCCCTCGCAGATCATGATAGTGGCGGCTGGCAGCTCAATTTGGCGGGTTTGCTGTTCGCCGCAGTGTTCCTGGCGCGCGGCATCGTGGGCTATACACCCTGGTGGGCCGAGCTGACGCCCGAGCCCAATTTCCGTCTCAATGACCGCCGGGTCTATTCGCCCCTGTGCTTGTTTCTCGGCCTCGGTTTCCTGGCGCTGATCTTTCTTCGGTTCGCCTGACAATTAGGAGTCTGTCCATGTCCAAGAGCCTCAACGGACCCCTGCGCATCGGCATTGGCGGGCCGGTCGGCTCGGGCAAGACCACCTTGTGTGAAATGCTGCTCAAGGCCATGCGCGAGCGCTATTCCATGGCCGTGGTCACCAACGACATCTACACCCAGGAAGACGCGCTGATCCTCTCGCGCGTTCAGGCGATTTCCGAGGACCGCATTGTCGGCGTCGAAACCGGCGGTTGCCCGCACACCGCCATCCGCGAAGATGCCTCGCTCAACCTGGCGGCGATCGACGATCTCAACCGCAAATTCCCCGATCTGGACATCGTATTGATCGAGAGCGGCGGCGACAATCTGGCGGCCACTTTCTCGCCCGATCTGGCCGACCTGACCATCTATGTGATTTCCGTCGCCCAGGGCGAAAAGATCCCGCGCAAGGGCGGCCCCGCGATTTCCCGCTCCGACCTGCTGGTCATTACCCACGCGGACCTGGCGCCCTATGTCGGCGCCAGCCTCGAGGTGATGGAAAGCGACACGCAGAAGGTGCGCGAGGGCCGGCCCTATGTCTTCACCGACTTGCTGCGCCGCGAGAGTCTGGACCAAATCATCGGCTTCATCGAAAGGCATGGCGGTTTCACGGCTCAGGCGGCCCAATGATATGTCCCGCTATTACCGGCTCCGCCGGCAACTCGCCGATGTCGGGCCTGAGCCGCGGCCTCCAATCGGGGTCTGCCAGCGCCCCCTGTGGCAAGCCCACCCCATCGCGCTGCATCGCCTGCTCCTGGCGGCATATGCAGATGGTGGTGGGGCCGTGGGAAGCTTTGACGATTGGTTTTGGCCGCTGGTGGAAGACGCAGAGTTTGATCCCAAACTGGTCCTGATCGCAGCTGATGCGGACGGAACGCCGATTGGTCTGGCACAGTGCTGGACCAGTGGCTACGTGAAGGATCTGGTCGTTGCCCCGGGGCATCGTGATCGCGGGATTGGCGGGTGGCTGCTGCAAAGCGCCTTCTGCCACCTCAAGGCACGGGGTCTTGGACATGTCGATCTCAAGGTCCAGAGCGACAATCTGGCAGCCCGGCGCTTCTACGCACGACATGGCATGGAGCCTGTCGTGGCACCATGATCGGCCTTGTTGCGGGAAGGCCTACCCGACCATCACGACATGGCTGACCAGTCGATCCTCCGCATAATGGTGGATCAGCATTCCCGGCGGATCAACGATATCGCTGTCGCGCCCGTCTAGTTTGAGCCGGTTGGCCCGTGCCACGGAAGGCGCCATGGTGGCCTGGCGTCCGGCGAAGCGAGTGAAAAGCGGCCGGTGCACATGGCCGCATGTCAGCCCCAGGACACGAGTGCCGGTAGTCGCGATAGTGGCGGCCAACCCATCGCCGTTCAGGCACACATTGCGGTCTTTGCCGTCGATGCCGGTCGGGAAAGGATGCTGGTGCTGAAAGATGAGGGCTGGGGCTTGCGAAGAAGCCAAGGCATCGGCCAGCCAGCCGAGAACCGGTGTCGCGTCACCGTGATGGGCGTTTTCGACCGTGACGTCGAGGCCGATCAGATGCAGGTCCCCGACGTGGGCGGCCACGTTTAGCGGCCGATCCGAATTCCAGCCGAACCGGTCGCCGAACACCCGGCGCATTTCACCATGCTCATCGACATTGCCCGGCACCACCAGATAGGGACAGGCCAGACGCTCCAGCCGGTCCCGGACCTCCCGATATCCGTTAGCAAAATCGGCTTCCACCAGGTCGCCGCTGACGATCAGTGCATCCGGTTTGAGCCGCCGCAGCCAGCCCAGAACGCTATCCAGCCTCTCCAGGGCGAGGTCCGATCCATCGGCGTGGATATCGCTGATCTGGGCGACAATCATTGCGGTTGCGGCCTGACCAGAGCAACCACCGATCTTGGTGGCAAGGTGGCCGTGCCCTCGGTGAACGCAACCTCCGAGCTGTGATCAGACTGGACGCCGACCGCCCAATCCCCACCGGGCAATCGCGCCACCACCGGTTCGACGCGCCGGTTGAACCAGACCAGCACCTCGTCATCCTTGTGACGCAGGTGCATACCAAGCACCGAGGCGCTGGTATCGTTCCAATCGCCCTCCGTCATTTCCCGGCCTTCGGGGTGCAGCCACAACACGTCGCGAACTCCGCCGCGATCCTGCCCGGTCAACCAGTGGTCATGACTGACTGCCGGATGGGCCTTGCGGAACCCGCTCAGCGCCGCCACGAAATCCACCAGAGCCCCGTCAGCGCTTTCCCAATCGACCCAGGTGATCTCATTGTCCTGGGCGTAGGCGTTGTTATTGCCCTGCTGGGTGCGATACATTTCGTCACCCTGCTGGATCAGCGGCGTCCCACGTGACAGAAATAGCGTCGCCAGAAGCGCACGCACATCGCGTCGGCGCGCATCGTTGATCGCGGGATCGTCCGTTTCTCCTTCAACGCCGCAATTCCACGAGGAATTGTGGTTGTGGCCGTCGCGATTATTCTCGCCATTCGCCTCGTTATGCTTGTGGTGGTAGCTGACCAGGTCGCGCAGGGTGAACCCGTCATGCACGGCTAGCAGGTTGACCCCGGCACTGGGCTTGCGGCCCGCAACATCGAAGATTTCCGCAGAGCCCGACACCTTGCCTGCCAACGCGCCGATTTTACCGCTCTCACCCTTCCAGAAGGCACGGACTTCGTCGCGATAGGTGTCATTGTGCTCGGCAAACTCCTTGCCGAACTTGCCCAGGCCATAGCCGCCCGGCCCCGGGTCCCACGGTTCTGCCACCAGAATTGCCTTGCTCAGCACCGGATCGGCCTTGATCTTTTCCAGCATCTCGGCTTCCGGGTTGAACCCCGGGTCGCGACCCAGAATGGTCGCCAGATCAAAGCGGAATCCGGAAACCCCGAGCTCCTCGACATAATAGCGCAGGCTTTCGATCACCAGGCGCTGTACGGCGGGATGGTCACAACGCAGCGTATTGCCGGTACCCGTATCGTTGACCAGGCGCTTTTTGCCGTCCACCTCGACCCAGCGATAATAGGTTTGCGGGTCCAACCCCATCATCGAGAGGATCGGGCCCTCGCTGTCGCCCTCGCCGGTGTGGTTGTAGACCACGTCCAGGATCACTGCGATGCCGGCCTTTCGATAGGCGTCGGTCATCACCCGCAATTCCTGCGGACCTCGCGGGGCCAGTCGCGGATCGACCGCGAAATAGGCGACGGGGTTATAGCCCCAGGCATTGGTCAGCCCCAGTTGCGGCAGATGACCTTCATCGATCCAGGCCGCGGTGGGCATGAGTTGGATAGTGTCGACTCCAAGATGCCTGAAATGATCAATCACCCGGCGCGTGGTCAACGCAGCTACAGTGCCACGCAGGGGACCCAGCACGCTCGGATGGCGCATGGTGAACCCGCGCACGTTCAGTTCGTAGTAGAGATTGGGGGCCTTCTTGCGCGGATGTGCGGCTTCGTTCTCGCTTCCGCGCACAATGGCCTTTGGCACCAGTTCGGCGGTATCCACCGCGTCTTCGCGCGCCAGCCGCAAGCGCGGCGAGCGGACGAAAACGCGGTCGAGATGGCGGGCATAGGGATCGACCAACAGCTTGTTTGGATCAAAGAACAGGCCCTGGTCGGGGTCGTAAGGGCCATCGGCCCTCAGCCCATAGCGCGCGCCGGCTGCTACATTGGCGATCAGCCCGGCATGAACATTGTTCTCATGCACATCCAGCTCAAAACGCTCGATCTCCTTGTCCTGTTCGTCGAACAGGCAAACCCAGACCGCGCTGGCGCTTTCCGAATAGACGGCAAAATTGACGCCTTCCGGCGTTACGCTGGCACCCAGGTGCTCGGTGCGCCCGCCACCGGGCACTAATGCAGGCTTGGTGGACAAGGCGACCCTAGGTGATGACGCTGGGGGCATCCCGCCCGGTTCTGGATTTGATTTGGGCCAGTGTGTCGGCGATCTCGATGAGGGGCTCAAGGGCAAGCTGGGTCTCGAGATCGTGGCGTCCATCGGCAGCCTCATAGCGTTCAAGGTAGAGCCGCAAAGTGGCGCCCACTGTGCCTGTTCCGGAGAGCCGGAGCACTATTCGCGAGCCGTCGGTAAAGCCGATGCGAATGCCCTGCTTGGCGCTCGTCGAACCATCGATCGGGTCGTTGTAGGTGAAGTCGTCGGCAAAGGCGACTTGCAGATCGTCCTCGAACACCTTGCCAGGCAGCCCCGGCAGTTGCGCGCGCAGATCCTCAACCAGCTTGGTGGCAATGCCCGCATCGACCTCTTCATAATCGTGCCGCGTATAGTAATTGCGGCCATAGGTCTTCCAATGCTCCCGCACGATCTCGTCCACGCCCTGCTTGCGCACGGCCAGGATGTTGAGCCAGAGCAGCACGGCCCACAGCCCGTCCTTTTCGCGCACGTGGTTGGAACCGGTACCCGCGCTTTCCTCGCCGCAAATGGTCACGCGGCCCGCATCGAGCAGATTGCCGAAGAACTTCCAGCCTGTCGGCGTTTCGTGCATCTCGATGCCGAGCTTTTCAGCCACCCGGTCCGCCGCAGCGCTGGTCGGCATGGAGCGGGCAATCCCGGCGATCCCATCCTTGTAGCCCGGCGCCAGATGCGCATTGGCGGCCAGCAGCGCCAGCGAGTCCGAGGGCGTGACGAACCGGTTCTTGCCGATAATGAGATTGCGGTCGCCATCGCCATCGGACGCCGCACCGAAATCGGGGCCATCCGGGGTCATCAGCAGGTCATACATGTCCTTGCAATAGACCAGGTTCGGGTCCGGATGCCCGTCACCAAAAGAAGGTGACGGTGTTCCGTTCACGACAGTGCCCTTGGGCGCGCCCAGCATGCCTTCGAGAATGGCATGGGCGTAGGGGCCGGTCACGGCGTGCATGGCGTCAAAGGTCATCCGGAAGCCACCGGCGAACAGGGCCCGGATGGCTTCGAAATCGAACAGGCTCTGCATCAGCGCAGCGTAATCGGCCACCGGATCAATGACCTCGACCACCATGCCGCCCACTTGCTGGGTGCCAAGTGTGTTGAGATCAATGTCGGGGGTCTCGAGCGTCTTGTAGCTGTCGATCACCTGGGTCCGCGCATAGACCGCATCGGTGATCCGCTCGGGCGCCGGGCCGCCATTGCCCACATTATACTTGATGCCGAAATCGCCTTCCGGCCCGCCCGGATTGTGGCTGGCCGACAGCACCAGTCCACCGAAGGCCTTGTAGTGGCGGATGATGTTGCTGGCCGCCGGTGTCGACAGAATGCCGCCCTTGCCCACCATCACCTTGCCAAAGCCATTGGCCGCAGCAATGCGGATGGCCTTCTGGATGGCGACATCGTTGTAAAAGCGGCCATCGCCACCGATCACCAGGGTCTGGCCGCCAAAACCGTCCAGGCTATCGAAGATCGACTGGATGAAATTCTCGACGTAATTGGGCTGCTGGAACACCGGCACCCGCTTGCGCAGGCCCGAGGTGCCGGGCTTCTGATCCAAATAAGGCGTTGTCTCAATCGTCTTGGCTGTCATCTGTCGAGTATCCGATCAACGAGGCATAAAGCTGTGCGTAGCGGGCGGCGCTGGCTTCCCAGCTCACATCCGACTTCATTCCCCGCCTCTGCATTTTTTTCCATGATTTTTCATCGGCATAGAGTGCCAGTATCCGCCGGATCGCATCGGCAAGCGCCGCTTCGGTAGGTGGCGCGAACTGTACCCCGGTGGCCACTTCGGCCTGGATCGCCGCCACATTGGCGTCGATAACTGTGTCATTGAGCCCACCGACCCGGCTGACCAGCGGCACACAACCATAGCGCAGCGCATAGAGCTGGGTCAGACCGCACGGTTCGAACCGCGAGGGCACCATCATCACATCGGCGCCGCCCTGCACCAGATGGCTGAGCTTTTCATTGTATCCGGTAACCAGGCCAACCCTGCCGGGATGCGCCATGGCGGCGCTGCGCACGGCATTTTCCAGTTCGGCATCACCGGAACCCAGAACCGCCAATTGCGCACCGGATTCCACGATCAGGCCGATATTGGCGGCGAGCAGGTCGATGCCCTTCTGCCAGGTCAGGCGGCTGACCACGGCAAACAAGGGGCCGTCCAGCGCCTCAAGCCCGAAGGCTTCCTGAACCGCGCGCTTGTTGATGAGACGCCCCTGCATGGTACCAGCGGTATAGGTCTGCGCCAGTGCCGGGTCGATCGCCGGGTTCCACGCGTCCATGTCGATGCCGTTGAGCACCCCATGTACCGTGTCGGATCGGTTGTTGAGCAGACCCTCGAGCCCCATACCGAAGGCCGGCGTCCGGATCTCGGCGGCATAGGTCGGCGACACCGTGGTCACCACGTCGGCGCATTCCACACCCGCCTTGAGATAGCCCACTCCGCCATAATACTCGACGCCTTCCATCGAAAAGGCGTGCGCAGGCAGTTTGAGCCGAGGGAACAGCTCGGCCCCGAACGTGCCCTGAAAGGCCATGTTGTGGACCGTCATCACCGTCTTGATAGTTGAGGATGGACCGAATTTGACATAGGCCGGTGCCAGCCCCGCCTGCCAGTCATGCGCGTGGATCACCTGTGGCCTGTAGCCCTCTACAAGCCCCTGCCCCAGCTCGGATGCGACCCAGGAGAGCGCGGCGAAGCGCTTCCAGTTGTCGGGCCAGTCCCAGCCCTCCGGCCCCATATAGGGATTACCGGGGCGATCGTAGAGCGAAGGCGCATCCAGCACGATCAGATCGAGCCCTTCCACCCGCCCGGCAATGAGCCGGGCTGGAACACCAAACAGATCGTCGAACTGCGCGACCTCACGCCCGCCCGTCATCTTTCCGGTGACCGCCGGGTAGCCCGGCACCAGCGTGCGCATGGTGACCCCCGACTCCGACAGGGCGCCAGGCAGCGCCCCGGCCACGTCGGCCAGGCCGCCGGTCTTGATCAGCGGGTAGATTTCTGAGGTGACCGAGAGGACTTCGATCATCGATCCGCCAGATATTTGTTGATCATGGGCTGGGTGATCAAGGTCACGCCCTCATCGGACCGGCGGAACCATTTGGCATCGAATTCTGGATCTTCGCCCACCACCAGGCCTTCGGGGATATTGACGCCCCGATCGATGACGACCCGCTTGAGCCGCGCATTGCGCCCGATATCGCAATAGGGCAGTACCACCGCCTCTTCGAGCATGGAATAGGAGTGCACCCGGCTGCCGGTCGACAGCAGCGTGCGCTGCAGATGGCCGCCCGAAATGATGCAGTCGCCCGAAACCAGCGAATTGACCGCCGAGCCGCGGCGCCCGTCAAAATCATGCACGAACTTGGCCGGCGGCGTTATCTCGGCATAGGTCCAGATCGGCCAGTCGCGATCGTAAAGATCAAGCTGTGGCTTGATGTCGGTCAGGTCGATCGAGGCTTTCCAATAGGCGTCGATCGTACCCACATCGCGCCAGTAGCTGACCTCTTCATTGCTCGAGCGTACGCAGGACCGCGGGAAGCGGTGCGCCCAAGCCGTGCCGTTCTTGACGATATAGGGAATGATATCCTTGCCGAAGTCGCGATTGGAGCCTTCGGTTGCCGCATCGCGCTTGAGCTGTTCCATCAGGAAGCGCGTCTCGAACACATAAATGCCCATCGAGGCCAGCGCCATGTCCGGCTTGTCGGGAATGCCCGGAGGGTCCTTGGGCTTCTCGACGAAATCGACCACACGATCACGGCCATCGACATGCATGACGCCGAACCCGACGGCTTCCATGCGCGGCACTTCGAGACAGCCGATGGTCACGTCCGCACCCGTATCCACGTGCTGGCGGAGCATGATTTCATAGTCCATCTTGTAGATGTGGTCGCCTGCCAGGATGACGATGTACCGGGCCCCGGAATCCTCGATAATGTCCATATTCTGGTACACCGCATCGGCAGTGCCGGCATACCACATGTCCTCGCGCACCCGCTGGCTGGCCGGCAGTACGTCAAAGCTCTCATTACGTTCAGGACGAAGGAAGTTCCAGCCACGCGACAGGTGACGGATCAAGGAGTGCGCTTGGTATTGCGTGGCCACCGAAATGCGGCGAATGCCGGAATTGATGGCATTGGAGAGCGCAAAATCAATGATGCGCGACTTGCCGCCAAAATACACTGCCGGCTTGGCGCGCCTGTCAGTCAGTTCCATTAGGCGCGTGCCGCGCCCCCCCGCGAGCACATAGGCCATGGCCTCACGCGCCAGAGGCGATGGTACTCTATAGTCAGCCATATTATTCCCTCCGCTTGCGCCCGGCTTCAGCCGGGTCTTGTCTCAACCGAGCCGCCTTATGCCGGCTCATACTTCAAAAACAGCGTCGCCAATGGCGGCAGGTAGATTTCCGCTTCTGCCGGCCAATACTGTCCCTCGACAGGCTCGGCGATAACGGCACCGTGATTGCCTGTGTTCCCGCCAGAATACCAACCGGCATCAGTGTTGATCCGCTCAACCCAGCGCCCGGCCTTGGGCAGGGGCACTTTGTAATGACTGCGTGGCACTGGCGTGAAATTTGAGATCACCAGGACCGGATCGGCATCGGGTGCCTGGCGGATCCAGGCAAGCACTGAATTGGCCTGATCATTGCCGATCACCCATTCAAATCCCTCCGGCTCACAATCGCGCTCATGGAGGGCCGGCAGGCTGCGATAGGCTGCGTTGAGATCGGCAACCAATCGGCGCATGCCTTCATGTGGCGGGGAATCGAGCAACCACCAGTCGAGCCCCCGGCTTTCGCTCCATTCTTCGCGCTGGGCAAACTCCTGGCCCATGAACAAGAGCTTCTTGCCTGGATGGCCCCACATAAAGGCCAAGTAGGCGCGCAGATTGGCAAATTGCTGCCAGTCATCGCCCGGCATTTTCGAGAGCAGCGCGCCTTTGCCATGCACCACTTCGTCATGGCTTAGCGGCAGCACGAAATTCTCCGAAAACGCGTAGACCATACCAAAGGTCATGTCGTTGTGGTGGAACCGTCGATGCACTGGTTCCCGGCTCATAAAGCGCAGCGTGTCGTTCATGAAGCCCATGTTCCATTTGAACCCGAAGCCCAGCCCGCCCGCATATGTTGGCGCGCTGACGCCCGGCCAGGACGTGGATTCCTCGGCGATCATGAAGGCACCCGGGAAATTCTTGTAGACCTCCGCATTGACGCGCTGCAGGAAGGCCACGGCTTCCAGATTCTGGTTGCCGCCATGCTGGTTGGGCACCCACTCGCCCGCCTGGCGCGAATAGTCGAGATAAAGCATGGAGGCCACCGCATCGACGCGTAACCCATCGACATGGAACTGCTCAAACCAATAGAGCGCGTTGTTGGTGAGGAAAGCGGAGACTTCCTTGCGCCCGAAATTGTAGATCGCCGTGTTCCAGTCCGGGTGAAAACCCTGGCGCGGATCTTCGTGTTCGTAAAGCGCAGTGCCATCAAAGTGCGAAAGCCCGAACTCATCGGTCGGGAAATGCGCCGGCACCCAATCGAGGATCACTCCGAGGCCCGCCTCGTGCGCCGCGTTCACCAGCCGAGCAAACCCGGCAGGATCACCAAAACGCGCAGTGGGCGCGTAGAGCCCGGTGGGCTGATAGCCCCAGCTGGGGTCAAAAGGGTGCTCGGAAACAGGCAGAAATTCGAGATGGGTGTAGCCCATGTCTGCGGCATAGGGCACCAGCTGCTCAGCGAGCTGGTCATAGCTCATGAAGTTGCCATCAGGGCGCCGCCGCCAGCTCCCTAGATGCACTTCATAGATGGACATCGGCGTGCGGCGCCAATCGCGCGTTGCGCGCTCTTCCATGTATTTCTGGTCGGTCCAGGTGAACGGGGTCGGGTCAGGCACCACCGAGGCGTTGCGCGGACGCAGTTCGGCCTGGCGCGCAAATGGATCAGCCTTCAGGGGCAGCACCTGCCCATTGGCTCCGACAATCTCATACTTGTAGATCGTGCCCGTCCCCAGCACCGGAATGAACACTTCCCAAATGCCTTGCCGATTGCGCATCGGGTGCCGCCGGCCGTCCCAGTCATTCCAGGGTCCGACAACCGACACGCGCTGCGCATTGGGCGCCCAGACCGCGAAGTGGGTGCCGTGGATGCCCTCGAACTCCATTTCGTGGGCGCCCATCTTGTCGAACAGCCGCAAATGGCTGCCCTCGCCGATGTAATAATCGTCCATCGGCCCCAGTACCGGCCCGAACGAATAGGGGTCATAGACGGTCCAGCTGCCACCGGCATTCTTCGCCTCATAGCGAATGGGCTGGTGCGCCTTGATATTCACCTTGGCCTCGAAAAATCCCCCTCCGTGGCGGGGGATCATATGGCCCAGTGGCTCGCCATCGAGCGTAAAGGCATTGAGCGTATCGGCATGGGGAACGAAGGCGCGCAGCACCCAGTGCCCAGCCACCTCATGCAGGCCCAGAAACGCAAAGGCGTTACTGTGGCGGCCCGCCACGATAGCCTCGACTTCCCGCTCGTCTGCCTGCCAGCTTTCCCTGCTCACGTTCACACTCACGCTCCCCCACTGGTCTGCGTGTCATCGCCGACCCAACAATTGTCCAGTACGCAATCCTGATCTTGCGTCAGGCGCTTGCGCACACACTTGTGCTCTAGGCCGTCTCAACGCCCCAGATATCTTCTGCATATTGCCGGATCGTCCTGTCCGACGAGAAAAAGCCTACGCTGGCCGTGTTACGGATCGCCATGGCGGTCCACTTCTTCTTGTCCTGCCAAATCTTGTCGACCTTGGTCTGCGCGGCGACATAGGCGTCGAAATCCCTGGCCACCATGAACCAGTCATGATCATAGAGCCCGCCAATCAGGTCGCGATAGCGGTGCGGATCGTCCGGCGAAAAGACACCAGTTGCTATGGAATCCAGTGCCTCACGCAGCCGTTGCGACCCGTCGATTGCCGCACGCGGAACTTCCGAGCGGGCCCGCTTGTCTTCGACTTCATCCGTGGTCAAACCAAAGATGACGATATTGTCGTTGCCCACTTCCTTGTGCATTTCGACATTGGCTCCATCCATGGTGCCGATGGTGATCGCGCCATTGGCCATGAACTTCATATTGCCGGTGCCCGAGGCTTCCATACCGGCGGTAGAAATCTGTTCACTGAGGTCCGCTGCCGGGACAATGACCTCGGCCAGGCTCACATTATAGTTGGGCAGGAAAACCACCTTGAGCAGACCACGCACCGCCGGATCATTGTTGATCACCCGCGCCACGTCGTTGATCAGCTTGATGATCAGCTTGGCGTTCCAATAGCTGGGAGCCGCCTTACCCGCGAAAATCTTCACCCGTGGCACCCACTCCTTCTCAGGGTGGGCGCGAATTTCATCGTAAAGTGCGACGGCGTGAATGATGTTGAGCAATTGCCGCTTGTATTCGTGGATGCGCTTGATCTGCACATCGAACATGGCGTCAGGCGAGACGGTGATGTTCAGTCGATCCTTGATTAGCTTCGCCAGCTTCTTCTTGTTGCCCAGCTTCACCGCGGCAAACTGCTTCTGGAAGCTCGGATCCTCGGCATGCGGAGCGAGTTGGTGCAACTTGTCGATATCGTCGAGGAATTCGGGTCCGATCCGGTCCGAGATCAGCCGCGTCAGCGTGGGATTGCACTGCATTAGCCAGCGCCGCGGCGTGATGCCGTTCGTCTTGTTGTTGATGCGCTCGGGATAGAGCTTGTGGAGGTCCGCAAACACAGTCTGCTTCATCAGTTCCGTATGAAGCGCCGACACGCCATTGATCGAATGCGACCCCACAAAGGCCAACTGCCCCATGCGGACACGCCGGCCGCCATGCTCGTCGATCAGCGACACATTGGCGATCTGCTGATCGGAGAATTTCGCCTTGTTGCGCGCTTCGGTCAGAACATCGGCATTGATCTGGTAGACGATCTGCATGTGCCTCGGCAGCAAGCGCTCCAGGAGCGCCACCGGCCAACTTTCCAGCGCTTCGGGCAACAGCGTATGGTTGGTATAGCCGAACGTGCCCTTGGTGATTTTCCAGGCCTTGGCCCATTTGATCCCGTGGTCGTCGACCAGGATGCGCATCAGCTCGGCCACCGAAATGGCTGGATGGGTGTCATTGAGCTGGATGGCGACCTTGTCCGCCAGCGAGCCCAAGTCGCCATATTGCTGAAGGTGCCGGCGAACGATGTCCTGAAGCGAAGCGGAGGAGAAGAAGAACTCCTGCCTGAGGCGCAATTCCTGCCCGGCAGCGGTCGAATCGGCTGGGTAAAGCACACGGGTAATGGCTTCTGCCTTGGCGCTTTCTTCCAGCGCGCCGATATGGTCGCCGGAATTGAACTTGTCGAGCAGGATCGGATCGATCGGCTGCGCGCTCCAGAGCCTGAGCGTATTCACCCGAGCGCCGCGCCAACCCACGATCGGGGTATCATAGGCCACAGCCAGCAGATGTTCATTGGGCCGCCATTCCTGGCGCACCTCGCCGTCCGGGTCGGTTACCGGCTCGACATGGCCGCCAAACCCGACTTCGTAGGCGCTTTCGCGACGCTCGAACTCCCAGGGATTGCCGTGCGCCAGCCACTCTTCGGGCAGCTCGACCTGCCAGCCCTCGCTCATTTCCTGGCGGAACAGCCCGTGCACATAGCGGATGCCGTAGCCATAGGCGGGGATCTTCACCGAAGACATGGATTCAAGGAAGCACGCGGCCAAGCGCCCCAGACCACCATTCCCCAACGCCGCATCGGGCTCGAGATTGATCAGGTCACCCAGCTCGACATCAAGATTCTTGAGGGCTTCGGCAACCGGCTCCATCAGGCCCACATTGCTCATCGCATCACGCATGAGCCGGCCGATCAGGAATTCGAGGCTGAGATAGTAGACGCGCTTGTTTGAGGTTCGCCAGGTATCCCGCGAACTTTCCATCCAGCGGTCCATGATCCGGTCGCGAACAGCCAGAATAGTCGCACGCAACCAGTCATGAGGCCGGGCAACAATCGGGTCCTTGCCGACGGAATAGATCAGCTTTTCAAGGATCTCGGCCTGAAGGGCCTCAACCGTAATCGCACGGGGTTCGGGCGTGGGCGCATCGTAAACGATCGGCTTTTGCGGCATGTCGCAATCCAGAGTTCATAGCGATGTTCCCCTCAGAATAGGGGCAGTGTTGCACTTAATTTATGCAGGGGAAAGCCCCCGCGGTGTGCATGGTTGCTTAGCCGCCCTGCGTTTGTTGCGAAGACTGCTTGGCAGCGGCTTCCGCCGCGGCCTCGTCGACCGACACGCCACCTTCCCGTGCCTGATCTCTTGCATTGCTGATCAGCAACTGGGTGAGATTGCGCCAATCCTCACCGCCCAGTTGCAGCTCGAAGCGCTGCCGGTCGCGGCTGCGCACGCCCTCGATCACCTCGTCGGCCTCTTCGTCGCTGGCACCCAGCATGCGCACCGCGACGCCACCAAAGGCGATCGCCGATTCGAAGGTTTCGCGCATCTGGAACTCGACCCCGGCGCGAACCAGCTCGATGCCATGTGAGCGGTCGAAGGCGCGTGCCATCACCCGCGCCAGCGGGAATTCGTCCCGCAGCAATTCGGCAATCCGCGTGGTTTGTGCCCGCTGATCGGTGCAAACCAGAATCAGATCGGCCGTCGAAGCCCCGGCAGCGCGCAGGATATCCAGCCGCGTACCATCGCCATAATAGACCTTGAACCCGATCTGCGCGGCCGCGCGGATCATGTCCGTGTCATTGTCGATGATGGAAACCGTGTGGCGGAGCGCCAACAAGGGCTGGCTGACGATCTGCCCGAACCGCCCGAAGCCGATGATCAGAACCTTGGCACTGAGTTCGGACACTTCCTCGACGCCATCCATGGACTGTGTCGCCTTGGGCATCAGGTAGCGCATGCCGATAATGGCAAACGGCGTAATGACCATGGAGATAATGACCGTTGCCGTGAAAATGGCATTGGTCGGTGCATCGATCAGCCCGCTCGAGGCAGCGGTGGTATAAAGCACGAAGGCAAATTCACCGCCCTGCCCCATCAGGACCGCCCGCTCGAGCGCCTCGCCATGATCCGATTTGAGCAATCGCGCGATGAGGTAGATCGCCACCGCCTTGACCAGCATATAGGCGACAACGCTGATGGCGATGATGCCCCAGTTCTCAGCCACCACGGCCAGGTCGAGCGACATGCCGACGGCCAGGAAAAACAGCCCCAGCAGCAAGCCACGGAACGGCTCCACATCGGCTTCGAGCTGATGTTTGAAGGTGGAGGTTGAGAGCAGTACGCCGGCCAGGAAAGCCCCCATGGCCATGGAAAGCCCGCTGACCTGGAACAGCAGGGCGGCCCCCAATACGACCAGCAGCGCCGCCGCCGTCATCACCTCCCGCACCCTGGATTGGGCGAGCAGCGAAAAGAACGGATTCATGATCCGCCGCCCGAGGAAAATCAGCAGCAAAATGGCGCCCACGGCAATGCCGAGCGAGACCAGTCGCGTGAACATGCTGACATCATCTGTCGACGGGGCCAACAGCGAGACGACGGCCAGCAAGGGCACGATGGCGAGGTCTTCGAGCAGCAGCACAGAAACCATTTTCTGCCCGCTTGGCGTCGCCATTTCACCACGCTCACCAAGGATTTGCATGACAATGGCGGTTGAGGTCAGAACAAAGCCCATGCCGAACACGAAGGACACCAGTGGTGCAAACCCCAGCAGCACACCGACCCCGGTCAGCAGGGCACCAGACACGGCCACCTGCAACACCCCAAGCCCGAAGATTTGTTGTCTGAGGGCCCAGAGGCGGTTCGGCTCCATCTCCAGCCCGATGATGAACAGGAACAGCACCACACCAAGCTCGGCGGCATGCAGCACAGATGCAGGGTCGGAGATCAGACCAATGCCTGAAGGCCCGAGCAGCAGACCGGCCGCCAGATAGCCCAGCACGGCGCCCAACCCGATACGCTTGAAGATGGGTACGGCGATGGCGCCGGCGGCCAGAAGGGCAACAACGGGCACAAGATCGAGACCGTGATGGGCGGCCTCAGCCGCATGTGCCGCTACTTCACCCGCCATTCGACCCGTCCTCATAGTGTTGGGTCTGAACAGTGGTTTGGCGGCGCGGCTCCGTCAAGCCACTGGGCGGAGCGATCAGCCCGCAGTGGGCTCGACACCCGAGGGACCGGTGCCCTGAGGAAGCTTCTCGCGCTCAAGCGTGCGCTTTTCGTTTTCCTCGTTCTGTCGCTGCTCGGCAATCGCCTGGGCGGCATTGGCCAGCAACACCTCCCGATCGCTCATATGCACGGTTCGCCAAACAGGACGGCGCGGCGCCACAGGTTTGCTGGGCAATGCGTGGGATATGATGGATTGGGCAATGAGCAACGTCGGCACCGCGACGAGCCCGCCGACTGGTCCCCATGCCCATATCCAGAAGGTGATGGATAGGAAAATCACGAACGGATTGAGGGTCAGGGTACGGCCGATGAAGTGCGGCGTGAAAATCTGCCCTTCGACGAAATTGATCCCGGCATAGCAGGCTACGGGCAACAGAATCTGGAACAGCTCCGTCTGGGTGCCGAGGCCCACGGCCAGCAGGACTGTGACCATGATCGCCTGTCCCACATAGGGGATATAGTTGAGAACAGCCGCCATCGCGCCCCAGAGCAGCGGCGATGGCATGCCGATGACCCACATGGCGATCGACACGGCCGTGCCGACGCACAGATTGATCATGGTCACGGACAGCAGAAATCGGCTGACTTTCAGCTCCACATCGCGAAACACATGCGCCGTGCGCCAGCGCATGCGGCGGGTGACGCACATGGACAACACCGAGATTCGGATATGGTCGCGCGTTGCCACAAAGAAATAGAGGCTTGCCAGAAAGATCGCGATCTGCGCGAGCACGGCCGGTGCCAGTAGCGCCATGCCGGTCACGGTACTGGCATCTTCGACCTGCACCGACATGGCGCCGTTAGTACCCAACGCGGAGGCGACCTGCTCCTGGAACTGCCCGATAGATTCGAGCGGCTCCTTGAGATTGGCCAGTTGGACCTGCAATTTCTCCCAGAGCAGAGGGGCGCGGGCGACCCACTCGCTCAAGGGCACTGCGAACAACACGCCAAAACCCGCAATGACACCGAGCAGCAGCAGCACGACCACCCCCGCCGAGAGCGCCGGCGGCACTCCCCAGTTTTCAAGGCGATCCGCCACCGGGCCGAACATCAGCCCTATCACGATCGCCAGGGTCACAGGCGCCAGAAACACCTTGCCTGTTTGCAGGGCCACGAGCAGCACGACAAAACCGATACCAACGATGGCCAGGCGCGCGGCATTGTTCAGAATGCGCTCGAACTGGCTCTGGTCAATATCGGCAGCAAGGCCGGCAGTGCGTTGGCGCATCAGGATTTCCGCTGGTTTGGGGCAGACCACAAACGCGTCCGCATCAGCTTTCGTTCCGGCGTGACCGTTTCATCCATCGACCGCGCTGGAGTGCTTGGGTAAGCTCGCGCCAAATCACACCCCTGAGTCTTCGAAAGCCTGCCATGTCTCGCAAAATCATCATCGACACCGACCCCGGCCAGGACGATGCCGTCGCCATCCTTATGGCGCTGGCTTCGCCGGAGGAACTTGACGTACTGGGCGTTGTCGCTGTCGCGGGCAATGTGGGCGTGGCCCAGAATGCCATCAACGCCCGCAAGGTGGTCGAGCTGTCCGGACGCACCGATATACCGGTCTATGCCGGCTGCTCGCGTCCGATGCGCCGCAATCTTGTCACCGCCGAGCATGTGCACGGGGAAACCGGCCTTAACGGTCCCGATCTGCCCGAGCCGACCATCCCGCTGCAGGACCAGCACGGCGTCGACTACATCATCGAGGCCTTGATGAACGCCGAGCCCAAGACCATTACTCTGTGCACGCTTGGGCCCTTGACCAATATCGCCATGGCGCTGGTCAAGCAGCCGGCCATTGCCGACCGCATCCAGGAAATCGTCATGATGGGTGGGGCCTATTTCGAGGTCGGCAACATCACCCCGGCGGCCGAATTCAACATCTATGTCGATCCTGAGGCCGCGGACGTGGTCATGCGATGTGGTGCGCCAATCACCATCCAGCCGCTCGATGTCACGCACATGATCCAGTCGACCCCCGCCCGCCTTGAGGCGATCAAGGCACTGGGTAACAAATCGGGTGCCGCCGTGCACGCCATGCTGACCTTCTCCGAGACCTTCGACCTTGAGAAATATGGCTGGGAGGGCGCCCCGCTGCATGACCCGACTGTTATTGCCTATCTGCTCCAGCCCGAGCTCTTCCAAGGCCGCCACTGCAACGTAACGATCGAGACGGCGAGCGAGCTGACTATGGGCATGACCGTATGCGATTACTGGCACGTCTCGGGCCGCGCCTATAACGCCACCTGGCTTCGCACCGGAAACGCGGATGGCTTTTACAAGCTGCTGACCGAGCGTCTCGCCCGGCTGCCCTGACTTCACGCGACCGTTATGTCGGGACTGAAACTGTCCTAACCACCCTCGCGTAGCTCCCTGTGATTGGACCGGCGGACAAGGACACGTCGGTCGACACAAAAGGGAGAAAAGTCATGTCTATTGCCAAGGCCACCATTGCCGCTGCCGTTTTTGCCCTCGCCTCGAGCGTCGCTTTTGCTCAGGACAATCCGATGGTTGGTGGCGCCGCCATGTTCGCAGATAAGAACATCGTCGAAAACGCCGTAAACTCGGCCGACCACACCACGCTTGTCGCTGCCGTCACGGCTGCCGGCTTGGTGGAAACCCTGCAGAGCCCAGGCCCTTTCACCGTGTTTGCGCCGACCAATGACGCATTCGGAAAATTGCCCGATGGCACTGTAGACACTTTGCTGATGGAGGAAAACAAGGACCAGCTGGTCAAGGTCCTGACCGCCCATGTTGTGGCTGGAAAGCTCAGCGCAGCAGATCTTGTCAGTCGCGCCCGCGCCAATGGCGGCCGCTACAATATGCAGACCGTCAGCGGTGACGCTCTAACTGCCGAAGTCCGCGGCTCCCACGTTTATATCTATGACGAAGCCGGCGGCGCGGCCCTGGTGACCATCGCCGATGTCAATCAATCCAATGGCGTGATCCACGTCGTGGACGACGTCTTGCTGCCGCGATAATCCTTCCGTCCGGCGCGAGAACGGGCCCTGCGCCTAGTCCGCAGGGCCCGTTTCCGCCGGCGACTCTACCCCAGCGCAATCTTGCGCGTAACGCCGATCGCCTCCAGAAATGCCCGGTCGTGGCTGATCACCAGCAAGGCCCCGTCATAGGCCCGCAGCCCAGCCTCAACGACCTCGATGGCATCGATGTCCAAATGGTTGGTGGGTTCATCAAGCGCCAGCAGCATCGGCGGGGTCTTCCCACCCAGGACGCAGGCGAGGCCGGCTCGCAGCACCTCGCCGCCGCTCAAGCTGCCGACGCTTTGCAACGCTGCGTCGTTGCGAAACTTGAATGCCGCCAGAACGGCCCGACAGTCATTGGTCGAACTGTCTGGATTGAGTCTTCGAAAATTGTCCAAGATTGACGCGTCCCGGCGCAGCAGACCCACCTGCTGGTCGAGGACCGACAAAGGACCGCCGATCTCGACAACGCCACCGAGCGGCGTCAGAGCCCCGGTCAGCAAGTTGAGCAGCGTGGTCTTGCCCACTCCGTTCGGTCCGGTCACCGCAACCCGTTCCGGGCCGATAATTTCCAGCGACTTTTCCACGATGACGGGGCGATCCGGATCATGGCCGCCAGTCAGGGCGCTGGCCCGCAGGACGATCTTGCCTGCGGGCAGGCCGCTCGGGGCCAGCTTGACAGCGAAGGGCGTCAACACCTCTACCTTTGCGCGAGCCGAGGCGGCCTGGAGGTGCACGGCATCCGCTTGTTTGGTCGCGAGCCGGTCCAGACCACCCGCTGTCGCCTCGGCCCGGCGCTTCATGGCACCGAGCAGGATTTTGGGGGCATCGCCCTTGGCCGCCTTACGCCGTCCGCCCGCATCTCGTCGGTCCTGGCGCTCTCGTGCCAACTGTGCTGCCCGGGCAGCATCCCGTACCTGTCGCTCAGCCTGGCTCAACTCGCGCTGCACGGCGGATAACTCCAGTGCCTTGCGCTCGCGGTAAAATCTCCAATTGCCCCCATAGCTCGTGGCTCCAACATTGGTCAGTTCGACAATGGCATCCATGCGCTCGAGCAGGTTCCGATCATGGCTGACAACGATCGCCGCGCCGCGCCAATTTTCCAGCATTTCCGCGACCGTCCCGCGGCCTTCCGCATCCAGATTGTTGGTCGGTTCGTCCAGGAGGATCAGCTCCGGCGCATCGAAGACCAGCGCGGCAAGCGCGGCCCTCGTCCGCTGCCCGCCGGACAGCGTCGACAAGAGGGTCTGCGGGCTGGCTTCGAGCTCCAGTGCACTCAGCGCCTCGCCGAGTCGGGCCTCGAGCGTCCAGTCGGCCCCTGCCAGCTCCTCGGCATGCGCTTCGCCCGCCATCGCGCGCTCAAGCAATGCGAGGCTGCTCCGCACGCCGAATAGGCCTGCAACCGTTTCGTCCGCCGCCGGTTGCACCGACTGGCGCAGCACACCAATTCGACCGGCAACAGTAACCGTTCCTGAGCTGGCCGTAAGCTCGCCTGCGATCAGACGCAGCAACGTGGTCTTGCCCACGCCATTGCCGCCAACCAGCCCGGTCCGTCCGGGGCCGAATGTCAGGTCGAGATTGGAAAAGAGGGTTTGGCCGTCAGGGCCGGAATAAGTCAGTCGCGAAAACGTCACGGAAGGCATGGTTCGTCAATTCCTCAGGGGCAAAGCAGGTCGGCATTGCTGTGAGGATGCGATCCATTGGGAACCGTCCGGTCAGGTTGCGATGGGCACAAGATAATCGCTATCGCCGGCGGGTCAACCGGGGCTGGCAAAAACCCGACCGGAGGCGTAGTGTCCGCTCGCCCTCGAGCCGGACCGTTTCGCCATGGATCTTTTCACCCTTTCAGCCTTTACCATCGCCTATGCCATCGCCGTGCTGGTGCCCGGCCCCGGCGTCGCTGCCGTGGTCGCGCGCGCCCTTGGCGGCGGCTTCAAAGGTGCCTTTCCGATGGTGCTGGGCATCCTGGCCGGCGATCTGGTCTATTTCTTCTTCGCCGTCTTCGGCCTGGCTGCCATCGCGACCTGGTTCGGTCCGGTCTTCACCATCATCCGCTGGGCCGGCGCCGCCTACCTGCTCTATATCGCCTGGAAATTCTGGACCGCCCGCCCCGGCTCGGAGCAGATGAAGCCCAGGAACGAAGGTCGCTGGAAGACATTCCTTGCCGGCTTCTCGCTGACCATGGGCAACCCCAAGACCATCGTCTTCTACCTCGCCATCCTGCCCACGGTGGTGCCGCTGGGCGAAATGAACCCGGTCGCCTTCGTCGAGCTGACTGCCATCGTTGTTATCGTGCTCCTCATCATCGGCTGCGGCTATGCCTGGCTGGCCTCCGCCGCCCGCGACATGTTCCGCTCGGAAAAGGCCCTCGGGCGCCTGAACAAGACGGCGGGTGTGATGATGGCCGGCGCCGCTGGCCTTGTGGTTACGCAGCACTGAGTTGACGCGGCCACCAACGTTAGCAGTCTGCTAACCATTTAACCGCCGGTTAACCATAATCGGCCAAGCTTGCCGCATGGCCTACGGCAGCACCAAGATCAACCGATACAACATGCATCAGCTCTCCCCTTACGAGCGGATCCAGTATCAGCGCGAGCGCCGCGCCGCCGCGGCCGAAACCGCCCAGAAAAATGCCATCATGGCCAATAGTTTCGCTTCGATCCAGAGCAACAAGGCGGTCGAAATGGGCAATCTGTTCTCCAAGATGGCCATGCAGCGCATCTCCAAGACTGCGTAGCGCGCTGCGAGCGCCGCTTTTTCAGCTAGTTCGCCCCATCTAAGTAAAGCGCGAACATAGGCAAGTTAACCAGCTCGCTTTACCAACTGTAAATCAACCGGGCGCAGCGTGGGGCCATGAACTATTCTGGCAAGATAACGCGCTTCAACATGTATCAGCTCTCTCCCTACGACCGGCTGCAATACCAGCGCGGTCGTAAGGCAGAAGCATTGGAAATTGCGCAGAAGCAGGCGGCGCTGGCCAATGGCCTGGCGGCTATTCAAAAAAACCAGGCCGTTGCTCTCGGCAATCTCGTCTCCAGGGTCGCGATGCAGCGGATCTACAAGCGCGTCTGACCATCCACAGGGCCGATCCGCTTGAGCAGAACTGAAAGCTCGGGCGGCGGCTTCTGCTCTATGCGCCGGTAGGTGCGCCCATCCCGCGTTCTCTCGACATAGCCCAGATCGACCAGGGCCCGCCGCAACAATGCGTGGTCTCCAAAGCTGGCCAACCCGTTGAGCAATTCAGTGTTCTCCCGATCCGTATAGTCGCGCCCTGGCTCCATCCGTGCCCACAGCGCCCAGAGACAAAAGGGCTGCAGACTGTTCCGGGAGGGCCAGCGCATGAGCACACCTTGCCGGTCGAAATGGCGGCTCACCTTCTCCACCAGCGTCAGGTCAACCACCTCCTGCGGTGGTCGGTCCGCACTGGCAGCCTTGAAATGCTGGTAATTGCGAAAGCCGGCCGACCGCGTCAGCATGTTCAGCATCTCAACATGGCTTGGCGTCTCATCCGACTTGGCGATTTGCTCGCGCAGCGCTTTGGCAAAAGCCGACAGATCGGCAATGTTAAGGGAGTGGACTTGTCTCGACATGGCGCATCCTCATGCGTGCCCAAACCCGCCAACGAGGCGGTGTCACTGGTCGCCGGCTTGCGACGGGCACAGGGAGTGTGCGTGTCGAAAATCGTATAGGCAGGTTTAGCTCCCCAACAGGGGCGGCGACGCCTCGGTGAACTGCAGACCGTAGCAAAGCCGATACGACCCTGGCCCCACAAATGCAAGTGTCTGTGCGGCCGGGTGCCCCTATGCTCCACGCCACGTCTTGGACATGCCCGAACAGCGGCAACCAGCAGCGGAGCTCGAGGAGCGATCGAGGGAATTGGTGGGCCCACCAGGACTCGAACCTGGAACCAGACCGTTATGAGCGGTCGGCTCTAACCATTGAGCTATAGGCCCCGCCCGCGTCATATCAGGGTCGCGGCCGCTGTCAAACTCTGATTGCGTGCCCACGTCTGCGCACACAAGCGCTTTCCTCCGACGCTGCCCCGCGATAGTCTGTGCGCCAGTCGAACAGATAGCGGAAAGCGCCCATGCGGGAAGGAGACATCATCCATGGTCTGATGCGCGGACTCTCGGTGATCGAGTGTTTCGACGAGGACCATGCGCGCATGTCCATTACCGATGTGGCCCTGCGCACCGGCCTTGAACGCGCCACCGCGCGGCGGTGCCTCCTGACCCTGGTGCATCTGGGCTACGCCACTTATGACGGCAAGTTCTTCCAACTCACCCCGCGCGTGCTCAATCTGGGCCGTTCCTATCTCGCTGCCACACCACTGCCCCGGTTGATCCAGCCGTTCCTCGAAGAACTCTCCCGCGCCACCGGCGAAAGCACCTCGGCGGCCGTATTGGAAGGAACGGACATTCTCTATGTCGCCCGCGCGTCGACCCGCCGCGTTATGTCCATCAATCTCGGCGCCGGCGCGCGCCTCCCCGCCTATTGCACCTCGATGGGCCGAACCCTCCTGGCCGCGCTGCCTGCCGAGGAGGCCAAGGCGATTCTCCAGCGTTCCGAGATCGTTGCCTACACCGCGCGGACCAAGGCCGACATTGCGACGATTACCACTGAACTGGCCGTGATCGCAGCGCAGGGCTTTGCCGTCATCGATCAGGAACTCGAACTGGGCCTGTGCTCAATCGCTGTGCCCCTGCACAACGCAATTGGCCAGGTCGTGGCCGCCATCAATATCGGCGCCCATGTCGCCCGCGCACCAACCACACGCATGATCGCCCATTTCCTGCCACTGATGCGTAAGGTCCAGGCCGAGGTGCGCCCGCTTCTGCGCTGAACTGGGAGCCGCAGACTGGCTCGTGAATAGCACTCCCCTTCCGTCCGACAATTGTCACAGATCCCCATTAGGGTCGTCGCAGTGACCGCTGCCAGAGTCTCCGTCCGAGACCTTTCCAGACCGTCATTCTGCCTCTCCGCAACAGCGCCCCCGATAAACCAACGCGGAAATACCCCGTTATTTTCCAATTGGTTGCGATGTCACAAACCAGTCACTGAAATGCAATAAAACCGTCGCCGGGCACTCCTATGGTCTGCCGCGTCACAGGGCGGCCCAACGAATGGCTGGCCATGTTTGAAAACGAATTCCGGAAGGGACATTCCATGAAGACCGCACTCTACGCCAGTGCCGCCGTTATCGCTCTTGCAGCGTTTGGCACCACCGCTGCCTACGCCCAGTCGCGCGACACCATCCAGATCGCCGGCTCCTCGACCGTGCTGCCCTTCGCTTCGATCGTTGCCGAAGAATTCGCCAACGCGTTCCCTGACTACAAGGCTCCGAACGTTGCCGGTGGTGGTTCGGGCGGCGGCAAGCGCCAGCTCTGCGAAGGTGTGGGCGAAGCCACGCTCGACATCGCTAACTCGTCCTCCAAGATGAGCGCCAGCGAGCTGGAAAGCTGCCACGGCAATGGCGTGACCGACGTGCGCGAAATCGTCTTCGGCTATGACGGCATCGTCTTTGCCACCGGCATCGACCAGGGCGACTTCGCTCTCGAGCCCGTGCACCTGTACAAGGCCATCGCCGCTCAGGTCCCCGTCGATGGCGAAATGGTCGACAACCCCTACGCCAACTGGTCCGAGATCGACGCTTCGCTGCCCGATCAGGCCATCTTCGTTGCCATCCCCGGCACCAACCACGGCACCCGCGAAGTCTTCGACCAGCGCGTTCTGGAAGCCGGCTGTGAAGCAGCTGAACTGCCCGAAATGGACGAAGACGCCATGGAAGCCGCGTGCCTGACCCCGCGTCAGGACGTCGTTGTCGAAATCGCCGGCGACTACACCGAGACTCTGGCTCGCCTCCAGTCGAACCCGGAAGCCGTTGGCGTGTTCGGTCTTAGCTTCTACGACCAGAACCGCGATACCCTCAAGGTTGCCACTGTTTCGGGCGTTGAGCCGAGCCTGGACACCATCGCGGCCGGTGACTATCCGGTCTCGCGTCCGCTGCAGTTCTACGTCAAGGGCGCCCATATCGGTGTGATCCCGGGTATCGAAGACTACGTTGCCTTCTTCCTGTCCGAGCAGATGGCCGGTGCCGGTGGCACCCTGGAAGCTGCCGGTCTGGTTCCGGCTTCCAGCGAGTTCCGCGCCGGCCAGCTCGAAGCCTTCAATAACGCCGAACAGTACACCCGCTAAACAGTACTGCTCTCAGAAGGACCCCGGCCCGGCCGGGGTCCTTCAAAAAGCATTCCAAATTCGCGCCAGGGTTTCAAACCCGGCACACCAGGAAGGATAGCTTCGTCGTGAACGCCCTCGTTATCGCAGGCCTGCTCCTGGTACTTCTGACAGTATCCTATCAGGTCGGCTGGTCGCGCAGCCGCAAGCTTGCCGACGGCAAGGACACCCGGCTCCATTCGCGGCCAATCTATCATGGCGTCCTGGCCGCGCTCTTTGCCATTCTGCCGGCCATTGTCATTTTGGGTCTGTGGGCCCTGTTCAGCCAGTCCGCGACCAATAGCTTCATTCTGGCGCAGCTACCTGCGGAAGTTGCGCAGCAGCAGCCATTCGAGGTCCAGGCCGCCATCTCGCGTGTGCAGGCCATTGCTTCTGGCTACGGTGTCATTGGCGAACCGACCCCAGCCGAGGCCTCTGCAGCCAGTGCCTATGCCTCCTTCCAGCAACTCTCCTTCCTTGGCGTCATCGCCGCTGCCGCGGCCCTTGGCGCAGGCGGCTTGTTCTGGGCTCAGCGCCGGATCGCACCGCGCCTGCGCGCCCGTTCGGAGGTGGAAATTTTCGTGCGCCTGGCGCTGATCGCCTGTTCCACCGTGGCCATCCTGACCACGATTGGCATCGTGCTCTCGCTCCTCTCCGACGCGCTGCGCTTCTTCAGCTTCATCAATCCCCTCGACTTCTTCTTCGGCACCACCTGGAACCCGCGCTTCCAGAGCACCGGTTCTGGATCGGCCGGTGAATATGGCCTGCTGCCGCTGCTCTGGGGCACGGTGATGATCAGTATCATCGCCATGTTGGTCGCTGTTCCCATCGGTCTGATGTCGGCGATTTATCTCTCGCAGTATGCCCATGAGCGGGTGCGCGGTGTGGTCAAGCCGATCATTGAAATTCTGGCTGGTATCCCCACCATCGTTTATGGCTTCTTTGCCTTGGTTACTGTCGGCCCATTCCTCTCGGGCCTGGGTGATCTCGTGGGGATCAACATTCGCGCCACCAGCGCCCTCACGGCCGGCGTGGTGATGGGCATCATGATCATCCCCTTCATCTCCTCGCTTAGCGACGACATTCTGGGCCAAGTGCCGCGCACCATGCGCGACGGATCGCTGGGCCTGGGTGCCACCCAGTCCGAAACCATCCGCAAGGTGCTGCTGCCCGCCGCCCTGCCCGGCGTGGTCGGCGCGGTGCTGCTCGCCGTCAGCCGCGCCATCGGCGAAACCATGATCGTGGTGCTGGCCGCCGGCAATAGCCCGGTGTTGCGCGCCAATCCGGCGGAACCGACCTCGACGGTTACCGTCAGCATCGTCAACCAGCTTACGGGTGACGCCGACTTCACCAGCCCGCAATCGCTGGTCGCCTTTGCGCTGGGCCTCACCCTCTTCGCCATGACACTGCTGCTCAACGTCCTGGCGCTTTACATCGTCCGCAAATTCAGGGAGCAATACGAATAGCCATGACTGATACCGTGCTCCCTGGCTCCGCCGTTGGCGCGCAAAATCGCGAACGGGTTCGCAAGAGCCTGACGCGTCGCCATCGCAATGAAGCCCTGTTCCGCTGGGCTGGCATTTTGTCCATCGCCGCTGCCCTTGGCTTCGTCGCCATTCTCTTCGGGATGATCCTGTCCAAGGGCCTGCCGTCCTTCTGGCAGTCGACCGTCCACGTCGAGGCCTTCTTCGATCCTGAACTGATCGAAGGCGGCCCGCGCCCCGAACTGGCGGACTTTCCGTCTCAGGCTGACTATCAGCAGGCCGTGAACCAGTGGCAGCGCGCCGTGACGCTGTCGAACTGGAACCGGATTGTCGAGACGGCATTGCGCGCCAAGGCGCCCGATGTCGAAATCGACAGCCGCGACCTGCTCGAGCTGGTCACCTCGGCCGCCCGCTTCCAGTTGCGCGACATGTACTTCGCCAATTCGGATGTGCTTGGCCAGACCGTGCCCGTCTCCCTTCTGGCGTCAGCCAATACCGACAACTGGCTCAAGGGAACTATCAATCGCAATGCAGCCGATGAACGCCAGCAATTGGCTGCCACAACCCGCGCCCTGGCCGACCGGTTTGAAGCCGACGGCACCATAACCTTCGATTTCGCCTGGCACATCTTTACCAATGTCGACAGCCGCTCTGCTCCGGCCACGGCTGGCCTCGCTGGCGCCTTTATGGGTTCGCTTTACATGATGCTGGTGGTGATTGTTCTGGCGGTTCCGATCGGCGTGGCCAGCGCAGTCTACCTCGAGGAGTTCGCGCCCAAGAACCGCCTGACCGACCTGATCGAGGTCAACATCAACAATCTGGCAGCCGTCCCCTCCATCGTCTTCGGCCTGCTCGGCGCCGCCGTCTTCATCAACTATCTGGGCCTGCCCCGATCCGCCCCGTTGGTGGGTGGTCTGGTGCTGACCCTGATGACCCTGCCCACCATTATCATCGCCACCCGCGCCGCCCTGCGCGCCGTGCCGCCATCGCTGCGTCAGGCCGCCCTCGGCCTGGGCGCCTCGCACAACCAGACGGTGTTCCACCACGTCCTGCCCATGACCTATCCGGGCGTCCTGACAGCGACGATCATCGGCGTAGCCCAGGCTCTTGGCGAAACCGCGCCCCTGCTGCTCATCGGCATGAGTGCGTTCATCGCCAATATTCCGGCAGGTCCCCTGGACTCGGCCACAGCCCTTCCGGTGCAGATCTATCTCTGGCAGGGTAACGAAAATCGCAATTTCTTCGAGGCGAGGACATCCGCGGCCATCATCGTGCTGCTGGGGCTCATGCTCCTGCTCAACGCCATCGCCATCTTCCTGCGTTCGCGCCTCGAAAAGCGCGCTTAAGGAGACATCAAAATGGACGTTCTCGCCGGCAAGGTTAAAGTGACTTCAAAGACTCTGGATCAGACTATGAACCCCGCTGAACTGATGGATCACCCCATCCGCCTCACCGCGCGCGACGTCACCGTCCACTACGGTGAAAAGCAGGCGCTGCATGGCATCTCCATCGACATCCCCGATCGGGCTGTCACCGCTTTCATCGGCCCATCGGGCTGCGGCAAGTCGACCTTCCTGCGCTGCATCAACCGCATGAACGACACCATTGAAGGCGCAAGGGTCGGCGGCAAGATCGAGCTGGACGGCGAAGACATCTATTCGACCGACCTCGACGTGGTCGAATTGCGCGCCCGCGTCGGCATGGTGTTCCAGAAGCCGAACCCCTTCCCCAAGTCGATTTATGACAACGTCGCCTATGGCCCGCGCATTCATGGCCTGGCCAAGTCCAAGGCGGATCTCGACGAAATCGTCATTTCCTCGCTGCGCAAGGCGGGTCTGTTCGAAGAGGTCAAGGACCGTCTGAGTGAGCCGGGCACTGGCCTTTCCGGTGGCCAGCAGCAGCGCCTTTGCATCGCCCGCGCCATCGCCGTTGGCCCCGAGGTGATCCTGATGGACGAGCCCTGCTCGGCACTCGACCCGATTGCCACCGCGATCATCGAAGAACTGATCGACGAACTGCGTGAGAACTACACCATCGTCATCGTGACCCACTCCATGCAGCAGGCTGCCCGCGTCAGCCAGAAGACCGCCTTCTTCCATCTGGGCAATTTGATCGAGCATGGCGACACCGAAGAGATCTTCACCAATCCGGTGAACAAGCAGACCCAAGACTACATCATGGGCCGTATTGGCTAAGAGCCGCGGGAAGAGGATAAACCATGCCCAATACCGGCACCGACCATATCGTCACCTCCTATAATGAAGAGCTGTTGGCTCTGGCCCAGGCCATTGCCGAAATGGGCGGCCAGGTCGAGGTCGCTATCGAGAATGGCACACGCGCCCTCTTGAAGCTCGACCGCGAGCTGGCGGACCTGACCATCATCGCCGACCAGCGCATCGACGACATGCAGCGCGAGATCGACGACATGGCCGTCTCCATGATTGCCCGCCGCCAGCCCATGGCCAGCGATCTTCGCGCCATCATAACCTCCATTCACGTCGCTTCCGACCTCGAACGCATTGGTGACATGGCCAAGCAACTGGCCCGCCGCTCGCTCAAACTCGAAGGCCTGAACCTGCAGCCCACCTTCTACAATGGCGTCAAGAACATGACGGCACTGGTGCTGCGTCAGGTCAAGGATGCGCTCGACGCCTATGGCAATCGTGAGGAAGCGGCATCCATCGAGGTGTGTAACCGCGATGACGAGGTGGACGCCATGTACACCTCGCTGTTCCGTGAATTGCTGACCTACATGCTGGAAGACCCGCGTAACATCACGGCCTGCACGCATCTGCTGTTCTGCGCCAAGAGCCTGGAACGTGTGGGTGATCACGCCACCAACATCGCAGAGCGAGCCTACTACCTGGCCACGGGCAAACAGCTCACCAGCGATGTGCAGGACCTGCAGCGCCAGCAGATCAAGGCTTAGCGGCCGGTCCGCACAGCACATGAAAGGCTCCGGCGGCGCCTTTCAAGCCGAGTGGCCATGAGACCTGCGGTCGAATGGCGGGAAGGTGGGACAACCACCACATCCTAAGACAATCCCCGGCCCCTTGAGGGCCGGCCGATGGAGCACATCCATGCCCGCGACGATTCTTGTTGTCGAAGACGAAGGCGATATCGCCATCCTGTTGCGTTATAACCTGGAGGCGGAGGGCTTTCGGGTTGTGACAGCTGAAAGCGGCGACGAAGCCCAACAGGCTATCGCTGAGAAACTGCCGGACCTCATCCTGCTCGATTGGATGCTGCCAGAAATTTCCGGTATCGAACTTTGCCGCCGCCTCCGGGCCCGCGACGAAACCGCCCGCATACCCATCATCATGCTCACCGCCCGCGGCGAAGAAGAAGAGCGTGTCCGCGGACTCTCGACCGGGGCAGACGACTATGTCGTGAAGCCTTTTTCGGTTCCCGAGCTGGTGGCCCGCATCCACGCTCTCCTGCGCCGCGCCAATCCTAACCTCGTCACCACCGCCCTCAAGGTCGGCGACCTGGAACTCGATCGAACCACCCACCGCGTCCGCCGCGCCAACCGCGACGTTCATCTTGGCCCCACCGAATACCGCCTGCTCGAATATCTCATGCGCCACCCTGGCCGCGTCTATTCGCGCGAACAGCTGCTCGATGGCGTCTGGGGCAATGATGTCTATGTCGATGAACGCACGGTCGACGTCCATATCGGCCGCCTGCGCCGCGCCATCAATCGCGGCCGCGAAGCCGATCCCATCCGCACCGTCCGCGGCGCCGGCTACGCCTTCGACGAGCGGTTCGCCGCCAACGCCTGAAACCAGACAAAGCGACGAAACAAAAAACGGGGCCGCGAGGGCCCCGTTCTGGTTTCCTGTGTCCGCTGCAATCAGCCTGCCGCGGTGTACGCCGTCTTGACCACGGTGAAGAACTCGGCGGCATATTTGCCCTGCTCGCGCGGGCCGTAGGACGAGCCCTTGCGGCCGCCAAAGGGCACGTGGAAGTCGACGCCTGCGGTGGGGACATTGACCATCACCATGCCGGCCTCGGCATTGCGCTTGAAGTGCGTCGCGTATTTCAGCGAGGTGGTGACGATGCCGGCGCTGAGACCGAATTCGGTGTCATTGGCCGTGGCCAAGGCTTCCTCATAATCCTTGACCTTGATGACCGCGGCGACAGGCCCGAAGATTTCCTCGCGGGCAATGCGCATCTGGTTGGTCGCGCCGACAAACAGCGCCGGCTGCAGGAAGTGGCCTTCGGTCTCCGCATTGACGCGATTGCCGCCAGCCCGCAGTTCGGCGCCTTCACCCCGGCCAATCTCGATATAATCCATGTCCTGCTTGAGCTGGCTGGGATCAACCACCGGGCCGATTTCGGTGTCCTTTGCCAACGCATCGCCCACGCGCAGGTTCTTGGTCCGCTCGCTCAGGGCCTCGACAAACTTGTCGTGGATGCCCTCGGTGACGATGACGCGGCTCGAGGCCGTGCAGCGCTGGCCGGTCGAGAAGAAGGCCGACTGCGCCACGGTCTCCACGGCCACCTTGAGATCGGCATCGTCGAGCACGATGGTGGGGTTCTTGCCGCCCATTTCGAGCTGGAACTTGCGGCCATGTTCGATCGAGGCCGCAGCAACGCGCTTGCCGGTGCCCACCGAGCCGGTGAAGCTGATGGCATTGACATCTTTGCTGTCCAGCATGGTCTGGCCAACCACCGAGCCCTTGCCCATCACCAGGTTCAGTACCCCCTTGGGCAAGCCGGCGCGGACGAGAATATCGACAATCGCCCAGGTCGAGCCAGGCACCAGGTCCGCCGGCTTGACCACGACCGTATTGCCATAGGCCAGGGCCGGCGCAATCTTCCAGGCCGGAATGGCGATGGGGAAGTTCCACGGCGTGATGATGCCGATCACCCCAAGCGGCTCGCGGGTGATTTCCACACCCACGCCCGGCCGCACCGAGGGCAGTACCTCACCAGCCAGGCGCAGCACTTCACCAGCGAAGAAATCAAAAATCTGGGCGGCGCGGGTCACCTCGCCAATGCCCTCGGGTAGGGTCTTGCCCTCTTCGCGGCTCAGAAGCTCGCCCAGTTCCTGCTTGCGGGCCGTGATCTCGTCGGCGGCTTTGCGCAGGATCGCATGGCGCTCGAGGATGCCCGAACGCGACCATGCCGGAAACGCAGCCTTGGCCGCCGCAATCGCCTGCTTGGTTTCCTCTGCCGTGGCCCGAGCGTAAATCCCCACCACTTCCTTGAGATTGGAGGGGTTGATGTTTTCAACCCCATCAGTGCCGACCCATTCGCCGTCGATCAGGTTCTTGTGCAGTTCGGTCATGAAAGGCCTTTCGATTGGAACGCTGGGGGAGAGCCAGCGTGTCTTTAGAGTAAGTTGGCTTGCGCAAGATCGCGCAGCAAATGGCTGGTGCCATAGGTCCAGGGCGGACATTTGGTGGACAGGTTGACCCGATTGGTCAGCGTACCCAGGCTCGGTGTCGAAATGGAGACGACGTCACCCAACTTGTGGGTAAAGCCCTTGCCCTCGCCGTCGCGATCCTTGACCGGGGCGAACATCGTGCCGAGATACAGCACCAGCCCGTCGGGATATTGATGGTGGTCGCCCACAGTGGCGGCGACCAGAGACTCGGGCGTACGCGAAATCTGCGCCATGTTCGATCGGCCTTCGAGCACGAAGCCGTCGGTGCCTTCCACCCGCAGCGCAATTTCGGCCTGCTTGATGGTTTCGAGCGAGAACTCTCCGTCAAACAAGCGGACGAATGGCCCCAGGGAAGCAGACGCATTATTGTCCTTGGCCTTGCCCAGCAACAGCGCCGAGCGGCCTTCGACGTCACGCAGATTAACGTCATTGCCCAGCGTCGCACCGATGATGTCACCCGTGCTGGTCACCACCAGGGCCACTTCAGGCTCAGGATTGTTCCAGTTCGATATCGGATGCAGGCCGACCTCGGCGCCGTGGCCCACCGCACTCATCGGCTGGCCCTTTGTGAAAATCTCCGCGTCCGGGCCGATGCCCACTTCCAGATACTGGCTCCAGACGCCCTTTTCGATCAACGCCGCCTTGACCTTCATGGCCGCTTCCGACCCGGGAACAAGTTGTGACAGATCTGTGCCGATGAGATCGAGAATTTCCGCACGCAAGGCGTCTGCCCGGGAATTATCGCCGCGAGCCTGCTCCTCGATGACCCGTTCGAGCAGCGAGACAACAAAGGTTACGCCCGAGGCCTTGAGTGCCTGCAGATCGATGGGGCACAGCAATTGCGCAACATCCGTGCGGCCACTGCCTGCATTGGCCATGACGCTTTCGATATCGCCGATTGCTCGCCCCGGCGCGGTCCTGACATGCTCTGCCGCCCGTCCGCTTTCCGCGATGTCGCGGACCGTGGCCATACCGCGGGCAGTAATATCCACCAACTGACCGTCACGCACCGTCACAATGCGGGGATGGTCGAACTCGGGCAACCACGCGCGCCCCAATAATACGCCTTGCGGAATGTCTTTTGCGCTCATTTCTGCCCCCTGACATGTTAGTATGTGCCTAGCCCATGCAGCAGGCCGAGTGCAAGCGCTCCTCGATATAAGTCATACTAATGATGTACGCCACCCCCAAAGCTTGGCGTTCAACTTCAGTTCATCTGCGCCGTAATACTGACGCATTGGGCCGGGACATCTCGACCCTGCACAGATTCAAGGAGTTTTTCCATGCGTGCCCTCTGCGTCCTCATTCCTTTTGCTCTTATTGCCTCCGCCCTTCCCGCCTATGCCGGCACAATTTCCATCGAGGGGCGCGGCGAAGTGCGTGCGGCCCCGGACATGGCCACCATCAATTCCGGCGTCACCACGCAGGGCGCCACGGCTCGCGAAGCGCTAGACGCCAATACCGCTGCCATGAGCGAGCTGATCGACGCGCTCAAGGCCGCTGGCATCGAGGCACGCGACATTCAGACATCGGGCTTCTCGGTCAATCCGAACTATGTCTATTCCGATGCTCGCGATGATCTGGGCTATTCCCTGCCGCCCAAGATCAATGGCTACCAGGTGTCCAATTCGGTCACCGTGGTCGTACGCGACCTTGAAGAGCTGGGCAGTATCCTGGATCAGTCCGTGACCGTGGGTGCCAACACCGTGAACGGGGTCAGTTTCTCTGTCGCCGATCCTTCCGAATTGCTTGATCAAGCGCGCAAGCTGGCTTTCGCCGATGCGCGCGGCAAGGCCGAGCTCTATGCCAGTATCGCCGATGCAACACTGGGCGAGCTTGAATCCATTTCCGAGCGCCAGGACTTTAACGGCCCACAGCCCTACCCCATGTATGCGCGGGCAGAAATGTCCGGCGCCGCGCCGGTCCCCGTGGAGGCTGGCGAGATGAGTTTTGCCATAACCGTCAACGTATCGTGGGATTTGGACAACAGCGCCGACTAATCAGTGCACAAGTTGAACTTTGCCATGTTTTGGCCAAACCCGGACGGCCAAACGCGCGTTGTCCTTCTGTAAGGGTAGATCTGATCTCCGGTCTGCCCTTGAGTTCCCGGATCCCCTCATCGAGGGGGCTTGGGCGGTGGGGACGGTTCCACCGTAGTCACTCCGTCCCCACCAACCCCAAACCGGCGGCTTCGCCGCCAAATCGCTCCGGTGGAGCGATTTAATGTTTGGGGGCCATGAGAGCGACGCTCGAATGGCATGCTCGATGGCTGCAGACGACATCTCGGCATGACCCGTTGGAGGGCCACGAGGCCTATGGTCGGGTGGCTTGCACGGGCAGTAGTTCCCCCTACCCCATTACCACCTTCCAAAGCATGTTCAGCCCCACCGCCACCAGGAACAGCGCGAAGACGTACTTCAGCGTCTTCTGGTCCAGCCGGTGGGCCAGCGCGGCGCCCAAAGGCGCACAGAGCGCTGCCAGCACGCCCACCAGCGCAAGAGCCAGCAGATTGATATAGCCGATGCTGAGCGGTGGCAGGCCTTCGACGCCCCAGCCTGAAATCAGAAATCCGGCTGTGCCTGAAACGGCGATCGCAACACCGATTGCGGCCGAAGTGCCAACGGCCTTGTGCATGGTGTCGCCGAACGCCACCAGCGTCGGCACGGTCAGCGAACCGCCGCCAATGCCCATGAGCGATGAGATATAACCCACCACCAATGCCGAAATGCGATGTGTCAGGCTCGACCCCTTCAAATGTCCCATCACTCTGGTCTGGAAGCCGAAGATGATATTGGCCGCGATCACAAAGGCCATGACGGCAAAGACGATGCGCAGCACATCGCCCGAATACCAGCCGGCCATCAGCCCACCGACAAAGGTGCCCAGGACGATGAACGGCGCCCAGAGCTTGAGCACCGCCACATCCAGCGCACCACGCTTGTGGTGCGCCCGGGCGCTCATGATGCCGGTGGGGATGATGATGGCCAGCGACGTGCCCACCGCCATGTGCTGCACCACTTCTGCGTCATAGCCCATGAGCAGCAGGGCGTTGGAAAGGGCTGGCACGATAACCGCGCCGCCGCCAATGCCCAGAAGCCCGGCCGCGATACCTGAAACGACACCCGTGACCAGCAGGCCGACAACGAAAGGCCAGTAGCCCGCCAAAACGCCCCAATCCATTTCTCAGTCCCCAATGATGTGGAACACCAGCTCGCGACGATGCGGCCGCTTGCGGTGTTCAAACAGATAAAGTCCCTGCCATGTGCCAAATACCGGGCGGCCATCACTCACCGGAATGCCGATGGAGGTCTGGGTCAGCGCGGCCTTGATATGGGCCGGCATGTCGTCCGGACCTTCGGCGGTGTGCACCAACCAGTCCATCCCTTCGGGCACCAATCGCCGAAAAAAGCCGGTCAGGTCCGTCTGCACGTCGGGATCGGCATTTTCCTGGATGAGCAGCGAGCACGAGGTATGGCGCACATAGGCCGTCACCAGCCCGGCTTCGATCCGCGCATCGGCCACAAAGTGCCGCAAGGCACGCGTGACCTCGTAGAGCCCCTGGCCCTGTGTTTCCACGATATGACGATCAATGGCTTGTTGCATGCCTTGGGCCTAGCATGTGGACCCGTGGTCCGGAAGTCCGACCCGGCGCGATCCGTCCATGCCGCCGCATTGGCGCCGCAATGCGAGGCAGACATGCCGATAAACTCCACAGCGGAACTCATGGGCAAGCCCTGCGTTCTGGGCCTTGCGGGGCCTGTGGGGTCCATGGGCAACAGGCAAACCCTGTTCATTTGGCGTTCAGGAATGGCCCATGATGCTCGGCAGGAAGTGTTTCGAACACAAAAGGATAAGAACAATGCGCCTCAAGAACTGGCTCCTGACAGGAACCAGCATCGGCCTCATGGCCTTTGCGCCAATCACAGCTTACGCCCAGGACGCGGAATTGCAGTCGGCCTACCAAGCCTACCTCGAGGCCCAGGCCTCTGGCGACGCCGCGGCCCTGGAAGAAGCCCGGACGACGCTGACTGAACTCTGCATCGTGGGCGGCTATACCAGCTTCGAAGAATGCGTCGCGGCGCTTGAAGCGGGCGCGGCCCCTGCGGCCGAAGAACCGGTGGTTGAAGAAACGCCCCCCGCCGAGCAGCCGGCCCCTGTGGAGGACACGGCGCCAGCCGAAGCACCAGCTGCCGAACAGCCTGCCCCTGAACAGCCAGCGGCAGTAGAAGAGCCCGCCGTTCAGGAACAGCCGGTTCAAGAACCTGTCGCTGAACAGCCCAAGGCTGAAGAACCGGCGGTCGAGCCCGCCCCCGCCCAGCAAGAGTCCGTCAACGAAAAACCCATGACGGAGCAGGCGCCTGCTGAAGAGGCCCCTGTCGCTCAAGAAGCGACTCCTGCCCAGGAGCCGCAGGCTGCAGACCCTGCCGTTGCAGAAGACGCCGGCATTGAAGCGCGACTGATCGCTCAGGTTGACGCGCACAACGCGGCCGTCGCAGATCTGGCCGCTGGCGCCGACGCCACTGAGGCACAGTCCCGCATTGATGCAGCTCTGGATCAGATCACCGTAATCTGTGGCGGGCTCGGCTATGCCGACATCGAAACCTGCCTGGCCGAATACGGTCTTGAGCTGACCCCGCTTCCCGAATACATGTCCACCGACGAACAGCCTGCACCCGCGGAAGAAACCACATCCGAGGGTGAACCGGCCGAGGTGATCGAGGACCTGCCTGAGGGCGTGACCCAGGATCAGGTCGCTCCAGTGCTCGACAGCGCCAAGGACGAAGAGGCCGCGCCCTCGGCAAGAGCCCAGCCTGTTGAAGGCGAATCCCCCGTCCAGGCTGGCACCAACGCAGAGGCCGAAGCACAGGCGAACACCGCCGCCGAGGAACCCGCTGCGCCGCCCCCCGCCAATGACGAGGAAGCCCAGTCCGAAGCAATGCGGACGTTTTCAGCCCAACCCATCGCTGCGGTGACCGCAGACGAAGGCGAGGCTGTGAGGGCCGAAGAGAACGCGACCGTCAACCAGACCGTAATCAACAACTACGTCACCAACATCACCACCAATGTCACCGGCGACAACAACACGGTCACCACCGGGTCGCAACAAACTCCGGTTACCGTGGTCGAGGCGCCGGAAGTACAGACAAGCAACGGCGAAGTCTTCACGCAGCTCATCCTGCAAGTGGGTACGCAGCTCTTCGTCAATTCAGTTGGTCTCGATACCGATCGCTTCTACGATCCCCAGGAAGATGAGATCTACTATGAGCGCCTGAGCAATAACCGCGTTCGCGAAGTGATCACCCGCCCAGACGGCACGCAGATCATCACGGTTCGCAATCGCAATGGCGATATCCTGCGCCGCTCGCGTATTGCCCCGGACGGCCGCGAATACATCCTGGCCTACTTCGACGACAGCTACTACGACGACCTCGAACGCTGGCGCGACCCGGCCGAGGACCTGCCTCCGCTTCGGCTCAACATCCCGGTCCGCGAATATGTACTCGATGCCCGCTATGCTGACGAAGATGAACTCGAAGTCTTCTTTAGCCAGCCGCCGGTAGAGCAGGTCGCCCGCCTCTATTCCATCGATGAGGTGAAGCGTTCAGCTCGACTGCGTGACAGTGTCCGTCGCCTCGAAGTGGGCAATCTGACTTTCGATACCGGCGAGGCCACTATCGAGAGAAGCCAGGTTCAGGCGCTGTCCAGCGTTGCAAATGCCATGCTGTCCCTGCTCGAGCGCAATCCGAATGAGACCTTCCTGATAGAAGGCCACACCGACGCCATCGGATCGGACATTGCAAACCTGCGTCTGTCGGACCTCCGGGCTGCCACCGTTGCCCGCGTCTTGACCGACTTCTATGGCGTGCCGCCCGAAAACCTGGCGACCCAGGGTTATGGCGAACGCTACCTGAAGATCCGTACCGAGGCGGCTGAGCGTCAAAACCGCCGCGTCACCATCCGCCGGATCACGCCTCTGATCACCGTCGCTGCACGCTGATTACGAGACGACCGACCACGCTGAAAGGCCGGGCCCAGCGCCCGGCCTTTTCCATTGCTTGATCGAGCACTCACGAATTCTTGAAAAAGCCACAATGAGTCTTTGCCGCATGAAGCCCAAACGGAACATCAAACCATTGAAATTGTTCGATTTTCGAAAACCGTACAGGCAAATAATGCCCTCTTCACAACCTCGGGAACTCTCCACTCAAGGCCGCGTTTATTAGCCAGCGTTGAAACATAGGAGCAGATGATGGCTACCCCCGAACGCGATACTGTTTACACCCGTGACGGCAATCGGACCGTCTATACCCGTGAGAGCAATGGTACTGGCTGGTTCGTCGGCATCATCGTTGCTCTGGCCCTGCTGGCTATCGGCTATCTGGTCTTCTCGGCCAATTCCGGCCCGTCGACCACTGTCGATGTGAACGGCGTCCCGGCGACAGAAGCCCCGATGACCGATCCGGCCATAGCACCAGCCCCGATGACCGAGGCTCCGGCAGTTGAAACTGCCCCGGCTCCGGCCACCGAGGCCCCCGCCGCTGAAACGGCCCCGATGACTGAGGTCGCTCCGGCTGCCGAGCCCGCCGCTCCGGCTGAAACCGCCCCGGCAGTTGACGCCGAGCTCGCCCCCCCGGCCCAGTAATAACTGAACCGGACCTGGCCCCTCCCTCCAGGACCGCAAAGACCCCGGTGTCACACCGGGGTCTTTCTTTGTGCGCGTTGCAAATTACGTATTTCGGTTGCCAAAATCCCTAGCTGCACCCATCTGCATGAGAACCATCAAAGGGAGCCGCCCGTGTTCAATATCGACCAGATTCTCAAGACCCTGCAGACCGACAAGAACATGCAGAGCACAGCCATGACTGGCGCGGCGGGGCTCGCCCTAGGGACGCTGCTGTCCGGTGGCAAGCCGGGCAAGCTTCTGGGAAATACGGTCAAGCTCGGTGCCCTTGCGGCGGTTGGCGGGCTTGCCTACAAGGCTTGGCAATCTTATCAGCAGAGCCAGGCCAACCCAACTTCCGCACCGCGGGAAGATGCCTTCATTCCCGCCCCCGCCGATACCGCGGGACAGGAAGAACTGGGCAAGTCCCTGGTGCGCGCGATGATCGCAGCAGCCAAGGCCGATGGCCGCATCGACGCCGAGGAAAAAGAAGCGATTTTTGCAAAACTCAAGACCATGCCGCTCTCCGCAGAAGAGAAGGCCTGGGTTTTCGATGAACTGTCCGCCCCGCTCGATATCAACGCCGTCGTCGCCCGCGCCGACACGCCCGAGCACGCCGCCGAAATCTATGCGGCCTCCCTGGTCGCCATCAGCGCCGACACCGCTGCCGAACAGGCCTATCTCGAAGCGCTCGCCATCAAGCTCAAGCTCGATCCGGCCCTGGTAGCCGAAATTCATCGGCAGGCCGGTCAAAAGGCGCCTCAGCCCGCCGCTGCCCCGCCATCGCCATTGGCCTATACGCCCAACACCAGCAACATTTGAAGCGCCGGGCTGCACGGGCACGTCCCGCGCAGCCCAGTGCCTGGAACCCCTCAGTTCCAGTTGTCGATCTTCACGTCCCGAGGATGCGGCAGACCCTGCCCCGTTTCCAGCAAGGACTTCAGGCTCATCAGGAACATCGCCCACTTGGTGCTGCAATGGTGCATAGCCTCGCTCGGCTCGGCCCAGCCGGCGTGCTTGAAGAACACCAGCGTATAATCGTCTGATTGACTGATATCGAAGCTGATCCTTGTGCCGATCCAATCCTCCGGCCCATTCATCACCTGCCATTCCACTCGCTTGCCCGGAACCTGTTCAAGCACCTTCATGACAAAGAAGCCGGCGTCACCAAATGTGAACCGGATCAGCTTTCCTGAGACATCGTCGTGCCTGACATCATTGGTCCACCATGCGCCCAGGCCCTCCAGTTGCGTCAGCGCCTGGAACACCTCTTGCGGGCTCGACGACTTGGCGCCAATTTTGTGTAGAATATCGGGCATGTTAGCTCTCCTGCCTGTTCATCTGTTCAACTCGGCCGCTGCTCGCGGCTCTTGGGCAAGCTAGGAGGGGTCGGCGTCGTGGCGGGAGTGACACTTGTGTCGGGATTTGCATGGACGCCGTGATTATCGCTGCCGGCCATGCCCTGGCGCATGGCGATGTTCTTGGCGCACTCAAGCGAGTCGCCCTGCGAGATGACCCGGCGGCCCTGGTGCTGCGAGGCCTCGCAATGGCCCAGATGGGCGAACTAGAGCGAGCGCGCGCCCTGCTCAAATCCGCCGCGCGGAGGTTCGGTCCCGGGGAAATCGTCGCCAAGGCGCGTTGTCGGTTGGCGGAAACGGAAATCGCCCTAGTCCTGCGCAACCTCAATTGGCCCGAAACGCGGCTGACCGAAGTGCGCTCGGTGCTGATCTTTCACGGAGATCAGGCCAACGCGACCCATGCCTTGCAACTTGAGGCCCGACGTCTGCTGTTGCTCGGAAAGCCCGACAGGGCCGAGGCGCTGCTGCAGGCATCTTCCTCGGCTTCCGTGCCCGCCCAACTCGCAGCAGGGCATCACCTTATCGAAGCTGGCATAGCCATGCGGCGCCTGCAGGTTCAACGTGCCCGCCAAGCCCTTGCCGAGGCTGCTCGACACGCTGAGCGGTCGGGCATAGCGGCTCTGCAGGCGGAAGCCCAGCATGCCTGGCAACAGATAGACGACCAGATGGTGCTTGTGACCCGCCAGGGCTCAGCCAGCACTATGACCCTGGACGAGATCGAGCCTATTCTCGCTTCGCCCGCATTGGTGGTGGATGCCTGCCGAAGTCTTGGGTGCCTGGACGGGCAGATCGTTCCACTCGCCACTCGCCCGGTGCTTTTCGCCCTGTTGCTGGCGCTGGCACAGGCCTGGCCCGCTGACGTCACACGTGCGAACCTGCTGTCCCAGGCGTTCGGTGCGCGGTTCACCGACGAATCGCATCGCGCCCGGCTGCGCGTCGAAATCGGCCGCCTTCGCACCCTCATGGCGTCGATGGCTGATATCCGTTCGACGCATAAAGGCTATCGCCTCGCGCCACGGAGCGGTCGCGATGTTGTGGTTCTGGCCCCGCCCCGACCTGAGCGTCACGCCGCGCTTCTGGCGCTTCTGGCAGATGGCGAGGCCTGGTCCAGTTCTGCCTTGGCGCTCGCCCTGGGCACCGGCGCCCGAACGGTTCAAAGAGCGCTCGAAGAACTGGTCGCCGCCGACAAGGTACAGCGCTTCGGCAAGGGGCCAGCCCAGCGCTGGATCGCACGCCCCCTGCTGGGCTTCCCGACAACACTGTTACTCCCGGGCCCCCTGCCAGGCGCCTAGAGTGGGTAGCGATCGCAATGCCCAAGGAATAGCCTCATGAAATCCGTACCTGCAGAAATCCTCAAGGAATATGGCCCGTTTCCGGGCGTCACCGACATTCACGGCGTCACCTATGACGGGGATCTCGTCTGGTTTGCCTCAGGTGATCGGCTCAATACCCTCAACCCCGTTAGCGGCCAGTTGCAGGACGGCTTCGATACGCCCGCCTATGCCGGCACCGCCTTTGACGGAACGCATCTGTTCCAAATTGCCGAGGACCGCATCAACCGCCTCGACCCCGAGACAGGCACTATCCTGAGCTCCATCCCGACACCCGGCGATGGCGCCTCCGGACTTGCCTGGGCCGAGGGGTCGTTGTGGGTAGGCGAGTACCGCGCGAAACGGATTCATCAGGTCGATCCGGCAACAGGCGAGGTTCTCCGCAGCATCGAGGCAACGCGCTTCGTTACCGGCGTCACCTGGTCAGACGGGCAACTCTGGCATGGGACCTGGCAGGACGATCAAAGCGATATCCGCCATATCGACCCCGAAACGGGCCAGGTGATTGAGGTCATCGAAATGCCGCAAGGCATGGGCGTGTCAGGCCTCGAAAGCGATGGCGGCGATCGCTTCTATTGCGGTGGCGGCAGTAGCGGCAGGCTCCGTGTGGTCCGCCGCCCCTGAGCGCACCGATGGGCGCCGGTGGAAGCCAGCTGTCTAACCGCGGCCGCGATAGGGGGGAGCGCACACTTCCTTGCCCAGTTGCAGCGCCCCGCTGTTCGTGCAGCTATTTGCCCGAGCGCTTGATCGACTTGATGGCCAGCGGCGGTTGACCCGACTTCTCGGAAATCGCGCGATCCTGCTCCTCGATAGCAGCACGTGCCGGTTCGTCTCCGTCGAGGCCACCCAGCAGGCTCGCATCCACCTTGCGGTTGGACCGCTGCGAACCATCTTCATAAACGATGTCGAACATTACGAATTCCGTGCGGGCGGTCGGCTTCCTGGCCATTCTGGCATCCTTTCAAACGTAAAACCGCGAGCCGTCATGGCTCGCGGTCGTCGGTCAATTCTAGTCTGTCGGCGTTAGCGGTAAATCTGGTCGCCTTGCTCATCGATGATCTGCCGGCCCTTGCTCAGCGCCAGCGTCACCAGGTCCTCACGCGAGCTCATCTTGTCGGCGCGAATGAAGCGATATGTCTTGGTTTCGCCCGCAACCTCTTTCTCGATCAGACCGGCCAGCTGCAACTCGCTGCCTGCCTTCATCTCGATGGCCTTGATCAGATAGCCCTTATAGCTCTCTTCGCCCAGAACCTTGTCGCCCTCCGGTTCCGAGGCGGATCCGCCGCCGAAGAGCTTTTTGAAGAACGACATCATGAGCCTCCAGATTGTCCTGTCCTGCGCGCGGGCCGCGGTCTTTGCAACTCGCCGCGCTTTTCCATCTCCTCCTGCAACCAAAGCGGTGAGATGTCAAAGTAGTTCGGCCAGATCGGCTTGCCATTGACCAGATCGACCTTGGCAAAATAGCCCCGATCTCGCAAAGGCTCTGTCCCCTCGCCACGCTCCGCCAGCATTGGCGCCGCATTGAAAGTGCCCCAGGTGCCATCGGAAAAGGTGACAACCAGTTTGAACGGTATTGCGGTTCTGAGAGACGTCAGCTTGAGGTTGGGGGCAGCCATCTGACTGCCCCTAATTATCGAGGAAGCTCCGCAGCTTGCGCGACCGGCTCGGGTGCTTGAGCTTGCGCAGCGCCTTGGCTTCGATCTGGCGGATGCGTTCGCGGGTCACCGAGAACTGCTGACCCACTTCCTCAAGCGTATGGTCGGTGTTCATGCCGATGCCGAAACGCATACGCAGCACGCGTTCTTCGCGCGGCGTGAGTGAGGCCAGAACGCGGGTCGTGGTTTCGCGCAGGTTCGACTGGATGGCCGCATCGATCGGTTGCACCGCATTGGCGTCCTGGATGAAATCCCCGAGGTTGGAATCTTCCTCGTCGCCGATCGGCGTTTCAAGCGAGATCGGCTCCTTGGCGATCTTGAGGACCTTGCGCACCTTGTCGAGCGGCATCTGCAGCTTTTCGCTGAGCTCTTCCGGCGTCGGCTCGCGACCGATTTCATGCAGCATCTGGCGACTGGTGCGGACGATCTTGTTGATCGTCTCGATCATGTGCACCGGAATACGGATGGTGCGCGCCTGATCGGCGATAGAGCGGGTGATTGCCTGGCGAATCCACCAGGTCGCATAGGTTGAGAACTTGTAGCCGCGGCGATATTCGAACTTGTCCACGGCCTTCATCAGGCCGATATTGCCCTCCTGGATCAGGTCCAGGAACTGCAGGCCGCGGTTGGTGTACTTCTTGGCAATCGAGATCACCAGGCGAAGATTGGCTTCCACCATCTCCTTCTTGGCGATGGCCGCTTCGCGTTCACCCTTCTGCACCTTATGCACAATGCGGCGATACTCGCCGATATCGAGCCCGGCTTCGGTGGCCAGCGTCGCAATCTCATTGCGAATATCGGCAATGGTGTCAGTCTCGCGGCGGGCGAATTCAGCCCAACCCTTGCCTTCGAAGTTCTCCAGCGACCATTCCCAGCTCGGATCCAGCTCGCGCCCGTAGTAATTCTCAAGGAAGGATTCGCGCTTGACGCCATAGCTTTCGGCCAGGCGCAGCAACCGGCCTTCCAAACGCACCAGGCGCTTGTTGATGTCGTAGAGCTGCTCGACCAGGCTTTCGATACGGCCATTATTGAGCGAGAGGGACTTCACGTCGGCAATCACTTCAGCGCGCAGGGCGCTGAGACGGCTGTTTTCGGCGTCCGACACCGTGGCGGTGCGGTCTTCGGCGTGGCGGTCCTGCATCTCGCGCATCTCGCCATAGGCGGCAGCAATGCGGTCAAAGGTCTCCACCACTTGCGGCTTCAGCTCTGCTTCCATGGCCGAAAGCGACAGGGCGTTGTCGAACTCGTCGTCGTCATCGTCCTGTGGGTCCTGCGGCGCCTCGGGCTCCTCAGGCACATACTCGTCATCGTCACCCGAAGCGCGCTTGGGCGCGGCCTTCTGCTTCTCCTTGACCGGCTCGGGCTCTGGTTTGGGCGCCACCTGAACCTCGGGCGCCGCTTGCTTGGCGTCGGGGCCGGCATAGGTGGCTTCCAGGTCGATAATGTCGCGCAGCAGGATTTCGCCCTGTCCGAGCTGCTCGCGCCAGATAATGATAGCCTGGAAAGTCAGCGGGCTTTCGCAAAGCCCCTCGATCATGGTTTCGCGGCCGGCCTCGATGCGCTTGGCGATGGCGATTTCGCCTTCGCGACTGAGCAGTTCCACCGAACCCATCTCGCGCAGATACATGCGCACTGGGTCATCGGTGCGGTCCGAACCGGACTTGGCGTTGGATGTGTTGGCGACGGCCGTGCCGGTCGAGGTGGCGACTTCGGTGCCGCTGTCTTCCTCGTCCTTTTCGACTTCTGTCTCTTCGACCTCGTCTTCGTCGACCACGTTGATGCCCATCTCCGAGAACATCGACATGAAGTCTTCGATCTGTTCCGAGCTGACCTCGTCGGAGGGCAGCACGGCATTCAGCTCTTCATAGGTGACATAGCCACGCTTCTTGGCGACCTTGATGAGCTTTTTGACGGCCGCATCGTTCTGATCGATCAAAGGAGAGTCGTTTGAAGTTTCCGCGGCGCCGCTTTCCGGCTTTTCGGTTTCCTTCGAGGCTTTGTTCGCTGCCTTGGTGGCCATCTGGTACTCCTCGGAACCCACGGGCAGGTGGTCCCGGCTGTGTCTTACGTGGTGACAACTCAAGACAAGGTAAAGGTTCCATCACCGGACCGTTAACACGTCCGTGTGACATAGTTCGCTTTCGGGCAGTGTGACGCTGATTCGCCACAACGCAAAATCGCGCAGCGTCGCCAGTCCGTCGGGTTTCCCCTCAAAAACTGCGAGTTGCGCGTCCCGATAGCGAACCAAATCCTTCGATCAATGCCTCTGTGCCATCGACAGTGGTAATCTGGTTCTTGATGTCCCGCAGCCTTTCAAAGGTTTCTTCGCTCGGGTCTTCGCCCAGCGCGGCTTCGGCTGCCTTCAATTCCCTATTTAGCTGAACTTTCTTGTTATGCAAGGCCAGCGCGTGACTTAATCCGGTCTCGGCATCCACCAGCGCCGTCTCCGCACCGACCTGCCACACGCCCTGCCGCGTCAGCGTTTCGGTCATCCGCGCCAGTGCTGGCCCATGCCCCCGCACCCCCAGCGCGGATTGCAGATCGGCAGCGGAAATATCGTGGTGCCGCACCGCCAGCGCCAGGATGTCGCCCAGCACCTTCTGGGCCACCGGCGTTTCGCAATCGAGCGCCGCCAAGGCCTCGAAATGATCTTCCACCAGCGCCGGATGATTGACCAGCGTCAGGATGATGGTGGCTTCGCGCGGAGACGCATCGGCCATTGCACCGGTCCGCAGCAGCCGTGAATTGCGCAGCGTGTCGGAAACAACCAGCCGCGGCGTACCGCCCCGTGGATAACCATAGGCCCCGCTCTGCCCATAGGCCGGCTTGCCACCGCCCCGCCAGCTCTCGCGTCCACCCTGGCGCAACGGCGCAAAAAAGGCCTTCAATTTCTCGTCAAAGGCCTGGGCATAGTGGAAGCGCACGGTGGAATCTTGAATGCCATTGGCCCGCTCACGCAGGCGCGCCTGAAGCGCCGCGCGCTCTTCGGGCGCCTCCGGCACCAGCCCGCCGGTCTCGAAACTCCAGACCATATCCGAAAGACTTCGCGCCTTTTCGATCACCTCCGCAAAGGCACCCCTGCCCTGCGCCTTGATCAGGTCATCCGGGTCCTGCCCCTCGGGCAGCGTCGCTATCTTGACCGTCTTGCCCGGTTTGAGATGCGGCATGATCAGATCGGCCGCCCGCTCAGCGGCCTTCAAACCCGCCTTGTCGCCGTCAAAACACAGGACCGGTGTATCACTCATGCGCCAGAGCAATTGAATATGCTCTTCCGTCAACGCCGTGCCCAGCGGCGCCACCGTGCCCTCAAAACCCGCAGCCACCGCCGCGATCACATCGAGATAGCCTTCAACGACGATTACGCTGGCCCCGTCGCGCGCCGCGGTGCGCGCCGACTGGCCGTTGTAAAGCGTCTGCCGTTTGGAAAAGAGCTGGGTTTCCGGGGAGTTGAGATATTTCGCCGGCACGTCGGGGCTCATTGCCCGTCCACCAAAGGCAATCACCCGGCCGCGGAAATCGGTAATCGGGAACATCACGCGGTTGCGGAACCGGTCATAGGTCAGTGGATCGTCGTCGCGGCTGGTCACCAGCCCCGCATCGATCATCGCCTGGCCCGACACGCCATTGGCCGCCAGATGCTCCTTGAGCCCATTGCGGCTGTCCGGCGCAAAGCCGATCCGGAACCGGGCCTGGCTGGCCGGCGAAACCCCGCGCTCGAACAGGTAGCCGCGCGCGCGCGCCCCGATGTTGTGCGCCAGCGCCGCTTCGAAATACTTGGTCGCCAGTTCCATGACATCGGCCAGCCCGCGCTGCGCCGCTTCGCGCTTTTCGGTGCGCTCGTCCCGCGCTGGCATCGGCACGCCGGCCATGCCGGCCAGTTTCTCCACCGCCTCGGGAAAGCTCATTCCCGCTTTTTCGGTCAGAAACCGGAAATGGTCGCCCGTGGCGCCACACCCGAAGCAGTGGTAAATGCCGCGCCGGTCGTCGGCATGAAAGCTCGGGCTTTTCTCGGCGTGAAACGGACAGCAGGCCCACATATCGCCCTTGCCTGGCTGACTTTTGCGCTTGTCCCACAACACGTGTTCGCCCACCACCTGCGTGATCGGCAGGCGCTGGCGGATTTCGTCCAGGAACGTATCGGTGAAGCGCATGTGTGTTATCTAGGCGCTCACAGCGCCCGAGTCATCAGCAGAGAGTTTTCCACAGCCATGCCCAAAGCCAAGATGCCCGTCGCCGTTCTGATCGCCCTGACTGCCGGGCCGGCCCTGGCCATCGGGCTAACGCTCTTGGTCGTCAACGACATGGTGCCGGCCTGCGTTGTGACAGAAGCCCAACGCCTTACCGCGCCCGACGGCGAATACGATCTGGTGACCTTCTCCCGCGCCTGTGGCGAGACCCCACCCAATATCCAGGCGGCGCTTGTTCCGCCCGGTGAAGAAGTGCCCTTCGATGCCGCCAGCTTTGTCTCTGTTGTCGACGCGACCGAACTTACTCCGCGCTGGATTGCGGACGGTCAGATCGAGATCACCCTGCCCGAAACCGGCGAAGTGCTACGTCAGGACAAGACAGTGGCGGACATTCCCGTCGTGTACCGTTGATCCGCAGACCCAATGCGCCAATCACGCCTTGCTCGCTTGGTAAATCCGCCAGGCCCAGCCAAACAGCCCGATGGCAAAGATAATCAGCAAAATGCCGCCGATGATCATTCCTACCCAAGCGCTGAGCAGCGGGAACAGCAAAAGCACCAGCCCTAATAGGACGTAGGACGCGCCCGAAAGTACCACCGGCCAGATCCGCAAATAGCTTTCCCGCTCCCGAACGATCACCACGACCTGCATAACCCCGACAAAAATCGCCGCCAGCCCGACCAGGGTGGAGATGAATGTCACTGTAAAAATGGTGGCCAGCAATGGGCTGATCAGGATCACGACACCCAGGAGCAGCGAGGCAGCATTGGCCACCACGTCGAACCAGTAATTGCCGCTCTTGCCACCACCAAAAGTCAGGCTCCACAGTCCCAGCGCGCCGTCGATAAGCAATAGTATGCCGCCAAATAGCAGCAGCACCGCAAAGGCCTCGAGCGGCCAGATCACCGCGTAGAGCCCGGCTGCCAGCATCAGCAGGCCACGCAATGCCGTTGCCAATGCAAACCGTTTCTTGGTCTCGGACGAAACAGGCATTTCACACTCCTAGGGCCCTATCCCATTTACAGCCGGTAGACTAACCGTACTTGCAAAGTCGCCCAAGCACTCGACCAGTATAGTTTTCCTAAAGCGGACCGGCCAAATTGTGCATTGCACCTGTGCATTGTCCATGGAAGGAGATCCAATCTCCCTTTCCGTGCGGCCATGACCATGTCCCTGCCTCTACTTGCCCTGTTTCTGGCGGCCTTTACCTTCGGCACGGCCGAGTTCGTCATTGCCGGGGTCTTGCCCGATGTCGCCCTGGGACTGGGCGTGTCCATTCCTGTCGCCGGCTACCTGGTTTCCGGCTACGCCATCGGCATTGCCATTGGCGGTCCGGCACTGGCCGTGCTCACCAAGAAGATGAACCGCAAGCTGCTGGTGGTTCTGCTCGGCCTGGGCTTCACTCTGGGCCAGGTGCTCTGCGCCATTGCCCCTGGTTTCGAGTTGCTGCTTCTCGCCCGCCTTTTCGTATCCGTGCTGCATGGGGCCTATTTCGGCGTCGCCTTTGTCTTGGCCACCAGCATCGTTCCGCCAGCCCGGCGCGGCTTTGCCATGGCGCTGATCCTGTCAGGGCTCACTGTATCCAACGTGCTTGGCGTACCAGGTGGAACAGCCATCGGGACAATGTTGGGCTGGCGCGCCACCTTCTGGGCAGTGGGGCTGCTCGGTCTTGCGGCAACCCTGGTTATCGCCGCGATCTTGCCCGCCCGCGCCGGTGCCACAGCCTCACAGGGCAGTTTCCGGCATGAATTTGCTGCCCTTGGGCGCCAGCAGGTGTTTCTGGGCTTCACCATCGCCATGCTGGTGATGACCGGGCAATACAGTCTCTTCACATATATCGCCCCGTTGCTGCTCACCGTCACAGGCGTGGGGAGCGAAGCGATCCCGATCATTCTGCTGCTGTTTGGCGTTGGCGCAACCATCGGGGTGTTCATCGGCGGGCGTCTGGCCGACTGGCGCCTCATGCCCTCGCTAATCGCCATCCTTACCCTCCAGATGACGCTCTTTGTCAGCCTTTACTTCGCTGCGCCCCATGCCGTCCCCATGTCCATCGCGATCGTGCTGTGGGGCGGCGCCACCTTTGCCTTTGGATCGCCCCTGCAGTCCCGCATGCTGCTCTGGGCGGCCGACGGGCCGAACTTGACTTCAGCGCTCATTCCGGCCGGTTTCAATATCGGCATCGCTGTTGGCGCCGTCCTGGGGGCTGCACTGATCGAAGCGGGCCTGGGCTATCAGGCCCTACCATTGATCGGGGCCGTCTCGCTCGCCTTCGCCGTGGTGATTGCCGCGCTCTCGGCGTTTCTGGAACGCCGCAGAAACGCCGCGCCGCCCCTGCCAACGGGCGTTCCGGCGCAATAGCAGGGATGCGTTAAGCTTTCGCTCACTAGACCGACACTCTCCCGCAGTCCGTAACCATCCATTTCGGATATCCGCGCTATGAGTAGGTTTTTGCTGGTCGAGTTCGGCCTGTCTGGTGTCCCGACATGATCGACAACGCCTCTTTGCTGATCGGCATTGCCTTTTCCGGCTCCGCCCTGGTTCTTGCGCTTGTGATAGGCTGGCTCAACTCGCGGGCCGAAACCTATCTAATTCACGGCGCGATCGGTATCGGCCTGATCGTATTGGCCATGGTCGCGCTCGGCCTGCGTGGGGACAGCTATACTCTGCTGGCCCAGCTCATACCCTTTCCGGTCATGCTCGCCGGCCTTGCCTATGTCTATTCAGGGTCTCGCCTGTTCAATGCCAAGCCGGTTCGCCCGGCTCTGTTCGTCGGCATTGCTGCGGTGGTGCTGACCTCCATACCGCTCGCGCTCGGCCTGACCGGCATCGGCACACTCATGCTCAATTTCAACGCCGGCGTCATACTGGCCCTTTGCGGCCTGGAAAGCTGGCGCGGCCGCGCGGATGTCCGCCTGGCCATGGTGGCCAATGCCATCATCTATGGTCTGGTCGCCGCCTCATTCCTCGCCTGCGCAATCGTGCTGCTGATAGAGGGGCAATGGATCCTCGATGGACCACCCGATAATCTGGCCGAAGACATCAACTCCATCATGTCACTGGTCGGCCTGACCGGCATTGGCGCCATCACCCTCACCCTGCACCATGCGCGCGCCGCCCGCCGCCATCACCTGGAGGCCAATACCGATGCGCTGACCGGCGTACTCAACCGGCGCGCCCTGTTCGGGAACTATGGTGAGAGCGCGACGGCAACCGGCCTGGCTGTTATCATGTTCGATCTCGACTGCTTCAAGCAGATTAACGACCATCTCGGCCACGCCCATGGCGATATGGTGCTCGTTCGCTTTGCCGAAGTCCTGCGCAGCGAACTGCGCCACACTGACATCATCGGGCGCATTGGTGGTGAAGAATTCTGCGCCATCCTGCCCGGTGCCGATCATGACGCGGCAGGGCAGGCCGCCGAGCGGGTCAGACGCGCCTTCGATGATCTGGCCCTGCCCGGGGGCAGCGGAACAGAAACCGCCACCGTCAGCGCCGGTCTCGCTGCTGCAGACGAGGGCGAAACCTTCTCGTCCGTGCTCAGCCGTGCTGACGCTGCGCTCTACAAGGCCAAGCAGTCGGGCCGCAACCAGGTTCAGGTCGCCCCGTTCCGCCTCGTTGCCTGAATTGACCTCAGGCGGTCAGTGCCGCCCGCACTTGTCCGCTCGCCTTGCCGAAGTCGATTCGACCCGGATAGTCCGCCTTGAGCTGGGCGATAACCTTGCCCATGTCCTTGGGACCTTCCGCACCAGTCGCGGCAATGGCGGCGCGGATGGCCTCGGTCACCTCCTCATCGCTCAAGCCCTTGGGTAAGAACTCGTTGAGAATATCGATTTCTTCCTTTTCCACCGTGGCTAGGTCGCTGCGCCCGGCCTGGGCGTAAATGGCAAAGCTTTCTTCGCGCTGCTTCACCATCTTCTGAACGATGGCCAGAATTTCGTCATGTGTGGCCGGGCCCTTGCCCTCGCCCCGATTGGCAATGTCGCGGTCCTTGATAGCCGAATTGATCGACCGCAAAGTCGCCGTGCGCCGCTGATCCCGAGCCTTGAGCGCCAGTTTGAGCCCTTCACTGATGTCTTCGCGCATGTGTCCCGTGGCTCCTTGCCATGCATTTTGTCGCTCCCATATAGGCAACAAACGCAGGCTTCGCCACTTGCACTGTTGGGCCATGCCTTCTAAGAGGAGGCCTCAACCGACATCTCGCCGCGACCAGTGGGCAGGCTCACCGCCACCGCTCTCGTCGCGCGCGCCCGACAAACCGAGCTTGGAGACCCATAGTGACCGGCTGGCAGCAATCCCCCGCGACCGCAGTTCTGATTCTGGCCGACGGCACGCGTCTTGAAGGCTTCGGCTTAGGCGCTGTGGGTCACGCGGCTGGCGAGGTGTGCTTCAACACCGCGATGACCGGCTATCAGGAAGTGCTGACCGACCCCTCCTATGCCGGGCAGATCATCACCTTCACTTTCCCCCATATCGGCAATGTCGGCACCAATGACGAAGACATAGAGACGGTGAACATGGCCGCCCTCTCCGGTGTCCGTGGCGTCGTGCTCAAGGCCGACATCACCAACCCGTCCAATTATCGTGCCGCCGAAAAGCTCGATGCCTGGCTCAAGAAGCGGAATATCATCGGCATCTCCGGCATCGACACACGCGCCCTGACCGCGCTGATCCGCGAAAAGGGCATGCCAAACGGCGTGATCGCTCATGAGCCCAGCGGCCAGTTTGACGAAGGCTCCATCGTCGCCGAACTCAACGCCTTTCCCGGCCTTGAGGGTCTTGACCTTGCCAAGGAAGTGACGACCGCTCAGACCTATCATTGGGATCAGACCGGCTGGCAGTGGAACGTCGGCTACGGCACGCTCGAGAAACCTGAATTCCACGTCGTGGCCATCGACTACGGCGCCAAGCGCAACATCCTGCGCTGCCTGTCCGATCAGGGCGCCAAGGTCACCGTCGTGCCCGCCACTGCTTCGGCGGACGACATTCTGGCCCATAAGCCCGATGCGGTGTTCCTATCCAACGGCCCCGGCGACCCGGCCGAGACGGGCAAATATGCCGTCCCAACCATCCAGAAGCTGATGGAAACCGGCAAGCCCATGTTTGGCATCTGCCTGGGTCACCAGCTCATGGGCCTGGCTCTGGGCGGCAAGACCTCCAAGATGCATCAGGGCCATCACGGGGCCAATCACCCGGTGAAGGATTTGACCACCGGCAAGGTCGAGATCACCTCGATGAATCACGGTTTTGCGGTGGACGCCGACAGCCTGCCCTCCGGCGTCACCCAGACCCATGTTTCCCTGTTCGACGGCTCCAATGCTGGTCTCGCCGTCGAAGGCAAGCCGATCTTCTCGGTGCAGTATCACCCCGAAGCGAGTCCCGGCCCCAAGGACAGCCATTATCTGTTCACGCGCTTCCTCAACCAGGTGCGCAAGCAGAAGGGCCTGCCGGAGAAGGCGGAATATGTTGCGCCGGGCGATGCGGCCTGATCCAGTGGGGACGTCTCTCGAGTCGATCCCGCAGCCCATCCATGAACAAAGACATCATTGAAGGCCTCAAGGGCGGCGCCATTGTTGCGCTGTCCGCGGCACCCTTCGCGGTATTGTTCGGCGCGGTCGCGGTCGACAATGGTCTTAGCGTACTCGACGCCGCCCTGATGAGCGCCCTCATCTATGCCGGCGCCAGTCAGCTCGTGGGCATCGAACTTTTTGGCCAGCAGGTGGCCCCCTGGCTCATCGTGCTCTCCATCTTCGCCGTCAACTTCCGGCACATTCTCTATTCGGCTGCCATTGCCCGCCATATCCGCGGTTTCAGCCTGGCTCAGAAGGCGATCGCCTTCTTCTTTCTCATCGACCCCCAATTTGCCGAAGCCGCCCGCCGCACCGAGCAGGGCAAGCGGCTGACCATGTCCTGGTACATGGCATTCGCTCTCGTCATCTATTTCCCCTGGCTGCTGTTCTCGGTGCTCGGCGCCTGGTTCGGCTCCATGCTTGGTGATCCCAGGGTCTGGGCCATTGATGTACTGCTCCCAATCTATTTCATGGGGCTGGTGCTCGGTTTTCGCCGCAAGCCCGGCTTCTATCCCACGGTGGCGGCCAGCATGGTCGGTTCCGTGGTTGGCTATTATTTCGTCGGCTCGCCTTGGCATGTCAGCATCGGCGCCATTTGCGGCGTGCTGGTTGCCGCACTCCTGCCCTTGCCAGCCCAGCCGGCCAGCACCGAGCCCGTCGAGGAGCCCGCCTCCTGATGGACGACTTGGCAATTTTCTGGATCATTCTGGCAGCGGCTCTCGCAACCTATGCCACCCGCGTCGGCGGCTATGTGCTCATCACCCGTATGCGCACCCTGCCGCCCCGTCTCGAGCAGGCGCTCAACGCCGTCCCCGCAGCGGTTTTGACGACGCTCTGGGCGCCTTCCTTCTTCACGGGCGGTTGGGATATCCGTCTCGCACTGCTCGCCGCCGCTCTGGTCAGTCTGCGCTATCCGCCGCTTGTCATGCTGGCGGCAGGCTGGGCAGCAGCATTGGCCGCGCGACACTTCCTTGGCCTCTAGACCGGCGGCCTAGTCCTGCCGGATAACGATCAGGTCGGTCAGCCCGCAAGCTTCAAACCCTTTGTCGCGCGCCATGATGGCAAATGCCTCGGCCCCCAGATGCAGCTTGTAGGGTGTTTCGGCAAAGCGCACGCCGGCCTCGACAACGGCCCGGTTGATCAGCATGAAGCTCTCCCCCACCCCGTCCAGCGGAAGAACGGCAAACGCCTTCTGCAAGCCGAGATAAGTCCGGAAACGCTTGTCACAGCGGACAACACCGTCGCGCCCGCCATCCTTGTACAGAACCTTGAACGGCGCCCCGTTCTCATAGCGGAACAACTGATCATCCGCCGGGGCCCCGGAAGGATCAACGACATTGGCCGCAACGATAGGCTGTCCCGCCCCCAGCATCCGCTGAATGGCATCTGCGGGAATCGACCGCACCGCTCCATCGACCAGCAGAAAATGGCTCGCACCGGCTGGCATCCGCTCCAGAATGGCGTTGTCCCGGGCTGCGCTTGACGCATGGTGCGCCTCGGTCAACTCCGCGGTCAGTCCGGCGCCAGCCAGCACCGCGGCAATCGCCTCGCCATCCGCCCCCGTGGCGGCATGAACAGACAGCGTCAGCCGATCCCTTGGATAGTTGAGATCGGCCAAAGCACCCGCCAGTTCCGTCGAAAGCCCATGCTTTCCAACGCGCACCGCTACGTGCACCGGTGGCCGCTCCGGTGACGGCATCACAATCTGGTCCGTATAGAGCTGCACCGGATCCGGGATGACCACTTTCGCCAATTCAGGATTGGTCAATCGCCGCCACGCCCACTTGGCAGCGGTAGGCAATTGCAGCAGGGCGAACACCCGCCTGTTGCGCTCATACCAGGGGACCCAGGTTGTCATCCACACATGCGAAACCAAAGAGCCATTGCTGGCCGGAACCACCGTACCAACCGCTTCGAGCCGGGCAATCGCCTCGGCGTCCAGGCGCGTCCTGCGCCCATCCGAGAGCAGCGGCGACCAGACCTTGGGCGACAGCAGCACAGGCCTGTCCGCCTTGGCCAGCCGCAGAACAGCCGCTGTCACCATGGACGGCCCGGTCGAATAGAACGTTTCCTGATCCACCAGGCTCGGCATCAGCCCAATGACCTCCTGCCACAGCCGGTGGCCGGGCACCGAGCCCATAAAGGCATTGGTCAAAAGGAACGGGACCCCCTGATGCCATCTATGCGCAGAGACATGCTCGAGCGGCTCAATACCCAGAAAGCATTCATGGCCCAGCAAGGTGTCGATCGTCTGATACGGCTCTACGTCAAGGTCGGCATAGACCCCGCCAAGCCGGCCCAGCACCAGATAGCGGAACGCATCGGCCCGCTGGATCATCTTTGGATAGGCATCGTAGGTGGCCAGGAAATCCGGGTAGGCGTCGACCACGAACGCCCGCATGCTCTCGTCCGTCCACAGGCGAATGTCCCAGTCCGGGTGCAGCCGGCGCCAGGCGTCGTAATAGGCCTGCATCTGACCGGGAAGCTGTTCGGACTTCCACGTAAAGTGAAGGATTTTCGGAATCATGACCGGGCTTCGCTATCTGACCCGCCCGGTCTATCCAACATCGCGTGGCCCGGCTACCCGGTAAAGAACCGCGTTTCGGGTCAGACACTCCCCGAAAACGTATCACAATCGCCCGGATTGCCCGACTGATAGCCCCGTTCGAACCACGCCTGCCGCTGTGCCGACGTACCATGGTTGAACGTCTTGGGTACGGCAAAGCCCTGCATGCGCTTCTGCAGCGTATCGTCGCCAATCTGGTTGGCCGCGTTCAGTGCTTCCTCGATATCGCCCCGTTCAAGCAGGTTCTCCTGCCCCGCATAATTGGCCCACACGCCGGCGTAGCAATCGGCCTGCAATTCCACCCGCACCGACCACGCATTGGCTTCTTCCTGGCTCATCGACTGCCGCCGCTGGTTGAACTCGGGCAAGACCCCGGTCAGGTTCTGGATATGGTGCCCCACTTCATGGGCCAGCACATAGGCCTGCGCAAAATCGCCCGGCGCACCGAACTGGCGGTGCAACTGGTCGTAGAAACTGAGATCGATATAGACCTTGCTGTCCCCAGGGCAGTAAAATGGCCCCACCGAGCTGTCGGCGGCACCGCAGGCCGTGTTTACCGCATCGGAAAACAGCACCACTGTCGGCTCCGGATAATTCTCGCCGATCGCCGCGAACTGCTCGTTCCACAGATCCTCGGTTTCCTTGACCACCACACCGACGAAATCGGCCAGTTCATCCTGGCCCTCGGCCGGCAGCTGCCGCGACGTCGCACTGGACGCAGGCCCGGTGCTCGACCCGCTTGTCAGCATATCCAGAGGATTCTGCCCCGTGGCGAACCAGATGATCCCCAGCACCACGACAATGCCGATTAACCCCGAAATTCCGCCACGCGACCCGCGCCCGCCGGTCGGAATGCGGATGCCGCCACCGCGACCGCCACCAAGACCTCCGAGTCCGCCCAGGCCACCCAGCCCGCCGCTGCGCCGGCCGCGCCGATCCTCGATATTGGAGCTGCGCTCCCGACCCCGCCACTTCATCGCCCGACGCCTTTCACTTTTGCCGATGGACGCTAGCAGTAAAGTGCGGCGCAGAGAAACTCGTTCCACGCGGACTATTTCAAGAACACTATGTCTTACCGCCCCTACCGGGGGAGGTAGCGACGCTAGGCCCAAAGGGCCGCAGCAATGCCAGTTGGGGTCACCCGGCCACCTTCTTCACCGTCGCCCGCGCACCTTCATCGAACAGGCTCTCCAGATGCCGCACGACTACGGTCCGGAAATCGGCGTTTCCTGCAAGATCCGCCCCGAACACTTCGCTCAGCCCCACGAGTCCGTCGAACAGCGCCCCAGCGTCATCCCCGGCATCTGCCGCTATCGCGTGCATCTTGAGCGCCAGCGGATCGCGCACATCGATTTCGCTGCCGTCTTCGGCCACGCCGGTCACATAGCGCATCCATGCCGCCACCCCCAGCGCCAGTCGCTCAATCCCCTGCCCGGCGGCCAGCCGCTCGCGGATCGTGCCCAGCAGGCGCTGCGGCAGTTTCTGGCTGCCATCCATCGCGATCTGCCAGGTCCGGTGCTTCAGCGCCGGATTGCGGAACCGCTCCAGCAGTTCGTCCCGGTACGCGCCAAGATCCACACCCGGCATGTTGAGCGTCGGCATGGCCTCCTCGGTCATCAACCCGTGGATCAGCTTCACATAGGCCGGATCGCCCATCACCTCGGCGATATATTCATAGCCACCAAGATAGCCCGCATAGGCCATGGTCGAATGGCTGCCATTGAGCATCCGCAGCTTCATGAGCTCGAAGGGCTCGACATCCTTCACCAATTGCGCGCCCACCGTTTCAAACGCCGGTCGGCCGGACGGGAAATGATCCTCGATCACCCACTGTGTGAAGGGCTCGGTCATGATCGGCCATGCGTCCTCCGCCCCGATCAGGCCGGCCACTTCATCCCGATCCGCGTCTGTGGTCGAGGGCACAATCCGGTCCACCATGGTCGAGGGGAAAGCCACCTGCTTCACCCATTCGCCCAATTCAGGGTCCCGCAGCGACGCAAATGTCGTCACGATCCGCTTGGCCGTTTCGCCATTGCTCGGAAGATTATCGCAACTCATCACTGTAAAGGGCGCGACGCCTGCCGCCTTGCGCTGCGCCAGCGCTTCCACCAGCATGCCCGGTGCCGATTTCGGCGCTGTCGGATTGTCGAGGTCATGCACGATGTCGGCATGCTTCTGGTCCAGTTCGCCGGTTGCCGGATCGTGGCAATAACCCTTTTCGGTCACCGTCAGCGAGACGATGCGAATGGCCGGATCAGCCATCAGCGTCAGCAGTTCCGCGCGTTGGGTGTTGGCGTCCATCACCGAAAGGATCGAGCCAATTACCCGTGGATGCGTGCCCTCGGCATCGCGCACGGCAATGGTGTAGAGCCCGTCCTGCGGCTCCAGCGCCTCCTTGGTGTCCGGCCGCCTCAGACTCGCCCCGACAATGCCCCAGCTCGGGTCCTTGCCCAGCAGGTCATCGACATAAACCGCCATATGCGCCCGGTGAAATGCGCCAATGCCCAGATGCACGATTCCCGGTGTCACCTTGGCCCGGTCATAGCCAGGCACTTTCGTGCCCTTGGCGAGTGTGGCAAGGCTGGCTGTGTTGAGGCGCGGGCTGGACACGGAAATTCTCCTCGAGACATGCGGCCTCCTCCATCTTGTATGGAAGTTTGGCGCAGGATAAAGCCTCTTTAGTGGCAAGCCCTTGCCGGAGCAAGCCCGCACCGGCATAACCCCGTTGAAGTTCAGGAGGAAGTCCGTGGCCAAACGCATCGTCTCAATCGGGGAATGCATGATCGAGATGAGCGGCGGTGAAGACCGCACCTATCGTCTCGGCTATGCCGGTGACACGCTCAACACCGCCTGGTACCTCCGCGCCCTGCTCGGCAAGGACTGGTCGGTGGACTATGTCACCGCCCTCGGTCAGGACCGCTACTCGAGCGACATCCGCTCCTTTCTCGACGACAACAACATCGGCACCGGCCACATCCAGACCATTCATGATCGCCGCCCCGGCCTCTACATGATCCACCAGGAAAAGGGCGACCGGCACTTCACCTATTGGCGCGACAGCTCTGCTGCAAAACTTCTGGCCGACGACAAGTCTGCGCTCGCCAATGCCGTCGAAGGCGCCGAACTGGTCTATTTCTCCGGCATTACCCTGGCCATCCTTGCCCCCCGCGCCCGCGGCCGCCTGCTCGGCGCCATCGTCAAGGCACGCGACAATGGCGCCAGAGTTGCCTTCGACACCAATCTTCGGCCCGCTCTCTGGTCCTCGCCCCGCGTCATGGCTGGCGTCCTCACCGCCGCCGCGAGCCTCTGCGACATCGTTCTGCCCACCCACACCGACGAAGCGCCGCTGTTTGGCGACAAGACCATCGACGACACGGCCGACCGCTATCTCGAACTCGGCGTCGAGGAAGTCGTGGTCAAGGATGGCAGTAAGGAAGCGCTGATCGCCACCGCCAGCGAGCGCATCCGCATCGCCCCGCCCCCAGTCACCAACGTCGTGGACGCCACCGGCGCCGGCGACAGCTTCAACGGCGCCTATCTTTCGGCCCGGCTCAACAGCAAGAACTTGCGCGAAGCCGCCACCGCTGCCCACCGTACCGCCGGCATCGTCATCGGCCACAAGGGCGCCCTGGTGGACCCGAAACTGGTATGGTAGCTCTTTCTGTCCTCCCCCGCAAGCTGGGGAGGAATACGCACCCGTGGCATCCACCTCACTGTCATCAAACTGTCATAAATTGACCAAGCGGTAAAAACTTCATAGCGTCTCAATCCAGCCGTCATGCGCTCGTCATTTGAGCAAGGCATGAGCGGTCTGCTCCCCGTGGACGGGGAAGCGCCAAGAACCGGTCGAAAACCGGCGCCGGGAGCACGCCCCCGGCAAAGCGGCACTTCATTGGAGACGATCAAATGAACTTCTTCCCGAGCATTTCTCGGCGCAGCTTCCTAGCGGGTTCCGCCAGCGTTGGCGCCATGGTTGCCATGCATCCCTTCGCCGTCATGGCCCAGGCCAATCAGGCCCATCTGCGCATCATCGAGACGACCGATATTCACGTCGCCATCCTCCCCTACGATTACTATGCCGACGCCCCCAACGACACGATGGGTCTGGCGCGCACGGCCGCCATCATCGAACAGATTCGCGCCGAGGCCGGCAATGCCGTGCTGTTCGACAATGGCGACCTGATCCAGGGCAACCCGATGGGCGACTACATGGCCTATGAAAAGGGCCTCGATCAGGGCGACATTCATCCCGCCGTCGCAGCGCTCAACACGCTGGGCTACGACGCTGCAACCCTGGGCAATCACGAATTCAACTATGGCCTGGAATTCCTCGACCGCGCGCTTGAAGGTGCGAATTTCCCGCTGGTCTCGGCCAATCTGGTGCGCGGCAACGAGTTGGGCGACAACCCGCTTGAAGACGACACCTATCTCGATCCCTACCGCATCTTCGAAAAAGAACTGACCGACGGTTCGGGCGCGACCCATACCATCAAGATCGGCGTTATCGGCTTCCTGCCCCCGCAGATCCTCACCTGGGATGCCGCCCACCTGACTGGCAAGGTTGTGGTTCGCGACATTGTCGAGGCGGCCGAAGCCTGGGTGCCCAAGATGCGCGAAGAAGGCGCCGATATTGTCGTCGCCCTTTCCCACTCCGGCATCGACGGCAGCGAATATGTCTCGGGCATGGAAAACGCCTCGCTCTATCTGGGGGCCGTTGAAGGCATCGACGCGGTCCTCACCGGTCACCATCACCTGGTCTTCCCCGGCCCCAACTATGCCGACGTTCCGGGCGCCGACATTGAAGCCGGCACGCTCAATGGCACACCCGCCGTCATGCCCGGCTTCTGGGGCTCGCATATGGGTCTGATCGACCTGCTGCTCGAAGTCGATGCCGACGGCAAATGGAGTGTGGTTTCGCACACCTCCGAAGCCCGCCCCATCGTCGAGCGCATCGACAACAAGAACGTCCCCACCGTTGAATCGGTGCCGGAAGTCGAAGCCTCGGTCGCTGAAGAGCATCAGGAAACGCTCGATTACATCCGCCGCCCGGTTGGTGAAACGGCCGCTCCCCTGCACTCCTACTTCGCCCTGGTCGCCGATGACCCGTCGGTTCAGATCGTCTCCCAGGCCCAGTCCTGGTACATCGAGCAGATGATGAAGGGCACCGAATGGGAAAGCCTGCCGATCCTTTCCGCCGCTGCCCCCTTCAAGGCCGGCGGCCGTGGCGGCCCGGACTACTACACCGACGTCCCCGTCGGCCCGGTGGCCATCAAGAACGTGGCCGACCTTTATCTCTACCCCAACACCATCCAGGCCCTGGTCGTCACCGGCGCGGATGTGAAGAACTGGCTCGAACGTTCGGCCGGCATCTTCAACCAGATTGAAGCCGGCGCCACCGATGCCGCCCTCATCAACCCGGATTTCCCGTCCTACAATTTCGACGTGATCGACGGCGTCACCTACAAGATCGACCTTACCCAGCCCTCCAAATATTCGTCGGACGGCAAGGAAGAGATCAATCCCGACGCCAACCGCATCGTCGACCTGATGTATGACGGCGCCCCGATCGACCCGGAAGCCAAGTTCGTCATCGCTTCGAACAATTACCGCGCTGGCGGTGGTGGCTCCTTCCCGGGCACTGGTGCTGAGAACATCGTCTTTATCGGCCCCGATACCAATCGCGACATCATCGTTCGTTTCATCATCGAAAACGGCACGATTAACCCCAAGGCCGACAGCAATTGGTCCCTCGCCCCGATCGGCGACACCACCGTGCTCTTTGCCACCGGGCCCAAGGCTGCCGACAAGGTGGCTGACGTGACCGCGGTCAAGATCGAAGCCACCGGCGAGACTGACGAAGCCGGCTTTGGCATCTACCGCATCACGCTCTAGGTCGTGCACGAAAATGCGGGCGTCCCACTGGGACGCCCGCTACAATTCTATCTGCAGCCGCTTCTACTGGCCGTCCGGCGTCACATCGACACTCACGGCGGGAACATCAACATCGACGGTGCCGCCACCGGAACCGTCGCCATTGAAGAAGACCAGATAGCCGATGGCCAGCAGCGCCAGCACCACGATGATACCGACGATCATTCCAGCGCCGCTCCCGCCTCGGTCGACAACTACAGTTTCACGATCAGGTTCAGACATTCCATGCCTCCTTTGGCTATGGCAGGAGAACGGCGCTGGCAGCCTGGCGGTTCCGGCATGCTCCACCAGCACAACGAGCCCAGGAGATGAAACATGCTAAAGCAACTCGCATTCGCATTTGTGCTGCTCGCCGCGGCACCGGCACTGGCAGAGGTTCCACTGTCTGGTACGTTCACCTCGGAAAAGGCCTGCCCGGCTTTTCAGTCGATCAACCGCCAGACCAATCCCGGCAGTGTCACCCTTTCCCCCGGTGAAACCTATGAGCTGGTCGCCGCCAACAACACGCCGGCCACCCATCTCCGGCTCATCATCCCCAGCGCAGAACCTGCGCGGCGCTGGGTAGAGATCAATTGTGGCACCACCGATATCGCCCTGCCGACGGCTGACAAAACGGCCACGCCGCAACAGGCCTATCGCGGCACCCAATACGTGCTGGCCGTCAATTGGCAGCCCGCCTTTTGTGAGACGGCCTCCCGCACCACCGAATGCCGCAATCAACGCGGGAACAGCTTCGAGGCAACCCATTTCACCCTCCATGGCCTTTGGCCGCAGCCGCGCAGCAATGAATATTGCGGGGTCCCCGAGCGCGACATCTGGGCCAGCCGCGACGGTCGTTGGCGTGATCGGCCCCTGCTCGACCTCACCATCGCCCAACGGCGCGACCTGGATGAAGTGATGCCCGGCAGCCAGTCCGGGCTCGACCGCCACGAATGGACCAAACATGGCACCTGCTACGGCACCGACCAGCGCGAATACTTTGCTGACTCACTGGATTTGATGCTTGCCTTGAATACCTCTCAAGTCGCTGAGCTCTTTGCCAGCAACATCGGCAAGCGCCTCACCCTCGCTCAGGTTCGCGATGCCTTCGACTCGTCATTTGGTGCCGGAAGCGGCGAGCGCATCACCATGCGTTGCGTGCGCGACGGCAATCGTACATTGATCACCGAATTGCAGATCAACCTGACAGGCGAGATCACGGGCCCCGACGATTTCGGAGCCTTGCTACGGGCAGCGAACCCCGCCCAGGTCGAATGCCGCTCGGGCCAGGTGGATGCCGTAGGGTTGCAGTAGAGGGAAGCAGCAACCACCGGATCCCTTGCCCACCTTCGGCAATGCCGACCCGCCGCGACCCGTTGGCCGTTCCATTCCGTTAACGATTGCCATTCACTTGACCGAAAGGGCGGCAAGGCTAGCGTCTGCACTCAGCCTGGAGCCCGCCATGCCCGCCGCCGCCCTTTCCATTTCCGGCCTCAAGAAATCCTTTGACCGCCCCGTCGTCAAAGGGATTGACCTGACCATACGGCCTGGCGAGTTCTATGCTCTTCTTGGCCCCAATGGCGCCGGCAAGACCACAATCCTGCGCATGGTTGCCGGTCTGCTCAAGCCGGACGCGGGGTCCATCTCGGTGCTCGGCAGCGACGCCCTCGCCGATCCGGTGGCCGCCAAACGCCGCATGGCCTGGGTTTCCGACGAACCTATGGTCTATGACCGGCTCAGCCCGCTCGAATATCTCGATTTCGTGGCGGGTCTCTGGCAAGTCGACCCTGCACGGGCCAGGCAGTCTGCCCATGAACTGATCGACTGGCTCGGTCTTGCGCCCTTCGCCAATGACCTTTGCGGCGGCTTTTCCAAGGGCATGCTGCAGAAAGTGGCACTCGCTGGCGCGCTGGTCCACCATCCCGATCTCATCATTCTCGATGAACCCCTGACCGGGCTCGACGCCGGTTCCGCGCGTCAGGTCAAGGATGTGCTGCGCAGCAAGACCGCTGCGGGCGTCACCGTCATCATGACAACCCACATTCTCGAAGTGGCCGAACGCATGGCCGAACGCATTGGCGTCATCGCCGACGGCCGTCTGATTGCCGAAGGGACCTTGGACGAGCTGCGCACCCGCATCGGCCGCGAAACCACGCTGGAAGAAATCTTCCTCGATCTGGTCGCCCAGAGTTCGGCGGAACAAGGCAAAGACAGGCAGGACGCAGCGTGAGCCTCGTCCCCACCACCCTGCCCTGGCTCGCGGCCCACGAGTTCCGGCTGGCCTGGCGCGATGCCCTGGCCATGATGACCGGTGGGCATCGTGTGCGGCTGCTTGGCTGGATTGTCGGCGGCGGCGCCGTATTTGGGCTGATGCTCCTCATCACATGGTTTGCCGTTCGCCCCTGGGTGGAAGCCGGCATCAGAATTGACAAACAGACGCTCGCGGCCATCTCCGGCATGGGCCTGTTGTTCTGGGCGGTCACCCTGTCCCAGGCGCTCGAAGCAGTGACCCGGGTCTATTATGGCCGGTCCGATCTGGACCTGATCCTCTCCTCCCCTGTGTCCAGCGCCCGGCTCTTTGCCGTCCGCGCCGGGACAGTTTTGGTTTCCACCACCGCGCTGGGCAGCCTGCTGGTTAGTCCGCTTGTCCTCTCGCTGGTACTGCAGGACGGGCCGCGTTGGTTTTCCGCTCTTCTGGTCATACTTGCGCTGGCGGCCCTCTCGGTGGCCATAGCCATGCTCATTACCCGCCTGCTGTTTCAAATCGTCGGTCCACGCCGCACCCGTCTGATCGCCCAGATCGTCGCGGGCATCGTTGGTGCGGGATTTGTCATTGGCATACAGGCAGCCGCAATTCTTTCGCACCAAGGCTTTACCAGACTCTCTTTCTTCCAGTCTGACGCCCTCATCGCCGCGGCACCTGGTCCCGATAACGTGCTCTGGCTGCCGGCACGCGCCGCCCTGGGCGAGCCGGTTCCGGCGGTGATGATGGTGTCTGTCTCGCTACTCCTCCTCGCGACCAGCATTTGCCTGATTGCTCCGAGCTACGGCCGCTTGGCCTCCGCGGCGGCTGGCCTCAACCACATCCGTAGCCGCCGCCGTCCGGCCAGAAATGATTTCCGCCCCACCACCCAGCGCCAGGCTCTCCGCCGCAAGGAGTTCAAACTGCTCCAGCGCGATCCCTGGCTGCTCTCGCAAACGCTGATGCAACTGCTCTATCTCGTCCCGCCCGCCCTGCTGCTTTGGGTCAATTATGGTTCGGTATCCGGTGATGGGAGCTTTATCGTCATCGTCCCGGTCCTGGTCATGGCCTGCGGTCAGCTAGCCGGCGGTCTGGCCTGGCTCGCAATTTCAGGAGAAGATGCGCACGATCTGGTCGCCACCGCACCACTGACGCAATCAACAATACTGCGCGCCAAAATCGAGGCCGTGCTCTCGATCATTCTGGTGGTGATGGCCCCACTTCTGCTGCTCATCGGATTTGCGGCCTGGCCTATGGCCATCATCGTCGCCATCTGCGCTGCATCGGCTGCCGCAGCATCCACCGCCATTCAGCTTTGGTTTCGCGTCACTGCAAAACGCTCCATGTTCCGCCGTCGGCAGGTCGCCTCACGTGCAGCAACCCTTTGCGAGGCCTTTTCATCCATACTCTGGGCAGGCACCGGCGCGTTGTGGGCCGGCGGCCTGGCATGGCTCGCTATAGGCCCGGCCCTGCTCGCCCTGGGTGTTCTTGGACTGGCGCGACTTCTGGCGCCGAGGCAGGCCTGAGATCGGGCCTTCCGGTCCCCCACGCCGCCACCAGCAATCTGTCCGAACTGCTCACGTTCGCGCCTGGGCAACTGCCACTGCGTGGCCGGGCAGGCATACCGCACGCCCTAAAACAGGATCGCCAGGCCCATCATGGCCATGATCAGGATAATGACGATGCCGATCAGCATGATGCCGGCGACGATCTTGGCAAGCGTCGCGGCTGCACCCGCCAATCCAGTAAAGCCCATCAGGCCCGCAACAAAGGCAATGACAATGAGAATAAGCAGGAGTTGCAGCATGGAACGGTTGGACCTTTCATCTGGTGTTCAGCGCCAACGTTGCCAATAGGAGCTCTGTTCCAGATCACCCGCGGTAAATAATCAGTCTTAACCGGATGTCAGGGCTCGCCGGAGTAGGTTGGGTTCTGGCCGGGGAGACACTGTTGCGGCAACTACTTAGATGGACGGCTGCCTTCGTGGCGATGCTGGTACTGCTGGGCTTGACGCAGGCTGGCATGTTGGCCTCGCTTGACCGCCGCCTGGAGGACTGGCGCCTTGCGTCTGCCAACCGTCCGGTCAGCGGCACCACCGTGGTGGTGGAAATAGACAGCAAGAGCCTCGCCGAAATCGGAGTTTGGCCCTGGCCACGCAGCCTTCACGCTACCCTGCTCGATCGGCTCATGGAGGCCGGCGCCGACGAGGTCGCCTTCGACATCGATTTTTCCAGCAGCCGCGACCCATTCGACGATGCTCTCTTCACCGCGGCACTGGAGCGGGCTGGCGGCTACGCCTATCTCGCGGCCTTTGCCCAGATGGGCCCGGATGGCCAGTTGCACTTCTCCCGCCCCCTCCCCGAGTTTTCCGCTGCGGCCGACCCTGTGCTGGTCAACGTACTGCTCAACCCTGTGACGGCAACGGCCCACAGTCTGCCCATCGCTGCTTCCGATGCAGCCGGGACTATTCCCGCTCTCGCCGTGCAACTGGCCCGCGGCAATGCGCCCTTGCCCCAAGTGCTGGAAGTAGATTTCTCACTCGATCTGGCGTCGCTGGAACGCCTGAGCTTCACCGATGTGCTGTATGGCCGGGTCGACCTTGCTCTCTTGGCGGGCAAGCAGGTCATCATCGGAGCGAGCGCCATCGAACTGCGCGACTTCTTCACCGTGCCGCGGTACGGGGTCATTCCTGGCCCCGTGCTGCAGGCCTTGGCGCTCGAAACGATCAAGACGGGACGCATCCTGGTCAATTGGGGCGGTCTGCCGGGCGTGCTGATCGTGTCCGTCCTGACCTTGCTGTTGCTCGTGCACAGGCGCAAGGCCAACGCGCAAGCGATCTTCGCGGGTCTGGTGCTTGCAGCCCTACTGGGCGAAGCTCTGGCACTTCTGGCCCATTCCCACGCCAATGTGGTGGTCAGCACTGCAAGCCTGCATGTCGGCCTGGTAGTCCTGTTCGGACTCGCCCTGGCCGATAACGGCTATGACCACCTCCTGGCCCGGCGCGCCGCCCAGGACCGGATACGCTTCCTGGCCACGCACGATGCGGCCACGGGCCTGCTTTCGCAGCAGGGCCTGATGGAGCTTCCGCGCCCCGCTCACCCGCTGATGCTTCTGCTGCTGCAGGTCCAGGCGACAGACGAACTGCGGGTCACCCTGGGGCATGATGTTGTGGAGGCCGTTCTGCTCCAGTTCGCCCACCGCCTCGGGCACACCGGGTTCAGCGAGGTGGCGCGCACCGCGCCATCCACCTTTGCTCTGCTGCGCGATGATGACGGAGATGCCGATCGGCTCGCCAATATCGCGCGGCAATTGAGGTCTTCGCTTTCGGGGGAATACCACGCCGACGGGCACCATTTGCATGTTGAGATAGTGGTCGGCTTCGCCGCAGGATCGATCAGCCGCGGCGAATTGCTCACCCAGGCCGAAATGGCCCTGATCCAGGCGCGCGCCGACCGTCTGAACACCCGTGGCTTCAGCCCAGCCGACCAGTCGGTTCTGGACCGCCACCGTCAGCTCGACCGGGACCTGCGCCGCGCTCTGGGCCGCAATCAGCTCCGCCTCAACTTTCAGCCGCAGGTCGACCTGAAATCCCGCAGCATCATTGGCGCTGAGGCTTTGATGCGTTGGGACCATCCCGAACTGGGCTCCGTGTCCCCCGCCGAATTCATTCCCCTTGCCGAAGAAACCGGCCTGATCGTGGAACTGGGGCGCTGGATTCTATGGGAGGCCTGTCACCAGGCCGCAGCCTGGCCCAACCCGGCTACCGTTGCGGTCAACGTATCGCCAATTCAGTTCCAGCACGCCGACATTGCCGCGACCGTGGCCGCGGCCCTGCGCAGATCGGGCCTGCCTGCGTCCCGGCTCGAACTGGAGATCACCGAGAGCAGCCGCGTGACCGATCCGCGCCGCGTCCATGATGTGATGTGGCAATTGCGCGATCTGGGCGTGCGCCTGGCGATTGACGATTTCGGCACGGGCTATTCGTCGCTGAGCTATTTCCGCGACCTGCCCTTTGATTTGGTCAAGATCGACCAGAGCTTTGTGCGAAACCGCACTTCGGCCACCGACCGGAACCTGCTGTCAGCCATCATTGACTTGTCGGCCCGGATGGACAAACGCACCATTGCCGAGGGCGTGGAGGACGAACAGACCGCCGCCCTCCTGGCTGGTCTAGGCTGCAACTATGGCCAGGGATACTATTTCAGCCGGCCGGTACCGAGCGCCGACTTCGCCAAGGTGCTAGCAGGCCTGAGCCACGGGCTTCAGTCCTCGCCTTAAGGCGTGATGCCAGCGGGCTCGGCTAGAGCCCCAGTTTCGCGCCGAGGCCGCCGCCGCCAACACCGACGCTAACCTCCGCTGGTCCCAGATCAACATTGACCGCGGTGCCACCTGCGCCGCCATTGCCCACCGAAGCACCGGCTGACGTTCCGCCGGTTCCTGCCGCGGCACCAGCGGTCACCCCAGTACCGCCAACACCAGCACCGGCAGTCACGTTCAGGTTACCACCTCCCGCGCTCGCACCAGCCGTCGCTGTCACCCCTGTTCCAGCCGATGCACCTGCACCTGCCGTCGCCGTTGCCCCGGTTCCGGCCGTCGCGCCCACACCTGCCGTCACACCAGTGTTGCCAGCGCCCGCCGTCACCTGAATACCGCTGGTAGCGGCAGCGGCAGTCTCCACACCGACACCGCTCACAAAGGCCTCGCGAGCCGCTGCAGGTACCGCCACCCCGCCGATCAGAAAGACCGCCTTGTCGGCGCCTGGACCTTCTACCTTGAGCGGGCGCGACTGACTGGCGGCTGCTGACTGCCCGCGTGTGACATCGACCACCACATCATGAATGCTGTCCTGCACCTGAACGATGCCACTCATCACGTCCACCCCCGCCAGGCCGTTGCTATAGGTAACCGTGAACTGTGTACCCTTTACAATCGCGGCTAGGATTGGGGTCTGCACGGAAAAATGCTGCACATTGCGCTTCTCGGCCGTTACGGTGACGATGCCGCTGCTCTGGATCACGCTGGTCATCTTTTGTCCCGCGGCATCCCGCACGGCAATCTGGGTATTGGGGCCAAGGGCAATGCTCTCCTGCCCGCGCACAAGGTCCACCCGCCCGGTTCCGGTCGTCCGCACCTTGCCACCATCGGGCACCACATCGCCCCGTTCCAGGGTCACCCAATTGCCACGCTCGTACTGCAGCACGTCACCGCGCAGGCGCTCGGCGATCCACTCATCAGCAATGGCAACCGAACAGCTGCAGGCCAGCGCCAGTGTAGCAAGAATAGATTTTACGACACCCATGACAATCTCCCACGCCCGATGCACCACTTTACTGTGTGTACTATCGCGTAGAGACCTATTAACCCGGCCTTACCGAGGTCAAAGAACCCGGGACATACCGCAAGTTACCTAGAACTCCGGTTAACGCCTTCTGCCGCTCAATACCGCAATTTGATGCAAATTGGCCGGCGCCTGATTGGCGCCGGCCCTGTACAATTCGAAGCGTCTTCTAGTGGACGTCAATCGTCGTCGTCATCGCCCCAGGAGCTGCCGCCCCCGGCAGAACCGCCTCCAGAGCTACCGCCCCCAGCAGAACCGCCCCCAGCAGAACCGCCCCCGCCAGAACCGCCTCCAGAGCTACCGCCCCCAGCAGAACCGCCCCCAGCAGAACCGCCCCCGGCAGAACCGCCCCCGGCAGAACCGCCTCCAGAGCTACCGCCCCCAGCAGAACCGCCCCCGCCAGAACCGCCTCCGCCAGAACCGCCTCCGCCAGAACCGCCTCCAGAGCTACCGGCCCCAGCAGAACCGCCCCCGCCGGAGCTATTCCCACCACCGCCGGCCGAGGCACTACTACTGGAGCGGCCCGGGTCGCCCGCCGGCGACTGGTAGCCACTCTTCTCCTCGGCCGCTGGATCATAACCGGCAGCCTGGGCGGCCGCAGTCGCTCCGACCACGGGCCGCCCGTTCACAACATAGATAGTGCTGGATGACCCGGGGCCGCTGACCTGCAGCGGATTGTCCGTTCCCGCAGACGCCGACTGCCCCACCACGACATCGGCGACCACATTGTTCACCGTGTCTTGCACCTGAACGACGCCGCTATCCACTGCGACTGTGGCGCGGCCGTTCGACAGCTTTACCGAAAACTGCGTGCCCTTGACGACCGCGGCCAACACCGGGGTGGTGACCTGAAAATGCTCGACATTCCGCTTGTCCGCGGTGATCCGCACAGTTCCAAGATGCTGTTCGACATCTGTGAGCTTTCGGCCTTGGGCCTCGTGAATGGCCAGGAATGTGCCGGGCCCCAATTCAATGGACTCATTGCCACGAACAAGTTCCATGCGTGCATTATGAAAAGTACGCACATGATGCGAGCGCCGCACGATGTCGCCAATGGCAAGCGGGTGCCATTCCCGCCCATCATAGTGCTGCGCGTCTCCGCGCAGCCGGGCAACCGTCCAGTCCTGGGCTGCGGCAAAAACAGAAGATGAAATCAGAATGAGTAGTAAGGCCGTCAAACGCGTCATGGTGCGCATGAGAGATCTCCCCCAAAGTAATCCTTTGAAGATGCGCCCCAACTGCTTAAACAGTTCTGTCACAATTCTGAACGATTAAGTCCCGCGCGATCACGGCGAAGATCGCGGTTAATCATTTCTTTCCGCCTCTTGAGCCTCAGAACGATAGGTCAGTTGGCACTGGCGGAGGGGCGTGCAGCACCGTGATCCGCACCCGTTCATTGGCGGCCATATAGGGATCGTTGGGAAAGAACGGTTCACCCGTCGCTCGCCCGGCTACGGCCTTGAAGCGATCGTCGCTCATGCCGAACTCACCCAGGATCGAGCGCACCACATTGGCGCGGTCCGCCGACAGTTCCCAGGGTCCGTAGCGCGGATTGTCGTAGCGCCCGCCCGCCGCGGTATGGCCCGATATTGTCACCTGCGCATTGAGCTGCTGCAGGATCGGACCAATCGCCGCGATCGCTGCACGGGTGGGCTCCAGCGGATATTTCGACCCCTCTGGGAACATGGGGCGGCCCTGCTGGTCAACGATCTGGATATCCAGCCCCTCCTCGGTCTGCTCGACAAGCAGATTGTCCAGGAATGGGGTCACTTCGGGCAGCGACTGCCAGGCCTGCTTGATGCTCGCCGCCGCACTGTGGAACGCCTGCGCTTCAAGCGATTGCAGGTTGAACTCACTGTCGCTGCTGGCGCGTTGCTCGCTGCCCTGCTGGCGCGCCGCGCCGCCGATATGGGTATCGGTGGTACCCTGGTCCGAGCTTTGCGGCGACGCTGGTCGGTCCTCGATGATGTCGGCAGAGGAGCCAGACATCTGGTTGCCCGAATTGTCCATCGCACTGCCACCCATCACGCCGCCAGCGCCGCTCGTGGTCGTACTCAGAGATGCAGGCGCGAAATAATTGGCCAGGCCTTCCTTCTGCTCGGGCGTCGTCATGCTGATCAGCCACATCAAGAGGAAGAATGCCATCATCGCCGTCACGAAGTCGGCATAGGCAATCTTCCACGCCCCGCCATGGTGAGCATGGGCGGCCTTCTTGACCTTCTTGATGATGATCGGCTGGTCGTAATTCGCCATTCTGGCTGCCCCCGTTCAGGCTATCAGGTGGTGGCCGGCAGCGCAGCGGTGGCAGCTTCAACTTCAGCAAAGCTCGGGCGCACATCGCTCATCAAGGCCTTGCGCGCGAATTCAATCGCCATCACCGGCGGCTGACCGCCGATATGGGCCAACAGGCCCACCTTGAGCGAGAGGAAGTATTTGGACTCGGCCTCAAATGTGCTCTTGAGTGACTGGGCCATGGGACCAAAAAAGCCATAGGCGACAAATACGCCGAAGAAGGTACCAACCAGCGCGCCACCGATCAGGTGCCCCAGCACTTCGGGCGGCTCCGAGATAGAGCCCATGGTCTTGATCACACCCAGAACCGCGGCCACGATGCCCAGTGCGGGCGTGCCGTCAGCGACCGCCTGCATGGCAGAAACGATCCGTTCCTGCTCCTGATGGTGCGTTTCCAGTTCCTCGTCCATCAGCGCATCCATCTCATGCACATTGTTGGACCCCATGGTCACCATGCGCATGTAGTCGCACACGAACTCCACCGCGTGGTGGTTCTTGGCAAATGTCGGGAAGGCGTTGAACAGGGTGGAATTATGCGGGTCCTCGATATGCGGCTCGATCCCCAGAATGCCCTTCTGCTGGATCAGCTTGTACATCGAGAACTGCAGACCCAGCAGTTCCACATAAGCCGCCTTGTTGTATTTCGGCCCCTTGAGCATCGTACCGAACATGGACGGCACCGCCTTGAGCACCGGTGCCCCGTTTGCGATGATGAAAGCACCGATCGCTGCGCCCAGAATGATCACGAATTCAAAAGGCTGCCACAACACGTAGAGCTTGCCGCCCATCGCCGCATAGCCACCAAACACGCAGGCAAAGACGACGACGATACCGATAATCAGACGCATAGGGCTTACTCAAATTCAATACAAACAGGGCAGGAGGGCAAAAAACGCGCCCCCGACGGCCCACATAATGGTCGGTTACGCTTAACAGGGGGTGTATTCCCGCCACCGCTCCGTGCATGTAGACTGAATTGGACCGCTGCTACGTCGCGGCAAATTTTGACCCCTGCGAGACCACAATGTTCCTGCGCCCCGCTCTTGCGTTCCTTGCCGTCCTGCTGTTGGCACCCGCTGCCGCCGCCCAGTCAGAAGAGGACGTATACGCCCAGATTGAATCCCTCCATGGCAATGCCGATGGGTTCTTCGAGGTCTTCTCTTTGCTTCAAGATGCCGTCATGTTCGGCGACCCTGTCACGTGGGGGCAATATGCCTTTTTCCCGCTGGTGGTGAATGCCAACGGCGAAACCTACGACGTGCTTGAAGAACAGGACCTTGCTGACAATTTCGACATGCTGGTCTCGTTCGACACGCAGCAGGCGTTCCTCAACCAGGATGTGGCAGACCTCATTGTCACCGCAGAAGGTGTCGGCGTCGGCAGTGGTGCAGTGTGGATCAGCAATGTGTGTCTGGACGACGATTGCGCGGCCACACAATGGGGCATTATCGCCATCAATAATTAAACGCACTCCGGCGATGCTAAGTCACCTCCGTCAGACGGAGGTGACTTCAAATCCCAAGGCGAAACCGGCGCTAGACCGTCCCGCGCTCCTTGCGTAGCGCCACAACCTTGTCGACATCGGCCGCCGAGTGCCGCTCGTGCAATTGCTCGTCCTCGGGGCCGCCCGAGGCGTTGACGCACCGGCCGCGCTTTACCGGCTCGCGCGCATCGATCTGCTCGGCCCAGCGAATGACGTTCTTGTAGGTGCCGACATCGAGGAATTCGGCCGCATTATAGGCCCGGCCCAGCACCATGTTGCCGTACCACGGGAAAATCGCCATGTCGGCGATGGTGTAATCGCTCCCCGATATGAACTCCTTGTCCGCCAACTCTCTATCCAGAACATCGAGCTGGCGCTTGGCTTCCATCGCATAGCGATTGATCGGATATTCGAGCTTGATGGGCGCGTAGGCATAGAAATGCCCGAAGCCGCCGCCGAGGAACGGCGCACTGCCCATCTGCCAGAACAGCCAGTTCATCGTTTCGGCCCGCTTTGCCACATCCTTGGACAGGAATGCATCGAACTTGTCGGCCAGATAGACCAGCATCGAGCCGCTCTCGAACAGCCGGATCGGCTCCTTGGGCCCATAATCCATCATCGCGGGAATCTTCGAGTTCGGGTTCACCGACACAAAGCCCGACCCGAACTGGTCACCCTTGCCGATATTGATGAGATACGCGTCATATTCCGCATCATGCCCGGCCGCCAGCAACTCCTCGAGCATGATGGTGACCTTCTGCCCATTGGGAGTTGCCAATGAATAGAGCTGGATGGGATGCTCGCCGCGCGGTAGTTCCTGGTCATGGGTCGGCCCGGCAATCGGTCGATTGGTGCTGGCAAAGGCACCTCCGTTTTCCTTGTCCCAGGTCCAGACTTTGGGCGGCACATATTCGGTCATCGCAACGGCTCTTTCGACAGTGTCCTGAAATTACGGCGAATGGTTCATCGCCTTTCGCCGATATAAGCATAGATCACGCCGGGCGTAACCCGTCCCACCGCAGAACTTGCCAGCCCAGGCGCCCACAGCTACTGCTCGCCCATGAACACGCCTCCATTTGATATCTTCCTGGTTGCCACGCCCGGTCTCGAAGCCCCGCTCGCCGATGAAGCACGCGCCGCCGGCTTCATCGACGCGAAAATCATCGATGGCGGCGTGACCTTTCCCGGCACTTGGCCCGATGTCTGGCGCGCTAACCTGGTGCTGCGCGGCGCCACCCGCGTTCTGGCACGCATCGCCTCTTTCCGCGCCATGCATCTGGCCCAGCTCGACAAGCGCGCGCGAAAACTCCCCTGGTCCGAACTCCTCCGTCCCGATGTGCCCGTCCATGTCGAGGCCAGTTGCAAGCGCTCGCGCATCTATCACGCCGGTGCTGCTGCCCAGCGCGTCGCCACCGCCATCCGCGAGGAATTGGGTGCGCCCATTGCTGAGGATGCCGTGCTCCGCATCATGGTCCGCATCGAGGACGACCTGGTCACCATCAGCATCGACACTTCCGGCGAGTCCCTGCACAAGCGCGGTTTCAAGGAAGGCGTCGCCAAGGCACCGATGCGCGAAACCATGGCCGCGATGTTCCTCGCACAATGCGGCTATACTGGCGCCGAACCAGTGCTCGACCCGATGTGCGGCTCGGGCACCTTCGTCATCGAGGCCGCCGAAATCGCCCTTGGCTTGCAGCCCGGACGCGGCCGAAACTTCGCCTTCGAACAGCTTCCCGGTTTTAACGCCAAAGCCTGGGCAGAGCTGCGCGCACCTGCCGCTCCGACCCCGACAACGACGCGCTTCCTTGGCTTCGACCGCGATCCCGGCGCCATCCGCATGGCATCGGAAAACGCTGCCCGTGCCGGTGTTTCGAACTGCACCGGTTTCGCCCAGCAATCCATTGAAGACCTGGCCCCGCCCGAGGGTCCGCCGGGCCTCGTGATCGTTAATCCACCCTATGGCACCCGCGTGGGCGAAAAAGGCCCGCTCATCGGGCTGCACCGTACCCTCGGCAAGGTTCTCAAGACGCGCTTTTCCGGCTGGCGCGTCGGCATCGTCACGGCCGACCGGCAATTGGCGCAGGCGACCGGATTGGGCTTTGAAACGCCTCTGCCGCCGGTGCTGCATGGCGGCATCCGCGTCGGGCTTTATCGGTCCAGGCTGTAGAATTCCAGACGCACGCGATGCGTCCCTCCCCCTGTCAGGGGGAGGCTAGGTGGGGGCACCTCCCCCTAAGCCGCGCGCTCCCTCCCAGAACCCGCCACGTTTTCAAGCCGCACAAAGCCACGCCGCAACGCTGCAAACACATCTGGGTCGAGCCCGGTACCCACTTCCTTTTCCATGATTTCGAACGCCGCCGACACCGGCATCGCCTTACGATAGGGCCGGTCCGCCGTCAGCGCATCGAAAATATCGGCCACAGTGACAATGCGGGTATCCAGATCGATTGCGTCCGCCTTGATGCCATGCGGATAGCCCCGGCCATTGAGCTTTTCATGGTGGTCCCCGGCAATCCGCGCCATGTCCTGGAATGCTGCTATCTTGGATAGGATTACCCGCCCCAGCTCGGGGTGCCGTTTGATGTCGGCCCACTCCTCATCATCCGGCTTGCCGTTCTTGTCGAGCACGCTGTTGGAAACGCCCAGCTTGCCGATATCGTGCAGCAACGCCGCGCGCTTGAGCCAGCGCCGCCGCTCGGGCGCATAGCCCATTTCCTCCGCGATCAGGTCGGTGAACAGGGCTACGCGATCGCTATGGCCGGCCGTAAACGGGCTTTTGGCGTCAACCACCTGCGCAAAGCCTGCCGCGATGTCGTCCAGATAGTCCTCGTCCACCGCCCGCGTCAGCGCCCGCGGCTCGAGCTCCATCACCCGCTCGTGCAGGTCATTGCTGAGCATGGTCTGCCAGAACCCGGCATCGTCTTTCATCCCCACCAGCAAGGTCACCAATTGCGGATCGAACCAGCGCCCGGAGCGCTCGGTCACCTCGGCCAATGCCGCCTCGGCTCCGCCGCGCATGAAGAACACGTCCACCACCTGCGCCAGCAACGCAATGCGCGCGAACAGCGAAATCTCTTCGCCTTCCAGTTTCACCGGCTGCCCGCTGCCGTCCCAGTGCTCGTCGAGATCGAGAATGCCCTGCGCCACGGCCTCGGAAAACCGCATCGACCGGGCGATCACCGCGCCCCGCTGGCATCGCGTCTCGATCAGTTCCTTGGAGATTTCCCCGCCATTGCGCGCAATATGCACCAGCGTCTGCAGCCGCTCGACAAAGCCTGACTTGCGGCCGGTATTGGCAATCAGAAAGCGCAGGATTTCAGGCAGCTTGGTGTCGACCACCTTGTAATTGCCTTTGAAGCTCAGATCGTCGGCCAGATAGAGCTGGCAGATCCGCGCCGCATTCGAGCTGCATCCGATATCCTTGAGCAGGATAGTATAATAGAGATCGGACAATTCGGCCTGGCTCAGGCCCAAACCCATGCCGACATGCATCCCGATCCAGCAGCACCGCAGGCTGTGGCCAACAGGCTGCCCCTCGGTGATATCGAGCGCATAGCTGAGCGCCCCAACCACTTCGGACAGGTACACAACATCGCGTTCGGCCACGGCACTCCCCTTTCGTGCCGCCCAGCCTATGGGCAAATCCTTAAGGTAATGCCCAGATCCGATGTCCGCCGTGCGCCGCCATTCCAGACAATTTAAACCAAATACTAACCATGTGATCAGCTATGCGGCGGCCGCATGCAACGATCCACCGCGCTGGCGCTTCCCTTCACATGTACATTTCGTAACCGCGTATGGAGGCATACCCAAATGCCCACTGACTTGCGCATACTGATCGTTGAAGACCAGCCGCTCCTGCTGTTGGACCTGGCCGACCAATTGGTCGATTTCGGCCACCACGCCGTGACGGCTGGCACCGCCCGCACGGCTGCGCGTCTGATCGACACCAATATCGATGCCCTCGTGACCGATATTGAACTTGGTGACGGTCCGGACGGGCTGGCCCTGGCGCGCCTTGCGGCCAAAGCTCACCCTGGCCTGCCGATCGTCGTGGTTTCGGGCGGGGTCCGGCCCACCCATGCCCAGTTGCCCCCTGGCGCACAGTTTCTGCCCAAGCCTTACCGGGTCAGCGATATCCTAGCCGCAATCGACACGCAAAAGGCTGCCCACGCCGCCTGATACCGCTCCACCGTCACAGGGTTGTGCAAACCGCCTGCTAAAGAGCACGTCTTGACGTGCAATCAGCGGCCCCGATGGACATCTTCAACGATCTCGTCCTGCCCCTTGCCACCTCGCCCTGGGTCTATTTGATCGCCCTTGGCTTGGTTGTGCTTGATGGCGTATTTCCGGTCTTCCCCAGTGAAGTGGTTGTGGTCGGTCTGGCTGCCCTTGCGGCCTCAAGTGCCGTACCCGACATCCTGTTGCTGCTTCTCACGGCTTCTTTGGGTGCCATCATTGGCGACACCCTGACTTACACGCTGGGCCGGCTGATCGGAATCCGCCGTTTCCAACAGACCCGGTTTCGCCCCCTGGCCCGCCTGCTGCGCTGGGCCAGCCGACGCATGGGCCCGCGCGCAGGCATGGTGGTCCTGACTGCCCGTTTCATTCCCTTTGCGCGCCTGGCGGTCAATCTGACCGCCGGCAGCACCGGTTTTGCTTATCGCAGGTTTGCCCCCTTCTGCCTCGTCGCCGGAGCAGCCTGGGCCGCCTATAATGTCGCCATGGGCTATATCGCGGGTCAGTGGTTTGCCAGCCAGCCCCTGCTCGGCATGGCCCTGGCAATCGGCTTGGCCGTCCTTATCGGACTTGCCCTCGACTTCATGGCCGCCCGCTTGCGCAATAGGCGACGGCCAATGCCCTGACCATCACTTCTGGGGAACGGGCCTGCGTCCCATACGTTGATCCTGCATACCAATTCTCATGGAACCTGCATACCAATTCTCATGGAACAGGAGACGACAAATGGACTGGAATCGCATTGAAGGCAGCTGGAAGCAGTTCTCTGGCAAGGCCAAGGAACAATGGGGCAAGCTGACAGACGACGACGTGTCCCAGATCAATGGCAATCGCGAGCAGCTCGAAGGCAAGCTTCAGGAACGCTACGGCAAGACTAAGGACGAAGTCCGCAAGGAAGTGGACGATTGGTCCAGCCAGATGCACTAATCCTGCCGCCCCTTCATGAACAAGGCCCGGCGCTTTCGCCGGGCCTTTTCTATGCCTTGTCCAGACTACCCGGCCTTGGTCAGCTTCACAATGCTGGACTGGCCGGTGTTCCGGCTCTCGGTGAGCGCGTAGACAGCGCCATCGGGCCCCACCCGCACATCACGCACCCGGGCGCCGATATCGATATGCCGCTCCTGTGCCACGCGGTCGCCCTCCATATGCAGGACCACCACGGCCTGGGCGACGAGCCCGCCTACCAGGAACGTATCATCCCACTCGGGGAACTCATTGCCCTGGTAATTGGCCATGCCGGACGGCGCAATTACCGGATCCCAATAGTAAACCGGCTGCTCGGTTTCAGCGCTTTGCGTAATACCGCCCTCGATCGGCGCGCCGCCATAGGTGACGCCATAGGCCACCTCCGGCCAACCGTAATTGAGGCCGGCCTCAGGCTGGTTCAGTTCGTCCCCTCCGCGGGCGCCATGCTCGACGATCCAGAGCCGGCCGTCATCATCCAGCGTTGCCGACTGCACATTGCGGTGCCCCAGGCTCCAGATTTCCGGCAGTGCGCCGTCATTGCCCTCAATGAACGGATTGCCGTCTACCGGCTCGCCATCAGGCGTAATCCGGAAAATCTTGCCCAGACCACTCTGCAATTCCTGCGCCTGGTCGCGGATCGGATCGTCCGAACGCTCGCCTACCGTCACGTAGAGATTGCCATCTTCGGTCGGCACAATGCGCGACCCGAAATGCAGCCGCCCGTCATAGGTCGGCTCTTGCCGGAAGATCACCTCGACATCTTCAAGGCTGGCGCCGCCGCCATCAGCCAGCACCAGCCGGGCCGAGGCCACCGATGTCCCATTGCCGCTCTCGCGCGGTTCGGAATACGAGACATAGATGCGACCCGTCTCTGCGAAGTCGGGGGCCAGCGCCACGTCGAGCAGCCCACCCTGCCCTACAGCGTCCACCTCCGGCAGTCCCGCAATGGCCTCGCTCACCTCGCCCTCAGGCGTGATGATATGCAGCACCCCCGACTTTGCCGTCACCAGCATGCGGCCATCGGGCAGGAATTCCATTGCCCACAGATGCGGCAACCCCTCTGCAATGACCTCTTGGGTTACCTCGACCGGACTCTCCGGCTGCGACGCACGCCTTTGGCCTTCGAAAGCCGGTACTTGATCTGGTGCGTTTGCGGGCCCGGTTTGCACGGGCTCCGCCTGCGCGAATGCCGGTCCGGCCATGAGGCCGGCCGACAAAATTGTTCCGCAGAGCAGACGGGCTGTGAAAGTCATAGGCTTCTCCTGTCGGTTATCGCGTAGATAACCGGCTAAGCCCTGGCGCCGCCAATCGTTGCCCTTGGATCAATCACGAAATGGAATGCGCTATTGCAGCGCATTCTCCAGATCGTCGCAGCGCACCCACCACTGGCTGGGCATGGCCACGTCGCGCAAGCGACCCAGAAATCCCTCATCGATTCCGAAATCGATCAGGCACAAGTCCATGCCGTCAGAGCTGAGCTTGCTGATCTCGATCGTGGTGCATTCGTCCGGCCGGATCTCCCCGGCGCTGCCAACGGCCTGTTCGAGTTCCTGCTGGCTGGGGCAGGCGATCGGATCGTCGTTGATGGTTGCGGCTGTCTGCGCAAAAGAAGGGCTGACGGCGCATAGGGTAAGCGTGGCAGCGCCCAAGGCGAGCAGAAAATGTCGAGTCATGATGCGGCTCCTTTTCATGGACAGTTAGAACACGCAGTCCGCGCCCGAAGGTTCCCCACCTGGTGGACAAAGCCGGAATTGTTACCCTTTTAGCTGCACGATCTGGATCAGATTGCCGCAAGTGTCGTCGAACACGGCCATATGGATGGTGCCCGCATCCATGGGCTCGACCGTGAACTGCACGCCCTCTGCCTTGAGCCGCATCACCTCTGCCTGCAACGCTGGGCTTTGGCGTCATCCGGCCGGCCATGCTAATATGGAGCCTCGCAATTGCCCGGTTCGGATAGGGACATGGCCGCACACCGCATCTTTTCCACCAGCCTCGCCAGCGTCTATCCGCTCTATGTCGCCAAGGCCGAACGGAAGGGGCGCACCAAAGCCGAGGTGGACGAAATCTTCCGCTGGCTCACCGGCCACGATCAGGCGTCGCTCGATGCCGAGCTGGCCAACCAGACGACGTTCAAGGATTTCTTCGCCAATGCCCCGCACATGAACCCCAACCGGTCCCTCATCACCGGCGTCGTCTGCGGCATCCGGGTTGAAACCATCGAAGACCCGCTGATGCAGGAAATCCGCTATCTCGACAAACTGGTGGACGAGCTGGCCAAGGGCAAGAAAATGGAAAAGATCTTGCGCCAGCCCGCGCCATAGCCAGGGCTGCCGCGCTGGCCGTTTCACAACGCCGCCAGCATGCCTACATATTGGCAAAGCCAGGCTGCGCCGGGCAGCGGCCCTTCATGTCATCGCCAACAGGATAGAATTCAGTGAGCGTAGCCTTTACCAAGGAAGACAGCGCCGAGACGGCCGCCGAAACCATGCTGCCGGAAAAGCCCATTCCTCCGGGCCCGAACCTCGTGACCGCCGTCGGCCTGGCGCAACTCGAACGCCAACTGGCCGAAGCCACTGCCGCCTACGAAACCGCCCTCGCCATCGAAGACATCAACGAACGCCGCCGACAGGCGGCCAATCCATATCGCGACCTGCGCTACCTCACCGAACGCCTCCGCACCGCCCAGGTGGTCCCACCGCCTGAGAGCAACGACCTCGTCGCCTTCGGCTCCCGCATAACCATCGAACGCGACGACGGCCGCACCCAGACCTTCACCATCGTCGGCGAAGACGAAGCCGACCCCAAGGCGGGCACCCTGTCGTTCGCGTCACCGCTGGCTCGGGCGTTGATCGGCAAGGGCGTCGGCGATGTGGCGGTGTTGGGCGAGGCGGAGGTGGAGATTGTGGGAATTGGGTGAGCACCCGCGCGGCTACAGCACCACCACGCGTAAGCGTGAACTTGCACTCATGCTGGACCCTGTCCCCACCTCCCCCTGAACAGGGGGAGGTAGCGCCGCTAGGCCCAACGGGCCATAGCAAAGCTAGGAGGGGGTGATCTGCGGCGACGCTGGCTTTGTCGCCTCCGAAGCAGGGACACCAAGTTTTAGGGCGCGTGCTTTTTGGTTGGATACCCCCACCCAGCCTCCCCCTGATAGGGGGAGGAGCATATCGAGCTTGGCGCTCTTCCCAAGAGCCTCCACAAACTCGGCGCGATCAGCCTGGTGCTATGCCTCGGTCAGCGCCCGCAACACCGCCTCGGGTTCTTTTTCCATCACGTGCAGCAGAGTCCGCGCCGCCCCGCTCGGCTGGCGCTCCCCCTGCCCCCATTTGCGATAGCCGGACGTGCTGGTGCCCAGCATGCGAGCCAGCTGCTCCTGCGTCAGATGCAGCGACTTGCGAATGGAGCGGGCGTCAATTGTTTCAAGATCAACGCGATGCTCAACCACCCCGGTTTTGGCGCCTTCGGCATGGGCCAAGGCTTCACCCATCGCCTCGATCAGGTCCCTGCCAAACTTGCTCATGTCTTACTCCTGTATGCCGCCTTGATCGCTACCGCGATCGCCTTGACAGCCGCTTTTTCGTCGGCCGTGACCCGACTATTGAGTGCAGGCAAAGCTCGCGCGGACGGGTGGCACCCCTATCGTAGGTCTGCCAACGAGAGCAGTTCCTCAACTACACACCTCAAATCAGACCTTAGGACATCCAGGTCATTCCGAATTGCATTGAAGCGCCTGCTATGCGCCGACTTGTCACCTACATCCTTCAGTCGCGGTAGCGCCTGCTTGGTGTTTCGGCTGAGGTTCCAAGCGGTGCATGACGCGGTTCTAGAAATTAGGTCTCGAAGATAGAGAAAATCGCCATCTGAATTCTGTATTTCGCTTGCTCGGCCATGCTTCTCGAAAGCTTCAATTATCAGGGTCTCCAGCAGACGTCGCACCATGACGGCGGAAGCATCGTACCATCCTTGTGAGTACGCACCGTTAGCTTGGTTGGCGACCTTTTCCAGATAGCCCCTAGTTCCCTTGATCAACGCCGATGGGATCAAAACATTCACGTCCCGAGCACGAACGGCGTCCTCAGGTGGCCCGAGAGTTGCTCCAATTTCATGCTGAAGTGCTTGCGCTGCTCGGGCGACATTCTTTGCGAACTGGTCCAACTCAACTCCTGCCATACAGATGCTTGGCCATGCTGGAGAAAACTTGGTCAATCTGCTCTGCGGAAGCGTCGGACGATATGTGCACTTGCACGTCGATGTGAAGGGATGGTGAGTTGGACTGAGAACTGGCCTTTGCCGCCTTTGCCGCAGTTGTTACAGGCGCGTGCAGTGTCTCGGCCTCAAAATGCTGCTCATCTTGTGCAGCGTCGGACTTGAATTCCGCCTCGGCAGCCAAGTTTTTGAAGGTAGATACGGCTTTGCTAATCGCCTGCTTGCCTGCTTTTGTACTTGAGCTAAAGACATGCTCCAACTCCGTGTTCGATCTGAGGTGAGCATCAGGGTAGACAGTGTACAATTCCGCAAAGCCCTGTCGAATTCCCTCCCCCAACGCTTCCTTCCCTCGTGCACCACGAAATTGGGCCCATCGACCTGTTGGTGCGCCACTAGCATCGATTAGCCCTGCGATCCGCAAGACGCCGACCAAGCTGCCATCGTTGCTCGAGGTAAAGCCAATGGTCTTCAACCAAGCATGTGTCACCTTCGAAGGAACGCCGACCTGCTTGAGTTTAGTGAGCAGGGTCGGAATTTTCCCCGGCACTGTGGTATATACTACGTCGGACATTGCATTCCCCCAAAAGCCAAATGAACTTGTATTTAGACTATGGAAGTCCGAGCAGACAACAGAATGATCTTGCTCCTTCTGCGCATCGCACAGTTCGCATGGACACTGGAAGAGCGTACTTCACTCACTAACGTTCATGCGACCGAGCGTGGATCAGTTGCCCCCTTCCCTTCCGCCGACTCTTCCGCTAGACAGCCCGCTTAACCACCATGTCCGGTCTTTTCCCCTGCGGCGCAGTGCTCAACTGCAGCGCGGGTTTTGCACGGACAGGTGTGTCCGGGCGATTCTCCCTGTTGCTCGGATGATCAGTTGAACGAGCAGAGCGAGCCCCGAATGCCAAAGCGTACCGACATCAAATCGATCCTCATCATCGGCGCGGGGCCGATCATTATCGGGCAGGCCTGCGAGTTCGATTATTCAGGCACCCAGGCCTGCAAGGCGCTCAAGGAAGAGGGCTACCGGATCATTCTGGTGAACTCGAACCCGGCCACGATCATGACCGATCCGGACCTGGCCGACGCCACCTATATGGAGCCGATCACCCCCGAAGTCGTCGCCAAGATCATCGAGAAGGAGCGTCCCGACGCGCTGCTCCCCACCATGGGTGGCCAGACTGCGCTCAACTGCGCCCTCTCGCTGCGCAAGATGGGCGTGCTCGAAAAATACAATGTCGAAATGATCGGCGCGACGGCCGAGGCCATCGACAAGGCCGAGGACCGCGAACTGTTCCGCGATGCCATGAAGAAGATCGGGCTTGAAACCCCGCGCTCCATGCTCGCGCACAATTCCATTGAAGCCCTGCAGGCGCTCGAAGTCATCGGCCTGCCCGCCATTATTCGCCCCAGCTTTACGCTCGGCGGCACCGGCGGCGGCATTGCCTACAATCGCGAGGAATATCTGGCGATCTGCGAAAGCGGCATCGACGCCTCGCCCACCAATGAAGTCCTGGTCGAGGAAAGCGTGCTCGGCTGGAAGGAATACGAGATGGAGGTTGTCCGCGACAAGAACGACAACTGCATCATCATCTGTTCCATCGAGAACATCGACCCGATGGGCGTCCATACCGGCGACTCGATCACTGTCGCCCCGGCCTTGACGCTGACCGACAAGGAATACCAGATCATGCGCGACGCCTCGCTGGCCGTCCTGCGCGAGATCGGTGTGGAAACCGGCGGCTCCAACGTTCAGTTCGGCATCAACCCCAAGGACGGCCGCATGGTCGTCATCGAGATGAACCCGCGCGTCTCGCGCTCCTCGGCGCTGGCCTCCAAGGCCACCGGCTTCCCCATCGCCAAGGTCGCCGCACGCCTCGCCGTCGGCTACACCCTTGATGAGTTGGAAAACGACATCACCGGCGGCGCCACCCCGGCCAGCTTCGAGCCGACCATCGACTATGTCGTCACCAAGATTCCGCGCTTCGCTTTCGAGAAGTTCCCCGGTTCGGACAATCGCCTCACCACCTCGATGAAGTCGGTCGGCGAAGCCATGGCCATTGGCCGCACCTTCCAGGAATCCCTGCAAAAGGCCCTGCGCTCGCTCGAAACCGGCCTCACCGGTCTCAACGAAATCGGCATTCCCGGCCTTGGCGAAGGCGAAGACAAGAACGCAATCAAGGCGGCCCTTGGCACCGGCACGCCGCAGCGTCTGCTCCATGTCGCCGAAGCCATGCGCCTGGGCGTCTCCAATGACGACATCTACGACGCCTGCAAGATCGACCCCTGGTTCCTCGAGCAGATGCGCGGCATTGTCGACATGGAAGCCAAGGTCAAGGAATTCGGCCTGCCCCAGGACGCCGCCAGCCTGCGCATGCTCAAATCCATGGGCTTTTCCGACGCCCGCCTGGCGCAACTGGCCAATCTCAAGACCTCCGACGTCCGTAAGCTCCGCCACAGCCTCGAAGTGCGTCCGGCCTATAAGCGCATCGATACCTCCGCGGCCGAGTTCGCCTCGCCCACCGCCTATATGTACTCGACCTATGAAACCCCCTTTGCCGGCAAGGTCGAGGACGAATCCCGCCCCACCGACCGCAAGAAGGTGGTCATCCTCGGCGGCGGTCCGAACCGCATCGGCCAGGGCATCGAGTTCGACTATTGCTGCTGCCATGCCGCCTTCGCGCTGGCCGAGGCGGGCTACGAGACCATCATGGTCAACTGCAACCCGGAAACCGTTTCGACCGACTACGACACCTCCGACCGCCTCTATTTCGAGCCGCTGACCGAAGAAGACGTCATCGAAATCCTGCTCACCGAAAAGCAGAACGGCACCCTGCACGGCGTCATCGTCCAGTTCGGCGGTCAGACCCCGCTCAACCTCGCCGAAGCTGTCGCCAAGGCCGGGGTCCCGATCCTGGGCACCCAGCCCGAAGCCATCGATCTGGCTGAAGACCGCGACCTGTTCATGAAGCTCTTGAACAAGCTCGAACTGACCCAGCCTAAGAACGGCATCGCCTATTCCCTCGAACAGGCTCGTCTGGTTGCCGAGCGTCTGGGCTACCCGCTGGTCATCCGCCCGTCCTACGTGCTGGGCGGCCGCGCCATGGCCATTGTCCATTCGGCCAAGGAATTCGAAAGCTATGTGCAGGACACGCTGACCGGCCTCGTCCCGCCCGATATTCTGCAGCGCTATCCCAACGACAAGACCGGCCAGATCAACTCGGTCCTTTCCGATAACCCGCTGCTGTTCGACGCCTATCTTTCCGGCGCCACCGAAATCGACGTCGATTGCCTCTGCGATGGCAAGGACGTCTTCGTGGCCGGGATCATGGAACACATCGAGGAAGCCGGCATCCATTCCGGCGACTCGGCCTGTTCCCTGCCTCCGCGCAGCCTGCCGCCGGAAATCATCGACGAGCTCAAGCGCCAGACCCGCGAACTGGCCTTCGCGCTCAAGGTCGGTGGCCTGATGAACGTGCAGTTCGCCTATAAGGACGACACGATCTACCTCATCGAGGTCAATCCGCGCGCTTCCCGCACCGTGCCCTTCGTCGCCAAGGTTATCGGTGAGCCCATCGCCAAGATCGCCAGCCGCATCATGGCCGGCGAGAGCCTCGCCAGCTTCAACCTGGTGGAAAAGACGCTCAAGCATATCGCGGTCAAGGAAGCCGTCTTCCCGTTCAACCGCTTTCCCGGCGTCGACACCGTGCTTGGTCCGGAAATGAAGTCGACCGGCGAGGTCATCGGCCTCGATATCGACTTCGCTGTAGCTTTCGCCAAGTCGCAAATGGGTGCTGGTCAAAAGGTCCCCACCTCTGGCAAGGCCTTCATCTCGGTGCGCGACAGCGACAAGCCCGACATTGTCGACATGGCCCGCCACCTGGTCGAAGCCGGTTTCGAAATCCTCGCCACCGGCGGCACCCAGCGCTACCTGGTCGACAACAACGTCCCGGCCACCAAGATCAACAAGGTGCTCGAAGGCCGCCCGCACATTGTCGACTCCATGAAGAATGGCGGGGTGCAGCTGGTCATCAACACCACCGATGGTCTCAAATCCATCTCCGACAGCCGCGACATCCGCCGCACTGCCCTCTATGCCAAGATCCCCTATTACACCACCATCGACGGTGCCCTCGCCGCGGTGGAGGGGATCGTCGCCCTCAAGCAGGGCGGCCTGCAGGTCCGCGCCCTCCAGGACTATTTCGCGGCCTGACCATTCCGGCCCCTTCCTTTCCGGGAGGGGGCCACCCGCTTTCAGGCTCATCGCATCCCATATGCCAGAGGTCCGGAATGTGCTAGCACTGCAAGGCACGTGGATGGAGCATATGGATGCGCCTTGTTCTTTCCCTTTCCTGCCTTTTGGTGTCTGCGGCCGCAGTGGCAGCCCAGCCCGAGCCGTTCAATCCTTATAGTGCAGCGCTCCATGCCATGCCCCTGGCCGAGGCGCGTCCCCTTTTGGAAGCCGCTTATGGTCAGCTGGCCGATGCTGCTCAGACCATGGATCCCGCCTTCACCGCGCCGGGAGTAACGCTGCTGTCCGCTCAAGACAGCGTCCCACCTGCCGTTTTCCTGTTCTGCGATGACAAGATGGCAGGGGTCATGGCGCCTGTTGACCCTTCCGCAGCGTCGGACATTCTCCTCCCCCTAAGTGGCCCCGGCCAGCCAGCCGCAGAAATCTTTCCGACCCAGACGGGGATTGTCATCACATTTGAGACCGCCGAAATTTCCCTCGTCTACGAGGGGGTCGGCTCACCGAACAGCCAGGTCGTGCTTATCTATCCAGCACAGGTGTTTCGAACCATGACCTTGAAGCGCCGCTGCACTGACCTCGCGGCGCAGCAAGCTGATTGAACTCGACACGCAATCGCGCAATGAGTCACCGGCCTCCACGATTGGTGGAAACGAAGCTGAAATCGACCATGCCGGGCGGTTCCCCAACCGCCCGGCACACCCAACTCCCCGCGCGCGTTCAGGCTCTGACGCTGGCGCTGGCGAACATCGGCAGCCCCAGGCTGAACACCTGCAGCCTCTCGGTTCGCCACAGCAGCAAGGACAAGGCCGCGGTGCGGCAGACCATGGCCGTGGCACTGGCGATGGCCGCACCCAGTCCGCCCAGCACAGGCACAAGCAGCACACCCAGCACTGCCATGATCAGCAGGATGCCCAGACCCACGATCAGCCCCTGGCGCTGCCGTCCCAGGACAATGAGCACTTCGCCTGCCTGACCGGCCATGGCACGCACGATCATGCCCAGGCCCAACACAAGCATCACAGGCTGCCCCGCAAGATAAGCCTCGCCAAACGCCCCCAGCAGCAACGGACTGGCGGCCAGCGCCAAGACGACCGACACAACCGTCGCCCAGAGCGTTAGCCGCGTCGATTGCAATATGCCCCGTTGCAGTTGCGCGCGATCCGCGCTGGCGTGGCTGACGGCGAATTGCCGGCCAGCAACCAGCGTCATCGCATAGGCAACAAACCCCGCCAGTGCCAGCGCCCGTGCCGCAGCAAAGTACACGGCCACAATCTCGGGTTCAGACAACAGGCTTAGTACCAGCACGTCAGCGTAGCCAACCAGATCGTCCAGCCCGGACAGAACCAGCAGTGGCAGGGAAGCCGCCAGCCACAAACGACCCTGCCCACGCGTGACCGGCCCCCTTCCGGACTGAAACGACCTTAGTCGGCGCGTCAGCAGCAACCACATCAGCAAGACGACCACGCCCATGCTACCAATCAGCACGGCACCAACCACTGGCAGGGTAAGGTCAACGCCGGCCGCCGTCAGACCGAGGCACACCAGGCCGATCAGGATGGGGCGCAGGATATAGACCGGCACCGCCGCCAGCCGGAACCAGCCAAAGCTGCGCGCCACGCCTTCGAGATAATATTCAAGTCCCAGGATCGGCAAGCCGAGCAGGATCAGCTCCACGGTCAGGTTCGGCCCATCCAGGCCAAGCCAGAACGCCAATGCTGCGGCCAGCAACATCACTCCAAGCCCGGCGCCACAGACCGTCTTGAGCCCGAAACGCCAATAGCCTCCGAGCGCTTCATGCCGCGACCGCACTTGGTAGCGCGGCAGGAAGCGCACACTCGATTCCGCAAAGCCCAGCGCCGCAAAGCTGCCCAGCGCCAACATCCAGGTCCATAGCGTTACGAAACCGCCATAGCCATCTTCTGGTAAAAGCCGCGCCAATAGCACCTGCAGGCCAAAGACCAGGCCTGCGCCCAATACCCGAATGACCACGGCCAGTGCGGCGTCACCGGTGGTCGATTGCTGCTCAGACATAAAGCAATATGCACGCTACCGGCCGCAGAAACACAGCGATCCGCTCAACCAGGGCCGGCATGCGCGCATGCAGCCGCTTGAGCGCCGGCCGCACGGCCGGCAACCAGGTGGAGGCATACAACCGGCCCCGCCACGTCAACGCTCTGGCATGTCCAGAAACCGCGATCGAAGAATTGGTCCAGCTCGCCTTGTAGTTGGCCGGATTGGTCAGCAGGTCATAGCTGCCGACCCCCTGCTCGATCAGCCAGGCAACTGTGAAGTCCATCTGCACCTTGCCGGGCGACAATTGCTGCAGCTCCCAGTCAAAGCCCCCGACATAGGCATAATAGTGCCCCTGGCGCAGGAAGCCCAATTCCAGCGCCACGACCCGGTCGCCACAGCGCAGCACCGACAGGCACGCCCCCTCCAGCGCGGCCCGATCCCCGGGCAGCGCGGCCAGGAAGTCTTCCAGCCCCCGCATGGCGAAGCCGCTGCTGAACCGCCCCGTTTCGGCCAGCCAACGGCGCTTCATTTCCGCGCACAGCCGCACCAAGGGGCCGAACTCGGGGTCTCCCGGCCACAATACGCCGAAACTCAGATCACCGAGGCGAGCCAGATGGTTCCGGCGTCGATTGCGGTTGCGCTTCTGCAGCTTGCCCAACTGGGCCACATACGCGTCCGGATGGGCGAAGCTGGACAGGTCGAGCATGGAAGCGACATTGGCGGACCCAGCGATCTGGGGCATATGCCCCACGACCGCTTGCAATGCCGACCCGGCCAGAACCGATCGGGTCAGGACGACATCGCAACCCGATTCCTCTGCAGCCTCGCGTAAGGCGCGCCTGACCTGGGCATCGTCCCGGTCTCGCACCAGCACGCCACAATACTGGCTATGGGGCACACCCAGCGTTTCCAATCGTTTGACGCCAGCATTGAAGACAATCATCTGCGGCCAGATCGCGACAACCGTCTCGCTTCGCCACACGGTAACGATATAGGGCCGTACCCCGTCGCCGCAGAACTGGGCCACCCAGTTGCGACACCAGGCAAAGCTTTGGAAATAGCTCAGAGGGTCAGCACTTGCAGCTTCCAGGGCCTGCCAGTCCCGGGCAACCGCGTCGATCTCTTCAAGCGATGTGAGCACGCGGCAGGTCAAACGGCCAAATCCGGACATGACGGCTCTCTCCATAGTTCGCACCCAATAGAACATCAGCGCCTGAACATGGCGTTGTTGGACGTGGCAAACGTGGGGTTAAAGGCGCGATTAAAAAGTTCGCTTAGCCTTTGGCGAAAAACTGGTCCACCAATTGCAGCGCGGCTTCGACATCTTCGTCGTCGACATCCAGATGCGTCACCCAGCGCTGTTGCCCGTAGCGGCCAGTAATGCCCACGCCATGCTCACCCAGATATGCGGTGAAGCGCTCGCCCAGATCGGCCGCCATATCGACCCACAGGATATTGGTGTCTGGCATGGTCACCCGCAGCGCTTCATGTCGCGCCAGCCCCTCCGCCAGCGCTTTGGCCCGCCGGTGGTCGTCCGCCAGCCGGTCCACATTGTGTTCCAGGGCATAGAGCCCCGCCGCCGCCAGGACACCTGATTGCCTGAGCCCGCCACCCAGCATCTTGCGATGGCGCCGCGCTGTCTCGATAAGGCCGGCACGGCCCACAAGCACTGACCCGACCGGCGCGCCCAGCCCCTTGGAAAGGCAGATCGAGACCGTGTCGAACGGCGCGGCAAATTCCTTGATGTCGAGGCCCAGCGCGACACAGGCATTGTAAGCCCTGGCCCCATCCAGATGCAGCCCCAGTCCGTGCTGAAGGGCGATATCGGCAACCGCTGACATGTAGTCGACCGGCAGCACGCGACCACCAAAGGTGTTTTCCAGCGCAATCACCCGCGTCGTGGCAAAGTGGTTGTCGCCCTTTTTGATCGCCCCCTCGATATCGCTTAGCGCCATGGTGCCATCGGCTTGATGCGCAATCGGCTGCGGCTGGATCGACCCCAACACCGCAGCGCCCCCCGCTTCATACTTGTAGCAATGCGCATTCTGTCCGGCGATGAACTCGTCCCCACGCCCGCAATGGCTCATCAGCGCCAAAAGGTTCGACATCGTCCCGGACGGCACGAACAGCGCCGCGTCCTTGCCCAGCATTCCCGCCAGGCGCTGCTCCAGCAGGTTGACGGTCGGGTCGTCCCCGAACACATCGTCCCCGACCTCGGCCGCGGCCATCGCCGCCCGCATCCCGGCGCTGGGCTTGGTGACAGTGTCGGATCGAAAGTCATGGCGAATGGCATTCATGGTAGGCTCCTGAGCGTTGCCAACCTTCTGCCAAGCCCGCACGCAAATTGCTAGGCCGCGACGTCGCCGCCTTCAACCTCGTCATTGGCCGCGCTGACATCGACCATGGGCTTGCGTGCCACGACCAGAATGCCGGTGATCGGCGCGCCGCGATCGAAGCGCAGTACCGCCGTTTCAAAGCGCAGCACCTCAAGTCCCGCCACCACCAGCGCTTCACGCGTCGCTCGGATACCATGGGCGTATCGCAGACTGGGCCGCAGGAATAGCGCCTCCTCCCCCTTATGCGCCTCCAGCGAAAACGCCACCAGCCCGCCAGGACGCATGGCCGGCATCAATGCGGTAAGAACGGGCTGCAAGGCACCGCAGTAGATCAGCACATCCGCCGCCGTCACCAGGTCCACATCGGCCCGGCGGGCATTGAGCGTCGCGACCAGCTCGGCTTTGGCAAGGCTGTCATAGATGCCCTTGCGGGCCGTCTCGGCGATCATCGCCGCCGAAATATCGACGCCTTCGAGATGAGCGACCCTGGCGCGCAGTCTCTCGCCCATCAGCCCCGTGCCGCACCCCAGATCCAGCGCCCGCTCGAAACCGGCAAGTCCCAGCCGCGCCATTTCTTCGGCGACCAATCCATCTAGCAGGTCCGGCACGCGATAGCCGAGCTTGCCGACCAGGGATTGTTCGAACTGCGGCGCATACTGGTCGAACAACGCTTCGACATAGCCCACCGCGGTCCCCTCGCCCGCCGGCCCGGCATTATGAGCCGCCAGCTTCAGCCGCGCCCCGAACACGCCATCGTCGTCCAGCGCTTCAAGCCGCCGCCACGCGGCAATGGCCGCTGCGACATTGCCCGCCTTGTCATGAAAATCCCCTGCCAGATCCCAGCCCGCTGCCCAGCCGGGCACCAGTTCCAGAGCCTGCTCCATCAGTTCGGCCGCCGCCGCATGCTCACCCTGATCGTCCAGCATGCGGGCATAATCCGCGCGCCGGTCGGCGATCACGTCGCCGGAAGAAAAAAACGCCTTGGTCAAGACGATGTGCTTTCGAGAGAACCGGCCCCATCTGGCGCGGCGCGCGGGATGTGCCGCAAAGCGTAGCCAAAGGCAAGCAAATTGCGCAAAACCAGTCCTCGCCCCGTGACCAAATGTTCACTTTCCAATCGCGCGGACTTGGCTAGAATGTCAGCTACCCGATGGTGATCTCTCCCACCCGTTTTGCCATTGGTGGTGGCGCCAGCTACGCCAGCCGATCCGGCTGCCATCCAGGCACCGGATTTCTGCGAGACTAAGTCCTTGTTTTCCTGACGGAACCCTTCGTTCTGCCGGGCATTTTGTCGTGCTTATACGAGATATTGAAGCCTCCCTGTTTTCAGGCTAGGCTTCGCAACATCGAATATTGCGGCCGACTGATCTGAAGACGCGAATTCCATTCGCAACTGCTGACGTCATCTTCCGATATTTCGATATCAACTAGGTTCTGGCCAGGTGCATGGCCAGGGCCGCTCCAGCAGCGACTGCACGAGGGAACGCGCAACATGGCAACCGGTACCGTTAAGTGGTTCAACGGCCAAAAAGGCTATGGCTTTATTCAGCCGGACGAAGGCGGGGCGGATGTGTTTGTTCACATCTCTGCCGTTCAGCGTTCGGGCCTGAATGGCCTGGATGAGGGCCAGAAGGTCACTTATGAGATCGTCAAGGACAAGCGCACCGGCAAATCTGCCGCCGACAACTTGACCGCCTCCTGATCCACCACCCGGAAACAAGCCGAGGCGCGCCCTGGGCCGGGCGCGCCTTTTCTCTTGCCTGTTTGCCTTGGCCTGTTCCGGCTCGGCCGGGCGTTCAACAGCCTTGTTCACACACCGCACCGGCACTGAGCGCACCCGCTTGACCGAAGCGCGGCGGTTGGGCAAGCTGGTGTCATCTCCCACATAGACTTGTCGTGACGCATTGGCCGAACGGAGTTTGGCGGGGAGATACCATGCCAGGCAGTGGATGCCAGGGCATGGGACAACATCAATTGATAGCCAGTCGCGGACCGGAAGATTCGGCCACGCGGCGGCTTTTGTTATGCCGAGCCGATTGGAGGCAGCACGATTATGGACAAGGTTCCGATGACGGTTCAGGGCCACAAGGCCCTTACGGCTGAGTTCGAACATCGCACCAGCAATGAACGCCGTCGTATCATCGAGGCCATTGCTGAAGCCCGGGCTCACGGCGATCTGTCTGAAAACGCGGAATATTCTGCGGCCAAGGAACAGCAGAGCCTCAATGAAGGCCGCATCAAGGAGCTCGAAACGCTTCTGGCGCTGGCCGATATCATCGATGTCAGCAAGCTGAGCGGCGATACGGTCAAGTTTGGCGCGACCGTGACTTTCATTGACGAGGACACCGAGGAAGAAAAGACCTATCAGGTCGTGGGCGATCCCGAGGCCGACGCCTCCGCCGGTCGCATCTCGATTTCCTCGCCCATTTCCCGCGCCATGATCGGCAAGGAAGAGGGCGATTCGTTCGAGGTTGCCGCGCCGGGCGGGTCCAAGAGCTACGAGATCATCAAGATTCGCTACGTCTAGTGCCTAAACTATAGGCACCTGCCGAAATTCCTGTGTCTTTCCTGTCCACTCCCGCGTGCATCTGGTGCGCGGGAGTGACTTTGCCTTGAAACCTTGTGCCTTCGCCTCTTAATTAGGGGCGAGGGAGTGTTCCTGACCTTTTGGAGAGACGTCGCGATGCACGCGAAAGTCATCATCATCGGCTCCGGCCCGGCCGGCTATACCGCTGCGATCTATGCCGCCCGCGCCATGCTTGAACCCGTGATGATCCAGGGCCTGCAACCAGGCGGCCAGCTTACCATCACCACCGATGTGGAGAACTATCCCGGCTTTGCCGATGTCATCCAGGGCCCTTGGCTCATGGACCAGATGAAGGCACAGGCCGAGCATGTCGGCACCCGCATGGTCAACGACATCATCACTTCGGTCGATCTCGATGTCCGCCCCTTCGTGCTGCATGGCGATAGCGGCGATACCTACACCGCCGATAGCCTGATCATCGCCACTGGCGCTCAGGCCAAATGGCTGGGCCTGCCCTCCGAACAGAAATTCCAGGGTTTTGGTGTGTCCGCCTGCGCCACCTGCGATGGCTTCTTTTATCGCGGCAAGCAGGTCCTTGTGGTCGGCGGCGGCAATACCGCCGTCGAGGAAGCCCTGTTCCTCACCAATTTCGCCGAGAAGGTCATCGTCGTGCATCGCCGCGACGAGTTCCGCGCCGAGCGCATCCTGCAGGATCGCCTGTTCAAGAATCCCAAGATCGAGGTACGCTGGAATACTGAAGTTGCCGAAGTCGGCGGCACGCCCATGCCGCCCTCCGTCAATTCCGTCACCCTGCGCAACACGCTGAGCGGTGAAACCTACGAGCAGCCGATCGATGGCATCTTCGTCGCCATCGGCCACGCGCCCGCCACCTCGATCTTCGCGGGCAAGCTGGACATGAAGCCCGGCGGCTATCTTCAGGTAAGGCCCGGAACGACCGAAACCAATGTGCCGGGCGTTTTCGCCGCTGGCGACGTGACCGACGACGTTTATCGTCAGGCCGTGACAGCTGCGGGCATGGGGTGCATGGCCGCGCTGGATGCCGAGCGGTTCCTGGCAGCACATGAACTGGCTGAGGCCGCGGAATAAGTCGTGCAAACTCCCCGCCTGAGTCACGCTACTGTCACAATTCTTGCGCCTCCCTCGCCCATTGCGAGGGTCGCGGTCCGACCTGGCTGAGAACACACAAAAGAAAGCGTCGCCAACATGCTCGACTGGGACAAGCTACGGATTTTCCACACCGCCGCCGAGTCGGGCAGTTTTACTCATGCTGCAGAAAAGCTGGGCATGAGCCAGTCGGCCGTCAGCCGTCAGATTTCCGCGCTCGAAGACGATTTGGGCCTCAAGCTCTTCATCCGCCACGCCCGTGGCCTGGTGTTGACCGAGGTCGGCGAACAGCTGTTCCGCACCGCCCATCGCATGCATTGGGAGTTGCAGCAGGTCGAAACTCAGATGTCCGAAAGCCAGGACGTCCCAACCGGCCCGCTCATTGTCACCACGACCGTGGGTATCGGCTCGACCTGGCTCTCCTCCCGGCTCGATGAGTTTTTGAAGCTCTATCCCCTGATCCAGCTTGAGATCCGTCTCAATGACGCTGAGCTTGACCTCGCCATGCGCGAGGCCGACGTGGCCATCCGTCTGCACCGGCCCAACCAGTCCGAAATGATCCAGCGCAAGCTGTTCACCGTGCATAACCACTTCTATGCCGCCAATACCTATATCGACGAAAACGGCATGCCGCATTCGCCCGAGGATCTGGACGACCACCGCATCATCAGTTTCGGTGAGCCGGTGCCGTCCTATCTCGGCGATATCAACTATCTTGAACGCATGGGTCGCGCCGACTCCAGTCCGCGCCGCGCCGCACTCAGGGTCAACGCCATCTACGGCATGATGCAAGCCTGCCGCGCCGGCATCGGCATCGCCATGCTGCCCGACTACGTGACCGAGAAAGAGGACGGTCTGGTCCAGATCCTCCCCGAGATCGAATTGCCGGCTTACGAAGCCTATTTCGTCTATCCCCCGGCGCTGAAGAACTCCAAGCGCGTCGGCGTTTTCCGCGACTTCCTGGTGTCCAAGGCCCGCGAGTGGTCGTTCTGATCACGGCATCAAAGGGACCATGCCCCGCATCACCACCATTGCCCTCGATGCCGATGACACGCTCTGGCAGAACGAGCAGTTCTTCCGCCTCACCGAGCAACGCTTTGCCGATCTGCTGCGCGACTACACTGACGCGCCGGACCTGACCGAGCGCCTCATATCGGCCACCGCTCGCAATCTGCAGTTCTACGGCTTCGGCGCCAAGAGCTTCACCCTGTCTATGGTCGAGACCGCGCTCGAAATCACCGAGCATCGCGTCCCCGGCACCGTTATCGCCGAAATCCTGGCGGCCGGTCGCGAACTGCTCGACTATCCCCTTGAGACCTTGCCCTATGTCGACGCCGCTCTGGAACAGTTGCAGCACAAGTACCGCCTGATCCTGATCACCAAGGGCGATCTGCTCGATCAGGAACGCAAGTTGGCCGCCTCCGGCCTCGCCGAATACTTTGCTGCAGTAGAGGTGGTTTCGGACAAGACCGAGCCCGTCTATCGTCGCATCTTCGAGCGCCACACCGAGGGCGCGGATCACACCATCATGGCCGGCAATTCCCTTAAATCCGATATCCTGCCCGCCCTGGCCGCAGGCGCCTATGCGGCCTACGTGCCGCACGATCTTACCTGGTCCTATGAGCATGCCAAAGAGCCAGACAAAGAACCGCGCTATATGCGCATCTCGCATCTGGGCGAATTGCAGCACGCCATAGACCGGTTCGAATCTGCGACCTGAGGCACCGGATCGCGCGGCCTTGCCGGCCCCTCAAGGTCAAAAAACGCGCAATCGTCTGCTGCAAAATCCGGCATCGCGCTCGATTTTCGGCCGAAAATCACCGCACACCCCCGCGACAGGGCGCCGCACCCGGGCCTTCAGCCTCTGATTTTATTGGGCTTTTTCCATCGCCATGCAAAGTTTGCATGGCTGGCATAACCTTTGGCGGATTGGCGCGCCGGGCCGCGCCCCCTATATGCCCACCCATCACAGCGGGTGTTTCTCCTCCCTCCCTTGCGCCCGCTGCGTTCCCTCCTGACAGGTTCCTGACCTGTCCCCCTTAGGGCCCTGCTCTCCCCTCGAGCGGGGCCTTTCTTTTTTGTTCCGGCACGTAACCTTCCCTCGCAAAAACGCATGGCTGACATGTCGGTTTCGGGATTGTCTATCAGATCAGTAGAGTTCATATAGCACCCATCGCTGAGGCGCGCTCCGATCTCCTCCTCCCTTCGGACCCCGCATCGCGATACCGGACTAAGGATCATCTCCTCCTCCCTTGATCCAAGGTCCATGGCAGAGCGGCATTCTCCTCCTCCCTTGCTCTCTGCCCCACTTTTGGATCGGTTCTGCCGATCATCGGGCTCCATCTTCGGATGGGGCCCTTTTTTTCACCGCAACCCGGAACCTGTCGCCAAGCTGTCAGTTTGCCTATTTGTTGGACAGATTGTCGCTGTGCCTAATGCATGGCTGTCATGCCGACACATGCATTGCTGACCAAAAGGTCAAAACCTATATTGAGTTTGTCGCTGGTGAAGCCGCTCCGTATCCTCCTCCCTCGGACCCGCTTCTTGCGACACCGGATCGAAACCGCATCCTCCTCCCGCGGCGACGATCCACCGGTCTGGTGCAAATCCTCCTCCCTTGCATCCGGGCCATCACTTGCGATTTGGCTTCGGCCCTATCATCAGGCTCCAACTTCGGTTGGAGCCTCTTTTTTTGCCTGTCTGGCTAGTCAGCCGTCATGCCTTCTCCACATGAATTTGCATGGCAGCCTTTCCTATTGTGCGTTTGTGCGACAATGCCCGGCATAAGATAGTGCCCTCGACGGCGGCGGTTCGTGGTGACCCCGCCTCCTCCAAGGTCAGCGGCTCCGGCCAAAGACCGAACGGCCCCGCCCATCCCCTCGGGCGGGGCCATTTTTGTTTTCAGGCAGCGGCGGATCTATGGATCAGGCAATCCCCGCGCAGAATCCCTGAATGCGCTTGATCGCTTCTTCCAGCTCCGCATTGCTCGCCGCATAGCTCAGCCGGAAATGCCCCGGCAAGCCGAAGGCCGTGCCATGTACCAGCGCCACGCCGGTCTCCTCGAGCAGCGCCAGCACGAAATCCTCGTCGGTCACAAGCTTCGTCCCGCCCGCGCTGGTCTTGCCCAGCAGCCGCTGGCACGACGGAAACACATAGAACGCCCCCTCCGGTGTCAGGCAGTCGAGCCCGGTATTGGCATTGAGCCCCGCCACCACAAGATCGCGCCGCGCCTGGAACACATCGCGCCATTCGGCCAGGAATCCCTGCGGCCCATTGAGCGCTTCCACCGCCGCCCATTGCGAAATGGAGCTGGCATTGGTGGTCGACTGGCTCTGCAGCTTGGCCATCGCGGCCAATAGTGGCTTGGGGCCGGCACAATAGCCAATGCGCCAGCCGGTCATGGCGTGCGACTTGGAAACCCCGTTCATCGTCAGGGTCCTGGCTCGCAGCGCTGGCTCCACCTGCGCGATCGTGGCGAATTGCCTGCCGTCATAGACCAGCACTTCATAGATATCGTCGGTCAGGATGTGGACATGCGGATGCCGCATGAGCACTTCGGCCAGCCCTTTGAGTTCCTCGGCCGTATAGGCCGCTCCGGTCGGGTTGGACGGCGTATTGAGGATCAGCCACTTGGTTTTTGGTGAAATCGCCGCTTCCAGCACTTCGGGCTTGAGCTTGAATCCGGTCGAGGCATCGGCCACCGCAAACACCGGCTCGGCCCCGCACAACCGCACGATTTCGGGGTAGCTCACCCAATAGGGCACCGGCACGACCACTTCGTCGCCCGGGTTAAGCGTCGCCATCAGCGCGTTGAAGATGATCTGCTTGCCGCCCGAGCTGACAAAGCAGTCCGCCGCCGACACGTCGAGCCCATTGTCGCGCCGGAACTTGGCTGCCACCGCTTCCTTGAGCTCGGCAATCCCGTCCACGTTGGTATAGCGCGTCTTGCCCTCGTCCATGGCGCGCTTGGCCGCGTCGCGCACGTGCTCGGGCGTATTGAAATCCGGCTCACCGGCCGAGAGCGCGATAATATCCTTGCCCTCGGCGGCCATGACGCGGGCTTTCTGGCTGATCGCCACTGTCGCCGACGGCGCCACACGCCCCAATGCCTCGGACAGAAAACCCATCATCGCCTCCTTTGCTGGACGGCAATGGGTTTAGTGCAAGCCCCGGGGCGCGAAAAGCCCCGCGTTCAAACTTCGCTAGATGCCAAGTCCGGGTGTGCTGCGCAGCATTACGCCCTGTACCCGCCAGCCCTCGTCACGCTCATCGGCGAGCTGATAAATCGCCTCCCACACGCGGCCATCGGTGTCGATGAACTCGACCTCCTGCAACACCACGCCGGGGGCGAGTTCACGAGACGCCCCGAAGCTATGCGAGCGCGATTGACCGATCGGCCCATAGCCGGAACGTGCCACATCATCGACAAACCGCTGAGGATTGCTTTGATAATTGGCCCGGAACGCTGCCCCCGCAAAGGAGAGCGCCGTTTCACCGTCAGCGCTGCGAAGCGCCTCGATCTGGCCGGTTACGCTGGCGCGCCATGGCTCTTCCATCGCCGCCTGTGCGGACGCCGGCACCATAAGCAGGATGCTCAGGACAAGAACCCAGAGAATACGCATCGTCGATCTCCCGTCTTCGGACAGGCCAGGCCTGCCACAGTTCTGCCCTCAAATGGTCCCGAGTTGCCCCCCTTTGGTTCACAGTCGAACCGCTTTTCGATGCTCTTTTGTCAGCATCGGAAGCGAGCAAGAGACGTCGATCCCATGCACAAATCTACGTCCCCCAAGCGTAAAAGTTTCAGGCTCGTGGCTGTTTTTGGCGCCATCGGCGCTGCCCTGAGCACAACCGCCCTGGCGATTGGCGTCACGCCCGCCCAGGCTGCCGATTTTGCCGCCCAGCCCGATACGCAGATTGCGATCTTCATGGTGCCTTTGACGCTGTTGGTCCTGGTCCTCCTTTTCGAGGTGGCGCGGTTTATTTGGCGTGTCCCCCTGCCGGCTCCAAACCCCGTCCGTCCAGCGCGTCGTCCAGATTGGGCGACCCCGGACACGGCGTCATGAGCCTTTGCCACATTGTGTCCCCCTGACGACCAACTGGCCGGCCTCGCGCCGGCCATTTCTTTTTGACTTTCGACCTATTGCCCAGCGCCGGGAGCCGGTTCACACTCAAGCACTCTTTCAGGAGGACTGACCGATGCATGTCGATACCATCCTGCAGACCAAGGGCGTTGTGGTCTACACGCTGCCTGCAATGGGCACGCTGGCCGACGCCGTCGCCCTGCTCAACAGTCACAATATTGGTGCTGTCGTCATCACGGACGACAATCAGCAGATTGTGGGCATTCTCTCCGAGCGCGACATCGTGCGCCAATTGGGCAAGAACCCCACTGGGGCCCTGTCTCTCTCTATCGCCGATTGCATGACCACCGGCGTGGTCACCGCCGAGCGCACCACCACCATCGACGATGTCATGGAATCCATGACCAGGCGGCGCATCCGTCACATGCCAATTGCCGAAAACGGCAAGCTGGTCGGGATTATCTCCATCGGCGACGTGGTCAAGCTCAAGATCGCCGAAGTCGAGCACGAGGCCGAGGCCCTACGCGAATACATCGCGAGCTGAAAAGGACCGGTTGATCGGCGCTGGCATGATGAGACGGGCTCTCCTTGTGACTGCTGGCGCCGTGCTGCTGCTGGGCACAACGGTATTGTTGGCAGCCAGGCTGAGCCCCTGGCCAGGTGTCCTCCTTATCCAGTGGATGTTTAGTCGTGGCGAAACCGAAGTCGACGCCAAACTGGAAAAATATCTTCCGCCCGACGTGATCACCCAGACCGACATCGCGTATGGTCCGGGGCCCGACGATCAAATGGACCTGAACCGCGCCTCTGCCGCGGCGCAAGCCATGCCGGTTGTCGTCTGGGTGCATGGTGGCGCCTGGATCGCCGGCACCAAGGATGGCGTCTCTCGTTACCTCCAGATTTTGACCACCGAAGGTTTCGCCACTGTCGGGGTTGAATATTCCACCGGTTTCGGCTCGCATTATCCTCGTCCCGTAGAGCAGGTTAACCAGGCGCTGGGATACCTCTCCGCGCAGGATGAAAAGCTTGGTCTGGACGGAAATCGCATCGTTCTGGCGGGAGACTCCGCCGGCGCGCAGATAGCCGCGCAGGTCGCGCTCCTCACCACTGACCCAGACTATGCAGAACGGCTCGGCATCAGGCCCGCCATATCGGCCACCCAACTCAAAGGTGTCGTGCTGGTGTCCGGGGCATTTGACCTCCAATCGATCGATTTCGAGGGAGAATGGGCTTGGTTTATCAACACGGTCTTGTGGGCATATAGCGGCATGAAGGACTTCATGGGAGACGAAAGGTTCGCGATGGCCTCCGTTCAGGAACACATCGGCGCGAATTTCCCCCCTACCTATCTCACCAGTGGAAATGCCGATCCGTTGGAGCCGCAGGCCCGCAGGTTTGCCACCAGGCTCGCCGATCTTGGCGTGCCGGTGACAAGCCTCTTTTTCTCGCCGGATCAGGCGCCACCCCTGCCGCACGAATATCAATTCGATCTCGATCTGCCTCAAGCCCGTCAGGCGTTCAGCGAGATAGGCACCTTTGTGCGCAAGGCCGTCGGGCTCACCTCAACGCCATCAGCCCGGCCGCCGTAGGCCCGAAGCCGCACGCGCGGTAAAACCCCTCCAGATGCGGCTCGAAATCCACATGCAGCCATTTGGCGCCGCGATCCCGCGCCAGCTTGGCGGCGAGCCGCACCAGCTCGCTCGCAATTCCTTGCCGCCGATAGGCCGCATCGACTGCCGTATCGAGAATGAAGGCATGCAGCCCGCCATCCCAGGCGATGTTGACGAACCCCACCAGCCGCTCACCGTCCTTTGCCGCAAGATGCGCCAGGCTACGGCTTAGAACGTGGCCATAATTGCGCGGCGGGGGCACGCCCCAGGCGCGTCGCCAGAAGTCGTCTAGCGCCTCAGTATCCGGAAACGGATTGACGAGATAATCGATCAAGCCAGGCCCTCCACCTTACCAATCTCTCCATCTCTTCATCCAGCCGCAAGGTCGCGAAGAGTTGGCCCATCCTATGGTCTCATCTGTGCCGGTTACCGGCGATATCCCATGCAAAGGATGAACGACCATGAAGACGATTTCCACTACCGCCATCGTGGCACTGATGACCGCCTCCATCGGCCTGGGCGCGATTGCCCCCTCGACGGCCCAGGAAACCACCGCGCCTGCGACCACCCAAGCTCAAGCGGCAGATTCCGCCTCCGGCGCTGAGCGCGGCTTCCGCAACGGCCCCGGCATGCGCCATGGCGGCGGAATGGGTCTGATCAATATCGAGCGCGGCGCCGAAGCCATCGAAATTGCCATCGTCCGCCTCAGCCATGCCATCGAAATGACCGATGAGCAGACCGTTTTGCTCGAAGCGCTCAAGACTGATGCCCTGGCCGCTGCCGCCGCCTTCGAGGCCGCGACCGACGGTTTGCGCCCGACTCCGCCGGCCGAAGGTGAATCCGCCGAACGCCCGGACATCTCGGAGCGCTTTGACAACCGCATCGCCCTTGAATCGGCCCGCCTCGACGCACTCAAGGCCGTTCAGCCCGCCTTTACAGCTTTCTTTGACAGCCTGACCGACGAGCAGAAGGCAGACCTCATCCCCGAACGCGGCGACCGCCAGAACCATATGAGCAAGCAGGGCGACAGGGGCGGCCATCGCGATGGTCATCATGGTGGCCAGCGCCCCATGGGTCCGGGCAACCGCTAAGGCCGGCCCGGCGCCGGACCTCCAGACCCGGCCTGTCGCACTCCTTCGTCGGCAGGTCGACCAGCGGTTCCTGCAGGCCCCAAGCCATGGCAGGCGCCGCCAAACCCCGGCTCTCAACAGCCGGGGTTTGCTTTTGTCCTCGGCTCGATTACCAGTGAGAGTGTAATCTGTTGCGGGCAATCATGACCACTCTTCCCCTCGATCCGTCGCGTATTCGCGCCCTGTTCCCGGCCTTTGCCGAACCGAGCCTGGATGGCCAGGCTTTCTTCGAAAACGCGGGGGGCTCCTATACGGCCCAGGCGACGCTCGACATCCTCGACCACTATTATCGCGCCACCAAGGTGCAGCCTTATGGCGTTTATGCCGCCTCCGAGGCCGCCGGACAGGCCATGGACCGCGCCTATGAACGCCTTGCCCGGGCGCTCAACGTTGCCACCGACTGGATCCATATCGGCCCCTCAAGCTCCGCCAACACCTATGTGCTGGGCAAGGCCTTCGCCGACTGGCTGAAGCCCGGCGACGCCATTATCGTTACCAATCAGGACCACGAGGCCAATACCGGCAATTGGCGCCGCCTGGCTGAGCGCGGCATGGAAGTGCGTGAATGGCAGGTCGATCCCGAAACCGCCCGCCTTTCGCTCGATAGCCTCGACGCCCTGCTCGACGAGAAGGTCAAGCTGGTCGCCGCGCCGCATTGTTCCAACATCGTTGGTGACATCAACCCGGTCGCCGAGATCGCCGCCCGCGCCCATGCCGTCGGCGCCGTCCTCGCTATTGACGGCGTAAGCTATGCGCCCCATGGCCTGCCCGATCTAGCCGCGCTTGGCGCCGACATCTATTTCTTTTCCGCCTACAAGACCTATGGTCCGCATCAGGGCGTCATGGCCATCCGGCCCGATCTCGCCCGCGCGCTGCCCAATCAGGGGCATTTCTTCAACGATGCCAAGCTGCGCTACCGCCTGACCCCGGCCGGCCCCGACCACGCCCAGATCGCCGCCACCGCCGGCATTGTGGACTATCTCGAACAGGTCGCAGCGCTGGCGCCCGCATCGATCGAGGGCGCCGATCCATTCCGCCGCGCCCATGCCGCCATGCGCGCTCAAGAGGTGACGCTGGCCGCGCCCCTGCTCGACTATCTGCGCAGCCGCAACGACCTCCGCCTGATCGGCCCTGCCGACCCCGCGACCCGCGCGCCCACCATTGCCGTGCTGGCAAAAGAACCGGGCATCGACATCGCCCGACGCCTCGCCCGCCACGGCGTCATGGCCTCGGGCGGCAATTTCTACGCCGTGCGCCTCCTCGAAGCCCTCGACATCGATCCGCACAATCACGGCGTCCTCCGCCTCTCCTTCGTGCACTACACCACGCCTGAAGAGATCCAGCTGTTGATCGCCGCGCTCGATGCCGAACTGAGATAGGCCCCTTATCCGGCGCGACGCGCCACCTTCTCCCCGCCGAGGAGAAGAATAAGCACTGTGCCCCCTTGTTCCTCTCCCCCTCGGGGAGAGGGTGGATCGCCCGGAGGGCGAGACGGGTGAGGGGGAATCCATCCACGAGATACACGCAACAATGTCCCGCCCCCTCGCCTCCCTCCTGCTCCTGCTCTGCACCATGTTCTGGGGCTTTGCCTTCATCGCCCAGAAAACGGCAATGGACTCCATGGGGCCGCTGACCTTTGCCGGTGTCCGCTTTCTTATCGGCGGGCTACTGATCCTGCCCCTGGCCCTGCATGAGCTGCGGCGCAAGGCCGTCAAGCTCACCAGCACCCACTGGTTCTTCATCATGGCGATGAGCACGGTGTTCTTTCTCGGCTCCTGGATGCAACAGGCTGGCCTGCTCACCACCACCGCCACCAATGGCGGCTTTCTCACCGGCCTCTATGTCTTCTTCGTGCCATTGCTCGGGTTCATCCTGTTTCGCACCCGACCACATCCCATTGTATTCGTCGGCGTCCCACTCGCCCTTGTCGGCATCTACTTCCTGAACGGCGGCGGCCTCGACAGCTTCAACACCGGCGACTGGATCATCATCGCTAGCGCCATCTTCTGGGGGTTGCATGTGCTGCTGCTCGGCCACGTCGCCAAGATGACCGGCCTGCCCATCTTCGTGTCGTCGGTGAGCTTCCTCTTCGCCGGCATCGCCGCCAGCGCCATCGCCCTGCCTACCGAAGCCCCGACCTTGGCCGGTATTTCGGCCGGTTGGATCGAGATCGCCTATGCGGCCGTGCTCTCCACGGCGGTCGGCTTCACCTTGCAGGCCATCGGTCAGCAGCACGTTCCCTCGGCCAATGCCGCCATTATCCTCTCGGCCGAGAGCTTGTTCGCGGCCTTGGGCGCGGCCGTGGTGCTGGGCGAGCGCCTGCCCCCGATCGGCTATGCCGGCGCGGCGTTGATCTTTGCGGCCATCCTGCTTGTCGAAGCGATCCCGCCGCTATGGGCTCGCCGCAAGGTGCATGTCCCCCGAACGGTGAACTAAAGCTCCCTATTCGCCATAGCGATACATCTGGTAGCTCTTGCAGATCACAAGGGCTACGCACCCTCTGAGCGTGATCTGGTCTTCGCTCACCTGGGTGATCGTCCCGGCCGCGCTCTGCCCATAAATGTGCAACTCGCCTTTCCATTCACCCGGGCGGGTCTGCACGGCATGGTCGATCAGCATGGTGTTGAGATAGGGAAGATTCTCCGCACTGTCCGCGCCATTGCCTAGCCAGATCAGTTCGGCACAAAGCTGGGTGCCGTCACCGCACAGGGTCACGTCATAGCGCGAATCCCGCATTTCGATCTCCCACACCCCGACCGGCGAGGCCAGAGCCGGCGCCGCCGCGATCAGCGCGAAAAAACATGCCAAAATCGCTCGCATCATGGCGTGTACCGATACATCTGATAGGTCTTGCAGACCACTAGAAATGCGCAGCCGGAAAGGGTCATGTGGTTCTCGCTGTGCTGGGTGATTGTGCCGCTCAACTTATGCCCGAACAGATGCAGCGTGCCCTTCCATTTCCCCGGGCCGGAAGGCCGCAACGCCTGTGCCATGGGCTTATTGAGATAGGGCTTGTACTGCTCGTTGTAGTCGGCGTCGGACAACCAGACCAATTCGCCACAAAGCTGCGTGCCGTCGCCACACAGGTCCAGCCCAAACCGCGTGTCGCGTGTCTCCAGTTCCCACACGCCAGCGGGTGAAGCAAACGCTGGTATCGCCGCTGCACAGGACAAGACAAGGGCTGCAAGCAGACGCGAAAATCTCGGCATGGTAATCCTCTAACACATCAATGCTTCCAAATCTGGCCTCTGTCACCTGAACCGAAGCTGAATAGTACTGGCAACGACAATGGAACAATCGACGCGGTCACCTCGTCACGGCCTTGTCATCTTGACCCCATAGGGTCCGCCTTATCCCGGCTCCCCCCAATGGCCAGGATTGCCGGCCCCGCGTACCAACGCCGCGCCGGCATCGGAGGGCCCGGACCGCCAACCCCCGGCCTTCCCGACCGACAAGATCGGTCCTGGCCGCCTCAGGGCGGCCTTTTTTTGTGGACCACGCCGCATTTCGCCTCGCACCGGCCCCGTCCCTGCGCCACAACAAAGGCCCCGTTTCAGGCGCGACCATGGCCAAGCTCTATTTTTCCTATGCGGCGATGAATGCCGGCAAGTCCACCTTGTTGCTGCAGGCAGCCTATAATTACCGCGAGCGCGGCATGCGGGTCTTGCTGTTCACTTGCGCCGCTTATGCCGGCGGCCAGCCCGGCATTATCAGCTCCCGCCTCGGCATCTCCGAGCCCGCCGAACTCTATGACGACGATGTCGACCTGTATGTGCGCATCCACGACTATGCGCTTGAATCCAAGATCGACTGCGTCTTTCTCGACGAAGTCCAGTGCCTCACCCGCGAGCATGTCTGGCAATTGGCACGCGTGGCTGACCGGCTTGATATCCCGGTGATGTGCTATGGGCTGCGCACCGACTTTCTCGGCCGCCCCTTCCCCGGCGCGGTCGAACTGCTGGCCATAGCCGATACTCTGCGCGAAATTCGCACCATCTGCTGGTGCGGCGCCAAGGCGACCATGGTCGTACGCCGCGATGCCAATGGACGGGTGCAGACCGACGGCAATACAGTGGCCCCCGAAAAGGCCGACTATGTCTCGCTGTGCCGCGAACATTGGGAAGAAGCGTTCGGCCGCTGGCCGGTGAAAGGACCCTGAACCATGCAGAACGACGCGACAGAGCCCACCGGCGCCCTGACCATCCGCACCCTGGCCATGCCAGCCGACACCAACCCTGCCGGCGACATTTTCGGCGGCTGGGTAATGAGCCAGATGGACATCGCCGGCGCTATCGCCGCCGTCGAGCGGGTCAAGGGCCGCGTCGTCACTGTTGCGGTGGAGGCGATGACCTTCATTGCCCCGGTCAAGGTGGGGGATGTGCTCTGCGTCTATGCCAGCATCGAGCGCGTCGGCAACACCTCCATCACCGTTGGTCTTGAGGCTTGGGTGCGTCGCAACCGGCTCGATGACCGCACCAAGGTGACTGACGCGCGCTTCGTCTATGTCTCGCTCGACGAAAGCGGGCAGAAGCGGCCGATCAGCGCGGATTGATTTGCACCAAGCCCGTTCAGACTGCGTTCAGCCAGGCTTTGCTTAAGTGCATCTCGGCGCACCGGTGGCGCTTGGGAAGTCGATACTGAACGACGACCAGCTGTCCTCTCCGGAACTCTTTGCGCCAGGACTTCGTTTCTGGAGTCACAAACAATTTGGCGCGGTCGCCGAAAAGCGTCGTCCCGGAGGTCCGGGGCCGGAGAGACCGAGTCATAGGGAGCAAGTCATGCATCGTCAGACCCGCAGAAATCTTCTGAACATGGCCACAGGTATTGCCGTCGCCGCCGCCGCGGTCGTCGTCTTCCTGCCCGCCGCCCAGGCAGCGCCCGGCACAGCCACCAGCAATGTCAATGTCCGGTCCGGCCCCGGCACAGGTTATGCCGTTGTCGATACGCTGCGCCGCGGCGAGCAGGTCGATGTGCAGCGCTGCCAGTCGTCCTGGTGTTATGTTGTCAAACCCGGCCCTGATGGCTGGGTCTCGGCCAGCTATCTCAGTGCCGGCGGCCGCCCGGTCAATCCGTCCAATCCTGCCCTTTCCTTCGGCTTCACCATCGGTGGCCCTGATGGCCCGCAGATCAGCATCGGTGTCGGCAATGGCAACAATCCCCAGCCCCGTCCGCCCCGCCCGCCGGTCGTGCAACCCGTCTATGACGAAGTGTGCTTCTATGATCGCACCCGCATGCGCGGTGACAGCTTCTGCATGGAAGAGGGCGAGGCGATCCGCAATCTGGGTAGCTGGACGGACCGCATTTCGTCCTTTGACAATCCCGGCGGCCTTGAAGTCCAGGTCTGTTCCGATACCAACTTCCGCTTCTGCCGCACTTACACCACGGGCGCATCGTCCTTGGGCGACTATGATGACTACATCGCTTCCATCCGGGTGCGGTAAATCGAGTTTGAACCCAATAGCGCCGCCCTGAACGGGCGGCGCTTTACTTTATTGCATCTTCCGGACAGGCTGACTTTCGACCGCAATTGAGAGGGGAATATTGCTATGCGCGCGCTACTGGCCTTTGCACTTGCCTTCGTTTTCTCACTCCTGCCCAGTCTTTCTGCCATGTCCGCCTCTGACTATGGCAGCCATGCCTGGAGCCGTGCTCCGCTGATTTTGCGGGATGGCCCCGGCCCCGCCTATGACGTCACCGGCGAGATCGCTGGTGAACAGGAGATCCGGGTGCTGCGCTGCCAGAAGCTCTGGTGCAATGTCGCCGGTCCCGGCGGCCGCGGCTGGACCGGCAAGGCCGCCATTGATTTTGGCAAGGATCCGCATTGGCCCATTCTGGACCCTGACAATCAATGGCCAGACCTGGCCGGCGGAGAGATGTGCTTCTACGAGGGCACACATTACACCGGCCGCTCCTTCTGTGCAGACACCGGCGACGTATTTCAGGATCTCGCTGCCTGGGGCTGGGATAATCGCATTTCCTCGGTCCAAGTGATCACCCCGACCAGTGCCGCGCTGTGCCGCGACCGCTTCTTCCAGTCCTATTGCGAACGCATCGCCGAAAGCCAGCCCGTGCTTGACCAATATCTGCGTCGGCATCTCTCTTCGATCCGGCTGTACTAGCACCACTTCGACAACTCGCCGGCGCTCAGCACCTACAACCGCAAGATCTAAACCTATCAGGTCTTCTGCCTTGGGGGGGATCGAGAAAGACGCTGCCAGGCGAGACCACCGCGCCTTTTTCTAGGCCTCGCCAAGCAATTCTGCGATCCCGCTATACCGCGCGACCCTGATCCCTGTGTGGCGCGCTGCGTCCGCCGCGCCGCTCATTTGCTTGGGGCAAAGGGCTTCGTGAAGTTCCCCCGTGCCTTAGCCGGTTGATCGGCTCGCTAATCCGTGCAGACTGGCGAGCGAACGGCGCAAGAGTTTTCGATGCACTTCTGCGTTACGTAAATCAAATCGAGCATCGAAAGGGAGAACATCGTGACTTTTTCCAAGTTTGTCGTCAGCACCACCGCCTCGGCAGTCGCGGCCCTGCTGCTCTGCGGCGCCGCTGTGGCCCAGGAATATAGCTGGACGTTCCAGACCTCTGAAACCGCCGGTGAACCAGGCTTCATCAACAAGCAGAAATGGGCCGATAGCGTCACCGAGCTGTCCGGTGGCCGCATCGAGATTGAACTGCTGCCGATTGGCGCTGTTGTCCCGCACACCGATACGCTTGAGGCCGTCGGCGCCGGCATTCTTCAGGGCCACCTGACCGACCCGAGCTATTTTGCCGGCAAGGACCCTGCCTTTGCCATGATGGGCAATCTGGTGGGCGCCTGGAGTGACCCGTTCGAACTGCTCGGTTTCATGAAGTCGGGCGGCGGCAACGATCTCTATGCCGAGCTGGTCGAGCCCTACGGCGTACAGTTGATCGGCACTGCCGCGACTGAGCCGGAAGCCTTTGTGGCCTCCATTCCCCTGCGTGGCGTCGAGGATCTTCAAGGTCTCAAGCTGCGCGCACCCGAAGGCATGGTCTACGAAATCTTCTCCAAGGCTGGTGCCGCTCCTGTGGCGCTGCCGGGTTCCGAAGTGTTCACTGCGCTGGACAAGGGCGTGATCGACGCGGCCGACTACACCGTGTTCGCGGCCAATCAGGGCCAAGGCATGAACGACATTGCCAACTATCCGCTCTATCCCGGCTTCCACTCGCTGCCGCTGATCGACATCTCGATGAACAAGGAAACCTGGGACGGGCTGCCCGATGACCTCAAGGCCATCCTGCGCGCTTCTGTCGACCAGTTCATCTTCCAGCATGTCTATTCGGTGCGCCAGCAGGACGCCGAGGCAGTGGCCGAAGCCAAGCAGAACCCGGATATCGAGATCATCAACTGGTCGGCTGACGAACGCGCCAAGTTCCGCCGTATCGCTCAGGACGAGTGGCAGTCCTGGGCGGAAAAGAGCGACATGACCCAGCGCTACTACGACACCGTCATCGAATATCTCGAAGGCCGCAACCTGCTCTAGGCTGGTCATCTGCAAAGAGAAATGCGCCCGGGGGAGAACTTCGCCGGGCGCTAATTTGTCGCCACAGGAGAGAACAGATGGCCGACGAGGTCGACATTCCGGCGGCCGCCGATGGCGGCGATTCCGAGATCCGTTCCCCGCTTGACCGCGCGGTAGCCGGTCTCAGCAAAGCACTGGCCTGGGCGATATTTCTCGCTTTTGGCGTAACCGTCTTCGAGGTTATTTCTCGCTACGTCTTTGATAGACCCACCTTCTGGGCGCATGAGACGACCACTTTCCTGATCGCCGCGATCTTCCTTGTGGGCGGGCCGATCGCCCTTGCCCGCGACAAGCATATTCGCGTCCGCATGATTTACGACGCCGTATCCCCCAAGGGGCGGCGCATGCTCGATATCATCAACTCTCTGATTGCCATGGTCTTCTTCGCAGGCCTCGCCTATGCGGGCTGGATCATGTCCTGGAAGGCCACCCACACCCCAAGCGGAGAATTCCGTCTTGAAGGCACGGGCACCTCGTGGAATCCGCCAACCCCCGCGCTGCTCAAGATGCTGGTGCTGGTCTGCGTCGTCCTGATGTTCGTACAGACCCTTCTGCATCTGATCGAAGCCATCCGCCGCGACGTGTCCGCGCCGGCCAAGCCTGCCGGGGAGAAATAACGATGGGCTTGAGCGCTCTTGGAATTGAATACGGCTCATACATTCTTGTCGGCTGCATCTTCTTGCTGCTGCTGACAGGCCAGCCGCTCGCCTGGGTCACCGGGCTGGTGGCACTGCTTTTCACCTTTGGCTGGTTCGGCACCAACTCCCTGCCGCTGGTAACCTCGCGCATCTTCGGATTCATCACCGAATATTCCCTGGTGGCCATCCCGATGTTCATTCTCATGGCGGCGATCCTCGACCGCTCCGGCATCGCCAAGGACCTGTTCAATGGCATGCGGGTGCTGGCCGGCCGCCTGCCGGGCGGCGTGGCAGTGCAGACCTTGATCGTGGCCATCCTCATGGCGGCGATGTCCGGGGTTATCGGCGGCGAGATCGTGCTGCTCGGCATTCTGGCTCTGCCCCAAATGCTGCGCCTGGGCTATGATCGCAGTCTCTCGATCGGCGTCGTCTGCGCCGGCGGTTCGCTCGGGACCATGATGCCGCCCTCGATCGTGCTGATTATCTACGGCCTGGTCGCCAGCGTCTCGATCGCCGACCTGTTCGTTGCGGCCATCACCCCGGCCCTGCTGCTGCTGGCATTTTACGTGGCCTATGTGCTGTTCATCTGCATTCGCAATCCGCAGATGGGTCCGCCCATGTCCAAGGAGGAGATGGCCCAGGAGTCTATCGGCAGCGCCCTCAAATCTGTCGCCGCACCGCTGTTTATCGTGCTGGTGGTGCTCGGCTCGATCTATGGCGGCATCGCCTCGATCACTGAAGCCGCAGCTCTGGGCGTCTCCGCCGTGCTGCTGGTCTCGCTGATCCGGCGCGAGATGACCTTCAAGATGCTGCAGGACAGTCTGGTCCACACTCTTGAAACCTGCGGCATGATCATCTGGATCGGCATTGCCGCGGCCGTGCTTGTCGGCGTCTACAACCTTATGGGTGGCAACCGCTTCGTTTCCGGAGCCATTCTCGGGCTCGATGCCCCGCCTGTGGTGCTCATCATGGTGATGATGCTGATCCTGCTGGTGCTGGGCATGTTCCTCGACTGGATCGGCATTGCCCTGCTGACCTTGCCGATCTTTGTGCCCATCGTCATCCAGCTTGGCTACGATCCGATCTGGTTCGGCATCCTGTTCGCGGTTAACATGCAGGTGTCATACCTGACCCCGCCCTTTGGTCCCGCCGCCTTCTATCTCAAGAGCGTCGCGCCAAAGGAGATCACCCTCAAGCACATCTATACCGCGCTGCTGCCATTCATTGCCCTGCAATTGGTGGTACTGGGAACCATCCTCTTCTTCCCGCCCATCGCCACCTGGGCGATCAGCTGACAAGCAATGGCCGGGCACACGCCCGGCCTTTCCTTTTCACCGCAGCAGCGGAAACACCGCACGCACCTTCTCTTCGCGCAGCCACAGCGCTACCCAGACTGCGACCCCGAGATAGATGGAGAACAGCGTGTGGCTAAACAGCGGATTGTCGACCCGCAGATTGGCCGCCAGTGAACCGCCCAGCAGACCTGTTGTCAGGACGGCGCCCAATAGTGCGGTTCGTGGCACCAGGAACAGGATGACACAGCCCACTTCGATCACCCCGATCAGCACCAGATATTTCATCGGCCAGCCGACCACCTCCATGGCGCTGGTCGCCGCCTCGATCCCCATGAACTTGGGCACTGCCGAGGCGATGGCCAGAAACAGCCCGATCAACACACTCAGTACCCACCCTGCAATCCTCATTTCCGTCCCCTTGCTTTGACTGGTCGGCGCCATGCCGTCCCTACCCTGACGACGCAGAGAAGAGCCCGTTTTCGACAAGCCTGCGAACATAAAGCTCCGCGAGCGCTCAGATTGCCCCTGCAATTCGCAGCTGACCACCGTCGAGCGCGCCATCCACCCGATAGATCTGGGCAAACCGCTCCCGGGTCAGCACCACATCTGCTGGCCCCTGCGCCACCAGCCGGCCATGGTCGAGCAGAAGCACCTCGTCGCAATAGCGCGACGCCAGGTTGATATCATGGAAGGAGGCCAGCACCGTGCGCCCACGCTGACGCACCCGATCGAGCAGCCGATACTGGAAATGCAGATCGAGGTGATTATGCGGCTCATCGAGCAGGTAGAGCATGGGGTCAAGCGCGAGCAATTGCGCAAAAAACACCCGCTGCTGCTCGCCGCCTGACAGGCGCTCGGCGTCGTCATCGGCGCGGTGCAGCAGCCCGATCTCCCCCAGCGCCGCCGTGACCCGTTTCTCGGTTTCACCCCGAGTTAGCTTCAAGGGCAGCAGGCCCAGCCGCACCACCTCTTTGAGGCTCAAACCGGCCAAGTTCACCTGTTCCTGCACGAGCGCGCCCACCCGGGTCGCATAGTCGCGCCGCGCAATAGTGTTGATGTCCTGCCTCTCCAGCAGCACTCTGCCGCCCGAGGCCCGCTCGGCGCGGTAGAGGATGCGCAACAGGCTCGATTTGCCCGCACCATTGGGCCCCAGCAAGCCATAAAACCGGCCTGGGCTCAGCGAAAAGCTCACCCCGTCGAGCAAGGCCTTGTCCTGCTTGTCGAGGCGGAGATCGGCAACCGACAGAATGAGATCAGATTCCACGGCGAACCCTCCGCAGGATGACAATAAAGGGCGGCGCGGCGAACAGCGCCAGCAGCACGCCCAGCGGCAGTTCTTCGGGCGCCAGCACCACCCGGCACAGCAGATCGACCACCACCAGCACCAGCGCCCCCAGGATCACCGCCAGCGGGATCAGGCGCCAATGCGTCGCCCCGATCAGCAGCCGCGCCATATGCGGCACGATCAGCCCGATAAAGCCGACAATCCCGGCACCCGCCACCGACAACCCGGTCAAAAGTGCCGCGCCGGTAAGAAACCCGATGCGCAGGACGGCGACCGGCACGCCCAACGCGGTCGCCCGTTCATCGCCCAGCAGCACCGCGTCGAGCATGGTCGAATAGGCAAGGGCCAGAACGATCATCGGTGGCAGCGCCAAGGCCAGCGGGAGCAAGTCGTTCCAGCCTGTGCCGGCCGCCGAACCCATCAGCCATTGCAGCGCGGCGCGCGTCACATGCGGGTCGGCGATATGCAGGAAGAAGGCCGAGATGGACTGGAAGAACAGCGACACCGCTATGCCCGCCAGGATCAGCACCAGCCGGTCCAGGCCTCGCGCCGGCGAGAAGGCCAGCCCCAGCGTCACCACAAAGGCCAGCACGGCGCCGGCAAAGGCCAGTATGGGCAGGCCCACCGTGGCCACAAACGTCGCCGGCAACCAGACGATAGCCGCCGTGGCCGCCGCAGATGCACCGGAAGACAGACCCAGCAGATAGGGGTCGGCCAGCGGGTTGCGCAGCAAGGCCTGCATCAGCACCCCCGACAGTGCCAGCCCGGCCCCCACCAATGCCACCATCAGCACCCGCGGCAACCGCCATTCCCAGATGATCAGCACCAGATGCTGCTCGGCCTCCGGCAGGCGCAGCAGCGCGGCCACGCTGGCATCCCAGCTAAGGTCGGCCGTGCCCCAGAAGACACCGGCCAGCCCCGCCGCCAGCAGGGCCAGGATCGAAACGGCGATGGCCCAGAATGTCTTGCTGCTCACCTGCGGTGCCTAATTCAGTGCCGCCAGGTCTGCACCCAGCGCTTCCACGCCCTCGACAAAGCGCACACCCAGCACCGTTGCCGAGAACGGAATGACGACGAAGCGCTCATTCTCAACCGCCTCGAGCGTGGACAACACCGGATCATCCTTCAGATGGGCGATCTTTTCGTCGGCCGTGGACCATTCAGCATCGACCAGCACGATCACCTCCGGATTGCCGGCCACCACCGCCTCCCAGGCCAAATCTGCCCACCGGCCCTCGACATCGCCCGCAATATTGACCAGCCCCACGGCGTCGAGCAGCAATCCCGGCGCCCCGCAACAGCCGGCCGAGAACGCCGTTTCGCTGCCCGAGTCATAGAGGAAGGCACGCTTCCCTTGCCCCGGGTTGGCGCCGGCCACCGCCTCAAGCCGGAGGCGAATATCGGCCGCCAGTTCAGCCGCTTTCTCCTCGACTTCGAACAGCGCACCGATCCGCTCAAGATCGATGAACAGCGGCGCAGTGGTCAGTTTCACAGCGGCCGGATGCAGATTGCGGCATTCGACATTGACTAGGTAGGTGCCGATCCCCAGCGCGTTCCACGCCTCCTGCGCGCCTAGCGCCTTTTCCCCAAAGGCCGAATTGAACCCGGCAAACAGCAGGTCAGGGTTCTTCGCCAGCACAACCTCGCGCGCCGGATAGCGCTCGGACAACACCGTCACGCTGTCATAGGCCGCCTGCCAACGTGCCGGAATGGCATCGTCCAGATAGGCAGTCCCCACCAGATGGTCTTCCAGTCCCAGCGCCAGCATGATTTCGGTCGCCTGCTGGTTGAGCGTCACGACGCGGCTGGGCACGCCATCGAAAGACGATACCGTCTCGCAGCTTTCGACGCTCAACTCTTGCGCCAGCACCGGCGTGGCGGCAATCGCCATGGTGACACCGGCCACAGCCAGCAGACTAGTGGGCTTCATGGCCTACCTCATACATGGTCAATTCGGGCAGCGGATCATCCGCGGCCAGGGCCGTCGCAAAGCGGGCGACGTCCGCGTGAGTCTCGAGACGGTACCAGCGCCCGGAAGGATAGACGGCGATGGTCGGGCCCTGATTGCAGGGGAACAGACACCCGGTCAGCGTGATCAGGCAGTCCTCGTGAACCCCGGCGCGGCGCAATGCGCCCTCCAGCGACTGCCGGATCGTCCCCGCCTCCCGGAAGGTGCAGCGTGGCCCCGTGCACACCAGCAAATGATGCCGGAACGGTGGTGGCGCCTGCCAGCCGGGATTGGTGATCGAAGCTTCCTCGGGCACAACAAGCCGTGCCGCCGGCGCCCCGGCCAGCGCCGCGTCCGCCACCGCCTGCAGTACATCAACTTCGGCAACCTGGTCACCGGCCAGAGCCAGCGCCACCGCCACATCGCGCGGCTGGTTCAACCAATGCGCCAGCGCCCCCGGCAACCAGGCGGCAAGACTGTCCGAAAAGGGTAGCCCCACCGGCTGCACCAATATGTCTCGCGCCCCATCTGCCACCAGCCCGTCCAGCGCCGCCATCGGACCGGCATCGGCGCCCTCCATTCGGGCTACGGCTGCCGGCACGCCCGAGGCGGCCGCGAGCCCCTCGCACAGCTTCCGCTGGCGCGCAGCGCTGAGATAAGGCTGAGTAATAAGATAAAGGATTGCGTCAGGCTGCATCGCCGCTGCCATCCCCTGTTGGGGACGCAAAGATGCACCTTTGCTCGCGATACTGTCGCACGATCATGTCCTGCCCCCTGCCGGAACACCTCGTCCGGCTTCATGGTCTCTTGCCTGGGCAGGTCTCCTGGCTCACGGCTCGAAATCGCGCCCGCCGTCTTCCCGGACCGTTCCGGTCCAGTGACATATTGGCAAGGCGCTCGCCGCTTACAGTTGCGAGGGCAGCCACGGTCTTGGCCCCTGATGGGTAATCCGCACCGTGTTCCCTTTTAATCCGCGCGTCATGGCGGAACCTAAGCGCCCTGTGATCCCACAACTACGCCGCTGCCGCAAGCCTGCTTCCGCGCACCCCAGGGCCACGCGTTCCGGTCTATCAAGCCGCTAACAGGTCAGCCTGCCCCGCAGGGGGCCGCTCTTGACCGTTGTTGAACCGACCGCAGCGGCGAGGCAGATCTCATTCACTGCGCCGGTGCCGTCGCTCAGCCGCCAGCAAGACCATCGCGGCGGGCACCGCCAGCACCAGCGCACCCAAGGACATCTTGCGGCGCTCGCGCCGCGGCGCCGGCTCTGTGTCGTCCTTGTCCGGCCAGGGTTCGCCGAGCGTATCGGCCACATAGGCACCCCGCTCTCCCATCGGCAGCCGCTCACCCGTGGTTGAATCCCGGCGCGTCTGGTGTTCCAGCTCGGAGTTGACAACCGCACCGATGATCACCACCGTCGCCGAAATCCACAGCCAGGTCATCAAGCCGATCACGGCCCCCAGCGTTCCATAGGTGGCACTGTTGTCCGAGAAATTGGAGACATACCAGGATAGCCCCACCGATCCTGCCCCCAGCGCCACCACCGCAAGCACCACACCCGGACTGATCCAGCGCCAGCGCGCCTCTTCGCGGCTGGCGCCCCAGCGGTAGAGCGCTGCAATCATCAGCGACAACACCACCAGCATGGCGCCATAGCTGCCGATGCGCACGGCCCACTCCAGCCCGCCGCCGGGCAGCAGTTTGACCAGCATGGGCATGATCACCACCACTGCGATCACCAGCACCGCCGCGATGGCGCCGCATAGTGTAAACACGATCGACACCAACGCCACTTGCAGGAAATTTCGCTTTTCCTGCTCGTGATAAGCCACGTTCATCGCTTCGAACATTGCCTTCACGCCCGCACTGGCGCTCCACAAGGCGATGCCGAGCGACACCAGCAGGGTCCAGCCCAGCGTGTTGCTGTTCTCGGAGGTCAACCGCGTCAGTTGGTTGTTGACGACCTCCACCGCCCCGGGCGGCACGATGCCGCGCAGCAAGTCGACGTGATCAAGCACATTGGCACTGTCGTAGAACAACCCGTAGATTGACACGAACGCGGTCAGTGTCGGCACTAGCGATAATAGCAGATAGAAGCTTACCCCGGCGGCCGTGAGCAGAATGCGGTCCTTGGTGATATCGCTAGAAATGCGCCAGACGACGTCTTTCAGGCCCGGCGGGGGGATCTGGGCAGGGTTGTCGGCCGCCCGGCCACGGCTGCCGGCCGCGGCGGAGTTTGCGGTATCGGACATCAGGCTCTCCCGGCAAACTGGAGGGTGCGCGGGACTTACCCGACGCACCCTCGACTAGACTTTAGTGATGGCTCGGCGAACCGTCTGGCCGGGCGGCCTCAGAAGCCTCGCCCTTGGCCTTGTCATAAAGTTTGCTAGCCTGTTCGGAGACACCCTCGTAAATCTCGGCCGCCTTCTCACGGCCTTGGTCATAGAGCGCCTCGGCCTGCTCGCCAGCCTTGCCCTTCACCTTGTCCGCGGCCTCACCCATCAGGGCATCTTCATGCTCGGTATGCGGCAGGGCAGAACCGAAGGCGGCCCCGGCCGCAAAGGCCAGCGCCCCAGCCACCAGCGGCTGGTCGCGGAACTGCTGCATGATGGTGTGGTTGAGCGAATTCATCTGTTCGCCCATGGCCCGACCAGCTTCGCCTGCGCGAGCCTTACCGTCGCTGGCGCGGTGCATCACAGCGTCACGAGCCCGCCCGACAGCACTGCGCGCGTCTTTCCAGCTATGCGACGCCCAGCCGCTCGCTTCATCGAGCAGATTGCCGGCTTCATCGCGGAAATGCTGGACCTGTTTGCCGGCGTTGTCCTGGAAGCCCTTGTAGCGCTTGCCGGTCTCATCCATGAAGTGACCGGCCCGGCGGCCGGCTTCGTCGGACGCGGCGCGATACTTCTTGCCGGCATCATCGATGAACTCGCTGTAGTTCTTGCCGCTGTGGTCGGGCTTGTTGGAAACCCGTTGCATGCTTGAGCCAGTGATGATGGCGACGGGATAGTCCTCATCCTCATCCAGGCTGTCATAGCCCCGGTGACCATTGATGCTGTCATCCCAGACCCGGTCACTCTCAGGTTGTGCCGACGCCGGCTTGGCCATCAGCCAGGCGAGGCTGACACCCAGCAATGCGACCGGCAATGGGTTTGCCGTGACATTGCGCTGCAGGCTCGACATGAACTGCCCGCCACCGTTCTTGGTGTAACTGAGCATCTCGTCGATCAACTGGCCGGGAGAAAGCTTCTCTTGGATGCTGTCGATGCGATCTTCAAGCTGGGCGCGCTGCTGCTCGACCTCTCGCTGCAACTGTTCTGAACTTTTGTTGTCGTCGTAAGCCATTACAGCCTCCCTTTGACGATATCGGCGTCACGACCAAGCGAGGTCGTGGTGCGATTGAGGTTGAGGTTCGAAGCCTTGAGAGCGTTGATCCCCTTGGAAATAAAGACGTAGCCAATGATGCCGACCACCACGGTCACGATCCCCGCAGCCGCGGCATTGGCGAGCGTTGCACCCAGGCCCTGCGCCACGAAGTACGAGGCGATCAGGGTCACCAGCGCACTGAGGAAGACGCCCAGGGCGCCAAGCGCCAGCACACCGCCGACAACCAGGGAAATCACCCCGCCCATCATCTGGCCGACCTTTTCGGAGGTCTCTGCCTTGGCAAGCTGGATCTCCTTGCGGAACAAGCCGGAAATGTCATTGACCAGCCCGGAAAGCAGATCACCCAGAGAGTGCTCTTGATTAATCTGTGACATTGCCACCTCCAGTGTAATTACGGTTGGACTGGCCATATGCAGACGTGCCTGTGGCGGTGCCGCCACCCGCGCTTGGGCGGCCATAGGCAGCGCCGGACGACGTCACGCCAGTGCTTTCGGTGCTTTGGGTCTGCTGCTCCTGTCGATGCGCTGAAGCGCCGGCGAACCGGCTCGCCATGAAGCCTGCAAAGGCGGCCGCACCCAGGAAAGCCAGCGGTTGCGTCCGCCCGAAGCGCTGTGCCTCACCCATCAGGTCATCAACGCTCTTGCCCTCGACCTGCTTGCCGAAGCGATCCAGGCCGTGCGCCAGATCGCGAGCGTAGCGGGCAGTGGTCGACTGTTCGCTGTCCAGTTCGTCGGCAACCTTGGAGATTGCCGAAGCGATCCCGGTGATCTGAGCCGCCACATAATCCTTCTGGTCGGAAGCGAAGGACTTGGCCTGTTCGGCCGCTTGCCCAACCTGTGCTTCAGCATCGTGCTTGAGGGACTTTGCGTCCTGCACAGCGCGGTCCTTGGCGGTGTTGACGTCGTCTTGCAAACGTTTTGCGGCGCCGCTGGCATCCTGCTGCGCGCGCTGCTCTACATTGCTCGCCGGTGCGCCCGGCACGTCTTTGTTCTCGGTGTTCATACTTACCTCCTGGGCACGGCGGAGGACTCCGCCTCGTGGTGGGTCAATGATGAGAAACACGCAAAGTTCCCCCAGCCATATTTCCGAGGTGTTCGGGGCGGACCGTTTCCATCCCACCGGCACCTGCCAGGACGCCGTCACGCCACCGGCCGAGCTGCCCTGCCGGCGCCTTCCAGGCGGTATTCAGCCCATGCGGCGCCCGGCCTTGGCGCCGGCGGGCCCTGGACGTGCACCCCGGGGTCCGCGAGCTTAAACAACCCAGCGATAGCGGCTACCATTGGCCTTGCGCGATTTGGTCGGGTAGAAGGCGGAAACCTCTCTTCCACACCCGCTGATCGGCTTCCCCATGATCCCCGGGCAAAAACTTGGCGAGACCACCATGCCCGGCGGTGGCCCGATGACGCTGATGCAGCGCGGCACCGAATTCTCCGTCATGTCCGGCACCATCACGCTGATGAATAGCCGCATGAGCAATTCCGAAGAACAGCTTGCCACTATCTCCGCCTCCCGCCTCGGATCGCGCCCCGGAGCGCGCATCCTCATCGGTGGCCTGGGCCTCGGCTTTACCCTGCGTGCGGCCCTCAAGTGCTTTGCAGCGGACAGCGAAATAACCGTTGCCGAACTTGTTCCCGAAATCGTGGAATGGGCGCGTGGGCCCCTTCAGCCGCTGCATGGCGACAGCCTCGACGATCCCCGCGTCCGCATTCACCTCGGCGATGTGTCGACGGCCATCACTGCCGCAAAACCCTTCGACGCCATCCTGCTCGATGTCGACAACGGCCCTGACGGCCTGTTCCGACCCGCCAATGACCGGCTCTACAATGCCGCTGGCCTCGCTGCCGCCAAGGCCGCCGTGACACCGGGCGGCCACCTGGCCATCTGGTCCTCCCACCCCGACGAGCGCTTCACCAGACGTCTGAGGCAAACCGGCATGCAGGTGGATCAAGTCACGGTCCGCGCCCGCAGTAACGGCAAGGGCGACCGCCACACCCTCTGGTTCGCCACCAAGCCGGGCCACTGATCACCCATTGCTGACTCCCGCTGTCAGCAGCCCCCCGTTCCCTCTCCGTTCAGGTTTTGCTAGTGTGCCGCGAAACATTGCATCCGCGCGCCTCGTTCCCATCTGAGGTGGCGCCCCCCATTCATCCAAGGCGTTCTTCATGGCCCCCAAATCCACACGCCCCGGCAAAGCCGAATTCTCCATCGATGAGTTCTTCGCGGAGATCGAGAAGGCCGAGGATATTGCAGCATCCAAGCCGCTTTACGCCGAGCGGATGAAGAACAAGCGCGCCCTCGATCGCGCCGAGGCGGCGGAAAAGGCGGCAGCCGAACCCAAAACCGCCCTCGAAAAGCGCCGCACCACCAAGTCGAGCCACGACACCGCCACCGGCATGTCGAAACGCACCAGCAAGACCAAGATCAATTCGGTCGACCGCGTCGATTTCGATGGCATGGGCGAAGCCCCGCAGGCCGGCTTCGGTCATGTGCCGAAGTCGTCGCGTAGCGCGACCAACGAAGACCGGCCGCTCACCGCCCGCGAAATCTCCCGCACCGCCGCCGCCGATCCCGCGGCCCAGGGCAAGATCCGCGAAGCGCTCGACGCCTCGGTGAAAAAGAACAAGGCCCGCAAGGACGAATCCCTCGAAAACGCCTCCACTGTCGGCGTCACCGCGACCGTGAAAGCGCTCGAACAGATCATCCTGCATGGCCGCAAGGAGGTGGAAGGCTCAGCCCCCTGGGTGCCGCATCGCCCCGACCGCCCGGCCCGGTCCGGCGAGTCGCGCCCCTTCCGCCTCAACACCGATTACGAGCCGCGCGGCGACCAGCCCACCGCCATTGCCGAGCTGGTCGAAGGCGTCGAGAACGGCGAAACCGACCAGGTGCTGCTCGGCGTCACCGGCTCGGGCAAGACCTTCACCGCCGCCCAGGTCATCGCCCGCACCCAGCGCCCCGCGCTGATCCTGGCGCCCAACAAGACCCTGGCGGCCCAGCTCTACAGTGAGTTCAAGGGCTTCTTCCCCGACAACGCGGTCGAATATTTCGTTTCCTACTACGACTACTACCAACCCGAGGCCTACGTCCCGCGCACCGATACCTATATCGAGAAGGAATCGACCATCAACGAGCAGATCGACCGCATGCGCCACTCGGCCACGCGCGCGATCCTCGAGCGCAACGACGTCATCATCGTCGCCTCGGTCTCCTGCATTTACGGCATTGGCTCGGTGGAAGACTACACCGCCATGACCATCGACGTGCAGAAGGGCCAGCAGATCGACCAGCGCCAGCTGCTCGCTAAGCTCGTCGCCCTGCAATACAAGCGCGGCGATACCGGCTTTGTCCGCGGCACCTTCCGGGTGCGCGGCGATACCGTCGAAATCTTCCCGGCCCACTATGAAGCCGCCGCCTGGCGCGTTTCGCTGTTCGGCAACGAGATCGAATCCATCGTCGAGTTCGATCCGCTGACCGGCAAAAAGAGCGCCGACCTCACCTTCATCCGCGTCTACGCCAATTCTCACCACGTAACGCCGCGCACCACCATGAACCAGGCGATCAAGCTGATCCGCTCCGAGCTGGCCGCGCGCCTGCAGGAGCTCAACGGCGCCGGCCGCTTCCTCGAGGCCCAGCGCCTCGAACAGCGCACCATGTTCGATCTGGAAATGATGGAAGCCACCGGCTCCTGCGCCGGCATCGAGAACTATTCGCGCTACTTCTCCGGCCGCAAGCCCGGCGAGCCGCCCCCGACCCTGTTCGAATATCTCCCCGACAACGCCCTGGTCTTTGTCGACGAAAGCCATGTCACCATCGGCCAGCTCGGCGCCATGTATCGCGGCGATTTGCGGCGCAAGGCGACCCTGGCCGAATATGGCTTCCGCCTCCCCAGCTGCATGGACAACCGCCCCCTCCGCTTTGAGGAGTGGAACGCCATGCGCCCGCAATCGGTCTATGTCTCGGCCACCCCCGGCTCCTGGGAAATGGACCAGACCGGCGGCGTTTTCGCCGAACAGGTCATCCGCCCCACCGGGCTGATCGATCCCCCCGTGGAAATCCGCCCGGCCACCCATCAGGTCGACGACGTCATCGACGAGATCCGCCAGACCATCAAGGCCGGCTATCGGACCCTGTGCACCGTCCTGACCAAGAAGATGGCCGAGGACCTCACCGAATACATGCACGAACAGGGCATTCGCGTGCGCTACATGCACTCGGACGTCGACACCATCGAGCGCATCGAGATTATTCGCGATTTGCGTCTGGGCGCCTTCGATGTCCTTGTGGGGATTAACCTCCTCCGCGAAGGCCTCGACATCCCCGAATGCGGCCTTGTCGCCATTCTCGACGCCGACAAGGAAGGTTTCCTCCGCTCCGAAACCTCTCTCATCCAGACCATCGGCCGCGCCGCCCGTAATGTCGACGGCAAGGTGATCCTTTATGCCGACCGCACCACCGGCTCCATGGAACGCGCCCTGGCCGAAACCAACCGCCGCCGCGAAAAGCAGATCGCCTACAACACCGAACACGGCATCACGCCCCAGAGCGTCAAGGCCCGCATCAACGACATCGTCGACAGCGTCTACGAAAAAGACCACGTCACCGTCAGCATCGGCAAAGGCAAGGACGGCAAGGAAAAGACGGTCACCGGCGACAATCTCGCTACCGTCATCAAGGACCTCGAACGCGAAATGCGCGAGGCGGCGACGAACCTTGAGTTTGAAAAAGCGGCGCGGTTGAGGGACGAGGTCAAACGGCTGCGGGAGATGGAACTGGATACGCTGGAGGGCTCTGGCATGACCGACGCCTAGTCGGGCAAATCTCTCCGGTGGAGAGATTTGAATGCACGAGGCCATGAGAGCTATGCTCGAATGGCGGGAGAGTCAGCTAACCTCCACCCGGCCTCCCCCTGATAGGGGGAGGAGCAGGCCGGTGCCATCACCAGCCCCGCAGCGAACACGATGGGTCCCTCCCCCTCATCAGGGGGAGGTTAGGTGGGGGTATCCTCGCAAAAGAGCTACCGGCCCGCAGCCCTCATGGTGAGGTGCGCAGCGAAGCCCCGAACCACGAGGGCGGTCGGCACATATGCCCCCACCCATCCCCGAACGTCACCCTCGGGCTTGACCGGAGGGCTCTGCACTTCCTGTCGCGCGACCCAAAACACCCCCACCCGGCCTCCCCCTGACAGGGGGAGGAGAAGTAGCGCATCACCCAACGGTGCAGCAAACTGGACCGGTCCCTCCCCCTATCAGGGGGAGGCTAGGTGGGGGTATCCGATCAAAAAGCTTCCCCGGCCACCACCACCCTCCCGCAGCCCTCATGGTGAGGCGCGCAGCGCAGCGAAGCCTCGAACCACGAGAGTGGCACTTGAACCCCCCGTCCCGCGGAACGAGGCTTAGCCTTTAGGAAGTCGAAATTCTAGCAGCCGATGCAACGTGGAATTACCGTATTTTTTTACAAGCGACCCGTAAAACGACGGCTCTGCGTCGCGAGCGAATGCAATCATTCCCTGCAAATATGCGATTTTCTTCTGATCCAACTGATTCAATGTAAAGCGGTGCACCAAACTAGAGATCATCCGCTTGCGATCCCTACCTAGCGAAATCCGCTCGTCTGGAGTAATGATCAGACCCGTAACCATGCGCCTCTGACCAGAGGTATATAGCCCACGTTTTTCTTCATTTAGCGTGAGTGCAGGTGAACGGTGACGTCGGACATATCTCCGAATGGCAGATTCTACCATCAGCAGAGTCTTTGAGCTTTCACCCGACAAAGTAATGTCGTCAGCGTATCTCGAATAGCAGACACCCAATTGAACTGCTTGGGTCATCACCTCCGAGTCGAACCGATTCATCAGTACGTTAGAAAGTACCGGAGATGATGGTGCCCCAATCGACAGGCACCGCGGTTCAATACCCCCTTTACCCCAAAACAGTATCCGCCCGGCAATCGCGACGTCCTCAGATGAAGCTAATCCCAGTGAAGTCGCAAAATCTCTATCGAGCGATGCGCAGTACGATGCCCAGTCGCGAACTCTGATGCTGGGAAAAAAATCTTTGAAGTCCAACTTCAACATCACCTCGCTCTTTGCGTGCAATGATGCATTGGCTCGTATACTAATACCCTCACGATATGCGGTAGCTGCTACATGCACCGGGAGCCTTCCCAACGCCCGATCAATAAGAAAGTACTGCAAGTATTTAAGCTCTTTAGCGGGCTGAGCAATCATGCGGTGCCCCACGCCACGTTTCGGTATCAAATAGGCCTTGTATCGCTGGGGTGCAGTCCGCACCAAGCTGGCTAGCTCGCCATACCCAAGCCCAGTGTAGCTGTGTAGCTCCTCAAGCAATGACATTTGGCTTCAACTTGCTTGCGCTAACATGCTGAACAACATGAGCGGGATGCCCCAGGTCGTTTTTCACCTGCTTTGCGACATCTATTTTTCTCAGAATGGTATTAACTTCCTGGACACCTTGGCGATACTTGTACTTGGAGAACGGATCATCCCCATAAATGGTGTACCAGTATGTCTTATTTAGATACTCATAGCTGTCGACCCATCCAGCAAATTTCATGCAGTATAGAATATTCTTAATTTCGTTAATTGTTAAATCAGATCCGAATATAGTTTTCTTGTAACTCTGAATCTGCATCACTGACATCGCAGTGCAATTGTGCAGCAGCCATAGTATGTTAATAAATTTGTGCATCGGCTTTACATGACTATAAAGCTCTTCCGCTGCAACTTTGGCTACTGTATCATTGACAAAAGAAACTATATTACCTACGTGCCCCGAAACCGAAGATTTAATGACAAGGCCCTTGCCGTTAATCCTCCAAGGTATGAATGCAACTCTCTCTTCGTCATCGCGCTTCACACGCTCAATCGGTCCGTATCTAACAAATGACTCAGTCTGGCTGAATTCAGTCTGGCTAATAATTGAAACATGCGGTCGAGTGACCTGATTTGCTGTAAACGCCCCCAACTCGGCTAAAGAACCAGCACTCTCGGTGATCACCATGACACTGGCCGATATTAGGGCAATATCTTCTTCAAATGAAATAAGATCTTTATACGCTGTGTCTCGATAAAGTTGGTTTGCCTTGTCTGCAAGTATTACTTGAGCTTTAATTCGTGGCTCAATCTTCCTCTCCAGAAGCAGGTAGTGCCTTAGGCTGACAGGCACCTTTGGATTTTCACCAATTTTACCTCCGCAAAGAAAAATAAACTTGGTTGGTCTACTGACGCGCAAACCATCCAAGTCCAAGTCATCAAACAAATTTTTCAGTGCATCGGGCAATAGGCTCTTTACCTCAGAGAGGCAGGAGTAGACGGGAGGACTCATCGGTGCCGGGAGGCCGAGGCTTTAGCCGAGAGATGAGTCCTCCCGTCTATTCCTGCCGATAAGACCTATCAATAACGGGACGTCTGGCTAAGCGCCCGACGGAACCAAGCTATGTTGGTTCAAAACGCGTAAAGAGTATCAACAGTAGGAAACAAAAACTCTGTTGTGTCAACATATTCAGCCACGCCAAACGACAGAGTTCCGAATGAAAACTTCCCAGACGTTATTTGGGCAAGCGGTATGACCTCATCCTATCCCCTCGATAGAATCCTTCGTTGGACAACCTGCCCGTCCGGCGCCACACTCCCCGCATGACCACCGCGCTCCTCTCCAACGGCGGCCCGCCGCTTGATAATGATGTCACGCGCACCCCGCCCTGGGGCTTCGGCCCCTTCGCCCCCTCGCCCCTTGTGGGAGAGGGACGACCTGACGCGTTCAGCGGAAGGTCAGCGTGAGTGCATGGAGCGACCCGCAGGAGAATATCTCTCCAGTGAGTAGATTGGAGCGAACAAGGCGCGAATGGCTGGTCTCTCTGCGCACTCGGCGTTGCGGCAAACGCCCGACCCCCTCATCCGCCCCTCGGGCACCTTCTTCGCCTTCCATCGCTCCACCGGAGCGATGGATTGCTACGCAACCGGCTCGAAGTCCCTCAAGGGGAGAAGGGAGTTGCATCGCGTTTGTGGATGGCCTGGGCCATTCGCGCATAGCGCTCATGGCCTTCTCGCTTAAAATCGCTCCACCGGAGCGATTTTGCCCTTTGGGCCAGCTCGAAGTTATCCCCGCACGCAAAACCTGCCGCATAATCCCCCCATCACTCCCGCGGCGGACGGACTGCAGCGAACATTTGCGGGGGGAGCTGGTGAGACTGGATTCGCTCCAGGGCTCGCCTGCCGGTCGGGTCACCTTGCGACGAGCGATCAATAGGGGCCACGACGGCAGGAGAAACCCAGCGTCCCGGGGCGGCGACGTCTCTATTTATTCTAGTTTACTGAGACGCACGCGCCTCGGGACACGTCCACATACAACCGGGGGCCGCAGGGCCGGCCGGGGTCTGGTCACGCCTAAGGGTCTTGCAATTGCCACATGAGAGGCGCATCTGCGCCAAAAACCACTTTCCGGAGGCCCCATGCGCGCCCGCACCGCATTCATCCTCGCCGCGCTCGCCGCCCTGGCCCTCAGCGCGCCGGCCCAGGCGCTGACCATCACCGCCCGCGTCACCGGCGGCAATATCGCCGTGCATGAGGGGCCCGATGCGCGCTTTGCCATTATCGGCCAGCTGCGCGACGGCCAGGAAATCCCGGTCGATTATTGCACCCAGACCGACAGCGACAGCCGTTCCGGCTCATGGATTGGCGACGCCGGCCACACGCTCTGGCCCAAGGGCGCCACCACCTGGTGCCGCATTCCCGATTATGGCTGGGTCCAGCGCAGCTATCTCACCGGCCGCGGCCTGGTCAACGTCACCCCACCCGATTTCGTCGGGCCGGGTTGGTAACTCTTATTCCTCTCCCACTCGGGGAGAGGTGGCTCGGCGAAGCCGAGTCGGTGAGGGGGTGGCCGCAGCAAGCGCCAAAGCCTACAGCCACCCGCCCAGCTCGCGCCGCACCATGGCTTCGATCTGGTCCATGCTGCCGGGCGAAGCATTGAGGCACGGGATATAGGCAAACTTCTCCCCGCCTGCCTCGAGGAATGTATCCTTGCCGCCCATGGCGATCTCTTCGAGCGTCTCGATGCAGTCGGCATGGAAGGCCGGGGCCAGGATGGCCACCTTCTTGATCCCCTTGCCCGGCAGCGCTTCGAGCGTCTTGTCGGTATAGGGCTGCAGCCATTCGGTCGGCCCGAACCGGCTCTGGAAGGTGACCATCAGCCTGTCCTTGTCCCAGCCGAGATACTCGCGCACCAGCCGCGTGGTCTTGAAGCACTGGCAATGATACGGGTCGCCGCGCTTGAGATATTCCACCGGCATGCCGTGATAGGAGGTGATCACCACATCCGGCTCGAAATCGAGCTTGGCCACCCCGTCGCGGATCGAATTGCCCAGCGCCGCGATATAGTCCGGGTCCTCGAAATAGGCCGGCGCCGTACGCACTGCCGGCTGCCAGCGCATATGCTTGAGCGCCTCGAACGCCTTGTCATTGGCCGTCGCCGTGGTGGTCGCCGAATATTGCGGATAAAGCGGCACCAGCAGGATCTTCTGGCACCCGGCCGCCTGCATCTTCTCCAGCACCGAGCGGGTCGAGGGATTGCCATAGCGCATGGCAAAATCCACCACGATATCCTCGCCCTGGAGCCGCTGTGCTAGACTTTCCGTCTGCTCTCTGGTGATCACCCGCAGCGGGCTCTCATCCTTCTCCTTATCCCAGATCTGGGCGTAGGCATGCCCGCTCTTTTGCGGCCGGAAGGAGAGGATGACGAAATTGAGGATCGGCCACCACAGCCATTTGGGCGTTTCGATCACCCGCGGATCAGAGAGAAACTCCTTGAGATAGCGCCGCACGCTCCAGTAATCGGTGCCGTCCGGCGTCCCGAGATTGAGCAGCAGCACCCCGATCTTCTGCTGGGGTACAGGCGGATGGTTCGGTGGAAGATGAGCGGACATCGGGGGCCAGTTTGGAAATGTTCCAGAATTGGCCGCACCATACGCATTTCACTCCCCGGCGCAAAGCGGCTATGGGTCGCGCCGACTGCAGTGATCCGACCTAGACACTCGCCACCAGCAACAGCACGCCAAAGCCCAATACACAGACGGCACCCAACAGTTCCGCCCACCAGACGATTGCGCCGGCCAAGGTGCTGTCCGCCCCGCCGATCCGCCCCGCCAGCCCCTTGGCCGTCACCGCCAGCGTCGCCAGCGCCGCCACGGTGATCGCCGTGCCCAGCCCCATCAGCAGCACCGCCGCAATGCCCGCCGCCAGCAATCCCTGCGACAGTGCAAATACCAGCACCACCAGCGCCCCCGAACAGGGCCGCAAACCCACCGCCAGCACCACGCCCAACTGCTCCCGCCAATTGCCGCGGATATCCCCTGGTGCAATCGCATGGTGCATGCTGTGCCCATGCTCATGGTGGTCATGATCGTGATGGTCATGGTGGTGATGGCCGTGGTGGTCGTGAGAATGACCCCAGCCGAAAATCTTGCGCAGCACCAGCCAGGCGCCCAGCAATGCCACCATGGCATAGGAAACCACCCCGACCCAATGCGCCGCATCGCCCAGCGCCGTGCTGGTCAGGTTCAGCGCGCCGGCCAGGATCAGCACAAAGCCGATCGCCACCAGCGACTGCATCAGGGCCGAAAGCCCGCTCAGCACCACGCCGCGCCGCAACTGGCTTTCATTGGCCACCACATAGGACGAAATCACCACCTTGCCATGCCCGGGCCCCGCCGCATGGAAGATGCCGTAGAGGAAGCTCAGCCCGCCCAGCACCCAGAAAGCAGTCCAGTCCGTGCGCAGAGCATCGAGGGAAGCGGTCAGCGCGGCATAGAAGTCCCGCTGCTGGTTCTGTAGCCAGCCGAAAAACCCGCTGCGCGGCAGGTTGATCCCCACCTCCGGCGGCGGCCCGCCAAAAGGAGCAGCCGGCCGGGCTCGGGCCACATCCTCGGTCGCCTCCAGCGCCGTTGTCGCCACCGCGGCCGCACCGCACGACACCACGACCTGCCCCTGGGTTCCGCGCATGGCAGCAGCCAGGTCAGGCGGCAGTTCCAGCACTTCGGGCCCCAGCGAATAGAGCCGCTCCTCCACCTCAGGCGGCATCGGCTTTGGCGGCTCAAGGCGCACGGCGCAATCGCCCGGCGCATTCTCCAGCGTCACGTCGGCCGCGTCGTTCACCGTAATGGCCACGTAATATTCGGGATCATAGATCCCCAGTTCAAACCGCTCGCCAACCGGCTGCGGCTCAACGGCCGAAATGGAGTAGTCCAGCGTGACGCGATTGTTCTCGTAAACCATGCGCTGGTCGCCGACGGCCACAAAGTCCATCTCATCGCCGGCATAGGTGTAGAAACCGAAATCGGCCAGCCCGAGCATATTCTCGTCTGCCAGTTCCTGCATTTCCGCCGAACTGACGCTGCTATCCCCATCAGTATCGAGCCCCTGCACCATCCACACCGAAAACGCGGTGTCAAAGGTCCAGCTATGATGCAGCCCGGCGACGCGCCCCTGATCGTCAAACCGGATCGTAGCTTTGGCATCGATCATGATGTGTGGATGGGCGGCCACCGGTTGCACAAGAAAAACTGCTACCAGCGCGGCCAGAACCGCCTGCCCCCAACGACCCGTCAAAGCAAACCCCTAATGGATGGGATGGGTGGCGAACCACTCCACCAGATGATCAATCAGCGCCCGCACCTTGCCCGCCAGATGCCTGCGGTGCGGATACACCGCCTGCAAGGTCTGACCAGTTGGCAGGAAGGCATCCAGCACCGGCACCAGGTCGCCCTTCTGCACACTTGGTTCTGCCAGATAGGAGGGCAATACGACAAAACCGAGGCCCAGCACCGCCGCCGTTCGCGCCGCCAGGGGCGAGTTGACGCGCAACGGTCCGTTGACCGGCACGGAAAGCGTCTTGCCCTCCTCGGAAAAGCGCCAGTTCGACTGCCCCTGAAGATTGACGTCAATGATGCAGGGCAGATGCCGCAGGTCCTCGGGATGCTGCGGATGTCCGACCCGAGCGATGAGCTCGGGCGCCGCTCCCACCACCACATGCATATCGGCGATCTTGCGGGCGATCAGGGAAGAGTCGGCCAGCGTGGAAATCCGCAGCGCCACGTCAATCCCTTCATCGACCAGATCGACATAGCGATCTTCCAGCCTGAGATCGAGCGTCACCTTTGGGAATTTGGTGAGATAGGCAAAAATCGCCGGTGCCAGCGTGCTTTCACCGAAATTTCGCGGCGCTGAAACCCGCAGCAGCCCGCGCGGCTCGGCCGTCTGGTCGGTAATATTGGCGTCCAGGTCATCGAGCTGCTGCAGCAGTCCCGAGGCCTCCCGATAATAAGCCTCTCCTGCCTCGGTGAGGCTCAGCTTGCGTGTGGTCCGATTCATCAGCCTCACGCCCAGATAGTCTTCGAGGTCGGTCACATATTTGCTGAGCAGGGCCTTGGATCGCCCATGCTGCCGCGCTGCTGCGGAAAACCCGCCAGCATCAAACACCTGTACAAAGGCCCGGATGCGGGAAAGGTCCTGCGACATGGAAGGTCCGTTCACTCAGGGATGGTCAATGGACGCATAACTCATCTGCGCTGGGTGAACAATAACGCCCCTTGGTCGTTGAGCGATTAACGATAGGATAGATGCCCAATCGACGGCGACAAGGAGATCGGACTATTTTCCCGCCTATGGCCAGACCCTCTTCCCGTTCAGCGCTCTACCGGCTCATCGAAGCCGGCCAGCTCGCGCACAAGGCGCTGCTCTTGCCGCTGGTCGAGAAAGGTCTCGAGCCCGGCGACGATGCCATATTGTTCGTGTTGGGCCGCGCGGGGACAACTGAGGCCGATCTTGCGCGAGACCTGGGTCTGACCACTGATCTGCTTGCCACCAGACTTGAGCGTCTCGCCAGCCGCGATTTCATCACGCGTCAGGCCGTAGGTCCCGAACTTGAGCCGGGCCTGGCCCTCACCGAGCGGGGCCTGCGCATCCGCAATGCGCTGGCCGATCACTGGGCCCAGCTCGAGGAAGCGCTGATGGGTGAGCTTAAGCCCAAGCACCGCAAGAGATTTTCCGAGGTTCTGGGGCGTTTCGTGGATTTGCTGCGGCTCTGAGCGGCCGTTGGGGCAACAATTCGTTCAGCTTGGGTTCAGGCGCGTTGGGTTTAGTTGACGCCAAGGCTTGATCGCCACCTCATTCGGAAGGAGTCCCTGCATGACCTTCAAGACCAAACTGATCGCCGCCGGCATCGCCACAATGGCCGTGCTGGCCACCACCATCGCCGCATCGGCCGCGCCGGCCGTTGCAACGGGCAATGTCAATGTGCGCTCCGGTCCCGGCACGGGTTTCCGTGTTGTGGATACGCTGCGCCGTGGCGAGCGGGTCGATATCCAGTATTGCCGTGGCAGCTGGTGCTATGTCGAAAAGCGCGGCCCGGACGGTTGGGTTTCGGCCAACTACCTCAGCAGCGGCCGTCCCGGCTGGGGCAATGACTGGGATGATGACCATTGGGAACGCCCGCGTCCCCCCCGCCCGCCCCATTGGGATCGCCCCCACCATCCGCGCCCGCCACATTGGAACCCGCGTCCGCCGCGTCCCCAGCCCATCTACCCGAGCAATCCGGGCGCCAGCATGTGCTTTAATGGTCCCAATGGCTATTTCTGCATCGGCACCTGATCGCGGATCAACGAACGTTCGCGCCGCCCCTTTGGGGGCGGCGTTCTGCGTTGACCGCTACTCGACCATCAGCCGGTCGATCTCGATGCCGCGTTTTTCCAGTGGCGCCCGCATCCGCCGCGTCAGGAATTCATTGGTGCCATAGGTCACGATGGCGCCAATCGCTGCGGCCGCGCCAAAAGCCAGCCATCCTTCCTCGCTGCCCAGCACCGAAGCGGCCAGCAGCGTCGCGATCCCCATGCCGAACACGATCCATTGCTTGCGCTGCTCGGCGACCTTCAGGTTGCGGGCGCCCGAATGCAGCAGGTCCCGCAATTCCATATCGGTCATCGCCGCCAGTTCAGGCGACCGGCGTTCCCGGCGAATGGTTTCGATATAGGCGTCAACCCGCCGCATCGTCAGCGCATCGCGCTTGTCGCTTTGCCGGCCGCGCGTCAGCATTGTCCAGCCACCGCCAAGCAGCAAAAGCACCAGGGCAATTTCGATAAGCCAGATCATTGCAAGTCTCCTTAGCCGAAGACATGCCCTCTCGATCCGCCCAGTGCAAGTGCGGCCGCACCAAACGCCCCGCAGCGCCAGGCCGCGAGGCGGCTCTCATCGTCAGTCAAGATCAGGCCTTGGCCATCGCTGACTTGATGATACCGGCGATCGCGGTCAGCAGCCCGCCACCAACCAGGGCCGTTGCGCCCTGTCCTGCTAGGGCGCCCAGATCAAGGCCGCCTGTCGTTCCCGCAGCGCCGGCAGTTGCACCCACCAGCGTGTCGAGCCCAGGTATCATGCCGGCCAGCCATGTACCTGCCAGACCGCCGATTGCACCAACGATCGAATTGCCGGCGGTGCCGAGGTTGAGTTGCTTTGCCAATTGCCCGATGACATTGCCGCCGGCGCCACCGGCAATCAGTTGCACTAGAATAGGCAAAATCACTTCCATGCTAGTCCCCCTCTGTGATTGTGCAGGGCCTCCCGCCCCGCAACATCTTCAGGCTACGCCTGTTTCCGGCTAGGGCAAAGCATAAACCCCTGCTGCCAAAGTCTGTCCGCAGCCCGATCTAAAGAGCAGCAAATCCCGCGCAACCGATTGATGCGGCAGCCCTTCCGACCTATGTTCCGCCCAATGTCCAGTCCACGCTTTCCATTCCCGAATCAGGATCAGGCTGTTGCCCTGGTGACCGGCGCCGGCGACCGCATTGGCGCGGTCATTGCCATGGCATTGGCCAGTGCAGGCCATGCGGTGGCCATTCACTTCCGATCCGACAGATCCGGCGCCGAAACGGTGCGCGACCGCATCCGCCTTGCCGGTGGACGCGCCGAAATCGTGCAGGCCGATCTCGCCAAGCGAGACGAACGCGCCGGGTTGGTAAAACGGGCCGCCAGCCTGTTCGGCCCGCTGACGCTTCTCGTCAACAACGCCTCCGCTTTCGAGCCAGACAGTGCCTTGGACCTCGACGAGACCCTGTGGGACACCCATTTCGCGGTTCACGCCGAAGCCCCGGTCTTCCTTGCCCGCGACTTTGCCGCGCAACTGCCCGATGGGGTCGAGGGCAACATCATCAACATGGTCGATGAGCGCGTGCTGCGGGCCAGCCCGGCCTTTTTCAGCTATTTCCTGTCGAAATCCGTGCTCTGGACCGCCACCCAGACCTTGGCCCAGTCGCTAGCGCCGGCCATTCGCGTCAACGCCATCGGCCCGGGCCCCGTGCTGCCCAATGCCCATCAGACCAAGGCCGAGTTCGAGCAGTCAATTGCCAGCCTGCCTCTCAAACGCCATGCCGATCCAGAGGCCATCGCCCAGGGGGTGCTGGCGATACTGGCCATGCCCGCATTTACCGGCCAGATGCTGGCGCTCGATGGCGGCCAGCATCTGAGCTATCCGGATCGCCGGGCGCCAACGCCGCGCTCATGACGGAAACACCTGCGCCCCCCGCCCCGCCCCGCTCTGGTCCGGAGGTCATCCGCGCCTTTGTCCGCACCCTGCCCGCGGCCCCAGGTGTCTATCGCATGCTCGATGCCGATGGGGCCGTTATCTATGTCGGCAAGGCACGCTCACTCAAATCCCGCGTCACCAACTACACCCGTCCCGAAGGTCTGCCGGTCCGCATCCAGCGCATGATTGCCGCCACGGTGTCGATGGAGTTCGTGCGCACGGAGACCGAGTCCGAAGCGCTGCTGCTAGAGGCCAATCTCATCAAGCGCTTGCGGCCGCGCTTCAACGTGCTGCTGCGCGACGACAAGAGCTTTCCCTATATCCTGATCACCGGCGACCACGAGGCGCCTGAACTCACCAAGCATCGCGGCACGCGCCGCCGCAAGGGCCACTATTTCGGTCCCTTCGCCTCCGCCGTTGCCGTCAGCCGCACCATTGCCAGCCTCCAGAAGGCCTTTCTGCTGCGCAATTGCTCGGACAGTTTTTACGCCGCCCGCACCCGGCCCTGCCTGCAATACCAGATCAAGCGCTGTGCTGGTCCTTGCACACGCGAAATCAGCCTTGAAGGCTATGCCGAGCTGGTCGAGGATGCCCGCCAGTTCCTCTCCGGCAAATCCGATGCCGTGCGCAGCCACCTGCAGGCCGATATGAACAAGGCTGCAGAGGATCTGGACTTCGAACGCGCCGCCCTCATCCGCGACCGCCTTTCGGCCCTAGCGCTAATCCAGTCGCAAGGCGACGCTACCGCCCGCTCGGTGGAGGAAGCCGACGTCTTCGCCATCCATCATGAGGGCGGGCAGTTCTGCGTGCAGGTCTTCTTCTTCCGCGCCTTTCAGAACTGGGGCAATCACGCCTTCCGCCCCAAGGCCGATGACAGCCTGACCGATGCTGAAGTGCTCGAAGCATTCCTGGTACAATTCTACGAGGATCGTGCGCCACCAAAGCTGGTCCTGCTTAGCCACGACATGGCCGAACCCGCACTGATCGAGGAAGCGCTGTCCTCCCGCGCCGGCCGCAAGGTGCGCATCGAGACGCCGCAGCGCGGCGAAAAGCGTGATCTGGTCAATCACGCCCTTAACAATGCCCGCGAAGCGCTGGGACGTCAGCTGGCCGAAGGGGCGTCCAACCGCACCCTGCTCGAAGGCGTCGCCGAGACCTTCGGTCTCGAAGAGACCCCGCGCCGCATCGAGGTTTACGACAACTCCCACATTTCCGGTACCAATGCGGTGGGCGCCATGATCGTGGCGGGCGAGGAAGGCTTTTCCAAAAAGCACTACCGGACCTTCAACATCAAATCCCCCGACATTACCCCCGGCGACGATTTCGGCATGATGCGCGAAGTCCTCACCCGCCGCTTCTCGCGCCTCGCCGCCGAAAGTGAAACCGATGCCGAGGACGAGAATACCGGCATGCCCGATTGGCCTGACGTCGTCTTCATCGACGGCGGCGCCGGACAGCTCAACGCCGTGCGCGAAGTCATCGCCGAACTCAACCTCCCCAAGGAGGTTATCTTCATCGGCATCGCCAAGGGCGAAGAGCGCGATGCCGGTCGTGAGAAATTCTTTATCGAAGGCCGCGACGCCTTCATGCTACCCCACCGCGATCCGGTGCTCTACTACGTCCAGCGCCTGCGCGACGAAGCCCACCGTTTTGCCATCGGCACCCACCGCGCGCGTCGCAAGAAGGATGTGGTGAAGAACCCGCTCGACGAAATCGGGGGCATCGGCCCCGCCCGCAAGCGCGCTTTGCTCAACCATTTCGGTTCCGCCAAAGCCGTCTCCCGCGCCTCCCTCGCAGACCTAGAAGCCGTTCCGACGATCTCGAAGGCCATGGCGCAATTGATCTACGACTATTTCAACCGGACGTAATCTCCCGCCGCTCGAAGGAACGGTTCCGCAGATTTTCCATTAGCCACGGATAGGCAATGGAGAATTCTGCATGGACATCGTTCTGGCCACCCTGATCAGCCTGGCAGCAATGGCCGTGTCCGTGCTTATGCACTACCAGTCCATGTTGATCGCGCGGAACGTTCTTCAGGGCAGCGGAATGTCGCGGCGAGCCGGCGTGATTGTCGGCATGGCCAGCGTCACTGTCGCGCAAATCCTCAGCGTGCTCCTCTACGCGGTGATCTACTACTTAATGACCCTGCGCCCCTTCTTTGGCTCCTTGAACGGAGAAATTGAAGGCGGCTTTCTCGACCCGCTCTACTTCTCGCTGATGAGCTACACCACCCTGGGTGTCGGCGACATCTTCCCCTTGGGTGCCCTGCGCATCGTCTCCGGCATCGAAGCCCTGAACGGCTTCGCCCTCATCGGCTGGACAGCCTCCTTCGCCTATACCCTCATGCGCCAGGGCTGGTCCGATTGATGCGGTTCAGTTCACCGTCTGGTCGTCGGCAACCCTTGCTCCTCTGGCTCGTTGCTTCTGCAACAACGGAGTACCCGACATGACCGACCAGCACAGCGATACACTTTCATCCGAAGAGGCCATCGACCGCATCTGGGAGTTGGCTGACAAGATCGATATCTGCATGTTGACCACCTGGGACGGCAAACAACAGCGCAGCCGCCCGATGGCGTCGCGCGTTCGCCGCGAAGAAAGCGCCATCTATTTCCTCACCGATATCGAGGGACACAAGCTCACAGAGATCGAAAAATTCCCCCACGTCTCGCTCGCCTGGGCGGACAATGGCGGCCACAAATATGTGGTGATCGCAGGTGAGGCTGAGGTCTTGAACGACCGTGCCAAGATCGAGGAGCTTTGGACCAAGTTCGACAAGGCGTGGTGGGACGACGCCAATGACCCGCAAATCCGTCTGCTCAAGGTCACGCCCGAAGATGGCGAGGTCTGGGACAGTCCCAATATGGTGGTGACCGGTGCCAAGATGCTGGCGGCTGCGGCCACGGGTTCCAAGCCCGACCTGGGCGAGACCGGCAAGGCGCGCTTGTAACGGCATTCGACGAGTCCCTCCTTTACAGAGGGGGGCCCGGCCCGCCTTACTTGGACGGAGGGAAGCGAGGGAGGGGCGGCAAGGTTGCCGGCCCCTACCAAAGTCGGGACTCGACAACCCTCCGACTCGCCGCTACCTTCGCGCCCATGATCAACACCGCGACCTTCTTTTGGTATTTTAGCTATCCGCTCCCGGCGGAGGCTATTGCGCGCGTGTGATCTGACCCCAGACAAGACCACCAAATCGCAAGCCAGCCGCCCGACTTCCGAGGCGGCTGTTTTGTTGGCCCCTCCGGAACATCTCCCAGAGGACCACTAAAATGCTCAAATCCACCGACGACCTGCGCATCACCGAAATCAAACCGCTGACCACCCCAATCGAGGTCATGCACACCCATCCGCGCACCGATGCGGCCACCCGCACCGTGATTGCCGCCCGCCACGCCTTCCACAACATCCTCGCCGGCAAAGACGATCGCCTGGCCGTCATCGTGGGTCCCTGCTCCATCCACGATCCCGAGGCGGCCGTGGAATACGCCAACCGCCTTGCCCCGCTCCGCGAGAAACAGGGCGACCGTCTCGAGATCATCATGCGCGTCTATTTCGAAAAGCCGCGCACGACGGTGGGATGGAAGGGCCTGATCAACGACCCCGATCTTGATGGCAGCTTCAACATCGATCACGGCCTGCACACCGCGCGCGCCCTGCTGCTCGATATTGCCAATCTCGGCCTGCCCGCCGCCTGCGAATTCCTCGATATGACCACGCCTCAGTACCTTGTCGATCTCGTCGCCTGGGCCGCTATTGGCGCCCGCACCACCGAAAGCCAGATACACCGCGAGCTGGCCTCTGGCCTCTCCTGCCCGGTCGGCTTCAAGAACGGTACCGATGGCAATATCAAGATCGCGCTCGACGCTGTCCTTTCGGCCTCCCAGCCGCATCACTTCATGGCCGTTACCAAGGACGGTCGTTCCGCCATCGCTGCCACCGCGGGCAATGAGGACTGCCACATCATCCTGCGTGGCGGCAAAACCACCAATTACGATGCCGACAGCATCGACGCCGCTGCCAAGGCCGCGCAGAAGGCAGGACTCAACCCGGCAATCATGATCGACGCCAGCCATGCCAATTCGTCCAAGAACCCGGAAAACCAGCCTGTGGTTCTCGCTGATATCGGCAATCAGCTGGCCGCGGGCGACGAGCGCATCATCGGCGTCATGGTCGAATCCAACCTGGTCGCCGGCCGCCAGGACCTCGTCCCTGGCCAGCCCCTCACCTACGGCCAGTCCATCACCGATGGCTGCATCGACTGGAACACCACCGTCACAGCCCTCGAAGCGCTTGCCGAAGCCGTCGAGAAGCGCCGCGCTGCAACCAAGAAGGCGGTGGCGTAACACGCCCTCCCCCGAAGTAGGGAGAGGAGCATGTCAGTGCTCGCGCGCAATCATCTCGGCAGGCTCGATCGATCCCTCCCCCTATCAGGGGGAGGTTAGGTGGGGGTATCCAATCAAGAAGGATATCCGCCTTGACCCTTCCCCCGCCATCCTGTTCTCTCCCGGCATGAACCGGAACCCGCTTTTCCTCGTCCCCAATATCATCACCATCGCCCGCATCGCGGCGATCATCCCCATTGCCGCCTTGGTGATGTCGGGCGATACAACAGCGCGCTTGATCGCGCTGTTTATCTACATCGCCGCTGCCGTGAGTGACTGGGTGGACGGCTATCTGGCCCGTGCCTGGGATCAATATTCCGATCTCGGCCGGATGCTCGATCCCATTGCCGACAAGATGCTGGTCGCCATCCTCATCGCCGTGCTCGCCTGGGACCGCAGCCTCTCCGGCCTCGACATGGTCCCGGCCATTGCCATTCTATTCCGCGAGACCTTTATTCCTGGCCTGCGCGAATTTCTCGGCAACAAGACGGTGGTCCTGCCGGTCACCCAGCTCGCCAAGTGGAAGACCACCATCCAGCTCGTCGCTCTGGCTGTCGTGCTGGCCGACCCCCTGATCCCCGGTCTTGCCCTGGTCTCCGACATCGTCCTCTGGATCGCGGGCATCATCACCATCTGGACCGGCTGGCAGTATCTGCGCGCCTCCTGGCCGCATCTCTCGGGCATCGGCAAATGAAGGTGCTCTATTTTGCCTGGCTGCGCGAGCGCCTCAACCGCCCCAGCGACGAGGTGTCCCCGCCCCCCGACGTGGTTACCCTTGCCGATCTCGTCACCTGGCTGCGCGCGCGGGACGAAGTTCTCGACCACGCCATGGAAAACCCGGCCATTTTCAAGCTCTCCCGCGACGCCCGCATCGTGCCCTGGGACACGCCCATTGCCGGCGCCCGCGAGATTGCCATCCTCCCGCCCATGACGGGCGGCTAGAATGATCCGCGTCACCACGGACAGTTTCGACCCCGGCGCCGAAGCCAACGCTTTCCAGGCCGCTCACACCGAGGCCGGAGCCATGGTCAGCTTTACCGGCATTGTCCGCTCCATGCCCGACGACCCGATCTCGGCGCTGATCCTGGAATGCTATCCCGAACTGGCCGAAAACGAACTATCCGCCATCCGGGGCCAGGCCATCGCCCGCTTTTCACTCATCGATGCTGCCATCATCCACCGCCATGGCCGCCTGATCCCCGGCCAATCCATCATGATGGTGCTGACCTTGGCCCCCCATCGCCAGGCCGCCTTCGATGGCGCCCAATTCCTTATGGACTATCTCAAGACCGGCGCGCCCTTCTGGAAACAGGAGGAAACTGCCGCGGGCCTGCGTTGGGTCGATGCCAGGCCCGAAGACGACGAGGCCCACGCCCGCTGGGCCCGTTAACCCAGTTTCCAACGGATTCGTTCCAGCCTCAAATCCTGTGTTAATCTTCCATTAACCATGGAGCGTTTCGAGCTCTATTGGAAACGGTTTTGCGGTTCGGAAGCACGGCCAAACAGGGACGTAGGGCATGAAGGAGGCCAATCATGTCGTCGCAAGCCTATATTGACGCCGCCACGGTCAAGCGCCTGTCCGTGCTGCAAACCTGGCGCACCGCATTTGCAGTCCTCTTCGATTGGGGCGTCATTGCCGCTGCCATCGCCATCTCGCAATGGGCACAAAACCCGCTGGTCTATCTGCTCGCCGTGGCCATCATTGGCGGCCGCATGCATGGCTTTGGCGTCCTGCTGCACGATTTCGCCCATTATCGCTTCATGTCCGGCAACAAGGCACTAAGCGACTGGATTTGCGACCTGCTATTGGCCTGGCCGATCCTCACCACCGTTGCCAGCTATCGCAGCAATCACCTCGCCCATCACCGCTACACCAATACCGACAAGGACCCCGACTGGGTGTTCAAGCTGGGCAACCGCCGCTTCACCTTCCCCAAGGCCTGGCAGGAAGGCGCGCTGGACCTCCTGAGCTATCTGGTGGTGGTCGGTTCGATCATCGACATCTTTGGCATGCTGCATCGCCTGAAAGCCGCCGAGAAACCGCCCCTCGCCTACCGGCTGGCGCGGCTCGGCTTCTACATCGCATGCGCCATTCTGTTCACCTGGCTAGGCATCTGGACCGACGTGCTACTCTATTGGTTCGTGCCCTACTTCACGGCCTTTTTCCTGCTCATGCATGTGCGCAGCGTGGCCGAGCATTTCGGCTCGATGGACTATAGCCACGAATTGGGCGGCACCCGCTCAGTCCTGCCCTATTTCTGGGAGCGGGCCTTCTTTGCTCCGCACAATGTCAACTATCACCTGGAACACCACCTTTATCCGAGCGTGCCCTTCTACAACCTGCCCCAATTGCACGCGGCCCTGATGGCCAATCCCGACTACGCCGCGCGCGCCCATAACACGCGCGGCTACACCACCGGCCTGGTGCGCGAAACCGTGTTCGGCGTGCCATCTATTCAACAAGAAAGCAAAACGCCCGCCTGAATGGCGGGCGTCTTCTTGTTCATCTTGGGGGGAGCCAGGCCTACTCCGCCGCAGCCTTCTTCGGCTGCACGGCCCGCGCATAGGCATCGATCAGCGTGCGGCACGCCTCGCCCGGGGTAAAGTTGAACTCCCCGATTTCCGAAACCGGCGTCACTTCCGCAGCCGTCCCGGTCAGGAAACACTCGTCGAACTGGCTCAATTCCTCGGGCATGACGTGCCGCTCGGTCACCGTGAACCCGTTTTCCTTGGCCAGGGAAATCAGCGTCTGCCGGGTGATGCCGTTCAGGAAACAGTCCGGCGTCGGCGTCGTGATCTCCTTGCCCTTGATGAAGAACACATTGGCGCCCGTGGCCTCGGCCACATAGCCGCGATAGTCCAGCATCAGTGCATCGGCGTAGCCATTGGCCATGGCCGCGTCCTTGGACAGCGTGCAGATCATGTACAGACCCGCCGCCTTGGCCGAAGACGGAATGGTCTCCGGGCTCGGGCGCTTCCACTTGCTCCATTCCAGGCGAATGCCCTTGAGCTTTTCTTCCACCGAGAAATAGCTCGGCCACACCCAGGCCGCGATCGCCACATGGATCTTGTTGTTGCGCGCCGGCACGCTGAGTTCTTCCGAACCGCGCCACACCACGGGCCGCACATAGGCGTCGACCAGATTGTTCTTTTCCAGCACCAGAGCCTTGGCCGCTTCGATCTCGTCGACTGAATAGGGGAACGGCTTCATGTCCAGCGTCGCCGCGGAGCGGATCAGCCGCTCGGTATGCTCGCGCGACTTGAAGATTTCCCCGCCATAGGCGCGCTCGCCCTCGAATACGGAGCTGGCATAGTGCAGGCCATGCGTCAGCACGTGCACCTTCGCATCCTTCCAGGGCTTGAGTTCGCCATCAAACCAGAGCCAGCCATCACGCTGGTCCATAGGCAGGCCTGCCATTGTTCCTCTCCAAAAATATGTCTCGCGCCGTTCTTCCCGAACGCGCCTTTTGCTCAATCATGCATCAGGGTCAAACCCTTGGCAAACCGGAACGGCTCTGGGATAAGTCAAAGCTGTGGTGCCGATGGAGGAACAATGCCAGCGGATCGAAAAAATGTCAACAAGGCTGACATAAATTCTCTGGCCGATCAGGCACACCTGCCGCTCGACATCATGGGGCTGTTTTTCTTTGCCTATCGCGACTTCACCGGCGACGCCGATGCCCTGCTCGAACGTCAGGGTTTTGGCCGCGCCCACCACCGCGTGCTTTATTTCGTCAATCTGCGACCCGGCATGCCGGTCGCCGACCTGCTCGATATCCTGAAGATCACCAAGCAGAGCCTGGCCCGGGTGCTGCGCCAACTGATCGACAATGGTTATGTCGAACAGCGCACCGGCCATGCTGACCGGCGCCAGCGCCTGCTCTACGCGACCGACAAGGGCCGCGAATTCTTCGCCAAACTGTCCGAAACCCAAGCCAGCCGCATCGATGCCTCGATCGATGCCCTGCCCCCCGAAGCCGCCAACATGGTCCGCCGTTTTCTCGTCGGCATGGTCGACCCCACTGACCGCGCCGTTCTCGACCGGCTCAACCTCACCAGCAAACTCTGAAATCAGGCGTCAGCCGCGCCCCAATTCTTCGCTGCGCTTGCGGGCCGCATCCACGGCCCTTTCCATCAGCGGCGTCAGCCCGTCATCGGCCATCAGCACATTCAGCGCCGCCGCCGTTGTGCCATTGGGCGAGGTCACGTTCTGCCGCAGCACGCCCGCCGGGGCCGAATCGGCCTCCATAAGCGCCGCTGCGCCGATCACCGTCTGCCGCGCCAATTGCATCGCGACATGTTCGGGCAGTCCCTGCTTGACGCCAGCCGCCGCCAGCGCCTCGACCAGGTTGAACACATAGGCAGGACCCGAGCCCGACACCGCCGTGACCGCGTCGAGATCGTTTTCGGCATCGAACCAGGCCACCTGCCCCGCCGCCGAGAGCAGCGCATCGGCCGCCGCACGATCGTCCGTGCCGACCTCCGGGCCGGCCACCGCGCCGGTCACGCCTTTGCCGATCTGTGCCGGCGTATTGGGCATGGTGCGCACCACCCGCCCGGTTTCCAGTCCGGCCGAAAGCGTCGCAATGGAAATCCCGGCGGCAATCGAAAGCACCAGGGTCTGCGGTCCGACGGCCTGCTTCAGGCCCTCCATCACCTCGCCAATGATCTGCGGCTTGACCGCCAGCACCAGCACATTGGGCTCCAGCCCAATCGCTTCGGCGTGAATGGTCAGCTCATAATCCGCCGCCAACGCCTTGGCTGCATCGCTCGGCGCCGGATCGACCAGCACCAGATTGCTCCCCGGCAACCCGGCTTCGAGCCAGCCGCGCGCCATTGCCATGCCCATCTTGCCGGCGCCAACCAGCATGACGGGACCCAAAGTCCGCAGATTTGCGCTCATTATGCTTCGCCTACTGTCTCGAACATCACATGGCTCAGAGCATCGGCGGCCGACTTGCCGGCCCACACGACGAACTGGAATGCCTGATAGTAGAGATCGCAACTATCGGTAGCAGAACGCAGCAAAGCCTCGCATTGTTGCGGCGAAACATCCGCCCCGCCGGTCAGCAGGTGCGAATTGCGGAACAGGACAACGCCCTCCTTGTTCCAGATATCGAAGTGTCCAATCCAGAGCTGCTCATTAATCAGGCTGATCAGCTGCTTGATTTCGGCCCGCCGCCCCTCTGGCGCTTTGAGATCGAAAGCACACGCGATATGCAGGCTTTCCAGATCTTCCATCCAGTTGAACGAGACGTGATAATCGCTCCACCCCCCGCGCACGGAAATGGAAATCTCGTCGGCATCCTGCCGCTCGAAATTCCAGTCGTTGATCGAGGCGATGTGCTCGACAAGGTCCACCGGATGGGAGACGCGGTCGGGCTCATATTCAATCAGGGACATATAGATCGTCCGTCCTTGGAAGGCGTTTTCGTCCACGCAGCCTTTGGGCCACCACTCTTGGGGTACGCTTGGAGAACAACACCGCCAACGCGACGGCCTCAAGAATCGTCCTCCATGTCTGAACCCTACACTGCGTCTTTGATTCAGGGGACGCGACGGGATCGGAGAACACCATTCTCTTGTGGATGATGATCGGACCGAAATGGTTAACGAGCCATTAAGACGCCCGGCCAGCCTGTCTCGAAACGGTGCTTTTGCACACTTCGACTCGTGCCGCAGGCAAAATGTCCCCTGTGGGGAGATTTTAGAGAAGAAGGCCATGAGAGCTACGCTCGAATGGCGGCGCCACCCGGGCGCTTCGCGTTCAAGCGAAATCACGATGCCCCCCCTACCCCAGGCTTTCCGGTCCGGCCCAGCCGAACCGGATCGCATCACGCCAGCCCGGGAAGCCATTCTCCTCGGCCAGGCGAGCTGCCGCATCTGTGTCATAGGGCACGGAGATCAGCGCTGTCTGCCATAGCCCCTGCCGCCGCTCGATCACGGCGTAATGCGCATCGGGCGAACCGCGTACCAACTGCATCCCCACCGAACCTGGATTGACGATCAGCCGCCCATCGCTGAGCCGTAATGTCCGCGCAATATGTGTATGTCCGCATAAGATCACTGGCAGGTCCAGACCCAGCGCCTCGCGCGCCACCTCCTCCTCGGAAGGCAGAATGGTTGTGCGCCCGTCATAGAAATTATCCAGCCAGGGCGCCTCGTCGCTCTTCGGCGTCCCGTGGCAGAGAAACACCGCGTCGCCCAGCTTGGTCGTCGCCGGCAGGCCTGCCAGCCACCCCATCTGGTGTGCGCTGAGCCGGGCACGGGCGAATTCATCCACCGACGACGGATCATGCCGCAGCGAAGGGTCCACCACCCACCGGTCGTGGTTGCCGCGAATGCAGATGGCGTCAAGCGCCATGATGCGCTCCGCCGCTCCCGCCGGGTCGATCGGACCGCTCACATGGTCGCCCAGGCACACAATGGCCTCGACACCATGCCGCTCGATATCGGCCAGTACGGCATCGAGCGCCGGCACATTGCCGTGAATATCGGAAAGGACCGCGACCCGCATGATCCGGTCAGCCTGCTCTAGGAAGCAGCCTTTTCGCCGCGCAGCGCCGCAATTTCCTTGCGCAGCGCTTCGATTTCCTCGCCCTGCACCTGCACCAGCTCGCGCAGCGCGTCGAAGTCCTCGCGCTTGACCAGGTCCATGTCGTTGACGATCCGCGTGGCCTGCGACTTGACGACGGTTTCCACTTCCCGCCGCACGCCATCAGCCACGCCGGCGGCCTCGTTCATCACCCGGCCCAGCCCATCGAAAATTCTGTTGTTCTGGTTCATGGCACGGCTCCCTGTCGTGGAAAGAGTTCTCTGCCCGATATGTAGGCGATGGGCGGAGCAATGACCAGTGCGCCCGAAGCGCCCTCTTCCACTATGGCGTCGTTTCGATCTCATAGATCTGCAGCCCCGCCTCAGGATCGCTCAGAGGCTTGAGCCAGCTCCATCCCAGCCCCGCAAAATCGTTCAGACCCGCCAGCGCAGCCGTCGGGTCGATGCTGCGGCAGAACACGAGATAGTCAAGCTTGCGCTCCTGCACCACCGCAAGTGCTTCGGCCTCTCCGCCCTCGAAGAACCGGACCATATCGCGAAGCCCATCCTCATTGCGGTGATAGCCCGCCGAGACAATGGAGTGCGGAGATTCCAGCAGCAATTGGGGTCCGATCAACAGAAACGACATCATGTTGCCCGGCGGCAATGCGTGCAGTTGCTCATAGGCCGACCGTTCTTGGCACCCCGACCAGGCGGCGGCCCTCGACATATCGATCGGGGGCGACCAACCAAAGGCGGTATCGCTCAGCGCGAAGAGGACAAAGTGGCCCGCTCCGGCAAATGTGACAAAAGTCAGCACGACACGGCCAACGGACACCCAAGACTTGTGCCGGCGAAAGTGTGCCCAGGAGAGCGCTGCCAGAAACGCCGGCCCCGGCAGCAGGGCGATGCTGAGCAGGCGGAAGCCGCGCACCTGCAGACAGAACACGACGAACAGGGCAAAGCAGAACCCGCCCAAAACAGCCCAGCGCCAACGCGTCTGCCGTGGCGCCAGCAGGGTGGCCAGCACAATGGCCAGCGTGCCAATTACGGGCGCGACCAAAATGGAAAGTTGCGGCCTCCAGGAGCTGGCCCATATCCAGACCGGTTGGGCCTCGCCGATCTCCGGCATGAGGATGCTGGCCACATCAGCGTCGAGATTGCCATAGGGCCCGCCTATGCATTCGGGAAAGATCCATAGGCATAGACCCACGGCCACAATGGCCAGGGTGCCCAGCACTACAAACCGCTGCCACGGCCCGCCAAGGAGGGGAGCAACGGCCACAGCCGTGAGAATTGCCACGCCGAACAAGGTTCCGGCCACCACATAGCTTATCGACAGAGCGTCGCAGGCAGCCAGCAGGACCGACGACATCGGCGTGCTGATCAATAGATGAACAAGCAGCGCCGCCGGAAAGCTCGCGGCAACGGCAAGCAGCGGACGCCTGCCCTGGTCCGGATCGATTACCCAATAGAGCCCGAAACAGACAAGCACCACAGCAACAGACGGCAACACTTCCGTGCCGATCGCCAGACCCGTCGCAGCGAGCGCACCGGCCGCCACGGCCCAGCCAGTTTGATGCCTGCCCAGCAGGGTCGCCAGGATCATGCCCAGCGTCAAAGCAGTCTGCACATTGTGGTGATCCACGCGCCCCGGCACAAACTCGGTATAGACCGACAGGGTCAGAGCCAGCAGCCCAAGTGCGGGCAGACGCGAGGCCCTGCCGCCAATTCGCTCCGACAACTCGGCTACCAGTGCGACAACCACCAGCAGAACCAGGAGCGGCCAGGCAAAGGCAGCCCAATAGGGTGCCGCATCCTGCGCAAAGGGCCAGACCATTGCCGTAAGCAGGGCCAGCGGCGCATCGATCAACCGGGACCAATGCATGGGCGCACCAAATGGCGCATTGTCCCGGTGCTGGGTCGTATCGAACCAATCCTGGCCATTGAACAGGTCGATCGCCTGAACCAGTCTCATGGCGTCGTCGCCCGTGACCTTGGGAACCGCACCGCTCACCAAGGTAGGCAGGCTGAGTGCAGCGGCCAGCAGCACCCAGACCACCAATATCTGGGTCAGGTTCCAGGCCGTTCTCTTCATTGCATCTCCCCGCGCCGCGCGGCATCTCCCGTCGAACATAGAAAAAATCGGTTAAGTGGAGTTGAAACCCCGGACCAAACAGTTCTCCCCACCCCAGCAGCCGCCTGCGGACACGGCCAGCAGGAGACACCCGCTTGATCTGTCTGGACGGGGCACATCTCTCCAGCGGGAGATTTGAATGGAGAAGGGCGCGAATGGCGAGACGCGGCGACATCTTCATTGCTGAGACGCACGCGCCTTCGGACACGTCCGCTGGAACCGGAAGCCCCGGACCGACCGGCCCTTGGGCACGTCCGCGCGTCGAACAGCTTGAACCAACAGCACCATCGGGCTACGGCATACACAATCCTGCCACTTGGCGCGCTATTCTGCGGTCGACATCCGGAGCACATCTTGCCCTTCCCCAATATTGACCCAATCGCCTTTGCCATCGGCCCCATTGCCATCCGCTGGTACGCCCTGGGCTATCTGTTTGGAGTTTTGCTGGGCGCGGCCTATGGCTATTTGCTCTTGCGCAATGAGCGCCTCTGGCATCGCGGCGCGCCGCCCTTCCCCGCCAAGGATATCTGGGATTTCGCCTTCTGGACCATGCTCGCCATCGTGATCGGCGGGCGCCTAGGCTATGTGCTGTTCTACAACCTGCCCTATTATCTCGAGAACCCCACCGAGATCATCAACACGCTTGATGGCGGCATGTCTTATCATGGCGGCATGCTCGGGCTGATGCTGGCCGTGGTTCTGTTCACCCGGCGTCACAAGGGCAACTGGTTGAGCGGCCTGGATCTCATTGCAGCGGTATCCACCATCGGCATCTTCCTTGTCCGCATCGCCAATTTCATCAATTCCGAGCTTTATGGGGCGCCCACCGATGCACCCTGGGGCGTCGTCTTCCCCACCGATCCGCTGCAGGTCGCCCGCCATCCCAGCCAGCTCTATGAAGCAGCGTTTGAGGGCCTGCTGCTATTCTTCATCATCCGCGTCGCCACCCATGTGTTCTACGCGCTCAGGAAGCCCGGCCTGGTCGCCGGCATTTTCGGCATCGGCTACGCGATCTCGCGCATGGCCGTCGAATTCGTCCGCCTGCCCGATGCGCAGCTTGGCTATCTTTATGGCGGCTGGCTCACCATGGGCCAGGTGCTCAGCCTTCCCATACTCCTTGGCGGCCTGATCCTTGTCATCTATGCGGCTACTCGCCGCGAAAACCCGTTGCGCCCATGATTGAAAAGCCCACCGCCCCCAAGCTCGACAGCCTGACGCTGGAACAGCAGATCGATCTGCAGATCGCGACATCCGGTCCGATCTCGGTCGCCACCTATATGGGCCTCTGCCTCACCCATCCGTCCAAAGGCTATTACCGCGCTGCCGAACCGCTCGGCGCGAAGGGTGATTTCGTCACCGCGCCGGAAATTTCCCAGATGTTCGGCGAGCTGATCGGCTTCTGGCTGGTCAACCTCTGGCAACAGATGGACGAACCCAAGGCCTTCACCCTGCTCGAACTCGGCCCAGGCCGCGGCACGTTGATGGCCGACATTCTGCGCGTCGCCTGCCGCGCGCCCGGCTTCCGCGATGCCTTGCAACTCCGCCTGTTCGAGACCAGTCCCGTGCTGATGGCCGAGCAGAAGGCAAAGCTCGAAGTCTATGACCCCAAATGGCTGCAGGATTTCGAGAGCTTCGACGACGGCCCAGTGCTCATCATCGCCAATGAGTTCTTCGACGCTCTGCCCATCCGCCAGTTTGTCCGCAAAGCAGATGGCTGGCACGAGCGTCAGGTCGGCCTCAAGGATGGCAAGCGCGCCTTTGGCCTCTCGCCCACACCCATATCGCCCGCCTCCATGCCCGATGCGGTGGCCAATGCCGAACCCGACACCATGCTCGAGGTCTGCTTCGCCGCTGCCGAAGTGCTAACCCGCCTGGGCAAGGTGATCGCCCAGCAGGGCGGCGCCCTCCTCGCCATCGACTATGGCTACGGCACGACGCAAACCGGCGACACCCTCCAGGCCGTCCGCCGCCACGCTTATGCCGATGTGCTCGAAGCGCCCGGCGAAACCGATATTTCTGCCCATGTCGATTTTGGTGCCTTGGGCAACGTCGCCCGCGCCGCCGGCCTCGCCACTCAACCCTTGGCCACTCAGGGTGACTTCCTCACCCGCCTCGGCATCGGCGAGCGCGCCGCAGCCCTTTCCGGCGCCAATCCTGGCTCCGCCAACGATATCCGCACCGCCCATGACCGGCTGGTCGGACCCGACCAGATGGGCAACCTATTCAAGGTGTTCTGCGCCCACAGCCCCGGCCTGCAACCACCCGGTTTCACCGCATGACCGCGCCATTCGAACGAGCCCCGGCACTTGCCGTCATCCCGACGATCCGCCACGGCTTTTTCGGCCGCTCCGGCGGAGTGTCCAAGGGCGAATTTGCCGGACTCAACGTCTCGTTGAGCGTCGGCGATGATCCCGCCACTGCCGAAGCCAACCGCCAGATCGTGGCCGACACTATTGGTCTGGGCCCGCTCAATATTCTGAAACAGACGCATTCCACCCGCGTCCGGACCCTTACAGGACCCATCACCCCCGGCACTATCGACGCCGACGCTCAGGTCACCGCCATCCCTGGCATCGCCCTGGGCATTCTCACCGCCGACTGCACGCCGATCCTGTTCGCCGATCCGGAGGCCGGCGTCATCGGCGCTGCCCATGCCGGCTGGCGCGGAGCCGCCGAAGGCATCGCCACCAATACGATCGCCGCCATGGTGGCACTCGGCGCTGACCCGGCGCGCATCCATGCCGCCATCGGGCCCACCATTTCCCGACCCAATTATGAGGTCGGCGACCAGTTTCGCGACGATTTCCTGGCCTCGCACCCGGATGGGGAGCAATTCTTTGCCACCCCGGAAGGCGGCAAGCCGCATTTCGACCTGCCCGGTTTTGTCGAAGCGCAATTGCGGGCTGCCGGCCTCGCCTTGGTCGAGAATCTGGGTATCTGCACCTATGCCCATCCCGAGCGCTACTTCTCCCATCGCTATGCCACCCACCAGCAGACCAGGACCGGCCGCCAGGTCGCTGTCATCGCAATGACATGAGGTTTATTTACCGCTAAGCCCAAAGTGGCGTTGTCACGCCTGGAACTTGCCGCTAAAGCTGCCCGCGAAACTGGGAGGTCCCCACCCGAGGGACCGGCTGAGACAGGATCGCGCCCATGAAGCTGGTGACCGGCAACTCCAACCGCCCCTTGGCCGAGGCCGTCGCCAGCTATCTCGAACTTCCCCTTACCGCCTGCATGGTCAAGCGCTTCGCCGACAAGGAAGTCTATGTCGAGGTGCAGGAAAATGTCCGCGGCGAGGACGTGTTCATCCTCCAGTCCACCAGCTATCCAGCCAATGACAATCTGATGGAGCTGCTCATCATCACCGATGCGCTGCGCCGCTCCTCGGCCCGTCGCATCACCGCCGTCCTGCCCTATTTCGGCTATGCCCGCCAGGACCGCAAGTCGGCGCCCCGCACACCCATTTCCGCCAAGCTGGTCAGCAACCTGATCACCGAAGCCGGCGCCAACCGCGTGCTGACGCTCGACCTGCACGCTGCGCAGATCCAGGGCTTCTTCGACATTCCCACCGACAATCTGACCGCCGCCCCCGTCATGGTGCGCGACATCAAAGACAATTACGACGTCAGCAATGTGATGATCGTCTCGCCCGACGTCGGCGGCGTGGTGCGCGCCCGCAATGTCGCCAGCCGCATCGGGGCGAGCCTGGCCATTGTCGACAAGCGCCGTCCTCGCGCCGGCGTGTCCGAAGTCATGAACATCATCGGTGATGTCGAGGGCCAGACCTGCATCATGATCGACGATATCGTCGATAGCGGCGGAACCCTGGTCAACGCCGCCGAGGCCCTGCTCAAGGCCGGCGCCAAGGAGGTTTCGGCCTATATCACCCACGGTGTCTTGTCCGAGGGCGCGGCCGAACGCATCGCCGCCTCCAAGCTCAAGGAACTGGTGGTCACCGACTCCATCCTCGAGACCGAAGCCACCAAGGCCGCCGCCAATATCCGCCGCATGTCGATCGACGCGCTGATCGGCGAGGCCATCGCCCGCACCGCCAGCGAGCAGAGCGTTTCGAGCCTCTTCGACTAGCGTCGCGTTCACAAATCCTATCCCCCGCACCCATCTGGCGTTATCCTGTGCTCACCAGCACAGGAGGAGCCGACCATGCCGCGTTTTCTCGCTCTCTATATGGGCACGCAGAATTCCGAAGTGCAGAAGGCCTGGGACAACCTTCCAGAGGCCGAAAAGACCGAGCGCAGTCAACGCGCCATGACCGAATGGGGCCAATGGGTCGAGCGGCACCGCCACGTCATCGTCGATATGGGCGCGCCGCTCGGCAAGACGCTCCTGGCCTCGCCGGAGGGCATAGCGCCCACCCGCAACGCAGTTGCCGCCTATGTCATCGTCGAGGCAGACACGCACGATGACGCAGCACAGATGTTCAAGAACCACCCACACTTCACCATCTTTCCCGGAACGGGCGTCGAGATCATGCCCTGCCTGCCCATGCCGGGGGCTTGAGTGTCCGGATAGGCGAGAATCTATTGCCCGGCGCCCCGTATTCCTCTATATCCCGCCGCCATGAAGCGCTCGTCACCCCTGGAGGACGGGCGCGTATGTTGTTGTAGGAACGACATACACCAACCCAGAATGGATGATTTCCATGGCTGCCAACAAAGTGCTCAAGGCACAGGCGCGTGAGGGAGTGGGCAAGGGGGCCGCTCGTGAGCTGCGTCGTCAGGGACGTGTTCCCGCTGTTATCTATGGTGACAAGAAGCCCCCCGTCACCGTTTCCGTCGAATACAAAGACGCACTGAAGTTCATCTATGCCGGCGGCTTCAAGTCGCACATCCTCGACCTCGACGTCGACGGCACCGTGCATAAGGTGATCCCGCGCGACTACCAGCTCGACGTCGTCATGGACCAGCCGGTTCACATCGACTTCCTGCGCGTGTCGGGCAATTCCAAGCTGCACGTCGAAGTGCACGTGGAATTCATCAACGAAGAGAAGAGCCCCGGCCTCAAGCGCGGCGGCACGCTCAACGTTGTGCGCCACACCGTCGAGCTGATCGCCCCCGCCAACGAAATTCCCGAGCACGTCACCGTTGACCTGTCGGGCACTGAAATCGGCGACTCGATCCACATCTCGGCCGTGACCCTGCCCCAGGGCGTGACGCCGGCAATCACCGATCGCGACTTCACCATCGCGACCCTGGTTGCTCCGTCGGGCCTCAAGTCCTCCGAAGCTGCCGATGGCGGCGCCGAGGCAGAAGAAACCGCTGACGAGGAGTAATCCCCAATTCAGCGACGAAACGTGTGAGGCGGCCTAAGGCCGCCTCATTCATTTGCAATAGGGCCATGCCATGAAACTGCTTGTTGGACTGGGCAATCCCGGCGCGCAATATGCGGGCAACCGCCATAATATCGGCTTCATGGCCATCGATGCCATCGCCGCGGCCAATGGCGTGACCAACTGGAAATCCAAGCATTCGGGGCTCCTGGCCGAAGCCAGCATTGGCGGCGAGCGCGCCCTGCTTTTGAAGCCGCAGACCTTCATGAACAAGTCAGGCGACAGCGTCCAGCAGGTCGCCCGCTTCTACAAGATCGAGAATGTCGACATCATCGTCTTTTACGACGAGCTCGACCTGGCGCCGGGCAAGGTGCGGGTGAAAGTGGGCGGCGGTAATGGCGGCCATAATGGGTTGCGGTCCATCGATCCGCAGATCGGGCTGGACTACAAGCGCGTTCGCCTCGGCATTGGCCATCCGGGCAAGGAATTCGTCACCCACCACGTGCTGGGCGACTTCGCCAAAGCCGACCAGGCCTGGCTCGACCCGTTGCTCGACGAAATCGCCCGCCAGGCACCGCTTCTGCTGAGGGGCGACGACAGCGGCTTTATGAACAAGCTCGCTTTGGCAGTGAAGGGCGATGAACCGAAACAGGACGACAAGCCCGTCGCCCCCAAGGGCCAGAGTCACATTCGCCAGGCCCGCCCTGCAAAACCGCAGACCGAACTGCCCAAGTCCGGCCCCATGGCCGACATGCTAAGCAAACTGTTCGGCAAGCGCGACTAGTTCGCGCGTCGGTCGTCTGTCCCGACGGCCAGATCACGAATGTCTCGCGCAGCTTGCTCCCGAACCACCGGCTTGCCAATATTGCGGCATGCCACTCAAAGCCAGTCGAGCCTTGCTGACCGCGCTGCTGTTCCTGTTCCAGTTCTGGGCACCTCAGGCTGCGGCTCAGGAGCTGGAGGTCCGAACCTGCCATGCGTTGGAAGAACGAGAAATTTGCATCGCAGAGCACAGTTACAAGGCCGACGTGTGCGCCGCCATCGCGATCTTTGCCGAGCATTGGAGCCTACCCGCGGATTACTTTGCCCGACTTATTTGGCAGGAGAGCCGTTTCAATCCAGCGGCCGTCAGCCCTGCGGGAGCACAGGGAATTGCGCAATTCATGCCATCAACTGCCCGTCTGCGCGGTCTGGTCAATCCGTTCGATGCGACTGAAGCAATGGCGCGCTCAGCCGAATATCTGCGCTTCCTCGAGATCAAGTTTGGCAACCTCGGACTTGCTGCTGCTGCCTACAATGGCGGCGAAGGCAGGATAGGGCGTTATGTTGCCAATGGCGGCGGCGCTCTGCCCGCCGAAACGCGCGACTATGTTACGATCGTCACCGGCCATTCCGTCGAGCAGTGGCTTATCAACGCCGTGGGAGAGGTCGACTACACCTTGGACAAGGGAAGTGACTTTCGCACAGCCTGTGTCGCCATGGCCGAAACGATGCGCCCTCCCAGCCTCACGACTGCGTCCGCCCAGTGGCAACCCTGGGGTGTCTTGCTGGCGCAGAATGCTTCCGCCGACCGGGCACGGAGCCGCTTTCTTGCAACCCAGACACGGTTCAGCAGCCTGCTGGCCAATGAGCAGCCGATGCTGATCAGCGTTCGCAACCCGAATTTTGGCAATCAACTGCGCTTTTCGGCGATGGTCGGTCGTCCGAACCGCCAGGAAGCCGAAGAACTGTGTCAGCGTCTTCTCGAGATGGGCGGCAACTGCATCGTACAAAAAAACGCCCCTTGAGGCATCCAAACGGCTGAAGCACCTCCCGGTCCGGGCCGAGAGGTGCTTTTCAAGTTGCTCTATGCAACAGCCGCCTTGCGTGGCCCCCGCGCCCATTCGGGCAGCCATTCGCCATGAGCCTCGATCAGATCGTCGACGACGTTCCAGATCTGGTCCAGATCCAGCTCGGCGGCGGTGTGCGGGTCCATCATGGCGGCGTGGTAGATATGCTCGCGCTTTTCTTCCATCAGCGCCCGCACGGTGAGTTCCTGCACATTGATATTGGTGCGCATCAGCGCGGTCAGCTGAGGTGGCAATTCGCCGATATAGGTCGGCTGCAAGCCATTGTCGTCAACCAGGCAAGGCACCTCGACGGCTGCATTGTTCGGTAGCGAGGTGATGACGCCATTGTTGCGCAGATTGCCGTAGATCACCGAAGGTTCGCCGGTCCAGACCGAGTTGACGATTGAACTGGCGTATTCCTTGGATTTGGCCACTTCGATGCGATCGGCGTTGCGATAGTCTTCCGAAGTCTTCTTCCACTTGGCAATTTGCTCCACGCAGCGCTTGGGATATTCATCGAGCGGAATACCGAATTTTTCGATGATGTCCTCGCGCCCCTCCTTGATGAAATAGGGCGTGTACTCGGCAAAGTGCTCCGAGCTTTCGGTGACGAAATAGCCCAGCCGCGTCATCATCTCGTAGCGCACCTTGTTGGGGCAGCGCGGGTTCCAGCCCGGCTTGGGGGCGCGGCCCTCGGCATAGGCGCGGTGCAGCTCGGGGTAGAGGTCCTTATAGGTCCCGTCCGGCTGGCGATGCTCTAACTTGAGATAAAAGGCCATGTGGTTGATGCCGGCAGAGCGGTAGCGGATTTCCTCGTAGGGAATATCGAGGTCATGCGCCAGCTCCATGGCCGTGCCCTGCACCGAATGGCAGAGACCCACCTGCTTGATAGACGGGTATTTTTCCGCGATCGCCCAGGTATTGATGGCCATCGGGTTCACATATTGCAGCATCACCGCATCAGGCGCGACCTGCATCATGTCTTCGCAAATGCTCCACAGATGCGGCACGGTCCGCAGCCCGCGCATGATGCCACCAACGCCCAGCGTATCGGCAATGGTCTGCCGCAGATTGTATTTCTTGGGCACCTCGAAATCGACCACGGTCGAGGGCTCGTAGCCGCCGATCTGGAAGCAGACGACCACGAAATTGGTGCCATCCAGCGCCTCGCGCTGGTTCGAAAAGGTGCTGACCGTAGCCGGCACGCCAAGCGTCTTGACCAGCTTGCCGGCAATGATCGCGCTTTCTTCCAGGCGCGTGGGATTGATGTCCATCAGCCGGATTTCCGCGCCCGCCAAAGCGGGCCGTTGCAGAATGTCGCCGACAATGTTCTTCATGAACACGGACGAGCCAGCACCGATAAAGGTGATCTTTGGATTTGCCATTGGGGATGCTCCGTAACTGGCCGGGACCGGCCTGCGGCTCCTCCTGCCGCGTTGATCCCAATGCTATCGGCAATCGCCGATGATGCAATCCGGGATGGAATGCCTTTATTCCGGTTTTCTAAGAATCCTGTTCGGCGGCGCCGCGGGACTGCCCGCTCCAGCGCCGAAATGCCTGAGGACTGTATCCCGTTGCGCGGCTGAACCGGCGCGAAAAGTAGAATGGACTGTCAAACCCCACCTCCGCAGCGATTTGCTTGACCGGAAAACTTGTGCGCCGCAACAGGTCGCCGGCCCGTCGCAACCGCGCTCCTTCGAGATAGCCCTGCACGCTCTGCCCGGTTTCCGCGCGAAACAGATGTGACAGTCGAGATGGCGACAGCCCGGCCTCCCGGCTGACATCCTCAACGCTCACACGCTCGGCCAAATGGGCCTCCATGAACGCCATGGCCCGCCGCACGCGCCTGTCCAGATCGCCCGTTTCAGGCGGATTATGCATGTCGCATTGCAGCAGCAGCGCTTCCAGCGCATTCATCGCCAGCGCGTCCGCGCGGCGCTGGCCACTGCCAAGCAGGTCGTGCACATGCAGGAATTGCCCAACCAGAGCATCTTGGTCACCCTCCGGCCGCAACACCCTCAGCCCGCCGTCCAGGCGAGGCCAGCGCAGCCAGTCATGCCAGTCCGCGCGTGGCTGAAAATGCGCCCATACCAGTTCCCACCGCGCAGCATCGTCGGCAACGCCATAATCATGCGGCGTTCCGGGCGGCAGCAACACCCAGTCCCCGGGCTCGGCGCGAAAGTTACCGGCCCCATGCCCAAACCGTCCACCGCCGGACAGCGTCAGAACCAGAAGCCAATCTCCGACGCCATTTGGCCGATAGGCACGATAGCCCGCGGCCTCGTCAAAATGGCCCGTCAGCAGGCGCAGGACGTCATCATGCGGGGTTTCAACGGTTGAGATCATAGCAGGATAATACATGCCTTCGGCAGTCCAAGCCATGGCTCTGCTGCGTCTGGTGGCTATGGTTGGGCCCAGGAGGAATGCCAATGACCCTATCTAGCGAACAGCGTGCCGCCTATGCGCAAGACGGCTTCCTGGCCCTGCGCGGCCTGATCGCCCCTGACGAAATTGCCCTGATCAGAGACACCTTCATGGCCCAGGCCAGTGAAGGCCCGGTTCCGGGTCTCTCTGACATACGCAGCGGCAGTCCGGCGGGCAGCGACCCACTGGCGCGCTATCCGCGCATGATGCATCCGCACAAGCATGACGATAAGCCGGTCGGCCCGCTCGCCCGCCGCTACATGCTCGACGCCCGCCTCGAACCAGTTCTGGCCGAACTTTTCGGCGAAGCGCCCTATGCCTGCCAGTCCATGTTTTACTTCAAGCCACCCGGCGCCCGCGGCCAGGATTTGCATCAGGACAATTTCTATCTGCGCGTGAAGCCCGGCACCTGCCTGGCCGCCTGGATCGCGGTCGACGATGCGGACGAAGGCAATGGCGGCATGATGTGCGTGCCCAATACGTCCAGCCTCGACATCGCCTGTCCCGAACCATCCGATCCGACGCTGTTCTTCACCTCCGACCACGTCGAGCCTCCGCCCGGACATGAGCCACGCATGATGAATCTCAAGGCAGGCGATGTGCTGTTCTTCAACGGCAGCGTCATCCACGGCTCGACACCCAATACCAGCGCAGACCGTTTCCGCCGTTCGCTGATCTTCCATTATGTGCCGGCCAGCACTGTCGAGATAAGCCACTGGTACGAGGCCATCAGTTTCGCGGGAGACAGGATGGATATCGCCATCAACATGGATGGTGGCCCCTGCGGCACCGCCCAGCCGATTCCGGCCGGTCCGCACTAGCGGGTTGATTCCTCTCTGGACTGCCAGAACGGGCCGCCGATATCCGCACTTGCCCCCAATCCGGCAAGGGATATGAGAGCCCGGCTCCTGACCAGCGCCATCTAATAAATGGATTAGCCGGCGCTGCGTTTTGCGCAGCCGCCGGCTTTCCTCAACTCGATTAAGAAACGAGCCGCCTCAGACGTTGAACTTGAACAGCATCACGTCGCCATCCTTGACAACATAATCCTTGCCCTCGTCGCGCGCCTTGCCCGCTTCCTTGGCCGGCACTTCGCCGCCCAGGGTCACGAAGTCCTCGTAGCCAATGGTCTGGGCACGAATGAACCCGCGCTCAAAATCGGTGTGGATCACCCCGGCCGCCTGCGGGGCCTTGTCACCGCGATGGATAGTCCAGGCGCGGGTCTCCTTGGGGCCTACCGTGAAATAGGTCTGCAGGTTCAGAAGGTCATAGGCGGCGCGGATCAGGCGATTGAGGCCGGGCTGCTCAAGCCCCAGCGAATCGAGATACTCGGCCTGCTCGTCGTCGGGAAGCTGGGCCAATTGGCTCTCGATCTCGGCGGAGATGATGACGACACCCGCATGATTGGCCGCGGCATAGTCCTCGACCTTCTTCGAATGCTCATTGCCCGTCGCCGCCGAGGTCTCATCGACATTGCAGACATAGAGCACCGGCTTGCTGGTCAGCAATTGCAGTTCGTCGAAGGCCTTTTCTTCTTCCGGGTCGCGCTGGACAAAGCGGGCCGACTTGCCGTCGCGGAGGACCGCAAGGGCGCGGTCGACCAGCTCCAGCGTCTGCTTGGCCTCCTTGTCATTGCCCTTGGCCTTCTTCTCAAGGTTGGGGCGCCGCTTTTCGAGACTTTCGAGGTCCGCCAGCATCAACTCGGTCTCGACCACTTCGGCATCGGCCAGCGGATCGACCTTGTTGGAGACGTGAATGACATTGCTGTCTTCAAAGCAGCGCAGCACATAGGCGATGGCATCGGTCTCGCGGATATTGGCGAGGAACTGGTTGCCCAGCCCTTCGCCCTGCGATGCGCCTTTCACCAGGCCCGCAATATCCACAAAGCTCATGCGCGCCGGCAGAATGTTCGCCGACTTGCCGATGGCCGCCAGCTTTTCCAGCCGCGGATCGGGCACCGACACCTCGCCCACATTGGGCTCGATGGTGCAGAACGGGAAGTTGGCCGCCTGCGCGGCGGCGGTGCGGGTGAGTGCATTGAAAAGTGTCGACTTGCCGACATTCGGCAGGCCGACAATGCCCATCTTGAAGCCCATGGGTATCTCCGGGAAATCGTTGCGCTCCAATTGGGCGGGATCGCCGCCGATGTCAATGTTTTGGCGCCTGCGCAGTCGAAACCGGCTTGGCTGCCCGGTACCACACATCTATCCCTTGCCCCCGACGGCGGCGCGTGCCAAAAAACCAATTGACGTATAGGGCAAGCAAATGACCAATCCTGTCACAAAAGATCGGCGGCATTTCGAGGACCTCGCCGTCGGCGAAGTCATCGACCTGGGGCGCACCACCGTCTCCAAGGACATGATCATCACCTTCGCGCGCGAATTCGACCCTTTACCGTTTCATCTTGACGAAGCCGCGGCCAAGGCAAGCCTCTTGGGCGGGCTCGCCTCCAGCGGCTGGCAGACCGGTGCCCTGAGCCTGAAAATGCTGGTCGACAATTTCCTCTCGCAGATTGCCTCTTGCGGCGGGCTGGGTTTTCGCGATCTCAAGTGGAAAACGCCGGTGATGGTTGGCGACACGATTGGCGGCACGGTGACGATTGCCGAGCGGCGCCGGTCCTCCACTCACCCGCAATGGGGCATTGTCACGCTCGACTTCGACATGCGCAATCAGAACGGCAAGCCGGTGATGAGCATGCGGCTGGCCAATCTGGTCGAATGCCGCAAGGCGGAGGCCGTGGCATGACCCGCTGGTTCGAGGACATAGAGGTCAATGAGCCCTTTCCGCTGGGCGATCACACTTTCTCGGCCGAAGAGATCATCCGCTTCGGCACGCTCTACGATCCGCAATATTTTCACACAGACCCGGAGCTGGCGCGGCACAGCCATTTCGGCGGGCTGATCGCTTCGGGCTGGCACACGGTCAGCGTGGGTCACCGCAAAATGGTCGATGCTTTGTTTGCTGAAGAAGAACGGCTGCGCGGGCTCGGCCAGGAACCGGGCGTCTCCGGCCCCTCCCCGGGGGTCAATTCGATGGATTTCAAGGCGCCGGTCCGCCCGGGCGACAAGGTGACCTATACACTCACGGTCACCGACAAGCGGCCGTCCAATTCCATTCCCGGCTGGGGCCTGCTGTTCAACCAGCTCACCGCCGTCAACCAGCATGGTGAACTGGTTTACGAGGCGCATCTGGTCGGCTTTTCCAAACTGCGCGACTACACCATGCCGCTCCGGCTGCGTCTGTTGCTGGCGCTCTCCAAAACGCCTGTTCTCGGAAAGCTGATCAGGCGCGGCTCTTGATCGTGTCACACCGGCTCGGCATGCTCTGCTAATGCGCCGATTCGCCCTTTGCCTCGCCATCACCGCCCTGTCTGCAATGCCAGCTCTCGCCCAGGCCTATCAGGGCAATTGGAGCTGCCGCGACGCCACCACCAACAGGGTCGGCATTCTGACCATCTATGGCCAGGTCTATGGCTGGGCCTCGCGCGCCGCCAACGACCCCAATTCAGGCACGGGCACCCTGACCCCCTACCAGGATGGCGTCGGGTTCAATGACGGCAATCTGCGCGCCAATTCTGCCGTTCAGGCGGGCCGGCTGATCGACGACGCCAATTTCGGCACCGCCCTGCAGCTTGAAACCGCCGACACCATTGTCATGCTGTGCCATCCGCGCTAGCGGCTGACACCAAAAGCAGGGGGTTGAACTTTTCGCCCCTTTAGCGCATTTAGAAGGGGCAGTGCCGGGCCCCTCTGGTCATAGCCCCCTTGCTATGGCGATGTCGGAACTGCTCCACCTATTTCATGGAGAAGGTCCGGCGATGGAATCGCTTCTTGCCGCCCTTTCGGGCGATTTTCTGGGTACCCCCGTCTATTTCTGGGTCGCGTTCATCGCGATCGTTATTGCACTGCTTGTCTTTGACCTCGGCATCCTGCATCGGGATGAACATGAGATCGAAGCCAAGGAGAGCCTGTTGCTCTACGGCTTCTATGTCGTGATCGCGGTCGCCTTTGGCGCCTGGGTCTGGTTCAGCCGGGGCGCACAATCCGGCCTCGAATTCTACACCGGCTATCTGATCGAGCAGTCACTGGCGATGGACAACATGTTCGTCATCGCCACCATCTTCGGCTTCCTTGGCATCCCCAGGCTTTACCAGCACCGCGTGCTGTTCTGGGGCATTCTGGGCGTCATCCTGTTCCGCGCCATCCTCATCGGTGTCGGCGCCGCGCTGGTCCACCAGTTCGAGGCAATCCTGTTCCTGTTCGGTGCGTTCCTGGTGTTCACCGGCATCCGCATGTTCTCTCACTCCGACGAAGAGCCGGATATGGAGAGCAACAAGATCCTGATCTTCCTACGCCGGCATTTCCGCATCACCAATTCGCTGCGCGGACGGAACTTTACGGTCAAGGAACCCGACCCCAAGACTGGCAAGGTCGTCACCTGGCTGACACCCCTGGCGGTGGCCCTGATCATGGTGGAGATTGTCGACCTGATCTTTGCGGTCGACTCGGTACCGGCGGTCTTTGCGGTCACGCAGGACACCTTCATCGTCTACACCTCCAACATCTTCGCCATCCTGGGCCTGCGCGCACTCTACTTCGCACTGGCAGCAGCCATGAACCGCTTCCGCTACCTGCAGGTATCCCTGGCAATCATTCTGGTTTTGATCGGCATCAAGATTTTCCTGGTTCCGTTGGGTATCAAGATCGACACCTTGCTGGCGCTGGCCGTAACGATCTCGATCCTGGCGGGTGGCGTTCTCTACTCCTTGTGGAAGACCCGCAACGAGCCTGACATCAGTGCCGAGGATCAGCCCAAGACCGGCCAGCTCGAGCCGTGACCTGATGGGCACAGCCCGCAGCCAATCCAGAAGCATGAGAAAGGCCGGCGTTGACGCCGGCCTTTTTTCCTTGCCTAAGTTGCGACCATCAATGCGGAGGTTTCGCACCCAAATGAACTGAGAACTCGTACCGGATGCCGCCCCGCAACCGTTCCGCGCCATGCGTGTGAGCGGACTGTGCTGGATGCCGGCCTGGACGAGATCGACAGACATGGTGCCCTGACGGCCTGAGCCCGTCCCTCTGCGTCCTTCCCGCATATCCGGCGTCCCACCCAGAACCGCTTCACCGCGTGCTTTTGGCACGCACCGATTTGCCTGAGCCAGCCCGCGCAGTGCCATGCCGGGCGGGAAAGGATGTTTCATGCCTAAAAACCAGTTCCAACGCCCACTACCGGTCAAGCACACCCAAAATGTGCTGCGCCGCGGCAAGCCCGTACCGCCGCCGCCCAAAGCCGCGACCAAGCCCTCCAAGGCCCCTGCTGCGGCTCTGCCGCCACTGGCGGCGCTCTTGGAAGCACCGGGGCGGAAGTAGATCCAACAGGGGTCTGGCGCGCTGCCGGGCCCCTGCACCAGTCTTGCCGCAATTGGCCGTTAACGAATTGTCATTGTGACAAAGGAGACAGGCCAATGGGCGCTATCCATGAAATCGTCTTTGATTGTGCCGAACCCGCCGTACTGGCCTCGTTCTGGGCCAATCTGCTGGAGGGTTATGCGCTGCGCGAGACCCAGACCGATCAGGCATTGAGCTTGGCGCTCGGCCTGGACCCGGACGTGCCCACAATCATGGTGATTGATGGCCCGGGACCCTCGATCTGTTTCCAGAATGTGGATGGCCAGCGGCCCGATAACAACAGGGTCCATTTCGATGTGCAGGTCGGTGACCGCGCCGCCGAAGTTGAGCGCCTCAAAGCCGCTGGCGCGACGGTCGACCGCGTCCTGCCTACCTATACCGTGATGCGCGACCCCGAAGGCAACCAGTTCTGTCTGATCGATCAACGCGAGGCCATGGCAGCCTAGCCAGGCACAGTACCGGCGGCGCGTGCTGACAGGCTCTGTCGCGCCCTCATCCGATTGGTCAGGCCACCAGAAACCGAAGGTCTGCCATGACGTTGAACCCTCAGTGCCCCTCGAAGGCCATGAGGGAATGCACCTGGACGCCTTCTGCGGCCAGCTTGGCCGCGCCGCCGATCTCGGGAAGGTCGATGACGAAGGCCGCGTCGTCGCAGATTGCGCCGGTCCGCCGCATCAGGCCCACGGCCGCGATGGCAGTGCCGCCCGTGGCAATCAGATCATCCACCAGCAGGACCTTGTGCACGTTGCTCAGCACATCGGCATGGATCTCGATCGTGTCCACGCCATATTCGAGCGCATAGTTCTGGCCGATGGTCTCGCCGGGCAACTTGCCCCTTTTGCGCACCGGCACAAAGCCGACACCCATGGCAATTGCCACCCCGGCACCGAAGATGAAGCCGCGCGCTTCGATGCCCGCGACATGGGTAAAGCCCTGTCCGCGGTATTTGCTGGCAATGCGTTCAACACTCTCGCGAAACCCTTCGGGATGCTCGATCAGCGTGGTGATGTCCCGGAACAAGATGCCTTTCTTGGGATAGTCGGGGATCGTGCGGACGAGCGGCTTCAGGTCGAGCGACATCGATGGCCTTGTCAGTTCTTGTGAAAGATCAGGATTTCTTGCGGCCCAGGACATGCCGCGCGATGACGCCGGCATTATAGGCGACATTGCGCGTGGTCGTAATAGCCGTTTCACGTGCCTTGGGATTGTTGACTACGGCCTGCACGCCGGCGCGCACCACCGGATGGCGGCTCATGGCAATGGCGGTGCTGACCACTGTAACGGCAAGGCGAACGGCGGACATCGCGGTTTCCTTTAACAACCCGAACTCTTGACAATATCGCGATTGGGAAGCGCGAAGGCAAGGGGCGCGGTGACGCGGCAGCTGCAAATGATCGCGACAAGCCACAAAGAAAAGAGGCGGCCCCTCAACGCTAAAGCCAGTGCATGCCCTGCGAACGTCGGCGCCACTCGACCATAGGTCTCGTCGCCTTCTCACTCAAATCTCCCCACCGGGGAGTTTTGGCTGCGCGGCGCGCAATGCAAAGGGAGCCTCTCGGGCCCCTCAAACTCAACCGCCGGTGCATGCCCTTCGAGCGCAGCTCCCGGGCCTGACCCACTCAAAACTCCCCACCGGAGAGTTTTGACGGCGCGACGCGCAATGAAAAGGGGGCCCAGAGAGGCCCCCTAGAATGTTGGTTCCGTGCATGCCCTGCGAGCGTAGCTCTTCGGGCCTGACCCACTCAAAACTCCCCACCGGGGAGTTTTGACGGCGCGACGCGCAATGAAAAGGGGGCCCAGAGAGCCCCCCTTGAATGTTGGTCCCGTGCATGCCCTGCGAGCATAGCTCTCCGGGCCTGACCCACTCAAAACTCCCCACCGGGGAGTTTTGACGGCGCGACGCGCCGCCGTGGGTCAGTGCTCGATACCGGCCCAGAGCTTGCGCTTGGTGGCGTACATCAAACCAGCAAACAGCACCAGGAACAGCAGCACCACGAAACCGGTCTGCTTGCGCGACACCAGATGCGGCTCGGCCATCCACATCATGAACGCGGAGACGTCCCTTGAATACTGCTCGACGGTCAACGGGACCTCGACACCATCCTCGCCCGGCACATAGGTCACAGAGCCCTCCGCCAGCGGCGGCGCCATGCCGATGGCGTGGCCGGGGAAGTAGTCGTTGTAGTACTTGCCTTCGGCCAGCTCGAAGCCTTCCGGAGCCGTTTCCGGCACTTCCTCGTGATAGCCATTGAGCAGCGCGTGGATATAGTCCGCGCCGCCTTCCTGGTAGCCGGTGAAGTAGTTGAATACCCAGGTCGGGAACGGATCGACGACGCCACGGGCCTTGGCTAGCACCGAGAAGTCCGGCGGCAGCGAACCACCATTGGCATCACGGGCCTCCTGGTCATTGGCGAAGGGCGCGGGCCACCGATCGGCAGGAATGCCAGGACGGCGGCCACCTTCGGCGGTCTCGTCGACGACTTCGTATTCCGCGGCAAGAGCCTTGACCTGCTCTTCCGAAAAGCCCGGGCCACCCGGCTCGCTGAGGTTGCGGAAAGCCAGCAGATTGGCGCCGTGGCAGCTGGCGCAGACCTCACGGAACACCTGGAAGCCACGCTGCAGCTGATGCTCGTCATAGGTGCCGAAAATGCCCGCAAAGCTCCAGCTCTGGCGCTCTATGGTCGCACCCGCTTCGGCAGCTTGGGCCGACACGGTGGACAAGCCAACCATGGCAGTGACGGCGGCGATGATGAACTTGGTCTTGAACATGTCTATCGTCCCGATCACGCGTGTGCCTTGCCGAGAACGCTCTCGGAAATGCTGGTCGGCAGCGGCTTTGGCGTCTCGATGCGCGAGAGCACCGGCAGCACCACCAGGAAGTAGATGAAGTAGTAGGCCGTGCAGACCTTGGCCAGCACCGTGTAGATGCCCTCTGCCGGCTGCGCACCCAGATAGGTCAGGGCCACGAAATTGATCGCGAACAGCCAGTAGAACCACTTGAACATCGGACGGAACGTGCCTGAGCGGACCTTGGACGTATCGAGCCACGGCACGACCAGCAGCATTACCAGCGCACCGCCCATGGCGATGACGCCGCCGAGCTTGGAGTCGATGAACAGGACGTTGAAGTCGATGGCGCGCAGGATCGTGTAGAACGGCAACAGGTACCATTCGGGCACGATATGGGCCGGCGTCACCTGGCTGTTGGCCATAATGTAGTTGTCGGGATGGCCCAGGATATCCGGCGCGAAGAATACGAACCAGGCGAAGGGGATCATGAAGACCACCATCGCGAACAGATCCTTCATCGTGTAGTACGGGTGGAAGGCCACGGTATCGCGGCTTTCCTTCACCTCAACGCCGATCGGGTTGTTATTGCCCGGCACATGCAGCGCCCAGATATGCAGGCCGACAATGGCCGCAATCACGAAGGGCAGCAGGTAGTGCAGCGAGAAGAAGCGGTTGAGCGTCGGATTGCCCACGGCAAAGCCGCCCAGCACCAGCTGCTTGATGTTTTCGCCGACCACCGGAATGGCCGAGAAAATGTTCGAGATAACCGTTGCACCCCAGAACGACATCTGGCCCCAGGGCAGGATGTAGCCCATGAAGGCAGTGGCGACGGTGAGGATGAAGATCAAGACGCCCAGGATCCAGATGATCTCGCGCGGCGCCTTGTAGGAGCCGTAATAGAGGCCGCGGAACATGTGGATGTAGAGCGCCACGAAGAACATCGAGGCGCCAACCGCGTGCACGGCCTGGATGATGCGGCCGCCATTGACGTCGCGACGGATATGCTCGACCGAGTCGAACGCCATCGCGATATTGGGCGTGTAGTGCATCGCCAGGATGATGCCGGTAACGATCTGAATGCCCAGGCACATCACCAGGATGGCACCGAAGGTCCACCAATAGTTGAGGTTCTTCGGCGTCGGGAAGTCCATCAGGTGCTCTTTGGAGAACCGGATGATCGGCAGGCGGTCATCGAGCCACTTCTCGACGGCATTTCCGGGAGTGTAGGTAGAATGTTCGGACATCGGAAAAGCCCCCACTAGCCGATCTGGATCAGCGTATCGCTGACAAATTCATAAGGCGGCACAACCAGGTTCGTCGGCGCGGGACCACGGCGAATGCGGCCGGCCGAGTCATAGTGCGAACCGTGGCAAGGGCAGAACCAGCCGTCGAAATCGCCCGACTCACCGACCGGAATGCAGCCCAGATGGGTGCAGTTGGCGATCATCACCAGCCACTGCTCGTGACCTTCCTTGGTCCGCTCTGCGTCGGTCTGCGGATCCTTGAGTTCGCTGAGCGGAACCGCGCGCGCCTCTTCGATCTCGGCAGCGGTACGATGCCGCACGAAAACCGGCAGGCCGCGCCAGGTGATCGTCACCGATTGACCCTCGGGGATGGCGGCCACATCGAACTCGATGCTGGCCAGAGCCAGGGTCGAGGCGTCGGGGTTGAGCTGGTTGATCAGCGGCCAGACCACGGCGGCAGCGCCGACCGCGCCGACGGCGCCGGTGGCGACAAAAAGAAAGTCCCGCCGGTTGGTAGATGAATGTTCTGCTTGCGTGGCCAAGGTCCGTATCCCCGTAACATGCACATTTGACGGGGCCGGCTCCCGGCAATGTCGCCCGCATGAGCAGAATCGACCGCCGTGCGCCCTCAAGCGGCCCGTCAGGTCCGTCCTTTTTGCACTGTCACAGGCACTTGTCCAGTGCAGGTGCCGTGACAGCGCACAACTGCGACACTATACCCGAGCCAGCCCGGATTTCCGGGCACTCCATAGACCCGGAGACCGTCTGAAATGTCTATCGACCTGGCCCTCTATCAACCCGACATTGCCGCCAATACCGGCACTCTCCTGAGGCTCGGCGCCTGCATGGGCGTGGTGGTGCATGTCATCCATCCGGCCGGTTTCGCGCTCACCGACCGCAATCTAGCCCGCGCCGGGATGGACTATTTGGACAAGGCGGCGCTGGTCGAGCACAACAGCTTCGCCGCCTTCCGGGACTGGCAGCATGAACAGAACCGGCGGCTGGTCCTGCTCACCACCAAGGCCAGCCAATCGGCCTACCAAACCAGCTACGAAGATGGCGACATCCTGCTGCTCGGCCGCGAAAGCGCCGGCGTGCCCGACAGCGTGGCAGATGCCTCCGATCTCAGAGTCCGCATTCCGATGCGTGCCGGTTTGCGCTCGATCAATGTGGCCATCTCGGGCGCCATGATATTGGGGGAGGCATTGCGGCAGACCAAGGCCCTGCCGGCGATGACGCCCTTTACAGATCCGAGTTGAAGGTTCATTTCCCCGCCATGAACGCGCCAGCCCCCACCCTTCCCGCCGATATCGACACAAAGAAGACCCGCGCCGCCGGCTGGTTCCGCACCCTGCGCGACCGCATTTGCGCCGAACTCGAGGTCATTGAAGCCGAAGTCACCGGCCCCAATGCCGACATGGCACCGGGCAGGTTTGAACGTACCCCCTGGGATCGTGCCGCCGGCGGCGGGGGCGAAATGTCCATGCTGCACGGCCGCGTCTTCGAGAAGGCAGGGGTTCACGTCTCCACCGTTCACGGCCATTTCACCGAGGAATTTGCCCGCCAGATGCCTGGCACCGAGGCCGGGACGGCCTTCTGGAGTTCAGGCATTTCGCTCATCATCCACCCCTGGAACCCCCACGTTCCGGCAGTGCATATGAACACGCGGATGATCGTGACCGGCAAGCAATGGTGGGGCGGCGGCGCCGACCTCACCCCGGTGCTCGATGCGCGCCGGACCCAGACAGACCCGGACGCCCGCGAATTCCACGCCGCCATGAAGGCGGCCTGCGACAGTCGTCCAGGCGTCGATTATGAACGCTTCAAGGCCTGGTGCGACGAGTATTTCTACCTGCCTCACCGCGACGAGCACCGCGGCATTGGCGGCATCTTCTACGATCAGTTCAATTCCGGCGACTGGGAGGCCGACTTCGATTTCACCCAGGCGGTCGGTGAGGCGTTCATCGGCATCTATCCAAAACTGGTACGCCGAAACTTCGAAAAGCCTTGGACAGAGGGCGAGCGCGACGAGCAGCTGATCCGCCGCGGCCGCTATGTCGAATTCAACCTGCTCTACGACCGGGGCACCACCTTCGGTCTCAAGACAGGCGGCAATGTCAATTCGATCCTCTCATCCATGCCGCCCGCGGTGAAGTGGCCCTGAGACGTTTCCCAAGCTTGGCACGACCGGGTCGGCGCCTTTAGGATTCGGTCATGTCCCTCAGCGATCTCGACATCACCGGCTATCGTTCGATTCGGTCCATCCGCTTCCCGCTGAAGCGGCTGACCTGGATCGAGGGGCTGTCCACCATCGGCATTTTTCCTGAGGAATGACCGGAACCTTTTGGGCATACATGCGTTTCATCAGACCCGCCAAAGGGAGTGACAATAGGAGGTTCAGCGATGAAACGCTTTGATTCCGGCACACTCATTCCAGGGTCCACCTGGCGCGCCGAGGCCGAAACCGAGGCCGAAGTGGTGCGGCGAGCGGTCGAAAACATGCGCAATCTCAACGGCGAAACCGAAGTGCGCCCAGACATGGTCGAGCGCATCAAGGAACGCATCGTCGATGTGGACGATATGGGCCGGCAAACCAGACACTGAATGTTCAGCAAGCCCCGGATGACCGGGGCTTCTTCTATCCGCCTGTTGCGATAGGCATTGCGCCCTAGTGAAAAACTCGCTCCAGCAGGGCATCCTTACTGGCGGAAAATTCACTGTCCACCCAGGCCCGCTCCATGATGGCCAAGGCCGCGCCCATGTCCGGCCCCGGTCTCATGCCCCGCGCTTCCAGATCCGCCCCGCCGACAGGCAGCGGCGCCACCGGCAGCCGTCCCAGATCCCGCGCCAGTTCGGCCAGTTGCGCGCGCGACCAGTTCTCTTTGGCAGCGGCCACCGCCAGGCCTTCAACGGCGTCTTCGCCAAAGCGATAGGCGGCCCAGCCGATATCGCCACGGCGCAGCAGGGCAGCGGCTTCGGCAATGTTTTGGGCATGGGCGATGATTGCCTTGCTCAGGCGCCAATCTGCTTGTCGTTGCTCAAGGCTGTCGCGCCCCAACATGGCAAGCCGCGCCGCCGCACCCTGCCCGCCCAGCGCCTCATAGCGCTGCAGGGCCGCTAGGGCGCCCGGCGCCAGGCGTACGAGGCCAAATTGGTCCATCACGCCCAGCGTGGTCGCAACACGTGGCAGCGCCAGCATGCGCAGCAGTTCCGCACCCACACGCTCGCGCGAAATGTGGTCGAGCTCTTCGACTGCATCGCGGCAGGCCGCGAGCCCCTCCGGGTCGAATTTCTCGCCGCCATGACTGGCCGAGAAGCGGAAGAATCGATAGACGCGCAGACCGTCCTCGGCAATCCGTCGCGCCGCATCGCCAATGAACCGCACCCGGCCATTGATGAGGTCGGCGGCGCCCCCCAGCGGATCGAACAGCCGCCCATCGGCAAAACAATAGAGGGCATTGAGGGTGAAGTCCCGCCGCTCGGCATCGGCCACCCAATCGGTCCCGAATTGTACCTGCGCGTGCCGGCCATCGGTTACCACGTCCTGGCGCAGCGTCGTGACCTCAACTGTGGTTCCATCCAGCCGCAAGGTCACCGTGCCATGGTCGATACCCGTGGGATAGGCATCGATCCCGGCGGCCTTGGCGCGCTGCATGACCGCGACCGGTAGCAATTCGGTCGCCATATCAATGTCGGCGTGGTCCCGCATCCGCCCGATCAGGGTGTCGCGCACCACGCCACCAACGGCGCGCGTTCGGCCCTGCGCGCCATCGAGCGCCGCAAATATGGCCTGTACGGCTTGTCGCTCCAGCCACTCCGCACCTTCCAGCCGATCCGGAATCATGCGGCAACCTCGCCGACCACCAGGTCCCGGAACTGCCGGGTCAGATTAGCGGTAATCCCCCAGATCATGTGTCCCTCATGATCGATCTGCCAGGTCGAATGCTCCTTGCCGCCCCGGCTGATGCGGAATCGCCCATAGCTCTCGGCGGCTAGAATGCGGCTCAGGGGCACCTCGAACACCGAATGCACTTCGCCCGGATTGGGCACGAAGGGACCGGTCGGGTTCACCTCCGCAACGACAGGCGTGATCAGGTAATTGGTGCCGGTGTAGTAGGTGGGCATATAGCCCAGGATCGTTGCGTCCTCGGCCGACATGCTGACTTCTTCATGGGCTTCGCGCAGCGCAGCCGCAGCCGCTCCCTGGTCCGAGCCATCGATCTTGCCACCGGGAAAGGCCACTTGTCCCGAATGGGCCCGCAGATCGGGCGAGCGCTCGGTATAGAGCACGGTGTGCCCCTCGGGGCGCCGCACCAGGGCAATCAGCACGGCCGCGGGCACCGGCGGCCGTTCGAACGGCTTGACCGGCTGCCAGTCCGGTACAAGGTCGTGCGAATGGGGCAGTGCGGGCGCGTCAGCCAGCAATCTGGCCGACAGGAGCCGGACTATGTCAAAACCTGAATCCAAATCGCACCCGGCGTGAAATCAACGTGACGGCCTGAATGTAAGCAAGCCATCCCGATCCTGCACCCCTTTTTGGTGTCAGTCCTCGGTCTCGAAAGCCGCGATCTCACCCTTGAGCGACTTGGCCAGGCTCTTGTCCTCGGACAAGAGCAGGACCCGTGTCGGATCCACCGGCCCGGGAAACTGGATATTGCCCGGCGTCGTGATCTCCCAGCCGAGCGGGCAGTAATAATCCTGGTCTCCAACCAGCAGCACGAACTGTCCTTCGCCCCGCGCCATGGCCAGTTTGGCGACCTCGCGCGCCAGGAGCTTTCCGGCACCGCGCTTGCGGAAATTGGGATGGGTGGCCAGCGGGCCCAGAAGATAGCCTTTCAGCCCATCCACGCTGATCGGGGTCATCCACACCGAGCCGCAGGCCGTGCCATCCACCTCGGCGATCAGGCTCAGGCTGGGATCGATGGGAAAGCGCTCCCGCACGCGAAACGCCGTGCGTGCAAACCGCCCCGGGCCAAAGGCAATGGCCTGCAAATCCTCGACGAAAACATCATCGGCGGGCGTGGCGGCCCGAACGGACAATTGGCCGGCAGCAGGAGAAGGCGCGGCCTCGGCCGCAACGAGCGTGGTCATGGGTCTGATCCAGAAAAAGATGTGCAGATAAACATGCGGATCGGCCAACGGCCCTCCGCTCTAAACGACCAACTAGGGTCGTCGGTTCATCTGCAAAACCTTCACCATCCTGGACGCCTCCACGTCTGGAATCCGATTAGCACCCACTGGGTTGGTCGTAAATGGGAATTTTGGCCCCATGCTTCCAAATTCCTTTTCCGGTTTCGCGCCAGTGTTGCCCAATCACGCAACAATCTGTTGCCGCCCACGTCCTTTTTGCCGCTCGTCCCGTTTCTTAAGTAGAGACCGGAGCAAAAATCACGCGCGCATTACGCCATCAAATCCGGCAATGCCGACATCAAGATGACCGAAAGGAACTTTCAATGGGACAGTTGATCGACGGAAAATGGTCCACCCAGTGGTATGACACCAAGAAATCGGGGGGCAAATTCGTCCGTTCGCAGGCCGGCTTCCGCAACTGGATCACCGCTGACGGCAGCCCCGGCCCGTCCGGTGAAGGCGGCTTTGCCGCGGAGGCAGACCGGTATCACCTCTATGTTTCCCTCGCCTGTCCCTGGGCGCATCGCACGCTGATTTTCCGCAAGCTCAAGGAGCTGGAGAACCTGATTTCGGTCTCTGTCGTCTCCCCGAAAATGCCCGACGAAACCGGATGGAGCTTCAAAACCGAAGAAGGCTCGACCGGCGATGAGCTGCTCGGCAAGGACACGCTCTGGCAGGTCTATACGCAGGCTGTGCCCGACTATACCGGCCGCGTGACAGTGCCCGTGCTGTGGGACAAGAAGACCGGCACGATCGTCTCCAACGAAAGTTCGGAGATCATTCGCATGTTCAATTCAGCCTTCAACGAATTGACCGGCAATACGGAGGATTTCTACCCCGAACCACTGCGCGAGAAGATCGACGCCATCAATAGCAGGGTCTATGACGACATCAACAATGGCGTCTACAAGGCCGGTTTCGCCACCGCCCAGGACGCCTATGACGAGGCGGTCACCAAGCTGTTCGATGCGCTCGACTGGGTCGAGGGCCTATTGGGCGACACCGCTTATCTGACCGGTGACGCCATCACCGAGGCCGACTGGCGGCTGTTCACCACGCTGGTGCGGTTCGACGCGGTCTATGTCGGTCACTTCAAATGCAACCGCCAGCGCATCGCGGACTATCCGAACCTCAGCCACTACTTGAAGGCGCTCTACGAGGTGCCGGGCGTCAAGGAAACGGTCGATCTCGACCATATCCGCACGCATTATTACTGGAGCCACACCACCATCAATCCGCACCGGATTGTGCCCATCGGGCCGGATCTGCCGTTCCTGGATTGAGCGGCTGCCCGCGACGCCACTTTTCCTCTCCCCCTCGGGGAGAGGTGGCTCGGCGAAGCCGAGTCGGTGAGGGGAAACCTTCCGCGGCGCTGATGCTGTGGTGAAATCCCCCTCATCCGGCGCTACGCGCCACCTTCTCCCCGACGGGGAGAAGAATCGGAAGGATCGCAGATCCTCAATACCCCCAGATCGACCGCTTTTCGACGCCGTCGAAATACTCATCGATCCGCTGGCTGGTCGCGGGTGTGACTTTTTCGGGCAGATTATGGCGGTCGAACCAGCCCACTTCCGCGATCTCGTAATCCGGCTTGCGCTCAAACTCGAAATTGAACGACTTGGCGACATAGAACGCCACGTGGTCCCGGTTCGTGACAGGGCTGGTATTGTGGTAGAGCCCGAACAGCTCCATGGGCCCGGTCACCCGATAGCCGGTTTCCTCCAGCGTCTCGCGCGCCCCAGCCTCTTCGAAGGTCTCGCCCGGTCCGACGCCGCCGCCGGGAAACTGCCAGCCGGGCACATAGGTATGGCGGATCAGCAGTACCTTGTCGCCATCCACCACCATGACCCGCGCGCCCACCGTCATGCGATGCCAGAGGCCCTTGAGGGTCAGGAAGGCAGTCGCGCGGACGCGCTGGAAGCGATTCATCATGGTCTTGGCTCCATCGTTTCGCCATGGCTAGCAGAGCTTTGCCCGCGACAAAATCGTGCGTTGTGTCGATTGAACGTTTTCTTGTCCGTGACGTTCTGGCACAACCCCCCGCGATGATCACCCTGGCGCACATCTCCGACATCCACCTGTCCCCCATGCCTGAGGTGGGTTTTCGCGATCTTTTGGGCAAACGCCTGACCGGTTATCTCAACTGGAAGCTCAAGCGTCATGGCGAGATGAACACCGAGACGCTGGCCCGCCTCGTCGCCCATATGCGCGAGCAGAATGCCGACTTCACCGCCGTGACCGGTGACCTCACCAATCTGGCGCTCGACAGCGAAGTCGAACGCGCCGGCCGCTGGCTGCGCGAACTGGGCGGCGCCGACAAGACCGTGGTCTGCCCCGGCAATCACGACGCCTATGTCCCAGGCGCGCTGGAATATGCCCAGAGCGAATGGGGCGACTATCTCAAGGGTGAAACCGTGGAAGGTCAGGCCTTCCCCTTCGTCCGCCGCGTGGGCGAAGTGGCCATCATTTCCTGTTCCAGCGCCGTGCCCACTGCGCCCTTTTTCGCCATTGGCCGTTTCGAGGAAAAACAGGCCGCCCGCCTCAAGCGCATTCTTAAGCTCCTGGGCGATGCCGGCTATTTCCGCGTCGTGCTGATCCATCACCCGCCCAATGCGGAGCTGCAGCACCCCAGCTTCGGCCTCAAGGGCCATCGCATCTTCCGCCGCGTCATCACGGAGGAAGGGGCCGAACTGGTTTTGCACGGCCACACCCATCGCTCCTCGATCCATCATATCCCGGGCAAGAACCACGAAGTGCCGGTGATCGGCGTCGCCGCCGCCAGCGCCGCCCAGGGCGGCACGCTGGACGACCCGGCCCGCTACAATCTCTTCCGCATCGAGAAATCCGGCGATGAATGGCGCTGCACCATGCGCGAATACGGCTTCCAGCGCCTGGGTGCCGACATCGTCATGCGCATGCAGATGCGGATCTACTGAACGGCCGCTTCGCGGCAAAATCGCTCCGGTGGAGCGATTTTAAGGCAGGAGGCCACGAAGGCTGCGCCTGAGTGGCTGGGCACACATTCGCCACCCCTCGCCCGCAACCGCTGTTTTAGCCATGCGCCGCCGACCCTCGTCGCTACCGGTTCCAACTATCTAGTTCGGCACACGCCCCCGCACCGCATGGACGCGACCCCGCGCCATCCATTCCCCCGAACCGCGAGACGCCCGGACGGTGTTGCGAACCTGCTCCAGTTGATCAGCGCTGAGCTTGGGAAGCACCTGTCCTATACCGGGAGCAGATGTGGCGGTCGACCAATAGGCGTCAAAGGAAGGGAACGTCCGGCTCGCCGTGATTTCCCGCGTTTCCACATCAACAAGACCGGCATCTGTCCACAAGCGATCGAGCGCATCCAGCCGCGCCACCTCCGGATGTGGCGGCAGCAAAGCCTCCACCCCAGCCTCGCTAAGGGCAACGTGCACATCTTCATAAGGAAAGCCGCCGCCTTCAAGATCCCACGCATAGGCAGCAACGACGCCCCCGCCGCGCACGACCCGCCGCATTTCAACAGTCCCGCGCGCCGGCTCCGGAACAAAGAAGATCACCAGCGCCATGATCGCTGCGTCAAAGGCGCCGTCCGGATAAGGAAGCTCCAGAGCGGAGCCCAGTGTAAACTTTGCAACGCCTGCCTGATGGCGCTTGCGGGCATAGGCCAACTGGGCTTCGGAGGGATCAATGCCTTCAACCAATGCCGGCTGTGCCCTCTCGACAATCAGTTCCGTCGAAGCACCGTTGCCGCAGCCGATATCGACCCAATTTGCGCCTGCTGGCACGTCCAGCCAGTCGAGAAACGGGGCGCCCACCAAAGCGCTCCACACGCCCATCATGGACTCATAAGTCTCGCCGTCTTGAAACTGGATCGCCTCAGCCATCTCGTCCTCCTCAGGTCAGGCAAAAAAGCGCTCACTAGGGGTGCTGGTTTGGGGCCGTGTCGGCGCGCAAACTGGCGTGAAGACCACATATGCCGCACTCGAGCGGCTATCGCATCCGCAGCAGGCAACCGGACAAGAATAGACCTGCTTGAACCCTATAGCCAGAGACACGTGGACAGCGCACACGCGCACCTCTGGCGAGCAGCACCGGAATGACGATGTTCATTCCTGCGGGTCGGTCGCAATCATGCTGGCCACTGCCCGATCCGTCTCGCGCTCGCTGGCGGCCAACCCCGCCGCCACCCCTCGGCGGTTCTGCTCGGGCTAGTTTTGGCTCATCTTGCTTTTGCCCTCGATGCGGGTAATCGAGAGGCGAAGTCCCACAATGCCCTTGAGCTGGCTTTCGATGTAGGTGTCGGGCGCGTCAGTGATCGCCCACGGCTTCGCGCGAGCCTGCTCGTAGAGGTCGGTGAGGCGGCTGACCGCCTGGTGCAGTCGGTCGCGATCCTCGAAGAATTCGACCTCGCCATAGGCGTGGACGGCCGAGTAATTCCACGTCGGCACGACCTTCCCATGGTCCTGCTTGGTCGCGTACCAGCTTGGGGTGATATAGGCATCGGGGCCCGAGAAGATCACCATCGCCTCGCCCATTGCTGGCGTCTTCCATTGCGGATTGGCCTTGGCAAGGTGCCCCAGCAGCACACCGTGCTCTCCCTGTTTTCGTCCAGGATCAGCGGCAAGGGCGTGGCCATCAGCCCCTCGGCCGTGGCGGTCACGAGGGTCGCGAGGCGTGCTTCGCGGATGATCTGACGCAGGACGAATGGATCGTCCTCGCGGAAAGCTGGAGGTGTGTACATGCCATACTAATAACAAACCGCGGCCTACCGCACCAATTCACATGCGTGATGGCAGATATCAGAGGCGGGAATTCCATGCGTGAACTACGCTTCGCGCACGACAACTTTACGAGCCAAGAGCCCGCTGCAATCCGTCCAAGCTTGTACATCGATCCTTAATTCGCAGCACCTAATTTCCTGGCAAAAGCATAGGGGGGGCTTCGATGACCTTTCATTTTCGTGATGCTGCAGTGGCTGCTGCAGGTCTTTTCCTGCTCTGCGTCGGCCCGACGGCCGCCAACTCCACGATTCTGACCATTAGCGGGATGATCGACGGCGGTGAGGTCCACTTTTCGCTCGACGACATCGAGGCTATGGGTTCAGCGAAAATAGTAACAGAAACCCCCTGGCACAGCGGCAGGGTCACCTTCGAAGGCGTGCCCCTGGTCCGACTGATGGATGAAATAAGCGCGGCCGGCGAAACGGTTTTCGTGCTTGCACTGAACGACTACAGCACAGAAATCCCCATCTCCGATTTCGCAAAGTTCCAGCCGATTCTCGCCTTCAAAGCGGATGGTGAGTACATGGACGTCTCCAATAAGGGGCCGCTCTTCATCGTCTATCCCTATGACGAAAACCCCGAACTCCAGAGTGAACTCTACTATTCACGCTCTGCTTGGCAGGTGCGGCGGATGGAAATCGAGTAAGAGTTAGCCTGTCTAGGAGCCCGTCGTGCTGTCGACCTTCCGTTGGATCGCTACCCTTCTACTGCTCATCCTCGGCATCGCAGCGATATCCTTTTCCAATGTCGTGGAGACGACGGGTGATGCTCTTGGCCGGGTCATGCGCTACGACGTGGCCTGGTCGGGGGCACAGGGCCGGCAGGAGGCGGCGCGTCTGCAAACACAGACGGTCCTCTTCGTCTCTGGTGAAGGAAGTCGCGCGGACCTCCAGCTCGCCTACGACATCATGCTAAACCGAATGCAGATATGGAATTCCGGTGATTTCCGGTCATTCCTTGACCGAAATGAGCGGGCCGCTGAGCGATTTGTCGAGCTACAAGAGGCAATCTCAAGGTTCGGCAACTGGCTCGGGGGCGATCAGCATTCCCCGAAAGATCTCCTTGAGGTGGCCGACGCGATCAAGCGGCAGGCAGATCGGCTCGGCACGAACGCCCATACCGCGAGCGTCAACGACATCGCGGATATTAGGGAAGCCCTTCGCGGCAAGCAGGAGCTCCAGAGGGGCTTGATATACGCGCTGTTCGCGGTCGGGCTTGTTTTGATAGGAATGACCCTATTTCAAAACAGATCTCTGAGGCTGGCTGGGCGAGCAAGCGAGGAGAATGCCAGGCGCATGCAGCATCTGGCACGACACGATCTCCTGACCAATCTGGTCAATCGCGCTGGTTTCAACATCGCCTTCCGTCGCACTCTTGGAGGGACAAACGCAGGTCAGTCCCAGGTCGCTATCCTGGCAACGGATCTGGATGGCTTCAAAGCCATAAATGACACCCTCGGCCATGCGGCGGGCGATGCACTTCTGCAATCCGTTGGCAGAAGGCTAAGTGAATGTGTGGCCTCCTGGAATCCTCGAAACGTCGTCTCCAGGTTCGGTGGCGACGAATTTGTCATTATGCTCTTTCTCGATCCCGGGACTGATCCGGTTGGCTTGGCTCATGAACTTCGAGACCTGCTGCGTGCGCCACACGAGCTCGAAGTCGGTTCGGTGTTCGTTGACGCAACCATCGGTGTCGCACTTTCCGGAGCTTCGGCCGAAGTCAACGCGCGGCTCCCGATCGACGCTGACTTGGCACTGACCAAAGCCAAGGCCACAGGCAAGGGTACTGTCTTGCTGTTTAACGCTTCGATGCGCCAGGAATTTGCCAGGCAGGTCGAGCTCGAGCGCGATCTGGAACAGGCTCTGAACCTCGGACAGATTGTCGCCCATTATCAGCCGCTGGTCGATCTTGCCACAGGACGCGTAGTGGGGGTCGAGGCACTAGCGCGCTGGCACCACCCCAGCCGGGGTTGGATATCGCCTGCTGAGTTCATCCCCGTCGCCGAGGCTTCAGGTCAGATCGTGACTCTCGGTCGCGCCGTGTTGAGGGCTGCCTGCTGTGACGGCCTGCTGCTGCCGGAACACATCACCATGTCCGTCAACATGTCCGTGGCGCAGCTTATGCGGACCGATGTGGTCGATGAGATCATGTCGTTTCTGGAATCCTCCGGCTTCCCAGCCGAACGGCTGAAGCTTGAGGTGACTGAATCGGTGGTGATGGAAGATGCAGCCAGAGGCCTTGCAGTACTGCAACGCTTGAAAGCGGCTGGGATCAGAATCGCGCTCGACGATTTCGGAACAGGCTACTCGGCCTTGTCCTATCTGCATCAGTTTCCCTGGGACCAGCTGAAAATTGACCGCAGCTTCATTGAGGCGATGGGCAGCGATGAACGAAGTAAGGCCACCGTCGAAAGCGTTATCGCACTGGCGGGCCGGATGGGAATCGAGGTTGTCGCGGAAGGGATCGAGGAAAGGTGGCAGGAACAACTCCTCCTCAAGCACAACTGTGAAATCGGTCAGGGCTATCTATTCGGGCGCCCCATGCCCCTGGAGGAACTTTCGCTCTTCCTACTCAGGAGAGTGCATCCCACTCACCCCCCTTTCCTCCTGGCGGGGAATGGCAGTTGATAGAGTTCTAAACGTCCACCGTTCCTGATTTCGCCGGCCACGGTCGGCGCAAGTTCTGAACTCCGGGGGCGGGTCAGGAGACAACTTAGTCACGCTCGCATGCTTACCCCCATCAGCAACACGCTTCGCAAAGCCGGTGACTGGCCTGACAGATGGCAGGGCCTTGCTCAACGAAAGATATCCCCGGGCCAAATTCCTCCCTTATCCTCCCCCCATCCCCGTCACACACGCGGCCCCGACGCAGGGCCGGATGGGGAGGCCGGGAAGAGGGGCGCCTCTTTACGCGGGTAGAAGCTCGGCAGCCGGACCTGCAAGAACGGTACCGCCTGAATCCGGACCCGTGGAAAATCCGTGTTTCCGTGACGAACGGCCAGTGGCTCTTGCACTTGAACGTTCGCTTTTTTGGGCCGCTGGCCGTTCGTTACCGTGCAACCGCAAGCCGAAGGGCCGGGCGGCGTCGACCCATGCCCGAAGGGCAAAATCTCCCCGCTGGGGAGATTTTAGGTGACTTCGCAGACGATCCGCGGCGCGGATGGGTAGCTCCGGTGGGAGCCGCACAAGTCACGAAGGCCATAACGAGCTTGGAGCGTCACGAAGGGCACATCGCGCCAGTGGTGCGATGTGAGGGAACAAGGCTCGAATGGCGGGTGGCATGTCGCCGCGCCGGGGCAGTCGAGCGCCGGCCAAACTCGGCAGGCAAAGACCTGTTCCTCGATCGGCAGGAACTCGCTGACAATCTGGTCGATCGGCGCGATGGCCTCAGGCAGCATTTCATCCTCACCGCCACACTCCCACCACGCGCGCAAATCACCTATATGTCGATCAAAGCCAGCGAGTTGCCCGTGACCGAGTTCTTCCGCATCGAAAGCCCCTCCTTCGACCCCGACACAGGCGAAGCGCGCTTTCCCTATACGCTCAACGATCTGAACTTCGTTGAAGTGCTGACCCTGCCCGCGGGCGCCAGCGCCGAGATGGCGGCTTCGGCTTCCTTCAAGAAGCTGCTCGGCCTGACCGCGCTGGTCCTTGGCGTGTCCTATTTCAAGCTACGCGCGCCCTTCGCCATTCGTTCGCCAGACATCGCGCTGACCCCCGCCGAGCACGCCTTCATCATCGATGTCTATGAGAATGGCCTAGGGGAGTTCTATGCCCGCAACGAATTGTCACGTTTTGGCAAGCTTGAGCTGACTGCGCCTGAGGACACGGCAGGACATCCCGCGACCCCAGACCTGCCCAGCCGCACCTTGCTGCCCATTGGCGGGGGCAAGGATTCCCTGGTTAGCGTTGATCTGCTGACCCATACCAATGAGGCCTTCACGCCCTTTGCGGTCAACCCCAAGGGGCCGATCCTCACCTCGGTCGAGGCCATAGGCACGCCGCCGCTTTATGTCATCCGCACGCTCGACCCGGAAATGATCCGCCTCGGGCAGGAGACCGGCTACTACAACGGCCACGTGCCCTCCACCGCCATCAATTCGATGATCGCATCCCTCTGTGCCCTGCTGTTCGGCTACAACCAGATCGTGCTCTCCAACGAGCGCTCCGCCAGCGAAGGAAATGTCATGTTCGACGGGCGCGAGACCAATCACCAATATTCCAAATCGCTCGGCTTCGAACTGCTGATCGCCGACACCTTGGCCAATGCCACGGGCGGCGCGCTGAAGTATTTCTCTTTGCTGCGCCCCTATTCGGAAGCGCGCATCGCCTCGCTCTTCACCAAGGAAACCAAGTTCGACGCGGACTTTTCGAGCTGCAATCGCAATTTCCGCCTCAATGGCAATGATGGCCCGCTCTGGTGCGGCGAATGCCCCAAATGCCATTTCGTCTTCCTGATTTTCGCGCCCTTCATGGCCAAGGACCGCATGCTGCGGATATTCGGCCGCAACCTGCTCGACGATCCGGCCAATGAACAGTCCTTCCGCGAGCTGGCGGGCCTGACTGGCCAGAAGCCCTGGGAATGCGTTGGCGAAATCCTCGAGGCCGCGGCCTGCTTCTACACCCTTACCCGCCACGCCGATTGGCATGAGGACGCCATTGTGCGCGCCATCAAGGCGGATTTGTTTGCCCAATATGGCGAGGAAAAGCTGCAGCGCGCCATGGCCGAATGCCTCACCGACAGCCACGACCACCATATCCCCCCGGCCCTCGCCGCCAAGGTGGCTGCCTATGCGGTTTGACGAACCCGTCCTGCTCTACGGCGCCGGGCGCGAGGCGCTGTCCTCGCGAGCTTTTCTCAAGGCGAGACAGCCCGACCTCAAGGTCTATGTCACAGTCGATAGCGGCACTGCCGATATTCCCGAAACCGAACTGATTGCCGCCACGGACCTGCCCGCCGCCATCGCCGCGCGCCGCTTTGGCCTCATCATCAAGAGCCCCGGCGTTTCGCGCTACAAGCCCATCTTCGAAACGGCACGGAACGCGACAATTCCGGTCACCTCCAACCTCAATCTCTGGGGCGCCAGTTTCCGGCAGGACCGGACGGTTATTGCCATCACCGGCACCAAGGGCAAGTCGACCACCGCAACGCTCACCCACCTCATGCTCACCCGCTCGGGCATCGATGCGGGTCTGGCGGGTAATGTGGGCCTGGCCCCGCTCGAAATTGCCGACAAGCATGCCGTCGTGATCTTCGAACTCTCGAGCTATCAGACCGCCGACATGAATTTCTTGCCCGACGTCGCGGCGCTGACCAATCTCTATCCCGAGCATGTCGACTGGCACGGCTCGGTGGAACGCTATTATGCCGACAAGCTGCACCTGATTGATCGGGACGGCGGCTTTGCCGTGGCGCTGGGCGCCGCCGCCAAGGGAAATGCCTTGGTCGCACGCGCCGTGCGCGATCATCGCCGGCTTCTGCCCGAACTGGACGCCGCAACCAATCTGGCCATTGAGAACGCCGTGGCCCGCTCGCGCCTGCGCGGCGCGCACAATCTCGACAATGCCCTGCTCGCCGCCCAGATTACGCTGGGCGTTGGCGGCACAATCGATGGCATCATGCAGGGCATCGCCGCCTTCCGCCCCTTGCCCCATCGCCTCGAAGAGCATCGCATCGGCGACCTGACCATCGTCAATGACTCCATTTCGACAACGCCAGAGGCGACCAAGGCGGCCCTGGCGGCATATCCGGGACGCCGGATTGCCTTGATTGCCGGAGGGCACGAACGCGAACAGGACTATGCCGAACTCGCCGGCCTGCTGGCCCGGCGGGGCGTCCATGTGCTGGCCACGCTCCCGGTCACTGGCTTTCGTCTTGCCCAGGCGACCCAATCCCGGGCGCCGGAGATCGCTGTCCTCCAGTGCGCCGATCTTGAGCAGGCGATCACGGCCTTGGCTGGAAGGCGCGAGCTGTTCGACACGCTCATCCTCTCGCCCGGCGCGCCATCCTATAACCAGTTCAAGAATTTCGAGGAACGCGGGCACCGCTTTGTCGATCTGTGCAAGAGCCGGTTCGGCCAGGGTGCCTAGCCACAGACATTGCTCAGTAGCCCGAATACATCGCCGCTTCCGGCACCCCGGCGCTACTCAGCCCGGCTTCCATGCGCCCCAGGAGATCATCGTCGGTCGCCCGCTCGGCCATGCGGGACATGATGCCATTGCGCCGGAATGAGGGCACTTCGAGCACGCGGGACAATTGCCGGTCCATTGCCGCCGCCTCATCCTGTTCGACCGCCACCAGCAGGGCCAGCACCGCCCCCAACTCGGTATCCACCCGCGCGCAACGCTCGGCATATGTCCGCGCATTGCGCAGGTCCCCCCCGTCGAGCGCCGCAAGAGCCGGAGCGCAATAGTACCAGTCCGGTATCTGGGTCTGCGGCACTGCCTGGATAGCGCGCTGCGCCGCAACGATGGCTGTATCGAGCCGGCCGATCAGGGCAAGATGACGGGCATGGGAGGCTATCGCATCGATATTGGCCGGATTGATCTGTCGCGCCGTCCCATAGGCCGCCTCGGCCATCTCGTGCTGGCCCATCTTTTCGTCCAGCCGCGCCCGCTGCTCCCAAACAAAACTGCTGGTGGGATCGGCAGCAAGCGCCTGGGCCATACGTTCATCCGCCATCGCCAGGCGATCTTCACGCAACAGCACCGCGCCGACATCCCCGCCATGACCCTCGGCGAGCAGGCTGGCCAGCCCCGCTATCACATTGCCGCTGCGCTGCTCGTCTTCAGGCAACCCCTCCGCGCAATTGCGCACCCGCTCGGCCAATCCGACCGTAGGCGTGGTTCGATACAGAACAAAGAGAACACCACACAGGTAGAAGTTTTCCCGCCCTGCAAGATCGGTCCGCCGCACAAAGTCCCGCGCTTGGGCATGCAGAGGACCACGAACACCCCCCAGATTCAGCACCACGTCTTGCGCCAGCGTCTCGATGCCTCCCCGACTTTTCAATTGCTCTGGCCCGATCAGTGAAGACCAGTTCCACACGATTGAATTGGACGAGAGATCGGTAAGCACCGCGCTAACCTCGAACCTGCCCATATCCGCCGGCCGGGCGCGGATGACCCCGCTCAGCATGTAGTCCGCCTGCCGCTCCAACGCGCCGTCTCCACCAGCTCGTCCTCCGAGAAAGGCATCGACAGTCAGCATGGGCCCGAAATCGGTGACCAGTTCCACGGCCAGGGCAGACAATGTGGGGGTTATGATGGGGTCTTCCACCAGGTTCTGAAACTCCATCACCCTCACTGCTGGAAGCTCGAATGGCGCAGCGCGTGCCGCCTCGCGCTCCTGCCGCTGTCCCATCGTTGAGAGCGCATAGACCAGAGCAACAACGCCGAGGGAAAGGACCACGAGAACAAACCATGAGACCGTGACATGGCCCCGTGCGGCCTTGGTCGGCGCTTCGAACTGAGCCTCCTCCTCCTCCGGTGCAGCAGGCGAAGAAGCGACTTCGGCGCGAGCGGCCGCGGCTGGGGGCTCCCTCGAAACGAAATGCGGGACATAGCGCCCGATCGGCAGCTGGATCTGTATTTCGTCATCGGCGCCGGGGCCGCGATAATACTCATCGAGCAGGGATCGCAGCCGCCGGGCCTGTACACGGACGATCGGATCGGCCTGCGGATCAAAGTCCGGCGATCGACCAAAAACATCTACCGCGATCGAATAGGCCTTGATATTCTGGCCTTCGCCAGCCAACTGCCGCTCGACGATATACGACAGGAAGCGGGCCAGTAGCGGCGAGCGCGCAATCTCGGGCCAGTCGAGCAGGCGGATAAGAGCCCGATTTACCCCCGCTTGATCCGGATCCGCCTCCAAGGCACAACCTCCCGCCTACGCTGGGTATTGTGAGCCTTTACATGTAAATTACAAGGCTGCATCACCCCCGTTTTACCCGTTTTTGCCTCCCTGAACACGATCACATCGGTCATACGCCGCCCGGTCGAAGTCACTTTCTCGACATCAGTGCCAGGCGGTCAGGCCCCGCCGGCCAGTTTTACAAATCGAATACTCGATCTGCCGAGCGCTCCGCAGCGCTCGAACAGTGGAGGTTTTGTTGTGTAACGCCCCGCGGCGGGGGACGAGGTGACTGCTTGAACGAGGTATCCAACGATCTGCCTTTCATCGCCTTGATCGATGATGACGGGCATTCCGCCCATCTGCTGACCCGGATGCTGCTCTCCCATGGGGCGCCGCAGATCCGGCATTTCGGCTCGATTGCGGCTGGCGAGGCATTTCTCGGCCAGCGTCTCGCCGATGTCGATCGCGAATGGCCCGGCCTCGTGATCGTCGACCTTAAGGCCTATAGCGACGCAAATCTTGAATTTGTCGTCCGCAACCAGGCTCTGCTCCGGCAAAAGGGTATCCCCTTGGCCGTCATGACGCAGACCACCGACCGGGCCGGCCGCCAGGCTCTGCATGAAGCAGGTGCAGCAGCGGTGTTTTTCCGGCAAGCCGAACTCGAAGCCTATCGGCACGAGGCGGCTGCCATTGTCAGTTTCTGGGCGCGCAATCAACGCCTGGATGCGGTTGGCATGTGACTCCTGCGTCCACAGGTTACATGCCTAGAGGCGGAGAGTGATGCTGCACGCTGGTCCCCGGATCTGCATGCATTCCCAAGCATCCTCTCCGCCGCCTGAAAAGGTCGGCGGTCTGCACCACCGCTGACCCTCATGCGCGGTCCTTGCCTTTTGTGGATCAGGCGCACGGGCGCGGATATGGCACCTCCCGGCCATGTCCGTACGGGGGGAGAAGCAAATAGCCGGGGCGCATGTCCCTCAGCGCTTGTCGGCACGCCTGTTGCTTCTCCCCGCGGCCCTCAGTCTCTCGGCCGGTCTTTTTCACCGATAATGTGGTGGGCAAAAGCACGCAGCGCGGCCATGACCAGCACGGCCAGCAAGGCTGTCCCAGCGGCAATCAGATAATAGCCAAGTGACGTTGCAACACCCACCGCGCCGGCCAGCCACATACCCGCTCCGGTCGTGAGGCCTTGCACCCCCGCGCCACTTCGGAAAATGGCACCAGCACCTAGGAAGGCGATCCCCGCGGTTACCGCTTCCACCGCACGGATGGGGTCTGGATTTGTCTGACTGGCGCCCTGGATGGTGTGGAAAATCTCAAAGGTCAGAATGGTGAACAGCGCAGCCGCGACCGACACCAGAATATGTGTCCGCAGCCCAGCCTCGGCCGTGTTGACTTCGCGCTCGAACCCTATAAGCGCGCCTAGCAGCGCGGCAATGCCGAGGCGGATTGCGATGATGTGTGCGGGGAGATAGCTGTCAACCCAGCCAAGGGCATTGCCGATATCCATAAAACCTGATCCGCAGATGTGACGCTTCCGTCACAACCCACCATCTCCCCAGGCGGTTCCCTCTCTGCATTGGCTCGCAAGCGCTCGAACTAGTTCGCAGGCGCCGGCTGCATCATGCCATAGACCAGGTAGATGATGGCAAACAGGACCACGATGCCCACAAGCGAGGCGACCAGCACACGCAAATTCATCTTGCGTGGATTAGCCTGACGCACTTCGGTGGTGTTCTTGTCCGGATCATAGGTTTCCATGTGACGCTCCTTTGTCTCTTCAATTAGATCAACGAACGCCACGTAAGGCAGTTCCCTGCCCGCCGCTCACAGAGACTTGACGACGCAGGCCGCGCGGTGAACCCTTCAGCATGAACAGCAATGAGAACAAGACCATGACCAACCCTGCCCTGCTCGCCCGCATGATCATGGCCGGACAGGGCAAGGCACCGGCCGACCTCGTCATCCGCAATATCGGCCTGCTGGACGTCATCACCGGCAAGATAACGGCAACCGATATTGCCATCGTCGCCGACCGCATTGTCGGCACCCATGCTTCCTACGAGGGGACATCGACCATCGACGGCACGGGTCGCTTTGCCGTGCCAGGCTTTATCGACACGCATCTGCATATCGAATCTTCGCTCGTCACCCCATTGGAGTTCGATCGCTGCGTGCTGCCCCATGGCGTCACCACAGTGCTCTGCGATCCCCACGAAATCGCCAATGTGCTGGGCGCCGAAGGCATCCGCTATTTTCTCGATAGTGCCGATCGCACCATAATGGATGTGCGGGTCAATCTATCGTCCTGCGTCCCGGCGACGCCCTTCGAAACGGCCGGTGCACAGCTCGAAATTGGCGACCTTCTGCCCTTTCGCGATCACCCCAAGGTGGTGGGCCTGGCCGAGATGATGAACTTCCCCGGTGTGCTTAATGCCGATCCGGGCATTCTTGCCAAGCTGGCGGCGTTCCAGGACGGGCACATCGATGGCCATGCGCCGCTGTTGCGCGGCACGGAACTCAACGGCTATCTGGCCGCCGGCATCCGCACCGATCACGAGGCCACCAGTGCCGCAGAAGCTCGGGAGAAACTGGCCAAGGGCATGGCCATACTCATTCGCGAGGGCTCGGTGTCCAAGGATCTCGAGGCATTGGCTGAAATTCTCGACGAAGACAGTTCAAGCTTTGTGGCGCTGTGCACCGATGACCGCAATCCCCTCGACATTGCCGAAGAGGGTCATCTGGACAGCTCTATCCGGCGCCTTATCGCCAAGGGGCGTCCGCTGCACCATGTCTATCGCGCGGCGAGTCACTCGGCTGCACGCATCTTTGGTTTAAAGGATCGCGGCCTCGTCGCCCCCGGCTGGCGCGCCGACATCGCCATTCTCGATCGCCTGGAAGACTGCAGCGTATCGGACGTCATCTGTGCCGGGCGCCTGGTCACACCCGAGCTCTTCGACACGCGCAAGACCGTTGCACCCGTCGGCCTGACATCAATGAAGGCCAAGCCGGTTACCTCGAATGCCTTCGTCACCGAGCCCAGGACGGGCCAAAACCGCGTGCCGGTCATCGGGGTCAGGCCTGGCCTTATCTTAACCTTCCGAGAGGAAGCGAGCCTCGCAACCACGCACCAGGGCCTGCAGCCCGATCTTGAGGCCGACATCATCAAGGTCGCCGTCATCGAGCGGCATGGCAAGAATGGCAATATCGGCCGATCCTTTGTCACCGGCTTTGGCTTGAAGCGCGGTGCCATAGCCTCATCTGTGGGGCACGACAGCCACAATATCACCGTGGTCGGTGCCACCGACGAGGATATGGCCGTGGCAGTCAATCGCCTGATCGAGTTGGGTGGCGGGTTCGCCGTCGCCGACGGCGGCAAGGTAACCGCGGAACTGGCTCTGCCCATTGCAGGATTAATGAGCCTGAAGAGCTTCGAGGAGGTGGCGCACGATCTCCATCATTTGCGTGACGCCGCCAAGGCTCTCGGCTGCGTCTTGCCCGAACCCTTCCTGCAGGTCGCGTTCCTGGCGCTGCCCGTCATTCCACATCTGAAGATGACCGATCGCGGTCTTTTCGATGTCGACAAGTTCGACTTCGTGAACTGATCCAATGAGCCTGTCCTCGCTTTATCTGGCTTGGGTAGAGGACCTGCCGCCGCGGCTCAATGGCGTGCGCAAGCATCGCGGACTGTCTCTGGTCATGGATGACGGGGTTAATCTCAAGACGGACCACTACGCGCCGGACACCAAGGGCCCGCATCCCACGATACTGATGCGGCTCCCCTATGGACGGCGCGGCTTTGGTGGAATTGCCGAAGCCTATGCCGAACGTGGGTTTCACGTGGTTATCCAGGCTTGCCGCGGTACCGAAAAATCGGGAGGGGCCTTTGACCCATTCGCAAATGAACGCGCCGATGGGCTAGCCACCCTGAACTGGATCCAGCAACAGCCCTGGTATGATGGCCGCATCGGCCTGACAGGCCCCAGCTATCTGGGTTATGCGCAATGGGCGATTAGCGATGCCTTGCCCAGTACCGCTGCCATGGCCACCAAGGTGACAACGGCAGACTTCCGGCCCGTGGTCTTCCCCTCAGGCGCCTTTCACCTCAATCTCTGGCTGAGTTGGGTGCAGGTGATTGAAGGGCTGCGCAACAATCCACTCGCCACCGCCGCGCGCATGTTTTCCGGCGATATTGAGCGCCGCACGGAAAAGGCGGCGGCCACGCTGCCCTTGATCGAGGCCGACAAGGTGGCGGTCCGCCACAAGGTCGGGTTCTGGCGCCACTGGTTTGAGCACGCTATCGGCAATGACGCATTCTGGGCCGACCTGGACCACCGGCACCGTCTGAGCAAGCGGACGCCACCGGTCCACTTCATTTCCGGCTGGTATGATTTCATGCTCGACCCCCTGCTTGAGGACTATCAAAAGCTGGTTTCGCTCGGGCATCGGCCCTATCTGACCATTGGAACCTGGTTTCACGTCGCCGAGGAGCTGCAGCGCGACAACTTGCGGGAAACCCTGGTTTGGATGCGCGCCTGGCTGATGGGCGACAAGTCGGGCCTGCGGCAGCGGCCCGTGCGCATTCATGTCTCGGGGCGCGACGAATGGCACGAATTTGACACCTACCCGCCCGGCCCGCCAGCGCCACACACCTGGTTTGTGTCCGCCCCCGGCACTCTTTCTGATACTGGCAAACGTGCAGCCGGCGTCGACCGGTATCGCTATGATCCGGCTGATCCAACACCCAATTTGGGCGGCGCCATCTTTGCCTTCACGGGTGCCGGGCCTGTGGACAACGCCGTGCTGGAGGCCCGACGCGACGTGCTGACCTACACAAGCCGTGTACTGACCCGCGAAACGACTGTCATTGGGCAGTGCACGGTCAACGTCATCCTCCGCTCCAGCCGGCCGCATGTTGACGTTTTCGTGCGTCTCAACGATGTGGGACCGGACGGCGTGTCGCGGAATATCTGCGACGGTCTGGCCCGCCTCACGCCTGCGTCATCGCAACCGGATGGCACACCGCAATTGACCATCCCGCTACACGCCACTGCCCACACATTCCGTCCGGGACACCGGATCCGGCTCATCATCACCTCGGGCGCCCATCCGCGTTATGCACGCAATCTGGGGACCGGTGAGCCGATCAGCGTTGCGACAGCCATGGTCTCCAACGACATCGAGATCACGCGATCCGCCGTGAGCATTACGCTGCCGGAATACACATTGAACTGAACCGGGCGATCGCTTCCCCGCGGTTAAACCGCCGAATTCCCTGAGTAATGTCCCGCAAAGCGGCGATTTTGCGACCTGTTAGGCAAAGCCAGATTGCCTATTGCCAATTTAGTTATCGTGCATAACAATTTGAGTCGCAGCTTGATGCTCAACGGAGGAGGATGAGATGCGACTGCAATGGAAGAACACCGTGGCAGCGGCCACGATATTGCTAGCGACAAGTTGGGCGGGTTCCGCCTACGCCGAGACGCTGAATTGCGCCGACCTTACGACACACGATTTTGGCATCGAAGGCCTTGTGATCGCCTCGGCCAGCGCCGAGCCCGTAGGCGAAACATCGCCCGCTGCCCATTGCCTAGTGTCCGGCCATGTGGCCGAACGGAACGGCGCCGACGGCAACACCTACAAGATCAGCTTCGAATTGCGCCTGCCCGATGACTGGAACGGACGCTTCGTGCACCAGTTCAACGGCGGCAATGATGGCCGGGTGGTCCCCGCCATGGGACCGTTGCTCAACGCGGATGACAGCGACAACGCACTGTCCCGCAAGTACGCAGTGGTCTCAAGCGATGCCGGGCACGACGGCTCCGCCCACCCGGACGCAGGCTTTGCCGGAGGCACCAAGTTCGGTTTCGACCCGGAAGCCCGAAGTGACTACGGCTACAGCGCCGTGATGAAGCTCAATCCGGTGGCAACCCAGATCGTGGAAGACTACTACGGGACTGAGATCGCCTACAGCTACGGCGTTGGAACCTCCAATGGCGGTCGCCATGGCCTGGTCCAGGCGACGCGTTCTCCCGAGGCCTTTGATGGCATTCTCGCCGGCTACCCTGGCCTGAACCTGCCCAAGGCGGCCGTTCAGCACGCCTGGGATATCCAGAGCTTTAAGGCGGTGTCCGATGACGTGACCCAGGCGTTCAGCCCGGACGATCTCAAGCTTGTTGCCGATGCGGTGCTGCAGGCCTGCGACGATCTCGATGGGCTGGCCGATGGCATCGTCGCCGATAGCCCGTCCTGTCAGCAGACATTTGATATTTCCTCGCTCACCTGTGGCGAAGCCTCGAACAACTGCCTCACGTCAGCGCAGGTGGAAGCACTTCGTCGGATTCATGCCGGTCCGGTCAATTCTGCTGGGGAAGAACTCTATTCGGATTGGGCCTGGGACCGTGGAATTGAAGGTCGCGGCTGGACAGCCTGGAAGCTCAATAGCGGTTCGGAGCGCATGAACAACCTGCCGCGGATCGCAACTTTGGGGGCTTCGTCTCTGGCCATGGTCTTCTCCAACCCGCCGCAGGACGTCGGAGGCGATCCTGACTCACTGGTGAACTACCTGCTCGAATTTGATTTCGATACCGACGTCACCATCGACGCCAGCACCGCCGAGTTCCCCGAATCTCCGATGGAGTTCATGACCCCGACAGATGTCGAGGACCCCGAGATGGCCGACTTCCGCGAAGCCGGGGGCAAGATGATCGTTTTCCATGGCATGAGCGATCCGGTCTTCTCGGCCCTGGATACCATTGACTGGTACGAAAAGCTCGACGCCAACAATGGCGGCAATGCCGAGGACTTCGTCATGTTCTACACCGTGCCGGGGATGAACCATGGCTTTGGCGGGCCGGCAACCGACAAGTTCGCCGCTTTCGACGCCCTGGTCGATTGGGTCGAGAACGGCAAGCAGCCGGACTATCTGGTTGCCACCACAACCCCCGACAACCCCTATCTGCCCGAGCTTGCCGACGCTACGCGCAAGCTCTGCCCCTATCCTGCCATTGCCCGCTATCAGGGCGGTGACGAGAAGGACCACGACAGCTTTGTCTGCCAATAAGCTAAAAGGCCCCGCCACTGGCGGGGCCTTGCCAATTTTACCGGGAGTCCCGGGCCTTCACCTTGCGGCGCGCTGCATGCAGCAGCGGCTCGGTATAGCCCGAGGGCTGGTCGGCGCCATGGAGCGCCAGATCCAGCGCCGCCTGGAAGGCCACGGACTGGAAGTTTTCGGCCATCGGCCGATACAGCGGATCACCGGCGTTCTGCTGGTCCACCACGCCTGCCATGCGCTCGAATACCGAAGTGACTTCGTCGCGGCTGACTAGGCCATGCCGCAACCAGTTGGCCACCGCCTGGCTCGAAATGCGGCAGGTCGCACGGTCTTCCATCAGCCCGACGTCATTGATATCGGGGACCTTGGAACAGCCAACCCCCTGCTGCACCCAGCGCACCACATAACCCAGAATGCCCTGCGCATTGTTTTCCAGTTCGCGGGTAATCTCTTCGCGGCTGAGCGAATAGGGCGCCTGCACCGGCATCGAGAACAGGTCGAACAGCCCCGGCAGCGCCTGATTGTGTCGGCGTTTCTGGGCCTCGAACACGTCCACCTGATGATAATGCAACGCATGCAACGTTGCCGCCGTCGGCGACGGAACCCAGGCAGTGTTGGCGCCGGCATTGGGATGGCCGATCTTGGCGTCCATCATGGCCGCCATGTCATCTGGCCGCGCCCACATACCCTTTCCGATCTGCGCCTTGCCCGAGAACCCGCAGGCAAGCCCGATCAGCACATTGCGGTCTTCATAGGAGTTGATCCATTTTTCCGACTTGATCTCGTCCTTGCGCAGCACCGGGCCCGCTTCCATCGAGGTGTGGATTTCGTCGCCAGTGCGGTCCAGGAAGCCAGTATTGATGAAGAAAACGCGATGCCGCGCCTCGTAGATCGCCGCCTTGAGGTTGGCCGAGGTGCGACGCTCCTCATCCATGATGCCGATCTTGATCGTATTGGGCTTGAGGCCCAGAAAACCCTCGACTGAGGCAAAGACGGTGCAGGCAAAAGCCACTTCCTCAGGGCCATGCATCTTTGGTTTGACCACATAGATCGCACCATTGCGCGAATTGGCGCCTTTATCGTGCATGGCGCAGAGCGCTGTGACGGCAGCATCCATCAGGCCTTCCCCAATCGGCTTGCCATCGAGCAGCACAGCGTCGGTCGTCATTAGGTGTCCCACATTGCGCACCAGGAGCAGCGAGCGGCCCTTGAGCACCAGTTCTTCGCCGTCGACGCCCTTGTAGGTCCGATCCGCCTTGAGTTTGCGCGTGACGGTCTGGCCGCCCTTCTCGAAAGTGTCTTCGAGATTGCCCTGCATCAGCCCCAGCCAGTTGCGATAGACACCGACCTTGTCCTCGGCATCCACCGCCGCGACCGAGTCTTCGCAGTCCTGGATCGTGGTCAGCGCGGCCTCGACGATCACGTCGGCCAGCCCTGCCGCATGCGTCGCGCCAATGGGGCTCGACTTGTCGATGACCAACACGGCATGCAAACCATTGTGCCGCAGCACGATTTCGGCCGTTTCGCCCTTGCTGGCATAGCCGACAAAGGCCGAGGCATCCTTGAGCACAGCCGGTCCCGCCTTGGTGTCGATGACGAGATTGGCAAGTCCGCCCTGCTCAGCCACCACATAGGCGGTGACGTCGGCATGACTGCCTGTGGTGACGGGGAAAGTTTCATCGAGAAACTGCGCCGCCCGCGCCACGACCGCCGCGCCGCGGCTCGGATTGTAACTCTTGCCAGGTGCAAGGTCGCCCTCGCGACTGATGACATCGGTGCCATAGAGCGCGTCATAGAGGCTGCCCCAGCGGGCATTGGCGGCGTTTAGCGCATAACGGGCATTAGAGACCGGCACCACCAGCTGCGGACCGCATATGCTGGATATCTCCGGGTCGAGCCCTTCGGTCTCAATAGTGAAATCCTCCGGCTCGGGAACCAGGTAGCCGATCTCCTTGAGGAAGAACTCATAGCCCTGCGCATTATTGGCCACCGGCCCGTATTTGCGGTGCCACTCATCAATCTTGGCTTGGATATCGTCGCGCTTGGCGAGCAACTTCGCATTGGTCGTCGCATGCTCGCGCACGAGGCTCGCAAAGCCATCCCAGAACTGATCCGCCGCTACAGCCAGCCCCGGCAGCACCTCTTTCTCGACGAACTCCACGAGGAGGGAATGCACGGACAGGCCGGATTTGGTCAGATAGTCACTCATGGTGGAAGGCTCTCCAATCGCAATTGTGATGAAGGTGTAGGCCATTGCGGCCCTGCTTCACAACCCGACCAAAGTGGACTTCGCCCTTGCGCCGGCGACATAGACTTCGACAATGGCGCGGTCGTCGCCCATTGTCTGGAGCAGGAAGAGCTCTTCGGCCAAAGTCTGCACGCTCGCCGACCGCATGCGCATGGTGGGAGTTGCACTGGCATCGAGCACGATCAGATCGGCAGCATGCCCCGGTTCGATGGAACCAATGGTGTCACCAAGGCCTAGCGCTTCGGCGTTACCGCGCGTGGCCATGTGGAACGAGGCGAATGGATTGAGCCTCTGCCCGCGCAATTGCAGGACCTTATAGCCCTCATCGAGCGTGCGCAGCATGGAGAGGCTTGTTCCCCCGCCGATATCGGTGGCGATCCCCACGCGGACGCCATTGTTCACAAGCCGCTCCCAATCGAACAGGCCTGAGCCCAGGAACAGGTTCGAGGTCGGGCAGAACACGGCCACGGCCCCGGTCTCGGCCAGCACACGCGTCTCGCGATGGTTGAGATGGATGCAGTGCCCCAGAAGCGTCTTGGGGCCCAGAAGCGCATAATCCTCATAGATCCCCGTATAGTCCTTGGAGCCTGGATAGAGCGCCATGGAGTAGGCGATCTCGGCGTCGTTCTCGCTCACATGCGTCTGAACGTAGCACTCGGGATGCTCGGCCACGAGGGCGCTGGCCATCTCCATTTGCTCGGGCGACGAGGTAATGGCAAACCGCGGCGAGATGGCGTAAAGCGCTCGGCCACGCCCATGCCACCGGGCAATCAGCGCCGTGGTGTCGTCATAGCCAGACTGAGCCGTATCGCAGAGCCCCTCCGGTGCATTGCGATCCATCAACACCTTGCCGCCGACCATCAGCATGTTGCGGCGCTGCGCTTCGGCAAAGAACGCATCGACCGAGCGCGGATGGCTCGAACAATAGGCCACGGCCGTTGTCGTGCCATGCCGGATCAGCGCGTCATAGAAATCCACCGCCACAGCATCGGCATGACCCTGCTGGGCGAACTTCTGTTCCTCCACAAAGGTGTAGGTGTTCAGCCATTCCAGCAGTGAGCCGGCATAGGAAGCCATCATCTGGCTCTGTACATAATGCAGATGCAGGTCGATGAACCCGGGCATGATCAGGTTTGGGCGGTGATCGATGATGACGGCGCCTGCCGTATTGGTCCCCGCAAAATCCCCAACAGCGACAACAATGCCGTTCTCAAGGGTGACAGATCCGTCGTCCAGATACAGATAGCTCTCAGCGTCATCGATGGACTGGGGCGCCCGATTGAAACTGAGCACACGCCCCCGCAGAATTGTCCGGGTCATGATCCAGACCCTTCACGGTACCATTCGACCAGCAGGGCCCGCTCGGCGCCGGTCATTTCGGTGACATTGCCCGGCGGCATGGCATGGCTCCAACCAGCCTGAATGGCGATTTCATGCGCGTGATTGGCGATGGCAATGTCATTATCAAGAATGAGGTTCTTGGGCGCCTGATAGACGCCTTCCCAAACCGGTTCGGCCGTATGGCACATGGCGCAGCGCGTTTGCACTGCAAGGCTGGCGGAGGCAAAATGCTCGGTGGCCATAAAGCGCGCGCCGGTTGCGGTGACCAGCGTTTCGCTCTCTGCTTCAGGCAGTCTTGGCGACGTCGACAGCCAGGCGATGATCAGCATCAGCACAACGGCCACGCCCCAAGTCCAGTGCGGGTTGCCCTTCCGCGCATGGCGGGTGTTGAAATAATGGCGGACGACGACGCCAACCAGAAAGATCAGCGACGCGATGATCCAGTTCCACTGCGTGGCGAAGGCCAGGGGATAGTGGCTCGAGAGCATGAAGAAGACGACCGGCAGCGTCAGGTAGTTGTTATGCAGGCTTCGCTGCTTGGCGATTTTGCCATACTTGGCATCTGGCACCCGCCCTGCCTTGAGATCCGCTACCACGATCCGCTGGTTGGGGATGATGATCATGGCCACGTTTGCGGTCATGATGGTGGCGGTGAAGGCGCCCATATGCAGCATCGCCGCGCGGCCGGTGAAGAGCTGTGTGTAACCCCAGCTCATCGCCACCAGAATGACGAACAGCACCAGCATCAGGCCCGTGGTCGACTTCCCGATGGGGGATTTGCAAAGCGCATCATAGAGCAGCCAGCCCAGCACGATCGAGCCTGCGGACAACAGGATCGCCACCCAGCTCGGTACGTCGAGCACATTGCGGTCAACTAGGAACAGGTCGGCCCCAACGTAATAGAGCAACACCAGCAGTATCGCGCCGCTCAACCAAGTGGCGTAACTCTCCCATTTGAACCAGGTCAGGTGCTCGGGCAGGAATTCGGGCGCCACCAGATATTTCTGGATGTGATAGAAACCACCCCCATGCACCTGCCATTCCTCGCCATGGGCGAGCGGCGGCAGGCTGGGGGGTTTCCTGAGACCCAGATCAAGAGCGATGAAGTAGAAGGACGAGCCGATCCAGGCGATGGCTGTCACGACATGCAGCCAGCGCGCTGCAAACATCGCCCATTCATAAAATACTGCCAGATCGCCCATCTCTGTCTCCGTCCTGTCTTTTCCCCTCAGGGAGACGCAAAAAGGGCGGGCGTGCGCCCGCCCCCTCATTTCGCAACCAGTGCCTATCAGGCCGGCGGAATGACGCCTTCGACATACCAGTCCATGCTGAGCAGTTCGGCATCTGTCAGAGTCACGCCAGCCGGCACCTTCTCGGCACCAGTATGGTCGTTGATCGGGCCGGTGAAGATGTTGAACGAACCATCGATCTGGCCATTCTTGACCGCTTCGGCGGCGGCAACGACGTCAGCCGGGATGGACTCGTTATAGGGCCCGATCTGCACTTCGCCTTCCTTGAGACCTGGCCAGCTATCCTTGCTCTCCCAGGTGCCGTCGATCACTGCTTGGGCGGTCTTGACATAGTGCGGACCCCAGTTGTCGATGATCGAGGTCAGCTGGGCCTTGGGGGCGAAGGCGCTCATATCGGCGCCCTGGCCGAAACCACCCACAATGCCGCGCTCTTCGGCGACCTGCAGGGCAGCCGGACCGTCGGTGTGCTGGGTGATGATGTCAATGCCCTGGTCGATCATGGCGCGGGCAGCGTCGGCTTCCTTGGCCGGGTCGTTCCAGGTCGAGATATAGACCGGGGTGATGGTGAATTCGGGATTCACCTTGCGGGCGGCGAGCACGAAGGAATTGATGCCCATCACCACTTCCGGGATCGGGAACGAGCCGATATAGCCCGCCTTGCCGGTCTTGGAGAGATGGCCGGCAATGGTGCCGCAAACGGCACGGCCTTCATGGAAGCGCGCATTGTAGGTGCCGACATTGGCCGAGCGCATATATCCTGTGGCGTGCTCGAAGGTGATGTCTGGGAACTGTTCGGCAACCTTGATCACCGAATCGCCGAAGCCGAAGCTGGTGGCGAAGATCAGTTTGCAGCCCTGCTGGGCCAGTTCACGCAGTACGCGCTCGCAGTCCGGGCCTTCCGGCACGTTCTCCACATAGACGGTCTCGACCGCATCGCCGAGCTGCTCTTCGAGATAGAGCCGGCCCTGATTATGGGCATAGTTCCAGCCATTGTCGTTGATGGTGCCAACCAGGACAAAGCCGACCTTGAGCGGCTCGGTCTGGGCAAAGGCCTTGGAGCCCAGCAGCGGAAGAGCCGCAGCGGCACCACCGATCTTGAGCAGGTTACGACGGTTGAGGGTCATCTGTTCTCTCCTGAATGACGTCCATTGTTCATCGAAACGGTCGTTTTGCGCCGTCTCAATTACTGGGCAAGAACGGCCTGCCGAGACAGGCCGGAGCATTGGTAGAGGCGTCGCGGCGAATTGATATCAGCACCAGCACCACGACGGTGGCAAGATAGGGCATGGCCGCCCAGAGTTCGGCCGGGATTGCGGACAAGGGTCCGCCACCTGCCTTGGCGTAGAGTTCCATGGTCATGACCAGGCCGAAAAGGTACGCTCCGGCCAACAGGCGGAACGGCTTCCAGCTGGCAAAAACCACCAGCGCAACCGCGATCCACCCGCGCCCGGCAGTCATGCGTTCGGCCCATTGGGGGGTCAAGAGCAGCGGGAAGCATGCGCCAGCGATGCCCGCCATGGCCCCGCCAAAGGCCACCGCGGCATAGCGCACGCCGACTACCGAATAGCCGATTGAATGGGCCGACTGGTCATTCTCGCCAACTGCCCGCAGGATCAGGCCTGCCCGGGTCTTTCTGAGAAACCACCAGACGGCAAGGACCATCGCAAAGGCGAAATAAACCAGAGCCGAATAGCCGAACAGCACGCGCCACAAGGGGTGAGTTGCCAGCTCGGCGGGAAACAGCGGGCCCAGCAGGGTAACCGGGCGCGCCGAATAGCCCTGCCCTGCCAGCGCGGAAAAACCGGTGCCAAATATGGTAAGAGCCAAGCCTGTCGCGGTCTGATTGGCAGAAAGGCTAAGGGTCAGGAAGCCGAAGATCATGGACGTCGCCACCCCGGCCGCCGCTGCCAGCAGAATGGCGAGATAGTGGTTGCCCGTCGCAAAGACGATGACAAAGCCGGTGATGGCCCCGACCAGCATCATCCCTTCCACGCCCAGATTGAGCACACCGGATTTCTCGACCACCAGTTCGCCCAGTGCTGCAATCAGTATCGGCGTTGATGCACCCACAACGGTGACAATAATGGCGATGGTGAGTTCCAGGCTCATGCGCGCGCCTCCGGCTGGGGCACGACCCGCTTGATGCGATAGCGGACCAGAATGTCCCCGGCGAGCAGGAAGAACAGCATCATGGCCTGGAAAACACCGGTGGCCGAATTGGAGAGGCCAATCGTGGTCTGCGCCACCTCGCCGCCAACAAAGGTTATCGCCATGACGATACCGGCAAAGATCACGCCGAACGGATTGAGCCGCCCCAGGAAGGCAACGATGATGGCGGTGAAGCCATAATTGGTGGGAAAGCCCGGCACCATGCGCTGGAACGGGCCGGCGACCTCAAGCATCCCGGCAAACCCCGCCAGGCCTCCGCTGACCAGCAGTGCCAGCCATATGGTCTTGTTTTCCGAGAAGCCGCCATAGCGCGCCGCATGCGGTGCCGCGCCCACAACACGCATCTGGTAGCCGAATACCGAGCGCGACATGATGAACCAGGCTATCAGCGCCACGATGATGGCGATGGGCACCCCAGCATGCACGATGGTGCCAGGAATGATGTTGGGCAGCAGTGCCTCGCTGGCGAAACGCCGCGTCTGCGGAAATCCCATGCCCATCGGATCTTTCCAGGGCGCGCGGACGAGATAGTAGATCAGCTGCACTGACGCATAAGTCAGCATCAGCGAAGTGAGGATTTCATTGACGTTGAGCCGGGTCTTGAGCAGCGCGGGGATCGCGGCATAGGCTGCCCCACCGAGAACGCCTGCAATCATCATCACCGGCAAGGTCCACCAGCCGCCCATGCCGTGGCTGGCAAGCGCCACCCAGGTCGCGGCGAGCCCGCCCATGATGTACTGGCCCTCAGCACCAATATTCCAGACATTGGCACGATAGGCGATGGACAGCCCCACGCCGATGATGATTAGCGGGGCGGCTTTGACGCCCAGATCCTGCCACTTATAGGCATTCGTTAGCGGCGTCAGGAAGATCTCCCGCACCGCACCTATGCCGTTAAACCCGATGGCGGAAAAGATGATGGCGCCGATGACCATTGTCAGGGCGACCGCCGCCACCGGGGTGGCGTAGAGCATGAAGCGTGACGGTTCGCGGCGTTTTTCCAGGCGGTACTGCATCAGGCTGCCTCCTCGCCATGCACACCACCCATCAGCAGTCCGATTTCCTCAACGCTGAAGTCGCCGATCGGCCGGCTTTCGCTCAGCCGTCCCAGATTGATCACCGCAAGCGTATCACTGAGCGCCCGCAACTCATCCAGATCCTGGCTGATGACCACGATGGCCGACCCGGCCGCAGCCAAATCGACCAGCGCCTGGTGTATTGCGGCCGCCGCCCCGGCATCGACACCCCAGGTCGGCTGGCTGACCACCAGCACCGTCGGCTTTTGCAGGATTTCCCTGCCCATGATGTACTTTTGGAGATTTCCGCCCGAAAGCGAACCGGCCGTCGCCGCCGGACCAAGCGCTTTGACCGCAAAATCGGCAATCACGCGGCCAGTATAGGTCTTGGCGGCGCCCGAGTTGATCAGCCCCATGACCACCATGCCCAAACGGTCACGGGCTGTCAGCACTGAATTGTCCGACAGGCTGAAATCACCCACGGCTGCATGGCCATTGCGCTCTTCGGGCACCGCGCACAGACCGTGCCTGCGACGCTCGGTGGTGTCCATCAGCCCGATACCGAGCCCATCGATGCTGATGGCATCGCGCTCATCGCCCTTGACCTCGCCCGAAAGCGCATCAAGCAAGGCATTCTGCCCATTGCCGGCAACCCCAGCGATGCCCAGGATTTCCCCCGAATGCACGGTGAAGCTGACATTGTCCACCGGCACTTCGAAATGACCAGTCTTGCTGGTGGTCAACCCGTTCACCACCAGCCTCGGCTCTCCAAAACTGCGTCCCTCTGGCTTGACGATGTCCTTGAGCCCCGCGCCGATCATCTTTTCGGCCATGGAGCGGCTGGTTTCTTCCTTGGGATTGCATGTGTCGACGAGCTTGCCGCCGCGCAGAATGGTAGCCGTGTCGCACAAGGCTTTGATTTCATGCAGTTTGTGGGAGATGTAGAGGATTGAGCAACCCTCGCTGGCCAATTGCCGTAACACCGTGAAGAGCTGATCGACCTCCTGCGGCGTAAGCACCGAAGTCGGCTCGTCCATGATCAGGAGCTTTGGGTTGAGCAGCAGGGCGCGAACGATTTCGATCCGCTGCTGTTCACCTACCGAGAGCGTCGCCACGGTGCGGTGCGGGTCCAGGGTCAGGCCATAGGTGTGCATGACCTCGCGTATCCGCGCTTCCAGCTCACGCGAAGGGATCTTCGCATCCATACCCAGAGCAATGTTCTCCAGCACGGTCAGCGCTTCGAACAGCGAAAAATGCTGGAACACCATGCCGATGCCGAGCCGGCGCGCCGCCTTTGGATTGGGCACGATCACCGGCTGGCCATTCCAGCGGATTTCTCCGCTATCAGGCTGCATGATGCCGTAGATCATCTTGACCAGGGTGGACTTGCCCGCACCGTTCTCGCCCAACAGAGCGTGAATCTCACCCGGCTTGACGGCAAACGACACATGATCATTGGCCAATACGCCGGGAAACTGCTTGGTGATGCCGCTCAACTCGAGCCGGTTGGGCATATCAAAATCCACTCGTCACCCCCGCATGATTGGGGGTGGACACCTGCCCGACTGAAACTTCCCTTTCCCCAATGTGGACCAAAATTTCAGCCGCCGCCAGTGCCGCAATGACTGAAGGCCGTTTATCCCCAAGCCCTTGCCCGCCAATTGGTAAGGTCAGCCGGGACAGCGCCGCAAGGTCGTCACCCTGGTCGGCATACCAACTCGCAAACTTGGCACGCTTGGTCTTTGACCCCACCATGCCGACATAAGGGCTGTCGGCGCGGGCCAGGGCTTCCCTTGCGATAAGGAAATCAAGCGCGTGATCGTGGGTCAGGATCACATAGGCGCTGCCCACTGGTGCAGACCGCACCACCGCCTCCGGCATGGCCACCCGTCGATGAGGAATGCCGGCCGGCAACGCATCCAGCTCCTCCTGCCGCGTGTCGATGACTTCAAGTTTGACCGGCAGGAGCGACAGGATTTGCGCGAGCACGCGCCCCACATGCCCGGCGCCGAAGATATAGACGTGAGGCAGTGTCGTGAAGTCTTTTGTCAATCGCACCAGAAGGTTGCGTCGCAATTCAGTGTCGGCCCGAAGCAGTGAGACCTTGACCCTGCCGCCGCAGCATTGCCCGATTTCGGGCCCCAGTGGCACCTCCATCTCTTCCTCGGCGCGGTCCTGAGCGATCAGACGGCGCGCGTGATCGATGACCATGTATTCGAGCGCGCCGCCACCGATAGTGCCCAGGATGGCGTCCTGGCCTACCAACATGAACGTTCCCTGCTCGCGCGGCGAAGAGCCACGGACCGAAGTCAATTCGCAGGCAATCGCTTCGGGATTGGCGGCGAAAAAGGCTTCGAGCGCGGCTGGGGTCATCATGTCAGGTACCCAGGCTCTTCAGGCGCTCAACCCCCATCAACACCCGCTCGGGCGTGACCGGGGTATCGAGCTGGGGTGCGTGACGGTAGTTGGCGACGCTGGCCACGGCCATGCCGAGCGCCTCGACCACGCTGATCGCCAGCATGAAGGGCGGTTCGCCCACTGCCTTGGATCGGCCAATTGTTGGTTCGCGGTTGACCGACCATTCGGCGATCTTGACGTTGAAAACCGGCGGCACATCGGAGGCCAGGGGAATCTTGTAGGTAGACGGCGCATGGGTGCGAAGCTGCCCTTTGTCGTCCCAAACAAGCTCTTCGGTGGTGAGCCAGCCCATGCCCTGAATGAACCCGCCTTCGATTTGCCCCAGATCGACTGCCGGATTCAGCGACTTGCCGACGTCATGCAGAATATCGACGCGGTCGACAGTGTATTCGCCCGTGAGGGTATCGATGGTGACTTCGCTGACCGAGGCGCCATACGCGAAATAGTAAAAGGGATGCCCGCGACCGGTGGCGCGATCCCAGTGTATTTTCGGGGTCTTGTAAAAGCCCGCAGCCGAAAGCTGCACCCGGTTCATATAGGCCGAAGCAGCCAGCTCGGCGAAGGGAATGTGCTTCTCTCCGACATCGAGACCGCCGGTCACCCAACGGCAATCGGCCTCATCGGCGTCGTAGAGCTTGGCGGCATGGGCCAGCATTCGAGTTTTAATCTGTTCGCAGGCGTCCCAGGCAGCCATGCCGTTGAGGTCTGAACCGGACGAAGCCGCAGTCGCCGAGGTATTCGGCACCTTGCCGGTCGAGGTCGCCATGATCTTGACGGTGTCGAGGTTGACCCCGAAGGCTTCGGCCACAACCTGGGCCACTTTGACATAGAGCCCCTGCCCCATCTCCGTGCCGCCGTGGCTCAGATGGATCGAACCATCCTTGTACACATGGACCAGGGCGCCGGCCTGATTGTACCAGGTGGCGGTGAACGAGATGCCGAATTTGACGGGTGTCAGGGCAATGCCCTTCTTGAGTACGGTGCTGGACGCGTTGAACTCAAGGATCGCCTTGCGCCGGGTCTTGTAGTCCGAGGACGCTTCCAACTCATCGACCACGCGATGAACGATGTTGTCCTCCACCACCTGATGATAGGGCGTCACATTGTCGGTGTCTGTGCCATAGAAATTGGCCTTGCGGATATCGAGCGGGTCCTTGCCCAGCGCATAGGCAATCTCTTCCACCCAGCGCTCACAGGCCATCATTCCTTGTGGCCCGCCGAAGCCGCGGAACGCGGTGTTGGAGACGGTATTGGTATAAAGTGGTTCGGACCTGACACGGACTGCCGGGTACCAATATGCATTGTCGGCGTGGAACAGGGCACGGTCGGTCACCGGCCCGGTAAGGTCAGACGAAAAGCCGCCGCGCGCCCCGTAAACGGCGTCAACCGCGAGAATTTTGCCGTTCTCGTCATAGCCTACGTCGTAATCGACAACAAAGTCATGGCGTTTGCCCGTGGCTTGCATGTCGTCGTCACGATCCGGGCGGATCTTGCAGGCCCGGTTCCACTTCTTGGCCGCCAGCGCCGCAACGGCAGCGAAGAGATTGCCCTGAGTTTCCTTGCCGCCAAAGCCGCCGCCCATGCGCCGCACATTGACGGTCACTGCACTGTGCCGGATGCCCAGCACCTGCGCGACCATCAGCTGCACTTCGCTCGGATGCTGTGTCGAGGAATGGACGGTCACGTCTTCGTCTTCGCCCGGCACGGCAAGCGCAATTTGGCCTTCAAGGTAAAAGTGGTCCTGCCCGCCAATGGCAATGGACCCCTTTACGCGGCGTGACGCGGCAGCAAGTCCGCCATTGACCTCGCCCCGTTCCAGTTTCAAAGGCTCGGTGACGAGCTTGCCACCAACTTCCTGCGCCGCCCGGACATCGGGGATCCAGGGTTTGTCATGATAGTCGATCCTGGCCAGTTGCGCTGCCCGGCGCGCGGCGTCCCGCGTTTCTCCGATCACCGCGAAAAGCGGTTGCCCCCAGAACTGCACTTCGTCGACGGCAAAGATCGGTTCGTCGTGCTTGTGACTCGGGCTGACATCGTTCTCGCCCGGAATATCTTCAGCCGTTAGCACACCAATTACCCCCGGCGCCGACCGCACTGCCTCAAGGTCGATGCCGGCAATCTCGGCATGCGGCCGGGTCGAAAGCCCCAGATAGGCATGCATCGTGCCCAAAGGCTCGATCATGTCGTCGATATATTCGGCGGTGCCGGTGACGTGCTTGGGGCCGCTGTCGTGGCGCGTTGGAGCATGCAATGTCGCAAGAGAGATGTCGCTCTGCTTGTTCATCACGCCACCTCCCGTTTGAGCCGCTCGCTTTGACCCGAGGTTTCAAGGAAAAACCGCTTGAGCAGATTCTGCGCCGCCAGCATTCGATACTGCGCCGAAGCGCGCATATCACTAATCGGCTGGAAATCCTCCGCGAAGAGCGGCGAAACGTTTTCGATTGTTTCCTTCGTCCAGGGCTTGCCGAGCAGTGCCGCCTCGACGGCCTTGGCGCGCTTGGGCGTGGCGGCCATGCCACCAAAGGCGATGCGCGCCATGCCAACGGTGCCAGCGTCATTGACGAAGATGCGGAAGGCACCGCACAGCGCAGAAATATCCTCCTCGCGGCGCTTGGAGATTTTGTAGGTGGCGAATTTCTCGCCTGCCGGCAGCAGCGGGACCGTCACGCTTTCCACGAACTCACCCGGCTGCCGGTCCTGCTCGCCATAGGCCAGGAAGTAATCTTCCAGCTTGATCTCACGGCGATGTTCGCCACGCCTGAGATCGAGCTTGGCGCCGAGCGCGATGAAGGGTGGCGGCGTGTCGCCGATGGGCGAGCCATTGGCAATGTTGCCGCCGATCGTGCCCATGTTGCGAATTTGCTCGCCCGCAATACGATCCCAGAGTTCATTGAGTTCAGGGAAGCTGGCGGCAATGACCGGCAGGGCTTCCGAATAGGACACGCCGGCATAAAAACGCACTTCGCTGGCATTCTCGGCGATGCGCTTGAGTTCCTGCAAATGGCCGATGAAGATCACCGGGCCGATATTGCGCATGAATTTTGTGACCCACAGGCCCACGTCGGTGGACCCGGCGACAATCCGTGCTTCCGGATTAGCTTCGTAGAGAGCAGCAAAATCATCGAGCGAAGCGGGAATGATGATGCGCCGGTCGCCTTCGCCGATTTCGACGCGGCGGCCGTCATGGATCGCCTTGAGCTTGCCTGCAACCGCGATGCGCTCGGCCCAGAGTGGATCGCCCTGCGGCTGGCCATAGGTCCCCATGGCTTCGCCCGCTCGAATGATCGGCGCGTAACCGGTGCAGCGGCAAAGATTGCCCTGCAATGCCTTCTCGATGGCGGAGCGCGACGGATCTGGATTACGCATCCAGAGGCCATAAAGGCTCATGACAAAGCCCGGCGTGCAGAAGCCGCATTGTGAACCATGATGGTCTACCATGGCTTGCTGCACCGGATGCAACTGTCCGTTCTCGCCGCGCAGGTGCTCAATGGTCACCAAATGCGTGCCATGGAGGCTCCCGACAAAACGGATGCAGGCCGTGACCGAGTCATAGACGATCTCGTCGCCCATGAGCCGCCCCACCAGCACCGTGCAGGCGCCGCAATCGCCCTCGGCGCAACCTTCCTTGGAGCCGCGCAGGCGGCGTTCCAGCCGCAGCCAGTCGAGCAGGGTCAGATCGGGCGGCACATCGGTGAGGGTAACTTCCTCGCCATTGAGGAGGAAACGGATGGCGTTGGCGATCTCGACCATGGCTCAACTCCCCCGATAGGTCGAATAGGCGAAGGGACTGACCAACAGCGGTACGTGGTAGTGCTTGTCTTCGGAGATGGTGAAGCGGATCGGTACAACGTCGAGGAACGGCGTTTCCGGCCCGGCCCCGATGCGTTCGAAATATTGCCCGACATGGAAGCGGATTTCGTACTCGCCTTGCTGAAACTCCTCGCTCAGCAATGGCTGGTCCACCCGACCATCGGCATTGGTGTAGCTGTCGAGCAGATGGTGGGTATGATCCCCATGCACATAGTGCAGTTCCAGCCGCATACCACGCGCCGGAGTTCCATGCATGGTGTCCAGAACATGGGTGGTGAGGGCTCCGCCCATCTTGCTGCTCCTATTCGTTCCCCGAGACCACAATAGCACGGGCACTTGCTCTTGATACTCTCAAATTGGGAGCATTATGCTGCCATTTGGGCAGCAATGGAGAGTGACATGGATCCGCGGGCACAATTGGAACGACCGCGCGAACACGCGCTCTCCGCGAGCCTCCTGGCGCGGGTCTTTCACCAGCCGTCCTTGATCTATTTCAATGCTGTCGCCACGCATCTGTCGATCCGAGAAGCAGCGCGACGGCTCGACATCGCTTCCTCCGCAGTAACCCGGCAGGTCGCGCAATTGGAGGACGCGCTGGGCATTGCACTGTTCCTGCGCGAAAAACGGCGCCTTCGACTGTCGCCCGCCGGCGAAATTCTCTTCCGTCATTCGCGCCGGCTAACCGCGCCCATGGAAGCGGCTGTATCGGAAATAGAACTCTTGCGCGGAGTGCGAGCAGGCTCTGTGCGCATTGCGGCCGCCGAAAGCGTGGGGCTGTCGTTCCTACCCGAGCTGATTAGCAATTTTGGCAAGCGCTACCCACGGCTCAATCTCGAGGTTTCCATCACATCCTCTGCCGAGGTGGTCGAGCGCCTTGTGGAGGAGCGCATAGACATCGGCTTCGGCTTCATTGCCAAGCCGCCGCGACAGGTCGATCTGGCCTTCCGACGGGATGTCTCCATTGGCGTCGTCATGGCGCCAGGCCATCCCTTGGCCGAAGCCGGCAGCCTGACCATGGCACATTGCCTTGACCACCCCCTGGCGGTCGGCAAGCCCGAGATTTCCATTCGCGAGGTCATAGAACCCTTCCTGAGATCCTCGGCCAGCATCACCCCGCCTTTGGTCGAGGCGAACTCCATCCGCATGCTGGTGGAACTGGCGCTTGGTGGACACTATGCCTCGATCATGACCCCGATCGGCGCCCAGAACGAGATCGCGGCGGGCCGGCTGGTGTTCCGCCCCCTGCACGATGGCGGCCTGCCCACCAACCGTTTCGGCATTCTGGTCCGCTCCGGCAGTGCACTGCATCTGGCCCCGGCGATTTTCTTCGAGCATGCGAAGGCCTATTTTGAGGCCCTGTCCCTGCCAGGCGCCGTCTAGCCCCCACAGATGCCGGTTGGCTTGACATTCATTCATGATCAGCTATGAATTTAATTCATAGCCAACGATGAATGAATTGCCGTGACCCAGCAACAGGACATTGTCTTCCGCTCGCTATCCGACCCGACCCGGCGAGCGATATTCGAGCGGCTCTGCAAAGAAGGCGAGCAGACCGTTGGCATGCTGACCAGCGGCGCCGGGGTGGCCCAGCCGACCGTGTCCAAGCACCTCGCAGTGCTCAAAGAGGCGGGGCTGGTGCGAGATCGGCATGAAGGCCGGCAGACCCATTACACGGCGCAAATCCAGGCCCTTCGCCCCCTGATGGATTGGACCAGGGAAATGACCAATTTCTGGGAGGGTCGGCTCGACGCCCTCGAAGATTTGCTGACAAGGATCGACCAGTGACTTTTTCTCGTTTCAACCGCAGTTTCCATCGGTGGGCCTCCATCGTCTTCACCCTGACGGTGGCCGCCAATTTCGTCGCCATCGGCTTTCTGGGTCAGGCCGGCGTGCCGCCAATCATCACCTATTCACCCCTGCTACCGCTGTTTCTGCTGCTCGGTTCGGGCCTGTTCATGCTCTTCCAGCACTATTTCGGCCGCCGCCGCACCGGTTTGACCAATGCCTGAGAACAAAGCCAAACGCCCGCCGCTGAAGCCCGGGCCGGACGGAATTGTCCGGCTTGCTGGTGGCAATCCACAGATTGCCAAGGGCTATGGGGACGAAGTGGTGCAGCGCTACATCGCCGCCATGCCCGGTTGGCAGAAGGATGTGGGCCGCAAACTCGATACTATTATCGAAAAGGCCATCCCGAACGTGCAGAAGGCCGTCAAATGGAACACGCCATTCTATGGACTGGAGCAGGACGTCTATTTCGTCAGCTATCACTGCATGACCAAATACGTGAAAGTCGCCTTCCACAATGGCGCCGGTCTTGAACCCAAGCCTCCGGGCACCTCCAAGCAGGCCAAGGTGCGCTATCTCGATATTTATGAGAACGAGGCATTGGACGAAGATCAGTTCGCCGACTGGGTAAAGCAGGCCAGCCAATTGCCTGGCGAAAAGCTGTGAGGATTAGGCCATGACTTTTTCAAAGAACAGCGCGGCCGATCTGGCCACAGGCGCCACGCCGGCAGAACTGATTGACAAGCGCATTGCCGATCTGCCCGACTGGCGCGGGGAAAAACTGGCCCATATCCGCAAGCTGATCCATGAGGCCCTGCCCGATGTGGTCGAGGAGTGGAAATGGGGCAAGCCGGTCTGGTCGCATAACGGCATTCTGTGTACCGGCGAGGTCTATAAAGCTGCGGTGAAGACCACATTTCCCAAGGGCGCCGCGCTTGAGAACCCCGACCGGCTATTCAACTCAAGCCTTGAAGGCGATGTCCGTCGTGCCATCGACTTCTTTGAGGGCGAAGCGATTGACGAAACAGCTTTCAAGAGCCTGATAAGAGCCGCAGCTGCCGCCAATGGCGAAGCCGCCGTCAAGAAATCCAGGATGTAGGTACCGCTGGTATGACCACCGCCACTCAAACCCGCACCGTCGTGGTGGAGCGCGAAATCCCCCAGCCGGCCGGAAAAGTCTGGAAAGCCCTGACCCAGTCGCATCTGATCTCCGAATGGCTGATGCACAATGATTTCGATCTCAAGGTCGGACACAAGTTCAAGCTGCGCGGCGAATGGGGCGGTGTGCTCGATTGCGAGGTGCTCTCGATAGAGCCCGAGAGATCCCTGTCCTACGCCTGGAATCACGACAATGATGACCCGCTCTACGCCCTGAAAAGCGTAGTCACCTACACACTGACCCCTACCGCCGCCGGTACCCATCTCAAGGTCGAACAGACTGGATTCCGCCCGGAGCAGAAGCAGGCTTATGGCGGCGCGCATGCCGGCTGGAAGCAGTTTCTGGCCAAGCTGGAAAAACTTGTCGGCGCGCGCCCTTCCTCTTGATAAGGCGGGGATGGTTTGCCGGTTGCAACGGAACCACCCTAGCGCCCCACCCCTGCTTCTGCTTACCATCGGGTGTCCCGCCTGACGTTGAAGAGACCTCCCGATGAACCGATACCCCCGCGACATGCACGGCTATGGCCGCAACGTTCCTCACGCCAATTGGCCAGGTGGCGCTCATGTCGCGGTGCAATTCGTGCTCAACTACGAAGAGGGCGGGGAGAACAATATTCTGCATGGCGATGATGCGTCTGAAGCCTTTCTGGTTGACGTATTGGGCGCTGCACCCTGGCCGAACCAGCGCCATGCCAATGTTGAGAGCATGTATGAATATGGAGCCCGCGCCGGGTTTTGGCGCCTGCATCGCCTGTTCACCGAGGCCCATTTGCCGGTCACGATCTATGGCGTCGCCACGGCCTTGATGCGGGCACCTGCTCAGCTTGCGGCGATGCAAGAGGCCGGCTGGGAGATCGCCAGCCACGGGCTGAAATGGGTGCAGCACAAGGATATGCCGGCGGTCGAGGAAAGCGCCCAGATCGCCGAAGCCGTTCGGCTGCATACCATTGCCACCGGCTCGCGCCCGCTCGGCTGGTACACGGGCCGTTCGAGCCTCAACACGGTCGACCTGGTGGCCGACTATGGTGGCTTTGCCTATATCTCAGACACTTACGACGACGACTTGCCCTATTGGAAGGTCGTTGGTGGCAAGCCACAGCTGATCATTCCCTATACGTTGAGCGCCAATGACATGCGCTTTGTCACGGCCCCCGGCTTCGACACTGGCGAGGAGTATTTCACCTTCCTCAAGGACAGCTTCGACTGCCTTTATGCAGAAGGTCAGGCCGGATCACCCAAGATGATGTCGGTTGGCCTGCATTGTCGCTTGGTCGGCCAGCCCGGCCGCTATCAGGGCCTCAAGAAATTCATCGACTATATCAAGACCTTCGACAAGGTCTGGGTCCCCACGCGTCTCGACATCGCTCGGCATTGGGCCAAGGAACACCCTCACGAGGCTCCGGAGGTGATCCCGAGCCAGCTCGACAAGGCCGAATTCGTGGCCCGTTATGGCTCCATATTCGAACACTCGCCCTGGATTGCAGAACGCGCTTGGGAAGCCGAAATGAGCCCGGCCAATGACACGGCCATCGGGCTGCATTTTGCCTTGCGCAGCCAGTTTCGAATGGCAACGCCTGAAGAGCGGCTGGCCGTTCTGCGCGCCCATCCCGATCTCGCCGGAAAGCTCGCGGCCGCCAAGCGCCTGACTGCCGAGTCGACTGCCGAACAGGCTTCCGCAGGTCTCGATGCGCTGACCGATGATGAGCGCAACAGGTTCACGGCGCTCAACAATGCCTATGTCGAAAAATTCGGCTTTCCCTTCATCATAGCAGTGCGCGATCACACCAAGGCGTCGATCCTGGACAATTTCGAGCAGCGCATTGCCAATACGGCAGCCGAGGAGTTTGCGGCCGCTTGCGCGCAAGTAGAGAGGATTGCTCTGCTGCGACTTCAGGCGGTCCTGCCTTAGTGGTCGCGGCCGCCGGCCCAGTCCTCGTCCCGTCCGAAGCCGAAAACGATGGCCAGCACAGCGAGCCAAGGCAGGTTGTGCTGCACCCAATGGTGCGGGGAAACGCCAATACTGAGCAACACGTGACGCATGATCCCTCGACCATAGCGCCAAGTGTTGAAAAATGGGTAACCTTAACGATCAGCGAGCCGGAAAACCGTTTCTAGCTGAAGGTCTGGTCAATGGCCTTGAGCATGCCGTTCGAGGCCACCGCCATCTGCTCGGCTGATGGCTCCCATTGCGCGAGCCACCGGGAAGGAAGCTGCGCAGAGCCTAGGATTGGCGAAGGAGGTGAACGATACCGGCCGGATTGAAGAACCAACCGGCCTGCATGATCGCTGGCATGGTGGTGGCGGAACGCCGTGGCCGCCAGCGCTGGAATCATCTCGATGCCCTGCCGGTGCACGCCATCCATGAGCGCCGGATAGGCCCCTACGCGGCCTACGCCGCCGCCATGCTGAGCAGGCTCAACCACAGCATTGATGCCTGAGGCGCAAGACCCATGGCCTCGGCAGGCGCAAATCACTAAGGTCGGGCCAGCACGACACTATCCGAAGCGAGCTATGGCCAGTTCCTACGCCTCCCCCAGCGCCGGCCTGCCCGGCCAGATGGACCTGCATTCAGGTCGAGCCACCTTCACAGAGGCCTATGCCTTCATACCACGTGGTGTGATGCGCGACATCGTTACCTCGTATCTGCCGCATTGGCGCGATACCCGGCTGTGGATCATTGCCCGCCCCATGAGCGGCTTCGCCGAGACGTTTTCGCAGTACATTGTCGAGGTTGCCCCCGGCGGAGGCAGCGAGCGCCCCGAACCCAACCCGGAGGCAGAAGGCGTTCTGTTCGTTCTGGCCGGCGAAATGACGCTTGGCGTGGACGGCAAGACCCACCTGCTCAAGGCGGGTGGTTACGCTTTCCTGCCACCCGGCAGCAATTGGAGCCTGGCAAACAAATCGACCGGCCCCCTGCGCTTTCATTGGGTCCGTAAACGCTATGACGCCGTCGAAGGCGTCGCCATGCCAGATGCCTTCGTTACCAGCGATCAGGACCAACCTATCCGATGGATGCCGGACACCAATGAACGCTGGGGCACCACCCGCTTTGTGGAACCCGATGACTTGCGCCACGACATGCACGTCAACATCGTCACGCTTGAGCCTGGCGCCGTCATTCCTTTCGAGGAAACCCACGTGATGGAGCACGGGCTCTATGTGCTCGAGGGCAAGGCCGTTTATCGTCTCAACCGGGACTGGGTCGAAGTGGAGCCAGGCGATTTCATGTGGCTGCGCGCATTCTGCCCACAGGCTTGCTATGCCGGACCGGAGCGGTTCCGCTACCTGCTCTACAAGGACGTCAACCGCCACGCCAAACTACCGTTCTGATCATGCCTGCTAACAGCACCATCTTTACCGAGCCCCTGACCACCGAGGCCTTCGCCCCGTTCGGCCAGATCATCCAGACCGAGCAGGCCGAGCACTATCCGATCAATCTGGGCATGACCGAACGCTACCACGATCTGGCAAGGATCGAACTGGCAGGGGACGCGGCCCGTCCGCTGATCTCGATCTTTCGTGGCCGACCCTATGCCCTGCCACTCGACCTGTTGATGATGGAACGCCACCCCTTGGGCAGCCAAGCCTTCTTTCCGCTCTCAAGTCATCCATGGCTGGTAATCGTGGCCCAGGACAATCGTGGTGAACCCACACGATTGCGCGCCTTCCGCCCTTCCCCGGGACAGGGCGTCAACATCGCGATCAACGTCTGGCACGGCGTTTTAACCCCTTTGGAAAAGACCAGCGACTTTCTCGTTGTTGACCGCGGCGGCGAGGGCAACAATCTTGAGGAACACCACTTCGAACGCCCTTGGACCATCGTCGCGGCCTGACCCCGGTAACCCTGAATATCCGCGCGCCTCGCAACCGACATCCGCTTGCTGTAGTTTATCTGATTAGAGGGATGGAGGCGGGAATGCACCTTTCAAGGCTCATCCACGCGATCGTGCTGCTGCTGATGATGCTATCGGGACAGGCATCGGCCGCGACGACACTGCACGGAACCGTGACCTATCGCGAACGCATGGAACTGCCGGCCGACGCCTGGCTGCGGGTCACACTTGTGGATCTCACTACGATGACCCCGGTTGTTGGCGCTTCGGCGGGCATTCCGGCCAAGGGGCAGGTACCGATTGCATTTGCGCTCAACGTGCATTCCGACCTTGCGGGCTCGTCTGGCCAGTACGGCCTGATTGCGGAAATCTCCAGTTCCGGCCAGGTCCTGTTCAGCACGGCGAAACCCGCCCCGGTCTCCTTGGGCGACAGCCGATCCACGGCAATTCTGCTCTACCGCCAGCCAGCACCACCCCCACCACCAGCACCAGCACTGCCAATGCCCGTCACGCCAACGGAACTGTTCGACACGCTCTGGACAGTCACCAGCGTCGGCGGTCGCCCGACCGCTCTTGGCAAGCCCCCCACTCTCTCCATCGCCCCAGACCACCGCGCCGGCGGGTTCGGCGGGTGCAACAATTATTTCACCGAGGCCAGCATCAATACCCCTGCCCTATCCTTTAGTCCCGCAGCGGCCACTCGCATGGCCTGCGCGCCGGAGTTAATGGATATTGAGGTCGCCTATTTCTCTGCACTGGCCGCCGTGGCATCCTATGAGCTTGACGATCAGGGACTGCGGCTGCTCGATGCTGCGGGCATCCCCCTCATCGGCCTGGTGCGCACAACGGAGTAGAAGCGGTTGGAGACTGCCGAACTGATATCCCGCCTTCTCGATGTCATCGAGAACGATATCGTTCCCGTCACGACCAGGGGCGTGGCCCGCGGCAACAAGCTGTTCGGCGCCGCGATTCTGAGGAAATCGGACCTGTCCGTGGTCGTCGCAGAGACCAATAACGAGATCGACAACCCGCTCTGGCACGGCGAGATGCATGCCATCAAACGGTTTTTCGAACTGTCACCGGACCAGCGACCGGCAACGCACGAGTGCCTGTTTCTGGCGACGCACGAACCCTGCTCACTCTGTCTTTCAGGCATAACCTGGTCGGGCTTCGACAATTTCTACTATCTGTTCAGCCACCAGGACAGCCGCGACAGCTTCGCCATTCCCTACGACATCCAGATCCTTAAAGCCGTCTATGCGGTGCCCGAACCCGAGACCGGCAAGGTCTCTCCCGGGCGCGATCTCTACAATCGCAGCAACGATTTCTGGACCAGCCACGGCCTGCAGGACATGATCGCGGGATTGGATCGCAGCAATCGCGAGGCCTTGCTGGCGCGCATCGACGACCTCAATGCGCTCTATGCCGAACTTTCTGAAAGCTACCAGAAGGACAAGGGCAATAAGGGCATTCCGCTGGCCTAGTCCAGGTTGGCGACCGCTGCTGGCAGAAACTCACTGCGCGGCGCCTCGGCAAACGAGGCGGCGAATGTCAGAAAGCTGATCGACAGGGCGAACAGCGCGGTCAGCAGAAGCTGTGACATGATGTGAAGGACCCTCATTGCTGTGTCGGTCGGTTCGGGACCCGCCCGTTCCGCCTTGTCCTCCTTCTATTCGTGCCAATTTGAACCATTGACCAATGCACCATTAATGTGACGTTCATAAATCCCACAGGGCGCATGGCAGCCATGTCGGCCGAACTTTTTGCTGCCCGGTGCGTTGCAGGCTATGACCATCAGTGCCACCAAGGGGGAAACCATGTCCAAACCGATTGCACAGTCTGGTGGCGCGGCCCCGCGGCTCGCCATTTTCACCGACTTCGACGGCACGCTCGTCGAAATCGCCGAAACGCCTGATGCCGTGGACGTTCCGGCTGATCTAGCGGACCAACTCGACCGCGCAGCCCGCGACTTCGATCATGCCTTTGCCGTGATCACAGGGCGTGAGATCGCCGATATCGACCGCTTCCTCAGCCCTTTGCACTTGCCCGTTGCTGGCGCACACGGGGCGCAGCGCCGGCGGGCCGACGGCACCCTTATCGAGTTGGATGGCGAAATCAGCAACAGTGCCCAGCACATCGCCGCCGCTGTCGGACCCTTGCTCGAGGCGCATCCTGAATTGATCCTGGAGCCAAAGGACGGGGCAGTCGCGCTGCATTTCCGACAGGCCCCCCAGCTGGAAGAAGAGTGCCTTCAGGCCATGCAGGCAGCCATTGCGCCCCATCCCGACTTCACGCTGGTGCCGGGCAAAATGGTCATCGAGGCTCGCCCGGCAGGCTTTGACAAGGGCAGCGCGCTGCGGGCCTTCATGCAGGAAGAACCCTTCGTCGGCCGCACTCCGATTTTCATCGGCGACGACAGGACCGATGAGGACGGATTCCGGGTGGCGCAGGAATTGGGCGGCATCGGCATCAAGCTTGGGCCGGGAAAGACCGTTGCGCGCATGCGGATAGCGGACGTCGCTTCTGTCTATGCCCTGCTTGAGGGGCTAACCCAGATCGCCACAGGCCAGCCTGGGGCGCGCGATCTCGCCCTGGCAACGCCAATCTTGGCGGAGACCACTGCGCACTGAATTGTCGACCGCCGGTCCCGCCGGCGCCCACACATGTTCAACCAGACACGAGGCACTAGCCAGATGAGCCGCATCGTCATTGTATCAAACCGCACCCCCGGCAAGGGTCCCGCAGCTGGCGGGCTCGCCGTGGCCCTGCGCAAGGTACTGAGTGAAAGAGAGGGCTTCTGGTTTGGCTGGTCGGGTAAGCTGACCGATCAGCCTGCTCGCGAGGCCCGAATTGAGGATATCGATGGTCTCGAAATTGCCCAGATCGACCTCAGCCGCGAAGATCATCACGCCTATTATGCAGGATTTTCGAACTCGATCCTCTGGCCAAGTTTTCACCTTCGGCTCGATCTGGCGACAATAGAAAGTCATTGGTACGAGGGCTATCGTCGGGTGAACCAGCAATTCGCCCGGGCGCTTCTCCCGCTGCTCAAGCCCGATGACGTGGTCTGGGTGCATGACTATCACCTGATCCCGCTGGCGTCCGAGCTCCGCCAGCTCGGCGCGCGCAACCGCATCGGCTTCTACCTGCATATTCCGTTCCCTACGACTGACGCGCTTTATGCCATTCCGCACCATGAGGAGCTGATGCGCGACCTGTCGCGCTACGACCTGGTCGGCATGCAGGCCAAGCGCGACGTGGCAGCGTTCACCGAATTTGCGGAGCATCAGGCGCCTTCCACCTTTGGTGGCCACAAAGTGCAGGCGATCGATTTCAGCCGCACCGAGGTAGAGGCATTTCCGATAGGCTCGGATCCCGACGCATTTGCGCGGCTCGCCGCCAGCCCCGCCGCCACCAAAATGATCCATCGCATGAAGCGGGTATTGGGCGACCAGCGCCTGATCCTTGGCGTCGACCGGCTCGACTATTCCAAGGGGCTGCCGCAACGCGTGGAAGCCTACGAGAAGCTGTTGGCCAACAATGCCAGGCTGCGCCGTTCCGTGCACATGCTGCAGGTCGCCCCGCCATCGCGCGACAGCATCAAGGAGTATCAGGAAACCAGCGACACGCTGGATGCCATGTGCGGTCGCGTGATGGGTCGCTTTGCTGAACCTGACTGGCAACCGCTGACCTATGTCAAACGCGCCTATGGGCAACCGAGCCTGGCCGGCCTCTACCGCATGGCCCGGGTCGGTTTGGTGACCCCCTTGCGCGATGGCATGAACCTGGTGGCCCACGAGTTTGTCGGGTCCCAGGACCCCAACGACCCCGGCGTCCTGGTGCTGTCCCGTTTCGCCGGTGCGGCAGAAATCTTCCCTGAGGCCTTGCTGGTCAACCCCTTTGACACCGACGAAACCTCAGAAGCGCTGCGCATGGCGCTCGACATGCCGCTCGAAGAACGCCGGCACCGCTGGCGGGCGCTTATGGACGCCGCACAGCGGCACAATGTCGATGACTGGGCCGTCAGCTTTCTTGAACATCTGACGCAGGGCGGACCGGACAAGCCGAGCGCCACGCGCGATGTGCTCTACCTCGGCTCGACTGGCGATCAGCCGGCTACGATGTCGGAAGCCATGGAGTCCCCGACGCCGTCAGCAGCGTAACGAGCATTCGGTTGGCGGGCGTGGCAATGCCATGTTTCTCGCCAAGCCGGACGATGACGCCGTTGCGGGCGTCGATCTCCATAGGGTTACCTGCCAGTCGGTCCGCATGAATGGATCCGGCAATTGCCCCCTCTTTCATATTGCGCATGGTCTCGATGGTGGATTCAACCACGCTATGGTGAACATCGGCGCCTTCGGCCCGTCCAATTGCGGCACATTCCTCCACCAGGGCCCGGATTAGCGCCTCCATGTCGTCGGACCAGACTGGTCCGGTCGCGCGCAAGGTCAGGGCCGGAACAATGGCCGCGCAATTGCCGGTAAGCTTGACCCAGAGCTGGCTCAGAAAATCGGCATGGGCCGCCGCTTCGATTTCCGTATGAGCGAACAACGCGGCAAAGGCGTCGCCATTGCGTCCTGAGGGTACGGCGATAATACCGTGACGGTTCTGGACGATGCGCCCCGGCGCCAAGCGTGACGCCGGCAGATTGATCATCACCGGCACAAGCCGCTCTTCGGGCACGAGATGGGCAAACAGGCGCACATGCTCGACACCATTCTGAACAATCGCCACGCGCGTATCCGGGCCACAGAGCCCCGCCAGCCAAGGCGCTGTCGCCTCGGCACTATAGGTCTTGGTCGCGACAATGACCCAATCGACGGGACGAACCTGCAATGGCTCGGTGAAAACCTCTGGCGCAGCAGTAATCTTTCCCTGAGGTGTCTCGACCACCAGATCGGGCAGCGGTGTACGGGCGCAAACCAGAACCTCAAATTCCGGGTTCTGCGCCAGCCAGGCTGCCAGCGTGCCCCCAATGGCACCCGGCCCAATAACGGCAATAGACGTCACGACAATCCCTCCAAATAAAACGGGCGACCCGAAGGCCGCCCGTGCTTGTAACCGATTTGACGGATTTATGCGTTTGCCGAAGCGCGGCGTGCCCGCCCGACATCGCGCTGACCCTTGGACCAGCGCGGCTTGCCCGATTTCGCGCCGTTCGGTTTAGCACCGGCGGACCGTCCATCCTGTGGCCTGCCCTCGGCAGATTTGGTCCGCTCACCACCCGGTCGTGGCGTATTGAACTTGCGCTGGCTCTTGGGCTTGGGGTTGCGGGCAGTCCGCGCGCCGCCTGGCGCACCGGGCATATTACGCAGCTGGCGCTGCACCGGTGCTTCCTCGACCAGATTCACATCGCCCGAGACCGGCAAGGTCCGGCGGATAAGCCGCTCGACATCGCGCAGCTTGGATTTCTCAGTGCCATCACACAAGGTAATCGCCTTACCCGACGCTCCGTTACGGCCGGTGCGGCCGATGCGGTGCACATAGTTCTCCGCATCGTCGGGCAGGTCATAATTGACCACGTGCGTAATGCCCTGAACGTCGATGCCGCGCGCTGCAATGTCGGTGGCAACCAGAATACGGACACCTCCGCTCGCAAATCCCTTCAGCGCCGCCTGGCGAGCGTTCTGGCTTTTGTTGCCGTGAATGGCCGCCGCGTCGTGTCCGTCAATGGCCAGGTTTTTGGCAACGCGGTCTGCACCATGCTTGGTGCGGGCGAAGACGATGACCCGTTCCATGCCTTCGGCCTCATCGGCCAAAAGGTCGTTGAGAACACCGCGCTTGGCCTTGGAGCCGGACATGATGACACGCTGGTCGATCTTGACCACGGTCGAACCTTGCGGTGCTGCCTCGACTTTGATGGGCTCTTTCAGGAGCGACTTGGCCAGATCTTCCACTTCCGCCGCCATGGTTGCCGAAAACAGCATGGTCTGGCGCCGCAATCCGATGGCTTTGGCGATGGCGCGGACGGGCGCAATGAAGCCCATGTCCAGCATGCGGTCAGCCTCGTCGAGCACCAGCCAGCGGGTTTCGTTGAGGCGGATCTTGTTGTCGTCCAGAAGGTCCTTGAGACGGCCGGGGGTCGCAACGACCACATCGACGCCCTTGGCGATTTTCTGCACCTGGTGATAACGCGAGACACCGCCCAGAACGAGAACGGTATCGAGCTTCATCTTCGAGCCGGCGAATTTGCGGATGTTCTCGTCGATCTGTACAGCCAATTCACGCGTCGGCGCCAGGATAAGCGCGCGCGTGGTCATGGGTCGTGGGCGCCCTGTCAGGCCGAGAATGTCGGCCAGGATGGGCAGACCGAAGGCGGCCGTCTTGCCCGAGCCAGTCTGGGCGATACCCAGCATGTCCCGGCCCTCGAGCAGTTTTGGGATCGCCTGGGACTGGATTTTCGTGGGCTCGGTGAAGCCGCTGGCAGTCAGGCTGTCAGTGATTTGGGTCGGCAGACCGAGCGAACTGAAGTCGTTCAAATTCTTGTCTTTCATCTTGCGCGAAATCGCGCAGGCGCCGGGCCCAAAGCGGGTGGCGCTTATCAAGTTATGCAATCGGGCGATTTGGAGGATCGCGCGGGTGCTGGCTCAAACCCGGACCGTGTTATCGATATCCGGGCTGACTTCGCCGCTCACCGCATGAGTAAGAAGAGAAGTCCATCGGCGGCTATTCTGCCGCGACGTCCCGTTCATATGGGGGAGTTGGCGGAAAAAGGCAAGCGCCGGGGGCGCATGGGTGCCCTGCCCTAGATCCCCCCATACCAGTCATAGCCATTGTCCTCCCAATAGCCACCCTTGCCGCGACCGAAGGGAGAGAGGTCATCAACCAGCTCGATGGTGTGCAGATATTTGGGCTGCTTGTAGCCCAAGGCCCGCTCGATCCGGAGGCGGATTGGTGCCCCATTGCTCACCGGCAGGACCTGGTCATTCAGACCGTAGGACAGGATCGTCTGAGGGTGGTAGGCATCCACCAGATCAGAGCTGGTATAGTAGAGTATGTCACCCGAGAGGCTGCGCTGGATATTGTCGTAGCAGTGGTAGACGCAATAGCGCGCACCTGGCTTAACCCCCGCCTGATCCAGGATCGGGCCAAGCGGCGTGCCCGTCCACTTGGCAATACAACTCCAGCCCTCGACGCAATCATGGCGGGTGATCTGTGTCTGTGCCGGCATGTTGCGCAATTCGGCCAGCGAGAAACTCAATTCCCGCTCGACCATGCCCTTGATGGTCAGGCGATAGGGCTCGAAATTGGCCTGGCGCAGGAACATGTATTCGGCCGTGGTGGGATCGGTTGACCCATTCGGCCGCTGTCCCTGACGGATTTCACTTTCGGCATATTCGCGCGCCAGCACCTGGTCTCCGATCAGCGTCCGCTGCACCTGGTACGTCAGCACATTGGCCTGTTCCAGCGCCTGCCGCACCGGATTGCCGCGCTGTCCAAGAAAATCAAACTGGTTGCATCCAGATAGCGCCAGGGACGAACCCAACGCGGCAGTGCCAACTAGAAACTTCCGGCGATTTACGATCAAGCGGTTCATGGCTTGTCTCCCTGTTCGCTCGGCGTCCCGGGGCTGGTGCGATACCAGCCGGTGATCATCGAGCGCAGCTCGTTGAGCGGACCGGCAAGCAGCACCATTATGATATGAACTAAGAAGAACAGCACCAGCAACACCATCACAATGAAGTGGATGGTGCGCGCGGTTTGCCGTCCGCCGAAAATATCGAGGAGCCAGGGCCAAGCCGCGTCCATGCCCGGGCTCATGGTCAGCCCGGTGAGGATGATCAGCGGAAAGAGCACGAAGAATATCGTGAAGTAGCTCAACTTCTGCAGCGGTGAATAGCTCCGGCCGTGATGCAGGCGGAACCTGGCATGGTCGAGGGCATCGCGCGGCAGGCCTGCGAGGTCGCTGGCCCTGGGCAAGATGTCCCGCCGCAAATGGCCATTGATGAACGAGGCGAGAAACCAGATGAACAGCGCCGCAACGAATATCCAGCCGAAGAAGAAGTGGACTACGCGCCCCGTCGCCAGATCACGGAAGGAAGGGATTGTCACCGCGCCGGGAAAACCGACAAAGCTGGGATTGGCGGCGGGACCGCTCATACCCAGCACGCCAGTCGTATCGAACTCCTGCCCCAAGATCGTGGTGCGGCCCCGAGGGCCGTCTGGTGTGTTGACCGCACCAATGCTGAGCACGGCATTGTCGAACTCAAACCCGGATTGCTGCCCCATATAGAGCGTGGGGTGCGCGTTGAAGATCTGCAGACCGGAAAGCAGCAGGAAGAACAGGCAGATTGCCCAGACCCAATGCGTCACACGCGTCCATATGGACTGGCGGTAGACCAGCGGTCCTTTTGCGGGCGCAGGGCCCTTCTCGTCTGACATGCTTTCCCCCTCGTCGGATGGCATTGGGTTCCACCCCAAGCAACGGTAACGCAATGGTCCGTGCGCTGCTATCACGCCGATGTTATTGGCGCTCGGCCAGCCCTGATATATTGCCCAACCATTCGCCGCGCCGTGTGACGAGGTTACAGGGTCACACGGCCGTGTACAGCGCTCGCTTTTTCGCACCTGCTGTGTAACCTCTTGGAAGCGAGGCGCGAATGGAGAACAAATGCAGGCGGATGCGACCGAAAAACGGATGCGCGAGTTGATGCTCGCCGCACTCGACGGCGACGCGGCCGCCTATCGTCGGCTGCTGGCTGAGCTTACGCGCTATCTGCGACCCTGGTTCGCACGGCGCCTGAGCCCGTCCCATGCTTCGCACGCGGAGGACCTCGTGCAGGAAACACTACTGGCCTTGCACTCCAAACGATTGACCTATGACCGCAGCCGCCCCTTCACGGCTTGGTTGCATGCTGTCGCGCATCATAAGTTCGTCGACCATGTGCGACGCCACGCCATCCGTCCCACAGTACCGCTGGCCGATGACGCGCCGATCTTTGCCATCGATGACAGCGCCCATGCTGCCGACCGCCGCGACGTCGACGCCGTGCTGGCCGAAGTGCCCGAGCGCACCGCCGATCTCATCCGCCAGACCCGCATCGAAGGCGCCAGCGTGGCAGAGGCCGCCGCTCGTCACGGCATGAGCGAAACGGCAGCGAAAGTGTCAATCCATCGCGGTCTTAAATCCCTGATGAGCAAATTTGCAGGGAGCCGCAAATGACTGATGACCTGATCGATCGCCTCTCTGCCGACCTTGAGCCCACGCCCGTAAAAGCGCTGGAAAAGCGTCTGTTCCTGGCCATAGCCACCGGCTTGGTTGCAACCGTCCTTATTGGACCTCTCCTTCTGGACCTGCTGGTCGGGCGGCCCTTCGGTGGCGCCTGGGGTAGCTCCATGTTCTGGGGCAAGCTGGCCTATACCATCGGCTTGGGAGGCCTTGGGCTGATCGCCATTCCGGCACTGTCCCGCCCGGACCGCCGCCGCGTCTGGCCTTTCCTGCTCGCAGGCGTGACCATCTTGCTGGCACTGGCGGCGGGTACGCTGAGCTGGATGCAGGCAGACTGGGCGATGCCCGTGCTGATGGGCGGAACTGCTCTAGTCTGCCCCTGGCTGATTATCCTGACCGCCGCGCCCCTGCTCTGGATACTGCTTGCTGCGATGCGTCGCTTCGCGCCGGCCTCGCCAACCCTTGCAGGCCTGGGAGCTGGGCTGCTGGCCGGCGGCTTTGGAGCCGCCGCCTACGCCTTTTACTGCGGGGAGACCAGCATGATGTTCATGGCCGTCTGGTATTCCCTGGGCATTGCTATGACCGCGCTCCTGGGCGCGATCATTGGGCGATACCTGCTGCGCTGGTGAAGCGCTGGACTACTCGTCCCGCGCTGCCCAGTTGATACCACGGCGCATGATGGTGGCGAAATTCGGGTTCTCGAATTCCTTGGCCGAATGGCCCAAGGTCGAGTGGAACACCCGTCCCTGACCGTATCGGTGCTTCCATACCACGGGCACCACGGCCCCCTCGATCCAGGGAGCATGCTCACCGCTGAATGTTGTCGTAGCCAGCACTTCGATCATGGGATCGACATGCATGTAGTACTGCTCCGAGGTGTAGGGAAAGCTGGATTTGATCCCTGCCATGATCGGATCGTCGGGCTTGGTGACATCGACCGTATAGTCGAGAATGTCGCCCGGATGCGCCACCCATTGCCCACCGATCATGAACTGGTACACGACGGAATCGCGGAAGGCATCGGACATGCCGCCATGGTGACCTGCTAGACCAACACCGCCGCGCACGGCGTTGGCGAGGTTTTCGGCCTCTTCCTTTTCAATCTTGCTCATGGTGAAGATCGGGATGATCAGAGACAGATCGTGAATGGACGGATCGGCAAAAGCGCTGGTCTCGGTGGCGGTGCGCACTGAATAGCCATCTTCGTGCAGCCAGCGGCGGTAGATAGTCGCGCATTCCTCCGGGTCGTGACCTTCCCAGCCGCCATAAACGATCAAAGCACTGCGCATGAGCATTCCCCTGCAAATCAAACGGCGCGGAGAATACCCGACTGGGCCGGTATTGAAAGCCCGTTAGACGCGATTGATGTGCGCAAGCCGGCTGACAAAATGCAGCCGGCGCTCGAAGAACAGATTGAGCGGAACTGCATAAAGCCCCAGTTTCTCGCGCCTTGAGACCTCGGCGAGGCCCGCCTGGGCAAAGGCATTCGCCCATTCTTTGGCGTCCAGATAATTATAGGGAAGGCGCACATCGTGACCGCGATTGCCCACCCAATCCATCAGCCGCAGGGTTGGACCCGCCGCGAACCCCTCGCGCAGATGGTCCTTGACGACGACAGAGCCCCTGGCCACGCGGGCCGCCTCGGTGAGCACTTTGGCGGGTTCGTCAGTGTGGTGCAGCACATCCACGATGGTGACGCAATCGAACAGGTCGTCCGCAAAAGGTAGCGTCTCACCGTCATAGCGCGTGACGGGAATGTGCGTCTTGGGTCGGACAAAGACGTCGACACCCTCGATATTGAGCTCGGGCCGCCGCTGCATCAGGGCCTTGGCCACCTGGCCGTCGCCGCAGCCCAGATCGAGCACACGTGTCGCGCCATGCGGAATGGCGGCCGCCAAAGCATCTGCCAAAGCCCCGACGCGCCGGCCGAAAATCAGCGCCCCATGCACCGCATTGAGCAGGCGCTTGCCCTCTTGCGAAGCGCTCATGCCGGCACGGTCTCCACACGCGCGCTGCGGCCAAAGGCCCAGCTGCGCAGGACGAGATAGTTCACGCCCGAGGTCAGTGTGATGACCAATATGGCGGCGGCCAGGCTGGGCAGAGATAGCGTGCCGTGCAGCAGAAAACTGAACGCTGTCGCAAGCGCCAACGCCATGACCTGCACCACGGCATAGCGCGGCAGAGCCTGCAAATGATCGAGGTCCGACGCAAAGGTGAAGCGCCGATGCAACAGGTAGACTGGCACAATGAACGCGGCATAGCACAATGTACTGATCAGCCAGCTGTCGACCATTGGCAAGGCCCAGATCAGCGCCGTGCTCAGCACCACAAATCCCAATGCGGCCAGCGCGCCAATCGCGATGAACATGAGAACGCCACCACCATTTGAGCGCATCCGCGCCTCGTCCGGCTGTGCACGCATCAAGCTTTCAAGGGCGATACTCATGGGGAAGATTCCGAAAGACGCGACCAACTAGTCGACAAGCACTACGTGCAAACCGTTGCAATCATATTTACGTCGGTCCGTCCCCGCCCTCGTTTCCGCGAGACCTGAAATTTGACCAAAAGGTCCACTTTCCACTGTCACAATTACCTGATTAGTTGTTTTATGACACTGCTGGCGGCCCTTCAGGCGTCGGGCCGATCCGGTAGCTGCTATGTCGACCGCAATAAGCAATAAGGGACATCAGGGATGAAGAAACTGCTTCTGGGCGCAACGGCGCTCACGCTCTGCGCAGGCTTTTCGACGGCCGCCCAAGCCGAGTTCACGCTGAACATTCTGCACATCAACGACTTCCACGCCCGCTTTGGCCCGATCACCGGCAGCGATTCCAACTGCAATGCCGAAGACGATGCCGCTGGCGAATGCTTTGGCGGTATCGCGCGCCTCAAGACTGCCATCGACGCCAAGCGCGCTGAGCTCGAGGGCGAAAACGTCGTTCTGGTCGATGCCGGGGACCAGTTCCAGGGCTCGCTGTTCTACACCCAGTACCGCAGTGAGATCATTGCCGAATTCACCAACGATCTGGGTATTGAAGTCATGGCCGTGGGCAACCACGAATTCGACGATGGCCCCGAGGAACTGGCCAAGCTGCTCGACGCGGTGAACTTCCCGGTCATTTCGGGCAATACCAATGTCGAGAACGAGCCTGTGCTGGCCGGCCGCATCCCCGGCACTGTGGTTCTCGAAATCGGCGGCGAAAAGATCGGCTTTGTTTCCGCGTTGGCCGAAGACACCGACGAAACCTCCTCGCCCGGCGACAATGTCGAGTTCGAGGATACCATCACCAGTCTCACCACCCAGGCCGAAGCCCTGACTTCAGCGGGTGTGAACAAGATCATCGCGCTGACCCATATCGGATATGCGCAGGACCTGCAGGTTGCGGCCAACGTTCCCAATGTGGACGTGGTCGTGGGTGGCCACTCTCATTCGCTGCTGTCGAATACGGACGAAAAAGCCGTGGGCCCCTATCCCACCATGGTGAACGGCCCCGGCGGCAACGAAGTGCCGGTCGTGACCGCGGGTGCCTATGCCAAGTATCTCGGCGATCTTGTCGTCACCTGGGACGACGAGGGCAACGTGATTTCGGCTGAAGGTGCACCAATCATCATGGATGCGTCCGTCACACCGGACGAGGGCTATGTCGCCCGGCTTGCCGAGCTCCAGGAACCGATCAACGCACTGATGGAACAGGTGATTGGCACAGCCACGGAAGCCATTGAAGGCTCGCGTGAGGTCTGCCGCGTCGTCGAGTGCTCGATGGGCAATCTGGTTGCCGACGCCATCCTTGACGCAGCCTCCTCTTCCGGCGCCACCATTGCCATCCAGAATGGCGGTGGTCTGCGTGCCTCGATCGACGCCGGCGAAATCACCATGGGTGAAGTGCTGACTGTCCTGCCCTTCTCCAACACCCTGGCCACTGTCGACCTTTCCGGTGCCGACATCATAGACGCTCTGGAAAACGGCGTGTCCGACATCGAGAACGGCGCTGGCCGCTTCCCGCAGGTTGCTGGTTTGAAATACTCCTACACCCTTGCCAAACCCGCCGGTGAACGCATCAGTGACGTCATGGTCAAGGGCGAGGGCGAGGGCGAGGGCGACGAGTGGATGCCGATCGACGAGGAAGCCACCTACACCATCGTCACCAACAATTATATGCGCGGCGGCGGCGACGGCTATGGCACCTTTGCCGAAGGCGACAACCCGTACGATTTCGGCCCGCCCCTCGAGCAGGTGGTGGCTGATTACATCGCGGAACTGGGTGGCGAATACACGCCCTATACCGACGGCCGCATCACGGTCGTTGAATAAGACGGGTCTTCCGACAAATTGAGAAAGGGCGCCCTTCGGCGCCCTTTTTTATTGATCTGCGTTCAGGCGCGCCGCGCCAGTTGTCCCCAGGCCAAAAGGATAATGACGGCGCCCACAATGGCACCGATAAAGTTCGCGCCATCCCCCGGGCCGTACCAGCCGATCTGCTGTCCCAACCAGGTGGCGAGCACCGAGCCCACAATGCCCAGCACCGTTGTCAGGATGAAACCGGATGGCTTGCGATCTCCCGGCGTAATCCATTTCGCGATCAAGCCGGCGAAGAAACCCACCACAACGGCCCAGAGAATTTCCATGTGACGCTCCTTTGTTGCAGGAGAAATTGGTATTGGCCCAACCGGTTGCAACATACTGGAGAAATTTGATTGCTCAATGTGATCGCATTGTCTGCAACCTAGCGCGATCCGTCTCGTTGTCAGGCTGTCCAAGTGGGGGGCACATCCCACAAACGGAGTAAAAACGATGAAGAAGACGATTATCGCTACAGCAATTACCGCACTTCTGGCTTCCACCGCTGTCGCTCAGGACGCCAAGGTTGGCGTCGATGCAGGCGCGGGCGTTTCTGTTGACACCCCGAGCCTCGACGCTGGCGCCGACACCAGCGTTGGTGCAGGTGCAGGTGCAGATGCCGGTGCCAATACCAATGCGAATGCCAACACCAAGGCAAATGCCAATAACAAGGCGAATGCCGGAGTTGGCGCAGGCGCAAGCGCGAACGCCAGCGATATGGCCGACAACACCTACGGCTCTGTGATGGCGTCCCTGAAGGGCTCCGCCGAACTGGACCTGTCCAGCATCACCGACGAATCCAAGGTGACCATCGTGTTGCTCTCGTCACTCCAGGGCGAAGCGGCAAACGAGAGCGCGGCTCTTGACGCTGAACTGACTGCCAATGCCGACGCCCAGGCGGGCCTGCATGAGCGGATCGAACAGAACACAGCAATCACAGCCAAGCTTGAGGCCGAAGGTCACGCCGTAGAGGATGTGATCAGCATCAAGACCAAGGCAGACGGCTCCGTTGTCGTCTATGTGGATGACCGCGGCTAACCGCCTCGTCAATCCTTTTGTAACGGGCCCCGCAAACTGCGGGGCCCGCTCTCTTTGTCTTTACACCATATGCTCGGCCCGCTCCCGCTCGGTGACGGCTGCCAGATCAAGCACCTTCTGGATGTTGGTCGCATGCCGGAAGCTGGGTTCCATATTCTCGCCCTTGCGGCAGGCGTCGACGAAACGCTCGTAGTTGGTCGGCACGGCGTCGACTTCGACCTCAGTCCATGTTCCGGTCTCGGCATCCGTCCCAAGACAGGTAAATAGCTTAGACCAGTCGTGCCGGTGCTGCACTTCCACTGAGCCAAGCTCGCCGTAAACACGCAATCGCAATTCGTTGAAGTGTCCGGTTGCCCAGCGCGAGGCATGCACAACACCCAGGGCCCCGTTTTCGAGCTGCGCCGTCATGGCGAAGCTGTCATTGGCATCCAGATCATATTCGCCGATTTTGTTGCCGGGGGCCTTGTCGAAGGTTTCCAGCCGGCAGAAAACCTTTGAGAAATCGCTGCCCGCGCCATAGGCGGCAAAATCCAAGATGTGCACGCCGATATCGCCGAGAACGCCGTTAGAGCCGTGCTTCTTGCTCAGGCGCCATAGCCACTGGCTCTCCGTGCGCCAATCACCCCATGCCCGAGACACCAGCCAGCTCTGCAGATAGCTCGCCTCGAAATGCTTGACCGTGCCGACCTGCCCGGACTGCACGATCTCACGCGCCTTCTGCAACTGGGAGACATTGCGGTAAGTCAGGTTGACCATGTTGACCAGGCCCAGCCGCTCCGCGGCCTCGGTCATTTCCATGGCGCGCGCATGATCGGTCGCCAGCGGTTTTTCGCAGAACACATGCTTTCCAGCAGCCAGCGCCGCCATGGTCGTTGGGTAATGGACGCTGTCCGGCGTCACATTGGCCACAGCATCGAACTCGCCCCAGGCCAGCGCCGCATCGAGCGAACCGAAGCCCCGTTCGATATTGTGCGCAGAACAGAACGCCTCGACCCGGGAGGGATCGACGTCGACGCCGCCAGCCAGAGTCACACCTTCAATGCCGGCAAAATTCTTGGCGTGCGTATTGGCCATGCCGCCAGTACCCAGGATGAGGATACGCATATTTTAAATCCTTGGCCGTCACCGACAGCCGTTCATGTGTTGTCTTTGACCGGGTCACCCCCGTCCAACGCGGGGATGCCCATTGGCTGGAACGACCGCTTCCACAAGGTGAAAACCGTCGCAGTTCGGTCAGCTCTTCACTTCACCGGCATGATCTGCGGCGCTGAGCTTGGCGCCCCGCTCTTCGATCTTTTCGATGGCTTCGGCTACCGGCGTATTCGGCGCCTTCATCAGATGCGCGTGCCGATCACCCTGATAGGCCCAGTTGACCGCATTGCGCAGTACCTGGCCGACATTGGCGTCATGATAGGTCGGGTAGGTCTCATGGCCGGGACGGAAATAGAAGATATTGCCCGCACCACGCCGATAGGTCAGGCCAGACCGGAACACCTCACCACCCTGGAACCAGGAGACGAACACAGTCTCCAACGGCTCCGGCACGGTAAAGGGCTCGCCATACATTTCCTCATATTCCAGCTCGAAATAGGCTGGCAGACCCTTGGCGATCGGATGACCGGGATTGACCACCCAGAGACGTTCGCGTTCGCCAGCTTCGCGCCAATGCAGATTGGCGGGTGATCCCATCAATCCCTTGAACACCTTGGAGTGGTGGCCAGAATGCAGCACGATCAGCCCCATGCCCTGCCAGACATGCTCCATGACACGTTTGACCACTGCGTCATCGACTTTGTCGTGGGCCGCATGGCCCCACCAAAGCAACACATCAGTGTTGGCCAAAGCCTCCTCGGAGCAACCATGCTCGGGTTCTTGCAGGGTAGTGGTCTTAACCTCAAGATTGGAATCCTGGCGCAGCAGCGAAGCAATCTGGTTGTGCATGCCATTGGGATAGTTTTCGGCGACAACCTTGTTCTTCTGCTCGTGAACGTTCTCGCCCCAAACCAAGGTACGGATCGGCATGACTGTCTCCTAATATCAATATCCCGGCCGTCAGACGCCGGGTGTTTAGTGGTTTCTGCGTCATTCCCGCAAAATCGGGAACCCCCGTTTGCTCAACTGAGGTTCCCGCCAGGAGGGACACGGTCTCGGAAAATGGCGACAGCAATTTGGCCGTGCCATATTGAATTCGGGTCCTAACGAATGGGCTTTCCCGCCTCATCGAAGCGATGCAGGCGATCTTCCATCGGGGACACCCGCAGCTTCGACCCGCTCGGATGCTTCATGGCCCCTTCGAGACGAACCACGATCGGCTCCTCCTGGCCCATTTCGAGATAGATATAGGTGTCCGCGCCGAGATTTTCGGTATGGATCACTTCGCCTTCCCAGATGCCATCGGGCTTGACCAACATGTGCTCGCCACGGATGCCCAAAGTTGCACACTGGAAAGCCGCAGCTTTTTCTCCGGTCAGAAAGTTCATCTTGGGTGAACCGATAAACCCCGCAACAAAAATGCTGTCGGGCTTTTCATAAAGCTCCATGGGCGTACCCACCTGCTCGACCAACCCATCGCGCAGCACACAGATCCGGTCGGCCAGGGTCATCGCCTCAACCTGATCATGCGTCACATAGATCATGGTGACATCGTGCATGCCCTCATGAAGCTTGGCGATCTCGATACGGGTCGCAACGCGCAAGGCCGCATCCAGGTTCGATAGCGGCTCGTCGAACAGGAACACTTTCGGATCCCGGGTAATGGCCCGGCCAATGGCCACGCGCTGGCGTTGCCCACCGGAAAGCTGCTTGGGAAGACGATCCAGATATTGCCGGATTTGCAGCATATCGGCCGCTTTTTCCACGCGTTCGCGGATAGCGTCCTTGCTGTGGCCCTTCTCTAGCTTGAGACCGAACGCCATGTTTTCATAGACAGTCATGTGCGGGTAGAGCGCATAGGACTGAAACACCATGGCGATGCCGCGCTTGGACGGCGTCAGGGCATTGACCACCTTGCCGTCGAACAGCATTTCGCCAGAAGTGATGTCCTCAAGGCCCGAGATCAAGCGCAACAAGGTGGATTTGCCGCAACCCGAGGGGCCGACAAAGACCATGAACTCGCCCTTGCGGACCGTCAGGTCAACGCCCTTGATGACGTTAACCGCGCCAAAGGACTTACGAATGTTACGAAGTTCGATTGATGCCATTTTTTGGCTTCTCCTTATCCTTTGACGCCGCCGGCCGTGAGACCGGAAACGATCTTGCGCTGGAACACCAGAACCAGAGCGACCAGCGGAACGGTCACAACGACGGATGCTGCCATGATGATGCCCCATGGGATTTCATACTGAGAGCCGCCCGAAAGCAGTGCGATAGCCACAGGCACTGTGCGGGTTTCGTTGGAGACCGTGAAGGTCAGCGCGAATAGGAACTCGTTCCACGCTGCAATAAACGCCAACAGGCCCGTGGTGACCAATGCTGGCCACATCAGCGGCATGAACACCTGCGTGATGATGACCCAGGGCGATGCGCCATCGACAATGGCTGCTTCTTCGATTTCGATCGGCAGGTCGCGCATGAAGGTGGTTAGCACCCAGACCGTGAACGGCAGGGTGAAGATTGTGTAGGCGAAGATCAAGGCCCAAGGGGTGTTGTAGATGCCCAGGAAACGGATCACCTCGAAAAGACCCGCCAGCACCGCAATCTGCGGAAACATGGACACGGCCAGAATGGTCATCAGCAACAGGCTGCGTCCCCGGAATCTCACCCGGCTCAGGGCGAATGACGCCGTGACCGCCAGGAACAGGGCCAGGATCACCGTAAGAGACGCGACAAAGACCGAGTTCAGCAGATTGCGCGGGAACGCGCCCTGAGAGAACACCTGCCGGAAATTGTCGAAGCTGATCGAGGTCGGCCAGTAGGTGACGCGGAACAGATCGGTACCCGACTTCAGGCTGGTCAGGATTGCGTAGTAGAACGGGAAGACCGAAATCACCACGATGACCACGACGAGTGCATAAAAGAGTGCTGTCTTGGTCAGCTTCCAGTAATCGAAGGTCGCAGGCATCAGCGGTCTCCCCCCTCGAAGTTCACTCTGCCTATCCAGATGTAGAGGATGGTGAAGATGGCAATGATCAGGAACAACAGCGTCGACTGGGTCGATCCTTCAGCGAAATTGTTGAACTGGAACAGATTTTCCTGCGCCAGCACCGACATGGTCTTGGTCGAGCGCGAATTGGGCGTCAGCACATAGATCAGGTCGAAAATGCGCAATGCGTCAAGCACGCGGAAAATGATCGCCACCATCAGCGCCGGCCGCACCAGTGGCAAGGTGATTTTGAAGAACTGCTTGACCGGATGTACCCCATCGATGTTCGCCGCCTCGTAGATGTCCTTGGGGATCATCTGCAAACCGGCCAGGATCAGCAGCGCCATGAACGGCGTGGTCTTCCAGATATCAACGATCAGCACCGCCGTCATGGCGGTATCTGCCGAGGCCGTCCACGCCACCGGAGCGGAGAGCAAACCCAGTTTCATACCCAGATCGTTGATGATGCCGAACTGGTCATTGAGCATCCATCCCCACATGCGGGCAGAAACAATGGTCGGAATGGCCCAAGGGATCAGGATGGCGGCGCGAACGATGCCGCGGCCACGGAACTCGGCATTGAGCACCAGCGCCACGATCATGCCCAGCACAGTTTCCCAAAGCACCGACCAGAATGCGAACCGCACGGTATTCCAAACCGCATTCCACCAGTCCGGATCGGCCAGCACACCGCGATAGCGTACCGTGCCGCTTTCCAGCACCTGCCAGCGCAAATAATTGCCGATGCCGATCCACTCGGCGCCGTAAAGGTCGTTCAGTGTAGCGTCCGTGAAGGAGAACCAGATCGAGCGTAGCAGCGGCCACCCGGCAACGATCGACAGCGCGATCAACATCGGGACCAGAAACCAGCGCGCCGCACGCGCACGTTGCTGTGAGAGTTCCGATCTACTTTTCGGGGTAGCCACCGTCGTTGCAGGCGCCATGGCGTCAGTCGCCATACTCGTCTCCTCCCACAATTGATTTAAAAGTGCTGGGCGGACGGCCGGGAAACCCAACCATCCGCCCTGCTCAGGCCGCCGGGAGGACTACCAGGCGTCGCCCTTCAGGTCTTGCAGATCGGCCTCAAGAATTTCGAGGTTTTCTGCGGCAGAGCCGTTGCCGGAAAGCGTGTCATGCACGGCGCTCCAGAATAGCGAGGAAACCTCGTTATAGTCGGTCTTGGTCGGAGCGGACGGACGTGGCACGGCCTGTTCGAAGATTGCCTTCCAGTTTTCCATGAATGGCGACGCTTCGAGCACATCCGCGTCTTCGTAGAGCGACGGGATGGTCGGCAGGTTCGACTGCTGGATCGCGCGTTCCTTCTGGACTTCTTCCGAAGCCAGGAACTTGGCCAGCTCGATAGCAGCCTCCGGATCGGGCGAGTATTTCGACACTGCGACGTTCCATCCACCCAGGGTAGCAGCGGAGCGGGCACCCTCGCCGTCACCGGCAGGCAGCGGAGCGACATCGAATTTGCCCTTTACTGCCGAGTCATCGCCATTGCCCAGTGCATAGGCGTATGGCCAGTTGCGCATGAACACGGCATTGCCAAGCTGCCACACACCGCGGCTTTCTTCTTCCATATAGGCCAGCACGCCTTCAGGCGCGATGGTTCCGACCCAGCCAGCGGCACGATCAATCGCAGCCGCGGCTTGGTCGTTGTTGATCGAAATGGTCCCATCAGGTTCGACGATCTGGCCGCCGCCATTGGACATGACCCATTCCAGGGCGTCGCATGTCAGGCCCTCATAGGCGTTGCCTTGGAACACAAAGCCCCAGATCTCCGAATTGCCCTCTGCACGTTCGGCTTCCATGATCTCCATGGCAGTCGTTTCAAGCTCGGCCCAGGTCTTCGGGACCGACTTGCCATGTTTCTCAAGCAGGTCCGTCCGGTAATAAAGCGCTGGAGCATCGGTAAAGGCGGGAAGCGCAACCAGCTTGCCATCTACCGTCTGCGACTCGATGATCGAGGGGAAGTGGTTGCCGGCAACATCGGCCGCAGCTTCGCTCAGATCCAGAAACTGGTCGGCGAGTTGGGGCGCCCAGATCACGTCGGTCTGATATACGTCGATGTCTGAATTGCCCGCAGCGAGCCAGAGACGATACTGGCCGAATTGGTCGGTAGTCGAAGAGGGCATGGGCACAACGGTAACTGTGTGACCGGTCTCCGCCTCGAAACGATCAAGCTGGCTACGCAAGAATGCCAGCCCGCTACCTGTGTCGCCGGAGACGATGGACAGCTCGGCCGCCTGAGCAGCCCCACCGACCAAGGTCACGCTCGTCAGCAAGCCGGCGAGCAACAACTTCATCTTCATTGGAAATCCTCCCGAAAAAATTGTGGCGAAGGAGGCGCATTGATTGGACTCCACGCCAAGCGTGAGACCAAAACTCCTCCCCCTCAAAAGCACTTCGCCGAACCATTTCTTGCTGTTCAGTTTGAAAGCGCTTTGGGAGTTAAGGAAACAGAGCGCCGAAAAACTGTCAAGCGCCGCCCGTGTCGATTTTCAAAACTTTCGCGTCGAGACTGGAAAAGTGCACGATTATTCAATCACTTATAACTCCACGCCCTCAGAATAGCAAAAAATGCCACTGAAAATCTGTGATGTACGCACCTCAGTCGACTGTAACGATTTCGGAGGGGTTGCTTCAAAATTTGAAATCGCTTTGAATAGCTTTGGGAGGAGAATGGCAAAGTTTCCTGTTCAAAGGAACGCGCCTGCCCTAAGGGCTGCAGCAGCCGGATTCTTCGCAGCAATGCGAGCAAGCGACCGGCGCTCAAAACCTATGGGCCGTAACGCCGCAATGAGACTGAAAGACCTCGCCGAGCATCTCGGCCTGTCGCAAACCACGGTCAGCCGTGCGCTCAACGGCTATCCTGAAGTCAACGAGGCCACCCGCCGCCGTGTGGCCGAGGCCGCCAATCTGCTCGGTTACCGCCCCAATGCCAGTGCCCTGCGGCTGGCTACGGGTCGCGCCGGAGCGATCGGACTTGTGCTGCGGGGCGCCGACGAGCTGGGCCCGCATATGTCCGAGTTTCTTTCCGGTGTCGGCAGCTATATGGCCAGCCAGGAAATCGACATGCTGGTCTCCACCGTTGCCAGCCATCAAGAGGAACTCGCCGCCTATCGCCGTTTGGCCGCCAGCCAGAAGGTGGATGCGGTGATCCTGCATTCTCCCACCATCAGCGACGAGCGGGCTGAATTGCTGATGGACCTCAAAATCCCATTCGTGCTGCACGGCCGCACCAACATTGGACATCCCGTCGCCTGGCTCGACATCGACAACACAAGCGCGCTCGAACGGGCCACCAGCCATCTGCTCGATCTCGGCCACCGGCGCATCGCCCTGCTCAATGGGGTCAAGGGCCGCACCTTTGCCCAGCACCGTGAAATCGGCTACCGCGCTGCATTGACCGCCCGCGGCCTGACAGTCGATCCAGCACTTGTGGGCAATTCGGTCTTTACCGACGAAATCGCCTTCCGCATGGCCCAGGCCATGCTTGAACAGCGCCCCCGCCCGACCGCTTTTCTGGCCGGCTCGATGATGACGGCGCTGGGCGTCTTCCGCGCCATTCGCCAGGCAGGCTTGGAATTGGGTTCCGACGTCTCAATGATCGCGCATGACGACGTCTTCCCCTATCTCAACGCCGACAACATGTACCCCACCATGTCGACCACGCGGTCCTCGATCCGTCAGGCCGGCACCCGTATTGCTGAGTTGATCATGCAGATCCTCGCCGGCAAACCGCTGGCCGACGTACATGAGCTCTGGCCGGTGGAACTGGTGTTGCGCGAAAGCTCGGGACCTGCGCCAAAGAGCTGACGGTCAAAGGGCACAAACGTCCTCTTGATTCTGCCGCATTGACCCACTGCACTATACCCCATCGCAAGATTGTCGCTTGAAGCGCAGCAACGCGCAGCGTTACCACTAGCAGCAGCACGCGGCACGGAGTTTTGAATGACGTCTCCTTTCGTCACCACCGACTGGCTGGCCCAGCACCTGAAAGATCCGGAGGTCGTCGTTGTCGATGCGAGTTGGCACCTGCCCAACGCGGCGCGCAACGCCCAGGCTGAGTATCTGGCCGGCCACATTCCAGGCGCGGTCTTTTTCGACATCGATGGCATCGCTGATACCGATAGCGCCTTGCCCCACATGCTCCCAAGCCCGGCCGATTTCGCCCGCGCCGTTGGCGCCCTGGGCATCAGCCAGGACATGACCATCGTCGTTTATGACGAGGTCGGCCTGTTCAGCGCGCCGCGGGTCTGGTGGACCTTCCGCAGTTTCGGCGCGGACAAGGTGTTCATGCTTGAAGGGGGCGGCCCGAAATGGCGTTCCGAAAAACGCGGCACTGAAACGGGCTTAGTGCATCGGGAGAAGCGGCGCTTTGACGCGAATTTCAACGCCGACGCAGCAGTCGGTTTCGAGACCGTATCGGCCAATCTGCGCAGCCATGCCGCGCAGGTTCTGGATGCGCGACCGGCACCACGCTTTCATGGCGAAGTGCCCGAACCACGCAAGGGGCTCAAGGCCGGCCATATTCCCGATAGCACCAACGTGCCGGTGAGCCTTCTTACAGAAAACGGCCGTCTGAAATCGCCGGAGACTCTGCGAACGATCTTTGCCGAACGCGGCGTAGACCTGGACAAACCCATCATCACCTCCTGTGGCTCCGGCATTACCGCCGTGACGCTCGCTCTGGCCCTCGAGCAGGCAGGGGCCGAGCATGTCGCCGTCTATGACGGCTCCTGGGCCGAATGGGGCGCTCGGGACGATGCCGAAGTGGAGAGCTGACCCGCTTTCAGGCATAGGCGACCTGCGCTGCATCATCCAGCACGGAACCTGCCGGGGCGGCCTTCTCCGCATAGCGCTGCCACTCATTGGCAAATTCGGTCATCAAGTGCTCCAAACCTGTTTGTCATTTTTGGTTTTACGATAAGGCCGGATGGCCAAGCCCATCGCGGTGGCAGTCGAGAATCGGTTACCAATAGACGGCGCCGTTCACGCCTCCGCCCTCCAATCGGGAAGCAGCACATCTGCCGGACGATCTCGTAGATCACAGGTCCCGTCGTGCGACGGCATAAGGAGGGATTGCCTGAGCCAGCAACGACTGGAGCAAATCATGCGACTTTCCGCACCGATCCACCGCCTCAAGCGTGCCGCCAAACTGCAGGCCCGCGAACAATCCATCCCGCTGCACCGCGCCCTCGATGAGATCGCGACGACGCAAGGTTTTCCGAGCTGGAGCCTGCTGGCGTCGCGGCACGCCGACGCGTCCAGCACGCCGACAGGCCTTCTGGCGCAGTTGCGGCAGGGTGAACTCTTTCTGATTGCCGCACGCCCCCACCAGGGCAAGACCCTTTTGGCCCTGCAAATGGCCGCAGCATCTGCCGAGGCGGGCCGAGCGGGATATTTTTTCTCGCTCGACTTCACCCTGGCCGATGTACAGGCGAAATTGAAGACAATCGGCGCGGATCCCGGCCGCCTGTCGGGGAAGTTCGTCATCGACTGCTCTGATGACATCTGCGCAGATCACATCATGCGGACCCTGTCGGACGCACCAAAGGGCACTTTTGCGGTGATCGACTATTTGCAACTGATCGATCAGAAACGATCCACGCCATCTCTCCAACAGCAAGTGGCCGATCTGGCCCATTTCGTCCGCAGCCGTGGACTGATCGTGGCCTTCATCTGTCAGATCGACCGCGCCTTCGAGACGGCAGGTGCTGTTGTGCCTGGACCCGCTGACATCCGGCTGCCCAACCCGCTTGACCTGAGCTTGTTCAGCCGCGCCTGGTTCCTGCATCAGGGGGTTCTGCACAGCCACGACAATCTGGCTGGCTAGGACATCCGACAAAACCTGCTTTCTCAAATTTGGGGGGAGGCCGAACTGTTCGGCGTCCCTGTGTTTCCCTTGATGCGAAGCAAGGCCCGAAGCCTTCATTCCGCCATTGCCCCTTGCGGTAGGCCGCCGCATCGGAATAATCGCGGGAGCGACTAGGGATGAGGGCATATGGCTGCGCGTAACGAGACTTCTGCAACCCGGCTGGACGATGCAGCGCGCGCCGGCTGGCTCTATTATGTTGCCGGCAATACGCAGGAGGAAATCGCCGCCAAGATGGGCATTTCGCGCCAGTCGGCGCAGCGGCTGGTTTCGCTCTCGGTCAGCGAAGGGCTGATCAAGGTCCGGCTCGACCACCCCATCGGCCGGTGCCTGGACCTGGCCGAACGGCTGCGCACCCGCTATGCGCTCGACCACTGCGAAGTTGTGCCCTCTGACACAGGCAGTTCCTCGACCACAATCGGCATTGCCGAGGCGGGGGCCGCCGAGCTCGAGCGGTGCCTGCGCAGCCCCGACCCGGTGATCATCGCCATCGGTACCGGCCGCACCCTCAAGGCCGCGATCGAACAGCTCCAGCCCATGGATTGCCCGCACCACACGGTGGTGTCGCTGACCGGCAACATTGCCCCGGACGGCTCGGCCGCATTCTACAACGTCATCTTTAACGTGGCCGATACGGTCAAGGCCCGCAGCTTTCCCATGCCCTTGCCGGTTATCGCCTCCTCGGCCAAGGAGCGCGCAATGCTCCATACCCAGCCCATGATCGCCTCGACACTGGATTTGGCGGCGCGGGCCAACATCACCTTCGTCGGTATCGGCCATCTGGGCCCGGATGCGCCTCTCTTGCTCGACGGCTTCATTTCCGAAACCGAACACAAGGCGCTGCAAAAGGCTGGCGCGGTCGGCGAAATCTGTGGCTGGGTATTCGATGCCGAGGGCCGGCTGATCGAGGGCCAGACCAATGACCGGGTCGCCTCTGCCCCCATTCCCAGCCGCGAAAATGGCCGCGTCATTGCCCTGGCCATGGGCCCCGCCAAGGCCGCCGCCATCCGCGCCGCCCTGACCCGGCGCCTCGCCAATGGCATCATCACCGACGAACAGACAGCGGAACTGCTGCTGGCGTGACAGCATGATCGTTCATGGTCCGCTTGGCCGTGGCTTTATGCGCCGGACCTTAAGCGGACATCAGCTCCACATCCGCTTTCGGCACAATATTGTGGTTCAGTCGGAAAAGGTTCTGCGGATCGTACTTCTCCTTGATGCCGCGCAACTTCTCAATATTCGATCCGTAGGCCTCCGATACTCTGCCCTCGTCGTCCGTGGGCAAAAAGTTTACATATACGGTACCGGCGGCGTGAGGCGCAGTCTGCTCAAAAAGCTCGCGGGCCCAAGCGATACATGACTGATCTTGTGCAGGGTCGGACCATCTCGTGTGAATATTCATCACGAAGTGGCGTTTACGCTGAGGAAACGGTGTGGCGGAGGGATCGACACGGGTCATCGCACCGCCCAGATGTGCGATAAATATCTCTGTCTGCGGGTCAGGCAATTCGGCAACCGCCGACAAGGTCGCGTCGATGACCTCATCGTGCAGAGCAAGGAAGTCATTGCTTTTCCAGTAGTTGCGCGCACCTGGGGTGAGGAGTGGATCGAAAGCTTGCTGCCACCCTTCATAGGGGTGTGGGGCGATCACATCGGCAATCGGTTCGCCAAGTCCCCGCAACTCCTGCATTGACTGCATGCCTTGCTCCATGTCGCCGGCGTAGCATGCAGCGAAAATAAGAACTTCCTTGCCATGCCAGGCCGGCGGGATGAAGGGAAGCGGAGGTGCCTGCCGCAGGACCGCCCAGACAGTCAGTTCATCCGGCGCGCGGGCACAGATATCCCGATATTTTTGCAAGAGACCGCGCGCATCAGACAACGGGTGCACTATCAGCCCAGACAAGACCTCAGGACCGATCGGATGCAGCTTGAAGTTGAACGAGCAGACTACGCCGAAATTGCCCCCTCCCCCGCTGATCGCCCAGAAAAGATCAGGATTTTGCGAGGCACTTGCTGTTCGTATCTCGCCATCGGCGCAGACAACTTCAGCCGATAGCAGGTTATCAATCGTCAGTCCGTGTTTGCCAGTAATCCAGCCAAAGCCACCACCAAGGGTCAGACCTGAAATGCCGGTTGTCGAGTTGATGCCCAGAGGCACCGCCAATCCGTGAGCCTGGGTGGCCTTATCCACGTCGGATAAAAGACAGCCGGGCTCGACAGTTGCTGTGGCCGCATCAGCATCGACGTGAACGCTCTTCATCTGCGAAAGATCAAGCAGCAGCGCGCCATCAGCCACCGCATGGCCCGCAATCTGGTGGCCGCCGCCTTTAATACTCAGCAAGACGCTGTTGTGCTGCGCGAAGTTCACCACGAGTTGGATATCTCTCCGGTTCGTTGCGAGCACGATCAGACCAGGATGCCGATCTATCATGCCGTTCCAAAGTGATCGGGCCTCGTCGTAGCCGGCATCGTCTTTGCCGATCAGCTGGCCCTCCAGCGCGGTCCTCAATTCTGCCAGTCTCTCGTCGAGGACCTCTAAGGTCCCACCATTCAGCTCTTTTAGCGCTACGGTCATGGCGATTGCTCCACTAGGTTTTCGGACTATTGGCAGACTGCGCCCCAATATGAGGGTGAACTAGTCCTGAAACTGAACCTGCCTTTTCCTGACGGGCGAAGGGCGAAACCGTGCTAAATTGAAGCGAGGGCAGTAGCGGACTTTTCTCCACAGGAGGAGTTACAAGATGACTCTCGGCAGCTACGGACAGTTCTGTCCGGTCGCGATGGCGGCCGAAATGCTCTGCACGCGCTGGACCATCGTTCTGGTGCGAGAAATGGTGGCCGGCTCAACCCGGTTCAACGATTTGAGACGAGGCGTTCCGCGCATGTCCCCGAGCCTATTATCTCAAAGGCTGAAGGAGCTCGAAGTTGCCGGGATAGTCTGGCGTGGCCCCGCAGATGACGAGCCGGGCGTGCAGGAATACCGCCTGACCAAGGCCGGGCACGACCTGCAGTCTATTATTGAAGCCTTCGGTATATGGGGGCAAAAATGGATCGAGACGCAAGCAACGCTGGAGAACCTGGACCCATCGCTGCTGATGTGGGACATGCGCCGCAACCTCGACCCGTCTCCCTTGCCCGACCGCCGGACAGTGATCAGCTTTCTCTATCCTGAACTTGCGGGTGGCAGGCGACACTGGTGGCTGGTCGTGGAGCCCTTCGGTGCTGTTGACCTCTGTTCGACCGATCCTGGATACGATGTCGATCTCTGGGTGACGACGAATCTGCGCACCATGACTGAAATCTGGATGGGCCTGGCAAGAGTAGATCAAGTTCGAGAGAAGATCCAATTTGAAGGCGATCCGGCAATGGCGAGCACAATGCAGACCTGGTTGGGTCTTAGTCCTTTTTCCTCTCAGTCGAAGCTGGTGCACTGAGACGTCATATATCGCCACAAACACATCGAGATCGCAGCTGCCCACGCATATTTGAGCGTTGTCTGGCAGCCACCCGTATAGCTGCTGAGTGACAGTGCGCTCTTTGGCTAAAGAGGGCAAAACCTAGAAAAACGCTTTTCGCCAAACTGCCGTCAGCAACATTCGCAGCCCACGGCGCAAGCTCGCAGGGCACGTATGATAGGCTCGAGTCCACCCACGGTTAGGTGGCTCCCCAGCAGCAAGACATCCCGATGCCGGGCATAAGTTCGCTGAACAGCGTCTTTGCTCATGCCTCCAGCCCCAGAGGCTAGGACCCGCGCTTCAGCGCTATCTGACGCACGTACGGCAGAAATCTGCGCAAAAGCCTGCTTGACTCACACGCCAATAAATTGAACATTTGCTCATAGCCGAGGCAAATGCCCGTTTCGGCATCTGGGAGGATTTCTATGAGACTAACACCGCTTTTTGCGGGCGTTTTGACGCTCGCCCTCGTCGGCACCGCTTCTGCGCAGACGCTCACCATTGCCACCGTGAACAATGGCGACATGATCCGCATGCAGGGCCTGTCGAGCGCCTTCACCGAAGAAACCGGCATCGAGCTGAACTGGGTGGTTCTGGAAGAGAACACGTTGCGCCAGAACGTCACGACGGACATCGCCACCAATGGTGGCCAGTACGACATCATGACCATCGGCACCTACGAGGCCCCGATCTGGGCCAAGCAGGGTTGGCTCAAGCCGCTCGATGGCCTGACGGCAGACGCTGAATATGACGTTGATGACCTGCTGCCGCCGATCCGTGGTGGCCTCTCGGTCGATGGCAAGCTCTACGCTGCGCCCTTCTATGGCGAGAGTTCCTTCATCATGTATCGCACCGATCTGATGGAAGAAGCGGGCCTTACCATGCCGGAAGCCCCGACCTGGGAATTCATCGGTGAGGCCGCGCGCGCCATGACCGATCGTGAAAACGACATCAACGGCATCTGCCTGCGCGGCAAGGCTGGCTGGGGCGAGAACATGGCTTTCCTGACGGCCATGTCCAACTCCTTCGGCGCCCGCTGGTTCGACGAAGACTGGAACCCGCAATTCGACAGCCCCGAATGGAAGGAAACGCTGGACACCTATCTCTCGCTGATGGCCGATGCCGGTCCCTCGGGCGCCTCGTCCAATGGCTTCAATGAAAACCTGACCCTGTTCCAGCAGGGTAAGTGCGGCATGTGGATCGACGCCACCGTGGCCGCGTCCTTCGTGACCAATCCCGATGACTCGACCGTGGCCGACAAGGTCGGCTTTGCTCTGGCGCCCGACACGGGCCTTGGCAAGCGCGGCAACTGGCTCTGGGCCTGGTCCCTGGCCATCCCTGCCTCCTCGCAGAATGCCGATGCGGCCGAGCAGTTCATCGGCTGGGCGACCTCCAAGGACTATCTCGAGCTGGTTGCGGCCGAAGAGGGTTGGGCCAACGTCCCACCGGGCACCCGCATCTCGCTCTATGAAAACCCGGACTACCAGGCGGCGGCCCCGTTTGCGGAAATGACCATGGGCTCGATCTATGCAGCCGACCCGACCAATCCGACGGTCCAGCCGGTGCCTTATGTGGGCGTGCAGTTCGTGGCGATCCCCGAATTTGCCGGCATCGGCACCAATGTCGGTCAGCTCTTTTCGGCAGCCCTTGCCGGTCAGATGTCGGCTGACGACGCCTTGGCGCAGGCCCAGGACGCCGTAACCCGCGACATGACCCGCGCCGGTTATATCAAATAAGGCTCCTCCAAAGCCTCAGGCGGCCGGAACCTCTTTTTCGGCCGCCCTCCTCCGGACCTGTGCACGGATTGTTCGTCCTCCCTTGCATCTGCGTCCCGAACTGGAGCCGCCCGGCAAACTCGTCCCCCTCAGGACGCCGGACGGTTCCATCCCCGGCACTGCGGCTGCGCCGCAGGCTGGCGGGCCTGATCCGATGGCCACCTCAAGGTGACCATCCGATGAGGACCGATGGACCCGAACAAATCGGCCAACCTGATCGGCCCTGGGAGGAATGGATGGCGACCCGGCAAACCCGCACCCTGGCGCGCACCATGATGGCACCAGCCGTCATTGTGCTTCTGATCTGGATGGCCGTGCCGCTGGCCATGACCATCTGGTTCTCGTTTCAGAATTATAGCCTGATCAACCCGATGATGACCGGCTTTGCCGGCTGGGGAAACTATGAATACGTCATAGGCGACCCCAGCTTCACCCAGGCGCTGGTCAATACCCTGCTGCTGGTTGGCGGGGTGCTGCTGATCACCGTGATCGGCGGCACGTTCCTGGCGCTGCTGCTCGATCAGCCGATCTGGGGCCAGGGCGTTTTGCGCATCCTGGTCATCTCCCCCTTCTTCGTCATGCCGCCGGTCGCCGCGCTGATCTGGAAGAACGGCTTCATGCATCCCGGCTATGGCATGCTCGGGCACCTGTTCAAGGCCCTCGGCCTCGAGCCGGTGGACTGGTTCGCGCAATATCCGCTGTTTTCGGTGATCGTGATTGTCGCATGGCAATGGCTGCCCTTTGCAACGTTGATCCTGCTCACCGCATTGCAGTCGCTCTCCGAGGAGCAGCGCGAGGCCGCCGAAATGGATGGCGCCAATGCGGTCAACCGCTTCCGCTATATCATCCTGCCGCACATGGCCCGGGCGATCACCATCGTGATCCTGATCCAGACCATTTTCCTGCTCGGCATCTTTGCGGAGATCCGCGTCACCACCGGCGGCGGACCCGGCTATGCCTCGACCAATATCACCTTCCTCGTGTTCCGAACCGGTATTTTGTCCAATGACATCGGCGCCGGTTCCGCCGGTGGCGTGGTCGCGGTCATCATCGCCAACATCGTCGCCATCTTCCTGATGCGCGCCGTCGGCAAGAACCTGGACGCGTAAGGAGACGAGATCATGGCCCGCAACGCATCCGTTCAGACCAAAATTGGCTTCACCGTGCTGGCATGGGCCGTGGCCCTGCTGCTGTTCTCGCCGATCCTCTGGACCATCGTCACCGCCTTCAAGACCGAGGCCGAGGCGATCGCCACTCCGCCCACTTTTCTGCCGCTGACCTTCACGCTCGACAATTTCGGCGATGTGCAGGACCGCTCGGACTATATCAAGCACGCCTGGAACTCGATCCTGGTATCGGTAGGCTCGACCCTTTTGGGCCTCGTCATCGCCATCCCGGCAGCATGGTCAATGGCCTTCGCGCCGACCAAGCGCACCAAGGACATCCTGATGTGGATGCTCTCCACCAAGATGATGCCGGCCGTTGGCGTGCTGATCCCGATCTACCTGATCTTCCGCGATCTGCGCCTGCTCGACACCGTGCATGGCCTGACCATCATCATGACGCTGATCAACCTGCCGATCATCATCTGGATGCTCTACACCTATTTCAAGGAAATCCCGGTCGATATCCTCGAAGCCGCCCGCATGGATGGCGCAGAGCTCTGGAACGAAATCGTCCATGTGCTGGTGCCCATGGCCATTCCCGGCATTGCCTCGACGCTGTTGCTCAATGTGATTTTGGCCTGGAACGAGGCCTTCTGGACCATCACCCTGACCTCGGGTCGGGCCGGCACATTGACCGCGTTTATCTCGTCTTTCTCGTCACCCCAGGGCCTGTTCCTGGCCAAGCTTTCGGCCGCATCTCTCCTGGCCATTGCACCAATCCTGTTGCTGGGCTGGTTCAGCCAGAAGCAGCTCGTCCGCGGCCTCACCTTCGGCGCCGTCAAGTAAAGGGCTTTATGAAATGGGTTCCATCACGCTCGAACACGTCAACAAGTCCTTCGGTGAAGTCGAAATCATCCCGGACATTTCGCTCGAGATCGAAGATGGCGAATTCGTCGTCTTCGTCGGCCCCTCGGGCTGCGGCAAGTCCACCCTGCTGCGCCTGATCGCGGGGCTTGAGGACACCACCTCGGGTCATATCAAACTCGATGGCGAGGACGTCACCGGCGCACCGCCCGCCCGGCGCGGTCTGGCCATGGTGTTCCAGTCCTATGCGCTCTATCCGCATATGAGCGTGCGCGACAACATCGCCTTCCCGCTCAAAATGGCCAAGATGCCGCAAGCCGAGATCGACAAGAAGGTCGAGTATGCAGCCCGCACGCTCAACCTCGGCTCCTATCTCGACCGCCGTCCGCGGGCCCTCTCCGGTGGCCAACGCCAGCGCGTCGCGATTGGCCGCGCCATCGTGCGCGAACCCAAGGCGTTCCTGTTCGACGAGCCCTTGTCAAACCTTGACGCGGCGCTGCGCGTCAACATGCGGCTTGAAATCACCGAACTGCACCAGCAGCTCAAGACCACCATGATCTATGTGACCCACGACCAGGTGGAAGCCATGACCATGGCCGACCGGATCGTGGTGCTGAATGCGGGAAATGTCGAGCAATTCGGCTCCCCGCTCGAACTCTACAAGAGGCCCGCCAACCGCTTTGTGGCCGGCTTTATTGGCTCGCCCAAGATGAATTTCGTCGATGGTCCCGAGGCGCAAAAGCACAATGCCCACTCCATCGGCGTACGGCCTGAGCACTTTACGCTCTCGACCACCGCCGGAGCTGGACAATGGGCCGGCACGGTCAATGTCGCCGAACAACTCGGCTCCGATACCTTCCTGCACGTCGAGGTCGAAGGGCTCGGACTGATGACAGTGCGCACCGATGGTGAACAGACCTTCCGCCATGGTGACAAGGTCTACCTCACGCCCGCCGCCAACCGCATCTACCGCTTCGACGCGGCCGGGCTGGCACTCCAGGACTAACCGACATGACCACCAGGCTTTCCACTGCAACGCTTCCAGCGATCAAGACTGCGGTCACCCCGGCCTATGCCCGCGCCGATCTCACCGCCGGCATCGTGCATTTCGGCGTCGGCAATTTTCATCGCGCCCATCAGGCAGTCTATCTCGACGCGCTGTTCAATCTGGGCGAGGGGCACGACTGGGCGTTGGTGGGGGCCGGCGTGCGCGCAGCCGATGAGGCAATGCGGCAAAAGCTGATGGGGCAGGACTGGTTCACCACCGTGGTCGAGCAAGAGGCCGACCATAGCGCGGCTCACATCACCGGCGCCATGATCGACTATCTGCCGCCCGGCGACAGCGCAGCGGTCATTGCCAGGCTGGCGGATCCGGCCATCCGCATCGTCTCGCTGACCATTACCGAGGGCGGCTACTATATCGACCCGGCCAGCCAGACATTCGATCCAACACATCCCGACATTGCGCACGACGCAGCCCATTTCGACGCGCCGAAAACCGCGTTCGGTCTGATCCTGGCCGGCTTGGTCAAACGCCGCGAGGCCGGCATCGCCCCATTCACGGTAATGAGCTGTGACAATATCCCGGGCAACGGCCACGTGACGGAACACGCCGTCGCGGGCTTGGCCGCCCTGATCCATCCGGAACTGGCCGAGTGGGTCAAGTCCTCGGTCGCCTTCCCCAATGGCATGGTGGACCGCATCACCCCGGCCACCTCGGACCGCGAGAAGACCCTGCTGGCCAACCAGTTCGGCATCGACGACGCCTGGCCGGTGTTCTGCGAAAGCTTCAAGCAATGGGTGCTCGAAGACAATTTCCCCGCCGGGCGCCCGGCGCTGGAAAAGGTCGGTGTGCAGTTCGTGCCCGACGTTGCGCCCTACGAGCATATGAAAATCCGCATTCTCAATGGCGGCCACGCCACCATCGCCTATCCGGCGGGCCTGCTCGACATTCATTATGTGCACGAGGCAATGGAGCACCCGCTGGTCGCCGCCTTCCTCAAAAAGGTGGAAGCCGAGGAGATCATTCCAGTCGTGCCGCCTGTGCCCGATACCGATCTCGACGCCTATTTCGCGCTTTGCGAGCGGCGCTTTGCCAATCCCAAGATCGGCGACACTGTGCGGCGCCTGGCGCTCGACGGCTCCAACCGGCAGCCCAAATTCATCATCCCCTCGGCGCTCGATCGTATTCGCGACGGCCAGAGCGTGACCGGCCTGGCGCTCGTTTCAGCCCTCTGGTGCCGCTACTGCTTCGGCACCACCGATAGCGGCGCGGTGATCGAGCCGAACGATCCGAATTGGGACCGGCTCAACGCCCAAGCCATCAAGGCCAAGGATAACCCCAAAGCCTGGCTCGAAATGGCCGATATCTATGGTGATCTGGCCAAGGCTCCTGACTTTGTTGCCGCGTTCACCAAGGCCCTGAACGCGCTGTGGATGCAGGGCACCGCACGGACGCTCGAGCGGTATCTGGCGGATCAGCACTAGGTTTTGCCTCTGCCTCTCTCCCTCTAGTCGCTGTCAATCCCATTCGCTATGGTCCGCCCGGACCGAACATACGAGGGCGGCGTGTCGCAGGACTTCCTGGTGGGTGTGGATGTGGGAACCGGCAGCGCCCGGGCCGGTGTCTTCACGCGCGATGGCCAGTTTCGCGGCCGGCATGAAGTGCCCATCCTGATGCGGCGCACCGACGCCAATTTCGCCGAGCATGACAGTGGCCAGATCTGGCAGGCGGTGTGTGAAGCAGTCCGCAAGGCCATGTCCATAGCGGGTGCAAAGCCCCAGGATGTCGCCGGAATCGCCTTTGACGCCACCTGCTCGCTGGTGGTGCGGGACGCTACCGGCGCGCCGGTCACCGTTTCGCGTGATGGCGAGGATCGCTGGGACACCATTGTCTGGCTCGACCACCGGGCGCTTGACGAGGCCGACGAATGCACTCGCACCGGCCACGAGGTGCTGCACTATGCCGGTGGCGTCATGTCGCCGGAAATGGAAGTGCCCAAGCTGATGTGGCTCAAGCGGCATCTGCCACAAAGCTGGAACCGCGCCGGGCAGATGTTCGACCTGGCCGATTTCTTGTCCTGGCAAGCAACGGGCTCACTGGCTCGCTCGCAATCGACCCTCACCTGCAAATGGACCTATCTGGGCCACGATGCACAAAGCTGGCGGCAGGATTTTCTCGCCAGGGTCGGGCTTGAAGACCTGCTCGAAAAGGCGGCTCTGCCCAAAAAAGCCAGCCCGGTAGGTGCCGATCTCGGACCGCTGACAGCCAAGGCTGCGGACCAACTCGGCCTCACCACGACCTGCAGGGTCGGTGCCGGGCTGATCGATGCCCATGCCGGAGCCCTGGGGGTGCTCGGCGCCTTCACCGCCGATGTCGAGACCATCGACCGGCACCTGGCGCTGATCGCCGGAACATCGAGCTGCGTGATGGCGCTCTCCGCAGAGGACCGGCCGACCTCGGGCGTCTGGGGCCCTTATTACGGTGCCGTACTGCCAGGTGTCTGGCTCAATGAAGGCGGACAGTCGGCCACCGGTGCCCTGCTGGACCACATTATCGCCTGGCACAGCGCCGGGGGTGAGCCGACCCGCGAGAAGCATCTGGCCATCTGCAACCGGGTGATGGAACTGCGAGAAAGCGAGGGGCTTGCCCTGGCTGACCGCCTGCACGTGTTGCCGGACTTTCACGGCAATCGCTCGCCATTGGGCGATCCGTCCGCATTGGGCGTAATCTCCGGGCTGACACTCGACAGCGACTTTGACAGCCTCTGCAGGCTCTATTGGCGCAGCTGCGTTTCCATTGCGCTGGGCGTGCGGCATATTCTCGATACTCTCAACACCAAGGGCTATGCCATCGACACGCTGCACATCACCGGCGGCCACACCCGCAACCCGCTGCTGATGGAGCTCTACGCCGATGCAACCGGCTGCACCGTGGTCGAGCCTTCGACGCCGGATGCGACCCTGCTCGGCATGGCCATGGTCGCCGCCAATGCAGCCGGGCTCTATTCGAGCCTCGATCAGGCGTGTCTGGCCATGCAGCAAGGCGGCACCGCCCGCGCGCCCAAGGTCGAAGCTCGGGCACAATTCGACCGCGACTACCGCATTTTCCTTGAAATGCTCAAACAGCGCCAAGTCATCGACGCGCTCGACTAGCGCCGCCATTGGCGGCCGCTGATGCCCCGGCGCATGCAGCGCCTATCCACGCGTCACAATCCCCGATAAGCTCCTTTGTGGGAAGCCAAAATCCGTGGCCTTAAAGCGAGCGACAGAAGCTGCATGTCGATCAAAGCCGCCATCTATCATCTGACCCACTACAAATATGACCGCCCGGTCACGTTGCAGCCGCAGGTCATTCGCCTGCAGCCGGCACCGCATTCCAAAACCAAGGTGCTCAGCCACTCGTTGCGGGTCAGCCCGAGCCTGCACTTCGTCAATGTGCAGCAGGACCCCTATGGCAATTTTCTGACGCGCTTTGTCTTTCCCGAGCCGGTGACCGAACTCAAGATCGAGGTCGACCTGATCGCCGACATGACGGTCTATAATCCGTTCGACTTCTTCGTCGAGGAGAGCGGCGAGACCTGGCCCTTCCAATATCCCGAGGATCTGCGCAACGATCTGACGATCTATATGAAGCCAGAGCCGGCCGGGCCGCTGCTGCAAAAGTTCCTTGATGGGCTCGACAAAAGCCCGAAGAACACCGTCACTTTCGTGACCGATCTGAACGCCCATCTGCAAAGCGTGGTGAACTATATCGTTCGCCTCGAACCCGGCGTCTGGACGCCCGAGGAAACGCTGGGCAATGGCAAGGGCTCCTGCCGGGATTCGAGCTGGCTGCTGGTCAACATTCTGCGCCATCTGGGCCTGGCCGCGCGCTTTGTCTCTGGCTATCTGATCCAGCTCAAGCCTGACATTGTATCCCTCGATGGCCCGGCTGGCACCGACCACGATTTCACCGATCTGCATGCCTGGGCGGAAGTCTATCTGCCCGGCGCTGGCTGGATTGGCCTTGACCCCACCTCTGGCCTGCTGACCGGCGAAAGCCACGTGCCGCTGGCAGCAACGCCGCATTATCGTAATGCGGCGCCAATCTCCGGCTTTGCCTCTTTCGCCGAAGTCGACTTCGCCTTCGACATGCGGGTGACCCGGATTGCCGAGCATCCACGCATCACCAAGCCATTCTCCGACGAGAGCTGGGAGCGACTCAACGCCCTGGGCAAAAAGGTCGATGAAAAGCTCAATGAGCAGGACGTGCGCCTCACTATGGGCGGCGAGCCGACCTTCGTGTCCATCGATGATTTCGAGGCCGGTGAGTGGAATGCGGACGCAGTCGGTCCCACCAAGCGGCGCCTGGCCGATCAGCTGATCCGCCGTCTGCGCCAGCGTTTTGCCCCCAATGGCATGCTGCATCACGGCCAGGGCAAGTGGTATCCGGGGGAGACCCTGCCGCGCTGGACCTTCTCACTCTATTGGCGGGTCGACGGCAAGCCGGTGTGGCAGGATGAAAAGCTGATCGCCCAGGAGGGCATCAAGACCGATGCCACGCATGAGGACGCGCGAAAATTCCTCGATGCGTTTGCGCGCAATCTCGGCCTGACGGGCGAAACCATCGATGAGGCCTATGAAGACCCCGGCGAATGGCTGCTCAAGGAAGCCAATCTGCCGGCTAATGTCGACCCGGCCAATTCCGAACTGGCCGATCCCGAGGCGCGCTCGCGCATTGCCAAGGTGTTCGAGAGGGGCCTGACCCATCCCACCGGCTATGTGCTGCCCGTACAACGCTGGAATGCCAAGGCCTCCAGCCCCTGGCTGACTGAAAAATGGAAGACCAGGCGCGGCAAGCTGTTCCTGACGCCCGGCGACAGCCCGGCCGGCTATCGCCTGCCATTGAGCTCGCTCAAGCATTTGAAGCCGACCGACTACCCGCATGTGGTGCCCCAGGACCCGGGTGTGCCGCGCGGCCCCCTGCCCGATCCTGAAGAAATCCTCGCGCGCAGCAAGACCGGACTTGAAACCGATCCGCGCGCCCAGGCCGCTGCCGGCTTCACCGCAGCGACTGAGCAACAGGACATCACCGAACAAGTCATCAGCGAGATCGAGGGCGAGGTGCGTACCGCCGTCACCGCCGAAGTGCGCGAGCATCGCCTTTGCATTTTCCTGCCGCCGGTGGAGAAGCTGGAAGATTTCCTCGAACTGATCGCAGCGGCTGAGGCAGCGGCCAAGGAAATCGGCCAGCCGGTCCATCTTGAAGGCTATGCCCCGCCGCAGGACCCGCGTCTCAACGTCATTCGTGTGGCACCCGATCCGGGCGTCATCGAGGTCAATATCCATCCCGCTTCAAGCTGGGAAGATTGCGTGGCCACGACCGAAGCGGTCTATGAGGAGGCACGCCAATGCCGCCTCGGCGCCGACAAGTTCATGATCGATGGCAAGCATGTCGGCACTGGCGGCGGCAATCATGTCGTCGTCGGCGGGGCGACGCCGCATGACAGCCCTTTCCTGCGCCGGCCGGACCTCTTGAAGTCGCTGGTGCTGCATTGGCAGCGGCACCCCTCGATGAGCTATCTGTTCTCCGGCATGTTCATCGGCCCGACCAGCCAGGCCCCGCGCCTGGATGAGGCCCGCCACGACAGCTTGTATGAGCTCGAAATTGCCATGGCGCAGGTACCGGCGCCAGGCGAGGGCACCCCGCCTCTGCCCTGGCTGACCGATCGCCTGTTCCGCAATCTGCTGGTCGATGTCACCGGCAATACGCATCGCGCCGAAATCTGCATCGACAAGCTCTATTCCCCCGATGGTCCGACCGGGCGGCTGGGGCTGGTGGAGTTCCGCGGTTTCGAAATGCCGCCCAATGCGCGCATGTCGCTCGCCCAGCAATTGCTGATCCGGGCCCTGATTGCTCGCTATTGGGACAAGCCGCTCTCGGGCGACTTCACGCGCTGGGGCACCAGCCTGCACGACCGCTTCATGCTCGGAAGTTTCGTCTGGCAGGATTTCCTCGGCGTGCTTGAGGACCTCCGCCAGCACGGATTTGATTTCGAACCCGAATGGTTCGCCGCCCAGCTCGAATTCCGCTTCCCCTTCTGCGGGGAAGTCGAAGTGGATGGGGTCAGGCTCGAACTGCGCCAGGCGCTGGAGCCCTGGCATGTGATGGGCGAACAGGGCGCGATCGGCGGCACGGTGCGCTTTGTCGATTCCTCGGTGGAGCGCCTGCAGGTACGCCTTGAGGCCGCCAATCCCTCCCGCTACACGGTGACCTGCAACCAGCGCCCAATGCCGCTGCAACCCGCCGGCGCTACAGGCGAAGCCGTGGCCGGGGTTCGCTTCAAGGCCTGGCAGCCGGCCTCCGGCATGCATCCGGCCATACCGGCGCACGCGCCGCTGGTTTTCGACATTTACGACAACTGGACTGGCCGTCCGATCGGCGGCTGCACCTATCACGTTGCCCATCCGGGCGGGCGCAATTACGAAACCTTCCCGGTCAATGGCAATGAAGCCGAGGCCCGGCGCCTCGCGCGCTTCGTGCCGCACAATTACACGCCGGGCGGCTACCAGCTCACCCCGGAAAAGCCTGCGGACGAATTCCCGCTAACCCTTGACCTCAGGCGGCCAGCGCGGTTCACGTAGTCCATGAGTTCGCGGAATCAACAGACCCGCGGCAAGCCCCCGGCCGGCCCCAGCATCATCGCTGACTACCGCCTGCTGCCCGGCGTGCCGGACGAGATGATCGACCCGTCCGGCGCCATACGGCCCGGCTGGGATAAACTCATGGCGGCCTTCGATGCGCTGGGCCCCACCGAACTGGCTGCCCGGGTCGAGCGCGCCGACCAGTATCTGCGCGATGCCGGTGTCTTCTACCGCAAATATGACGGAGCCGAAGGCAAGGAACGCGCCTGGCCGCTGGCCCATATCCCGCTGCTGATCAATGAAGCCGACTGGGTACAGATTTCGAGCGGGCTGACCCAGCGCGCCGAACTGCTCGAGCGGATCGTGGCCGATATCTATGGCAGCAACACGCTGGTGCAGGAGGGTCTGCTCCCCCCCGAACTGATCGCTCAGAACAGCGAGTTCCTGCGCCCCATGGTAGGGGTGCAGCCGGTCAGCGGACATTACCTGCACTTTTGTGCTTTCGAGCTTGGCCGTGGTCCCGACGGCGCCTGGTGGGTGCTGGGTGACCGCACCCAGGCCCCGTCCGGTGCCGGTTTCGCGTTGGAAAACCGCGTGGCCACCACCCGCGCGCTGTCCGAAATCTACGCCTCGCTGAATATCAATCGGCTGGCCGGCTTCTTCCGCGGCTTCCGCGATGCGCTGTTCAACCAGGCTCAACGCGATGGCGGTCGCGTCGGCATTCTCACCCCCGGCCAGCTCAACGAAACCTATTTCGAACACGCCTATATCGCCCGCTATCTCGGGCTGATGCTGCTTGAGGGCGAGGACCTGGTGGTCGAGGACGACCAGGTCATGGTGCGGACTGTTGCCGGTCTCAAACCCGTCAGCGTGCTCTGGCGACGGCTTGATGCCAGCTTCGCCGACCCACTCGAATTGCGCTATGACAGCCATATTGGCACGCCCGGCATGGTCGAGGCCCTGCGATCGGGTTCGATCTCCATGATCAATGCGCTGGGTACCGGCATCATGGAAACCCGGGCCCTCGCAGCCTTCATGCCGCGCCTCTGCAAGCACCTATTGGGGACCGGGCTCGAACTGCCCGAAATCGCCACTTGGTGGTGCGGCCAGGGCGCCGAGCGCGAATTCGTGCTCGACAATTTCGATCAGCTCATGATCGGCCCGGCCTTCTCCACGCAACTGCCCTTCGACGATCTGCGCGGTACCGCCCTTGGCGCCGGCATGACCGCCGAGCAGAAGGCAGACCTCAAATCCCGCATTGCCAATGATGGCGGCTCCTATGTCGGGCAGGAGCCAGTCCGGCTCTCCACGGCCCCTGTCTATGTCGATGGCAAGCTCGAACCGCGGCCCATTACGCTGCGCGTCTACGCCGCCCGTACCGATGACGGCTGGACCATCATGCCCGGCGGCTTTGCCCGCGTCGGTTCCACCACCGATACGACGGCCCTGGCCATGCAACGCGGCGGCCAGGCGGCGGACGTCTGGGTGCTGTCGAGCAAGCCGGTCGAGCAGGTCTCGCTGCTGCCGCGCGAGGGCGAAAAGCTGGTGCGCAACGCCCCCGGAAATTTGCCCAGCCGCGCCGCCGACAATCTGATCTGGCTGGGACGTTATGCTGAGCGCTGCGAAGCCTCGGTGCGGATCCTGCGCGCCTATAATGCCCGGCTGGCCGAGCTCTCCAAGCCGGATTTGCCGATCCTGACCCATTGCGCGGCGCTGCTTGAAACGCTCGATGTCGATGCCGCTGAAGCCATGCCGCAGGGACTGCTGGCCTCCATCGACAGCGCCGTGCACAGCGCTGGGCAGATCCGCGACCGCTTCTCACCCGATGGCTGGCTGGCGCTCAACGATCTGCAAAAGACCGCGCAGCGCTTCGCGGCACGCATCAGCACTGGCGACGACGCCACGCGGGCCATGACGGTGCTGCTGCGGAAGCTGGCGGGCTTTTCGGGCCTTGTGCATGAGAACATGTACCGCTTTGCCGGCTGGCGTTTCCTGGAACTTGGCCGGCGCCTGGAACGCGCCATTCAGATCGCACGGGTGACGGCCTGGCTGACAGCGCCCGAAGCGCCCGACGGTTCGGTTGAGATGCTGCTTGAAATCGGCGACAGCGTCATGTCCCACCGCCGCCGCTATTCGGTGACCGCCGGAGCGCAGAGCGCAATCGACCTTCTGGTGCTCGATCCATTGAACCCGCGATCGGTACTGTTCCAACTGGCCGAATTGCGCCACCAGATCGAATCCCTGCCCGGCGGCATTGATGACGAGCAACTGTCTCCCGCCGCCAGGCTGGCGCTGGAAATTCACACCGGGCTTGTGATCGCCGAAGCCAGCGAGATGACGCCGGAGCGGCTCGACCGCCTGGCAAGTGAGATCGGCATGCTGTCCAGCCTGATCGCTGCGGCTTACTTCACCTGAGGGACCACAGCCAATGCTCTACGATATCCGGCTGACCCTCGAATATGACTATGACGCGCCCGTGCATGGCGGACGGCACCACATTCGCGTGGCGCCCGCCAACGTGCCGGGCCTGCAACGCGTCATCGCCTCCTCGCTATCGGTGGAACCGGCACCGGGCCGCCAGAACGGGTTTCTCGACTTCTTCGGCAATTCGGTCACCGCCATCACTATGACCGAGCCGCACGACAAGCTCGCCATCCGCCTGAGTGCCCGCGTGCAGGTCGAGGAATTTTCTCCGCCAGCCGATTTCTCGCCGCCGCTCGACCAGCTCGGCCGCGAGGTGGGACAATACTGGTCCGTGGCACCAACCAGCCCCCAGCATTTCCTGGCCGCCTCGTCCCGGGTGCAGATCATTCCGGCCATCACCGGATATGTGCGCGAGGTCACTGCCGGCGCAGCGACCACGCTTGGTGTGGTGACAGCGCTCTGCATGGCCATCCACCGCGACTTCGAATATGACCCCAAGGCGACCGACGTCGAGACGCGCCCCGCCGAGGCCTTCGGACTAAAAAAGGGCGTGTGCCAGGATTTTGCGCATGTGATGATTTCAGGGCTACGCGGCATTGGCGTTCCGGCCGGCTACGTGTCGGGCTTCCTGAGGACCAATCCCCCCGAAGGACAGGCGCGCCTGGAAGGGGCTGACGCCATGCACGCCTGGGTGCGGGCCTGGTGCGGCCAGCATCTGGGCTGGGTCGAGTTCGACCCCACCAATGCCATGATTGCCGGGCCCGACCACATCTCGATCGGGCATGGGCGCGACTATGCCGATATCTCCCCCATTGTAGGGGTACTGCGCACCCATGGCTCACACGAAACCAAACAATCGGTGGACGTGCTGCGCGTCGAATAGCGCCCCACGGAACCAAATGCAGCATCGCCTCGTTTTCTCGGCACGCGGGCCTGACGGCCCCGTCAGGAAAGGACCGGCCGATCCGGTCCGCAGGAGAGCGAGAATGAACCAGTCCCCGTTCACAAGCCATGCTGGCACAAGCCGGGTCACCGCAGCCACTTGGAGCGACGATCTGCTCAATCCCCAGCCGCGCTTTGCCGAAGTGGCCATGGCGCTGCTGCCCGCTTCGCTGATCCTGGCCACCGCCACCGCGCTGCTGGTTGCCCTGCTCTAGGGTCGAGACGGCAAACCAGCCAACAAGATAACAACCCGGAGGGTTTCCATGGGTACCATACTTCTTATCATTCTCGTTCTTCTGCTGATCGGCGCGCTGCCGACCTGGGGTTACTCGCGTGGCTTCGGATATTTCCCCTCGGGCATTCTGGGCGTGATCTTGGTCGTCGTGCTCATTCTAGTGCTCATGGGCCGCATCTAGCCACCGAACAAAGCCAAACGGGCACGCCAGGTCCCTCTGGTTTCCTTCAAAAAGGAATGTGCCCTCGCGGATCGATGGACGCCCCCCTTTCGATCCGCCCCTTTTGCCCCGACACGCCACAGGCCTGTCGGGGCTTCTTTTTCTCTGCCCAACCCACGGAACTCCGTCCACACCCCGGCGTTGTTCCGACAACCCGACAAGGAGCGTCCAATGGCTACGACTTCCGACATGGCCCCCACCCGCCGCAAAGCAGGCGCCGCCAAGACCGAGACCCGCGAACAGGAACTCGAGGCGCAAGTCGCCCAGTTGCAGGCCGATATCAAGGCAATTACCGAAACCTTGGGCAAGCTGTCTGGCGAAAAGGTCGGTGAGGCCCGTGCTCTGGCGACCAGCGAGGTGAAACATCTCCAGCAACGTGGCCAGGAGATGCTCGATGAAGCGCAGGGCCAGTTTGACCAAGCCGAAAGGCAGCTCAAGGACACCATTCGCGAAAAGCCCCTGACGGCAGTAGCCGCCGCCGCCGGCGTTGGTTTCATCTTCGCCCTGTTGACCCGGCATTAGGCATGGGACTGCTCTCGCCGCTTGCATCGCTCTTGGGGCAGGAGATCGAAGGGTTGGTGTCGAAGGCTAGGACCGTCGCATTAGTCTGGGCCCTGATTGGTCTTTTCTGCGCCCTTGCCACCGGCTTCCTGATCGCAGCCGGCTTCATGGTTCTAGCCGATATGGTCGGCCCGATCATGGCCGCGCTGATCTTTGCGGGTAGCTTCTTTGGCCTCGCGCTGATCGTTTACCTGGGGGCACTGATCGCTCGCAGCCGCCGTCGGCAGAAACTGGCCGAACGCCGGCGCGCAAACGAAACCGGCGCCCTGCTCACCACTGCCGCCATCACGGCATTGCCTCTATTGGCCAAATCGCCCGGCGTGCTGCGCCTGGGTCTGCCGATTGCAGCCATTGCTGCGATCGCCCTACTGCGTGACGGCAAGAAATCCGAGTAGCGCTGACGCCGCAGGCGTCAACGCTCCTTGGCCCGCATCATGTCCCTGGCCGGGCGGATAATCGGAAGTGCCAGCGGGTGCAACTTCAGGGCAACGCGTGTCTCCAGATCGATCAGTTCCCCATCGATAACTGCATGAGTGCCGCCTTTGCGCTTGGGGAAATGCAGCACCAGTTCGCGCACTTCGGTCTCACTGACGGCGGGATTGGCGCGCCAGCGCCCGGTCATCACATCGAGCACCAGGCTAAGCAGTTCGTTAGTGGACACGCTGCGGGCCACATAGACACCCAAATGCCCTGAATCGAGTGACTCGGCGATGGGTACTGGACTGTCATCGAGCGGATTATTCGACACCGCCACCCCGGTGGCCGTCATGGTGCGGTCACCCTCCTGAGTGTGCAACTGTACCTCGAAGCGCGGCGGATTGACCGCGGCAGCAAAGATGGCCCGGAGGCTGGCCAGCATCTTGCCGAGGCGGCTGCGATAGGCCATGCCATCGCGGATACGTACCAGCCTAGCATGAATGCCGACGCCGAACTGGTGCACGAATGGCCTGCCATTGGCCGTGGCGATATCAATACGCGCGACCTCGCCTCGGGCGAGGGCCTCGAGCGCGCGATCGAGTTCGGGAGGCATGCCCAGAGCCCGTGCGAACAAGTTCATGGTACCGGCCGGGAGCACTCCAAGGGGTTTGTCATGCCGAAAGGCAATGGCCGCCGCCGTCGAAATTGTGCCGTCCCCGCCCCCGGCGATGATCGCCTCGACCTCAGGGTCTTCAGCGGCGGCCTTGATGGCTGTCGCGACATCCTTGCCAGCCACAATCTCGCAGTCCAGCGCATGCCCCTGCTCCGCGAAGACACCCCTGGCCGTAGTGCACAGCGCATCGAGATCCATGGTCTTCAGGGTCCCGCCGTCCTTGTTGAAAATGGCCCTGATTTTCAATCAATCTCATCCTTTGCTGCGGTCTTGTGGCTACCCAGCTCGGGAAGCCGGACGGAGACGTCCAAGCCGCCGCCATCGGCTCTGGCATAATGTGGCTCGCCGCCGAACTGTCCGGACAGTTGCTTGACGATGACTGAACCCAGCCCGGTTTCCGTTTCAGCGCCCTGGGGCAGGCCGACGCCATTGTCGCGAACGCTCAGCAACGGCACCCCATCATTGTCGCGCGCCAGGGTGACACTAATTGTACCGCGGCGCTCGTCGGGAAATGCATATTTGAGGGCGTTGGTCACCAGTTCGCCCACTAGGATACCGAGCGTAGTGGCGTCCCGCGCGCTGACTTCGATGGGCGAGAGCGCGCCGCGCACAACAATGCGTTCGCCATCGGTCTGGGTTTCGGCGAGGTCTTCCAGCACGGCGGTCAGAAATTCGTCGGCCCTGGCCGTTTCCAGATCATCGCCCAGCCGCAGGCGGCGATGGGCCGACGCCACCGCATGCACCCGCAATCGGGCCGCCTCAAGCGCTGTGCGCACATCGTCCGACTGGGTGCGCATGACCTGCAAGGCCAGGAGCGAGGAGACCGTCGCAAGCGAATTGCCGATGCGATGATTGGTTTCCTGCAACAGGGCCTCGACGCGCTGGCGCTCGCGCTCGGCGTGCGCGCGCGCTTCCTCGATATCCCGTGTCCGCTCGGCCACTTCCTCTTCCAGGGCTTCGTTCTGGCTCAACAGGCCACGATGGCGCTGGGCCAAAGCGCTTACCTGCCTCTGGGTGCGCATGAGGAGCGCATAGGCCAGGATTGCGGCAGCCGCCAACGCCGCGATCAGCGCCGTCACAAGACCCGTGCGGGTCTGGTCGATCTGCTGGTTGCGATGGGCCAGCTTGATATCTTCTTCGGCGATGAAATCTTCCAGCGTGGCGCTGACCTCGGCCATCAGGCGGGCGCCCATGCCGGTCTCGGTCAGGGTCTGCGCCTCTTCATTGCGCCGGGTCGACACCAGCTCCACGGTGCGGTTCATCTCGGCCATCTTGCTCGAAATGTCGCCGGTAATGCTGACGACGCGGTCGCTTTGCCCGGGATCGTCCGTCGTCATTTCCATCAGCGCGGCCACCCGGCGGTCCAGGCTTGAGACCGCTTCGCGATAGGGTTGCAGGAATTGTGGATCGGCGGTGAGCAGATAGCCGCGCTGGCTGGCCTCGGCCTGGCTCAGCGCGTGAGTCAACTCGCGCGCGGCAATACGCACCGCATAGGTTTCGGCTATGTCACGAAGCTGCCGATCGATGCCCTGCATCATCATCAGGGCCGCCATGGCCGCCAGGCAGACCAGCCCCAGCGAAACCCAGACGGCAAGGCGCCTCGTGCCCGGCCGGGCAAGATGCGGTCCGTCGACGCTTACAGGCCAGTCAGCCAAAACGCTCATCTCCTGCTCCTGCGGAATCGACCGCTGGTCCGAGCAATGCTTGGTGGCGGTGGCAGCATTGAGGCCAAGGGACTAGATCAGGGGACGGACCGGCTCGCCCAGTCCTTCCCAGCCAGCAATCTGGGCCAGTCCATCGGCATCGAGCACCTCGCAACTCCGCCCAAGCCAGCGGATGAGACCCTTATTTGTTAACTTGCGCAATGTTTTGTTGGTGTGAACGATGGAGAGGCCCAGCGTGTCGGCGACATGCTGCTGGGTCAGGGGAATGGAGACCAACGCCTGTCTACCCCCGAGCCCCACGGCAACAGCCCGCGCGTGAAGGAAGGCCAGAAGATAGGCCGCCCGTTCCAGCGCGGTGCGCCGCCCCAGGCTAAGCAGATGACCATCCAGCATGCGCTCTTCGCGCGCGGCCAGCCAGGTCACATCAAACGCCAGGCCGGGATGACTGCGAAACAATTCGTCAAGCCGGTCACGCTGGAAGACGCAAAGGACAAGCGGCGACAGCGCTTCGACCGAATGCTCCATTTCGCCGATGACTGAACCCTGCAGGCCCACCAGATCGCCGGGCAGCATATAGTTCAGAATCTGCCGGCGGCCGTCGTCCAGCATCTTGAACCGGAAAGCCCAGCCTGAGAGCAATGTAAAAAGATGTGCGCTGTGGGTGCCCTCCGCGAGAATGACGGCGCCCGATTCGGCAGTCATTTCTCCGGTCTTGAAACTAGAGACAAACTTCAACTCGCTGGCGGTGAAGTCTCGAAACCAAGGCAAAGCGCGTAGCGGGCATTGCTCGCAAGGCACGCGCCGCCCAGAAGATGGAAGGACCAGACTCAAATGAATACCTGACGCTTTTGACGCTGGAGGGCCAAACGTGCTGCGCACACAGGGCGTTCCCGACATGTCAAAGTTAAATGACAATGGCGGGGCAAGGGCCGATCAGGGGTGCACATTAACAGAAAGTGCCCCCATGCTGAACGGCCGAACGGCACTCGTAGTCGAGACCGAAATCATCATCGCGCTGGGGATACAGGAGGTTCTGCAATCTTTGGGCGCCGGCAAGGTTGTCCTGGCGCGCAACCCGGCCGAGGCCAATGAGCGTCTGCCCGACTGGCAGACGGTGGTCCTGGCCGTTGTCGAGATTGAGGCCGACAAGATCGGTCTCATCGAGTTTGCCCGGCAGTTGTCGCAGAGCGGCATTGCCGTGATTGGATTGAGCACCGACAGCATACAGGCACAAGGGGTGCCGGAATTGCCCGACACCCCCGTTCTTCTCAAACCATTGCCTGATGCGGACCTGGCCCAAGCCATCCGGGTCCGCCTTGGTCAGAACCCGTGATTGCCTGAAGTCACCTGCGCAGAAACGGCATCGGGACCATAATCGGACTCGCCGCTGATCTTGAGCAGTTCGGTCAGCCGGGTCCGGGCGCGGCTGACTCGGCTCTTCATGGTGCCCACGGCACAGTCGCAGATCGAAGCGGCTTCTTCATAGGAAAAGCCCGAAGCGCCTATCAGAATGATGGCCTCGCGCTGGTCATCGGGCAGCTTGGAAAGGGCCTGCTTGAAGTCTTCCAGGTCCATGGAACCATATTGAGAGGGATGCACCGAAAGCCTCTCAGTAAAGGCGCCATCACTATCCTGCACTTCGCGGCCACGCTTGCGCATTTGGCTGTAGAACTCGTTGCGCAGAATGGTGAAGAGCCAGGCCTTGATATTGGTGCCCATCTCGAAGCTGGACTGCTTGGCCCAGGCTTTCATGACTGTGTCCTGCACCAGATCATCCGCCTTGTCGTGTTTGCCGGTTAAGGACACGGCAAAGGCCCGCAGGCTGGGCAGGGTCGCAAGCATTTCGCGTTTAAAGGAGGTACCCTCGGCACTCATCCCTCTACTCCCCACCGCGATCAGACGACTTGCCGCTCTGCGCACTTTCGGCGCTGTCGAGCTTTTCGAGCAGGTCGAGAAGCTGGTCAGGTACCCCTTCGTCCTGAACCGCTCCATAGAGGGCACGCAGACGAGACCCGATATCCGATGTCGGACCGAGTCCATCTTCCGCCCGCCCCGCCTGCATGCGCACACGTTGCTGCGTCACCAAATTATCCTTCTTCATTCCGTAATCGACCGATCAGTCCTGATTGTCGCCCATTTCCGATGCCCCAATGCCTAGGGCGTTATAAAAGTTCCCACCCGTTTGGAACTTTTATCGCCAATGTACGTTTTTGGCCTTCGTGAGGTACAGTACCACAAGCGTCACCTGGGAGTTTTCGTCTATGTCCTTGTCCACGCGGATCGCACCGCATCTGCCGTACCTGCGGCGTTTTTCACGCGCTGTCACTGGTTCGCAGACTTCCGGCGACGCCTATGTCGCCGCCACCCTCGAAGCACTGATCGCCGATATCTCCCTTTTCCCCGAAGCCAGCAACGACCGCATCGCGCTTTATAAGCTCTTTTCCGCGCTGTTTTCGTCCTCTGCGGTGAAGGTGCCGGAACCTGCTTCCAGCTTTGCCTGGGAGCAGCGTGCCGCGGCCAACCTGGCCAATCTGGCCCCCCTGCCCCGTCAGGCTTTCCTGCTGGTGGCCGTCGAAGGGTTCACCAATGCCCAGGCGGCCGAAATCCTCTCGACCAGCGAGGACGGATTCGCCGAACTGCTCGACCAGGCCTCGACCGATATTTCCCGGCAGGTCGCTACCGAGATCATGATCATCGAGGATGAACCGCTGATCGCCATGGACATTGAACAGATGGTCCAGAGCCTCGGCCACAAGGTGGTCAGCATTGCCCGCACCCACAAGGAAGCGGTCAACCTCTTTAATCAGACGCAACCGCGCATGATCCTGGCGGACATCCAACTGGCTGACGGCAGTTCCGGCATTGATGCGGTCAACGACATTCTCAACACCCATTCGGTACCGGTGATCTTTATCACCGCCTTCCCCGAACGGCTGCTGACAGGCGAGCGCCCCGAGCCGACCTTTCTCGTGACCAAGCCGTTCAATCCGGACATGGTCAAGGCCCTGATTAGCCAGGCGCTGTTCTTCGATGAAGGCTCGCGCGCAGCGGCGTAACCCCGTGAAGCTATCGTAAACCCGTGAAGCTATAAAGAAAAAGGCCGGCAGCAACCGGCCTTTTTCTTTGCCTGGGGAACTTGCTTGGATCGAGCAGCGTTGTCCATGCAACGAACAAAACATGGAGTTTCCCATGCTGTATTATGCCTTGGTCTTTCTGGTTATTGCGCTGATCGCCGGCGTTCTCGGTTTTGGCGGCATTGCCGGCGCTTCGGCCGGTATCGCCCAGATCCTGTTCTTCCTGTTCCTGGCTTTCCTGGTCATCTCGCTGGTGATCGGTTTGTTCCGCAGGGGGACTTAGGAGTAGGTTCAAATTGATCTGAGTAAGCGGCGCTCCACCTGGGGCGCCGCTTCGCCTTATGGGGCTGGAAGCCAGTCATCAATCTGGCCACTCACCTTATAGGCAACCAGACCAATCCATTCGCGGATGGCAGTTGTCGCGGTTTCGAGATTGCGGGTGGGATTGGCCAGATCCAATGCCAGGCTTTCCTGCCCCGTGCTGCGGAAATCCGTGGGCCAGGGGATCACATCTATCCCCTCTTTCCGGAACAGCCCCATCGAACGCGGCATGTGGAACGCAGAGGTGACCAGAACGATTTCACCTTCCGCACCCGCCAGCAGCTCGCGCGTGAAACGGGCGTTCTCAATGGTGTTGCGGGAGGTGCCTTCGAGGACCAGTCGGCTATCCTCAATCCCCATGGCGAGGAAAAAACGCCGCGCTGTCTCGGCCTCGCTCTCCGCTGCATCCGCAACCAGGGCACCGCCGCCCGACAGTACGATCCGCGCGGCAGGATATTGCTGCGCCAGCCACAGGGTTGTCGTAAGGCGCTCGCCAGCATCGTTGAGCGCCACAATCTTCCGCGCCGTACTGGGCCTTGCCGTCGTCGCGCCACCCAGCATCACAATCGCACTGACGTTTGATGGGACCCGCGGTTCGCCGAAACGGTTCTCCAGCGGCTGGATGAGCAAGGCGCCAATACTGGTGTAACTGACGAAGCCTACGGTGATCAGCACCAGCGCCAGGGTGGCAATAGCCGCTTTCCGCCGGCCCATCAGCACCAGGACAAGCCCCGTCAGCACCAGCAGGAACACGATGCTGATCGGCTGCGCAACGAGCCAGAACAGCTTCGAGACCACATAGAACATGAAGTACCCCAATACCGCGGATGCGGGCAAAACCCGCTTTTTCGCTTGCTATCTCACAGGCTTCTGGTTTTCTACCAGACGGTCAAGATTGCCAGTCTCATAATAGGCAATCGCCAGTCAGGAAGGCGCCCCAATGCGGGCCAATGGTGAGCATGAAGCAGGCAGAGCCCGCAAGAGCGGCGCTATCGCCGGTTGTAGAACTGCGCGATCTTCACAAGTCCTTCGGGCCCCTGGAAGTGCTCAAAGGCATTTCTTTCACAGCGCGCGAGGGTGAAGTCGTTTCCCTGATTGGCTCCTCCGGCTCGGGCAAATCCACCCTGTTGCGCTGCATCAATATGCTTGAAATCCCTGACAATGGGGATGTGCTGATCGATGGCGAGACCATTGTGCTCAAGGGCAATGGGCAAGGACGCCATATCGGGGACGAACACCAGATCCGCCGCATCCGCTCCGAACTGGGCATGGTCTTCCAATCCTTCAACCTCTGGGCGCACATGACCATTCTGGAAAACGTCATGGAGGCGCCGCTGGTAGTGCAAAAGCGCGACCGGGCGGAGGTCGAGGCCGAGGCCCGCGCCATGCTTGACAAGGTGGGGATCGGCGCCAAGGCAGACGCTTATCCCGCCCAGCTGTCCGGTGGCCAGCAGCAACGCGCCGCGATCGCCCGCGCCCTGTGCATCAATCCGCGCGTTATGCTGTTCGACGAGCCCACTTCCGCGCTCGACCCCGAACTCGAAGTTGAGGTGCTGCGCGTCATCAAGCTGCTCGCCGACGAAGGCAGGACCATGATCCTGGTGACCCATGACATGGATTTTGCCCGAACTGTCTCGGATCGCGTCATCTTCCTGCACCAGGGCCTGATCGAAGAGGAAGGCTCGCCCGACCAGGTCTTCGGCGCCACCAAATCCACCCGTCTCAAACAGTTTCTCAATGCTGCCAGCCACGACTGACATGCATGGAAAACGACCCGGAAAACCGGGCGCAATCGCAACCCGAACACATAAACGGAGAACGAGAATGAAAAAGACCATGCTGGTCGCAGCCGCCGTTCTGGCCCTGGCCACACCCGCCTTCGCCCAGGACACTGTCCGCATCGCCACCGAAGGCGCTTATGCGCCCTGGAACTTCCTCAACGATGCGGGTGAACCCGCCGGCTACGAAATCGACCTGGGCAATGCCATCTGCGAAAAAGCGGAGCTGAGCTGCGAGTGGGTCATCAATGACTGGGATTCAATCATCCCCAACCTGCTCGCTGGCAACTATGATTTGATCATGGCCGGCATGTCGATCACCGATGAACGCCTCGAAACCATCGACTTCTCGGACAACTACTTCCCGCCCGATCCGTCCAAGTTCGTCGCCGCTGCCGGTGCCGGCCTCGATTTCGCCAACCTCTCCGGCGCCCGCGTCGGCGTACAGGGCGGCACGATCCAGGCCGGCTATGCCGAGGAAAACCTGGGCGGGGCCAACACCATCGTCACCTTCTCGACCGCTGACCAGGCCATGGCTGACCTGGCCGCCGGCAATCTCGACACCATCCTGGCCGACGGCGCCTATCTCGAGCCGGTTGTGAACGCCTCGAACGGCGCTATCGAATTCGTCGGTGAGGACGTGATGATCGGCGGCGGCGTGGGTGCCGGCGTGCGCAAGGAAGACGCTGAACTCAAGGCCACCGTCAACGAGGCCCTGGCCTCTCTTAAGGCCGATGGCACTGTGGACGCATTGATCGCGCAGTGGTTCGACGGCATGGGTCCGTTCTTCGCCGAATAAGCCCAAGGCACAATCCGGCCTCTCCCGGCAGCGGGAGGGGCCTTTAACCGCGAAAGAGCGGCATGTTCGAAGACCTCGCCTTCTGGCTCGGCTACATCACCAATGGCAAGCACCTGACCTGGTACGCCAGCTTCCAGTTCACGATCTATGCCGCCCTGCTCGGCGGGGCCCTGGCCGTCGTCTTCGGCCTCACCGGCGCAACGCTGAAGAATTCGCGGTTCTTTGCGCTGCGCCTCCTTGGTTCGACCTATTCATCCATCGTGCGCGGCGTGCCCGATGTCCTGTTCTTCCTGTTTTTCCCTCTCGCTTTTGAACAGGGTGTGGAATGGCTGGTGTCCACCCAGGTCTGTTCACCCGAGGCCATCGCCGCACAGACTGCCCCATGGCCGCCCTGCCGCGAGGCCAACTGGTTTCTCGGCACCACCGAATATCTGCTGCTTGCCAGCGTCTCGCTGGGCCTCGTCTATGGCGCCTTCGCCACCAACGTCATTCATGGCGCCATGCGCGCCGTGCCCGCCGGCCAACTTGAGGCAGCCCGCGCCTATGGCATGAGCGCGAGCCAGGTGCTCTGGCGCGTGCATATCCGCCAGATGTGGGTCTATGCCCTGCCCGGCCTCTCCAATGTCTGGATGCTCATTGTCAAGGCGACTTCCCTGCTCTCGCTGCTGCAGATCGCCGATATCGTGCTCTGGGCTGACAGGCTCGGCGCGCCCAACTTCTTGCCCGCCGTGGGCCTGGTTCACGATGACTGGCGCTGGCGCTACTACCTGGTGCTGTTCGTCTTTTACATCCTGGTCACATGGCTCTCCGAGCGCGCCTTCGAGGCGCTGATGCGCCGCACCGGGCGTGGCATTCTCTCCGAGGTGCCGGCCTGATGGACGCGTTTCTCAAGGATCTGGCCATTATGGCCCCGGCGGTGGTGTTCAACATCTATTTCGCCCTTGCCTCGATCCCGCTTGGCTTCCTGTTCGCCATCTTCCTTGCCCTGGGCAAGGCTTCAGCCAATCCGCTGATCAACCGGCTCTCGCGCGGCTATATTTACGCCTTCCGGGGCTCGCCGCTCTTCATCCAGTTCTTCATGTTTTATTCGCTGGCGCTCTCGCTCAACCTGACGGTGTGGCGACCGCTCGGCATATCCGGCTTCGTGCTGCATCCCCTTTTCATGGGACCGCTGGTGCTGGTGCTCAATACCGCCGCCTATACGGCCGAGATTTTCTATGGTGCGCTGCGCGCCGTGCCGCGCGGCGCTGTGGAAGCGGCCAAAGCCTATGGTATGAGCCGAAGCCAGCAGTTCCGCCGCGTTGTCTGGCCCAATCTGATCCGCCTGGCCTGGCCGGCCTACACCAATGAGGTGGTGTTCCTGTTCCATGCTACGGCCATCGTCTACTTCGCCCTGCCGGTGGTTGGTGCGCAGGCCGATCTCATGACCACCGCCAAGACCCTGTTCGAACGCGACTTTAATGCATTCCTGCATTTTTCGGTCGCTGCGCTCTATTTCCTCGCGGTCTCGCTGGTGGTGTTCTTCCTGTTCGGTCTGGTCTATCAGCGGCTGATGCGTCATCTGCCGGCCCAACCGGGCCTGCGCTTTGCGCCCAAATGGCTGCGCTGAAACAAGGAACGAGCATGAAAGTGATTGCTGACCTCTGCATCGTTCCGATGGGCGTGGGCCCCTCGGTGTCCGCCTATATCAGGGAAGTGCGCGAGGTGTTGGCGACCACCGGCCTTACCCACGACATGCACGCCAATGGCACCAATATCGAAGGCGAGATGGCCGATGTCAGTGCCGCGGTGGAGGCCTGTTGCGCGCGCCTGCATGAGATGGGCGTCGAGCGCATTTTCTGCACCATGCATTTCTCGACCCGTATCGACAAACCCCAGTCCATGGCCGACAAGCTCGCCCGTCTCGCCTGAAGAAATACACAATGACCTTTACTCAGCATCAGCAGCAGTTGACCGGCGATGCGCCCGGCCACTCGACCACGCTCTACTGGTATTCCGTTGGTCCCGAGACCGCCGAAACCAAGGTCTATCTGCAAGCGGCGCTCCATGCCGACGAACAGCCTGGCACCATGGCGTTGCACCACCTGCTGCCCATGCTGCGCGACGCGGACGCTGCCGGCACGCTCAAGGCACGCTTCGTGGTGTTCCCCTCGGTCAATCCGCTGGGCCTCGCCACCCGTGTGCTACGCCGCCATATCGGCCGCTATGACCTGGAAACTGGCGTCAATTTCAACCGCCGCTGGCCTGATCTGTATCCGCTGATCGCCGAGGCTATCGCCGGCAAACTCGGTGATGATGCAACAGCCAACGTGCAGATCATCCGCCAGGCCGTCGGCGACTGGATCGACCGGCAGCAGCCGACCACTGCCGCACAGCGCCTGCGCCTGCTGATCCTGAAGGCCGCCCATGACGCCGATATCATGCTCGACTTGCATTGCGACGATGAGAGCCTGAAACACATCTTCACGTCGCCCGACCTGATGCCGGGCCTGCAGGATCTGGCCGACCGCATGCAGGTGGCAGCGACGCTGACCGCCGAAGACAGCGGAGGCGGCTCGTTCGATGAGGTCTTGCCCAACCTCTATCGCAAGGCCCAACGCGCCAATCCCGACTTTCCAATTCCGATGGGCGCCGAAACGGCGACGCTGGAATATCGCGGCCAGGCCGATACGCATGACGAACTGGGGCGCGAGGATGCAGAGGGGCTGTTCGACTTCTTTGCCGGCCGCGGCTTGATCGACGCAAAGCCCGCACAAGCCAAACCCGCTCCGGGTCCCACCCCGTTTGAGGCCACCGAAGTCTTGCGTGCCGACCGGCCGGGTCTGTTGGCCTACCGCGTGGGTCTGGGCGACCGGGTCGAAAAAGGTGATGTCGTGGCGGATATCATCGCCATGGACGGACCGGAGGCTTTTCTGGCACGCACCCCGCTCCGCGCGGGAACGGATGGCTTCATCCTCTCCCGCGCCAGCGCTAAGTATGCAGTGGCAGGGTCATCTGCGGCCAAGATCGTGGGCAGCGACATCCTGCCCACGCGCGCTGGTGGCTACCTGCTGGAGGACTGACGCTAGTTACGCGCCAGGCCCCATTGCGCATGATCGAGCGCGGTCATCACGCCGCGCAGTTCGGCAAGACCCTTCATGCGGCCGATGGTCGGATAACCCGGCTGCGAGCGGCGGCCGAGATCGTCCAGGATGTCCTGACCGTGATCCGGCCGCATCGGGATTTCCCAATCCGCGCGGCCTTCAGCCTTGCGGCGCCGTTCTTCGGTGAGAATGGCAGCGATCAGAGCTACCATGTCGGTGTCCCCGGCCAGATGCTCGGCCTCGAAGAAGGAACCGGCAATGTCTTCGCTGTCTCGCTTGACGTTGCGCAGGTGCAGGAAATGCACCTTGGGGCCAAAGCGCTCCATCATGCCGGGCAGATCGTTGTCCGGCCGCGCTCCGAGCGATCCTGAACACAGCGTCATGCCATTGGCGGGGCTGTCGACGGCCTCGAGAATGTACTTGTAGTCTTCTTCGGTCGACATGATGCGCGGCAGACCCAATAGCGCAAATGGCGGATCGTCGGGGTGGCAGCAGAGCCTGAGACCCAGATCTTCGGCCACCGGCACCACCTCTTCCAGGAAATTGACGAAATGCACCCGCAATTGCTCGCGGCTGATGGCGCCATATTCATCGAGGTGCGCCTGCACGTCCTCGAGTGACATGGATTCGGTGGAGCCAGGCAGCCCCATGGTGACATTGCGCCCGAGCTGCTTCTGCTCGTCCTCGCTCATGGCTTCGAAACGTCGCGCTGCCTCGTCGGCAATGGCGTTGGTGAAGTCAGCCGCCGCGCCGGGACGCTTGAGGATGTGGATGTCGAAGGCAGCAAAATCATTGATATCGAAGCGCATGCAGGAGCCGCCATTGGGCACCGTCCAGCGCAGGTTGGTGCGGGTCCAGTCCAGGACCGGCATGAAGTTGTAGCAAATGGTCTCAATGCCGCTATCGGCCAGATGCTTCATCGAGATCTTGTAGTTGGCGATATGCTCCCGCCAGTCGCCCTTCTGCTTTTTGATGTCTTCGGTGACCGGCAGGCTTTCCACCACATCCCAGGTTAACCCCGACGCCGAACCGTCCTTCCGCGTCGCGATCTCCTCATGGCGCTTGGCAATTTCCTCAGGCGACCACACCACGCCATTGGGCACCTGGTGCAAGGCGCTCACCACACCTGCCGCACCGACCTGGGTAATATCGTCAATACTGGTCAGGTCCTTGGGGCCGAACCACCGCCACGTCTGTCGCAAGTCAAAACTCCATTCTTGTATGGAAGCTCATGCCATATTCGGCGCGGCACTGAAAGCCTCAATCATTGGCCAGCGCCAGCAGAGTTTGGACATGGCACGGCGTACCCGACCGGCACCAGCATGCGAGGTTCTTGCCGCTGAGAGCCGTGCGGATTTCGGCCTGCGAGGGACGCGGCCGGTCGGCCTCGATTTCCCCTGCCAACCAGCGCGCATGGCGGGCCACCGCTTCGGCTTGCGCGGCATCCCGCGCAAGCCCGGTTTCAGCCACCACAGCGGCGATGGTGAAGGGATTTCCCCAGGGGCTGGGGCGCGCTACCGATTGGGCCGGCAGGCCATTCAGCGCCTGCGACACGGCCTGAAGATCGAACCCCGCCTTGCGGGACAGGACAATGCGCGCCGGTTTCATTTCCGCATGTTCCGATCAAAGACGAATTTGGGCATTTCCCATTTCAGCACCAATGCCAAAACACGCAGTGTGAAGCCGACGGCAATGGCAATCAGCACCATCAAATCGCCGGGCATGCCGTTGGTCAGGCCAAGAAAGTAGATCACCCCGGTAATCAGCGACACTGTGGCATAGAGCTCCCCCTGAAAGATCAGGGGAATGTCGTTGCACAACACATCGCGCAATACGCCGCCGGCCGTTCCTGTGACCATGCCCGCGACAATCACGATGATGGGGTGCACGCCGGACTCAATACCGATATTGCAGCCGATGACGGTGAACACCACCAGCCCCAGCGCATCGAGCAGGAGGAAGGGCCATTTGAGGCGGTCGACCAGCCGGGCCAGCGGAATGGTTAGCAGGGCCGCCCCGCAGACCAGCAGCAGCACATAGGGATTTTCGACCCAGACCAGCGGATAGTGGTCGAGCAGGATATCGCGCAGGGTGCCACCGCCCAGCGCCGTGACACAGGCAATCAGGCACACCCCGAACCAATCCATATTGCGCCTCCCGGCCGCCAGTGCGGCGGTCATCGCCTCCACGGTGATGGCGATGTAGAAGGCGATAGTCAGCATGGGGCGGGTCTCCAGATGCGTCGAAACCGGGTTGTCCGGACAACGTTACGCCATCACCATCTGCCCGTCGCCCTATATGGAATCAATCCCCATGCGCCAGCCCCGCACCGTCCGCGCCCTGGAAGAGTTCGGCCGCATCCGCCTCTCGCAAAGCTTCTTCATGCGCGATTTTCTCTATTCCGAGATCGCTGCCATCAATGGCTTCCAGAACCTGCCCGATGACCCCGACCTGGCCATCGCCGCCGGCAAACACCTGTGCGAGGAGCTGCTCGAACCGCTTCAGCGCCGGTTTGGCCGCATCTCGGTGCGCTCGGCCTATCGTTCGCCCCAGGTCAACGGTTTTGGCAACGCCAACAAGCTCAATTGCGCCACCAATGAAAAGAACTACGCCGGTCACATCTGGGACCGGCGCGACGCTGCAGGCCACATGGGCGCCACCGCCTGCGTGATCGTCAACCGCTTCATTCCCTATTATGAGCGGACAGGCGACTGGGAAGCCATGGCCTGGTGGATACACGATCACTTGCCCTATGCCGATATGGAGTTCTTTCCCAAATTCGCAGCCTTCAACCTGCAATGGCATGAGGCACCGGCCCGCAGCGTCTACAGCTTCATCCCACCTCGCCGCGGCCGCCTGACCAAACCGGGTATGGCCAATTGGGCCGGGCGGCATGAGGCGGCTTATGCGGAAATGCTGAAAGAGATCGGCTAAACGAAGTCCGCCCGCATCGGCGTGAACACATCGACGAGCCGACCCTTCTCAGGGCAACGACGCTGTGCACCAGCCCCGAGGAGACAATGATGCTGCCGCCCTGCCCACCCAATTCGGTCGCCCCGTCAATTGTCACCTCGAAGCGGCTTTCGGCGAGATAACGCGCGTGGTGGTATGACGGAAGCAAGCCAGCCCACTGCAAAACAGGAAGCCCCGGACAGAGGCGCCCGGGGCTTTTGTGAAATTCCACTACGGATGGTGCCTGTTAGATATGAATTGCGCCGTCACCGAGCGACAACGCCGCCTCACGAATGGCCTCGCTCAGGGTCGGGTGTGCATGGGTGGTTCGGGCCAAATCTTCCGAAGCACCGGAAAATTCCATCAGCGTCACCAACTCATGGATCATCTCGCCGGCATTCTTGCCCACGATATGGGCGCCCAGCACGCGGTCGGTCTCGACATCGGCCAGGATTTTGACAAAGCCCTGCGTCGCCAGCATGGCCTTGGCGCGGCCATTGGCGGTGAAGGGGAACTTGCCGATCTTGTATTCGATCCCATCGACCTTGAGTTCGTCCTCGGTCTTGCCGACAGAGGCCACTTCGGGGTTGGTGTAAACCACCGCCGGAATAGCGGCATAGTTCACATGCCCGGCCTGCCCGCTGAGGATTTCGGCCACGGCAATGCCCTCGTCCTCGGCCTTGTGCGCCAGCATCGGGCCGGCGATCACATCGCCAATGGCATAGATGCCATCGACCGAACTCTTATAGTGCCCGTCGACCCGCACCCGGCCGCGCTCGTCCAGCGCAACACCAGCCAGGTCAAGGCCCAGACCTTCAGTGTGCGGCTTGCGGCCGATGGCCACCAGCGCCACGTCGGCATCCAGCACTTCGACCTCGCCGCCCTTTGCCGGCTCCACATTGATCTTGAGCGAGCCGTCTTCCTGCTTCTCGACACCGGCAACCTTGCTCGAAAGCTTGAACTCCATGCCCTGCTTTTGCAGCATGCGCTGGAACTGACGGGCCACTTCGCTGTCCATGCCGGGCAGGATGCGGTCGAGATATTCGACCACGGTGACCTGAGCGCCCAGGCGCATCCAGACCGAACCCAGTTCCAGCCCAATCACACCGGCACCGATGACGACCAGCTTGTTGGGCACTTTTTCGAGATTCAGCGCACCGGTCGAGGTGACGATCTGCTTTTCGTCGATCTCGATGCCCGGCAGGTTGGCCGAGACCGAGCCGGTGGCAATAACGATGTTCTTGGTGATGATCTCGGTCTGACCGCCAGTCTGCGGGGTCACCAGCACCTTGCCGGCGGCAGGGATGGAGCCGATGCCGCGGAACACGGTGATCTTGTTTTTCTTGAACAGATAATCGACGCCGCCGACATTGGAGGCCACCGTTTCGCTCTTGTGGGTGAGCATCTGCTTGAGGTTGAGCTGGGGCGCCGGAATATCGATGCCAAGCGCCTTGAAACCATGCCCGGCTTCCTCGAACAGCTCCGAGGCATGCAGCAGCGCCTTGGAGGGAATGCAGCCGATATTGAGGCAGGTACCGCCAAGGGTCGCCCATTTCTCCACCACGGCCACCTTCAGGCCGAGCTGCGCCGCGCGGATCGCGCAGACATAGCCGCCCGGGCCCGAGCCGATGATGGTAAGGTCGAATTGGTCTGCCATTGTTCTTGCCTCAGAGAATGATCAGCGTTGCTGCGCCAGTGCGACACGCACAGCCAGCGCCAGGAATGTAATGCCGGTTACCCGATTAAACCACCGGCCGAAACGGAAAAAGGCCAGCCGCACAGCCGGGGTCGTAAAGAAGATCGAGACCAATGCGAACCAGGCAAAAAGCATTATGCTCATGCTGCCCACATAGATCGCCTTGGTCTGCCCGTCCGTGTGCGCAGACACCAGCGAGGTGAAGAGCGCCAGGAAGAACAAGACGGCCTTGGGATTGAGCAAATTGGTCAGAAAGCCAAGCGCAAACGCGGCGAAGTTGCCCTTGTGGGCCGCCGAACCTTCGGTGACCTGGGGCGGCTGCGGCGGCGGACTGCGCAACGCCGCGATTGCCAGCCACACGAGATAGGCCGCACCGGCCCACTTGAGAATGTTGAACAGCAACAACGACTGACCAACAATCACCCCGACGCCGAGCAGCGTATAGGTGCCGTGCACCAGAATCGAGGTCGCGATGCCCGCGGAGGTAAACAGCGCCTCGCGCCGTCCATGCACCACGGCCTGGCGCAGCACCATGGCGAAATCCGCCCCGGGAATAACGGCATTGATGCCGAAGGCCAGCATCAGGCCCAAAAATTCCAACCAGGGGAAGTCCATGTCGCCACCGCCGCAAGATAACGGACTAACGGTTACACCAGCAGGCGCCCCCGGGCAACGCGGACCATGAGATTGACCCCTGCCCGATAGGCAAGGGCGCCCTCGCTAGACGGCAACACCCACGAACAGCATGAGCAACCCGACCAACGAAACCATCCAGAACGACGAGCGCATCAGCGGCACATCGATGAAATAGGCAGGCAGATAGGCCCAACGCGCCCAGAACCAGATCTGTGCGCCCCATTGTGTGAGGCTGTCGGATCGGCCGGAGATTTCGGTCGCGACCGCAAGGGCAATGAAAATGCCATAGGTCTCGAGAAAATTGCGCAGACACCGGTTGCCCCGCGCTGCCCATTTGTTCGGCGGGCGCTCATTATCCCGCTGCGTGCCGGCGTGAACGATCCCATAATCCAGGCGATACGCCGCCGATTGGACGGCAAGATAGGCAAACGCCAGCCCGGCGCTCCAGATAAGAAGGGTGAGTTCAACGCTCATGCATATGCTCCATGCACTGCCGAAACGACGGCCAGCAGCGCGGCATGAATTACATGATTAGGTCGGATAGCCAACAGCTTAGCTGAACTTTTCTATGACGCAGAGATGTCCTGCGCCCGCTTCAGGACGTCTGGCAGTTGCTGATCGATATCGAGCGCTTCGCTCTCGATCTGCTCCAGAAAGGCCCGGCAGAACCTTTCCTTGTCGGCTGCCTGGTTATAGGCCGTCATGATCTGGCTGCCACCATAGGTCTCGGCGGCCTGCCGCTGCCCCTCGACTTCGCCCCCCAGGCGCTCTGTGACCCGGTCGGCCAGGTCGAGATAGCCGATATTGCGCAGGTACCAATTGGCAGCCGCATCTTCATAAGCACTGTCGAGCCCGGTGGTCTCGTAGCAATGGGTGCTCATCACTTCGACAATCGCTTTGGAACCATGAAAAGCCATGAGCTCGCCCACCAGGGCCGCGTCGGCCGCACTCTGCTCTTGCGCGATCGCGGGCACAGTGCTCATCGCCAGCGCCGCCCAAACCACCAAACCTGTTCTCAATACCACTCTCCTGAACGCATTTTACCGCGCGTCCACGCCGCTTGCATATCGGGGCCAAGTGCTAATGGAACGTTACTGCCTGCACCTGTTCCACACACCAATTGGTGAACATGAAAAAGGCCCGCCGAAGCGGGCCTTTGAAACGCACAAATGTGGCAAGTCTTAGAGGTCGAGCACCAGGCGCTCGGGCGCCTCGAGGCTTTCCTTGACGCGGACGAGGAAAGTCACTGCTTCCTTGCCATCGACAATGCGGTGATCATAGCTCAGCGCCAGATACATCATCGGGCGGACAACAATCTGGCCGCCGACCACAACCGGACGTTCCTGGATCTTGTGCATGCCCAAAATGCCCGACTGGGGGGCATTGAGGATTGGCGTCGACATCAGGGAACCATAGACGCCGCCATTGGAAATGGTGAACGTGCCACCCTGCATATCGGCCATGGACAGCTGGCCGTCGCGGGCCTTCTTGCCCAGATTGCCGATTTCCTTTTCGATTTCGGCAATCGACATCTGGTCGGCATTGCGCACCACCGGAACCACCAGGCCCTTGTCGGTGCCCACAGCGACGCCGATATGGGCGTACTGCTTGTAGATCAGGTCATCGCCGTCGATCTCGGCATTGACCGCCGGGATCTCCTTGAGCGCGTGCACCACGGCCTTTGTGAAGAAGCCCATGAAGCCGAGCTTGACGCCATGCTTCTTCTCGAAGAGCTCCTTGTACTGGTTGCGCAGATCCATCACCGGCTTCATGTCCACCTCGTTGAAGGTGGTGAGCATGGCAGCGGTGTTCTGCGCATCCTTGAGGCGACGGGCAATGGTCTGGCGCAGCCGGGTCATCTTGACCCGCTCTTCACGCTCGGCATCGTCGGCGGCAACCGGCGCACGCGGAGCGGCAGGTGCCCTGGCCTCTGCCGGAGCCTTGGCTTCGGCAGGCGCCGCGGCAGGCTTGGCCAGCGCGGACAGCACGTCTTCCTTGAGCACCTGACCAGCCTTGCCCGAGCCGGCAATATTGTCGGCGCTGAGGCCCTTTTCGTTGATCAGCTTCTGCGCCGAAGGAGCCGGAGCGCGGTCCGTGGCGGTCCGTGGCTGGGGTATCGGCTCCGGATTGACGTTGACCGGATTTTCAGCGGAGGGCTCAGGAGCCGAGCTCGAATCCTGGCTCGAAGGCGCGGCGGCCGCTTCTCCAGAGCCAGCACCGATAGCACCCAGCAAGGCGCCGACATCAACGGTTTCGCCCGGCTGAGCGGCAATGGCTTCAAGCGTGCCGGCGGCGGGCGCCGGCACTTCAATGGTCACCTTGTCAGTTTCCAGTTCCACCACGGGCTCGTCGGCGGCGACGGCGTCGCCCACCTTCTTGAACCACTGGCCGATCGTGGCTTCGGTAACGCTTTCACCCAGGGTCGGGACGCGGATTTCTGTCGACATTGAGATTTGTCCTTCTAGATCGGGTTACTGCGCAAACGCGTCGTCGAGGAATGCCTGGAGCTGAGCCAGATGCGTCCGCATCAGGCCAGTCGCGGGGGAAGCCGCAGCGGGACGGCCGACATAGCGCACGCGCTCGCCGCCACGGCCCATCTGGTCGAATACCCATTCGACATAGGGCTGGATGAACGCCCAGGCGCCCATATTGCGCGGCTCTTCCTGGCACCAGACCACATCGGCATTGGGGAAACGGCTCAACTCGTCCAGCACGGCCTTGGCCGGGAACGGATAGAGCTGTTCCACGCGCAGCAGGTAGACATCGTTGATGCCCTTCTTCTCGCGGTCTTCGAGCAGGTCGTAATAGACCTTGCCCGTGCACAGCACGACACGGCGGATCTTGTCGTCGCTGGCCAGCTGGATCGTGGTCTTGGGCGCGCCGGGTGCCTCCGCATCGTCCCAGAGCAGGCGATGGAAGCATGAATCCTGGCCCATCTCGGCCAGGCCAGATACGGCACGCTTGTGACGCAGCAGGCTCTTGGGCGTCATCAGGATCAGCGGCTTGCGGAAGTCACGCTTGAGCTGGCGGCGCAGCACATGAAAGTAGTTGGCTGGCGTCGTGCAGTTGGCGACCTGCATATTGTCTTCCGCACAAAGCTGCAGGAAGCGCTCGGGGCGGGCCGAGGAGTGCTCCGGGCCCTGGCCTTCATAGCCATGCGGCAACAGCATGACGAGGCCCGACATGCGGAACCACTTGCGCTCGCCCGATGAGATGAACTGGTCGATGACGACCTGCGCACCATTCACGAAGTCGCCGAACTGGGCTTCCCACAATGTCAGCGCCTTGGGTTCGGCCAGCGAGTAGCCATATTCAAAGCCCAGCACGGCTTCCTCGGACAGCATCGAATTGATGACTTCGTAGCGGGCCTGCTCGGGATCGAGATGGTTGAGCGGGGTATAGGTCTTGGCCTCGACCTGCTGGTCGTTGAGCACCGAGTGGCGCTGGCTGAACGTGCCACGCTCGCAGTCCTGGCCGGAAAGGCGAACCGGATGACCTTCGGTCACCAGCGTGCCGAAGGCCAGCGCCTCGGCCGTAGCCCAGTCAATGCCTTCGCCGCTCTCGATCGCCTTGAGGCGGTTGTCCATGAAGCGCTTGACGGTCTTGTGGACGTTGAAGTCCTCGGGCACCTGCGCAAGCTTGGTACCGATCTCGACCAGCTTGTCGATGGCAACGCCGGTCTCGCCCCGGCGCGGACCTTCGTCCTCGGCCGGCTTGAAACTCTTCCATTGGCCATCGAGCCAATCGGCCTTGTTCGGGCGGTAGTCCTGCCCGGACTCGAACTCGTTCTCTAGAGTGGCCTTCCAGTCGGCCTTGAGCTTTTCCAGCTCGGCCTGGGTGATCAGACCTTCACCGATCAGCTTTTCAGCATAGAGCTCAAGCGTGGTCCTATGGCCCCGGATCTTGGCGTACATCGTAGGCTGGGTGAAGCTGGGCTCATCGCCTTCATTGTGGCCATAGCGACGGTAGCAGAACATGTCGATCACAACCGGGCGACCGAACTTCTGGCGGTACTCGACGGCAACCTTGGCGGCAAAAACCACAGCTTCGGGATCGTCACCATTCACATGCAGTACCGGTGCCTCGATCATCTTGGCAACGTCGGTCGGATAAGGCGACGAACGCGAATACATCGGGCTGGTGGTAAAGCCGATCTGGTTGTTGATCACGAAGTGGATTGAACCGCCGGTCCGGTGTCCCTTAAGGCCCGACAGCCCAAGGCACTCGGCGATCACACCCTGGCCTGCGAACGCCGCATCGCCATGGATTAAGAGCGGCAGCACCATGGAGCGGTCCGGCTTGCCATCGGCGATATTCACCAGCTTGCCATCGGGCGCAATATGCTGGTCCTGCTTGGCACGCGCCTTGCCCAGCACCACTGGATCAACGATTTCCAGGTGGGAGGGATTGGCCGTCAGCGACAGGTGGACCTTATTTCCGTCGAAATCCCGGTCAGACGAAGCCCCAAGATGGTATTTCACATCGCCCGAACCCTCGACATCGTCAGGGTAGAAGGCGCCGCCCTTGAATTCGTGGAACAAGGCGCGGTGCGGCTTCTGCATCACCTGGGTCAGCACGTTGAGGCGCCCGCGATGCGCCATGCCCAGAACGATGTCCTTGATGCCCAGCGCGCCGCCGCGCTTGATGATCTGCTCGAGCGCGGGAATGGTGGCTTCACCGCCATCAAGGCCAAAGCGCTTGGTGCCGGTATACTTGACGTCGAGGAACTTTTCGAAGCCCTCGGCCTCGACCAGCTTGGCAAGGATCGCCTTCTTGCCCTCGGGCGTGAAGGAGATTTCCTTGTCCGGTCCCTCGATGCGCTCCTGAATCCACTGCTTGGCTTCGGGATCGGAGATATGCATGAACTCGATGCCCAGGGTGCCGCAATAGGTGCGCCTGAGGATGGCCAGCATCTCGGGGATAGTGGCGTATTCGAGCCCCAGAACATTATCGATGAAGATTTTGCGGCTGTAGTCGGCTTCGGTGAAACCATAATTGGCCGGATCGAGTTCGGGCGCCGGTTCATCGGTCTTGAGCTTCAAGGGATCGAGATCAGCATGCAGATGCCCGCGCATGCGATAGGCGCGGATCATCATGATGGCCCGGATGGAATCGCGCGTGGCCTGCAGCACATCGGTGGCGCTCGGCGCCGGCTTACCCTCGGCCGCAGCCTTTTTGCTCACGGCCTTTTCGACCTTTAGCGCAGCCTGGCCCCAATCGCCATCCAGCGCACTGACCAGTTCGCCGCTTTCGGCCTGCGGCCAATCCTTGCGACCCCAGCTGGGACCATCAGCATTTTTCTTGGCCTCGGCCTGGCTGTCGTCGAGCCGGGAGAAAAAGCTCGACCAGGTCGGATCGACGCTGGAAGGATCGGTTTTGAAGCGGGAATAGAGTTGTTCGATGTAGTCGGCGTTCCCCCCATAGAGGAACGAGGTCAGCAAGAACGTGTCGTTCTTTTCCTGTCGTGTCATCGCTTTTGTCGCAAGGCCTTGCGCCCTGCCATCCTTCTCAACGAACCGGCCTGGAGTATCCAGATCCGATGTCAAATGCGGTCATTCAAAGTGGGCTGAATATTGACCGCGTTTCCTTTGTATCTTGTTAAGACTTGCGGCGCCCCGCAAGGCGCCACGGCTCACTGATATGTGTTCCAAACAGCCTTAGGTCCGGCTTAGCACCGAACCTTGACCGAAGCGCGACCGACATTGGTCGCATGAGTTGCCCTCGCCGCGAGCGAGGACGGTGTCATCGAACTGGCAACCCGCCACTTAAGCACAGCTTTCGTGGCCTGCTCGCCTCCAATCGCTCCATCGGAGCGGTTGGCCCTGCGGGACAACTCTCAGCCCTTAAGCACTTCCGCCAGCGTCGCGCCGATGCGCGCCGGCGAAGCCGAGACCTTGATCCCGGCCGCTTCCATGGCCGCGATTTTTTCTTCCGCGCCACCCTTGCCGCCCGAAATCACCGCGCCGGCATGACCCATGGTGCGGCCCGGAGGAGCGGTACGCCCTGCAATGAAACCGGCCATCGGCTTCTTGCGGCCTTTCTTCGCCTCATCGATCAGGAACTGGGCGGCTTCCTCTTCGGCCGAACCACCGATTTCGCCGATCATGATGATCGACTTGGTCGCTTCGTCGGCCAGGAACATCTCCAGCACGTCGATGAATTCGGTGCCCTTGACCGGGTCACCGCCAATGCCCACGGCAGTGGTCTGGCCGAGGCCTTCATTGGTGGTCTGGAACACAGCTTCATAGGTCAGCGTGCCCGAGCGCGACACAATACCCACCGAACCCTTGGAGAAGATGGAACCCGGCATGATGCCGATCTTGCATTCTTCCGGGGTCAGGACGCCGGGGCAGTTCGGTCCGATCAGGCGCGATTTGCTCTTTTCGAGCTTGGCCTTGACGCGGACCATGTCCATGACCGGCACGCCTTCAGTGATGCAGATGATCAGCTCGATCTCGGCGTCAATGGCTTCTTCAATGGCGGCGGCAGCGCCGGCGGGCGGGACATAGACCACCGAAGCGTTGGCACCGGTCTTGTCCTTGCCTTCGGCAACCGAGGCAAAAATCGGCAGTTCGGTGCCGTCAACGCCCGAGGACCAGACTTCGCCGCCCTTCTTGGGATGAGTGCCACCCACCATCTGGGTGCCGAAATAGGCCAGCGCCTGTTCGGTGTGGAAGGTGCCGGTCTTGCCGGTCAGCCCCTGCACAAGAACCTTGGTGTCTTTGTTGACGAGAATGGACATCTGTTTCTCTTCCGTCTCTGGGCGCCAGGCGCCAATTCGTGCCCGTCTTTTGGCGGGCGGATTACTGTTCGCTCGTGGCGGATTTCGGCGTGAGGATGGTGAGCTGGATGACAAAGCCCACATCATCCCAATGGGCAATGAGAAGGCTGTCGTCGCCGCCGGTGCCGACCAGGCTGGCATAGGTGCCACTGCTTTCGGTGGTTACATCACCGGCATAGCCATCGAGCGCGGCAAGCGCCTCGATGGCATGCTCGCCCTGACCCTTGGCCTCGGCGACGTCGATGCGGCAATAGCCCAGAACCCGGTCAGGATAGGTCTCGACCAAAGCAAACATGTCGCCCCAGCCGATACCGGGAATTTCCCGGCCAGCCGAATAGGACCGGATGAACGGGCTCTCCGACTCATCCTCATAAGCATCCCAGCCAGTGCTGATGGCTTCATCGACCGCCAGCACGTCACCCTTGGCGAAAGCCTCGCACATCGCCAATGCCGCGACGGCTTCCGCAGCCGGAGACGACTTGGTCTTTCCCTGCGCCAGGGCTGGTTGAGCAACCAGCATCAGCGACAGGCAGAGTGCGAGGCCCGCGCGCATCGGCCTAGCCCTGCACTGCCTTGACGATCTTCTGGGCGGCATCGTCCAGATCGTCCGCGGAAATCACATCGAGCCCGGAATTGTCGAGGATTTCCTTGCCTTCCTTGACGCGGGTGCCTTCGAGGCGCACCACCAGCGGCACCTTGAGGCCCACTTCCTTGACCGCAGCGATCACGCCCTCTGCGATCACGTCGCAGCGCATGATGCCGCCGAAGATATTGACCAGGATGCCCTTCACCGCCGGATCGGCCGTAATGATCTTGAAGGCGGCCGTCACCTTCTCCTTGGAAGCGCCGCCACCCACATCGAGGAAGTTCGCCGGCTCGGCACCATAGAGCTTGATGATGTCCATGGTGGACATGGCAAGGCCCGCACCATTGACCATGCAGCCGATATTGCCCTCGAGCGCCACATAGGCGAGATCGTACTTGGATGCCTCGATTTCCTTGGCGTCTTCTTCGGTCAGATCGCGCAGGGGCTTGAGCTCTTCGTGACGGAAGGACGCATTGTTATCAAAGCTGACCTTGGCGTCGAGAACACGCAGGTGGCCATCGGTCATGACGATCAGCGGGTTCACCTCAAGAAGACTCATGTCCTTCTCGGTGAACGCCTTGTAGAGGATCGGGAACAGGCTCTTGCCGTCTTCGGCAGCCGCGCCGTCCAGTTCGAGCGCCCCGTTGATCTTGGCCACATCGTCAGCCGTCACGCCAGCCACCGGGTCGATGGCGACGGTGATGATCTTCTCGGGGGTGTGCTCGGCCACAGCCTCGATATCCATGCCACCCTCGGTGGAGACGACGAAGCTGACGCGGGAAGAGGCACGATCGACCAGCAGCGAGCAGTAGAGCTCGCGGGCGATATCGGCGCCATCTTCGATATAGAGGCGGTTGACCTGCTTGCCGTTCTCGCCGGTCTGCTTGGTCACCAGCGTGTTGCCCAGCATTTCCTTGGCATTGGCGACAACGTCTTCAACCGACTTGGCCAGGCGCACGCCGCCCTTTGCGTCGGGACCCAATTCCTTGAACTTGCCCTTGCCGCGACCGCCAGCATGGATCTGGCTCTTGACCACATAGAGCGGGCCGGGCAGCGACTTGGCAGCCGCCTCGGCTTCGTCTGCCGAGAAAATGGCAACGCCCGAAGCAACCGGCGCGCCGTATTCTTTCAGCAGCGCCTTGGCCTGATGTTCATGGATATTCATTCTTTTCCCCTTGGGTGGGCAGACAATGTTCCGGCATTTCTGGAGCCGGAAAGCCAAAAGCCGCTGGCAGGGCCAGCGGCTTGAAACATTACGCCAGCTTCGGCGCGATCTTTTGACAGGCCTCGATCAGACCCTCGACGGCGCCGACAGACTTGTCGAAGGCCTTCTGCTCGGCAGAGTTGAGCGCAATCTCGACGACCTTTTCCGCGCCACCGGCGCCGATAACGACCGGCACACCCACATAGGTGCCCTTGACGCCATATTCGCCATTGAGCTGCACCGCACAGGGCAGCACGCGCTTCTTGTCCTTGAGATAGCTCTCAGCCATGGCAATGGCCGAAGCGGCCGGGGCATAGAAGGCCGAACCGGTCTTCAAGAGCCCCACGATCTCGGCGCCGCCATCACGGGTGCGCTGGATGATTTCGTCGAGCTTTTCCTTGGACATCCAGCCCATCTTGACGATGTCGGTCAGCGGGATACCGGCAACCGTGGAGTAGCGGGCCAGCGGCACCATGGTGTCGCCGTGGCCGCCCAGCACGAAGGCGTTGACGTCTTCGATCGAGACGCCCAGCTCATCGGCAATGAAGTGGCAGAAGCGCGAGCTATCCAGCACGCCGGCCATGCCGATCACCTTGTTGGCAGGCAGGCCGGAGAATTTCTGCAGCGCCCAGACCATGGCGTCGAGCGGGTTGGTGATGCAGATGACAAAAACATTGGGGGCATACTTGGAAATGCCCGCCCCCACCTGCTCCATCACCTTGAGGTTGATTTCGAGCAGATCGTCACGGCTCATGCCGGGCTTGCGGGGCACACCGGCAGTGACGATGACCACGTCGGCGCCTTCGATGTCCTTATATTCGGACGTGCCCTTCATCTTGACGTCGAAGGACTGGGTCACAGCCGACTGCGCGATATCCAGCGCCTTGCCGGGACCGACACCGTCGACCACGTCGAACAGCACCACGTCACCGAGTTCCTTCTGCGCCGACAGCAGGGCCAGCGTCCCGCCAATCTGACCTGCACCGATAAGGGCAATCTTTTTGCGCGCCATAAATCCTCATCCCAGACTGCGTTGAATTGGCGCACGTCTTAACCCTGTCGGCGGAGCCGGGCAAGTGAACCCTTCGTCGTAATTGGGTTTTAGCTCATGCTGATGGGCGAAGGGGCGGTGCCGGTTGGGCATTGCCGACAAGAAACGTTCCAATCGCCTCTCAGCCACCCCCGCAACTGCCACAGACCATTCTGCAATAGCAGAAGGACTTAACTACCCACCCACATTCACCAGACGCGACAATTTCAGAGGCTTTTTGTTGTTGCAGCTTCTGAAAAAGCAGTATCGAATACTTCAGAACTTGGAGGAACGAATGTCACTGACAACCAAAGATGCTGCTGTAGTTCTGGGAATGGTCGCTCGTGGCGACAAAAAACACGATATCGCTTCGTGGTTCGGAGAAAATCCAGCGCGTGTACAGGAAGTGATTGCTGGCGACTACGGCAACTTGAGCGCCGCACCGGCTGATCAACTACTGCCAAAAGGTTCTCCCGGCATAAAGGCACGCAGGATGAAGGGCGCCGTCACAAGGGCAATAGAGGCCATTGATTCAGGCGACGCCTCTGCCGCTAGAGCGATCCTTGTGAAGGCTATTGAAGACTACCAGCGGCACGAGGGCTAGTCGTAATCGCCGTCTCGCTCAAGCATTCGCCTGCAAGGAGGGACCCACATAAGGCGCGACGAATCTGCCGCGTCTTTCTCCCAGACAAACCAGGCGTATCCCGTTGCAGTTGATGCCTTAGCATCCACTCTCCCTTTCACCATCGGCACACGCTCGGTGAATTGTGCGAACTTGGTGGGCGGCCGCTCCTTAAAAATCCCCTCATAGCGCCCGATGCTTTCAAGGAAAACTGTCCGCGCAAGAATTGCTACCCCCTTGCGTGCGACTAACAGAGATCGCTCGACAAACTCCTCTGCCAAGCGAAAGGGTGGATTGGTGATGACCCAATCATGAGACAGGGCCTCGAACGGATAGTCAAGAAAGTCTCGCAATTCACCATAGCCGTAGGCATAGGCGTCGCACGATGTGACAGATGCAAAGTACTCCCCCAGCGGCCTAGACATATAACCGCGCCCACAAGCTGGCTCTAAACAAGAAAGCCCGCTCACCGCTCTCGGGCCAACGATGTATTCGACAAGTGCCCGCGTTGCCCATGGCGGAGTGGGGAAGTCGTCAGGACTATCAGCAGACTCGGCACGCTGCGACATGACAGCATGAGATGTATTTTGCATGGCGAACCTCCTGAACCAGCGTTGCGCCGCGCCTAGTTAATCGACCATTAATAGAACAGCCAAACACCAGCTCGTCACTCCCATTCTGCTTCCGCCGGCGCCGCGTCCCGCAAACCCTTGCCCAGATATTCCTCGGACTGCATCTCGGCCAGCCGCGACAAGGTGCGCTGAAACTCGAAAGCCGTTTTGTCGTCGGCGCCCAATTCTTCGAGCGGCACGGCAAAGCTGGCCGCCAGTTTGACGCCGCGGTCGTAGAGCGAGTCGATGAGCAGGATGAAGCGCTTGGCCGCATCCGATTTGGTGCGATCCATCTGGGGAACATCGTCGAGCACGATAGAATCGAACTGATGCGCAATACGCACGAAGTCGCGCGTGCCCAGCGGCTTCTCGCACAGGTCCGAAAAGCCGATGCGTGCAGCGCCCATGGCCATGAGCGGCACGGGGATTTGGCGGCCAATGCTTTCGACAACGCCCGGCTCCCCCGGCTCGCCACCCGTGATCCTGAGCCACATCTGATCCATCGCCGCGCGCACATCCGGACCCGATCCGAAGGCATAGACCTGCTGGCCGGCAAATTTCAGCCGCCGGTAATCCTGCTCGCTCGGCAATCCGGCAACGACCGTCTTTTCCTTTAACAGCGCAATGAAGGGCAGGAAGAGCTGACGATTGAGCCCGTCTTTGTAGAGCCCATCGGGGACAACATTGGACGTCGCCACCAGCGTCACGCCGCCAGCGAACAGCTTTGAAAACAGCCGGTCGAGCAGCATGGCATTGGCTATGTCATGCACATGGAACTCATCCAGGCACAATAGGCGCAAGCCACCCTTGAGGATGGGCTTGACTACCGCCTCCACCGGATCGGCATCCTCGTCCTTGCCCCGGGGGGACTTGCGGAAGGTGGCAATCCCGGCGTGCACCTCGTCCATGAATTCGTGGAAGTGCACCCGCCGTTTTTCCCGGAAAGGTACGGCCGCAAAAAACAGGTCCATCAGCATGGTCTTGCCGCGCCCCACCTCGCCATGGAGATAGAGCCCGCGCACCCCAACAGGCGCTTTTTCGAAAAAGCCGAACAGGCGCTTGGGTTTGTGGGCGAGCAGATCAGCCAGTACCCGATCGAGTTCCCGGACGGCATCAATCTGTGCAGGGTCGGACGTCAGCGTGCCGCGCGCCACCAATTCGTCATAGGCGGCACGGACGGGGGACCGGGTTGCAGTGGTGCTGGAAGACATGAAGTAATCCGGAGCCTTCCTCGGGCCAGACCCAAGGGCGCACAGGGCTTGAAAAGTCTGAAAAAAGCCGGCCTGCAAAGGCCGGCTTCACCAATATCCTAGCGGGCCATCGAGACGGCCTGGCCGCCGCCCATGGTGCCGATATAGCGGCCGCCAGAGGGGGCGAGGAAAGCAGCGATATTGCCGTTCTCATCATAAAGCTGGAGCTGCGAACCCACCTGCTGCCAGCCGGTCACCGAGGCGATCTGCGGCACGGTGCAACCCGGCGCCGAAGCGCGATAATAATTGGTACCGGTCTTGGCCGTGAGCGGCAGGTTGAGCCGGCAGGTCTGGCCTGCGGCAACCACATTCCAGGCGCCTTCCGGACCGGTGGAAATACCGGTTGCCAATGGTGTGCCGACCGTAGTGATCGAGCCGGCGCTTGTGCCCGCCACCGTGGTCGTGGTGCTGGCTGTCGCGCTGGTCTGGCCACCCAATACGGGCTGGCCGGAAAGACCGGGCGCGGGAGTACCCGTGGCGCCGATTGCTGGCAAAGTGCTCTGCTGCACGGTCGAGTTCTGCACCGGCTGCAATTGCTGCGGTTGGCCGACCACATTGAGATTGGCGGTATTGGTCCGGCTGGACGGAGAACAGGCCGCCGCCAGAAGGGCGAGGGCTGCCAGGCCGAAAAGGGATGAAGCGCCGCGCTTCCAATCCTGCATTGATCACTCCTGCCGCAAAGGCTTAATGCACATTAACACTTGTGGCGGCTTATACCCAAAGCCACCACCCCGATCAATTGCCCGGCCCGCTTCCAATGCCCTGTCACAGCAATGTGGCCGATTTCAGGGCAATGCGCCACTCACGGCGAAGGGTCGGCCATGTCCTTGAGCAGGTCCTGCGCCAGAATGGTCGCATCGGACACCTCCTCTTCGGGCACCTCAACAACAAACCCCTCCGGCCCGAAAAGGTTCGGCACACCGGGCAGACCGCCTTCGCGGGGCTCCATGGGATGAAACCCATGGGCCCTGAGCGCCACGATGAGCACCCGCGCCACGGACTGGTCTTTTACCTGGATGATGGGGGCAAATCTCACAACGCACTCCTCGGCTTGGCCAATCGTGACCAGTCGCGACCATCCCCGCAAGGACTTTCGCGCGGATCACGCAATGTTGGTGCCCCGTGGCTTGCCAAGCCGTCATCGAAATGTTGCATTGTGAAAAATCCGGTCATCCACTGATTTGCGCTGGATAAGACCGCCGAAAACACAGTGAAACGGGATCGCCGGAGCAGGAATGGGCGCCTATATCATCCGCCGCCTCTTGCTGATGATCCCAACCGTTTTCGGCATCATGGCCGTCAGCTTCCTCATCACCCAATTTGCCCCCGGCGGCCCTGTCGAGCAGGCGCTGGCCAACCTGTCGGGGCAGAATACCGGCGCTCTCGAGCGCATCACTGGCAGCGAAGGCGGCGATTTTGCCGGTCAGCAGGCCCAAGGCGGCAATTCAAGCTATCGCGGCAGCCAGGGCCTGCCGCCCGAACTGGTCGAGCGGATCGAAAAGCAGTTCGGCTTCGACAAGCCCCCGCTTGAGCGCTTCTTTTCCATGCTCGGCAATTATCTGCGCTTCGATTTCGGCGAGAGCTACTATCGCGACATTTCGGTGATCGACCTGATCCTCGAGAAAATGCCGGTGTCGATCTCGCTCGGGCTTTGGATGACGCTGATTGCCTATGGCGTTTCCATCCCCCTGGGCATTGCCAAGGCGGTGCGCGATGGCTCGCGCTTCGATGTCTGGACCTCGACCATCATCATCATCGGCTATGCGGTGCCGGGCTTTCTGGTCGCCATCGTGCTGGTTGTGTTCTTTGCCGGCGGTAGCTTCTGGCAATTCTTCCCCTTACGCGGCCTGACCTCGCCGGGCTGGGAGACCTTTCCCTGGTGGCGCCAGGTGCTCGACTATTTCTGGCATCTGGCCCTGCCCATCTTTGCCATGGGGCTGGGCGCCTTTGCCACCGCCACCCTGCTCACCAAGAATTCCTTTCTCGATGAAATCGGCAAGCAATATGTGGTGACCGCGAGGGCCAAGGGGCTCACCGAAAACCAGGTGCTCTACGGCCATGTCTTCCGCAATGCCATGATGCTGATCATCGCCGGCTTCCCCGGTGCCTTCATCGGTGTGTTCTTTGGCGGCTCGCTGCTGATTGAAACCATCTTCCTGCTCGATGGCCTGGGCCTGCTGGGCTATCTCTCTGTGGTCAACCGCGACTATCCGGTGGTCTTTGCCACGCTCTATATCTTTTCCCTCATGGGGCTCATCATCGGCCTGATTTCGGACCTGACCTATATGTGGGTCGATCCGCGCCTCGACTTCGAGAGCCGCGACGTATGAGCGGGGCGACCGAGAGCCTCGGGTCATCGCGCCTCTCCCCGCTCAATCAGCGGCGTCTGGCCAATTTTCGCGCCAACAAGCGCGGCTGGTGGAGCTTCTGGATCTTCCTGCTCTTTTTCGTGCTGACGCTGGGCGCTGAATTCGTCGCCAATGACCGGCCAATCCTCGTGATGTACAAGGGCGAGTTGCTGACCCCCGCCTTTGTCGACTATCCCGAATCCAAATTCGGCGGCTTTCTCGGCGTCACCAATTTCCGCCACAAGGTGAATATCGACGAAATCGAAGCCAACGGCTGGATGCTCTGGCCGCCTATCCGCTACAACCACAATACCGTGGACAGCTTCGTCGCCTTTCCCGGCGCCAATCCACCAAGCTGGCTGCTGACCCGTGAGCAGATCTGCCAACGCTATCCCCTGGGCACCGAAGACCCATTCTGTGTGCCGGGCAACTACCATTGGCTGGGCACCGATGGCGCAGGACGCGATGTGCTGGCGCGGCTGATTCACGGCTTCCGCATTTCCATCCTCTTCGGCCTCGTGCTGACCATCCTCTCTTCCATCATCGGCGTGGTGGCCGGCGCCATGCAGGGCTATTTCGGCGGCTGGATTGATCTCATCGCCCAGCGCCTCATCGAAATCTGGACCTCGGTGCCCTCGCTCTATCTGCTGCTGATCATCTCCTCGGTCATCGCCCCCAACTTCTGGGTGCTGCTCGGCATCTTGCTGCTGTTTTCCTGGGTGAGCCTGGTCGGCATCGTCCGCGCCGAATTTCTGCGCGCCCGCAACTTCGAATATGTCAATGCCGCCCGCGCCCTGGGCGTCTCCAACCGGCGGATCATGTGGCGGCACCTGCTTCCCAACGCCATGGTCGCCACGCTCACCTTCATGCCCTTTATTCTTTCAGGCTCGGTCGCAACCCTGACCTCGCTGGATTTCCTCGGCTTCGGCCTGCCCGTCACCGCACCATCGCTGGGACGCCTCTTGGCGGAAGGCAAATCCAGCCTCGACGCCCCCTGGCTGGCCCTGACCGGCTTCCTCACCGTCGCCATCATGATGACCCTTCTGGTCTTCATCGGCGAAGCCGTCCGCGACGCCTTCGATCCGCGAAAGACGTTCCGATGAGCGCCCCCCTCCTCTCGGTCCGCGACCTCTCCGTCCACTTCGGCGCCAATGCCGCTGTCGACAAGGTGTCCTTTGACCTGACGGCGGGCGAGACCCTGGCGTTGGTGGGCGAAAGCGGGTCAGGAAAGTCGATTACCGCTCTTTCCCTGCTCGGCCTGCAACCGCCTACAGCTTCGGTGACCGGGCAGGTTCAATTCGACGGCACTGAGCTTGTCGGTGCCGATGCGGCAAGCTTGCGCGCGATGCGCGGCAATCAGGTGGGCATGATTTTTCAGGAGCCGATGAGTTCGCTCAATCCGGTCCACACCATCGGCAAGCAGATCGGGGAAGTCCTCAGCGTGCATCAGGGCCTGCGCCGCAATGCTGCCCGCGCCCGCACACTGGAGCTGCTCGACGCTGTCGGCATCCCCGATCCGCTGCGCCGCATCGACGATTATCCGCACCAGCTTTCCGGCGGGCAGCGCCAACGCGCCATGATCGCCATGGCCCTGGCTAATGAGCCCAAGATGCTGATCGCCGACGAGCCAACCACCGCGCTCGACGTCACCGTGCAGGCCCAGGTGCTGGACCTGCTCAAATCCCTGCAGCAGGCCCATGGCATGGCCCTGCTGTTCATCACCCACGACCTTTCCATCGTCCGCCACATTGCCGACCGGGTCTGTGTGATGACCAATGGGCAGATGGTGGAAACGGGGCCCACCGAGGCCATCTTCGCAGCGCCCACACACCACTACACCAGACAATTGCTGGCAGCCGCGCCAGCGGGTGATCCGGCGCCCCTGCCAGTCGAAACCAGCGATGTGGTGTCCACGCAGGACCTCAAGGTGTGGTTTCCCATTCGCCGCGGCCTGCTGCGCCGCACGGTCGGACACATCCGCGCCGTCGACGGCGTGGACTTAAGCATTCGCAAGGGCGAAACCCTGGGTGTGGTCGGCGAAAGCGGTTCGGGCAAATCCTCGCTCGGCTATGCCCTCTTGCGCCTGATCCCCTCGACCGGCCGCATCGTGCTGCTTGGCAATGAGGTCCAGTCCCGTTCCTGGAATGCGCTGCGACCCTTGCGCAAGCACATGCAGATCGTTTTTCAGGACCCCTTCGGATCGCTCAGCCCGCGCATGTCGGTGGGCGAAATTGTCGGCGAGGGCCTCAAGGTCCACATGCCCGGACTGTCAGCCCAGGAGCGGGACGGCAAGGTCGCGGCCGCCCTTAAGGAAGTCGGGCTCGACATTGCCACGGCCGCCCGCTACCCGCACGAGTTCTCCGGCGGACAGCGACAGCGTATCGCCATCGCCCGCGCCCTGGTGCTTGAACCCGATTTTCTGGTGCTCGACGAGCCGACCTCGGCGCTCGATGTCTCCATCCAGTCCCAGATCATCGATCTGCTACGCGACATCCAGCAGCGCCGGCAGTTGAGCTATCTATTCATCAGCCACGATCTGCGCGTGGTCAAAGCCCTGGCGCACCGCCTGATCGTCATGCGCAATGGCCAGGTCGTCGAACAAGGTGAGGCCGCCACTATCCTTGCGGACCCGCAGCAAGCCTATACCCGCCAATTGCTCGCCGCCGCCTTCGATCTCGCCGCGCCGTCAAATGTGACGGATGATCGATTGCCGCCGCCCCCCACAACCGGATAACCTCTTGATCGACTGTCCCATTCGGAGCCACGCCATGACGCTGCCCCTCAAGTTCTCCTCGCTCCTCGTCATCGGCCTACTTGCAGCCGGGACGGTGAGCCCGGCCCTGGCACAGACCCCCACCGATGTCTGGACCAATTCCTTTACCCTTGAGGGAGAGCCCAAATACGGTCCTGACTACACCCATTTCGACTATGTCAATGTCGATGCCCCCAAGGGCGGCATGGTGCGTCTGGGCGACATGGGCGGCTTCGACACCTTCAACCCCATCCTGCCCAAAGGCGAGGTGGCTGGCGGCATCGGGCTGCTCTACGAGACGCTGATGACCCCGTCCTTTGACGAGAACAATACCTACTACGTGCATCTGGCCGAGGCGCTGAAGATTGCCCCGGACTATGGCGCCGTGACCTTCCGCATGGACGCCGACGCCAAATGGCACGACGGCGAACCGGTGACTGCTGAGGACGTGGTGTGGACCTTCGAAAAGCTGATCGAGGTCAATCCTGACCGCGCGCAATACTATGCTAACGTCACCTCGGCCGAAGTCACCGCGCCTGGCGAAGTCACCTTCACCTTCAACCAGACCGACAATCGCGAATTGCCGCTGATCCTGGGGCAATTGCTGGTGCTGCCGCAGCACTGGTGGGAAGGCACCAATGCCGAGGGCGAGACCCGCTCGATTGCCGAATCGACGCTCGAGCCGCCGCTGGGTTCAGGCCCCTATCGCCTCGCCAGCTTCGATGCCGGCCGCTCGATCACCTATCAGCGCGTCGAGGACTATTGGGGTATCGATCACCCGACTCAAATCGGGCAGAACAATTTCGACGAGTACCGCATCGAATATTTCCTTGACCTGACCGTCATGTTCGAAGCCTTCAAGGGTGACCAGTTCGACTGGTGGAGCGAGAACCAGGCCCGTCGCTGGGCCACGGCCTATGACTTTCCCGCTGTCCAGGAAGGACGCGTTATCAGGGAATTGTTCCCGCAGGACTATAATGGCTCGGGCGTATTGGTCGGCTTCATCATGAACCTGCGGCGCGACAAGTTTGCCGACCCACTGGTGCGCGAAGCGATGAATTACGCCTTCGATTTCGAGGAATTGAGCAACACGCTGTTCTATGGCCAGTATGAGCGTATCGACAGCTTCTTCTTCGGCCTGCCCTTCAAGTCCACGGGCCTGCCCGAGGGCGAGGAACTGGAAATCCTTGAAAGCGTGCGCGACCAGATCCCGGAAAAAGTGTTCACCACGCCCTACACCAATCCGGTCAGCGGCGATCCGACCAAGCTGCGCGAAAACCTGCGCACGGCGCTGAACCTGTTCACAGAGGCAGGTTACACGCTTGAGGGCACGCAGATGCTTGACCCCGACGGCCAACCCTTCACCTTCGAAATCCTGCTCAATGGCCCCACCATCGAGCCGGTGGCGCATAATCTGGTCACCAATCTGGCCCAGATCGGCATCACCGCCACCATTCGCACGGTCGACAGCCCGCAATTCATCAACCGCGCCCGCAGCTTTGACTATGACATGATCTATGCTGGCTGGGCCCAGTCCTATTCGCCGGGCAATGAGCAACGCTTCTTTTTCGGTTCGTCCACTGCCGATCAGCAGGGTGCGCAGAACTACGCCGGCGTGGCCGACCCCGCTGTGGATGCGCTGATAGAAAAACTGATCGTTGCCGACGACCGCGAGACCCAGGAAGCGGCGACCAAGGCGCTCGATCGCGTGCTGCTCAACAAGCACTTCGTCATCCCCAGTTACACCTTGCGCACCACGCGCTCGGCCCGCTGGGACCGTTTCAGCCGCCCCGAGGAACTGCCCGAGTTCTCGTCAGGCTTCCCGACGCTCTGGTGGTGGGATGAGGACAAGGCGGAGAAAACCGGGGGCGCCACGGCGCAATAGGTAAAGGGCGGCTCATGGGCCGCCCTTTTCAATTGGGCTTGCGCGCCACCAGATCGACCAGCGCGGAGATTCCGCTATGGCGATTGCCTTCGGCCAGTTCGGCGTCGTAGCTGCGCAGCTCAATAATATCGAGCGCGGAGAAACGATCGGCCAGCAGCTCTTCGGTGTAGAGCTGGTCGAGAATGCCTGGTCCGCCCGTCTTGTACTGCATCTGCCTGGGGCCATAGCCTTCGACCAGCAGCAGGCCGCCGGGCGCCAGCGTCCGGATCATGCCCGCAAAGATGGCATCGCGCATGGCCGGCGGCGCAAACTGGAAGAAGATGCCGGCCACGACATCAAACTCGCCCTCTGGCCAAGGATAGTCCTCGATATCGGCCAGCTCCGTGGTGAGGGCCACGCCGCGCTTTTCGGCAAGCCGTCGCGCCTTTTCAAGGCCGACAGGCGATGCATCGACAGAGGTGACCGCCAGCCCCTGCTCCGCCAGCCAGACGCCGTTGCGGCCCTCGCCGTCGGCGACCGCGAGCGCATTGCTGTAACCAGCCAGCCGCTCCCGCTGCGACGCGAGGAATGCATTGGGCGCCTCACCGAACACGTATTCGTCCGTAGCGTAGCGTTCGTCCCAGAAGCTCATGGCCCCCCGCGATTAGTAGTCTTTTTCGAAGAACACGCCGATGCTGGAATTGCCATCCTGGCCAGCCGAGCCCTGGATGGTCAGGTCGTCGGTCACATCGAGATTGATCGTCACCTTCGACTGGCCATTCGCCCCGACCGTCGCGCCGAGATAGACATTGTCCTGGATATAGGTCCCCGCCTGCACTCCGACATTGCCATCGTCATCGGTGACCACGTCAAGATCGGCAAGGCCCGCGGCGCCGCGTAGGCTCTCCACCAGCCCGCCGCCACCGCCGCCACCAACCAGTTCGGCCGCCGCCGCCGCCAGTTGCGCCAACTGGATCGGCGACAACTCGCCCATCGAACGGTTGAAAATCAGCCGGCTCAGCACCTCGTCCTGCGGCAGGGTCGGATTGGAGCTGAAGCTGATATCGGGTGCCGAGGCACGCCCCGACAAGGTCACGAAGACGGTAATGCCATCGCCCTCGGTGCGCGCCACGAAATTGAGCTGCGGGTCGAGATCGCCGACCAGGGTCACAGTGCCGGTCTCAAAGATAACGCGCTGCCCCAATATCGATAGCCGTCCGCGGATAAGATCAAAGGCGCCTACCGGCTGTACATCATTGAGTGTACCGGTCAGGCGTACCGATCCGCCGACCTCCGCATCAAGACCGCGACCGCGGATGAAGATCTGGTTGGGCGCGTTGACATTGATATCGAGCTGCAATTGCGGTCCGCGACCACCCGCGGCGACGCCCGTACGCTCATTGATCCGGGCCCGATCCAGCGTCTGATGCACATCGGCAGGGGTGCGCCTGTGCTCGACACCGATCAATTGCGCACCGCCACCCAGGCCCTCAGGCACGGTAATATTGGCCTGCTCAACGAACACATTGCCCGCCAGCAGCGGCGCGCCGGTCAGATTACCAGTCAGGTTGAGGCCGCCGGACAGGGTTGCGACGAAAAGATCGCCATCGGCATAGCGGGCCGAATTGATCTGCACTGCCAGATTGACCGGAAGAGCTGCTGTAAGGCCGACCGTGCCCGATGCAGACACATTGCCACCGGTCGCCAGATTGGCCGTCACGCTCTCGATATCGGCATTGGTGCCGTTGAGCGCCACCCGCCCGGCAATGCCGGTAAGGCGCAGATTGAGCTCGGGATCGACATATTCGGCGCCATTGGTCGACGCGCTGCCGGTAAATTGCGGGCTGGTGAGACTGCCGCCCACCCGCGCGTCAAAATTGACCGTGCCGGAGACACGCGCACCACGATCCGCCACGAAGCGATTGGCCAGCGAGAGCGGTGCGGAGCCATTGAGCGCCACGGAGAGACCATTGCCGGTCAGCGGCACCCGGCCCGATCCGGAAACGGCCAACCCGCCGCTGCCATTGGCGCTGAGACTGTCGAGCGTCACCACCTCGTCAGCAAAGCTGCCCGATGCGTTGAAGGTCAGCGGCGCAATGCCGAATGGCGCAATGGCCGTGGCGCCGATGCCGCCGCCGCGCACTTCGAAGGATATTTGCGGATCATCGGCCTGCCCCGACACAACAGCCCGGCCATTGAGCGTGCCGGACAGACCCAGATCGGGCGCCACGGCATTGGTGATTGAAAGCGGCAGTTCGGCAATATCCACCACCATGTCGAGCGCCTGCCCGGCCGTTCCAGTCGCCGTGATGCTGCCCGAGCCGACATTGAAGCGTAACGCATCGAGCGAGACGCTCTCACCCTGCACCATCAACACCGCCCGATTGGCAAGCCGCGCCGTCAGGCTCCCCTGTTCCAGACTCGCGCGATCCAGCGCCAGGCGATAACCGCCATCCACCGGGCTCAGTGCCCCGGCAATATCAAGATCGGTGCCGGTAGCAAGGTTCGCCTGCGCATCAAAGCTCGTGGTGTCACCCGACTGTCTGGCGCGCGCACTCAGCGCATCGACCACGACGCCGCCGGCGACGAGATTGCCAGCCGTGGCGGTACCGTTGACCACTGGAACACCGAACAGGTCTGACACGCCTGCGGTGATATCGGCCCGACCAACAGAGATGTCATTGATCCGCAGTTCGGCGACATTGGCCGTCACACCGGCCCCCTGCCTACGATCCTGCGGCGTCAGTTCAACGGCGGCATTGACCGCACCCGAAGCATCGGTCAGCAGCAGTGCCGCAGCCAGCGAAACATCATTGGCTGCCACGTCCAGTCGACCATCAATGAGGCCGCTTTCAACCATGCGCGTCAGGTCACCGGAGATCCGCGTACCGGCAATTTCAAAGGCGATACCAGACAGCGCCTGCATTTCGGCATCGGTCTCGAAATTCGTCTCCAGCGTGGCGCGATGGCCGTCGAGCATGGCAGCGCCTGTAACGTCGCCGCTAAGCGAACCCTCGAGCAGAGTCGCCGCCACACCCAGCTTGGCATCACGCAAGGTGTAATCACCCAAAGTGCCGTTGGGTACCTGAGCGTCCAGCACCAATACCAGCGGATCTTCGGACGCCGTCAACCGGGCCGACCCGCGCACAGCCAGCGCGCCACTCGCCTCCTCGGAAATCAGTCCCAGATCGCCGAGATCGAGGGCAATATTAAAGTCGGCGGCATCGCTGGCATAAGTGCCGTCGGCAGCGAACTGCACCTGATTATTGGCGATCCGGAAACCATCCGCCCTGATCCCAGCTTCTGTTCGCGCAAGCCGCCCAGAAAGATCAACCCGACCCGCGAGCAGCGCATCAGCCGTGGGATCGTCGATCTTCAGATCCGTACCGGTGCCGTCAAACACCAGGTCAAACCCACCTGATAGCGGGAAAATCTGCCCATCGGCCGTCAACTCCAGCCCACCCGACAGGGCGCGCTCGGCCAGTGCGGAGAAGGGCGCGATGCTCCGGGTCGCCAACCTGATCTGCCCATCGAATTCGGTGCCATCGATCTCACCAGCCATGGCCGCCGTCAGCGCTTGGCCGACAATGCGCAATTCGGCCAATTCGATCGGCTCACCGGCGTTCCACAGCCCCGCGATGCCGAGCCCGACACTAGTACCCAGTGCCGCCTCAACGCCCGGATCAGCCGAAATGCCCGACACGGCGCCATCGCCATTGAACGTCACCATGCGGCTGGCCGGATCGGCCAGATTGCGCGCCACCCCGCCAATGCCCAGCCCGAAGGTCTGCGCGTCGAAACCATCGGTTTCCAGGCCTTCGACGTCGGCGCGTGCCTGCCACTGCTCGCTCGCTTCAGTGCCGAAGCTGACACGGATTTGCCCACCCTGCACCACGGTTGAACCACCCGGCACCGGCAGGGTCACCTTGTCGCCCTCCGGATCAGCAATGGTGGCGGTGAGGTCCAGCAGATTGAGGAAGTTGTCAGCCGTCGTCTGCGCTCGCGCAGTCAGCCCGAGCTGTCCGCCGCTCAGCGTCACGTTGGAGATATCCAGCCCGCCTGCGCTTCGCACAAGCGCCTTAGCGGTCAGCCTGGTGTCGGCACCGAAGAAGTCACGATAGGGCTCCGCGATCAGGGTCGACAGCGGTCCACCCAGATTGGCGTTGATGGCAAAGCCCTCCGCCTCCTGCGCAATGGTTGCCGTACCGGCCAGCGCGGTCTGGTCATTGGCCAGCAACTGCATCTGCGTGGTCAGGTCCTCGACCGGCCCCTCACCGTCCAGCGTCAGCGTCATCGCCGGCCGGTCCTGAATGTTCAGCAGGTTTGCCAGCACCCCATTGGGCGGCTCGACCAATGACAGGCCCAGATCGACACTATTGCCCTCGCGTAGATAGACGACGTCCAGGTCCAAGGTCCCGCCGGGGCCGTCGAGCCGCTCGATATCGAGCACCGCATCGAGATTTCCGCCTTCCAGCGTCATCGAGCCATTGAGCGCAATCTCGGAACCCAGTCCGAACACGCCTTCCCCAAAGGTCACGCTGGGTATAGCCAGTTCACCGATCTGGATCGCGACGGGAAACTCGGGAATTTCCAGCGCCCCAGCCTCGGGCGGCGGCAAATCCACCGCCCCTTCCACCGGAATGGCATTGCGAATGTATTCGATGGATTCGGCGCGCAGGGAATTGACTTCGAGCCGCCCGCCAAACAGCGCCGCCTGGTTCCAGTTCAGGCTCGCATTATTGACCCGGAGCCAAACGCCTTCGGCATCCGAAATGGTGATCTCGCGGATCGAGACATCCGACCCGAGAATGCCGTCAATATTGGACAGGCGGATCTGCCGTTCGGGCGTCGAAAGCTGGCCTTCGACGAAGCCGGTCAGGAAATCCTTCTGCTCCTCATTGTTCATGTCCTGTGCAACCAGCGCCACTGGCACGGCAGCCGGCGCCAGCAGCAGGGCCGCGATCATCAGGCGGCGGCGGGCAATTGCGGAGAGACCAGCCATCAGAACGCCTGCCCGATGCCGGCATAGATTGCGTAGTCGGGATCGCCCGCCCGGCGGTTGAGAGGCACCGCCAGATCAAGCCGCAACGGCCCCAGACCAGTGTAATAGCGCACACCAATACCGGCCCCGAGCCGCAGATCCTCAAGGCCCGGGAACCTGTCGGCCGCCACATAGCCACCATCGACAAAACCGACCACGCCGATATCGTCTGTCACCTTGGCGCGCGCCTCGAGCGAGCCTTCCAGCAGATAGCGCCCGCCGGTGACGTTTCCCCTGCCGTCATCCACACCGATGGACTTGAACGCGTAACCGCGCACTGAGCCGCCGCCGCCAGCAAAAAACAGCTTGTCGGGCGGAATATCAGCCAGCGCCGGGCCGACAACCGCCCCGGCCTTCAGCCGGCCGGCCAGGACATAGGGATCGTTCTCGCCAAATCCGAAATAGGTGCGCCCCTCGACCACCAGCCTTGCGCCCGGATTACTGCCGCGCAGGTCGAAATAGGGCTCGATATTTGCCGCAGCGTACCAGCCCTCGGTGGGGTCGATGCTGCTGTCGCGACCATCATAGATCACCCCGGCGTAGAGCCCGGCCGTGTGAAAGTCGCGCGTACCGAAGGCATCGTCGAAACGCGCAATCTCCACGCTCGCCCCGCCTTCAAAGGTCAGCTCGTCCGAGAAGAACCAGCTCAGCCCCACTCGGCCACCGGCAGAAGTCTCAGTATATTTGGGATAGATGGTTCGTTCGGCCGAGATGGTCGCGACCAGATCGACGTCCGGATGATAAAACCCAGGCTTGGTGAAGGTGCCGCCGATGAAATAGTCGAACTGGGCCGTATCGAGCGGCCAGGCAATGCTGGCCACCCGCGCGTCGAGCCGCAACCGCTCGGCTTGCCCGAAGAGGTTCCGCCAAAGATGGTAGCCTTCAAGGCCGAGCCCATCGACCGTGGAATAGGTCGCGCCAACGCCAAAGCGCCGCCCCGGCAGTTCCTCGACGATCAGCTCATAGGGCAGCAAGCCGTCGCTGCCGATGCTCTCGGCTGCTTCCAGCCGTGCCGCGCGGAACACTTCGAGCCGGTCGAGGCGTTTCTGCGCGCGACCCAGGTCATCCGGGTCATATTCCTGGCCGACTGCCAGGCCCGTCTGTTGCGCCACGAAGTCTGGATTCATTCGCGTCGTGCCGCTCACCCTTACCGGGCCAAATGCAGCCAGACGCCCCGGATTGACGGTAATGGTCGCGGCCACCGTATTGGTGGCATGGTCGGCAACCACATCGCGCGAGGCGATCTCCGCCTTGGCATAACCCTGCTGCCGCCAGGCCTCCAGCGCCAATTGCTCGGCCCGCAGGATCACTGCTGAGCGGGCAACCTCGCCCACGCCATAACCGCGCAGAACCGGCAGATCGACCTGATCATAGGGGTCCGCGGTCGGCGGCGCCTGATTGACGATGGCCACATCACCGAAGCGGAACAAAGGCCCCGCGGTCACGGCAATGGTCACATCGACCGGATCGGGCAAATCGGTGTCGGGCGGCAGGCTCGCGGCTTCACGCCCGGCGATGCGGATGCTGACCGTCCCGCCATAATAGCCCTCGCCATAGAGCGCGGCCAGCAGGCGCCGATAGTCTCCCCGCGCCTTGGCGATGAGCCCGGCCGCGCCCGAAGCTGGCTCGGCCTCGTCGGCCAAAAGAGCCGAGGCGTTGCGCAACGCCGCTTCCACCGCCCCACCTTCGCTAGAGGTGAAAGTCACGAAATAGGGCTGCGGGTCCACGATCACCGCATCGGCGTCGACCTCGGACTGGTCCTCGAAAAACTTGATTCCGAACAGCTCAAAGCCGTTAGCAGGCATCGCCGCCGAGACCGACACGGCCAAGGCGATGCACAAGGCGCCAATACTCGTTACCAGACGCGCGCTTTGCAGTGGTCTATCCCGCCCTTCTACGCTTCAACCAAACCGGGCTGAAACCAAGATTGCCGCATGGGCGGAAAGATTGCGTTAATCCTGCCGCGCCCCATTTCACTCCGCCGCTCAAAGGGCGGAGATTTCATGGCGAGTTTAGGGCCGGACCGGGCAGGCGCCTACCCTTTGCATTGAATTTATTCGATTTTGATCGAGGGGGCGTGGCCCAATTGCACCACACTCATTCCCGCGCCAGCGCCTCGACCGGATCGAGCATGGCCGCCGAGCGAGCAGGCATGAAACCGAACACGACGCCGATGACACTGGCCGAGATGATCGCCAGCACAATGGATTCGGTAGAATAAGCCAGCTGCGCCCCCGAAACGATTGCCGTCAGTCCCTGCCCCAGGGCAAAGCTCAGCGCCACACCGGCCGCGCCACCGGCAAAGCAGACCAGGATCGCCTCGATCAGAAACTGCCGCATGATATCGCTGCGGCGCGCGCCCACAGCCATGCGGATGCCGATCTCTTTGGTGCGCTCGGAGACCGATACCAGCATGATGTTCATCACCCCGATGCCACCCACCACCAATGAGATCACGGCAATGGTGGAGATCAGGATGGTCAGGGTCGCTGAGGTCGACTGGATCGTCTCGCGGATCGTGTCCGTGTTCTGCAGGAAGAAGTCTTGCGTGCCGCCATGCAGCCGCGTCAGCAATTCGGCAATCTCCACCTCTGCCTGTGCGGTGTCGTAGTCGTCGGCGATCCGCACCGCGATGGAGTTGAGCCAGCTCTGCCCCAGAATGCGGCTCATGGCCGCGGTATAGGGCACATAGACATTGGCGCTGTTGCCGCCCGGCCCGAAGCCCGAACTGGTTTCCACCACCCCGATCACCCGCACTGGCACCTTGCCCAGCATGATGACTTCACCAATCGGGTCTTCTCCATTGGTGAAAATGGCATTGACCGCGTTCTGATCGATGACCGCTTCCTGCGCCATATTGGTGATACTGTCCGACCCGAAGCCGGAACCGGCGGTGAACGTCCGCCCGTTGACCTGGAAATAGTCTGCGCCAACGCCAGTCACCGCGGCATTGCTGGCCGTGTTGCGATAAAGCGCGGTGGCATTGGCGCTGACCTGTGGCGTCACGCTGTCGGCATAGTCCTGCTCGGCGAGCGCTTCGGCATCGGTCGGCCGCAGCGTGCGCACCCGCCCCGAGCGCATGTCCCCAAAGCCGGTCCCCGGATAGACGTTGATGGTGTTGGTGCCGATCGAGGAAATATTCTCCAGCACGGTCTGCTGGCTCCCTTGCCCTAGCGCGACAACGGCAACCACTGAAGCGATGCCGATGATGATGCCGAGCATGGTCAGGAACGTCCTGAGCTTGTGCGCCCCCATGGCTCGCAAGGCCATGCGCAGCGCTTCACTGGTACGTTCCAGCCCCCGCCGCCAGCTTGCCGCTGCCTTCATCACAGCTGTGGCCTTTTCGACCCGACGCGGCTCGACATTGTGCCGATCGGCAATGATCTCGCCATCGGCAATTTCGATGACCCGTTCCGCTTGTGCGGCAATCTGCGGATCATGGGTCACGATAATGATGGTGTGGCCATCGGCGTGCAGCTCCTTGAGCAGGGCCATCAATTCCTTGCCCGAATGGGAATCCAGCGCGCCCGTAGGCTCGTCAGCCAGAATGACCTCGCCGCCATTCATCAGCGCCCGCGCCACGCTGACGCGTTGCTGCTGTCCGCCCGAAAGCGCATTGGGCCGGTGGTCTAGGCGCTCGCCCAGCCCCAGCCGCGTCAGCAGCGCAATGGCCCGCTCGCGTCTGGCCTCGGCATCGACACCGGCGTAGACGGCCGGCACTTCGACATTTTCGACCGCGTCGAGATCAGGCAACAACTGATAGCGCTGGAAAATGAAGCCGAAATGCTCGCGCCGCAACGCCGCCAGGTCGTCGGCATCGAGCTTGCTGACATCCTTGCCGGCAAAGCGGTAGCTCCCCTCGGTCGCGCGATCCAGGCAGCCAAGAATGTTCATCAGTGTCGACTTGCCCGAACCGGACTGGCCGATGATGGCGACCATTTCGCCGCGATGGATCTCCAGATCGACGCCTTTGAGCACGGCCACCGATTCCGGACCGGCCTTGAAGCGCCGCACCAGACCCGTGATCGAGATGATGGGCTTTGCCGAAGCAGGGAGAACCTGCGTATCGACGCTGTCCGTGGGGGTGAAGACGCGATTCATCGGCTTGTCCTAACGCCTGGGTCCGCCGCCGCCGAGCCCGCCGGGGCCCCCACCAAACCCGCCGGGCCGGCCCTGGCCATCCTGTCCGCTGCTGGCGAGGCGGGTGCCCGTGCCATTGACAACCTGGTCACCCTCTTTGAGGCCGGAAATGATCTCGGCATGGATATTGTTGTTGAGCCCCACTTCAATGCGCGCGGGGCGGACTTCCTCATTGGCCGGGTCGTACACCATAACCACGGTCTCGCCCTGCGGGCCTCGCCGGGCAACCAGGCTCGACGGTAGCGTCAGCACGTTGCGCGCCTCGGCCAGCACAATGGTCACCGATGCCGTCATGGAGATGCGCAGGCGGTGATCGGGGTTGGGAACCTCGAACAACCCATTGTAATAGATCGCGCTGCCCGAACTGCTTGTGTCGCTGGCGATGGAGGTCGGCGCCGGTTCAATTTCGCGCAGCGTCGCCTCGATGCGCTGATCCGGCTCGCCCAGAATGGTGAAGTAGACCTTCTGCCCAGGCTGCACCTTGACCACATCGGCTTCCGAAATCTCGGCCTTGATGACCATGGTGTCCAGATTGGCGATCTTGGCGATGGTCGGGGTAGCCGAATTGGCGTTGAGGGTCTGTCCTTCCTCGACCAGCAGCGCCACCACCGTTCCGTCTGCCGGAGCCACGATCTGTGTGCGCGCAAGATTGAGTTCTGCGGACTCTACGGTCAGTTCTGCCTGGGAAATTTGCGCATCGAGCTGGTCAATCTGCGCCTTGGCCTGCTCAACGGCGGCCTCGGCCGTTTCCAGATCGGATTGGGAGACGATACTATTGGCGCTTAGCTGCTGCTGCCGAGCCAACGCGGCTTCTGCCTTGGCGAGCGCCGCCTCCTGATTGCGCCGCTGCGCCTGAATGCCAGCGAGCGCCGCTTCCGCCGATTTGACAGCGTTTTCCTGATTGAGGCTATCGATTTCGGCGATGAGATCGCCTTTGGCAACATCATCGCCCAGGCGCACATGCACCGCCTTGATACTGCCCGACACCTCGGCCCCGACGCTGACCAGCGCGCTCGCCTCCAGTACACCCGAAGCCAGCACCGTGGTCTCTATGTCGCCGCGCCCAACCGTCACCGTATCGGGCGTCGTGCTGGCCTGGGTCGGGGCCCAGAAGTACCACCAACCTGCCCCGGCGCCACCGGCCAGCACGATCAGAACAAGCAGAATTTTAGCAAAGCGCTTCATGGCCAGGAACAGCCTCAATAAATTCGGTATCCTTTGGCCATACGCCCAATAGGCGGCAAATTCACGTTAGCTATGGGCAAGTCGCATTAAACTTTGGAAATGTTGACGAGGCCATGAGCCGCGGTCCACCTTGCGCCGGCCTACGTAAACCAATGCCTGCCAGGACCACCCATGTATCCGCTGCTCGATCCCACCCGCTTTGTCGTCTTCATCACCGGTGCCACCTCCGGTTTCGGCGCCGCCGCCGCCCGCCGCTATGTGGCCGCTGGCGGCAAGGTGATCGCCACCGGCCGTCGCGAGGATCGCCTGCTGGCCCTGCGCGACGAGCTTGGCCACGAAAAATGCCACATCATCCCCCTCGATGTGCGTGACCGCGCCGCCATGGAAGCAGCCATCGCCGCCATTCCCGAGCCCTTCAAGAACATCAACATCGTTCTCGCTAATGCCGGACTTGCGCTCGGATTGCAGCCGGCAGCGGAGGCCCTGCTGGAAGACTGGGAGACCATGATCGACACCAACATCAAGGGTCTGGTCTACACCGTGCGCCTGCTGCTGCCTGGCCTCATCGACCGCGGCGGCGGCCATGTGGTGACCCTTGGATCAGTGGCGGGTGAATTCGCCTATCCCGGCGCGTCGGTCTATGCCGCGTCGAAGGCCTTCGTGAAGCATTTCGCTCTCGCCATCCGCTCGGATCTGCAAGGCAAGAATGTCCGCGTCACCGATATTGAGCCGGGCCTGACCGAAACCGAATTTTCCGTGGTCCGTTTCAAGGGCGACGAGGACAGGGCAGGCAATGTCTACGCCAACACCAAGGCCATGACTGCCGAGGACATCGCCGAATCCATCTTCTGGGCCACCTCGCTGCCCGAACACGTCAACGTCAACAAAATCCAGCTCATGGCCACCACGCAGGCCATCGGCGCCTTCGACATCTATCGCGAGCAATAGGCTAGAGCCCGAGGAACCGCACCGTATCGGGATCGACGGGGATGCCTTGGGCGCGCCGTCGGTCCATCTCTTCCCATTCCCGGTCACCCGGCGCCATCACGCGCCCGCCCTCGCGCACCGCGGACCCGCGCAACGCCGCCAGATAGGTGGTGATCGCGGCCCCAAAGGCGGCCCGGCCGGCGAACTTGTCCGGGTCGATCACCAGCACAAAATGGCCCATATTCCGCGGCGTCGAAATATCATCGCCGCCATACATGGGAATGAAATCGGGATCGAGCGTGGTGCCGGTGAGCAGCGCCGAAAACAGCGTTGCCACGCCGGCCAATGCCGCGCCCTTGTAGCCGTAATCCGTCCCCCCCAGCGGCAGCAGCATGTCGGCTTCATGCGGGTCGGTCGTCATCTCGCCATCTGGGGTTGCTGCCACGCCCGCCGGCAATGCCTTGTCGAGCGAGCGATGCAGCAGGACCCGGTTGAGGGGAATGGAACTTGTCGCCATGTCCAACAACCAGGGCCTGGAACCGGGCACGGGCGCAGCGAAGGCCAGCGGGTTGGTGCCGTGAAATTTCTGCGCGCCATCGAATAGCGCCACCATGGAATCGGTATTGGTGGTGGCAAAGGCAATGAAACCCTGCTCAGCGCCTGCGAGCGCGTAAGCCCCCGCCGCGCCCAGATGCGAGGAATTCTTGATACCCACCGCACCGACGCCGGCCTCCCGGGCCAGTTCCATGCCCACCTCGACGGCCTTGTAAGCCGCGTAATGTCCCAACCCGTCATCGCCATCGACCATGGCGCTGCCTGCACCGCGCTTGTCCACGCCAAGCTGCGGATCCTTGCTGAGCCGCCCGCCGCCCAGCATCCGGCAATAATGCTCGGTCAGCCGCACACCATGACTGTCGATCCCCACCAAAGAGGCATGCAACATGGCTTTGGCCGCCGCCGACCGCGATGCAGGGCTCGCCCCCGCCTCGGCCAGACGTTGATCGACGCGCTCGGCCAGCAGGGTTTCGGCAAAACGGGGGGCTTCACTTTCCACGACACATAATCCTCTTAGACCTCATCCTGAGCCTTTTGATGTGCACCATGCGGGCTTGGCGTATTCCGTGTCTACCATCATGCCCAAAGCGCATGGCCCATACCCAACTTTGTGCTGGCACTGACCACACACCGGGTTATGCTTACCTCACACAGTTGAGACGACCCCATGCCGAACGCCCCCGATCCGATCACCCGCAATCTCTGGCACGTCGTTGCCGCCACCGAGGAACTGCCCATTGGCATTGTCGAAACCACGCTGCTGCTCGACACTCCCCTGGCGCTGACGCGCGGCAATGATGGCGAGCCCGTCGTCTGGCTGCGCAGCGATGAGGCGCAAGGCGACGAGATTGACGCCGACACCATCCTTGAACGCCTGCCCGTCCGTACTGCCTATGGTTATACCTGGACCTGTCTTGGAACGCCGTCGTCCGACCTCTTCCCCATTCCCGAATTTGCCGAGCCCGACCGGGTCAACATGAGCTGCGGCTCCATTGGCATCCACGTCTCGGCCCCGCGTGCCGTGGAGAACTTCCTCGACATGGGCCACTTCCCCTACGTCCACACCGATATTCTGGGCTCCGAACCGCATACTGAAGTCAAGGAATACGACGTCGAAGTGTCCGAGGAGCGCGACGAGGTGCTGGCCACCAAGTGCCGCTTCATGCAGCCGCGCGCGGCCAAATCGGCCACTGAGGCAATGGAAGTGGAGTATGTCTATCGCGTGCCGCACCCCTTCTGCTCGGTGCTCTACAAGTCCTGCCCCGAAGATGAGAGCCGCCGCGACGTGATCGGCATTTTCCTCCAGCCCATGACCGAGGAACGCTGCCGCGCCCATCTGTTGCAGTCGATGATCGATTCGACCTCGACCATTACCGACCTACGGCGCTTCCAGCAGACCATTTTTGGCCAGGACAAGCCGATCCTGGAAAACCAGTATCCCAAGAAACTGCCGCTCGACCCGCGCGCCGAAACCCCGATCCGCGCCGACAAGAGCGCCATCGCCTATCGCCGCTGGCTGAGCCAGAAGGGCATTGCCTACGGGGTGATCCCGCAGGCTTGACGCCGAGCCGAACGGCAAAATCGCTCCGGTGGAGCGATTTTAGGCGGCGAGGCCATGAGAGCTATGCTTCGAATGGCACGAAGCCCAGGAGCCACCTGCTCCCCCTCTTCTCATCAGGGAGAGGGCGTCCAAGTCCCGTACGCCAGGACTGCGACTGAACTGAAGAAATCGATCGTGGCGCGATCCCGGTGCAGCAAACGGATCAGATCGACATGCCCCTGAGCCTTTCCGACCCCAATTGGTACCCCATCGCCTCCAGCGACGACCTGCCCTTCCGCCACGTCTATCAGGGCCAGTTGCTTGGCCGCGAACTCGCTGTCTGGCGGGCCGATGATGGCAATGTGAATGTCTGGGAGAACCGCTGCCTGCATCGCGGCGTGCGCCTCTCCATCGGCATCAATGAAGGCCAGGAACTCAAATGCCAGTATCATGGCTGGCGCTATGCCAACCGCTCCGCAGGATGCACCTATATTCCGGCCCACCCCGCCGATGCCCCGGCCCGCCGCATCGAGAACCGCAAATATCCCGTGAGGGAGGCGTACGGCCTGATCTGGTCGGCCGCCAACGATGAAAAGCCTTTCGCTCCTTTTCCCGGCGCCGAAGGCCGGAGTTGGTTCGCCTTGCGGCCCATGCCGGTCAATGCGGCACCCGAGGATGTCGTCGCGGGCCTTGCCCGTCTTGCCCCCGACGATCAGCCGGCGGACCTCTTGCCGGGCATGACGGTGCGCCTCGGCGACGTGGTCTATTTCGTCCAGCCCGTCGACGCTGGACGCGCCGTGATCCGTGGCCTCTTGCCCGGAACCCCGGCCGACGAACTGGCGAGCTTGCGTCACTACAACGAGCAACTGACCCATCTGCGCGACCGGCTCGAACGCGCTGCCGCCAAGAAGCCTGTGCCAGAACCGTTGCAGCCCACCTATGAAAAGGTCTCGGCTGACCTTGCCACCATGCCCGAAATTGCCGTGCCGCGCGGCAATACGCTCAATGTGGTGGTCAAGCGCAAATGGCAGAGCGCCGACGGTGTCATCGGCTTCGAACTGGCCGACCGCGACGGCAGCCACCTGCCCACCTTCCAGCCCGGCGCCCATATCGATCTGCACCTGCCCAACGGGCTGGTCCGGCAATATTCCATCACCAATGGGCCCGGCGACCTTCTCAGTTATGTCATCGGCGTCAAGCAGGAGAGCGCTTCAAAAGGCGGCTCCAAGGTGCTGGTCGAGACCGTGCGCGAGGGCGACGTGCTGGCCATTTCCGAGCCGCGTAACAATTTCCCGCTGCGCCGCGACGCCACCCGCACCATTTTGATAGCCGGCGGTATCGGCATCACCCCCCTGCTCTCCATGGCGCGCTTTCTCGACAAGTCGAACCTGCCCTATGAGCTGCATTACTTCACCCGCACCGGGGAAAGCGTGGCGTTCAAAAGCGAACTGGACGTGCTGCATGGTGCGGTCCACATCCATACCGGCCTCGCTCGCGACGCCATCCAGGGCACCATCAATCAAGTGCTCGGGCCACACCAGTTTGCCAATCATGTCTATATCTGCGGCCCCGGCGCCATGCTCGAAATGGTGCAGCAGACCGCGTCCGGGCTCGGCTGGCCCGACGAGGCGGTGCATTTCGAATATTTCCAGAACAACAAGACGATCGACGCCTCATCCGCCTTCGACATCGAACTGGCGCGTTCAGCCATGACCCTGCATGTGCCGGCCGGCCAGACCATTCTTGAGGTGATGCGCGAAGCGGGTTTGACGGTCCCGTCCTCTTGCGAGCAGGGGGCCTGCGGCACCTGCCTGACCACCGTCATGGAAGGCGAGGTGGACCATCAGGATGTCTATCTTAACAAAAGCGAAAAGGCGTCCAACTCCTGCATGATGACGTGTGTGAGCCGTGCGAAATCGGCGCGCCTGGTGCTGGATATCTGACCCATGGCCATTACCCTTTACGACTTCGAGCTCTCCGGCAATTGCTACAAGCTGCGCCTGCTGATGAGCATTTTGGGCCTTCCTTATGACATCGTGCCAGTGGATTTCTTCCCCGGCCGCGAGCACAAGGCCGATTGGTTCCTTCGGCTCAATCCATTCGGGCAGTTACCGGTGCTCAAGGACGACGATCTGGTGCTCTCGGACTCTGGCGCTATCCTCGCCTATCTGGCAAAAGAATATGATGCCTCGGGCCTGTGGTTCCCGAACGATCCGGCCATCACTGCCGAAATCCTGCGCTGGCATGCCGTTGCCGACGACATCACATCGACAAGCTCTGCAGCGCGCCTGGCCCTGGGCTACGACTATGATTTCAACATCGAGAAATGCCAGAAGGGCGCCCATCGCATCTTTCGGCTGATGGACGAACATCTCTGGTTCGGCGAGAAATCCGGCCGCGATTGGCTCTGCTCGCCAGCCCACCCGACTACGGCCGACATTGCCTGTTTTCCCTATGTGATGCTCTCTGAGGAAGGCGGCATTTCCCGCCAGGACTATCCGGCCCTTCGCCGCTGGACCGACCGCGTTCGGCGCGTTCCCGGCTTTACGGTCATGTCTGGCATCTTTCCGGCCGGGCCGGCGAAGGTGGATTAAGTCCAAAATCCGAGGCGGTCGCCAAGGCCGCCCCTCCCCCTGTCAGGGGAGGTTGGGTGGGGGTACTCCGCCTCAACCCCTAGCCCTCCGCCGCCATTCCCGCTATTGCCTTGGTCAAACCGAGGAGAAAATCCCATGATCATCGAACCCAAGATCCGCGGCTTCATCTGCACCACCGCCCATCCCACTGGCTGCGCCACCAATGTGCAGCGCCAGATCGATCATGTTGTGATCAAGGGACCGATCCCGTCCGAGCGCAAGCGGGTCCTGGTGCTCGGCTGTTCGACCGGCTACGGCCTCGCCTCGCGCATCGTCACCACCTTTGGCTCTGGCGCCGATACGGTCGGTGTGTCCTTTGAACGCGAGCCGGGCGAAACCAAGCCCGCCTCCGCCGGCTGGTACAATAACCGGGCCTTCGAAAATCGCGCCCGCGCGGCCGGCAGCAAGGCCGTGACCATCGAGGGCGATGCCTTTTCCAATGAAGTAAAGGCCCAGACCATCGAGGCCATCAAGGAGACACTCGGCCAGGTCGATCTGATCGTCTATTCGCTGGCCTCCCCGGTCCGCACCGACCCCAAGGATGGCGTCACCTATCGCTCCGCCATCAAGCCCTATGGCAGCCAGGTCACCTCCAAGACGCTCAATACCGGCACCGGCGAAGTCTCCGAAGTTACCGTCGAGCCAGCAACCGAGGAAGAAGCCGCCGCCACCGTCAAGGTGATGGGCGGCGAGGATTGGGAACTCTGGATTGATGCCCTGTCCGAGGCGGGTGTGCTGGCCGAGGATTTTGCCTCGCTCAACTACACCTATCTCGGCAGCGAGCTGACCTGGCCGATCTACCACAAGGGCACGCTGGGCAAGGCCAAGGGCGACCTCGATCGCGCCGCCGCCGCCATCCGCGCGGCCCATGGTGACAATGCCGCCCATGTCGTGGCCCTCAAGGCCGTCGTCACCCAGGCCAGCTCAGCCATTCCGGTGGTACCGCTTTACGGTACCCTGCTCATCAAGGTCGAAGACGAAATGGGGCTGGGCGAAGGCCCGATCCACCAGATCGACCGCCTGTTCCGCGACAAGCTGCAGGGCACCATCGTGCTCGACGACGAAAACCGCATCCGCGTCGATGACTGGGAACTCTCCGACGCCATGCAGGCCGAACTGAAAAAGCGCTGGGCGGTGCTCAACACCGAAAACCTCGCCGAACTCGCCGACCTGCCCAAATACCGCGAAGAATTCATGCGTCTCTTCGGCTTTGCCGTTGGCGGCGTGGATTATTCCAAGGATGTCGACCCGCGCGTGGTGGACTGAGCGCCGCTCGCCTTTCCTTCTCCCACAGGAAAAGCAGCAGAGACATCGGTCTGCTCAGTATCCTCGGCGACCACCAGAACGGCCCCTCCCCCTGTCAGGGGGAGGTTGGGGTATCCTACTCTGACCAGTATTCGTGCTCTTCGCCCTGCCAGTCCTGCACGGTAAAGCACCCATCCGCTCCCGTGATCGACGCTGCGCCGATATCTGCCTTGCCGTAGCCGCCCGGGATATCAAGCACATAGACCGGCTGGCACAGGCCGGAAATCCGCCCGCGCAAGGCCTGCACGAGCCGCTGCCCTTCCTCGATCCCGACACGGAAATGCCCCGTACCCGGCGCCAGGTCCGGGTGATGCAGGTAATAGGGCCGGATACGGTTTTCGACAAAACCGCGCATCAGCGCCGCCAAGGTCTCGACGTCATCATTGACGCCCTTGAGCAGAACGCTCTGGCTGATCAGCGCAATCCCGCCTGCAAGCATCCGGTCGAACCCGGCTTTCGCCGCCGCCGTCAATTCGCGCGGGTGGTTGGCATGCACCGCCAGATAGGTCGTCTTGCCGCTCGCCGTCAGCGCCGCGACCATTTCATCATCAATCCGCTCGGGCTCCACCACCGGCACCCGCGTATGAAAACGGACGATTTTGACGTGCTGAATGCCCGCCAGCCGCTCCATCAGGTCCCGCAGCCGGCGGGGCGAGAGCACCAGCGGATCGCCCCCGGTCAGGATCACCTCCCAGATTTCGGGACGGTCTGCGATGTATCCGATGGCTGCGTCGAGCTGGGCAGCCGTCAGCGTCCCCAGCCCCTGCGGTCCGACCATCTCCCGCCGAAAACAGAACCGGCAATAAACGGGGCACACATGCACGGCCTTGAGCAAGACCCGGTCGGGATAGCGATGCACGATCCCTTCCACCGGCGAACGGGCAAGATCGCCGATCGGATCGGCCCGCTCCTCCGGCGTAGTGGTCAGTTCGTCGGCCGAGGGCACGAATTGCCGCGCAATCGGATCGCCGGGATCGTCCGGATCGATCAGGTCCAGCACCGCCGGCGTGATGCCGATAGCGTATCTTTCGGCGACCTCGTCAAGCGCAACATCCGGCGCAACAAGCCTGGCGGCCTTGAGGTCCGCGACGGACTTGACCGAAAGTCCCCTCATTCCGCCACCGGCGCCCAGAGCACCGCCTCGATCCTCTGCGCGCCTGTCGCTAGCATCACCAACCTGTCGAACCCCAACGCCACCCCACTGGCTTCCGGCATGAAATCGAGCGCGGCCAGAAAATCCTGGTCGATCGGATAGCGTTCCCCATAAAGGCGCTGCTTTTCCGCCATTTCGGCCTCGAACCGTACCCGCTGTTCGGCTGCGTCCGTCAATTCGCCAAAACCGTTGGCCAGTTCCACCCCGGCTGCATAGACCTCGAAACGTTCAGAGACGCGACGGTCACCCGGCACCCGCCGGGCCAGCGCTGCCTCGCAGGCCGGGTACCGATCCAGCACAGTCACGCGCCCATTGCCCAGCGCCGGTTCGACCCGATCCACCAGCACATGCGTGAACAGATAACTCCAGCGCCGATCCTCGGGCAGCGCCATGCCCACTTTAAGCATCTGCTCGGCCAGTGCCGTGTCGTCTGGAACCCCGTCCTCGTCCATGGTCGCGAGCAGGTCTATGCCCGCAAAGCGCTCGAACGCCTCGGCCACGCTGATCCGCTCCGCCTCCGAGCGCGGATCGCAAACCCGCCCACGGAATTCAAACTGGCTGATCCCCGTCACCTCTGCCGCCAGCCGGATCACCGCCAGGGTATCGGCAATAATTGTCTCATAGGGCGCGCCCGCCCGATACCATTCGAGCATGGTGAATTCGGGATGATGCAGGGCGCTGCGCTCGCGATTGCGCCAGACATGCTGCAGGCTCGCGATCCGCTTCTCCCCGGCCGCCAGCAGCTTTTTCATGGTGAATTCGGGCGAGGTGTGCAGATACATGGCCTGCCCCACCCCGTCATTACCGATCATCTCAGTGCCGAAGGCATGTAGATGCGTCTCGTTGCCCGGCGAACGCTGCAACCCCGGCGGATCAACGATCAGGAAGTCCCGTTCGGTCAGCCAGCCGCGCACTGCCGTATCGATTTTCGCCCGCGCCAATAGCGCCGGCCGCCGGTCGGCATGGCGATCGGGATGCCACCAGGGCGATGTCTCAGATGCCGTCATGCTCGGGTTTCTTGCCGTCCGGTCTGGCGAAAGCGCGCGGAATAATGTATCGGGCGCACCACATATGCATATTCCGGCGCCCGGACGGCCCTGCCTCTAGCCCGCGCCAGCGATACGAACAAGGAAGAAATATGGTCAAGGTCATCGCCTCGTCCCTGCGAAAAGGCAATGTCGTCGAACAGGACGGCAATCTGCACGTCATTCTCACCGCCGAAAACGTGCACCCCGGCAAGGGCAACTCGGTGACCAACGTCACCATGCGCCGCATTTCCGATGGCGTGAAGGTCATTGGCCGCTGGCGCACAGTGGAAATGGTCGAGAAGGCCGACGTGGATGACCGCGAATATGACTATCTATATTCGGACGGCGAAGGTCACCACTTCATGGAGCCCCAGACCTACGAGCAAATCACCGTTTCCGACGACGTGATTGGCGACCAGAAGGCCTATCTGACCGATGGCATGAAGGTGCACCTGATGACCCACGAGGGCATCGCGCTCTCGATGGAATTGCCCCAGCGCCTGACCTTCGAGATCGTCGAGACCGAGCCTGTGGTGAAGGGGCAAACTGCCTCGTCCTCCTACAAGCCCGCCGTACTCAATAACGGTCTGCGCGTCATGGTCCCGCCGCATATCGACACCGGCACCCGCATCGTCATCCTGACCGAAGACAATTCCTACGTGGAGCGTGCTAAAGACTGATCGCCGGCTGCCTTCGGCAGCAAAAACGCCCCGGTGGGGCGTTGTTAGGCGATCAGGCCCGGAGAGCTACGCTCACTGGGCCCGGACCTCCTCAAGCAAGACAAAAAACGGGCCCCTCCAGGGGCCCGTCTTCTTTTCCACGAACGCCTAAAGCTACGCGGCGGCCTTCAGGTTGACCGCCGTCTTGGCCAGCTTGGTCAGCTTCTCGTCGGTGGCTTCCTCTTCCTTGAGGGTAGCCAGGAACAGCTCGAGCGCTTCGGTATGGCCAAGCTGCTTGGCCCAGGTGGCCAGCGTGCCGTAACGGGCCATCTCATAGTGCTCGACAGCCTGCGCGGCCGAAACCAGGCCGGCATCGAGAGCTTGCGTGCCCTTGAACTCGTCCATGATGTCCTTGCCTTCCTCGATGATCCCGAGAATGGCATCGCAGGTCTTGCCGCGCGGGGCCTTGCCCAGCAGTTCGAACACTTTCTCCAGGCGCTCCACATGCACCTCGGTTTCAGCGCGATGCTGCTCGAAACTCGCCTTCAGCTCGTCGGAAGTTGCCGCCTTGGCCATCTTGGGCAGCGCCTTCAATATCTGCCGCTCGGCGTAATAGATGTCCTTGAGAGTATCGAGGAAAAGATCGTCCAATTGCTTCTCAGCCATGTTGGTCCAGCTCCAGTTCCGATTGGAAAAACGACGCTGGCTCTGCAACGGCGGCGACGAGCCGAAGTTCCGGCGCGGCCTGATCACATCTCTGGCCGACTCCTAGACGCCGAAGCGCTCGCATAACCACGCCATCTGCTGGCGATCCTGGAACGGCCCGCCACCCTCGTGATTGTTGAACTCATATTCAATGATGGACTTGTCGGTTCCGGCAAAGGCCTTGAAGGCGCCATAGACCGTGGAGGGCGGGCAGATATCATCCATCAGCGCCACCGAGAACAGCGCCGCGGCCTGGCTTTGCCGGGCGAAATTGACGCCGTCGAAATAGCGCAGCGTCTCGAACACTTTGTCCTTCTTGTCCCGGTGCTGCGCCAGAAACCGCACGATTTCGCCATAGGGGTCGCGCCCGGCCACGCGTACGGCACGCGGGAAGTCGCAAAGAAACGGCACATCCGGCATCACGGCCTTGACCCGCGCATCGATCCCCGCCACGGCCAGGGCAATGCCACCACCCTGTGAGCCGCCACAGACTGCCACCCGGTCGGGATCGACAAACTCCTGTCCGATCAGCGCGTCGAGCGCGCGGACGCCATCGGTAAACAGGCGCCGGTAGTAATAATCATCACGGTTGAGCACGCCCTTGGTCATCACCCCGGGAATCTGGCTGGTCGAGCCGACGGGATCGGGTGTCGCCCCAGTACTCCAGCCCGAACCTTGCCCCCGCGTATCCATGCGGAAATAGGCAAAGCCCGACGCGGCCCAGTGCAGCGTCTCATGCGGAAAGCCGCGCCCGCCGCCATAGCCGACATATTGTGCGAGCAGCGGAAGCCGGCCCTCGCGCTGCTTGGGCAATACCAGCCAGCCCTTGACCGGATGTCCACCAAAACCGGGGAACGTCACATCGAACACCTCGACCAGCTTGAGCGTGGTCTGGGCCGGCACCATCTCGACTACCCCGCCAGCCTGCCGCGCTTCTGTCAGCGTCGCATTCCAGAAGGCAGCGAAGTCATCGGGCAGCACCACCGCACTCTCGTAAAGGTCGAGGGCGGGGTGAACGAGATCGGGAAAAGGCATGATGGGTCCAGTACTGAGGATGGCACCGGCAATCTGCCTGCCAAGCATCAGAATTTCCAGCCCTCTCAGGGCACTACCGCCAACTATTGGGCCCTGAAAAGGCTGCGGTGGTAGCTCACTAGATCGCGCCGGGGCCAGAGCGATAAATTGTCGGGCAAGACCATGGTTCGCCCCTGCACATCCCCCGCCTCAACCGGTTCGGAGACAATTTCCGGATGCGATGTATACGCGCGATAGTCGTCACTTATCAGCAGATGACCCTTGTCGAGCAGACCGGCCACGACTTCTTCGACCACCACGGCATTGCCCGGCGTCATGGGCCCGCCATGGCTCAGGGGCTGGAACAGAAAGACCTCAAGATACCCATCCGCCAGGTCGCTCGCATAGGCCATGCCGGTTACCGCACAACGGTAGCCGTAGATCTCCAGCATCAGGCTGCGGAACGCCACCGCGTCGTCCAGCGCAAAATTACGCTGAACGCCCTCGGCAAACCCCGCGGATCGGTCTCTTTCGGCCACCGTTCTTCCCCCATCGGGAAAAACACTAGGCAAAAAAAACGGAGTGACAATGGGCTTTTCTTCCATTGTCAGGCTGTTATCGATGACAGCTCCTATCGACCCACCGTTTCGCGGTAGTCTGCAAGGACTTTGTCCGCCTCCACGCCGATACAGACAGTGTGAGACGGGCGGTTGGCCCAGTCGGGATGCCCACCCTTGCGGGTCTCCGGCATCTGTATGGTTTGACCGACAGCGACCCCATCGCGCACCACCAATATCGGGCCACGACGGGTTTCGAACCATTCCGGATGCAAGGCATAGGTCACGGCCAGCAGATCATGCCCGACCACCCCGGAAAGCCCCATGATCTCCTTGTAGAACCGGGCGTAGTGCTCGCACATCTGCGCCAGCAGGGCGCCATTCTCGCCGACCTCCTGGGACAAGGCGTCGAGATAGGCCGTATCGAGAATGATGTCGTGGGTCACATCCAGCCCGACCACCACCACCGGCCAATCCGCCGCGAAGATCTCATCGGCCGCCACTGGATCGCCATGAATATTGGCTTCCGCCGCCGGCGTAATATTGCCGCTCCGGCCCTGGTAGCCGAACGCGCCGCCCATAATGACTACCTGCTTGGCAAGCTTTGCCACTTCGGGCTCGGCCCGCAGCGCCAGCGCCAGGTTGGTCATGCGGCCGACGGCGATAATGGTCACCTCGCCCGGATGCGCCCTGAGTGCGTCAATAATGAATTGGCTGGCTTCGCCTGCCGCCAGCCCGCTTTCGTCCACGGCCGGAATATCGATTTCACCCAGGCCGTTCACGCCATGCACGATCACCGGCTCGGCCTTTTCCACCCCGTCCAGCGTCTTGGCCGCTCCCTGTACGACCGGCGCGGCAAGACCGAAACGCTCCTTGAGAAACAGCGCATTGCGCGTGGTCGTCGCCAGATCGGCATTCCCGACAACCGTCGTGATGCCCAGTAGCTCGATCTGCGGCAGTTTGCTGAGGTAAAGGAGTGCCATGGCATCATCTATGCCCGGGTCGGTATCAAAAATGACCTTCATCGTCTTCTTCGCTTTCGTGCCGGCCCTGCGCGGCCCGGCAAAGAGGGGTCAACCCCTGTTGTTCTTGTGTAGCGGCGATGCTCTAGCATGAAGCGGGTTGACTATCGATAGTTTTTGACCAAACGATCAAAAAACGAATTCCGCAGTCGGGAGGGACGACCATGCGTTTCGGCTATAAGGCCTCGGCTGAGCAGTTTGGGCCCAACGATCTGCTGGGCTTCGCCGTCCAGGCCGAGCAGGCCGGCTTTGACTCGGTCTTCGTATCCGATCATTTCCAGCCTTGGAAGCATACCGATGGGCATGCCCCCTTTGCGCCGGGCTGGATGTCTGCCGTTCTGGCCCGCACCGAGAAAATCACACTGGGCACCTCGGTGCTGACCCCGACCTTCCGCCTGCACCCCAGCGTGGTCGCCCATGCCTTTGGCACAATGGGGGCCATGTTCCCCGGCCGCGTCATTCTCGGCGTTGGCACCGGCGAAGGTCTCAACGAAGTTCCCGCCACCGGCATGGACTGGCCCGAACTCAAGGAGCGCTCGGCCCGCCTGCGCGAGGCCGTGCGCCTGATCCGCCAGCTCTGGACCGAGGATCGCGTCAGCTTCGAGGGCGAATACTACAAGACCGTCAACGCCACCATCTATGACAAGCCGGCCGAGCCGGTGCCGATCTATATTGCGGCGGGCGGCCCGCTCAACGCCAAATATGCCGGTCGCGCTGGCGATGGTTTCATCTGCACCTCGGGCAAGGGTGCCGAACTCTATGTCGACCAGCTTCTGCCCAATGTGGCTGCGGGCCGAACAGAGAGTCCGCTCAAGGACAAGCCGTTCGAACGCATGATCGAGGTCAAGGTCTCCTTTGACACCGATGCCAGCCGAGCCCTTGAGGACACCCGCAACTGGGCGGCGCTTTCGCTTTCTGCCGAGGAGAAGCACTCGGTCAAGGATGCAGAGGAAATGGAACGCCTGGCCGATGCCCTGCCGATCGAGCGTGTCGCCAAACGCTGGATCGTCTCCTCCGATCCCGATGAACATGTCGCCCAGATCAAGACCTATATTGACTACGGTTTCGACCACCTGGTCTTCCACGCACCCGGCACCGACCAAAGCCGGTTTCTCGCGCTCTATGCCAAGGAAATTCTGCCCCGTTTGCGGAAGCTGGTCGGATGACCCCGCGCTTTTCCGTCTGGGGCATTCCCGGAATTCCTGAAATCCAGCCCGGCGATGACCTCGTCGCACTGATCGCCGCCGCCATAGACACTCAGTCCGCCAGCGCGCCCGAGACCGCCCTGCAACCGGGCGACATACTCGTCGTCACCTCCAAGATTGTCTCCAAATCCGAAGGCATGCAGGTGCCCGCGTCCGAACGCGAGCAGGCCATCGCCGCTGACACGGTCCGCGTGGTGGCCGAGCGCGTGCATCCCGGTGGCACCTTTCGCATTGTCGAAACCCGCCAAGGCCTGGTCATGGCCGCCGCCGGCATCGACATGTCCAATGTGCCCGAGGGCGTCGCCCTGCGTCTCCCCACCGATCCCGATGCTTCCGCCCGCGCCCTCTGCGCCGGGTTGCGCAATCGCTTTGGCGTCGACATCGGCATCATCGTCACCGACACCATCGGCCGCGCCTGGCGCATCGGGCAGACTGATATGGCCATCGGCGCCGCCGGCGTGCAGCTGACCGACGACCTGCGTGGCGAAAACGACGCCAATGGACGCCCCCTGCATGTCACGCAGGCGGTCATCGCCGACGAGATCGCGGGGGCCGCCGATCTGGTCAAGGGCAAGACCACTGGCATACCCGTCGCCGTCGTGCGCGGTCTTGGCCGCTTTGTCACTGACCTCAATGCACCCGGGGCGCGCACCCTCGCCCGCACAGGCGATGACGACATGTTCCGCTTCGGCAGTGCCGAAGCCTATCGCCTTGGCTATGAAGCAGCCATGGCGGAAATGAACTCACACAAAAAGCAGAAGCAGGACTGACTATGCGTCACCTCGGTCGTTTTTCGTTCCTTTTCGCGCTCCTAACCCTCCCAGCCCACGCCGCCACCACCTATCCGCTGACAATCGAGAACTGCGGCCACACCGTTACCTTCGACGCTGCTCCCGAGCGTGTGGTCACCATCAAGTCCACGGCAACCGAAATGCTGCTTTCCCTGGGCCTTGGCGACCACATTGTCGGTGTCGGCTTCCAGGATGCCCCTCTGCCGCCGCACCTGGCACTGGCCGGCGCAGGCCTGCCAGTCCTCTCCGACAAATTGCCCAGTCAGGAAGTGGTGCTCGAAGTCGAACCCGACCTTATCTATGGCGGCTGGGAGAGCAATTTCGCCGCCGACGGCGCTGGTGAGCGCTCGACCCTCGCAACATTCGGCGTCGCCACCTATGTCGCTCCGGCAGCCTGTCGTTCGGTCAAGCCGGCCAAGCTGACATTCGATCACCTCTTTGACCAAATCGACGAATTGGGCGCCATTTTCGACGCAGGAGATGCGGCCGCTCGCCTCATCGCCGACCAGCAGGCGGTCCTCAATGCCACTACACCGGACCCACGCGACCTGACCGCGCTGTGGTATTCGTCCGGCACCAAGACCCCTTATGTGGGCGCTGGCAGTAACGCCCCGGCCATGATCATGGAGGCCCTTGGCCTACAGAACATCTATGCCGACATTGACGAAGGTTGGACTTCGGCCAGCTGGGAAGCCATTGTTGATGCCAATCCCGACGTCATCGTCCTGGTTGACGCCGCCTGGAACTCGGCTGATCAGAAAAAGGCTCTGCTTGCCGAAAACCCCATCACCAGCCAGCTCGATGCGGTCATCAACAAGCGCTACCTCGTCATCCCCTTCCCAGCCTCCGAAGCCGGCGTGCGAAATGTCCCGGCCACTGCCGACATGGCAGCGCAACTGGCCGGGTTGTCGTTCGGGGAATGACACGACCCAGGTCACCCCACCCTCATTCCCTCTCTATCAAGGGATGGGAGGCACAGGGCCGAGCCGATGTGCTCATCGTCTCCCTCCCCCATGCGGGAGGGACCAAGGTTGGGGGTAACAGCACCTCATGACCCGCTTCTCCTTCCTCGCTCTCTTGGCTCTCACCCTCCTCAGCGCCGTCATCGCCGTAACTGTCGGCCCCGCCGACATCACGCCCAACGAAGTCTGGTCGGTGATCCTCCACCATCTCGGCATTTCCTCTGAAAGCCCGGTCTCCCGCCTGCGCGATGCCATTGTCTGGGAATTGCGCCTGCCCCGCGTGCTGACCGCTCTTGGGGTCGGGGCCGGCCTGGCACTATCTGGCGCGATCATGCAGGCGCTCACGCGCAACCCCCTTGCCGACCCCTATTTGCTGGGCCTGTCCTCTGGCGCAGCACTAGGCGCAGTCTCGTTCCTGTTGCTGGGGCTCACTCTCCTTATGCCGCTCGGCGCCTTCTCCGGAAGTGTGGGCGCGCTGGCACTGGCCCTGCTCATCGCCCAACTGCTTGGAGGCGCCACCCCCAGCCGGGCCATCCTTGCCGGCATCAGCATCGCCGCCCTGGCCTCGGCCGCCACCTCCTTCCTGATCTTCTGGTCGGCGACAGGCGACAGCTATCGCGAAATCCTGAGCTGGCTGATGGGCTCGCTCTCTGGCTCGACATGGTCAGATGCGGGCCTGGTCTGTTTGGCGCTGGCCGCCTGTCTGCCGATCATCCTGACCAATGGGCGGGCGCTCGACGCCTTCGCCTTTGGCGACACGGCGGCAGCCAGCCTCGGGATCGATGTGCCCCGCCTGCGCTGGACCTTGCTGGGGGCGACGGCTCTGTTGACCGGCATCATGGTGGCGATTGGCGGGGCCATCGGCTTTGTTGGCCTCGTCGTGCCCCATGCCGTACGCCTGGCCGTCGGGTCGGCGCACCGCAAACTGCTGCCCCACGTCATGCTGGCCGGCGCTATCTTCATGCTCTGGACCGACACGGCCGCGCGATCCCTGTTCGATCCGCGCGAACTGCCCGTCGGCATCATCACCGCGCTGATCGGCGCACCGGTCTTCCTGGCCGTGCTGCTGCGCTACCGGAGGATCACATGAGCCTCAAGGTCTCCGGCCTGTCGGTCGAAAAATCCGGCACCACCATTCTCTCGCGCGTCAGCTTTTCCGCACCGGCCGGACGCATCACCGGTCTGATCGGTCCCAATGGGGCGGGCAAGTCTACCCTGCTAACGGCTCTTCTCGGCCTGATCCCCGCAACGGGAAAGACCGATTTCGACGGTATCGACCTCCCACAGCTCCCCCGGCGCGACCGCGCCCGCCTCATGGCATTGGTCGAGCAATCCAGCACCACCGAAGAGCGCCTCAGCGTGCGCGACGTGGTGGCGCTGGGCCGTATCCCCCACGAAGCGGCGTGGCAATCCGGGTGTGACGCAGAGGACGAAGCCATTGTCACTGGAGCACTGGCCGAAGCCGGCATGACAGGCTTTGCGACCCGGCGTTTCACCACCCTGTCCGGTGGCGAACAGCAACGCGTTCATGTGGCGCGCGCCCTGGCGCAGCAGCCGCGCTTGCTGCTGCTCGACGAACCCACCAGCCATCTCGACATCCGCGCCCAGCTTCAATTGCTCGCACTGCTGCGCCTTAAGGCCAAGGCGGGGATGACCATCCTGGTGGCGCTGCACGATCTCAATCTGGCAATGCGGTTCTGCGATCATCTGGTGGTACTTTCAGGCGGCCGGCTTGCGGCACAGGGCCGACCGGGCGATATTTTGACCCGTGCGCTGCTGCGAGAGGTCTATGGCGTCTCGGCCCGGCTGGTGCCCGACGCCGTCTCGGGCCAGGCCCTCATCATCTTCGACGAGGCCATGGCCGACGGTCCAGGGCAAATACCTGATTGACAATCGTGCCTCAGGCACTCAAAAATTTGATCGACTGGTCAAAATTCCAGTTCAATGGGAGCGCAGAGGGACACTATGGAATTCGGCATCACCTTCAAGGGCTTTATCGAGCATGAGCGCGCCCGCTATCTCGTCCGCGCGGCCGAATATGCCGGCTTCTCCTATTGCTGGTTCTACGACAGCCACATTCTCTGGCGCGATTGCTACGCGGCCATTGCCATGTGCATGGAACACACCACCGACATGCGTTTCGGCCCGTTGGTGACCAATCCCGACGTCCGCGACTGGTCCGTCGCCGCCTCCATCTTTGGCTCGCTTTCAAAGCAGTCCGGCGGGCGTTTTGATCTGGCCGTTGGCCGCGGCGACAGCTCCATGCGCGTCATGGGAAAGAAACCGGCCACTCTAAAGCGCGTGGCCGAATTCATCGACAAGACCAAGGCCATGGTTCGCGGTGAAGAAGTCACCTATGGCGAAATTCCCGCCGCCGTGAAGTTCCCTTGGGCCGTCGGCCATGAAATGCCGAGCTGGATCGCTGCCTACGGCCCGCTGGCCCTCAAAACCGCGGGCGAACATGCCGATGGCGTCGTGCTGCAGATTGCAGACCCGGGCCTCTGCAAGTGGTTTACCGACCAGTGCATCGACGCGGGCCAGTCTGTCGGCAAGGATATGTCGGGCTTCCGCTCCATGGCCGCCGCCCCCGCCTATTTCGGCGACAAGCAGCGCGCCATCGAGCATGTGAAATGGTTCCCGGCCATGGTCGGCAATCACGTGGCGGACATTGTCGAGAAATACGGCGCCGATAGCGACAAGGTGCCATCGAGCCTTACCAGCTATATCGAGAAGCGTCGTGGCTACGACTATTCCAAGCACGGCCAGGCCGACAATCCCTACCTCGATTTCATCACCGATGACGTGGTCGAAAGCTTCTGCGTACTCGGCGAGCCCGAAGACCACATCAAGAAGCTCCATGAGCTGGAGGCGGCTGGCGTCACCCAGTTCAACATCTACCTCGACAGTGGCGACGAAGAAGAAATCATCGCCAATTACGGGCGGCACGTCATTCCCGCCTTCCGCAAATAATCCCGAGGCGCGCCACAGAGCGCGCCTTTTGCTCTAGGCTGGGCCAGGCGCACAAGCGCGGCGGGGAATGACCATGTTTGACCTCAAGCTCACCAATGCCACCCTGCCCGATGGCCGCACCGGCATGGATATCGGCATCCGGCAGAGTCGCATTGCTGCACTGGAGCCCAATCTGGCCGGTGAGGCCGGACAGACCATCGATGCCGCCGGGCAGTTGGTCACCCCGCCATTCGTGGACTGCCACTTCCACATGGATGCCACGCTTTCGCTCGGGCTGCCCCGCTACAATGAAAGCGGGTTGCTGCTCGAGGGCATCCGGATCTGGGGTGAACTCAAGCCCCTGCTCACCCAGGAAGCGGTCATCCAGCGCGCCCTGAACTATTGCGATCTCGCTGTATCGCAGGGCCTGCTCGCCATCCGCACCCATGTCGATATCTGCGACGACCGCCTGTTGGGCGTCGAAGCGCTGCTCGAGGTCAGGCGACAGGTCGCCCCCTATATCGACCTTCAGCTGGTCGCCTTCCCCCAGGATGGCTACTACCGCTATCCCGGCGCAATTGACCTCCTCAATCGCGCACTCGATATGGGCGTCGACGTGGTCGGCGGCATACCGCATTTCGAACGGACCATGGCCGACGGTGCCGCCAGCGTGAAGGCCCTTTGCGAAATCGCCGCCGAGCGCGGCCTGTTGGTTGATCTCCATTGTGATGAGACCGACGACCCGCTCTCGCGCCATATCGAAACGCTGAGCTACGAGACCCAGCGCCTCGGCCTCCAGGGCCGGGTCAACGGCTCACACCTCACTTCCATGCACTCCATGGACAATTATTATGTCTCAAAACTCCTGCCGCTGATGGCGGAATCCGAGGTCAGCGCCACCGCCAACCCGCTGATCAATATCGGCATTCAGGGTCGGCACGATACCTATCCCAAGCGCCGCGGCATGACCCGAATCCCCGAAATGCTGACCTATGGCATCACCTGCGCCTTCGGCCACGACTGCGTCATGGACCCCTGGTATTCGCTTGGCCAGGCCGACATGCTCGAAGTCGCCTCCATGGGCCTGCATGTCGCACAGATGACCAGCCCCGAGGCGATGCGGAGCTGTTTTGATCTGGTCACCAGCGGCCCTGCGAAAATCATGCATCTGGATGGCTATGGCATCGAAATCGGCAGTAAGGCCGACATGGTCCTGCTTCAGGCCGCAGACCCTATTGAAGCGATCCGCCTCAAGGCCGCTCGCCTGGCCGTCATCAAATCGGGCAAGGTGATTGCGTCCGCACCGCGCCGCGAAAGCGCGCTGTCACTGCCCGGCCGCCCCAATTCCGTTGATGCCTCACACGTGGGCCCTCGCTGAAGCAGAGAAAGCCATCCCTTGCAAAGGGGAGGGTCGGACTCTCAGTCCTCTTCGACGAACACTTCGGCCCGCTTCTTGCGAAGATGAACAGTCTGGGCGTCCGGCGTTGACCCAAAGCCGAACTTGCGGCACGCAAAACGCACCAGCAAACCAATCATCAGGCCCATGATTCCCATCCTCGACACCCATCTGCACCTGATCTATCCGGATCGCTTCAGCTATCCTTGGCTAGCCGGCGCCCACACGCTCAACCGGCCTTGGACACTCGAGAGTTACCTTTCCGAGGCGGGCCCCCTCGGCATCGAGGCGGCTCTTCACATGGAGGTCGATGTTGACGAAAAGGACATCGAAGCTGAATCGCGTTTCGTTGTCGGTCTGGACGGCATAGTCGGCGCCATCGCCGCCTGCCGACCGGAAAATCCCGACTTCGCCCGTCAACTGGATGTCCTGGCTGCGCTGCCAGGAGTGCGGGGGCTGCGTCGCATTCTGCACCAGGCGCCCGACACGTTGAGCCAGACACCGCATTTTGCCGAAAGCATCCGGCGCCTGGCCGCGCATGACTTCAGCTTCGACCTCTGCGTCCGCCACGATCAACTGCCCATCGGCCAGTCGCTGGTCGACCGCTGCCCCGATGTCACTTTCGTGCTCGACCATTGCGGCGCCCAGGATATCACCGTGGGCAATTTTTCGCCCTGGCGCGAGCACATGGCCGAAATCGCCAGACGCCCCAATCTCAATGCCAAGGTCTCCGGCATCATCGCCTATGCAGGCAAGGATTGGACGCTGGACGCTATCCGCCCCTACGTCGAACACATCATCGAATGCTTCGGCTGGGACCGTGTCGTGTGGGGGTCGGACCACCCTGTGGTCACCCTGGGCGGTTCGCTGACCGACTGGGTCACGGCCACGCGCGAGATCATCGGCGGAGCCAGCGAGGACGAGCAGACAAAACTCCTCAACGCCAATGCACGGCGGATTTATCGGCTCTAGAGCGTTCCACCCCCCCCCCCGAGGATCGAAATGGGACCCGGCAAAAACCTTGAGCAATTTCAGCGTTTCAACGACATGGTGAAATTGCTCTAGGCCCGCCGGTGCGGGATGCAGATCGGCCGGTTGTGTATCGGATCGATGATGATCTCAGCGGTGACGTTGAACACCTCCTCGATCAGGTCTGAGCGCATCATCACCTCGGGCGCCCCGCGCTCCCGCACCTTGCCGCCTGACACAAAGACCAGTTGATCGGCATAGCGCGCGGCAAGGTTGAGATCGTGCAGCACCAGAACAATCGTGCGGCCCTGTTCCTTGTTGAGCCGGGTCACCAGCTCCAGGCAATCGAGCTGGTGAGCCATGTCGAGGTGATTGACCGGTTCATCGAGACAGATCACGTCTGTTTCCTGGGCCAGCACCATGGCAATCCAGGCCCGCTGCAATTGCCCGCCTGAGAGCGACCCGATACGGCGATGACGCATGTCAGCGACGCCGGTACCTGCCATGGCAGCGGCTACCGCCGCTTCGTCGCCAGCACCCCAGGGTTGCATCATCGCCTGATGCGGATAGCGGCCCAACCGCACGAGCTCTTCTACCGTCATATCCTGTGGCGCGCTCGGGCTTTGTGCCAGAAGGCCGATCCGGCGCCCCAGCGCCTTGCCGTTGAGCCTGGCGATGTCCTCTGCATCGAGCAGCACCTGCCCCGATTGCGGCGTATGCAGCCGGCGGATGGCGCGCAGCAGAGTGGACTTGCCGCAGCCGTTGGGCCCCGCCAATACGGTAATCTGACCGCTGGGGATTGGCAGGCTGAGCGCATCGAGTACCACTTCGGGTCCATAGCTCAGGCGCAGTGCCTTGACCTCGATGCGGCTGGCCACCTGGTCATCCATTGCTATTGTCCTTGCGCATGAGCAGATAGAGAAAATACGGCGCCCCGATAATGGCCGTCACCGTGCCGGCCGGAACCTCCAATGGCGCAAAGGCCACCCGGATCAACAGGTCCGCGCCAACGAGAATGATCGCCCCGAGCAGGATCGAAACGACAATCCCTGGAACGCGCCCGCGCCCGACCAGCAGGCGCGCGATATGCGGCGCGATCAGACCGACAAAGCCTACACCGCCGGCAAAGGCCACCGCACCGGCCGTCAGCAGGGCCGCCAAGAGGAAAATGAAGATGCGGTAGACCGGCAGATCAAGGCCAATGCTGCGCGCGGAAACGTCGTCCAGATCGGCCGGCGGCAGATTGCGCGCGGCAATCCCCGCCACGATCCCGACCGGCACCAGGACCGCAAACATGATCTGAACTTCACCCCAGTTGATAGTATTGACGGACCCGGCCAGCCAGCGCGCCGCTTGCGCCGCCTGATAGATCGGCCCGATCAGCATGAAGATGGTGGTGAGCGCCTTGGCCAGCGCCGCAATGGCAATGCCAAACAGGATCAGGCGGATGGTCGACGAGGCCTGTTGCCCCGAGAGCAGGAACACCAGCCCGATCGCTGTGATTGCTCCCAGGGCCGCCGCCAAAGGCTGCCAGGCTACCGGCACGGTGAGCGCATTGGATTCATTGGAAAAGATAGCGAGGAACAACACCACGCCCAGCGCCGCGCCATCGACCACGCCCAGAACCCCGGGCGAAGCCAGCTCATTGCGCGTGATTCGCTGCAGGAGGTAGCCTGCATAGGCAATCGCCCCCCCGGCGATCGCCGCTGCCAGCACCCGCGGCAGGCGCAATTGCAGCACCACCAGCCTGTCAGTCCGTTCACCCCCACCCAGCAGGACGCTCAATACCGTGTCGGGCGAGATCCAGGTCGAGCCAAAGCCAACACCGCCAAGGAACAGCAGGACGAAAACGGCGGCAACAACGACGACAGCCAGCCCGGCTGGCCCCGGTAAGCTCCACGCGCGCGCAAGCGCTTGTTCACTCATGCCAGCCTCCGCCTCAAGAGCCAAAGCAGGGTACCAGCCCCGACCACCGCGGTAATCGCACCCACCGGCGCTTCGACCGGATAGATCACGAAACGCGCTGCGACATCGGCCAGCGTCGTATAGACCGCGCCCACCAATGCGGCGGCGGCCAGCTGATGGCGATGGCGCAGCCCCACAAGACTCCGGGCAGCGTGGGGCACCACCAGCCCCACAAACGCCACCGGCCCGGCCATGGAGACCGCCGCACCGGTCAACAGCGACACCGCGGCAAAGGTCATTCCCCGCACCGCCACCAATGGCACGCCCAGACTGGCCGCCGTCGCATCATCGGCCTGCAGCGCATCGAGCGCCGAATTGCGGCCGAACGCCAGCGCCGCGCCGGCCAGAACCACCGGCAATCCATTGAAGAACAGGCTGATCGGCCGGTCGACAAAGGCGCCCGAGAGCCAGAACAGCAATTGCTGCAGCTGTGCTTCATTGCTGGTCAGCACGATCTCGACCACGGCATGGGCAAGCCCGGCGAAAGTGACGCCCACCAGAACGATCTTGAGCGGTGACAGCCCGCCTGCCCCGGCGGCCACCCCAAACACGACGACACTGGTCACCAGCGCGCCAAATGCCGCCGCCAGCGACAGGCTGACCAGCGAGCCAACGCCAAAAACCACTGTCGCCAGCACCACCGCCACCGAAGCCCCGGCATTGAGGCCCAGCGTATCGGGCGAAGCGATGCGATTGCGCGAAAGCGTCTGCACCATGACCCCCGCCATTCCCAGGGCGGCCCCGGCGAGGGGCGCAATCAGCGCACGTGGCAGCCGCAGGCCCGCAATTACCGTGGCCGTTTCCGAGCCATCATTGGCAAACAGCGCCAACCAGACCTGATCCAACCCATAGAGCCTGTAGCCCATTGTAAGGCTGGCGAGCATGGCGAATGCCAGCGCAAGCCCCAGAGCGCCATAGACCGGCCAGCGGGATCGGCCCGCTCTGATTGAACCACCTATGCTTTCGACCAGGATGGTCACGGCATTTCCTTATCCTGATATTGACAGTCAGATTAAATTCTGATGGATGAAGCCATCCAATTTAAGAGTGGCATTGTCAAGTTTTGGAGAACGAATAATGCAGCGTTATCAGATGCTCATGGCGGCAGCCTTGCTCGCCGGCACCGTGTCCGCCCCTGCCCTTGCCGGCGACATCACCCACGCCATGGGTGTCACCAATGTGCCGGACAATCCGCAGCGCATTGTTGTGCTCACCAATGAAGGCACCGAAGCCCTGCTGGCTGTTGGCGTTACGCCGGTCGGCGCCGCCAAATCCTGGCTGGGCGACCCGTGGTACGACCACATCGCCGATCAGATGGCCGACGTCACCAATGTCGGCGAAGAATCCGCGGTCAATCTCGAGTTGCTCGTGGCTCTCGAGCCAGACCTGATCCTGGCCAACAAGGCGCGCCACGAAGCCATCTACGAACAGCTTTCGGCCATTGCCCCGACAGTTGTCTCCGAGCGCCTGCGCGGCGACTGGAAGATCAACATGGCGCTCTACACCGACGCCATCGGCAAAGGCGAAGAAGGCCAGGCGGCCCTCGATGCCTATGATGCCCGCATCGCCGCGATCTCCGCGGCACTGGGCGATAGCCTCGACGAAGAGATCTCCATCGCCCGGTTCATGGGCGGCCAGACCCGCATCTATTTCAAGGACAGCTTTTCCGGCCTGACGCTGGAGCAGATTGGCTTTGCCCGTCCGGCCACTCAGGACAAGCCCGAATTTGCCGAGCAGATCACCAAGGAACGCATCCCCGAATTCGAGGGCGACCGGCTGTTCTACTTCACCTACGAAACCGGCAATGGCGAAGGCAATACGCAGGCCGAAGACTGGTTGAACGATCCGCTTTGGCAAAACCTTGCCGTGGTGCAGGCCGGCAGGGTGCACGAAGTCTCCGACGCTGTGTGGAACACCGCCGGCGGCTATATCGCAGCCAATCTGCTGCTCGACGACATCGAAGCAGTCTACGGGCTCGCTTCGACCCGCTAGGAAGCCTTGGAGGGTCGTCGCATGAGCCGGCTTGAAGCACTCGACATCCAGGCTGGCTAATCTGACACCACAATTCTCGAATCGGTGACCTGGCCATTCCCGATGGCCAGGTCACCATCCTCGTCGGACCCAATGGTTGCGGAAAATCTACGCTCTCCGCCATTTCCCGCCGCGATTTCGAAGCGTTCGCCGACTGATCCAACACAGGTCCCGGTCGTCCGGGCCCTATTCGATCATGATGTGGCGGATCTGGGTGTAGTCGATCAACGACTGCATCGACAGATCCGAGCCATAGCCCGAATTTTTCATGCCGCCATGCGGCATCTCGGTGGCCATCACGCCATGGGTATTGACCCAGGTCACGCCATATTCGAGCGCATTGGCGATCGCCATGGCCTGGCTGCCGTTCCGCGACCAGACCGATGAGCCCAGCCCATATTCGGAGGCATTGGCCCAATCCACCGCCTGCTGGTCGTCGTCGAACGGCGTGATACTAAGCACCGGCCCGAACACTTCCTTCTGCACGATCTCCGCTTCGATCGGCGCGGCCACCAGCGTGGGCGAAAAGAAATAGCCATCGGCATCGGGCGCCGCGCCCTGCATCACCTCAAGGCCTTCGCTGCGCGCGCGCGACACAAAGCCATCCACCCGCTCCAGCTGCCGCGCGCTGATCACCGGCCCGAATTCGACATCGTCCCGTTCGGGCCGCCCATAAACCAGCGACCCGATCATGCTTTCGAGCCTGTCGGTCAAGTCCTGCGCCACATCGCGGTGCGCAAGAATGCGGCAGGCCGCCGTGCAGTCCTGCCCGGCATTGTAGAAGCTCGCCTCGCGCAAGGTCTCGACAAGCTTGTCCAGATCGGCATCCGCACACACGATCACCGGCGCCTTGCCACCCAGTTCGAGATGGGTCCGCTTGATCGTATTGCCCGCCGCCGCCTGCAACACGGCGCGGCCGGTCCGCACATCGCCGGTCAGCGATATCATCCGCACCAGATCGTGCGAGATCAGTCGGTTGCCAACTTCCGGCCCATTGCCGCACACCACATTGACGACGCCAGGCGGCAGCACTTCGGCAAAGATCTCGCTCAGCTTGATGAGGCTCAGCGGCGTCATTTCCGAGGGCTTGATGACCACGGCATTACCCGCAGCGATGGCCGGCGCGATCTTCCAGGCCGCCATCAGCAGCGGATAATTCCATGGCGCGATCTGGGCGATCACACCAATCGGGTCGCGCCGCACCAGGCTCGTGCGTGTCGCCGACCGGTAATTGCCCGCAGCCGGCGCCGGCATATTGCGCACCGCCGTGCCGTAGAAGCGGAACACATCGGCCACATTGGCCAGTTCACCGCTCTTAACGAAGCGCAGTGGTTTGCCGGCATTGCGCGACTCAACCGCTGCCAGCGCGTCGACCTGGCGCTCGATGCCATCGGCAATGGCCAAGAGGGCTGCGCTGCGCTCGCGCGGCGTGGTCTTTGCCCAGGCCCGGTATGCGGCGTCCGCGGCCTGGACGGCCTCGTCGATCTGCGCGTCGCTGGCTGAAGCGACCTCGGCCAACGGCTGGCCCAGTGCGGGCTCGAAGGCGACTTCTGCCTTGCCCTGCCCATCCACGAACCTGCCATTGATGAACAGCCGTGTATCCATTTCGCTCATGCACTCAACTCCGATCCAGGGGCCGGCATGTAGCGCGCCGCCGCTGCCTCCCGCAAATAGTGCCAGAAGGCCAGATCATGCGCCCGCCCCTCGGGCCGCCATTCCGGGTGCCATTGCACGGCAAACACCGGTGCCGGCGTATGGCTGCTCGCTATGGCCTCGATCACCCCGCCCGGCCCCTTTGCATTGACCACCAACCCCTCGCCGAGGCGGTCGATAGCCTGGAAATGCACACTGTTGACCCGCAGCCGGTCGGCTTCCACGACCCGATGCAACACGCCGGTCGGGGCAACGTCAATCTCGTGTGCAAACCCGAACATGTCCTCAAGCGATACATCGGGCGGGGCATGATGCACGTGTCCCCGCCCTGCTTCACGCAGGTCCCGCAGCGTACCGCCCAAAGCCACATTGATTTCCTGCAATCCCCGGCAGATGCCGAAAACGGGCTTGGCCGCCGTGATGGCCGCGTGGATCAGGGCCTGGCTGAATTCATCCCGGCCATCATCAACTGGCGCCTGTCCGGCCAGCTCCGAGCCATAGTGACGCGGCGCAATGTTGGAATTGCTGCCGGTCAGCACCACCGCATCGAGCCGCGCCACCAATTCGGCAGCATGATCGGCATTCTGGTTGCTGGGTACGATCACCGGAATGGCCCCGGCAAAACGTTCCACAGCCTCCAGATAGCGGTGTTTTACGGCCTGCGCGGGTTCACCTTCCACGGCGCGCCCGCATGCAATGACGCCGATTACCGGGCGGTGCCGCAGCCTTTGTGCATTCATTGTTGGCATTATCGCTGCATAGCCTCCCGCAACACCGTTGCACCTGCTAGTGTGATGCTATGGCACACAAAAAAGGCAACGCACAGGCATGAGTTCCGATCCGATCGCAAACGAAGACATCGTCTCCTGGCTTGCGGACAATCCTCAGATCGAAGTGTTGCACACCGCCGTCTGTGACCTTAACGGCATCATGCGCGGCAAACGCATTCCCATCGATCAGGCCAAGCGCGTCGCTGAGAGCGGCATCCGCATGCCGCTATCGATCGTCGGCGTGGACGTCTGGGGCGAGGATATCGTGGGCAATCCGCTGGTCTATTCGAGTGGCGACGTTGATGGCATTTGCAGCCCCACCGGGCGTGGCGCCCTGCCCATCAACTGGACCACGCGCCCCAGCGCCATGATCCCGCTCTGGCTGTTTCAGGATGCGCGCACGCCTTTCCTGGGCGATCCGCGCCAGGCCCTCGCCCATGTGCTTAGGCGTTACGCTGAGCATGGCCTGGAACCTGTGGTCGCCACCGAGCTCGAATTCTACCTGGTCGATCCCGACCCGGACTCTGCCCAGCCGCCCATTTCGCCCTATACCGGCAAGCGCCTGGACTCCGACGCCATCCTCTCGCTCGACGAGCTGGAGGATTTCGGCGAGTTCTTCCGCGATGTCTATCTCCAGTGCGAGCAGCAGAATGTCCCTGCCGACACCGCCGTGGCGGAAAACGGCATCGGCCAGTTCGAGATCAACCTGCTCCATACCAATGGGCTCAAGGCCGCTGACGATGCCGTGCTGTTCAAGCGCATCGTCAAGGGCGTGGCGCGCAAGCACAATCTGGTCGCTACCTTCATGGCCAAGCCCTACGGCGCCCGCTCAGGCAATGGCTTCCACGTCCATTTCAGCCTCAATGACCAGGCCGGCATCAATGTCTTTGACGATGGCACTGAAAGCGGTTCGGAGGTGATGCACCACGCCGTGGGCGGCCTGATGGCCGGCATGGCCGAAACCACACTGCTCTTTGCTCCGCACTTCAATTCCTTCCGCCGCCTGCGCCCCGATACCCACGCGCCCAGCGCCATTTCCTGGGGCTACGAGAACCGCACCACCGCCGTGCGCATCCCCGGCGGCAACCCCAAGGCACGACGCATCGAGCATCGCGTTTCGGGCGCCGATGCCAATCCCTATCTGGTACTGGCCGGCATTCTGGGTGCGGCCCTTGTGGGCATCGAAGATCAGATCAAGCCGCCCAAGCCTTTCAAGGGCCGCGCCTATTCCGAGCGCCTCCCCAAGCTCCCGGCCGATTGGGCCTCGGCCATCAACGCCTTCGAGGATGGCGACATGGTACCGCGCATTTTCGACAGCACGCTGCAATCCATGTTCGTGGCTTGCAAGCGCCAGGAAAACGCCGGCTTTGCCTCGCAGGTCACAGATCTTGAATTTTCCGCCTATCTTGAGGTTGTGTGATGTCCGAAACGCCGAACGCCCGCTCGGCCTATCCGCCCAGCTATTACGCCGCCTCGCGCAATATCATCCGCCAGCCAAAACCGCTTGAGGGCATGGTCGAAACGGACATCTGCGTGGTTGGCGCCGGCTATTCCGGCCTGTCCGCTGCCATCAGCCTCGCTGAAAACGGCTTCAAGGTCGTCATGATCGAGGCTGCTGAAGTCGGCTGGGGCGCCTCGGGTCGCAATGGCGGACAGGTGGTCAACGGGCTTAATGCCAGCCTGGGCACCATCCAGCGCCGCTATGGCCAGGAGACGGCGAATTTCGTCGGCGGCCTGCTGCAGGAGGGCGCCGGCATCATCTACGATCGCATCGAACGCTACGGCATCAATTGCGATCTCAAACGCGGCAATATCTACGCCGCCTATACCCCCAAGCACATGGAAGAGCTCAAGGCCAAGCAGGCGCTCTGGCGCAGCCATGGCATGGATGACCATGAACTGCTCGACAAGACGCAGATCCGCCAGCATATCGGCTCGGACGTCTATGAAGGGGGCATGATCGATCACTCGGGTGCTCACATGCACCCGCTCAACCTGGCGCTGGGCGAGGCTGCCGCACTGGAAAGCCTGGGTGGGGTCATTTTTGAGCGCTCGCCCGTCACCAAGGTCGGGCAGGACGCTTCGGGAGCGACCGTCTCAACGGCCAAGGGCCAGGTTCGGGCCAAAACAGCGCTGATCTGCGGCAATGCCTATCTCGGCAATGTCGTGCCTGAACTGACGGCACGGGTCATGCCCGTTTCCACGCAGATGATGGCCACCGAGCCGCTGGGCGAAGAACGCGCAAAGGCCCTGCTGCCCACCGACATGTGCGTCGAGGATGTGCGCTATATTCTCGATTATTTCCGCCTCTCGGCCGATCATCGGCTGATCTTCGGGGGTGGCGTGGTCTATGGCGGCACCGACCCTGCCGATGTCGAGGCCAAGCTGCGGCCCAACATGGACAAGGTCTTCCCGCAGCTCAAGAACGTGAAGGTGGACTACGCCTGGAGCGGCAACTTCGCCCTCTCCTTCTCCCGCGTCCCCCAGCTCGGGCGTCTTGGCAACAATATCTACTTCGCCCACGGCTATTCCGGCCATGGCGTGACCGGCTCGCACCTGTTCGGGCGCATCCTCTCCGAAGCCGTCCGCGGCGACATGTCCCGCTTCGACACCTTTGCCAGCCTGCCCTGGATCCCCTTCCCCGGTGGCCGCATGTTCCGGGCCCAATATTCCACCCTCGGTTCGTGGTGGTATGCGCTCAAGGACCGGCTCGGCATCTAGCCCCCCTGCCCTCGACACGCGGGCCAGAACAACTCAGGAGCGGCCATGCCGCTCCTGTTTCGTTGGGGCCTATTCGGCGTCGGCACCATCGGCCAATTGTCCGAGCTTGACCTGGGTCAGCAGGCTGAGTTCGTCATAGACGGTCCACTCGTCGACGATCTTATCGTTCTTCCAGTGATAGTGGCTCATGCCCATCACCTGCACGCGCTTGCCCGTCGGGTCGCCCAGCGTGCCGAGGATGCCATAGCCGAGGTGGTGGCCCTCCATGATCCAGCGCACGGCGACCTTGGTGCCGCCCTCTTCGCAGGGATTGGAAGCCACATGCTGGATTTCGTAGGACGCGTCGGGCAGCGAGCCGATCAAACCCAGATGCTGGTGGATGATGGCCGCATGGCCATAGAGCTCCTTCATCAGCGGCCCGTGATATTGCGCATTGGGCGCATAATCCTGCGCAATGCGGCCGAACATGCGCTTGGTGAATATCTCATGCAGCATCTCGATAGTCCGGGCCTCCACATCATTGTGGGCCAATGAGGTATCGGCTTTCTCGGCCGGCGGGGTCTGACCGACGAAGCGGCGGTTTTCGCCGATATCGAGCGAAATCAGGCCCGCGTCGAACTTGGCCTTGGCGGTGCGCATTGCAAACATATGCGGATCGAGGCCAAGCTGCTGGATGATGGCCATCGTGTCGGCCACTACCCATTCCCGGTAAATCTTGTTCTGGAAGATCATGCAGTCAGCAATGGTGCGGCTGACAAATGGCTTTCCGGTAGGCGGTCCGAAATGGCCATATTGGGTGTGACGGCCCGAACCGGTCACCAGATGGCTGGTAAAGAACCCATCCTTGTCATTGCCGTTCCAGATGACCTGCGTGCCCATACCGCGGCGCTCGGGGAAACTCACCAGGCGCTGGATCGTGTCGCGCACGATGTCTTCGCGATTATAGATCGTGCCGGTGGTGCCATAGAGCACGCAATTGTGGGTGTAGTGGGTATAGATCAACCCGATATCGCGCTCGTCCCAGATCTTGTGCGTACAGCGAATGATGTAGTCGACGATGTCGGTATAGATATCATCGAACCCTTCCATGGACTGGCCGCGCGGCCGATCCGTCGGCGCCAGGTCCAGATAGTCATGGCGCTCGACCTGCAGCACCTCTTCCTTGCTGATGGCCGGGGTCGTCTTGCCCTTGCCGGTGCCGTCATTCGCGCTCATCTCAACTCCTTGGTCTATTGCCTGCGCGGCATTGTTCGCATCTGCCCCGCTCAACCAGTCGCGCATATGACGCGCCACTGCGGCAGGATTTTCAAGCGGGGCAAAGTGGCCCGCATTCGGAATGGTGAAGAAACGCGCCCCGGCGATGCCACGCGCCAGTTCCTCATGGGCGGCGAGCGGACAGATCTGCTCGTCGGCGCCTGCCAGGATCAGGGTCGGTGCGCAGATGGCGCCCAGCCGGGGGCGGCTATCGGCGCGATGGATCGCCACTTCCGACTGCGCCGCCAGCACCTCGGCACCAGCGTCGCGGGCCATTGCCAGAATGATGGTTTTGAGCTTTGCATCGGCCAGATTTTTGGGCGAAACCAGCTTCTCCCAGGTATCCAGAATATAGCCATCCATCCCGACTTCCCGGGCCTTTGCTACGGCATCGCGGCGGATTTTGGCATTTGGCTCGGGGTCCGCGCGCGCCGTCGTATCGATCAACGCCAGCCGCTCGATCCGCTCTGGCGCCTGCGCCACCATCTCGAGTGCCACAATGCCGCCCAGGGAAAACCCGGCCAGCGCAAATCGCTCCGGCGCTTCGGCCAATATGCGTTCCGCCAGATCGGGCGTCGTTCGGGCGCCGGTCATGTCCATGACCCGCATGTCCGGATGGTTCAGCTCTGCCATCAGCGGAGCGTAAAGCCGCGCGTCACAGACTGTACCCGGCAGCAGCAATAGTGGCACCGCCGCAACGTCACTGTCCTTCTTCATCGCTTTCGGCACGGCATGCGTGTTCATTGCAAACTTTCACTCGGGCCTCGACGAAAGACCGATCCCGCTCCCGTAAAAAACTCTGGCAAATTTTGAATACGTATGCAAGATCGTTCTGAGCCCTGAAGAGACGTCTGGCGTTAACAGTCTGCTAACAAATCGCCGTCTCGCGCTGTCGTTACGGAGACCTATTCATGACCTCATCCCCCATCCCCGGTGTCACCTACTTGAAGGCACCCGAGCGCTCCACGGTGAGCGACCATGCGCCTGTCGAAGCGCTGGTCAGCGAAATCGTCGCCAATGTCCGGGCCTACGGGGACGCAGCCGTCCGTGACTACTCGGCCAAGTTCGACAAGTCAGAGCTAGAGGTGTTCGAAGTCACTGATTCTGAACGTCAATCCGCGCTGGCCGAGCTCGATCCACAGACCCGCAAGGACACCGAATTCGCCATCGCCAACGTCCGGAAATTCGCCGAAGCGCAACTCGCCACGATCCTGCCGCTGGAGGTCGAGACGCTCCCAGGCGTCCATATGGGCCACCGCGTGATCCCCATCGAGCGCGTCGGATGCTACGTTCCCGGCGGCCGCTATCCCCTTCTATCTGCTCCGATTATGACCATCGTTCCGGCCAAGGTCGCCGGCGTCGACGAAGTCATCGCTTGCCTGCCGCCCAATGCCCACAAGGCCATGATCGCCGGCTGCCACCTCTCCGGCGCCGACCGCATCTTCCGCGTAGGCGGCGCCCAGGCCATTGCTGCTATGGCCTATGGCACCGAAACCATTCCCGCCGTCAACAAGATCGTTGGCCCCGGCAATGCCTACGTCAACGAAGCCAAGCGCCAGGTCTTCGGCCCCGTCGGCATCGACCAACTCGCTGGCCCGTCAGAGATTTTTGTCGTCGCGGACCACACCGGCGACGCGGAGATGATCGCCACCGATTTGCTCGCCCAAGCCGAGCACGACATTCGCACCCGTGTTGGGCTCATCACCACGGACAGGGCACTGGCCGAAGCCACGCTGGTAGAGGTGGAAAAGCAGCTTGAAACGCTTTCGACCGCCAATACCGCCCGCGAAGCCTGGATCAACTACGGCGAAATCACCGTCTGCGAGGACGAGGCCGCGATGATCGCCTATTCCGACCTCATTGCCGCCGAACACCTGCAGGTTCACACGATGGACGCCAGGGCCTTTGCCAAAAAACTCAGGAACTATGGCAGCCTATTCATCGGCGAGCTGGCCAGCGTGGTCTATTCCGATAAGTGCTCAGGTACAAACCATACCCTGCCCACCATGGGCGCCGGCCGCTATACCGGCGGCCTCTGGGTCGGAGCCTATGTCAAGATCGCCACGCACCAGTGGCTGGACGAACAAGGCGTCCAGCAGGTCGCGCCCCCTGCCGCCCGCCAGTCGGCTAGCGAGGGTCTCGAAGGCCATCGCCGAGCCGCCCAATTGCGGCTCGATCGCGTGCAGGCCGGGGCAAGCTGAACGACAAAAGGGCCGGTGGAAACACCGGCCCCTCTCATTTCGTGTACCCTATCTCGCTAGCTTATCTTATCCGCCTCGGCCCAGGCCGCCTTGAGCTTTTCCAGCGTGAAACCCGGCGCCCGCGCGGCTGACAGAATCGGCACTTCCTTGCGCATCACGACATCGATGGCTTGAGGCATGCGCTCGATATGCTCTGCCGGAATGACCACCGCGCCATGCCGGTCGGCATGGATCAAATCACCTGGCCGCACATGCATGCCGAACACCGTCACCGGGCAATCCAGCTCGGTCACATGCACAAAGGCGTGGCTCGGCCCGACGGCGCCCGCGATCACCTGATAGCCTGCGTCGAGCATGCCAAGATCGCGCAGCACGCCATTGGTCACCGTACCGGCAACGCCAAGACCCTTGTGCTGGGCCACCTGCATTTCGCCCCAGAAGCCGCCGATGGCATGGGGCCAGTCGGTGTCCTCGATAACCACCACGTTCGGCCCGTCACCGGCAGAAACATACTCGTAATATTGCATCCTGAGGGCCCGCACCTCATTCGCCGGCTTCTGGGCCGGAGACGAGGCGCGGATCCTCGCGGTTCGCGCAAAGCCCACGACCGGAGGCAGATTGGGGTCCGCGCAGACCACAGGGAATTTCGTGAATCCCTCGGCGGTACGCCCGCCCATGACATGTTCGAGGGCATTGCAAACGGTCGGCGTGTCCGCCTTCCGCAAAGCGGCAAGCGCTTCTGAGGTGATAGTGGGCATTGGTGCTACTCGGCCGCCTGTGCTGTGGCAAAAACCGGCGCAGCGGGGGACGCCGCACCCCGGATGACAAAAGCAATCGCGTCGGCGGAGGCCGGGTTGCGGAACCCATGCATCAGTCCGATCGGGACCGTTAGCGTGTCGCCAGCGCCCATGATGAGTGATCCGCCCTCCCAGGAAAATTCCAGCGTGCCGGACTGCACGAAGATCACTTCCTGCTCGGCGCGAGCATGGGCGGGGATGGCGGCGCCGGTTTGCAGCTTCAGGCGCCGCAAAGTAAAGTCGTGCTTCCAGTGCCCGATGATCGGCCCGGCCTTGACCCCGTCCTGCCCGTCCACATCGCCGATGACACCTGCTTCTTCGACCCCGTCGCCAGCGAGCGGGGAGTTGGGATCGCCCTTCATGTCCCTGGCCTTGATGGCATAACTGGCCAGCTCTTCCATGGGCGGGGTCGCCAGTTCCCGCAGTTTTTCGGCGGTCGGGGGCTGTTCCAGTTCGGCGCCCTCGGGCACCTTCTCGCCCAGGGTCGTGTCCACCAGCTTGCCGCCCTTGAGGAGTTTCAGGCCGAAATCCTCAGCCATCTTGAAGACACTCGGCGCCCAGACCACTTTGCCCGGATCATCATGGCCGAGAACGACGAAGAGGAATCCGGTACCCTCATCGAGCTTTTCGAAGCCGCGGAACATGTGAGTCGGAACCGTCGCCACGTCGCCGGGCTCGACATCGATATAGCCGTCGGTCTTGTCGGGCCCGAACACAAAACGCCACTTGCCGGTGTGGACCACGAAGGTCTCGGCGGTGAGGTGGCTATGTTGGGAATTGGTGCACCCGAAGGGCTGGCGCGCGGCGCCGACATTGAAGCCGTGAGCCTCTGGGATATGCACGACCTGCGCCGGGTTTTCCGATACACCCGGTCCGATAATGGTGAAATTCTCCTTGCGGTCCGAGCCCGGCGTGCGGGCGTCGATGAAGGCGTTGCGCAACCCCTTGAGGTCCGCATAGCGCACTAGGCGCATTTCCATTTCCGCTTGGGTCCAAGTCTTCTGGGTCATGATGAAATCCCCTTTCGGAGGGCAGGATAGCATCTTTGCATTCGTATGCAATATCAGTTTGAAGCATGGCAAAGCCATGTCCATTTCGGGCGAATTTCTAAACTTTGCCGGGTTTGTAGATGCGTCGGCCGTCGATTTCGACAATGCCGGTCTTGGGCAGGCGCGCGGAGCTGCGCACGACCAGGTCGCCGCTCAGGATGCGATGCTCGGCTTCGATCTCGCCGCTCGAGATCTGGCCCATCAAAATGTTGACGGTGGCTTCGACCATGCGCTTGAGCGGCTGACTCACCGTCGTGATGCCATAGGAGCTCCAACGCGCCGGGCCCACATCGTCATAGCCGACGATGGACAGATCATCGGGGATTGAAAGCCCGAATTCGTAACGCGCGACATCCATGACGGCCACAGCCATGTGGTCATTGGCGACGAATATGGCATCGGGCCGGTCGTCACGCGACAGCAGTTTGCGCGCCGCAGCCTCAGCTTCAGCGCGGTCGTAGTTGCCCACTTCGACCAGGATTTCGGCATGCCCTGCCTCGGTCAAAACATCCTGGTAGCCGGCGAAGCGATCGCGATTGGTGGAGGAGCTTTCGACGCCAGAGATGTAGCCGAAACGCCTATGCCCGCCCGCGAGCAGAAATTCGCCAATGCGCCGACCGCCTTCGCGATTGCGGGTGGTGACGCTGCAGACAGCATCGCGCTCGGTCGTCCGGTTGAACAGAACGACTGGGATGCCCGCCGTCGCGCATTCTTCCGACAGTTGCGAAGACAGCGTGGTCGAGGCGAGGATGATGCCGTCGACCCGGTACTGCATGAGCTGATCAAACACCGGATCGCTGTCGCGGTCCATGTGACCGGTAAACAGCAGGAGGCGGTAGTTCTCCTTGACCAGCAACCGGCCAAGCTCCTCAAGCACGTCCGGGTAGAAGAGGTTTTCGAGATAGGCCATCACCACGGCTATGATGCGGGAGCGATTGGTGATCAGCGAGCGAGCAATGGCATTGGGCCGGTAGCCCAGTTCCTGCGCCGCGGCCATGACCTTTTCGCGGGTCTTGGGGGAGATGGAGGCGCCAGGCGTAAAAGTGCGGGAGACAGCAGACTGCGAGACGCCTGCGCGTCGTGCGACCTGTGAGGAGGTCACCCCCGACTTTTTTACTCCGCTGTCCATCCGCCATCCACCAGAAGCGCCGTGCCGGTAATCAGCGACGCCGCGTCTGAGGCCAGAAATACAATCGGCCCCATGATATCCTCCACCCGCCCGAGCCGGCCAAGCTTGATCTTGGATAGGACCCAGGAGCGGAAATCAGGATCGCTCAAGTTCCTAGCCGTCAGCTCGGTTTCGATAAAGGTCGGGCAGACCGTATTGACCCGAATATCGCTGGCGCCGAGCTCGATGGCCAAGGCTTTTGTCAGACCTTCAACAGCATGTTTGCTGGCGGCATAGACAGCGCGACTGGGCCCACCCACATGCCCCATCTGCGAAGAGACGTTGATGACCGAGCCACCGAGACCTTCTTCCCGCAGTCTGGCAACGACGGCCTGGGTGACAAAAATCGTCGCGCCGAGGTTGATCTGCATCACCGCCTGGTAGTCCGCTGGGGTAATGCCTGCAAGGTCGCTGTGGCGGGCGGTGCCGGCGGAATTGACCAGAATATGGAAGGGCTGGCTGTCCGCCACAAAGCTACGCACGGCGTCGAAATCGGTGATGTCGAGGGCGACACCCTCCACCGACCAGCCGCTTGAAGCCATGGCGTTGACGACCTGCTCGACGTCGGCGGCCGTGCGTGCCGCAACGATCACATGCGCCCCAGCTTCTGCCAAAGCCACCGAGGCCCCCAGCCCGATACCGCGTGTGCCCCCCGTGACCAGGGCGCGCTTGCCGTCGAGGCGGAAACTGGGGGTTTTGGGAAAACGCATCTACCTAGGCCTTGGTGGTCGGAGCGGCAGCGGTACCATAGGGCACATTGCGACGGCCATAGCGGCGGACACGAATATTGGCCTGCTCGGCATGGCCGACAAAGCCTTCCAGCATGGAAAGGCGCGAACCATATTCACCGATCCTTGCCGATGCTTCGTCGGTGGTCACCGTCTGCCAGGTGCAGGTCTTGAGGAATTTGCCAACCCAGAGGCCGCCGGTATAGCGCGCCGCTTTCATGGTGGGCAGGGTGTGGTTGGTGCCGATGACCTTGTCGCCATAAGCCACATTGGTGCGCGGGCCCAAGAACAGCGCGCCGTAATTGGTCATGTTGTCCCGGAACCACATATCGCGATCGGTCATCACCTGCACATGCTCTGAAGCAATCCGGTCGGCCTCAACCAGCATTTCATCGTAGTCTTCACACACGATCACCTCGCCATAATCGGCCCAGGATTTGCGCGCCATGTCGGCTGTGGGCAGAATTTCGAGCAGCCGCTCGATTTCGGTCATTGTGTCGCGTGCCAGCTTTTCCGAATTGGTCAGCAGGATGGCCGGCGAATTGGGGCCATGCTCGGCCTGCCCGAGGAGGTCCGTAGCACAGAGTTCGCCATCCACCGTCTCATCGGCAATGACCAGAGTCTCGGTGGGACCGGCAAACAGGTCAATGCCGACGCGGCCGTAAAGCTGCCGCTTGGCTTCCGCCACAAAGGCATTGCCGGGCCCCACCAGCATATCGACCGGATCGATGGTCTCGGTGCCAATGGCCATGGCGCCGATGGCCTGGATACCACCCAGGACATAGATTTCGTCCGCGCCAGCCATGGCCTGTGCCGCCACGATGGCAGGAGCGGGCTTGCCGTGGAAAGGGGGCGCGCAAGTGATGACGCGCGGGCAGCCGGCCACCTTAGCGGTCAGCACCGACATATGCGCCGAGGCCAGGAGCGGATATTTTCCGCCCGGCACATAGCAGCCCACCGCGTTGATCGGCACGTGCTTGTGGCCCAGCGTGACGCCCGGCAAGGACTCGACGGCGAGGTCGAGCATGGTGTCCTTCTGCTTCTGGGCGAAGTTGCGAACCTGTGTCTGCGCAAACTCGATGTCGGCTAGGTCCTGATCGGTTAGCTGCGCCTTGCAGTCGTCGATCTCCTTCTGGCTCAGCCGGAAGTCTTCGCGGTCCCAGTTATCGAACTTTAGCGACAGCTCGCGCACGGCAGCATCGCCCCGCTTGTCGATGTCGCCAAGAATGGTCTCGACCGTCGCGCGGACCTGACGATCCGCCTCCGCCCGCTCTTCATTATCCTTACCGCGCTTCAGCCAAATGGGCATGGGTGCCTCCCTCGAGAGTTGTTTCAATGGCCGCATACGTATGCAGCAAGTTGTTTCATAGCGCGCGGAACGCGAAGTTCGACTGCCTTATCTAGGCACTGGTGGCCTTTGCAGGTGGATATCGGTGGCCCGCTCATAAGCGTGGCCGAACTGCACAATACGGGATTCCTCGTTGTGCCGCCCAATGATCTGCATGCCGATCGGTAGGCCCGCGTGAAAGCCGACGGGCAGGGCCAGCACGGGATGGCCCGAGACGTTGAAGCCGATCGTGCGCATGGGCGTCCATTGCGCCTCTTTCTCGAAGGGCGCAGCGGGGAGCGCGGTAGTCAGCGCGCCGACCGTAATGAGCACGTCATGCTCGTCCAGCAGGTCATTTATACTCGCCCGGAAGACCGCGCCGGCATCGTGCGCTTTGGCCAATTCAGCGTCGCTCAGCGCCAGACCGGCCGCGAGGCTGAGATAGGCGCGGCGGCCATAGTCTTGCGGATGATCGCGCAGGTTGCCGGCGTGCAGCTTGAAGCTCTCTGCATGTAGGATCGCGGCGACCGCCACTTCGATATCCGCATAGTGGGGCATCTCGACTTCGTTTACCGCAGCGCCAAGCCGTGACAACTCCGAAACCGCGGCGTCGATAGCAACGACGATCTCGGGCATGGTCTGTGGATCATGGGCAAACCAGTTGCGCGCATAGCCGATCCGTAGCCCGGATAGAGGTTCACCGAGCCGCGAACCGGCGGCTTCTTGTCCTGCCCGACCCGTCAGGACATCCAGGGTCAGCGCGGCCTCGGCCACCGTTGCGCTGACTGTCCCAACATGATCGAGGCTGGGTGCCAGGTCGAGCACTCCCACGGTGGGCACGCTGCCCAAGGTGGGCTTGAGACCCACCGTGCCGCAGTAAAAACTCGGTCCGCGCACCGAACCGCCAGTATCGGTGCCTATGGAGGTCCGGACCAGGCCACCTGCCACGGCCGCAGCACAGCCCGAAGACGACCCGCCGGTAATGTGGTCGAGGTTCCATGGATTGCGGGCGGGAGGAAAGAGGCCCCGCTTGTCGGGCCCGACCGTCGCCCATTCATAGGTTGCGAGCTTGCCGATGATGACGGCACCCGCCGAGCGCAACCGCCGCACGACTTCCGCGTCGCTGTCGGCAGTCGCGTCCGCCCGGCCCGGCGCATTCGCCGTTGTGGGCACGCCGGCGACATCGATCACGTCCTTGATCCCCACTGGAATGCCATGGAGCGGACCGCGGTCAATCCCGTCGGCCAGTTCGCGATCAGCGCGTACCGCGTCGGCCAATGCGTCGTCCTCCAGCACACGGTAGAAGCTGAGATAGGCCGGATCGCGCTCGGCAATACGCCCCAGTGTGGCCTCTGTCAGGGCTTTGGCCGTCAGCCGTCCATCGCGCAGACGCGCGCCCAGCGCGACGATGTCGAGGTCGCAAATACTGTCATCCTGCCTGGTGGGTGTTGACGCGAGCACTTGCGCGGCCAGCCCGTCATGCATCCAAGAGGCGAGCTTTTCGACGCTCGATGCCTCGTCGGCCGTCAGCTCAAGCCCCGCCGCCTCCAGGGCCGCCTTGAACTTATCAACGAATGCGCCGTCCCGCGTCATGGTTCAAGCCTCGATCCGCGCGCCGCTGGTCTGGTCGAAGAGGTGGCAGGCCGAAGCCGGAATGGCAATCCGGGCGACATCGCCAATATTGCCTCGGTAGTCCTTGCCCACCTTGATCGACACCAGTTCCCCGGCCACGCGCATGGAGAGCATCGTGGCTTCGCCCAGAAGCTCAACCGTATAGATGGGTGCCTCGATCTGCCCACCGGTACTGGCAAGGCTCGCATCCTCGGCCCGAAAACCCAGCGTCACGGCCCCGCTGGCCGAATGCGGCAGGCCTTCGATCCTGATCCCCTGGCTGGTAAAGACACCGCCCTGGACCTCGCCGTTCACCAGGTTCATTGCCGGCGAACCGATAAAGCTTGCCACGAACGTATTGGCAGGCCGGTCATAGATTTCCATCGGCGTGCCGACCTGCTGCACCACCCCCTTGTTCATCACCACCACGCGGTCGGCCAGCGTCATGGCTTCGATCTGGTCGTGCGTCACGTAGATCGTCGTGGTCTTGAGCGCGTGGTGTAAGTTCTTAATCTGCGCCCGGGTCGAGACGCGCAGCTTGGCGTCGAGGTTGGATAGCGGTTCGTCCATCAGGAACGCGTTTGGTTCACGAACAATGGCACGAGCGAGGGCGACGCGCTGACGTTGACCACCCGAAAGCGCTGCCGGGCGCCGCTCTAGGAACGGCTCCAGCTCCACCATCGCCGCCGCCTTCATGACCCGTTCATGATGCTGGTCCTGAGGCACTTTCCGCACTTTGAGGGGAAAGCGGATATTCTCATATACCGTCATATTCGGGTAGAGGCCGTAGCTCTGGAACACCATGGAAATGTCACGATCCTTGGGTTCGAGCTTGTTGACCAGCCGGTCGCCGATCCAGATTTTGCCTTCGGTGATTTCCTCGAGTCCGGCAATCATCCGCATGGTCGTGGTCTTGCCGCAACCCGAGGGGCCGAGCAGCACCAGGAATTCCTGGTCGGCTATATCGAGGTTGAAATTATCGACACCGATAAACTTGTTCCAGCGCTTGGAGACATTCTCGAGACGGATCTGGGCCATTGGATCAGCCTTTCACGGCGCCGGCGGTCAATCCGCTGACGATCTGACGTTGGAAGAAGAGGACGAGGATAAAGAGCGGCACTGTGGCCGAAACCACGGCGGCTACCGCGAACATCACATTGCCGGTTTCCTGAATCGAGCCGAGGAAGCTCGAAATCTTGGGCACCATAGTCTGGTTCTCGGCGCTCAGCAGCATAGCCGTGACGGCGAAGTCATTGTAGCCCAACAGGAAGCTGAAGAGCCCCGTCGTCACCACGCCCGGCCACATGACCGGCATGATCACCATGCGGAAAGCCTGGAAACGGGTGCAGCCATCCACCATTGCGCTCTCATCCAGATCCTTGGGGATCGAGAGAAAGAAGGAGTGCAGCATCCACAATGTGAACGGCTGATTGATAGCCACCAACACGATGATCGAAGTGGGCAGTACGCCCCAGATATTGAGCTGGAAAAAGGGCAGCAGATAACCCGAGACCAGGGTGATATGCGGCATGGCGCGGAAGACCAGCGCGGCGATCAGGATCCAGAACGCATAGTTCTTGCCCGAGCGCGCCAGGGCATAGCCGCCCAGAGTGCCGAGGGTCAGCGAAATTGTGGTCACACAGATGGTGACGATGATCGTATTGAACGCCGCCTTCCAGAAATCCCGGGTGATCCAGGCGCCGTAATAGCCGTCCCCCGTGAACGCCGCACCGGTCTCCCGGATTGTCGCCGTGCCGAAAATGGCATTCCACCAGCTTTCGCGGGAGAAGAAATCGGCCTCGACCTTGAATGATCCCCAGACCGTCCAGAGAAAAGGCACGGCGGCCAGGATCACCCAGAAAACGATAAAGCCGTAGATGAGCGCATTGAGCAAAACGGGGCGCTTGTGTTCCATCGCCTCAGACATGATCACACCGCCTTGTGCTTGAATTCGCGCCAGGTGCGCACCAGCACCGGCGAAAGGAGGATGACGACGCCAAGAATGGTCAGCACTGAGGTCGCGCCCGCCGAACCAAACTGCTGCGAGTCTCCGGTCAGATCGTTGTAGATCAGCCAGCTCAGCGATGTGGCATTGGCCTCTGCGGAGAAGCCGACAATTGGCTCGAACACCCGGAAATTGTCCATCAACTGCACGAGCGCCACGAATGTCGCGAGTGGCGCCAGATGCGGGATGATGACGTAGCGGATGCGCTCCCAGCGCGAAGCGCCATCGATCATTGCCGATTCCAGCGTGTCGCCGGGTACGGTTTGCAGGCCTGCATAAAAAACCACGAAGGAGAAGGGCGCGTTTGTCCAGACCCCATAGGTCAGCAGCGCCCCCCAGGTCAGCGCGGGAGACGCGCGCAGCGACAAGGTCGGATCATTGAAGATGTGCTGGATGGTGGCGCCCAAAATGCCATTGGGACTAAGCATCCAGTAGAGGATCAGCGAGCCGATCAGCGGCGTGATGATCATCGGCAATAGGGAAAAGAAGATGATTGGACCCTTGGTCACCTTGGGTAAGGCGTTGACCGCCAGTGCAATGGTGAAGCCCAGCGCCATGGCCAGCGGCGTCACCACAAAGCAATAGACCAACGTGAAGATCAGCGCCTTGTAGAAGGGCAGATTAAGAACCTGTGCCCACTTCGTGCCGAAGTCGCGATCGCTGGCGAGGATGGCCCCCAGCTCGGCAGTGGCCAGGTGCGCGCGGTTCACATAGGTGCCCAATCCATTGAAGCGTCCGAGGGGTTGGTCTTCCCGCAGCTCCGCCGTCGCCGCGGTATCGACACGCAGTTCCTTCGAGCAGCCACCGAAGGGCTGGCAATTCTCGACTTCGACCATGACTTGCTCATGGCTGACATAAAGCGACTGCACCACGACCGAGACAATCGGCAAGGCGATAAACAGCACCATGGCGATTAGCGAAGGCAGGATGAAAGCAAAGAATGTCTTGTTCGGCATTGCCTGCCTCTCTCAAAGCGCTGGGCCGTTCAGCAATTATGATGTTGTGGCCAGGCTTGACGCAAAGTCGATATCGAGGAGAACGACGGGCCATTCCGACGGCCAGTCCGGGTGACCTCCCCCCTTGCGGGAGGAGGCGCAGTATGTCCCGGAGACGGCTATTGCAGGAAGCCGGCCTCGCGAGCGGCGGTGTCATAGGCGGCCTTAACGTCGGCCAGTGCCTGGTCGGCATCTTCCGATCCCGCGACGAATTCCGCCAGTTCGGTCGACAGGGCGGTGTGCAACAGGCCCACATAAGGCTGCATCGGGTAGGCACGGGCACCACCATTGGCGTTGGCAATCACGCCAACGGATGCCGGCCCGGGTTCGTAGCCGGCGATGAGCCACGTCGCGACGTCCTTATTGGCCATCATCATGTCCGGGCTGATCCCGTGCACCATGGCCTGGAAAGAAGCGGCGGCGTCCTCATCGGAGATATTCTTGGCGATCGTGAAGCCATCCCACCAGAGCGCTGCCGCCGGTATGGAACCACCGCCAATGGTCGGGGCTGCCGCCAGCACGGTGTTTTCGACCACGCCTTCGACCGCACCCTCATCATCGAGAATGGCGCCGCCCAGCGAACCCCACTCATTCATGATAGCGACATTGCCGGCCTCATACTCCTTCTGGATTTCGGTGGCGTCGTAGGTGAGGTAGTCCGGATCCATGAAAGCCGTCATCTCACGCATGACGCGCAGCACTTCGCGCCCTTGCTCGTTATCAATGGTGAGCTCTGCGCTGCCCGGCGCAAAGAACTCTGCGCCAGTCCCGAGATAGGAATTGACAAACTCGGCGGCCAAATCCCAACCCGGCTTGACCGAGGCGGCCAGCGGATAGTCCATGAGGCCCGCTTCCTTGATCTTGGCCGCGGCAGCCAGAACCTCGTCATAGCTGGTGGGCGGCTCGACACCGGCCTGTTCCAGAATATCCTTGCGATAGAACATGTGCTGGCCGTTGCCCATGAAGGCGATAGCCATGATCTTGCCGTCGATCTTGACCAACTGGCTGGGCAGCAGGTCCTGGCCATATTGAGCCACGAGGTCATCGAGTGGGCGGATCAGGTCGCCATTGAGCAGCGGGACGATTGAGTTGTTCGCAACCACTGCGACCGTATATTCGGCAGGGTTGATGGTAAGTGCCGGGACTTGGATTTCCTTGTGTTCGGCTGTCGCATTAGCCGTAACGGCAACAGCGTCCGAAGCACATTCCTGTGCCGTCGCATTGATGGTCCGCAGCGCTTCGAAGTCGTTGCTCAAAATGCGGACCGAACCGGCCTGGACACCACATTCGGCATGAGCCGCGCCCGTTCCCAGGGCCAAGGCAACCGCAGACGCGGCAAGCATAAGAATGGGCTTCATGTTTGTTCTCCTGTCTTTGGACACTACGTGCCCACCCTCGGCACAGCACCTCTGTCGGCACCATGCACACACTGACGTTCCTACCCTCTGCATACGTATGCATTTAGCGTTTGCATTCGTATGCAAAGAGCAACTAAGCACAACTTTCCGAGGGGCGCAATGGTTCTGTGACGCAGGACCGTCATCGAAAATGTTGCGCAGCAGCCGGAGGTTGTTCAGAAGCCGGGGTCGTAGTTGAAATAGAGCGGGTTCGAGAGTGCCACCATGTTCTGGCTCAGTGCCATGGAATTGGGCACCGCGGGGTAAGGCGTCTGGGGGCCTTCCACCTCGACGCGGTAGTAGTTCCGTTGCCCGGCGCCTGGAGTGTCGATGAATTGCACGCTGCGGGTCTGCGGGTCGGTCAGGTAGCTACCGACTTCATCTCGGTTCTTGATGACCCGGATCCGGTAGGAGGCCCCGGCAATGCCCCCGCCGCTCAACCGGACTTCAAACGTCACTGGCCTGCCCGTGGATTTGACATTATCTCCCATCATCATGTCCATCACCCCGTCCCCATCATGATCGGCGACCAATTCGACGCGGGGATTGAATGGATTGGCGCTGACCGAAGCCCTGCCGGCTGCCATGGCGGCCAGTACCGACTCTTTCGACCGTTCGGCTGCGAAAACCCAGGTGGTGGGCGTGCCGACGTAATTGGCCGTTGCTTCAACAGACTGCAAGGTGGTCAGCTCCGGGCTGTCCGGCACGCCGTGATGGGCGTCACTGCCGCCGCGTCCACCGAGCATTCGCCCCGATTTAAGCATATCGTCCCAGATGCGGACCCCCGGAGTGTTCTTAGGCCAGACGCTGCCGTTCCAGATCTCCACCGAATCCGCAAGGTCGAACGAAAAGCCGTAATGGTTCTTCGTGCTGGGGTGATTGGCTGAGAAATGCACGCCCAGTTCGCGTTTGAGGGCAAGCAGGTTCCAGTCCCGGTCATCACGATGGTCGAACACCCGCTGGTGGTCATAAGGACCAGTCGAGAGAATATTGATGTGACCGCGATTGGCGGTTAGCTCGGCCCCGTGGAACAACAGCAGAATGTCTGATCTGAATTCGGGGTCGGCCCAGGTATGGCTGGCCACCGCGCCCATGACATGAACGTCGTGGTCGGTGATGGCGAGGTAGTCAAAACCTTGGCTCTCGGCAAAGCCGATGATCTTGCCGATTGGGTTGTTGGACGAATCGGTGCTGTGCCGGGAATGCAGATGCCAGTCACCCTTGAGCCAGACCCCTTCCCGAGCCTGAAGCGGCGGCAGCGAAGCGGGGATGGCCGGGATCATGCGCGCACTCCCGTCTCCAGCTTGAGGGTCAGTATCTGGAACGGGGTCAGTGCCAGCTGGACCTTGCCATCTTCGATCGTCAGGGGCTGTGGATCGCGTTCGAGCAGATTGACGATCTCAGCCTGCCTTGTGCCGTCGGGCAGGCGCACGCTCACAGTGCTGCTGTGTCCGTGCGTTTCCCAAATGCGAGCGATCAGGCCGGCACCGTCCTCGCTACGCTTGAGCGCCTCCAACGTCACTCCCTGCCCGTCCAGCTCAAGCAGCGGACGAGACGCGGCCTCGCTCCCCTGCCCCGCCATCAGCCTCAGGGGCAGATTATAGGCTTCGGCGCGGCCGGGCACATCACTGGCCAGCAGGCCATGATGCACAATGGCCGCATAGCGGAAATGATGTTCGCCCTGGTCGGCCTCGGGCCAGGGATAGACCGGCGATTTGATCAGCGTCAGGCGAACCGTGCTGCCACGCACGTCATAGCCGTATTTGCAGTCATTGACGAAAGCGACGCCGAAATCGGGTTCGGAAACATCGACCCAGCGATGCATGACGGTCTCGAAACGCGCCTGATCCCATGACGTATTGGCATGGCTGGGACGCCGGACATGACCGAACTGGATCTCCGCCGTACTTTCCTGGGCCAGCACGTCGAGCGGGAACGCCACCTTCACCAGCGTATCGTGCTCATGCCAGTCAACAAAATTGTCGAAGTCGAGCTGATCGCTATCGGCACCAAGAGCGACGATCTGCACGATGCGGGACTGCTCGTAGCGCCACTCAAAGCGGATCGCGGCCCGGTGCGGGCCAGTTTCAACGACCTCGGCGCTGACCAGAGCGTCGATCTCCCAGACCTGATCTTCGAAACTGTCATCAATGTCCCAGGCGTCATATTCGACCGGCATGTCGCGATAGGCCTGCAGCCGGTTCGCCGCCTGTCCCGGCTTGATCGTCTCTCGTCCACGCCGCTTGTCGAACAGGGACACCAGATGTCCCTTGTCATCGAAGCGGGCTGCAATCATCCCGTTTTCGAGATGGCGCGCGGAAACATCCAGCCCGCCACTGCCGCTTGCGTAGTCACCGGCTGCGCGCTCAACGCTTATGACACTTGTAGCCGGCAGGTCTTTGACCAGCACGCCCTGTCGTGTCCGGCCATCGGCGCGATGAATGACCTGGCTGGCCATCGACCGGCCATCAATTGTCAGGCAGGACGGCTGTTCAGCGTCGAATTCGAGCAGGCCATCGCGCGGCCTGCCCAATGCGTTGAGCACGCCAAAGCGACCTTTGCCCGCCAGCGCACCGGTCAGTTCACCGCGTAGCCGCTCGGCAATTTCAAAAAGCTGCGCATAATCGCGATCACTGTCATCGAACACACCGCCGATCGAGGTTCCGGGCAGAATGTCATGGAATTGGTTGAGCAACACGGTGCGCCAAAGCGCGTGCAGTTGCGCCGCAGGATAGGGCAGTCCGAGACGCTCTTGCGCCAAAACGGCCAACACCTCGAGTTCGCGCAGCGTCTGTTCGGCCAGACGATTGTTGCGCTTGTTCTTGGCTACCGAGGTCAGCGTGCCGCGGTGATATTCGAGATAGAGCTCGCCCACCCAGGTTGGGTAGTCCCCCGGACGCTCCGCCATGCGCTTCAGGAGCCGCTCGAAATAGGGCCGCATGTGCTCATGCCGGACCGACGGGCAGCCGGGAATGCCCTTTTCCATGCGGCGGATATTTTCCAGCATCTCGCGGGTGGGTCCACCACCGCCATCGCCATGGCCATAGACCATGAAGAGTTCCTTGTTGAGCGCCTGCTGGGCGTGGCGCTTCCAGGTGCCCATCACGAATGTAGGCTTGATGTCGGCATTGTAGGTCGTGCCGAAACCCGTCGCGGTATAGGGCTGGGTGGTCATGAAATAGGCGGCCACCGTGCTGCCATCGATCCCCTGCCAGTGGAAGGTCTCGTTGGGCATGCGGTTGGTGTCGTTCCAGCTCATCTTGTGGGTAACGAACATGTCGACATCGGCCAGCTTCATCATCTGCGGCAGGGCCGCCGAATAGCCGAACGTATCGGGCAGCCAGAACACGCGCGGCGTCACCCCGAAAGTTTCTTCGTGATAGGCCACGCCATGCAGGATGTGCCGGGCAAACGACTCGCCACTGGTGATATTGGCGTCGGGCTCGAGCCAAAGCGCCCCTTCGATCTCGAACTTGCCCGCCTCGACCTGCTTTTGAACCCGCTCGAAGATTTCGGGGTAGTCCTGAGCCAGATAGTCCAGCAGCACGCCCTGATTATACATGAAGCGGTAGTCAGGATATTGCTCCATCAGGGCCAGAGCCGTCGACATCGACCGAGCCATCTTCTGACGGGTTTCGCGCACGCGCCAGAGCCATGCGACATCGATATGGGTGTGGCCGGTAACCGTGATGACCGGCTTGTCCTCGAAATCCCTGGCCGCATAGATTTCTTCGGCTATCGTCTGGGCCCGTTCAAGCGAGGCCGCAAATCGTGCCGCATCGCCGGGCCGGAAGTCGATTTGTGCCAGCGCCGCATCAACGCGATTGACAATATGGTGCCGTCGCGGATCGTCCTCGCTGAGCAGGCGCGCCACATCGAGCGGCACGGATAGATCGTAGAACACCTTCTCGACCAGTGCGTCATGCGCCAACAACGAGAACGACATGCCATATTGCCGGCGATCCTCGATAGTCCCCGCCTCGAGCAGAATGTCGTAGGTTTCGCCCGCCTGTGCGGCGGTGCTGAGCAGCACCTCCTGGTGATTGCCATCGGCCCCCTGTGCAATCCGGCCATTGACCCGGACCAGGCATTGCGGGTCCGAGCGGCCACGCGTATTGCCAAACTGCGCATTGACCTTGAGAAATATCTGCTGCCCGTTGGCCGCCTCCGGCATTGCAAAGCGCGTCGCGAACCAGAAATAGCTCTCCGGCTCACCCCAAACCAGGTCGGGACCAACCGCCTCCCAGCCCTTTGGATCTTCGCCAACGATATCACCGCGCTGCTCGGGCAGGCCGCGCCGGAAGCGCAGCGGCAAATCCGTCGCGATCTCCATAAAAATATACGCGCGCAGGCGACGCAAAAGGTGGTCCAGTTTCTTGATATGCATGTCGTTCGTCCTGCCCCTAAAGGGTGCTGATCGTGATGTCCGGCGTCACGCCATAGGCCGGTGGCGGCTGCGGGATGGCATTGACCAGCAGACCCTGTTCCCAGTCGAGGCACAGATTGGCCAGGCCCGGCCCTTCGAGCTCAAGTGCGTCTCCGCCGTCGAAATGCAGCCGGCATTGCGCGATCAGATCGATGAAATCGGCAAGGGATTCGCCTTGCGCAACGATGGCGGCCCATCCCTGTAGCCGTCCGTTGCAACGATATTCAAGCCCTTCCGCGGGTCCCTCGGTGATCGCCTGCAGAGGACCGGTCGCCTTGAGCGCAACCAGCCCATCCCCGCCCTCAAGAATGAGGGTGTCACCATGGTGGTGGTGGATCAGACCAGTGCGGGCCGCATAGGCGTGGGTGAACTTGAGGCGCGCTTGGGCGCCCAGCCGATATTGCAGTAGGGCAATATTCTCGTGCTGGCCCACGCGCGGCAGCGTGCCATTGCCGGCCCAATAGGACGGACGCTGCTGGCCCCAGGGATCGTCCTCGCCCGGATGGTTGATCCAGGCGCGCGCCATTGGGTGACTGGCGAAACGCAGGTCGAGCACATGCTGCTGATGACCATAGCCGCCCGCTTTGGCGCCACTATTGGTGGACAGCTGGACATCGCGCGTTTTGTACAGGCCCAGCTCCGCTGCCGGCCCGTAACCCTGCAGATAGCGCGCCGAAACGACCTGCCTCACGTCCGGCCAGGCGTAGCGCGCATGACCCTCGGGCGGCTCATAGCGGCCCGCCGCAAACAGCGGCAGCGATGCGACGCCCTTGTTGAGCCATCCCTGGCCAAAGGCAATTGCCGCAAAGGGAGCCAACTCGGTCAGCGGCCCCGCCCGCAATTCCTTGTCATAGGCCCGCCCCATAGACCCCGCTGGGACGCCTTCGAGCGTATGGAGCGCAACCATGGTGAAGATCCGGTCGCACATGGCCCGGGCGCGTTCTGCCAGATCCACCGGCCCAAGCTCTGCCAATGTCAGCAGCCCGATGAAATCCACTGGGTAATAAGCAGCCGAATTCCACTCGGCCAACCCGTCTTCCTCAACCGCGTCGAACCAGCGCGCCAGCCGCCCGGCGGCCAGTTCCGCCTGCTCTGCCCCGATCCGCCCTGAGGCCGAAAAAATGTCCTGGGGAAAACTCTGACCGGCCAGCATTTGCGCGACGTGAAAACACAGCGCGTGGTTTTCGCTCCAGAACCACATCGCGTCATTGCCCGGCTCATCCACCCAATAGCGGAAGTCGAGCAGGGTCTGGCGGATGCGATCTTGCATCGCAGCTGGCAGCGCCTCGCGGCAGCGGATCCAGACCCAGAGCAAAGGCACCGCAATGAAATCGGCGCAGTCCCGCCGTTCCGCCATAGCCAGCAATGTTTCCTCGATAATGCCGGCAATCCGCGGATCGTCGGTCCTGCCGCTTTCAAGAAGCGCCACGACCAGTCCCATCCGGCTTTCGCCATGGGCAATCGCGTGTTCGAGCGCCAGTCTTTTGCGGTCGGCCAGGTCGCCCCCAAGTCGCATGGCCGAGGTCTGGTGCAGAACAGCACACCCGATCGTGCGCTCCACCACACTATCCCCGGCCAGAAAAGTCAGTTGCAGTATGTGATAGCCTTGCGGCAGGTCGTGCCCGCTGCATAGCGCTATCTCGGTTGCGCCTGCAGGCAACTCATAGACTGCATCGAGCAACACTGCCCTGGTGTGCGAGGTGGTGGCAATCACGGCGCGAATACGCACCGACGTGCCGGCTGGCGTGTCGAACAGCAGGGTCAGTTCGTCGTCAGCTGTCACCACGTCGCCGCGTGTACGCACCTGGGCTGATAGCCCGCGCAATGTCTCGACGTGCTCTCCCAAGCTTGCGCCCGGCAAATAAACGTCCAGCGTCACATCATCGAGCAGCACCAGTTCGAAGAACCAGTTGGTATCTCGCTCTGCCATATCCTCGGTTAGCACGATGATTTCGCTGCCACCTGCCTTGATGGGCAGATGCACCACGCTGCGCTGATCCGCATTGCGCGTGAACGGTTCAAAGCGCCCGGCCAACTCACCATCAACCCAGATGTGCACCCCGCCCCGCGTTCGTAGCTCAAACGAGCAATACCGGTCCCTCGACGCAGCAACCCGCGTGCGGCACCAGCGCGCCAGGCGCGTCGGCCGGTGCCGGAACTGGCTGAACTCGACGCGACGGTTGTTGCCCGGCAGATAAAGCGCTTCAACTGGCCAGTCCGTACGCAACATCACAATGCGCGTGGCGACGTCTCGCCAAGTCGCAACCCGGCAGGGCAAGTCACCGACATCCACGAAGCCGTTGACATATTTGTAGTCCTGCGGATCGCTGGCTGTAGCGGGCTCCCCCGGAAAATACTCGGCTTCGACCTCGGACAATTCCCAGGCGGTCAGACTGTCGCCGCGGGCGATGGTGAGCAAAGGGCTCGACATGAAAAACCTTGATGAAACGGTCAGACGAATTGTGTGGTCGGCAGACGGTAAGGCAGCAATGCCTCGAGCCGCTCAAGCAGGGCCGGCAGCTCGGCAGGAGCCGAAATTCTGTAGTCCGGCACCTCCTCAGCATCGGCGGGCGCATGGGGACGAAGGCTCGACCACGCCATGAAGACCGAGGTGATCCCCAATTGATTGGCGCCCTTGATGTCCCTGGAAAGGTTGTTGCCCACCATCACACAGCGCCAGGCGTCTGCCCGCGTGAGACCAGCGGCCTCCAGCGCGGCGTCAAACATGCGTGCGTCGGGCTTGAGCACGCCAACATCGCCGGAGATCACATGGGCATCGAACAGATCCCACAGGCCGTGCTGGCTTAGAAGATTCACGAAGGTCTGGCGCGGACCGTCGGCCACCAGTACCAGCTTGTGCCCGGCGTCCTTGAGAGCACGCATCATTTCCGCCGCGCCGGGGATAAGATCGCCTCGCAGCACCACCTCACTCCCAGGCTCCTTGATTTCGGTGCGCTCGTCCACGAGCGTGTCCCCGCAATCGAGCAGGATCGCGCCAAAATGGGGCAGTTGCTCGGAGAGCCTTGCCAGTTCGCTCTTGACCCGCTTGGGAATCTCGGCCGCAAGCTCGGGCCACGGCAGGATCGGCAGATCCATCTCCAACCGCCGGTAGGCGTGAGCCGGCACAAAGGCGTCACCCTGCATCTTGAGCCGAGCACGGCGGTGGTCCGCTGCCGAGGCGGAATACTGACCCGACTTGGCGAAATCATTGCCCAGATGCACGCCCTCTTCGCCCGCCAGCGGGCCGCAAACCGCTTCCAGCCGACGACGCGATCCAGCATCCACGTGGTCCGGGCTGGCCCAGTGTGCATGCTTTCCGGCTTCAACATAGATCACCGGCCGGCCATGCGACATCTGGGCAGAGCCTGCGCCAGCGTCCATGACCAGCCGGCCGCCATGGGAGGAGGCGTCCACGCGTATGACTGCACCCGAATGATCGACATGCACCCAAACATGTTCGAGGTCGTAGAGGTGGCCGATATCCCAGTCGTAGTAGACCGCATATTCGATGGTAAGCTCGCCAGCAGGCTCGATCGTGAACTTGGATGAGGGCGAGGGGCCCACGCTGCGGAACACAGTCTGCCCGAGCGCCACCGGCAGATAGGGCTCATTGCTGTCCAGCATGAAGACCGGCGCATATCTGGCGGCGATTTCCGCGTCACTTAACGGCAGATCTGCGCTCACGTCGTTACTCCGGTCAGCGTCAACTCCTCCGCGAAATGGCAGCGGACCTGCCGCCCACCGGCCACCGCGCGCAGCGCGGGCTCGTCGGTGCCGCACACCGGCTGGGCATAGGGGCAACGCGGGTGAAATGTGCATCCCTTGGGCGGATTGGCCGCATTGGCAATCTCACCTTTGAGCGGCACACGCTTACGGGTGCGATTGCCGCGCGGATCGGGTTGCGGAACTGCCGCCATCAGCGCTTCGGTATAAGGGTGCAACGGCTTGGCGAATAGCTGGTCGGTCGGGGCAGTCTCCATCAACCGCCCCAGATACATCACGCCCACCCGATCCGAGATATGCTCCACCATGCCCAGATCGTGGGTGATGAACAGGTAGGTCAGGCCAAACTTTTCCTGCAGGTCCTGCATCAGATTGATGTTTTGCGCCGCCACCGAAACGTCCAGCGCCGACACCGCCTCGTCAGCAGCGATAAAGCTCGGATTAAGCGCCAATGCCCGGGCAATGCCGATGCGCTGGCGCTGCCCTCCGGAAAAGGCGTGCGGATAGCGGTTGATATATTCGGGACGCAACCCGACCACCTGCAACAATTCGGCCACTCGGTCGCGGATTTCGCCCTGGCTCCCCACCCCGTGGATCAACATGGGCTCGCCCACCAATTGCAGCAGCGTCATACGCGGATTGAGCGAGGAATAGGGATCTTGAAAGATCATCTGCATTTCGCGCCGCATAGCGCGCATCTGCCGGTCCGTCAGGTCCGAGAGATCAATGACCTCCCCATTGCCTCTCCGAAACAGGATCTGCCCATCGGTGAGGTCATAGGCCCGCAGCATCAGGCGCGCCACGGTCGACTTGCCCGAGCCTGATTCCCCGACCAGGCCGAAGGTCTCTCCCTTGCGGATATCGAGCGAGACATCGTCGATGGCCTTGATGTGCCCCACGGTCTTTTTCATCCAGCCGGCCTGGTTGGGGAAGTATTTCTTCAGCCGGCGCACCGAGATCAGCACGTCTTCGGGCATTTCGCCGGCCTGCGGCGTCGCGTGGGACATGGCAGCTTCAGGCATGAACGGGCTCCTGAGCAAACTGGTCTGCGATGTGGCAGCGCGACATCTGGCTGCCGAAGCGTTTTTCCGGAGGCTCCTGCACGTCACACAACCCGGCCAGCGCATGGCTGCAACGGGGGTTGAAGGCGCAGCCGGGCGGCACGCTGAATGGATCCGGTACCATGCCTGGGATGGTCGGCAAGCGACGTCCCTGATCGACACCCAGCCGCGGGATCGAGCGCAGCAGGGCCTGCGTATAGGGGTGCTTCGGAGCATAGAAGATATCGTCGACCGTCGCGGTTTCGACAATACGCCCCAGATACATCACCGACACCCGGTCGGCGATGTCGGCCACCACCCCGAAATTGTGGGTGATGAAAATGATCGCCATGCCCAACTCGGACTGCAACTGCTTGAGCAGTTCAAGGATTTGCGCTTCCGTCGTCACGTCGAGCGCCGTGGTGGGCTCATCGGCGATCAGCAGCGCCGGATCGCAGGAAATAGCCAGGGCGATCATGGCGCGCTGCCGCATGCCCCCCGAAAGCTGATGTGGATAGGCATCGACCAATTGCTCGGGCCGCGGCATCTGCACCTTGGCCAATAGGTCAATGGCCCGTTCCCGCGCAGCGGCGCGACTCAACCCCATGTGCAGTTGCACCGTACGCATGATCTGACTGCCGATCGTATGGACCGGCGATAGCGCCGTCATCGGCTCCTGGAAGATCATGCCAATATGCTTGCCGCGCACCTGCCGGATCGCACGGCTGTTGCGGCCATAGGAGGAAAGCTCGAAATGCTCCCCGGAGCGCAATTGCATCTGCACCCGCCCGCCGGCGTCGACCGCCCTTTTGGGCAGCAACCGCATAATGGAACGCGCGGTGATCGACTTGCCCGACCCCGATTCCCCGACGATCCCGAGCACTTCGCCCTTGTTGACATGATAGGAAACGCCGTCCACCGCCTTCACCAAGCCTTCGCGCAAGGGGAAGTGGACCTGGACATTGTCGACATCGAGCAGCCGCTCTGGGGACATGTTGGTTCTGGTCATGGTCTTATTGCCCATAGGGGTCGGCTGCATCGCGCAGGCCATCGCCGAGGAAATTGAAAGCCAGGACGGTGAGAACCACCGCCGCGCCCGGCGAAAGCAACCAGGGGGCCAGCGAGATTGAGCGAAGGTTCTGCGCATCCTGCAGCAGCACACCCCAGCTTACCACCGGCGGCCGCAGGCCCAGGCCGAGGAAGCTCAGCGCGGTCTCACCCAGGATCATTTCTGGAACGGCCAGGGTCAGCGCCGCGATGATATAGGAGGTCATCGAGGGCAGCATGTGCTTGGTGATGATGCGGTACTCGGTTGCCCCGGCCAGCCGGGCCGCCATCACATAGTCCTCATTGCGGATGGCCAGGAACTGTCCGCGCACCACGCGCGCCAGATGCGTCCAGCCGATCAAAGCCAGGATCAGCGTAATCAGCACATAGACCACGATAGGATCCCAGGCGATCGGCAACGCCGCCGCCAGTCCCATCCACAGGGGAATAGTGGGCACCGACCGGATCAGTTCCATCAGACGCTGAATGGAATTGTCGATCCAGCCACCGAAATAGCCCGAGATCGAACCAAGCGTCAGGCCGAGGACAAAGGCGAAAACCACCCCGATCAACCCGGCCGACAGGGTCACCCGGCCCCCATGCATCAGCCGCGAGAACACATCGCGCCCCAGATCGTCGGTCCCGAGCAGATTGATCTGCTGCCGCCTGTCATCGACGCCGAATAGATGAATATTGGACTGGAACAGGCCGAAGAAGTTGTAGTCATCGCCCTGATGGAAGAACCGGATCGGCAGCACGGTTTCAGGGTCTGTCTCGTAGAGCACCCGCGCCGTTTCTGCATCCCGCTCTCGCGACAGGCCATAAACGAAGGGACCGACGAACTTGCCTTCATGGAACAGGTGTATGCCCGTGGGCGGGGCCAGCGTCCGCAACCGCTGCACTTCGAATGGCGCGTATGGCGCCACCATGTCCGCGAACAGCGCGCAAAGCGCCAGGATGACCAGAAACCACAGCGAGATGACCGCCAGGGCGTGTTTGGAAAAGCGGCGCCAGATAAGCTGAGCGGGCGTTGCGGTATAGAGATCTTCCTTGCGGTCCTTGGCAGGCGCAGCGGTCGAGTTGATGGTCTGATCGGTCATGGCCAATCCCTCACGCGTTGCGGATGCGCGGGTCGAACCACGCAAGCAGGATGTCGGAGATCAGCGTGCCCACGACAGTGAAGACGCTGAGAATGAGAATGAAGCTGCCGGCCAGATACATGTCCTGCATCTTGAGCGCCTGGAGCAACAACGGCCCGGTAGTAGGCAGGTTGAGAACAACCGCCGTGATCACGTCACCGGAAAACAGCGCCGGCAGCGCCCAGCCGACCGTAGAAATAAACGGATTGAGCGCCACGCGAACCGGATAGGTCCAGACCACGCGGGCCTCGCTCAGACCCTGTGCATAGGCGGTTTCAACATAGGGTTTACCCAGCTCGTCCAGCATATTGGCGCGCATGACGCGGATTAGTCCCGCTGCACCGCCCGTCGCGAGCACGACAAGTGGAATCCAGAGGTGGCTGAGGAGATTTCCGAGCTTGGCGAGGCTCCAGGGGGCATTCTGATATTCAGGCGAGAACAGCCCGCCCACATCCATGTTGAGATAGGCGAAGGCCAACCACATCAGGATCAGGGCCAGCAGGAAATCGGGAATGCCCTTGCCCAGAAAGCCGAACACGGTGAACAGGTGATCCAGAAACGAATATTGCCGCGACGCCGAATAGACGCCGACCGGAATGGCGATTGCCCAGGTCAGCACCAGGCTGGCCGAGGAGATTGCCAGGGTCAGCATCAGCCTGTCCCAGATCAGGGTCGAAACCGGCGCGTTCCATTCCAGCGAATAGCCGAAATCGCCGCGCAGCACGATATCGCTGATCCAGCGCCAATATTGCACGATCATCGGGTCGTTGAGCCCGAACTGGTCGCGCATCATCTCTTCCTGCAGCGGCGAGATGTACTCTCCGGCATGGCGCAATTGCGCGGCATAGGCGGTGACATAGTCGCCGGGCGGAAGCTGAATGATCACGAACGAAATGAACGAGATGAAGATCAGCGTCGGGATCGCCAGAAGGGCGCGGTTGCCGATAAATGCGAGCATGGTGTGGGGTCTCCGGGCCGGACACCATCCTCACATGGTGCCACGGCAAGCCGGGACGGGCGAACCCGTCCCGGACAGGGTCTTTTGGCTTTAGTCCTGTTCGATCCAGAACTGCTGGGTGCGCGCCAGGCCCACACCGCGGAAGATGTCGTCCTGCACAAGGTTTGCCTGCACATTGTGCATCTTGTCCGAGACGATATTGACCACGGTACCGGCACCATAGACACCGATTACCCAGCCCTGATTGACGAAGATTTCCGCCATCTGGGAGACATAGTCATCGGCGACTTCCACCGAAACCGACTGCGATGCCAGATCCCAAAGATCATAGATCTGCTGCAGTTCAGCGCTCGGCTCCATGCCTTCTGCGCCCTTGGTGTTGTACCACTTGAAGCTCTGGTTGGCGTAGCCGTCCGAGCCCATGATGCGGCGCGGATCGGCCGGCACATAGGTCAGGCGGTCAAACGGAATCCAGTGCATCTGGAAGTCGTTATTGGCGCGATTGTTGTCCCACTGGGTCCGGTCGATCACGCGGGGCAGGAATTCGATGCCGACATCGGCAAAGTTTTCGGCCAGCAGTTCGAGCGTTTTGGCGTGAGCGGCATCATTGGCCTCTACCACCAGGCTGAACCGCTTCCCATCGGGCCGCAGGCGGAAGCCGGCACCATCGCGTTCGCTCAGGCCTGCTTCATCAAGCAGTTCGTTGGCCAGATCGGGGTCATATTCAGTCCAGTGGGTCGACAGTTCCTCGCTGTAATAGGGCGACCCCATCACCGGCGCGGTCTGCAGCTCCTTTGCCAAACCCGATTGCGTCAGCTCATTGATCAATTCCCGATCCACCGCAATCGACATGGCATGGCGAACTGCCTCGGTCTCGAACAACCCGCGCAGAACCTCGTCCGTGGTGTTCATGTTGGGGACCAGCGACCACACATTGGAGTCCAGGCCCGGCACGATGTGATAGCCGCCCCGCTCCTCGTTTTCCTTGTAGAAGGTGTAGTTATCCAGGCTCATGTAGCGTGCCTGCATGTCGATCTGGCCTTGCGCCACCATCAGGTTGAGCGTTTCGGGATCCTGGAACAGCCGGTGCTCGATCCGATCGATATAGGGGAGCTGGTTGCCCTCCTGATCGACGGCATAATAATACGGGTTGCGCACCATGGTGACGGTTTCGGCCGGCGCTGGGGTCTCGATTTTCCAGGCGGTGATGACCGGCAGCTCCGGGTTGTTCCACCAGCCGGTCAGGGCACCCTTGGATCCCCAAAGATCGGTCCAGGCCGCGACATTGTACTTCTCGGCTGCAGCCGCGAGCTCTTCTTCGCTGGCATATTTGTCGTTGTACTGGCTCAGATAGTGCTTGGGAAACAGGAAACTGGGCCGGTCAAGGCTGGGCTCGCCGGTCGAATCCTTGGCCAGGATCTGCAGGAAATAGACATAAGGCTGGGCGAATTTGATGGTGAAGGTGCGCTCGTCCTGAACCTCGAGCTCAAGCGGCACGCCGCCCGGGGCAAAGGTGGGGTCAATCGTCGGCACCAGTGCAGGGTTGAGGAATACGTCGTTGTACCAGAACTCGACATCCTCGGTTGTGACCGGCATGCCATCAGACCACTTCAGGCCCTCGAGAAGTGTGAATGTGAATTCGGTCGAATCCTCGTTGACCGAATAGCTCTCGATGTAGCCCGGGGTCAGCACTGCTGTGCCATTCTCATCCGCGGTCCATTTGAGCACGCGCTCTTCCATGAGCTTGGTGGGACCCCAGCGGTCGCCCGGACCGCTATAGGCGCGACGCCAGGTGCCGCCATACTCGCCTACGCTCAGGGCGTTGACCACGGTTGGGTTGGTTGGCAGGCGTTCATCGACCGGTGGCAGGGCCCCCGCCTCTACTATTTCGGTCAACATTGGGGCTTCCTGGAAGGCCCAGGCCGCGACTGTCAGCGACGTGGACGACAGTGCCGCGAGTGAAAGTGCCGCGATCCAATTCTTGGCATTCATAGACTTCTCCTTAACTCACGCGCCAGCGTCCGCTATCTCCGGACCAGCGCAATAATCAGCCATGAGAAGCAGATAGCAGTGAATGCAAAAAATTTTGCACTATCCGTCTCCTCCCGAACACACAGCTGACCGGACGCGCTTATATTGTCTGTTTTTCTGCGCCCTGCCCGCTGTGAGCGCGGGCATATTTGCTGCTGAAGGCGTCAAGTGCAATATGAAATAAATTGCATAATAGGCTGTGCTTGAACTGCATCCAGCATGGTGTCGCGGCGATAGGACCAGCAAGGCATTGAGAAACAACGATTTTGACATACCGGGGCGGATTCCGGACACCTTTGCCTGCCCCAGAAATAAATTCCCCAAACAGTTACTTAGAACGCGAATCGAGCGGTCTTTCGAGACCATCGAAACCGCAAATCGTGTGGGAGTGTCAGGCTGTGACCACCAGGATGGGGGTGTTCTGAACCACAGAGGATGGCCAACTGGCCTAGACCAACGTTCGGACGCTTCCGCGAATGGTCAACCGGCAACCCAGCTCCAGCCGATTGGCCGGCATCGCCGCATCTGCGGCAACAATTCGCTGCTCGAGCAGATTGAGGGCCGCAAGGCCGATATAGTCGAGCGGCACGCTCACTGTGGTCAATGTGGGCGACGTGAACTCGCCCAGGGCCACGCCGTCAAACCCCACGACCGAAACATCATCGGGCAGGATGAACTTGGCGTCCTGCAAAGCGCTGATCACACCCAACGCAAGATTGTCCGCGGCGCAGAAAATCGCCGTGACACCACCGAGCCCGTCATGCTTGGAGAGCCAGCCACGCATGGCCGCAGCGCCCATGTCGGGAAAATAACCCTCCGCATAGTGGACATAGGCGGTCTCAAGGGACAATTCATTGGCGCGGAAGGCATCGAGAAAGCCATCCCGTCGTCGCCGGACAGTGCCACGGCCTTCCCAGGTCAGGTGCATGATGGAGCGATGCCCCTGCCGGATGAGCCAGTTTGTGGCAAAGCGCGCTGCAAACCGGTTGCCCGGTGTCACGCTGTCGATCTGCATTTCATGGTCTTCGCCGTTCATCAGTACAGCCGGAATACGGGAACCCGCGATAGCCCTGAGCAGATCGGGCCGGTCATCGCTGAGCAGCAGGATGCCATCCACCTCGGCCTGTCGGGCCTGCTCGACCAGTTTAGCACCGTTGAAATTGGGCGTATCCACCTCGATCGGCAGCACTCGGATGGACCGCCGCTCGCATTCGCGCATCAGCCGGCTCAGCAGCGTCCAGGAAAACAGGTTGTGCTGGTTGTTCGGAAGCGTGTCGCGCGGCACCGCGAGCATGACACTGCGCAAGACAGCGATAGTGGCCTTTTCGCGCCGCCGCGCCAGATAGCCCAGTTCCCTGGCAGCACTCAGCACCCGTTCGCGCACTTCGAGCGAGATGGTCGCGGTGCCGTTCAGCACATGAGATACGGTAGATGCCGCAACCTCGGCGCGGGCAGCAATGTCTTTTATCCCGACTTTTCGGCTCACACCGGGCCTCTCATGAGTCACCTCTGATCGTGACTCTATGTGACCTCAAGCCAGACTTCGCAACCTATGATTTTCCGCGGAACCCCACGCGGGCGCGCATCATGAGCGAACCCGGGAAGTTGGCCGCCGGCAAATGTGCCGACGGCTTCTCCAGTCGGTTGATCAGGCAGACCGGTTCTTGTTGTACAGATCGAAGAACACGGCGGCGAGCAGCACCACGCCCTTGATCATCTGCTGCCAGTCGATATTGACGCCCATAATCGACATACCATTGTTCATAACACCCATGATGAAGGCACCGATCACCGCGCCCGCCACCTGGCCAACACCGCCTAGCGCCGAAGCGCCGCCGATGAATACGGCCGCGATCACGTCCAGTTCCAGCCCCTGCCCCGCCTTTGGCGTCGCCGAATTGAGGCGGGCGGCATAGATCATGCCAGCCAGCGCCGCCAGGGCGCCCATGATGGCGAAGATGTAGAAGGTGGTGCGTTCGGTCTTGATGCCCGAGAGCGCCGCCGCCTTGAGGTTGCCGCCCAAGGCATAGATCCGCCGTCCGAATGTCAGCCGCTTGGTCATAAACACGAAGAAGGCGATGAGAACCCCCATCACCACCAGCACATTGGGCAGGCCGCGATAGGAGGCGAGCATATAGGCGAAGAACAATACCAGCGCCGAGATCACCACATTCTTGATGATGAACAGGCTGAACGGCTCAACGTCGTAGCCGCGCGCCAGACGACGGCCGCGCCCGCGGATCGAGAAGAACACCATGCCGACAATGGCCAGGATAGCGATGACCATGGTGGTGGAGTGCAACACCACGTTCTGCCCGTTTTCGGCCAGCCAAGGCATGGTGATCGGGCCAACGATATCGGGGATAAAGCCGGCCGAAAGCATCTGGAACTCAGCCGGGAACGGACCAACCGACTTGCCGGCCAGGATGGCCAGCGACAGCCCCTTGAAGATCAGCATGCCGGCCAGCGTGACGATGAAGGCCGGAACCCGGTGATAGGCAATGATATAGCCCTGCGCGGCACCAATGGCAGCGCCGGCTACCAGACAGATAGCGCCAGCGACCAGCGGATGGGCCAGGAAAGCCAGCTCGGGCGGGAAATTCCAGCCCACCATGAGCATGGCTGCCAGTGCGCCGATGAAGCCGGAGACCGAGCCGACCGAAAGGTCGATGTGCCCGGCCACGATGACCAGCAGCATGCCCAGCGCCATAACGATGATGTAGCTGTTCTGCAGGATGATGTTGGTCAGGTTCACCGGCTTGAACAGCACGCCATTGGTGAAATACTGGAAGAACAGCATGATGAGGATCAGCGCCAGCAGCAGGCCATAGTCGCGCATATTGGCGCGCAGGGCGCCAATCAGCGTCATTTCATGGGCCTGAGCCGGCTGGGCCGCGGAACCGGTTCCGGTCGGTGCAGTTTCGGTGGTCATGATGCCTTTCCTTCGGCGCGCACGATGGAGCGCATGATCTTTTCCTGGCTCGCCTCGCTGGTGGGCATTTCGCCCACGATGCGGCCTTCATTCATAACATAGAGACGGTCGGTGATGCCTAGGAGCTCGGGCATTTCCGAGGAGATCACCAGGATCGCCTTCCCCTGGGCGGCGAGCTGATTGATGATGGTGTAGATTTCGTATTTGGCCCCGACGTCGATGCCGCGGGTCGGCTCGTCGAGAATGAGCACATCAGGGTTGGCGTAGAGCCATTTGCTCAGCACCACCTTCTGCTGATTGCCGCCAGAGAGGTTGCCCACGACCTGATAGACGCTGGAGGAGCGGATATTGGTCTTCTTACGGTAATCATTGGCCGCGTCGAGTTCGGCCAGATCGTCGATCACGCCCCAGCGCGACACCCCCATCAAATTGGCGATGGTCGTGTTGTGCTTGATGTGGTCGATCAGATTGAGGCCATAGGTCTTGCGGTCCTCGGTGGCATAGGCAATGCCATTGCGGATCGACTTGTCGACGCTTGAAGTATCCACCTTCTGGCCGTTGACGAAGACCTCACCCGAAATCTTCTGGCCGTAGGACTTGCCGAAGACGCTCATGGCAAATTCGGTACGCCCCGAGCCCATCAGACCGGCAATACCCACAACTTCACCCTTGCGGAGTGAGAGATTCACATTGTGAATAATCTGGCGCTCGCGATGCTGGGGGTGGAAGACGTTCCAGTTGCGCACCTCGAGCACCACTTCGCCGACATTCGGGGTGCGCGCCGGATAGCGATCATTGAGGGCGCGGCCTACCATCGAGGTGATGATACGATCCTCGGTGATGTCCTCAGTGTTCATCGTCTCGATAGCCTTGCCATCGCGGATCACGGTCACACGATCGGCTATGCGGGATATCTCGTTGAGTTTGTGGCTGATGATGATCGAGGTGATGCCCTGATTCTTGAATTCGAGCAGCAGATCGAGCAGTGCCTGGCTGTCTTTTTCTGACAGGGATGCAGTGGGCTCGTCGAGGATGAGCAATTGCACCTGCTTGGAGAGCGCCTTGGCGATCTCGACAAGCTGCTGCTTGCCAACCCCGATATTGGTGATCAGCGTGTCGGGATCTTCCCTAAGTCCCACCATCTTGAGCAGCTTGCGCGCGCCGTCGCGGGTCTCGTCCCAATCGATGATGCCGCCCTTGGCCTGCTCATTGCCCAGAAAGATATTCTCGGCAATCGAGAGCAGGGGCACAAGCGCCAGCTCCTGATGGATGATGACGATGCCCTTGTGCTCGCTGTCGCTAATCGATTTGAAGTGCTGCTCTTCACCCCGGTAAATGATCTGCCCGTCATACGAGCCGGCAGGATAGACCCCGCTCAGCACCTTCATCAGGGTGGACTTGCCCGCGCCGTTCTCGCCGCAAATGGCGTGGATCTCGCCCTCGCGAACGTCCAGATTGACGTCGGAGAGCGCCTTGACGCCGGGGAAGGTCTTGGTGATGCTGCGCATCTCCAGAATGGTCTTGGTCATGCTGACCCTGTCATTTCAGTGACCGAAAATGGGCTCGCCGGGCGTATTGCCCTCGCGGGCCCGGCCCTCCAGACGCCTTCGATGAGCGCGGAGAAAGCCCGGTGAACTTGCTTGAGTAGGGACCCCGAACAATCGGGATCCCTGGTTCCAGAGGCTGCTTACTGCAGCTCTTCCGCCTTGATGTAGCCCGAATTGACCACGCGTTCTTCGTAGTTGGTGATATCGACCTCATACGGGGTCAGCAGGATCGAGGGCACAACCTTGACGCCATTGTCATAGGTGGTGGTGTCAAGGCCGGTCGGCTCTTCGCCCGAGAGCACGGTATCGATCAGCTGGGCGGTGTACTGCGCCAGTTCACGGGTGTCCTTGAACACGGTCGAGTACTGCTCACCGGCAATGATTGCCTTGACCGACGGGGTTTCGGCGTCCTGACCGGTAATGATCGGCCATTCGAGATCGCCAGACCCATAACCAACGCCACGCAGCGACGAGATGATGCCGCGGCTCAGGCCATCATAGGGAGACAACACGCCATGCACGCGGCTGCCGTCCGAATAGTTGGCGGACAGGATATTGTCCATGCGCGCCTGGGCGACAGCGCCGTCCCAGCGAAGCGTGCCAACCTGCTCCATGCCCTGCTGGCCCGACTTGATGACAATGTCACCGGCGTCGATCAGCGGCTGCAGCACGGCCATGGCGCCGTCGTAGAAGAAGAAGGCGTTGTTGTCGTCCGGCGAACCGCCGAAGAGCTCGACGTTCCAGGGCTTTTCGTCGCCAAAGCGGGCTTCGAGACCCTTCACCAGGCTGTTGGCCTGAAGCACGCCCACCTGGAAGTTGTCGAAGGTGGTGTAGTAGTCGACATTCGGGCTTTCCAGGATCAGGCGGTCATAGGCAAAGACCTTGACGCCTTGATCGGCGGCGTTCTGCAGCACGGCCGAAAGCGTAGTGCCATCAATCGACGCCACCACGAGAGCCTTGACGCCCTTGGTGACCATGTTTTCGATCTGGGCAAGCTGGTTCGGAATGTCGTCTTCCGCATATTGCAGGTCGACAGTGTAGCCCATGCCTTCGAGGGCGGACTTGAGCTCGTTGCCGTCCGAGATCCAGCGCAGCGACGACTGTGTCGGCATGGCGATACCGACCTGGCCCTTGTCCTGGGCGAAAGCGGCGGTGGCTGCGGATGCAACCAGAGCACCCGTAGCGAACAGCGTCGCAATTGATTTGAGAACCTTCACGTCTCGACTCCCTAAAACTTTCGAGATTGGTTGATTATCGTCTTCTGGGTTCGGGAAAGTCAGGCAGTCCCAAGCCGGCCAGCAAGCGCACAACGACAAAGCTGCACCATTGATCGCCGGCTGAAGCCGCCTCTTGAACAAGTCGACGCCCGTTGGGCATCGCCTCTTAACAGAACTACTTGAATCCTCCGGCACGGACGGCAGACCACCGCCATGGACTCTCCCAAGCCCGTGCGCTGGAAGCTAGAATAATCAGATAGGCGTGTAAAGCGTTCGAACCTCGCATGGTCTTATTTTTCGACTATCGGAAAAATATTCTGATCATGCTGCGCCTCGCATATGCACGACGACGAACACGTGGGAGTAGGGTTGTCAGGAGTTGAACTCGAACCGAAAAGAGCGCAAACATGTGCCAAGTTATCTGATAAGTTGGAGTGTCGAGAATTTCCAGAAGCGGCCCCATAGCTGGGCGGGGAAGCGCTGCCACCGATGTTGCGGACGACCTTGCCCAAGAGATCCTCACGGCTCTGACGCCTGGCGCCAGCCTGCCCAGCGAAGCTGAGCTGGCCGACCGCTATGCGGTCAGCCGCCTAACAATCCGCGAGGCGGTCAAGCTGCTCGCGGGGCGCGGTCTGCTCGATATTGCGCGCGGCCGAAAGGCTGTGGTGCGCGAACCGGATGGCACTGCCTTTTCAGACTTTCTGACATCGCTGCTGAATAACGACTCCAAGAGCCTTTTCGACCTGATCGAAGTGCGGCTATCGCTGGAAGTGCAGAGTGCGACACTGGCCGCCAAACGTGCCAATCGCGCCGGATTGGCGGCAATTGAAAGTGCATTGCGCGGAATGCAGGACAATGCCGAAGCGGCCCTGGCTGGCGATCCGGCGGCCGATCGCCGCTTCCACGATTTCGACGTGGGCTTCCACGAGGCCATCGCCCTGGCCAGTGGCAATCGCATTCTTGGCTACTTGTTTGAGGCCATGTCCGCCCAATTGCGGCACGGCATCCAGATCAGCCGCCGCGGCCACGCCAATCGCGGACACACCCTGTTTGACACCATCGAATGGCATCAGCGCATTCTTGAGGCGATCCGGGCCGGCAATCCTCGAGCCGCCGGCGAAGCCATGCGCCTGCACCTCAAGGACACAGAGAGCGATATTCGCAACGCGCTGTCCAACGTCGCAGATCAGCCGGCCTGATCGGCCTGCCGGCAGCTATTGCTGGCCAGCGCTCCGTTCAGGCAGCGCCGACCCGACATAGGCCTGCAACAGGCGCGTGAGGGCCTCGAGCGAGGCGATATGCGTGCGTTCCCAGCCATGCGAGCTATCCAGGGAAAAGCAGGCTAGTCCCACCCGGATATCCCACCCGGCCTCCACCGCCGCAGCACTGTCCGATCGATAGTGGCGAAACGTGTCCCGCACATGGGCGATGTCATGGCGCGCACACAGATCGAGCAGGTGCCGCGTTACCGGTTCATCGAACGGCCCCTGCCGGTCGCGCATGGCAATGGTCACCGCATCGTCGCGGCTCGCCTGGCTCGGCGCCGTGACCGCATTGTCGATGGCAAGCAGTTCTTCCACTTCGGGCCCGAACCCGTGCGTCCCGCCGATACCGATTTCTTCGGCAATGGTGAACATCGCCTGGAAGGGTATATCGACATGAACATGCCCATCGGTGATCGACTTAAGCAGCGCCAGAAGCGTGGCGCATCCGGCCTTGTCGTCCAGGTGGCGCGAAACGATGAAGCCGTCGATGACTTCCGGTTGCGCATCGACGGCCACCATGTCCCCGACATTGAAGCCAGCAGCCTTGAGGGCTGCCGCATCGGACAGTTCCGCATCCACCCGGACCTCCAGATTATCCCAATCGGCAGGCTGCGTATCGACCTCGGTATTGAAGCGATGACCGGAGGCCTTGAGTGGCAGGATTGTGCCGCGATGCTGTGCCTCGTCTGAGAAGATCGTAACCCGCGCCCCCTCGGCGAAGCGGGCGGCCCAAGTGCCCGTATTGCGCAGCGCCAGCCGGCCATTAGGTTTGAGTTCGGTAACCATGGCCCCAAGCGTATCCAGATGCGCGGCCAGGGCGCGACGCGGCGGTCCATCCCCGACCTCGACATAGAGCACGCCACGCCGGGTATATTTCGGTTCCAGCCCCAATTCGCGCAGCCAGCCATCGACGAGGGCCACGGCCCGGCCGGTCATCCCGACCGGGCTCGGCGTCCGGACCAGCTGTAGCAGGCAATCGAGCAGATAGTCCTTGTCGATCATGCCGGCCGCCGTTTTCTCCCGCGGCGCGGGGCGGCTTCTTCACTCAGGAACCGATCCATCAGCTTGGCCTGGAGCCCCAGCATGTGCTTTTCGGCCTCGGCCATGTGCTCGGCCAGGATAGCCGAGGCAGCCTCGGCATCGCGGCGGCGCATGGCCGCGATCAGATCACGCTGATGCTCGATACCGGACTGTCGCAGCACCGGTTCGGGCTGCACATAGATGTCCTGGGCGATGGCAAGGTCCTTGAGCAGACGCTGCAGGAAGCGGCAGGTAAAGGCCAGGATCGGATTGTCGGCATATTCGGCAACCACGCCATGAAAATCGAGCTCGGCCATGCGCTGGTTCCAACGCTCCGTGGCATCGGCCGGCTCATGGTCATAGACCGCGATGATGGCTTCCAGACGGTTAAGACCAGCTTCGTCGATATGCGGGGTGGCACTGGCTGCCGCCAGCGGTTCGAGCGCCTTGCGCATCTCGTAGATATTGGCAATCGAGAGATTCTTGGCGAACAGGAAATTGGACAACAGGCTCATCGCCCGCCCTTCCGACATCCGCTCGATAAAGGCGCCGCCGCCAGGACCGGTGCGCACCGAAATCAGCCCCTGCACCTCGAGTGCCTTCAGTGCTTCGCGCACCGTGCCCTTGCTCGCGGCAAATTGGTTGATCAGTTCGCGTTCCTGCGGCAGGCGGTCGCCCGGTGCCAGACCATGTTCCACGATCATGCGCTTGATGGCGTCGACAATCTCGTCGGTCCGCTTGCGGCGTGGACGCGCGTCCAGGCTTGGGTCTATCTCGTTCATGCAGCATCCGAAGTCGTCAGGCGCGGCGCGCTGGAAATCAGCGCCCGCGTATAGTCGTGCTGTGGCGCGGCGAACAGCTGGGCCGCCGGCCCCACCTCGACCACCTCCCCCAGATACATAACCGCGACGCGATCGGAAATCGATTCCACCACCGCCAGGTCGTGGCTGATGAAGAGATAGCTCAGCCCCAGATCATCTCGCAATTGCTGGAGCAATAGCAGCACCTGTGCCTGCACCGAGACGTCCAGGGCACTGACAGGTTCGTCCAAAACCAGAATGCGCGCCTCTGCGGCCAGCGCACGCGCAATCGCAATGCGTTGGGCCTGCCCGCCAGAAAACTCATGCGGAAAGCGTTGCAGCGTATCGATCGGCATCTGCACCGCGTCGATCAATTCCTTCTTGCGGCTGGCCCGCTTTTGTCCGTCGTAGCCACACAGCAAGCGCAGAGGCACATCGAGAATGTCGCCGATGGTCTTGCGCGGGTTGAGCGAGGCAACGGGGTCCTGGAACACATATTGGATGGTTCTGCCAAAAGCGCGGGAGCCCGCCGATGCCAGCTCTTCCCAGGGCTTTTCGTCGATCGACATGCTACCCGAGGTGGGATGCTCCAACCCCACCAGCATGCGGGCAAGTGTCGACTTGCCGGACCCGCTCTCGCCCACAATGCCCAACGTCTCGCCCCGCATGAGGTCAAGCGAAATGCCCTTTACCGCATGGACCTCACTGGCCTTGCGTCCGAAGAGGCTACGCCCGCCACCAAAGGTCTTGACCAGATCCCTTATCTGCACCGCCGTCTCGCTCATGCCCCCGCTCCCGAAAACAGCGGCCGCACCCGATTGAGAAATGCCTGTCCTTCGCCCAGTTCCGGCACGCAGGCAATGAGGCGCTTGGTGTAGTCGTGCTGCGGATCGCGCAACACATCATTGGTGTCACCCTGCTCGACGATCTCACCGTTTTTCATCACCGCCACGCGGTCGCAGACCTGCGCCACAACGCCAAAATCATGGGTTATCAGCAGGAGCGCCAGCCCGCGTTCCTTGCGCAGATTCTGCAACAGTTCGAGAATGCGCGCCTGCACAGTGACATCAAGTGCGGTGGTCGGCTCGTCGGCGATGATGATGTCCGGGTCGTTCGCCAGGGCCATGGCGATGCCGATACGTTGCCGCTGTCCGCCGGACAGTTCATGTGGATAGGCCGTCGCCCGCTCGGCAGCATCGCGAATGCCAACGGTTTCCATCAGTTCCACGGCCCGGCGTTTGGCCTCAGCCCTGCCCACATTGTCGTGCACAAGAATGGCTTCAGCGATCTGTGCGCCAACCCGGAACAGCGGATGCAAAGTGGTCAGCGGGTCCTGAAAGACATAGGCGACGCGCCCACCGCGCAGACCGAGCAATTCCTGCTCGCGCAGCGAGAGCACCTCTCTTCCGTCCACATAAACGCCACCCGCCGTTATGACGCCCGGCGGCGAGGCCACGAGCCCCATCAGCGACAGCGCCGTCACCGACTTGCCCGAACCGCTCTCGCCAATTAGCCCCAGGCATTCCCCTTTGCCGAGCCGGAAGCTGATATTCTTGACCGCCGGCGCTATCGAGCTGCCATCGTCAAATCCCGTCGAGAGATTGTCCACCACCAGCGCCGGCGCGTCCTCAAGCTCAGCAGCGGGCTTGGTCTTGCGATCAATCTTGGTCACCGGCATGGGCCGGTCCAGCGCCCCGGAGCGCAGGCGCGGATCAAGCACGTCCCGCACCCCATCGCCCAGCAGGTTGATGCTCATCACCAGAATGAAGATCATGATGCCCGGAATGATCGACGCATGCGGCGCGGTGAACAATTGCGCCCGCGCCTGCCCCAGCATGGAGCCAAGATCGGAGGTCGGCGGCTGCGCGCCCAGACCGAGGAAGCTCAGACCCGCGGTTTCCAGGATCATCCAACCCACCGTGGTTGACATGGTGATGACGATTACCGGCAGCACATTTGGCAGCACCTCGGTGAACAGAATGGCCGGATGGCTCTTGCCCGAAAGCCGGGCCGCATCAACGAATTCGCGATTGCGGATCGAAACCGTCACCCCCCGTATATTGCGCGCAAAGAACGGGATATTGACGATGGCAATGGCATAAAGCGCATTGAGCAGCCCCGGCCCCAGCGCCGCCACGATGGCAATCGCCAGCAGGATATAGGGGAAGGCCATCAGCATATCGACAAAGCGCATCAGGACGCTATCGGTCGCGCCCCGCGCATAGCCCGCCACCAGCCCGATCAACGACCCGAAGATTGCCGCCAGCGCCGTCGCGCTAACCCCCACGAGCAACGATACCTGCGTCCCCCAGATCAGCCGCGAGAGAATATCCCGCCCCAGATGATCGGTCCCCAGCAGATGCCCGTTGCTGAACGGGGGTAGCAGCCGGTTCGGCTGGTCGGTAATGTCGGGATTGGGCAGTGGTAATACCGGCGCCAGAATGGCCAGCACCACGATGAAGCCGAACATGAACAGGCCCGCTGCCGCCAGGCGATTGGCCATCAGCAATTGCCAATTGCTGCGGCGCTTGCGGGGTTCGGGCGCAGTCAGGGTCATGTCTGTCATGCCTTGAGCCTCGGATCGAGCATGGCCTGGGCAACATCGGCCAAAAGGTTGACGAGCACATAGACCGTCGCGGCCACCAGCACCCCGCCCTGCACCAGCAGTAGGTCGCGCGTGGATACCGCCTTGACCAGCATCTGCCCCAGTCCCGGCCACTGGAACACGGTTTCGATATAGACCGCTCCACCCAGCACGAAGCCAGCCTGGATCCCGATCACCGGAATAATGGAAACCAGCGCCGCGCGGAACGCATGGCGATAGATCACTGCGTTCTCGCTCAGCCCCTTGGCGCGCGCGGTGCGGATGAAATCCTGTCGCAACACCTCCAGCATGGCCGCCCGCGTCAGCCGCGCCACCACCCCTGTGGCGACAATGGCCAGCGTACCCGCCGGCAGGATCAAATGGCGCAACAGGTCCGGCAGATCGCCCCCGCCATAAACCGCATACATGCCCGAGGCCGGCAGCAACCGCCACTGCACGGCAAAGAGCAGGATTAGCACGAGCCCCAGAAAAAAGGCCGGCATGGAAATGCCGATCAGCACGAAAAACGTAACGATCCTGTCCGTCCAGCCGAACTGGCGCACTGCCGAAACTATGCCTGCCAGAATGCCGAGGACCGAACAGATGACCAGAGATGCACCCGCCAGGATGAGCGTCGCTCCAAACCGCTCCAGCACTTCGTCAAGAACGGGCCGATTGAGGATATAGGAGCGCCCGAAATCCCCCTGCAGCAGATTGCCGATCCAGATCACATATTGCTCCGGCCACGAGCGATCGAGCCCCAGCGCCCGGTTGATACGCTCGACATTTTCCGGCGTGGCGTATGACCCCAGCAGCGCTTGGGCGGGATCACCCGGGATAAGTTTCATCACCAGGAACACGATGATCGACAATCCCAAAATCACCGGGATCGCGGCCAGCAGGCGCTTGCCGATATAGGCGGTCATGTCTGTCCTCCTCTAATCCCGGGGTCTGGAGATGTTCCCCCTCACAGACCTGTGCTGATACGGAGCGCCGGATGAGGGTCCCTCCCCCACCCGGCACAAGCCTATGGCTTGCTCACGTCTCGCAGCACCAGACCGAAGTCCGGCTGCAGCTCGAAGTCGCCCACGGCACTGGTGACGACCGCATTCTGCTTCCAGTTGGCCACGAACAGCCAAGGCGCGTCCTCATGAGCGATTTCCTGCACCTGCTTGTAGAGTTCGGCGCGCTCCGCCTGGTCGGTCGCAACGCGGGCCTGGTCGAGCAGGGCGTCCACTTCCGGGTTTGAATAGTAGGACGAGTTGAACCCGCCCTCTTCCGGCCAGGCGGCCGTGCGCAACGTGAGGAAGGGCAACGTGTCGGGGTCAGAGGTCATCCAGGCCATTTCAGCCATGTCTGCCTTGCCTTCCAGGCCCGGATTCACCTCCGAAAGGAAGGTGTTCCACTCATAGGTCTGGATTTCGACATCAAGGCCCACCGCAGCCAGATCGGCTTGGATGGCCGTGCCCATCGGCACCGGATCGAGCATGCCCGAACCGCCTTCGGTAACGAGGAAGGTCAGCGACGCGCCCTCCGCACCGGCCTCTGCCAGCAGTTGCTTGGCCATTTCCGGATCATAAGGATAGGGATCGACCTCTTCATTATAGGCCCAGTTGAACGCTGGCGGGATTGGCCCAGCTGAAACCTCGGCGGTGCCTTGCAGCACGTCGTTGACCAAGCTCTCCTTATTGACCGCATAGTTCACCGCCTGGCGCACCCGCACATCGGTGAAGGGCCCCTCCTTGGCGTTGAGCATCACATACCAGACATGGGGGCCGACGGCCTCCACCACCTGGTAATTGGCATCGTCACGGAACTGCGCGACATTGTCCGGCGGCGTTTCGAGCAGTACGTCGATCCCGCCAGAGAGCATCTCGGCGACACGGGTATTAGCGTCGGTGATAGGGCGGAAAATGGCCGCCTCCAGCGCCGGGGCGCCGTCCCAATAATCGTCATTGCGCGAAGCGACAACGCGCGTATTGGATTGCCACTCCTCGAATTTGAACGGGCCGGTGCCAACAGGATTACGCCCATAATCGGCGCCATACTGCTCAACCGCCGCCGGCGAGACAATCAGGCCCGTCGGCGAGGCCAGATTGGACATGAAGGGCGCAAAGGGCTCGTTGAGGGTGAACTTGACCGTCAGGTCATCGATCACTTCCACATTCTCGACCGAGGAGAAGAAGAAGGAGAGCGGGAACGGACCGGTATCGGCAAAGGGGTGGGTCTCGTCCAGCATGCGGTCGAAATTGAACTTGACCGCTTCGGCGTCGAAGGGCGTGCCGTCGTGGAAGCTGACACCTTCACGCAGGTTGAAAGTATATTCGAGCCCGTCATCGGAAATGATCCAGTCGGTGGCCAATGCCGGTTCGATCTCCAGCGTGCCGGACTTGTTGCGCACCAGCCCGTCATAAAGATTGACCGCGATGCGGAAGTCATTGGCGGCAGTGGAAACATGCGGGTCCAGCGAGGCTGGCTCCGCAATCTGCCCGACCACCAAAACATTGGGCGGCGTCTGGGCAGCCACCGGCGATACCAGTGCCAGGGCAGTGGCGGCGAGCAACGGCGCCAGTCCGTACCATTTGAATGTCATCGAAACCTCCTTGCGTTCCCTCAACCATTGCCTCGCGGCCCCTACCGTGAGACAAGGAATGTGTAATTTATCATCATAAATATCAGTCGCCGTCAATTTATGCTGATAAATTTGGAGGAAGGACTTCGCCGGTATGACTTTTTCGATCGCCGCACGAGATGCTCGAACCGGTGCTCTGGGCGTCGCAACCGCAACGGCCGGCCCGGCCGTCGGCGCCCTGGTGCCACATGGGCGGGCCAACGCCGCGGCGGTCGCCACCCAGGCCATGACCAACCCCTATATAGCCATCGATCTGCTCGCCAATGTTGAGCAACACGGCGCTCAATCGGCGTTGGACCTGGCTCTGGCTGCAGATCCGGAAAGCGACCGGCGGCAAGTTATTGTCGTGGACGCAGAAGGCGGCATCGCTGTGTGGACTGGTGGGAGTTGCCAGGGCTATGCCGGTCACCGCACCGGGAAAGATCTTGCCGTGGCTGGTAATATTCTGGCCGGCCCCAGTGTGTTGGACGCCATGCTGGACGCCGCCTCGTCAACACTGGAAATGCCCGAAAAACTGCTGGTAGCACTAAAGGCAGGCCACGCAGCCGGTGGCGATAGCCGCGGCATCAACTCGGCCGCGCTCAAGGTCTATGGCAGCCAGGCCTATCCCGATGTCGATCTGCGCATCGACTGGTCTGCCGATCCCCTCGCCGATCTGGCCGATCTGATGCAGCGCACATTGACCGGGGGATATGCGGAGTTCTTTGCCCAGGTCATGCGCCGCGGCTGAACCGCTGTCGACCCAGTGGTACCTGGCGTGCCGGAGCTACGGCCCCGTTCGACAGCGCATCTATTAAACAAGAAAATCCCGCAGCATCCCGATCTGCCTGTCATCCGCCAAGGTCGGTGCATGGCCGCATTCGGGGATGACGACCAGTTCAGGGCATGGCCCCCGCATCCGCATGGCGCTGGCAATGGTCGGCGGCAACACGTCGGAGTGTTCGCCGCGGATCAGCAGTGTACGCGCAATCACCGCGTCATAGGCATCCCACACATCCAGATCGGCCTTGTTTTCCGCCATGGTCGAGACAATGGCCGGGTCATAATGCACCGTCACCTTGCCGCCATCTGTCCGGCGCATCGAGGTATCAACCATACGACGCCAGAATGTCTCCGAATTGGCGCCGAACGGGGCATAGGTGCGGCGCAACCATGCTTCGTAGTCGGCCACGCTGTCGAACGTTGGAGGATTGCCAACATAGTCGGCAATGCGCCGCGCACTGTCATAAGGGATGTCCGGCCCCACATCATTGATGACCAGATGCGTGATGCGTTCCCGCAGCAATCCAGCCGCAAGCGTAATACCCAACAGCCCGCCCATGGACGTCCCGACCCATCCCAGCCGCCCGATATCATACCGGTCCAGCATGGCCTGGGTCATTTCGCCATAGGTGGCAAAGGTATAGTCGGCAGCCCCTCTTGCCGACCAGGCTGACAGTCCGCGCCCCAGCGTATCCGGGCACAGCACGAAAAAGTCCCTGGACAACGCTTGTGCAGCCTCGTCGAAGTCGCGGCCAGTCCGCGCCAGGCCGTGCCACATCACCAGTGCCGGATTAGCGCGGTCGCCCCATTCTGTCAGATGCATTTCGAAGCCAGCGGCGTCGATATAGGTCGAACGCGGCGCAGTCACTTCTGCCCTCCCTTGCCCAGCAAGGTGCCGACAATGCCCGATGGGAAGAAATAGACGAGGAGAATGAAGCCCAGGCCAAGCCAGAGCAGCCAGCGCTCAGGATTGAGCAGGTCGGGCAAAACCGGAACGCTGGCCGTTGCTTCGGCGCCAAGCGCCATCAGGTCCTTGAGATAGTATTGCGCCAGCGTCATCAGCACCACGCCAATGACCGCCCCCAGCATCGTCCCCATGCCGCCGATGACTACCATGAGCAGGATGTCGATCATGATGTCGAACGACAGCACGACATCGGGCCCGGTATATTTGAGCCAGACGGCGCGCAATATGCCCGCGCAGGCAGCTATGCCAGCGGCGATGCAGAAAATGGTCGTGCGATAGAACACCACGCGATAGCCGATGGCCTCAGCGCGCATCTCGTTTTCACGGATCGCCTTCAGCACGGAACCCAATGGCGAGGCGACGATGCGCATCATTATGAGGAACAGCACCAGCGCCGAGATGAAGACGAAATAATAGAGCGCGATCTTGCCGTTGAGAGAAACACCAAACAGCCGGACAGCCTTGTCCTCGGCATCGGTTAGCAATTCGAAGGCCGGCGAAAACAGGCGCGGGATGGAATAGGTGATGCCGTCCTCACCCCCGGTAAAGTCCGAAAGCTGGCTGGCCAGCACCATCATCACCGAGGCGGCCGAGAGCGTTACCATGGCAAAGAAGATCGCCTTGACCCGCAGCGAGAGCAGCCCGATCAGCAGCGCCAGCACCAGGGCCGCGGCGACCCCGATCCCGCCGCCCACCAGAATGGCTTCGAAACCCGGCCCCATCGCCTTGAGCGCAATGGCCGTGCCATAGGCGCCCATGCCGAAGAACATGGTGTGCGCGAACGAAACGATACCGGTATAGCCGATCAGCAGATCGTAGCTGGCCACCAGAACGATTAAGACGCAGATGCGAGCGGCCACTTCCTGGCTGCGCACGTCCGGGAACAGGAAGGGCGCCAGCGCCAGCGCCAGGCCGATCGCGATCACCGCCCCATAGACGACCAGCCGTCCGGTCCAGCCTGCCGCCGCGACGGGCCGCACGTGCGATGTGCCGAGCGCGGTGTTGTTCTGTGCCATGCTCATCTCCGCCTCACCGCTTGACCGCCGGCAGCAACCCATAGGGGCGCCAGAGCAGGATCGCCATCATCAGCAACATGTTCGATGCCAGCGCCATCTTCGGCACGAGAAAGGCGACGTAGTTGGCCATCAGCCCAACCAGCAGCGCGCCTAGCAGCGAGCCCTGGATGGAGCCCAGCCCGCCAATGATGACCACGATGAACACCAGGATCATCATCTCCGAGCCCAGCGCCGCTGTGATCAGGCCCTGATAACCAGCCCACATGGCCCCGCCCATCGCCGCCAGGGCCGAGCCGGCCATGAAGACGAGAATGAAGAGCCGGTCGATACGAAATCCCAGGGCCTCAACCATTTCCCGGTTTTCGACGCCAGCCCGGATAAGCAGGCCCAGCCGCGTGCGATTGAGCACGAGATAAAGCCCGATATAGACCAACAGCCCGAGCAAAAATGCAAAGATGCGGTAGATCTCAACCGAAACCCCCGCAAAGACGATCGAGCCGGTCAGCACCGCCGGACGCGGCACGGGGATTGGCGCACCGCCCCAGATCAGCAGGATCAGTTCTTCGGCCACGATCAGTGCTCCGACCGTGATCAGGATCTGCCGCAGATGGTCTTGATAGACCGGTTTGATCACCACCCGTTCAAAGAACCAGCCGGCCAGCCCACCGAAAATCGTGGCGACCGCAATGGCGATGAGCAGCCCCGTCAGGTTGAGCGCCGGATTGCCGCCCGTCACCCAGAAACCCAGCCAGCCCAACACCGTCGCGCCGATAAAGGCACCCGCGGTGACAAAGGCGGAATGGCCGAAATTGAGCACGTCCATAAGTCCGAAAATCAGCGACAATCCCGAAGCCATGAGAAAAATCATCATGCCCATGGCCAGTCCCGCGATGGTCAGCGTAGCCCAGGTCGAGGGCTGGCCGATCAGGATGAGGGCAATGCCTGCCAGCGCCAGCGGCAGCAGCATCACGCCGCCAAAACGGTCGATACTGGCCGTCATCCGTGCACGAAGAGGAAGGGAAGTGTCGGTCATATCGTCCTCAATGGGCTTCCAGCGACAGGCTGAGAAAACGGCTCTGCAGCGCCGGGTCCTTGACGAGATCGGCCATGGCTCCACGATGCACGATGCGCCCGTCATCGATCACCGCAACTGTCTGCCCCAGCGCGCTCGCGAAGTGGAAGTTCTGCTCGACCAGCAGGATCGTGGTTTCCTCAGCGATTTCTCGGAAAGCCGCGATCATGTTCCGGATGATCGAAGGGGCCAGCCCCTTGGTCGGCTCGTCGATCAGGATCAAATCGCGCTTTTCGATAATGGCCCGGGACACCGCCAGCATCTGCTTCTGCCCACCCGAAAGGGCATGCGCCGGCTTGGTCCAGAACTGCTTGATGGCCGGAAAGATATGGTAGATGCGATCAAGCCTCCGGCTGTCAAAGCTGCCGTCATGGCTGGCCAGCCGCATATTTTCCTCAACCGTCAGCCCACCGAATATGCCCATGTTCTCAGGCACAAAGGCGATGCCGCGTCGCGCGATATCGGGTGTCGGAAATCCGGCAATATCGGCGCCGCGAAACCGCACGGAGCCGCGCCGAGGCCTCCACAATCCCATGATCGTGCGCAGCGTCGTTGTCTTGCCTGCCCCATTGCGCCCCAGGATCACATGCACGCCACCCTCGGGCACATCCAGGCTCACCCCATGCAGGATCTGATATTGGGCAATGTCGGTATGGACATCATCGAGACTAAGGATCGGGGCCATCACGCCACCGCCTCGGCACCGGTGCCCAGATAGATGTCGCGCACCAGATCAAGCGCCATCACCTCTGCGGGGTCGCCATCGGCAACCAGCTCACCATTGTGCAGCACCACGATCCGGTCAGCCAGCGCACGCACCACACCCATCTTGTGTTCGACCAGCAGGACCGTGCGCGCACTGTCCTGCTTGATCCGCGCAATCAGGTCCAGGATCACCGGCGCTTCATCCACCGACATGCCGGCGGTCGGTTCATCGAACATGAAAATGTCCGGCTCCATCGCCAGCAGCATCGCCACCTCGAGCTTGCGCTGATCGCCATGCGGCAAGGCCGAAGCGGGCAATGCGGCCACCCCGGCCATATTGGTCTCGGTGAGATAATGCATGGCCTTGTCCGCCACCTCGGTCAGCCCTGCCGCCCGCACCATGATGCGATGCCCCTGCTGCGCCCGCGCCTGCACGGCGAGCCGCACATTCTCGAACACCGAGAGCTTGGGAAACAGGTTGGTCAGCTGAAATGCCCGGCCAATCCCCGCTCGCGCCCTCTGCGAAGGCGAGAGCGCGGAAATCTCCCGCTCCCCCAGAAATATCCGCCCCGCACTCGGCTTCAACTGTCCCGAAACCAGGTTGAACCAGGTCGTCTTGCCTGCCCCGTTGGGCCCGACAATCACCGTCAGTTCCCCAGGATGGAACGAGCAGGTCACATTGTTCACTGCCGCATGTCCGCCAAAACGGATAGTCAGGTTTTCTGTGCGGATGGATGGCGATCTGGACAAAACATACCCCGTGGGATGGACACGTCCGGCGAGGAGGACCCTCGCCGGGCGCGTCGTCAAGCCTGCGTTCGGGCGCAGCCTATTCCTGGTTGTTGCGGCCGACGGGGATATCCATCTCATCGGCCTCAATCACCCGCACCAGCTCAGGAATGGCCCAGTCCACGCCATCCTCGACCTTGATCTTGAAGTGATACATGGCCTGGAGCGCCTGATGGTCCTCGGGCCGGAAGGTCATGGTGCCCTTGGGCGTCTCGAAGCTCATCCCTTCCATGGTCTCGATCAGGGTTTCGGTTTCCCATTCGGGCGCGGTTTCCAGCGCCTTGACCACCGCCATGGCCGAGGCCATCCCGCCAGCGGTAAAGAAGTCCGGCGGCGTGCCGAAACGCGCCATATGCTCCTCGACCAGCCAGTCGTTCACTTCATTGTCGGGCGCTTCGTAGTAATAGTAGATCGCCCCTTCCATGCCCGGCACCTGCTTATAGGCGGCCAGCGCCGGCAGAATATTGCCGCCGGTCGAGAGCTCGATCTCGAAGCGCCCCGGATCGGCCGAGGCCAGCGGCGTCAGGGCGTCGATGCCTGCCACATAGATCATGATGACCTTGCGGCCGGGCTGATCCTTGAGCGCATTGAACAGTCGCTCGATGGTAGCGGTGAAGTCGGTGGTCTGCTGCGGGACATATTCCTCGGCGACGAGATTGGCGCCGGTGCCTTCAAGCGCCGACTTGAAAGCGGCAACCCCGTCGCGCCCGAACGCATAATCCTGTGCCAGGGTGGCAACGTAGAGGTTCTCGTCCGGCGCCAGGGCCAGCGCCTGGGCCTGCATATCCATCGACGAATTGCGGGACGTCTTGAACACATAGCGGTTCGAATCCGGCCCCGTCAGGCCATCGGCCACAGCCGGCTCGACCAGAAGGATGCGCTCATATTCCTCGGCCACTGGCAGCATGGAAAGCGCCACACCCGAAGACGTATCACCCACCGCGATCAGCGCATCGTCGTCGCCATAGGCCTCTGCCAGCAGCGCGCGCGCAATGTCGGGCTTGAACTGGGTGTCCTTGATGATCAGCTCGATGGGCTTGCCCTTGACCTCCATCGTGCCATTGGTGGCGTATTCGAGCCCCATCTCGAAGCCGGTATGGGTCTGCTTGGAATAGGCCTCCAGCGGCGAGCCCGAAAGCCCGTGCAGCAGCGCAATGCGCGCCGCGTCCTGGGCAAAGGCTGCCCCGCTCAGTGCCGTGGACAGGGCCAATGCGGCCAAAATCGTCTTCATGTCTTGCTCCCTCCAATGGGTGGCTGCCACGCCCGGTGGCCCGCCAACCCTATGCAATTCTTGCAAGATTTGTGAGACCAACGCTGGGCACCCACATCTCTCCTCCACATCGCTCCTGCGCGCCGTTTTCGGCATTGACTGGCGCAGAACGAATTGCGCGCTATTATTCCGGAGCCCATCAGCGCCGGACAATACCGTAGAAACACACCACATGATCGACCCATATGAGCTTGGCCTCCTGGCCTATGAGAACGCGCCGATCGGGCTGGTGGTGACCGAAAGCCGGGTGATCAGGGGCTGCAATCCGGCCTTTGCAGAAATGTTCGGCTATGGCGTTGACGAACTGGTCGAACAATCCTTCGCCATCCTCTATCCATCCATGGAGGAATTCGAGCGCATTCGCGACGTCGGGGTCGAGCCGCTCAAGCGCACCAATCGCTATTCGGACGAGCGCATCATGGCCCGCAAGAACGGAACCCTGTTCTGGTGCCGGGTACGTGGCCACTCACTGACGCGCGACGACGACCCGCTGCGCCGCGCCGTGTGGAGCTTTGCCGACCTCTCCGAGACCCGCAACGTGCTCAAGTTGTCCGGCCGCGAGCGGCAGATCGTCATGCACTTGGGCGAAGGCCGCACTTCCAAGGAAATCGCTCGTACCCTCGACATTTCGCCCCGCACCGTCGAAAGCTACCGCGCGCGGCTGCTCAAGAAATACAATGCTCACAATGTCGCCGAGCTGCTTTCCCATCTCAGCTCCATGCCCGGTTGATTGCCATGACCAACAAGCGTGCCCTGCCCAAGCCTGTCGCCACCGTGCTCGACGCCTTCGATTCGCTTGGCGACAGCTTCAAGGGCGCCATAACCGTGGATGCCGAGGCCAGGATCACCTGGATCGACGAGCGCTATCGCGACCTTCTGGGCATTCCCGCCGACGTGGATCTGGTGGGTCAGCCGGTTGAAAACACCATTCCCCATTCGCTGCTGCGGCGGGTGGTCGAGACGGGCCGGCCGATCCTGATCGACATCATGGCCTTCGACGACAAGCAGTTCGTCGTCTGTCGCCTGCCCCTGCGCAATGAACAAGGCGAGATCGAGGGCGCTGTCGGTTTCGTCTTCTACGAAGAGATCGATTATCTCGCCCCGATTCTCGAAAAATTCGAGACCATGCAGCGCCAGCTCTCCCGCGCCCAGGCCGCGCTTAATCGCGAACGCCAGACCAAATACTCACTGTCCAGCTTTGTTGGTGCGTCCGAGGCTGTGCGCGAACTCAAGACAATGGTGCGCCGCTATGCCCTGCGCGATGGCGCCGCCCTCATCCTGGGCGAGACCGGCACCGGCAAGGAACTCCTGGCCCACGCCATCCACCAGCAGTCCGATCGCGCCGATGGTCCGTTTGTGGCGGTCAACGTCGCCGCCATTCCCGAGCCCCTGCTTGAAGCAGAATTCTTCGGCGTGGCCCCCGGCGCGTTCACGGGCGCAGATCGCAAGCCGCGCAAGGGCAAGTTCGAGCTGGCACATGGCGGCACGCTGTTTCTCGACGAAATTGGCGATATGCCGGCGGCCCTGCAGGCCAAACTCCTGCGCGCCCTGCAGGAAGGCGAGTTCGAGCCGCTCGGCTCCAATACGGTCAAGAAGGTCGATGTCCGCATCATCGCCGCTACCTCCCAGCCGCTCGAGCAGAAGATTGAGGACAAGAGCTTCCGGGCCGATCTCTATTACCGCATCGCCGTCTTGGCCATCCATGTGCCGCCCTTGCGCGAACGGCTGGATGACATTGGCCTTATCGCCGAAGCCCTGCTCGAAACCATCCCGCGGCCACGCGATCAGCGCGGCTGGCTGATCACGCCCGAAGCCCTAGAACAGCTCACGCACTATTCCTGGCCGGGCAATGTGCGTGAACTGCGCAATGTGCTCGAGCGCGCCGCCGCCATGGCCCCCAGCGAAATCATTGACCTGGGACTGATCACCAAGGCCCTGCCCCCCGGCGCCCGGGAGCCGGCTGCCCCTGCTCCACCCATCGCCGACAACCTCGCCGAGCGCTTGGCATCTGCCGAACGCTCTGCCCTGATCGAGGCCCTGAATGCCGAGGGGGGCTCCAAAACCGCCGCGGCCCAGCGCCTCGGCGTCTCCCGCTCCCAACTCTACGAAAAGCTAAAGCGGCATAGTCTGGACTAGGGCGGCTCCATAGCGTGGGGCGGCACAGTCCAAGCCGCCCGTCATATGCGCTTCCCCACCACACTGTGTCCGAAAACCCGAACACCCCCTCCGGACTCTGTCCGACAATCCAGACAAACCTGCAACCAGCACGGCGCTAAAACCCCGCAAATCCGGGCTTGGCACGCTTCGTGCAGTGTTCTTCGCCAACAAGGCCAAAAAAGGCCAACGACAGGGTGGAGGCAAGGGATCGTGTCAGAGCGCGTTGCGCTGGTGACGGGATCGACGAGCGGCATTGGGCTCGCGATCGCGCATAAATTTGCTCAGATGAACTACCACGTGGCGCTCAACAGTTTTGAGCCTGCCGACGCCTGGACCACCCTGGTTGCCGAACTCGACGGCCTGGGCTCGGGCGAGATCGCCTATTTTCAGGCAGACTTGTCTGATGGTGCGGCTAGTCGCGCACTGGCCGAACAGGCAATTGCCCGCTTTGGCCGCATCGATGTGCTGGTCAACAATGCCGGGATCCAGAAGGTCGCGCCGATCGAGGAATTTCCCGAGGACGACTGGCAGCGCATCGTCTCGGTGAGCCTCGACAGCGCCTTTCACGCCATTCGGACCAGCCTGCCCGGCATGACCGAGCGCGGCTGGGGCCGGATCATCAATATCGCCTCGGCGCACGGCCTTCGCGCCTCCCCCTTCAAATCGGCCTACGTCGCCACCAAGCATGCGGTCGTCGGCCTCACCAAGACGGTCGCCCTCGAAGCGGCCGAAAAGGGCGTCACAGTAAACGCCATCTGCCCCGGCTATGTCTGGACCCCGCTGGTGGCCAAACAGGTCGCCGACCAGGCGCGGGTGCACGGCCTTTCCGAGGAAGACGTCATTCGCCAGGTGATTCTGGCGCCCCAGCCAACCAAGCAATTCGTGCAACCCGGGGAGATCGCCGAAATGGCCGCCTATCTCTGTTCGGACTGGGCGCGTTCCATCACCGGCTCGACCATTTCCATCGACGGAGGCTGGACCGCCAAATGAGTTCGCCCGACATCATCCTTTCCGCCCGGCAATTGACCAAGCGCTTCTCCGGCTTCACCGCCGTCAACAGCGTCGATCTCGATGTCGAACGCGGCACCATTCACGCGCTGATCGGCCCCAATGGCGCGGGCAAGACCACCTGCTTCAATCTGCTTACGAAGTTCCTGCAGCCCAGCGCGGGAAGTATCAAGTTCAATGGTCGCGACATTACCGGCCTGGCGCCGGCCGCCATTGCCCGGCTCGGTGTTGTCCGCTCATTCCAGATTTCGGCGGTGTTCCCGCGCATGAGTGTGCTGGAAAATGTCCGCATTGCCCTGCAGCGCCGCCGGGGCGACAGTTTTGACTTCTGGCGCAATCAGAAGGTGCTCAACGCCTATGACGCCGAGGCCCGCGAGCGCATTGAGGAAGTGGGCTTGAGTGACTTCATCGGCGAGACGGCCGGCGAATTGAGCTATGGCCGCAAGCGCGCGCTCGAAATCGCCACCACCCTCGCGCTTGAGCCGGAAATGCTGCTGCTCGACGAACCCATGGCTGGCATGGCGCAGGAAGACGTCAGCCGCATCTCGGCCCTGATCCGCCGCATCGCGGCCAAGCGCACCATCCTGATGGTCGAGCACAATCTGTCCGTGGTCGCCGACCTCTCGGACAAGATCACCGTGCTCGCCCGCGGCGAAGTGCTGGCCGAGGGCCCCTATGAAACCGTCTCCAAGGACCCACGGGTCATTGAAGCCTATATCGGAGCTGGTCATGGCTGACGCTGCCCGCAAGATCGATCCCGCACCAGCCGCTCATGCCCTCGCCGTCCGCGACCTCCAGGCCTGGTATGACGAGAGCCACATCCTGCACGGCATCAATTTCGATGTCGCGCCGGGCGAAGTGGTCACCCTGCTCGGCCGCAATGGCGCGGGCAAGACCACAACCCTGCGCGCCATTATGGGGCTGATTGCCAAGCGCACTGGATCAGTGCAGTTCGAAAACCGGGAACTCATTGGCTTGCCGGCACGCGCCATCGCCAAACTCGGCATCGCGTTCTGTCCCGAAGAGCGCGGCATTTTCTCCTCGCTTTCGGTCGACGAGAACCTGATGCTGCCACCAGTGATCAAGCCGGGCGGGCTGACGCGCGAGGACGTGCTCACTATGTTCCCGAATCTGCGCGAGCGCCTTTCGAGCCAGGGCACCAAGCTTTCGGGCGGCGAACAGCAGATGCTGGCTATTGCTCGCATCCTGCGCACCGGCGCCAAATTCCTGCTTCTGGACGAGCCGACCGAGGGCCTTGCCCCGGTCATCGTACAGCAGATCGGCCGCACACTGGCCACGCTCAAGAACCAGGGCTTCACCATCGTCCTGGTCGAGCAGAACTTTCATTTCGCCGCCTCGGTCGCCGATCGCCACTACGTGGTCGAGCAGGGCCGGGTCATCGACATGATCCCCAACACAGAGATCCAGACCAATCTGGGCAAGCTTCACGCCTATCTGGGCGTGTGAGGAAACCGGTCCGGGAGTGGACCCTAGGAGGAGAAGACCATGAACTTCAAAACTGCAACTCTGGCCGGCCTTGCGGCCATGCTGATGGCGGGTTCCGCCATGGCCGTCGACGTCAAGCTGGGCGTGCTCAATGACCGCTCCGGCATCTATGCCGACCTTTCGGGCGAAGGCTCGGTCGTGGCGGCCCGCATGGCCATTGAGGATTTCGACGCCGCATCCAAGGGCATCAATGTCGAGGTGATCTCGGCCGACCACCAGAATAAGCCTGACGTGGCCTCGACCATCGCCCGCCAGTGGTATGATCAGGAAGGCGTGGATGTGATCGTCGACGTGCCAACGTCTTCGGCCGCCCTCGCGGTCAGCGAGATCACCCGTGAGAAAGGCAAGATCTTCCTCAACTCGGGTGCCGCTTCAACCGACCTGACCGGCGCACAGTGCGCTCCCGGCACGGCACACTGGACCTACGACACCTATGCCCTGGCCAATGGCACCGGTCGCGCAATGGTCGAATCCGGCTACAAAAACTGGTATTTCCTGACCGCCGACTACGCCTTCGGCCATTCGCTCGAAGCCAATACCTCCAAGGTGGTCGAGGAAACCGGTGGCTCTGTGGTCGGCTCCGTCCGTCACCCCTTCCCCGGCACCGATTTCTCCTCGTTCCTGCTGCAGGCCCAGGCCTCGGGTGCAGACGTGATCGGCCTGGCTAATGCCGGCGGCGACACCGTCAACTCCATCAAGCAGGCAGCCGAATTCGGCATCACCCAGGCCGGCCAGGCACTTGCCGGGCTGCTGATTTTCATCACCGATGTGCATGCGCTGGGCCTTGAAACGGCGCAGGGCCTGGTGCTCACCGAAGCCTTCTACTGGGATCTCAACGACGATACCCGCGAGTGGTCGGCACGCTTCTCCGAAGAAATGGGCGGCTCCAAGCCAACCATGGTGCACGCCGGCGTCTATTCGGCCGTAACGCACTATCTCAAGGGCGTGGAAGCCACCGACAGCAAGGAAACCGAGGCGGTCATGGACTGGATGAAGTCCAACCCGTCGCAGGACCAGGTGTTCGGCGAAGGCTCGCTGCGTGAAGACGGCCGCCATCTGCACGACATGTACCTGTTCCAGGTGAAGTCGCCTGCAGAATCCACCGGCGATTGGGATTACTACAAGCTGCTCTCCACCATCCCGGCTGAAGTCGCCTTCATGCCGCTTGAAGACGGCGGCTGCGCGCTCGTCGAGTAGTTTCACCCCCCCTGGCGTCCCGGCTCCGGCCGGGGCGCCGCCCAATGTCGCCGGAGCGGTTCGGCAACTGCGGATCCGCGAAATTAGGTAAGAGAACATGTTCGAGCTCTTGGGAATTCCCCCACAAGCCCTGTTCGGCCAGCTCCTTTTGGGGCTGATCAACGGCTCCTTTTACGCCCTGCTCAGCCTGGGACTGGCCGTCATCTTCGGGCTGCTCAACATCATCAATTTCAGTCACGGGGCCCAATACATGATGGGCGCCTTCGTGGCCTGGATGGGCCTGACCTATCTCGGCATTCCCTATTGGGGAGCGCTGGTCGTGGTCCCTCTGGTCGTGGGAGCGACCGGCGTCGTGATCGAGCGATTGATGATCTCGCGCCTTTATCATCTCGACCATCTCTATGGCCTGCTGTTGACGTTCGGCCTGGCGCTCATCATCCAGGGTCTGTTCCGCAACGGTTTCGGCGTGTCGGGTCTGCCCTACTCCATTCCGCCCCAGCTTTCGGGCGGCACCAATCTGGGCTTCATGTTCCTGCCCAATTACCGCGGCTGGGTGGTGGTGGCCTCGCTTCTCGTCTGCTTCGGCACCTGGTTTGCCATCGAGCGCACACGCCTCGGCGCCTATCTCCGCGCCGCTACTGAAAACCCCACACTCGTGGGCGCCTTCGGCATCAACGTCCCCCGCATGATCACGCTAACCTACGGATTCGGCGTCGCTTTGGCCGCATTTGCCGGCGTGCTCGCCGCCCCGATCTATTCGGTCAATCCGAATATGGGCGCGGACCTCATCATCGTCGTTTTCGCCGTGGTCGTGATCGGCGGCATGGGCTCAATCCTGGGCGCCATTCTCACCGGCTTCGGTCTCGGCATCATCGAGGGCCTGACCAAGGTGTTCTATCCCGAAGCCTCCTCGGTCGCGATCTTTGTCATCATGGCCATCGTGCTGCTGGTCAAGCCGGCCGGCCTGTTCGGAAGGACCGCCTGAGATGAGTGTTACGACAGAAACCACCTATACCAGCGCGTCCCAGGCCATGCCCATCGGCACGCCGCGCCACCACATCATCATCTTCGCCGTCCTCCTGGGGCTGCTGCTGATCGCGCCTTTCGTGCTCTATCCGGTCTTCATCATGAAGATCTTGTGCTTTGCGCTCTTTGCTTCGGCCCTTAACCTGCTGCTCGGCTTTGGCGGGTTGCTTTCCTTCGGCCACGCCGCATTTTTTGGCTCCGCAAGCTATGTCACCGCCCACGCTGCAAAAGTCTGGGGCCTGACCCCGGAAGTAGCCATCCTGCTCGGCACAGTTGCCGCCGCGTTCCTCGGTCTTGTCATCGGGGCACTCGCCATCCGCCGCCAGGGCATCTACTTCGCCATGGTCACCCTGGCCTTTGCGCAAATGATCTTCTTCTTTGCCCTGCAGGCTCCCTTCACCGGTGGCGAGGACGGCATTCAGGCCGTGCCCCGCGGCGATCTGTTCGGCCTCATCCCGCTGGCCAACGACCTGACGCTCTACTTCGTCGTCCTAACCATCGTCTTTGGCGGGCTCCTTGCCATCTACCGCATCATTCACTCGCCCTTCGGTCAGGTCCTCAAGGCCATACGCGACAACGAGCCGCGATCGATCTCGCTCGGCTACAAGGTCAACCGCTACAAGCTGGCTGTCTTCGTCATGTCAGCATCTCTGGCTGGCATGGCGGGATCAACCAAGGCCTTGGTCTTCCAGCTCGCATCCCTCACCGATGTCTACTGGACCATGTCGGGCGAGGTCGTCCTGATGACCCTTCTGGGCGGCATGGGCACCATCTTCGGCCCCTTTGTCGGAGCCGCCGTCATCGTCACCATGCAGAACTACTTCGCCAGCTTCGGCGCCTGGGTAACGATCATGCAGGGCACCATCTTCGTGATCAGCGTGCTGCTGTTCCGCGAAGGCATCGTCGGGGTCATCTCGCGCTGGATCAAGAAGCCGCTCTAGACCTTGTAGTCCCCTCGATCGGCGCGCGGTGGCTCTGGAGCAATCGTGCGCCGATACTGGCTCTGACCAATTAAAGCCCAGCCTGTTCCTGCGCCCATTGCAAAATCTGGCGGGTCTGCATGGCCCCGGAGACCCGGCCGACTTCCTGGCCGTTTCTGAACATGATCATCGTGGGAATGCCGCGAATACCCAGCCGCGCGGCAAGTTCCTGGTTCTCGTCCGAATTGAGCTTGACGAAGCGCATGCCTGGCTCGCCTACCTTCGCGGCAGCCTCAAATTGCGGGCCCATGACCCTGCAAGGACCGCACCATGGCGCCCAGATATCGACCAGGACCGGGATGTCCGATCTGGCAATCTGCTTTTCCAGAATGGCGCCCGTCACATCGCGTGGCTGGCCATCGAACATGGGCTGGCCGCATTTGCCACACTTGGCCGAAGTTGCCAGACTGATCGCCGGCATCCGGTTGGTGGTTCCACAGTCAGAACAGACGACATGCGCCATCGCGGTCTCCAAACTCATATCATTGTGCGGCCAGCCCCGTCGGCGGATCCAGACTCCGGCCTTGGCCCGACAACGAACACTTGATCGCCGTCATGGCCTGATGCTGACTGAGATAGACTTGGCCGGATAGATTCTCCAGAAAATCGCTGCGCTTGAGCTTGTCCATTACCGGCCCCTTGACCTCCGAGAGGTGGAGGCGAACCCCAAGGTCCTTGAGGCGATGTTCTATCGCCTCAAGGCTTTCCAAAGCCGACATGTCGATCGCGTTGACTGCCGAGCACATCAACACCACGTCCGTCAGCCCCGCATTGGCGGTAACCTGGTTGATGACCAAGTCCTCCAGATAGCGCGCATTGGCGAAATAGAGGCTTTCATCCACGCGGATCGAAAGAACGCCCGGCACCGTTTCGACCTGATGGCGCTTAATGTTGCGATAGTGCTCGGTACCCGGCACTAGGCCAACCACGGCCGCATGAGGTTGCGACGAGCGATACAGAAAGATCAGGATCGAGGCGCCAACACCCAGCGCAATACCGATTTCGACACCGAGCAGCAGAGTGCCGGCCAGCGTACTCGCCACAGCCACGAAGTCAGCCTTGGAGTAGGACCAGGCGCGCCTAAGAATGGAAAAGTCCACCAGCGTCAGCACCGCGATAACAATGGTCGCCGATAGCGTCGCCTTGGGCAGGATAGCCAGAAAAGGAGTCAGCAATAGCGTCGCCCCGGCAATGCCAATGGCGGTGAACGCACCAGCGGCGGGCGTAGCCGCACCGGCATCAAAGTTGACGACTGAACGGGCAAATCCGCCGGTGACCGGATAGCCACCGCCCAAGGATGCCGCGATGTTGGATGCACCCAGGCCAATCAGCTCCTGGTTGGGCGAAATGCGTTCACGGCGCTTGGCAGCCAGGGTCTGGGCCACGGAAATGGACTCTACAAAGCCGACTATCGAAATGATCAGCGCGGGAACAGCCAGTTGCTGGACTGTGTCCAAGCTGAAACTGGGCAGTGACAGCATCGGCAGTCCCTGGGGCACCTGGCCGACCAGCGATACGCCCTTACCGCCAAGATCCATCAGTACCGACCACGCCATAGTCAGGAAAACGACCAGCACTGGCCCGGCACGCACAATTATGGTCGCCACCCCCTTGGGCACGCCAAATCGCGCCAGCCAGTTCTTGAGGTCCAGGCGGATCCAGAGCAACGATGCCAGAGCGACAAGGCCTACAGCCAGCGTATGGAAATTGACCTGCCCCAGGTGAGTGACGATCGACATCACCAGCTCCGGCATGGTGTGACCTTCGGTCTTGATCCCGAGCAGGCCACCGACCTGGCTGGTGGCGATGATGATGCCGGATGCGGTAATGAAGCCGGCAATAACTGGATGGGACAGGAAATTGGCCACGAAGCCCAGCCGGAACAACCCCATCAGGGCCAGCATCAAGCCGGACAGCATCGCCAGAATGATGGCGGCGCTGGCATAGTCAGCCGATCCTTCGGCAGCCAGGCGCCCGACGGCTGTCGCCGTCATCAGCGAGACCACGGCCACCGGGCCGACTGCGAGGGCCGAGGATGTGCCGAAAATCGCATAGGCGATCAGCGGCAAAATAGAGGCATAAAGACCCACTTCCGGTGGCAGGCCAGCTAACAAGGCATAGGCCAGCGATTGCGGGATCAGCATGATGGTGACGATGATCGCGGCGATGAGGTCGCTGGTCAGCGTCTGGCGATTGTAGCGGCTGCCCCAGTCAAGGATCGGCAAATAGGTCTTGATGTTCATGGTCCGTCCGGTTGCCCTTTACCCGCCGCAGAGCGGCGCAGGGGCAAAGCAATGAGGTCAGCGGCTCAGCGTGGCGTAGAGGCTGCCGGCGCGAGCGCCGGAACGGCAATAGCCGAGGGCGGGCTTGGGCAAGTTCTGCCAGGCGTCGTGGAAGCGGATGATCTGCCCCTCGCCCAGAGCACCGGAGACTGGGATGTGGACGATCTGGATACCCTCGGCCTCGGCTGCGCGGGCAACATCGTCGAAGCCGGGCTGGCCGAACTCTTCATTGTCCGGGCGGGCGCAGACAATGGACTTGTAGCCGGCCTCTGCGACGGCCTTGATCTGCTCCGGCGTGATCTGGCCGGTCACGGCGAAATTGTCATCGATTTTGCGGACATTCATGGTGTTGGCTTTCGATTTGAAGAGTGAAAACATTGGAGATCTCCTGGCAGCGCTCCTCCCTTCGATTGCGACGAAGGAAGGAGCCTGTTGGGTGACGCAGCTTGGAGCTGCGTTCACAGGCCGTTGAGGGGGACTTTGAGAAAGCTCTTGCCGCTTTCGTCCTTTGGCGGGAGTTGCCCGCCACGCATGTTCACTTGGAGCGAGGGAATGATGAGCTTGGGCATGGCAAGCGTGGCGTCGCGCTCTTCTCGCATCTTGACGAAGGTATCTTCGTTCGTGCCGTGGCCAACATGAATATTGTGGTCGATCTCGTCACCCACCGTGGTCTCCCACTGGATGTCGCGACCGTTCGGGCCGTAATCATGGCACATGAACAGGCGCGTTTCGCGGGGCAGCGACAGCACCCGCTGGATCGAACGATAGAGAGTGCGCGCATCGCCGCCGGGGAAGTCGGCGCGAGCTGAACCGCCATCGGGCATGAAGAGGGTATCGCCAACGAAGGCGGCATCACCAACCACATGCGTCATGCAGGCCGGCGTATGACCGGGCGTGTGCATGACGTGGGCTGTCAGACCCCCGATCTGGTAGCTGTCGCCATCGGTGAACAGGCGGTCGAACTGGCTGCCATCGCGCTGGAATTCGGTGCCTTCATTGAAGATCTTGCCGAAGGTGTCCTGTACGACTGTGATGTTCTCGCCGATGCCCAGCTTGCCCCCGAGCTTCCCCTGGATGTAGGGGGCGGCCGACAGGTGATCGGCATGGACGTGAGTTTCGATCAGCCATTCAAGCTTGAGATTGTGCTTCTCGATGAAGGCAATGATCTCATCCGCCCCGTCATAGGTGATGCGACCGGCGGCGTAATCGATGTCCATAACCGAGTCGACAACGGCACAGGCTGCCGAGTTAGGGTCCTTGACCACATACGAGATGGTGTTGGTCGGCGCATCGAAGAATGCGCTGACCTCTGGCTTGACCGAGAGATCGGTCGTGAACGGAATAGTGCTCATTTCGAACTCCTTTGTAATTGCGTTAAACGATTTGCGCGGTGCGCTGTTCCAGCGCGACCCGAATGGTGCGGGCGGCAAAAATTCCGGCAAGCATGGCGCCGACAAAGGCCCAGGCCGAGGCTTCGCCCAGACCCAAAGCCGGAATGGCGCCGCCTGGGCAAAAGCCGGAAATGCCCCAGCCGACACCGAACACCGCCGATCCGCCGAGCAGAGGCAGGTCGAGCTTGCGGCTGGTGGGCAGGTGGAACCGGCCCTCGAGCACGGGCTTTTCGCGCTTGAGAACGAAGCGATAGCCAATTGCGGTCACCAGCAATGCACCACCCATGACGAAAGCCAGTGACGGATCCCAGGTCCCGGCCAGGTCAAAGAAATTGAGCACCTTGGCGGGATTGGCCATACCCGAGAGGGCAATGCCGGATCCAAAGATGAGACCGATCAGGCCGGCAAGAAGGATGCGCTGCATCAGAAACCCCCGATGAGATGGCGGATAACAAAGACAGTGAGAAAGGCTGCGGCCATGAAGGTGGCTGTGGCAGCGATGGAGCGAGGCGAGAGACGCGCCATGCCACAAACGCCATGCCCGGAGGTGCAACCGGAGCTGAAATAGACTCCGCCGCCGACAATCAGGCCGCTGATGATAACCCAGGGCAAGGGCACGGGGCTGTCGTAGCCGATAGCGGTTTGAGACACGCTTAGGATGAGCATCGGCGCAACGATGGCACCGGCAACAAAGGCGGCGCGCCAGGCCCAATCGCTGGACACCGGAGGCAAGAGGCCGGACAATATCCCGGTCATGCCGGCAATGCGGCCGTGAAAAGCCATGAGCAGCACTGCAGACAGGCCGATCAAGACGCCGCCAAACAGCGACGCCAGAGGGGTAAACTCAGTCATCAATGGGAAACCTTGCGGGTGGAGAGACGAAAAAGAGCGTAGAGGGGGCAGAACCGCACAAGGGCGGTCATTACCAGCACAAGGCCAACCAGCACGGCTCCCCACTGCAGAACGGGCGAGGCGGCAAGTGGCAGGGCCGGCACGAAAGCCAGAACGACCAGGGCCACACCTGCAATGATGCGAACAATCCGGTCGATGGAGCCAACATTGGCGTGCATCACAAACTCCTTGAAAATTGCCCGGAAAAGGGCGACAAGACCAACTATCGAACATTCGTATATACGAGTTTGCTAATATGCTCAATATCGAAATGAAAAAGATGGAGCAGAATGCCGATCGGGCATCTCAGCTCCTCACAGCCATGGCCAATCCAAAGCGATTGTTGATCCTGTGCAATTTGCTCGACAGCGAACTGAATGTGAGCGAACTGGCCGAGCGCATTGATCTTGGCCAGTCGCCCTTGTCCCAGCACCTTTCCAAATTGCGTGCCTGGGGCTTGGTCAAGACGCGCCGGGAAGGGCAACAGATCAACTACACGCTGGCTTCAGACGATGTGCGCCAGGTCCTGATGACGCTCTACAACATCTACTGCGCCTGCTAGGCGGGCCAGACCCACGTTCGACACCCTCGCAATCCCGCCCACGGGTTCAGGAGCTTCCGACCGAACCCAGGGCCCGATAGCGTACCCGGTTAATCAGTATTCCACCGGCCCTACCCACCATACGACAACTGCTCTGTCGCTCGACTGAACAGACGCGGGAATGTCGCAGGGCGCAGCTAACGTCATTTCAGTGTCACTTCGGCTCGCTAAAACTAGCTCATTCGAATGAGTTAGAGATAATGCGAAATCAAGGACACTCCTGGGAAGAAACCCGGGATAGGATCAACGAAGAAATCACCTCCGGGCGGCTGGCGGCCGACACGCGACTGCCGTCGGAACCGGAGCTGTGCGTGCTCTACGGTGTGCGCCGGCACTCCCTGCGAAAGGCGCTGGCAGCGCTGGTGAGCGAGGGCAAGCTGCGCGTCGAGCATGGACGCGGCACCTTTGTGGAGCGCGCGCCGCTACTCAACTACGTCATCGGCACCAGGACCCGTTGGCGGGAAAATCTCATGTCCCAGGGCTTGACTGCCTCGGGGGAGACCCTGGCGGAACTGACGCTTCCGGCCAGCACACGCGTGGCCGCGGCCCTTGAGATTGAGAAGGACGCGCCAGTACATGCGCGCTCCTGGCGCGGCTTTGCCAATGATCTCCCGATCAGCATGGGCTGGGCCTATCACGATACGCAACGCTTCCCCGACCTGCCCGAGCGCCGTCGTAGCGAGAGCTCGATCACTCAGGTCTACAGGTCCTACGGGATCACTGATTATCGCCGCCAACGCACGACCGTTTTCACCCGCCTGGCCTCGGAGCACGAGGCCAGCATGCTGATGCTGCGGCCCGGCCAATCTGTGCTGGTGGTGCAAAAGATCGACGCGGATCTCGATGGGATTCCTATCGGCTTTGCTGAAGCGGTCTGGGCCGGCGACCGCGTTCAATTCACCTTCGAAACCGACCAACCAACAGTCCTGACCGAGAGACACGGCGATGTTTAACGAAACCCCTTCGGGCGCTGGAGAACATGGCGACATGCTCAATATCCTTGCCCGTGCACGTCCTGACCGTCTCAAGCAGCACGCAGAAATATTGCTCGGCTATTTGAGCCAGATCACCGTCGTCGCCAATCGCACCGGCCTGGTCATGGTGCCGATGCGCGATACCGTCCAGAACGTCGACTTTCATCTCGGTGAAGTGCTGGTGAGCGAGGCCCACATCACCGACATGGCCGGCCACGTCGGCTACGGCATGGTGACAGGGCGTGATCTCGAACGCGCCATGGCTATGGCCGTGGTCGATCTCAGCGTTGCCGCCCTGGGTCCGGATGCCGCCACGACCGCCTTCCTGGCCGAAGAAAAGGCCCACTTGGCCCGGCGCGACGACGAGCGCATGCGGCAGGTCGAGGCCACCCGAGTTGAAATGGAGTCGTTCTGATGTTGACCGTTGCTCCTCCAGAGGCTCGCGAACTGCGCACGAACTCTACCTTCGAAGCACTGATGTGGGCCCTGTCGCGCCCCGGCGACGTCCGCACTTTGCCTCAGCCCGGCTTTGGCGCCATTGCCGAGACGTTGATCGATCTCGAGTGCAGCGCCTATGCCGATACACCTGATATGCGGGCGCACATCGTGGCCAGCGGAGCCGTGTTGGCGGAAACGATCGGCGCGGCCGACCACGTCTTTCTTTCGTCGCCGGAGAGTGTCGATCTGGCGGAGATCAATTGCGGCAGCGCGCTCTATCCCGACGATGGCGCAACCCTTGTCGCTGTTGCCGCCCACTCAGGCCAGCGCGTGCGGCTGACCGGTCCCGGCATCAAGGACATGGCCGAAGTCTCTATCAATTTGACACCTGGGTTCTGGGCCATGCGGGACATGCTGTGCCTCTATCCCGAGGGGTTCGACATTTTCTTCATCGATGGCGACAAGGTCATCGGCATTCCGCGCTCGACAAAGGTGGAGGTGCTCTAGATGGCCTATGTTGCAACTCGCGGTGGCGAAAACGCCATCGAACAGGCCGAGCGGCTGTTCCGTCAGGACTTGGGCACCATCGACGCCGCCCGGGTGGAAACCATTCGCACCTCCATGCCTTATCTTATCGACCGGGTGATGGGCGAAGCCTCGCTCTATGACGAAGAACTGGCCGCGCTGGCATTGACCCAGACCGGCGGGGAGCTTTCCGAGGCGGTGTTGGTGCTGCGCGCCTGGCGAACCACCCAGCCACGTCTGGCCATTGCCCGTCCGGTCAAGCAGGACGAGGTACTAACTCAGCGCCGCATTTCGGCGGCCTTCAAGGACATTCCCGGCGGACAGATTCTGGGGCCGACGCTCGACTATTCACATCGCGTCCTGGCGACGGATGTGCTCGAGGGCAAGCCGTTCACGCCGCACGATGTACAAAAAGCCGCCAGCCCCGCACCGGCCAAACAACCCTCTCTGGCTGATTGGCAGCGCCAGCAGGGGTTGGTGGCACCGGCTAAAGTGTCCAACGTGTCACCCGAGGACATACCCGACCTCACGCGCGAACCACTGCTCTTCCCGGCCTCACGCGCCCACCGCCTGCAAAGCCTGGCACGGGCGGAAACCGGTGGCGTCCTTGCACTCGGGTATGCGGCTATGCGCGGCTATGGCAATGCCCACCCGACCGTCAACGAACTGCGCTTGGGCGAAGCCGAGGTCGTCGTGCGCCATCCATGCGGTACCGAATTCGCAGCCGGCCGGGTCCGCGTCAGCCAGGCCGAGGTAACGTCCAAGGAAAAGGGCGGTTATCTGGAACTCGGCTTTGCCGCCACCTTCGGCTGGAACGAGGTCAAGGTCATCGCTGCCGCCACGCTCGACCTCAATTCCGACGAAGCCCCGGTCGGTTCGCCCGTGCATGAAGAATTCTACCTCTATCATACCGAAAGCGTCGAAGCCTCGGGCTTCTGCATTCACTTCAAGCTGCCCCACTATGTCACCTTCCAGTCGATCCTGGACGCCATGCGTGACGCCAAGTCCAAGAAGGCGGCGGCCGACGCCATGGACGAGACCTATGTCGCCGAACCTGAAGTGGAACCCATCCTATGACCCTTGCAAGCCTGACAAAGGACTGGGCCGCCACCAGCTACGGCTTCCTCGACGCTTCGGCCAAACGGGAACTGCGCCGCAAGATGCTGAAAGCCATCGCGGTTCCCGGCTGCCAGATGCCCTATGCCAGCCGCGAAGTGCCGATGGCCCGCGGATGGGGGACCGGCGGACTGCAGGTAACGCTGACACTGGTCAATCCAGATTCGGTCGTCAAAGTCATCGATCAGGGCGCCGATGACGGCGTCAACGCAGCCTCGATCCGCCGTTTCATATCCCGCGTATCGGGCGCCTCGGAAACCTGGGACACGTTGGACGCAACCATTGTCCAGTCCCGTCACCGGATCCCCGAAGAGATCATGCGCGAAGACCAGGTCCTGGTGCTGCAGGTGCCCAATCCCGAGCCGCTGCGTGGCGTGGAGCCAAACATCTCGATAGCCCGGCAGATGCATGCCGATGCCGATTACGGCAAGTTGTGGCTGACGCTCTACGAGCAGATCGTGCGCAAGGGCCGCATTATGCAGGGAGCGGCCTATCCTTCGATGGTCAATGGTCGTCACGTGATGACGCCTTCCCCCATCCCGCGATGGGACGTGCCCAAGCTCAATATGGCCAAACACCTGACCTTCCTGTCTGCCGGCCGCGAGAAACGGCTACACGCTGTCCCGCCCTACACGCGCGTCGAACCTTTGGTCTTCTCCGATCGCCCCTATCAGGTCGAGGACCATGCCGGTCTCACATGCCGGCGTTCGGGGGTCCAGGGCTTCTTCATGAACGAACTGCCGCAGGATAGCGGTGGATCGGTCTTTGAAGTTTCCGACAGCAATCTGGGTATCAAGGCCATCGACCAGGCCGACGGCGCGCCAAGCCGGATTGGCGAAACCTGGTATCGCAATGGGGAGTATTCCGCATGAGTCTCGATTTGGGCCTCCCAGCGCTGGAGCGCGCAGCCCCCCAGCTGATGCAAACCGAACCACTCCTCAATATGCGCGACATATCCAAGTCCTATGGAAACGTCCGCGCACTGCGCAATGTCGATGCGACAGTCTATCCCGGCGAAGTCATGGGCATTGTCGGTGAGAGCGGCTCGGGCAAGTCGACGCTGCTGCGTATGATGAACCTCGAGGACACCCCGGACAGTGGCGAGTATAGCCTGCGCTTGCCCGGTCGTGAGAACGAGAACCTTTTCGATCTCACCCGCTATGAGCGGCGCATGCTCTGCGCCCGCAATATCGGTATCGTCTATCAGAACCCCCATCTCGGGCTGCTGATGAGACATTCCTCGAGCGGCAATGTCGCTGAACGGCTCCTCATCGCCGGCGAGCGCAGTTTCGAAGTGCTGCGCGACAAGGCCCGCGACGCGCTCGACGCCTCGGAGTTTCCGCTTGATCGTATGGACGCCCGCCCGATCGAGTTATCCGGCGGCATGCAGCAGCGCGTGCAACTGGCCAAGGCCATCGCGCTTGAACCGGCACTGCTGCTCCTCGACGAACCGACCACCGGACTCGACGTTTCGGTACAGGCTTTGGTGCTCGATACGCTGAAAAGACTTCAGCGCGATCGCAAGATCACCATGGTTCTGGTCAGCCACGACCTTGGCGTCATCCGCACCATGGCTGACCGGGTCATGGTCATGCGCCACGGCGAAGTTGTGGAAAAGGGCCTGGCCGACCAGGTCTTCCAGGACCCTCAGCACCCCTATACCCAGCAACTCGTCCACGCCAAACTCTGAGGCAAGCTGTTATGACAATCACGCCACTCCTGCGCGTTGAGGGCCTCACCAAGACTTTCCGCATGTATCATCTGGATAGCATGCTCCACGCCTTCGAAGGTGTCAGCTTTGACTTGCATGAAGGCGAGTTCCTGCTGCTGCGCGGCCACAATGGCGCCGGCAAGTCGACGCTGTTGCGCACGATCTGGCGCAGTTATCTGCCGGTCGGCGGGCACGTAATCTATCGCTCAGGGCATGGCGAAATTGACCTCGCCAATGCCGCCGATGTGGACATTGCGCTGCTCCGTCGCGAGGAAATCGGGTTCGTGACCCAGTTCCTCAACGCTCGCCCTCGCGTCGCCGCGCAGGACATCGTGGCCGAACCGCTGCGTCTTGCGGGGATGCCCCAGGCCGAGGCGCTGGATCAGGCCCGTCACTGGCTCGACCAGTTCGGCGTGCGCCCGGAACTCTGGCGAGCTTATCCGAGCACCTTCTCAGGCGGCGAGCAACAGAAGGTCAATCTGGCTCGCGCCCTGATCCTGCCGCAGCGCCTGCTGCTGCTCGACGAACCCACTGCCTCTCTGGATGTCGGCGCCCGCGCCGCTCTGGTGCGGCGTCTGGCCGATCTCAAGGCCCACGGTGTCGCCATCATTGGGGTGTTTCACCATCCGGGCGACGTGGCCGAATTGATCGACCGCGAAATCAACCTCAACACCAGGGTCGTTGCCGACCAGAACGCGGAGCATGACCATGTGGCTGTCTGACTTCAAAATCGTACTGGCGGACCGCGTCATCGACTGCGGCGCCCTGCGCATTGCTGACGGACTGATCGCCGAAATCAGCGAAACCCCGGTCGCCGATGCGGATATCATTGGTGAAGGTCTGCTTTTGCTTGCGGGCATGATCGACATGCACGGTGATATGATTGAGCGCGAGATAGAGCCGCGCCCGGGCGTCCGCATGCCCATGGACATGGGCCTGCGCGATCTCGATATGAAACTCGCTACAGCCGGCATCACCACAGCCTATGCCTCTTTGTCTTTTGCGCCGGGCTCCACCTATGGCCACATGCGCTCTTATGATTTCACCAGCGAGATGATCCGGGCCGTCGTCGCAGCACGGCCGCACCTGCTCATCGACCATCGCGTCCATGCCCGGTTCGAGGTGACGTTCCCCGCCGCCCTTTCAGTAGTCAAGGAGCTGGTGGGCGAAGGCGCGGTGGACCTCGTGTCCCTCTGCGACCACACGCCCGGCCAGGGCCAGTATCGCGACCTCGACCTGCAAGCCGCCAACATTTCCAAGAACAAGGGCATTTCGCTCGAAGCCGCCGCCGAGCAACTGCAGCAGCGCATTCGCGACAAGCAGGAAACGGCCGGGGACATGCGCACCACGCTGGGCGCCATAACTCAGTATTGCGCCATGCATGGAGTCCCAGTAGCCAGCCATGACGACGACACGGTCGAGAAAGTCACGCTGATGGACCAGTTGGGCGCCAATATCAGCGAGTTTCCAGTGACATTGGAGGCAGCGACAGAAGCCAGGCGCCGCGGCATGCTCACGGCTATGGGCGCCCCCAATGCGCTACGCGGCCAATCCTATTCGGGCAATCTCTCGGCCCGCGACGCCCACGCGGCGGGCCTGCTCGACCTGCTCGCAGCCGACTATCATCCTTCGGCAATGCTGCCGGCAGTATTGGTGCTGGCTAAGACCGATCCAGAAGGCCTGCCCGGCGCAGCCCGCCTCACCACGCTCAATCCGGCAAGGGCCCTTGGGCTGGAAGATCGTGGCGAAATCCGCGTCGGCCTTCGCGCCGACCTTCTTGTGGCATCGGAAACCGGCATGGGTCAGGTACATGCCACCGTTTCGCGCGGCCGGTTTGTGCATGCCGATGGCACACTGGACTTTTCAGCTGCCGGCAGGCGTCACGAGCATGTCATTCGAATGAGTTAACGCTGTCATCTAGGCGATCTAGGGTCTCTGCATAGCAACGCCACGAGGTGGACCATGCTGGAACTGACAGACGTCACCAAACGCTTTGGCAACACGATTGCGGTCAACAATGTCTCGACCAGTTTCGAGCCGGGACAGATGGTCGGCATCATTGGACGCTCGGGCGCAGGCAAGTCCACCCTGCTGCGATTGATCAATCGCCTCGCCACCGCTGATGAAGGCAAGATCACCTCGGGCGAGATTGACGTTCGCAGCCTCAGCGGCACCCAATTGCGCGCCTGGCGCGCCCGCTGCGCCATGATTTTCCAACAGTTCAACCTGGTCAATCGGCTTGATGTTCTGACCAATGTGCTGATCGGCCGGATCGGCAATGCCGGCACCATGCCGGTGATGTTCAAGCACTTCTCGGCTACAGACCGGGCAAACGCTGCAATGGCCCTCGATCGCCTGGACCTGCTCTCCCAGGCCCTGCAGCGCGCCGACACACTTTCGGGCGGGCAGCAGCAGCGCGTCGCCATTGCCCGCGCGCTGATGCAGAAACCAAGCATCATTCTCGCTGACGAGCCGATTGCCTCGCTCGATCCGCGCAACGCACGACTGGTGATGGATGCGCTGCGCACCATCAACCAGCAGGACAAGATCACCGTCATCACCAATCTGCACACGCTGGACGCCGCGCGCGCCTATTGCGACCGCATCATCGGCATGGCCCACGGCCACGTCGTGTTCGACGGCACGCCGGACAAGCTGACCAGCGCTATGATCCAGCAGATTTATGGTGACGAACACGAAACAGCGGTGGACGAGAGCCTGACCTCGACCATCGGTGCAACCGGCGCGGCAGGCCAAGCCGGCAAACGTCACCTGGAGACGGCTCACTAGCCACTCCCTTCCCCGAACTCGGAGCTACATCAATGCTTACCCTGACGCGCCGTGGCCTTGTAGCCGCGCTGGTTTCGCTCGCCCTGGTTTCCCCTGCTCTCAGCCAGGACTGGCGCGAACAATTCCCCGAACTGACGATCGGCATTTCCTCGGGCGAAAACGAGACCGATGCCATTGCCCGCAACCAGCCCTATGCGGACTATCTCAGCCGCGAGCTTGGCGTGCCGGTCAATATCGTGCGTGGCACCGACTATGCCGCCGTGATTGAAGCCATGCGTGCCGGTCACGTGCAGGTCGCCTCGGTCGGCCCCGCTGCCTATGCCTTGGCCCGCAAGATCATGGGCGAGGATATCGCTCCGGTCGCTGTCACGCTCGATGGTGACGGAAATCTTGGCTACTACTCGATCATCGCCGTTCGCGCCGACAGCGACTACCAGAGCCTCGAAGACATCAAGGGCAAGTCGTTCGCCTTTGCCGATCCCAACTCGACCTCCGGCTATGCCGTCCCCTCCTACTACCTGGCCACCGAGCTCAACACCTCGGCCGACGAATATTTCAGCGAAGTCGCCTTTTCCGGCGGCCATGAGCAGAGCGTAATGGCCTTGACCAACGGCACCTTCGAGGCGGTTGCCACCCATTGGCGCAACGAAGAAGCCGGCAACATTCAGACTATGGAAAACAAGGGCCTGATCGAAAAAGGCTCCACCCGCATCATCTGGAAGTCCCCGGTCATTCCGAACACTCCCGTCATGATGCTGACCTCCCTGCCCCAGGAACTGCAGGATGAGTTCAAGACCGCCCTTATGGCGTTCCCGGAAAAAGACCCCGAGGGCTTTGCCGAATACACCCGCGGCACCTCCAGCGGTTATGTCGCCGCCACCCATGACGACTACCTGGACGTCATCGCCATCACCGAGTTCAACGCCGTACAGCGCCGCAAGAACGGCAACTGATCCCTTCCTGGCCGGTGCGCATTTCGCGTACCGGCCTTTTTTACCCGTGAGGCGCGCGTGTCCACACTTGACCCGACCAATGGCCAGTTGACCTCGACAACGCGGCAGGAGCGCCTGCTGTCATTTGACGAGCGCTATCGCCAGCAGCAATTCACCCGCCGCAACTGGACCCTGCTCTATGGCGCACTCTTTCTCGCGGCCCTGGCTGGTTCGGTTGCCGTCAGCGATTTCAGCATTCCCGGCCTCCTCAAAGGCCTGCCAATGGCCTGGAACTACATTGCCGGAACGCTCCCCTCGCTCACGATCGAAAATTTCTGGGCCGACATGGCCGATTGGTACTGGGGCCTGCGTTTTTGGGTGCGCCTCTTGGTCGAAACCATTCTCATGGGGTTTGTCGGCACCGTGATGGGCGGCGTGATCGCCCTCGCGCTCAGCTTTCCGGCCTCGCGAAATCTGGTCGAAAACACCGGCATCTACTTTGCCGCGCGCCGCACACTCGAATTCTTCCGCACAGTGCCCGAACTGGTCTTCGCGTTGATCTTCGTCTTCGCCTTCGGCCTCGGCCCCTTTGCCGGCGTACTGGCCATTGCGGTCCACACCGCTGGCTCTTTGGGTAAGCTCTTTGCCGAGGTCAATGAAAACGTCGACCCGCGCCCTATCGAAGGCGTCCGCGCCTCCGGCGGCAGTTGGTCCATGATCATGCGCCTGGGCGTCGTACCGCAGGCCCTGCCCAACTATACCAGCTATTTGCTCCTGCGGTTCGAGATCAACGTCCGCGGCGCCTCGGCGCTTGGACTGGTCGGCGCCGGCGGCATTGGCCAGGACCTTTACGTCGCCATCCGCCAGTTCGAATACACCGATATTTCGGCCATCATGCTGTTGTTGATCCTGACCACTTCGGTCATCGACATCACCTGCGAGGCCATCCGCCATCGCCTTATCGGCCACACCCTGACACAGGTTGCCTGATCCATGATCGCCACGCTGCATGCCGATATTGCGCGCCTCAGGCGCACCAATCCTTATATCTTCGCGCGGCCTTTGTCCGAGCGCCTGCGTACATGGGGACTATGGCTCGGTTTCCTTGCGGTTCTTGCGTTTGGCCTGTGGTGGATCGACGCTTCGCCCATGCGCGTTATCAACGGGCTGAACAAACTCGGACTGCTGGTCACCTTGATGGTCCCGCCCTGGCCCGGCGATGGCTTATGGGACTATACCTATGCCATGTTCGAAACCCTCGCCATGGCGTTTCTGGGCACGCTGCTTGCCTTCGTGGTGGCCCTGCCTCTAGGCTTTCTGGGCGCCAAGAACATCGTCCCCAATTGGCTGTTCCATTTCGGGCTGCGCCGCTTCTTCGATGCCTTTCGCGGCATTGATGGCCTGGTCTGGGCGCTGATCTTTGTTTCAGCTGTTGGTCTGGGTCCCTTTGCCGGCGTGCTGGCCATTGCCGTGGGCGATGTCATGATCTTCGGCAAGCTTTTTGCCGAAGCCATCGAGAACGTCGACAACAAGCCGGTCGAGGGCGTTCGCGCCTCCGGTGGCGCCAGTATCCACGTGGTGCGGCTGGGCGTGTTCCCACAGGTCTTTCCGGTGATGATGAGCCACGTGCTCTATTTCTTCGAATCCAATGTGCGTTCGGCCACCATCCTGGGTATTGTCGGCGCCGGCGGCATTGGGCTGCAATTGTCGGACCGCATCCGCATCAACAATTGGCAGGAAGCCGCCTTCATCATTCTGATGATCCTGGTGACTGTCGCCGTCATCGACAATATCTCGCGCCGCATCCGCGCCAAGCTGATCGACGCGGCGCCCAGCGCCTGACCGGCCTTCTCGCAAGCACCGGCAGCTCATCCGCTGGGATCGACCGACCTCGTTACCGCTTCTGCCAGGAATTGTCTGCAATCGAAGCCGGTTTCATCTCGATGGAAAAGCCGGGGCGCTCCGGCGGCGTATAGGCCGCGCCCTTGATGACGCAGGGATCGAGGAAATGCTCGTGCAGGTGGTCGACATATTCGATCACCCGGCCATCCTTGGTGCCTGAAACGGCGAGATAGTCGATCATCGAGAGGTGCTGGACATATTCGCACAGGCCCACGCCGCCAGCATGGGGCCAGATCGGCTTGCCATATTTGGCAGCCATCAGCAGCACGGAAAGCACCTCGTTGAGGCCCCCGATGCGGCAGGCATCGATCTGGACGATGTCGATGGCGTCGCGGGTGATGAATTGCTTGAACAGGATCCGGTTCTGGCACATTTCGCCGGTGGCAACCTTCACTGGCCCGATGGCTTCGCGGATCTTGCGGTGGCCCTCAACGTCGTCGGGGCTGGTCGGCTCTTCGATGAAATAGGGCTCGAACCGCTTGAGCGCGTTGACCCAATCGATCGCCTGGTCAACTTCCCAGACCTGGTTGGCGTCAATCATCAGGTAGCGGTCGGGGCCCATGATCGAGCGCACGATTTCGAGGCGGCGGATATCGTCATCAAGATCGCGCCCAACCTTCATCTTGATATGGGTAAAGCCCTGTTCGACCGCCTCGGTGGCCAGGCGGGTCAGCTTCTCGTTCGAATAGCCCAGCCAGCCGGCAGAGGTGGTGTAGCAGGGATAGCCTTCCTGCCGCAGCCGGGCGATGCGTTCGGCCTTGCCCGGTTCGGCGGCGCGGAAAATCTCCAGCGCTTCCTCGGGGGTGATGGCGTCGGTCAAATAGCGGAAGTCGATGATGGAGACGAGCTGTTCGGGGCTCATTTCGCTGACATAGAGCCAGACCGGCTTGTTGGCACGCTTGGCCAGCAGGTCCCAGACAGCGTTGACCACGGCACCCGTGGCCAGATGCATGGCGCCCTTGTCGGGGCCGATCCAGCGCAGCTGGCTGTCGCCGGTGACATGGCGCCAGAAGCGGCCGGGGTCGGCTTCGATCCAATCCGGTTCCAGACCGACGACACGGTCGGTCAGCGCGTTTATGGCCGCGACCACCACCTCGTTGCCGCGGCCGATGGTAAAGGTCAGCCCATGGCCTTCGAGATCGCCATCGGTTCCCAGCACCACATAGGCGGCGGAGTAGTCGGGGTCCGGGTTCATAGCATCGGACCCGTCGAGCGAAGCCGAGGTCGGGAAGCGCAGGTCGTGGGTAGTGAGGCAGGTGATCTTGGTCATGACTATGCTCACTGGAAGCCCCCTCACCCGTCTCGGCCTTTGGCCGATCCACCCTCTCCCCGAGAGGGAGAGGAACAAGGGGGTCGATTTTTTGACGGACACCGGACCATTCTTCTCCCTCTCGGGGAGAAGGTGGCGCGTAGCGCCGGATGAGGGGGCTCAAGCCGTCCAGCCGCCATCGATGATGTGGACCTGTCCGGTGGTATAGGTCGCGCCGGCAAGGTAGACGGCCAGGTCCGCCACTTCCTCGGGCCGGGCTATGCGGCCGATGGGCTGGCGGGCAATGAAGGCTTTTCTCGCGCCCTCAAAATCGCCGGTGGCCTCCCAGCGCTGATGCAGGCTGGGGCTGTCAACCGTGCCGGGACAGATGGCATTCACGCGTATGCCCTGAGTGGTGTAGTCAGCGGCAATGGACTTGGTGAGGCCCACAACGGCCGCCTTGGAGATGGTGTAGGCCGCACGGTTGGGCACGCCTTTGATCGAGCTTGCGACCGTTGCCATATTGATGATGGCGCCGTCGCGGCGTTCCAGCATTTGTGGCAGCACCGCCTGACAGGTGCGGATCTGCGCCTTGACGTTAAGATCGAGTGCAAAGTCGAGGTCTGCGTCGCTCATTTCGAGCACGGTGCCGTTATGCACGACACCAGCGCAATTGAAGAGTACGTCGATAAGGCCGATCTCGGCCACCGCCTGTTTGACAGCATCGCCGGAAAGAACGTCGAGCACCCGTGTGGTCACATTGGGGATGGCATCGAGTTCGGAAAGCAGCGCCGCATTGATGTCGGTGGCGACCACCCTGGCGCCCGCCCGCGCAAAGGCTTCAGCCGACGCCCGACCGATGCCTTGCGCAGCGGCGGTGATGAGAACGATTTTTCCGGAGAGGTCGGCCATGGTCTTTCCTGGATACTGGTGGGCCGGGCGACCGTTGGGAGAGCCGCCCGGACCGGGGAGAAATCAGTCGTAGAGAACGGCCGCGATTTCGGGGTCGTCCATGTTGGTGGCGTCGTAGTAGTAGAAGCCAGTGTCGATCACCTTGGGCAGGTCCTCGCCATTGAGCGCAGCGACGGCTGCCTGGACTGTCTGATAGCCGATGCCAACCGGGTTCTGGGTGATGGCCCCAGCCATGACGCCATTTTCGATCATCGACTTCTGGGCCGCGCCGCTATCGAATCCGATGACAACGACATCGCTGCCCAGTTCCTGCTTGCCATTGGCGACGCCGATGGCCGAACCTTCATTGGAGCCGAAGATGCCATCAAGGTCGGGATTGGCGAGCAGGATCGACTTGGTGATCTCGGTCGACTGGAGCTGGTCGCCGCCGCCATACTGGATCGAGACGACCTCGATGTTCGGATAGGCTTCCTTCATGCGGTTGACGAAACCTTCGACACGGTCGATGCCGGTGCGGCTGGTCTGGTCGTGACCAACCACGGCCACCTTGCCTTCGCCGCCGATTTTCTCGGCCATGACGTCAGCTGCGAGCGCCGCGGCGGCAACATTGTCGGTGGTTGCCGTGGCGAGCGGGATATCGCTGTCGACACCCGAGTCAAAGGCAATAATCGGGATGCCAGCATCGTTGGCCTGCTGCAAGAGCGGCAGAGCGGCCTGGCTGTCGAGGGCGGCAAAGCCGATCGCATCAGGCTCGCGAGACAGGGCGGCGGCCAGCATGTCCATCTGGCGGTCGACCTGGCTTTCGCTTTCCGGCCCCTCGAAGGTGACGGACACGCCCAGATCTGCGGCGGCCTGGTCGGCCCCGGCCTTCACGGCCTGCCAGAACTGGTGCTGAAAGCCCTTCGAGATCAGAGCGATATCGACCTGATCCTGGGCCAGTGCGGGGCCGGAAGCGGCCAGAATGGCGACGGCGCTGATGGCGCCAATCAGACTACGGCGGTTGAGCATTGAATCCTCCCAAATGCTGCTGTGAAACTGCTGAAACTTGTTCTTCTAGTTTTTGGCGCACCGGCGGCGCGCGGCGGAATTCGGCGCCTAAAGTTTGCGGCGCCGCAGTATGTCGGCATAGACGGCCAGGATGATGATGGTCCCGGTCACCACGGTCTGCCATTCCTGCGCCACCGAAAGAATGCGTAGGCCATTGGCCAGGACCGAGATGATGAGCGCCCCGATAAGCGTGCCCAGCACGGTGCCACGGCCGCCCGAAAGCGAGGTGCCACCGATTACGACAGCGGCGATGGCTTCAAGCTCGTAACCTTGCCCTAGCGCGGGTTGGGCGGAGTTGAGACGGCTGGCAATCAGCACCCCGCCCACGCCGACAATGGCGCCTGACAGGGCATACACGCCGATTTTCCAGCGATCGACGTTGACGCCGGAAAGCCGCACGGCCTCCTCGTTGGAGCCGAGCGCAAAAGTGTACCGGCCCAGCGCGGTTTTACCCAGAATGAAGGCGGTGAGCAGGGCCACAAGAAACAGGATCATCACCCCATTGGGCACCGGTACTGCCGGAATGATCTGTCCGACGACCGAGCCCAGGGCGATCTGGTTAAAGCCCGGCGTGTCGTTGAAGTAGATCGGCCGGGTGCCCGAAATCACCAGCGATAGCCCCTTGAGGATCAACATCATCCCCAGGGTAGCGATAAAGGGGGGCACCTTGAGCTTGGCGACGACCGTTCCCGAGATCAGCCCGCTCGCCGCACCGGCGAGGATGGCGCCGAGAATGCCGATCGGCATGGGCAATCCCCAATAGGTGAGGAAGACGCCCGCGATCACGGCACAGAACGTCATCAGCGTGCCCACCGAGAGGTCGATCCCGCCGGTGATGATGACCAGGGTCACCGCGATGGCCAGAACGCCATTGACGGCGGTCGCCTGCAGAATGGCCAGAATGTTCTGGGTCTGCATGAAATTGGGAGACGCCAGCGAGAAGACGACGACCAAGGCGATAAGGCCGGAAAAGGCCAGCAGGCGATGGAAGGCGCCAGTCATGCGAATGCCGGATTTCTGGGCCGGGGCAGCGGTGTCGGTCATGCAATCTTCCTTTCGGCATCCGGTCTCATGGCCGCTTCACGCATGGTGGCAAGGCGCATGATTTCCTCCTGGCTGGCATCGCCCGGCAAAATGCCGGTCAGCCGGCCCTCGCACATCACGGCGATGCGATGGCTGAGACGCAAAATCTCGGGCAGCTCGGAGGATATGACGATGATGGCCTTGCCCTGGGCGGCAAGGTTGTTGAGCAACTTGTAGATCTCGGACTTGGCACCGACATCGATGCCGCGGGTCGGCTCGTCGAAAATCAGAATGTCACAATCGCGCAGCAGCCATTTGGCTATGACCACCTTTTGCTGGTTTCCGCCCGATAGCAGCCTGGCTTCCTGGGTGTCGCTGGGCGTCTTGATGGACAGTTGGCGAATGTAATCGCGAGCGGACTTTTCCATCCCCGCCTCGTCGAGTACGCCGGCGGCATTGGTAAACCGCTCCAGACTGGCCAGGGCGATATTGTTGCGCACGTCCATGCCGGTGGCCAGCCCGAAGAGCTTCCGGTCCTCAGACAGATAGCCGATACCCTTTGACACTGCGTCGCGCGGCGCGGTGATGCCGACGCGCTCGCCATGCACCCAGATCTCTCCACTATCCTTGTGATCAGCACCAAAAATAGCCCGCGCCACCTCGGTTCGCCCGGCCCCCATCAGCCCGGCAAAGCCGAGAATCTCGCCCTGACGCACGGAAAAGCTGACGTCGCGTATCTCACGGCCGCGGTTGAGCCCCTTGACCTCAAGGGCCACCGGCTGGCCGGAGGTGTCAGGAATGGCGTGCGCCTCAGTGTTGAGGGTGCGTCCCACCATCATGGAAATGATTGTTTCAATAGGCGTTTCGGCGGCCGGAACGGTGCCGACATATTCGCCATCGCGCATGACCGTCACGCGGTCAGAGATGCGCTTGATCTCATCCATCTTGTGCGAGATGTAGACGATCCCGACGCCCTCGGCCTTGAGCCGGTTGATGATCGCAAACAGTTCGGCGATTTCGGCGTCGTTAAGGGCTGCGGTGGGCTCATCCATGATGAGAACCCGGCTGCGGTAGGACAGCGCCTTGGCAATTTCGACCATTTGCTGTTTGGCAATGGTCAGCGTCTCCACCAGCACGGTCGGCTCGAGATTGAGATTCATCGAGTTGAAGATTGCGGCGGTATCGCGGTTAAGCTGGCGCTCATCAAGGATACCGAAGCGGCGCGGTTCGCGGCCGATAAAGATGTTCTGCGCGGCGGTCAGATCACGCATCAGGGCCAGTTCCTGGTGAATGATGGAAATCCCGGCGTCCTGCGCCTGGCGTGGCGAGGTGATCTCGACGGGTTTCCCATCAAGCAGAACTTCGCCTGCGTCCCGGTCATAGACACCGGACAACACCTTCATCAGCGTCGACTTGCCGGCTCCGTTCTCCCCCATCAGCGCGTGGACTTCGCCGGGCATCAGCCCGAATTGTGCCTGGCTGAGCGCTCGAACGCCGGGAAAGGACTTGTCGATATTGCGCATCTGGACCAACGGCACGGCGCCTGCCGCGACATCGACTGTCGATCCCTCCATGGCCTAACCTCCCGCAGCCGGCCCGGCTTATGTGCCAGACTCTTGAGCCGATCCCGAGCTAATGGCAAGATTGCCAAGCTGTCAAGTGGTCAGACCAGTAGACACAAGGACCTGACCTCGCTATGAGTGGGCAAGGGGAAGGCTATGAAGCTCCAAGCTGTTTCGAACCGTAAACTCTACATCCAGATTGCCGATCAAATCCGCGACCAGATCTTGAGTGGTTCGGTCGGGGCGGGACAGCAATTGCCGTCCGAGCGCGACCTGGCGCTGAATCTGGGCGTTTCCCGCCCCACTGTTCGTGAGGCCTTAATTGCCCTGGAAGTCGCGGGACTGTTGGAAGTGCGCGTGGGCGTAGGCGCCTTTGTAAAGGGGCCCGGCAATGAACGCGTTGCCTTGCCGGAGCTGAGCTCTTCTCCAGTGGAAGTGACCGCCGTGCGGCGTCTGCTGGAACCGGAAGCGGCCGCTCTGGCCAGCCAGAATATTTCCCCGGAAGGCACCACGAGACTGGCAGAGACCCTGCGCCGGATGCGCAGCGAAACAGCTTCGGGACAATGGTCGGTCGAGAGTGACCGCATGCTGCACATGACATTGGCAGACGCCTGCGGAAATGCGGTTCTGCGCGAAATGCTCGACGGCCTCTGGAAAGCCCGGGGCGACGAATTGGACACCCGGTTTCACCAGCACCTGGTCGAAACCGGCACTGTGCGTGAACATATCCTGGCCGATCACGAGGCCATTGTCGCAGCCGTTGTCAGCGGCAATGCCGACGCGGCCCGCAACGCCATGGCCCAACACCTGCAGTTCGTCGCCAACGCGATGCTGGACGCCTGGGAATAGATGGCCGCGTCTGTTCAGGACTAGCGCCGCAGTGGATGAGCAATGCGCTGAGCCGTTGAAATCTTGCAGCGCGGTACCCTACGCCGGTCGGCCGGACGGTCAGTCGAGATCACCTGGGGCGGATCAAGCCACCCCGCTTGGGATCGCCTCGGGTGCTGCTGTAGACATTGCCGAGCTTAGGCACGGCCCTTAACCGGTTCCAAATGGAAGCCGTGCCGGAATGCTCAATGCCGGGCCACGCAGATCGTATCGTTCTCAATCACATCCAACCGCTCGTGGAATCCGGAAACAGCTCGGCGGGGTCCGGAAGACCGACGTGCAGTCATCCGGACCCCAGACAGGTGAGCAAGTGCTCTGTCTTCACATCATTTGGACAGGACAGCCGCGTTCTGAGGAGACAGCCTTCTCTGCACCAAGTAGAGAGCGACGGCGGCCGCTACGCCGATTGCGTCCGTCAACCAGCCGGCTTCGATCATTGTTATACCTGCCGCCAAAAGACCGAGACGCACCCAGTTGTTTGCATGTCCGAAGAACCAGCCCTGGACCGATGAAGACAGCAGATAGACGCCCACTGAGGCAGTCGCGGTGACATGGATGGCGTCGATCCAGGTTCCTTGCAACAGCATGGAATCCGACAGGTAGAACATGAAGGGCACGATGAAGGCGGCCAAACCCAGCTTGAAGCTCTCCACACTGGTCTTGACCGGGTCTGATCCCGACAAGGCTGCACCGGCATAGGCGGCCAGAGCCACGGGCGGCGTGATGGCGGACATAACGGCGAAGTAGAAGATAAAGAAGTGCGCCGTCAGTGGCTCGATGCCAAGGTTGATGAGACCGGGTGCCATGACGCTGGCTGCAACGACGTAGGCTGCAGTAGTTGGCATGCCCATGCCCAGCACGATCGAGACGATCATGGCAAAGCCCAGCGCAAGCAGCTGGCTATGCTCTGCCAAGCCTAGCAGGACGGCAGAGAACCGCGAGCCGATGCCGGTAAGGGCGATCACGCCCACGATGATACCGGCGGTCGCACACACGGCAACAAGCTGCAGCGTCATCCGGGCACCCATTTCGAGGGCGCGGAAGAGCTGCATCGGGCCCATTTTGTGCGGCGTGAGCCAGGAGACAACAGCAGCCGACGCCATGGCCAGAGTGCCGCACCGAATGACGGAATAGCCGGCCAGCAACGACCCGATCAGCACCACGATGGGAGTGAAGAGGTAGATCTGACGCAGCAGCTTGCCGAACTTGGGTAGTGCCGAGCGCGGCAGTCCTTTCATGCCGTGCTTCTGCGCGGCCAGGTCCACCATGAAGTAGACCGAGAGGAAGTAGATGACGGCCGGTATGATGGCAGCGTAGACGATTTCGACATAAGGAATGCCGGTGATCTCCGCCATGATGAAGGCACCGGCGCCCATGATCGGCGGCATGATCTGACCGCCAGTGGAGGCAGCAGCTTCCACGGCCGCGGCGGTTTGGGGCCGGTAGCCGACCTTGCGCATCATCGGGATAGTGAGGCTGCCAGTGGCGACCACATTGCCTGCAGATGTGCCGTTGATCATGCCCATCAAGCCGGAAGCGAAGACCGAAACCTTGGCCGGTCCGCCACGCTTATGCCCAGCGGCCGCAAAGGCAAAATTGACGAAATACTCGCCCACCTTTGTCACCTGCAGGAAGGCCGCGAAGATGACGAACAGGATGATGTAAGTCGAGGAAATCGAGATTGGGGCACTCAGGATGCCGTTGTCGGTGAAAATATAGGTGAAGAAGCGTTTCACCTCATAGCCGCGGTGGTAGAAGATGCCCGGCAACCAGGGGCCCACAAAGGAATACGCAACGAAGACGCCTGCAATGATCACCAGCGCCATGCCGGCAAGCCGGCGTGTTATTTCGATGACCAGCAAGACGCCAACGATGGCGGCCCACATATCGGCAGGCAGTGCCATCGGCATGCCGGCGCGAAGCTGCAGCGGCCGCGCAAAGATAATGATGTAACCAATCGCAGCGATGGTCGCGAGCACCAGCAATATGTCGCCAAAAGCAACGCTGTGCTTGCGCTCATCGGGGAATTTCCAGCAGTGGATCATGGCCAGAAGCGTGCCCAGGAACAGGGGCAGGCCAAACAGGTCCATCGCCCAATCCGGCCCGCTCGGGGCGCCTGAGGACAAAGAGCTGGCCAGGATGACCGCGAACATTGCAAAGCCCAATAGGACGCCAACTGCGGCACCGGCCAGGATGAGCCGGGAAAGAGGTGAGCGCGCTACGGCACCGTCTGCCTTGATGTCGACTGCGCTGAAGATCAGAAACCCGAGAGCCAGGCCACCACCAACATGGGATAGACGATAGACCCAGGTTTCCAGAGGATAGACGTTCATGACCAGCAGGTGGAACACCGAATAGAGCACGCAGGCGCTCGCCACGAGCCAGTGTTTCGTCCCAAGGAATTCGCGTTGATTGCTGACGAGCGCCTCGTCATCGACATTGGCGGCAGCGTCTTCGAGACGAAGTTCGGTTTCCGCCACAGCGGACAACTCGATCTTTTTGTTGTTGTTTGACATGGCCAGCCTCCTCGGGGCCTTCTTGCCTGAACGGCACTTATGAAAAGGGGCGGAACACGATCATTCCGCCCCGAAAGTCTTAGCGCTGTGGGTCAGTGCTTACTTGAGTTCATCGGGGATAGTGAACCCATTTTCCTCGAACCAGCGCACAGCGCCCGGATGGAAGGGCATGAACGTGTTCTTGTCGATGTGCTCGGGGAGTGTCTCGACGGCTGCCTGGTGCACCTGCAGCATGCGGTCGTTGTTTTCCATGGCCAGCTTGGTGATCTCGTAGGCCAGGGATTCCGGCATGGATTCACCGGCAATGGCGAAGTTCCACAGGGAGACGGTTTCCACGTCTTCCGGCTGATCCTCGTAGGTGTTGGCCGGAATGGTGAAGGCCGACATGGCCGGCTCGGCGGCGAGGAACTTGTTGCGCTCTTCCTCGGTCATGCTGATGAACTTGACGTCGTTCTCGACGGCAAGCTGGGTATAGGCACCGGTGGGAATGCCGGCAGCATAGACGAAGGCGTCGATCAGGCCGTCCTTGAGCTGGCCGGCCGTATCGCTGGCGCCAGCGCTGGAAATGGAGACGCTCATACCGGCATTGTTGAAATAGCGCGGCCAGTAAGCGGCTGAAGTGCCGCTGGCTGGGCCAACGCCGATACGCTTGCCTTCCATGTCATCGAAGGAGTCGATGCCCGATCCGGTCAACACGGCGGCTTGGAGCGGGGTCTGGTACATGGGGAACAGAGCGCGGATCGACTTGTGCTCGACATCGGGCATGACTTCGCCCTTGCCGACCCAGGCGTCATAGGCCGGCCCCATGGTCACGAAGCCCATATTGTGGTCGCCGGTTTCCACCAAGGTCACGTTCTGGCCGGGCCCACCAGTGATTTCCACGCTGGCGTTAAGACCCAGCTCCTGTCCGATCATGGTGGCAAAGCCGCTGCCATAGGCGAAGTATGCGCCGCCCTGGCTGCCCGTACCGATGGTCAGCGTGTTGGGCCAACCTTCCTTATCCTGAGCGACGGCAGTCGACACCAGGCAGCCTGCAAGTGCGACCGATGCTAGAAGTTTGCATGTATGGATCATAAAATTTCCTCCCAAAGTTCTGTGCCACTCTCCAAAATGGCTTGAAAACAAAACTAAAAGGCTTGGTGCCTAAGCAGCAATGTCCTGACGTGTATATAACTTTTTTGAATAATCCGTTACGCAGAACTCTGGAAGTCTTCCAGGTGGCGGATCAAGCAGTCCAAGAGGGCGTCGCGCGCTGGGTCACGAACGTCGCGCACCCATGCTGCAGCTAGCGAGAGCTTGGTCATTGCCTGGCTGCTATGCGTTTCTATCGGAACGAACTTGACGTTGCCAACAGCGAACCGGGAGGCCCAGCGCGGCACGATTGCCAGGCCCAGCCCTGCACTGACGATGTTGACGATGGTCTGCTTCTCTTCCGCGATCTGGGCAATCTTGGCCGTCAGGCCAGCCTCTGCGAACAATTGAATGGTCAAGTCGTGGCTGTGGGGCCGAGATCCCCGGTCCGGCACGATAAGGGGTTCCTCGGCCAGATCTTCAATCTTTACGCTGCTGCGATCTGCAAGCGGATGGGATGTAGGAACAGCAACCACCGGCGTTTCATTGAGAAGGGGCCGGAAAACGATTCGGTCCGGGCGAACGTCAGGCGGACGGACGAAAGCGAGATCCAGTCTGCCGGACAAAAGCCGTGGCAGCAAACGAATGGTCTTCTGCTCGAAAAGCGTAACCTCGATATCTGGCCGCTCTGTCTTGAAGAAGTTGAGCAGTGGCGGCAGCAGGCCCGCCGCGGCGCTATCGATCGATCCCACCCGCAAGGTCAGGGAGTCGAGCCGGTCGAAATTATGGGCCTTGCCTTCGATGTTCTCAACGCGGTTCAGCAGGTCTTTGATGTCGTCCAGCAGTTCCGCTCCTACCGCGGTCAACGCGACATGACGCGTCGTTCGGTTGATTAGCCGGACACCCAAACTGTCTTCGAGATTGCCGATATAGCGGCCCAGAGAAGCCGGCAACATGTCCAGGCTTTGCGCGGCTCGGCCAAAATGAAGCTTTTCGGCGACGGCGACAAAACAACGAAGCTGTATGATTTCCAAGTGACCACTCCACCGCACTGGCGCCGAGATTATTCATCGTTATTGTATAATTCGCCACAGATTGAGAGGATGCAAGAGCCGTTCGTAGATTGCGACCGCATGGGGAGGCCGCTGAGCGAAAAGCGGAGGAGCGTCCCTCACGAAAAGCAACAACCTACGCGGGACACATGAAGACCTATAAAATCGCAGCCATTCCAGCGGACGGCATCGGCCCAGAGGTCATTGCGGCCGGATTGCAGGCCCTCGAAACCCTCGCCCGGCGCGATGGCGGCTTCACCGTTGATGTAACCCACTTCGACTGGGGTTCGGACTACTACAAGAAGCACGGCGAGATGATGCCGGCAAACGGCACCGATCAACTCAAGCCCTTTGATGCCATCTTCTTTGGTGCCGTCGGAGCGCCTGACGTGCCGGATCACATCACGCTGTGGGGCCTGCGCCTGCCCATTTGTCAGGGCTTTGACCAATACGCCAATGTGCGCCCCACCAAGATCTTGCCCGGCATCAAATCGCCGTTGGAAAACGTGGGGCCTGGCGACTTGGACTGGGTCATCGTGCGCGAGAACTCCGAAGGCGAATATTCCGGCCATGGCGGCCGCGCGCACCGCGGCCTTCCCGAGGAAGTTGGTACGGAAGTCGCGATCTTCACCCGCGTCGGCGTAACCCGGATCATGCGCTACGCCTTCAAGCTGGCCCAGTCCCGCCCGCGCAAGCTGCTTACCGTTGTCACCAAGTCCAATGCCCAGCGCCATGGCATGGTCATGTGGGATGAGATTGCTGCGGAAGTGTCTCGCGAATTCCCCGATGTGAAGTGGGACAAGATGTTGGTCGACGCCATGACTGTGCGCATGACCCTCAAGCCCAAAAGCCTGGACACGATCGTCGCCACCAACCTGCACGCCGACATCTTGTCAGACCTGGCTGGCGCATTGGCAGGCAGCCTGGGCGTGGCGCCGACAGCAAATATCGACCCTGAACGCCGTTTCCCCTCAATGTTTGAGCCCATCCACGGCTCGGCCTTCGACATAACAGGCAAGGGCATAGCCAACCCTGTCGCTACCTTCTGGACGGCGGCACAAATGCTCGAGCATCTCGGCGAACCGCAGGCCGCTCAGCGTCTGATGAATGCAGTGGAGCAGGTATCGGGCAATGGCATCATGACGCCAGACATTGGTGGCACCGCCAATACGCAGGAAGTGACGGATGCCGTTTGCGAAGCCATCCGCGCTTCGAACATCTAGCATGATTGCGGGTCGGGCCGACGGTCCGACCCGATACCGGCAATTGGCGAGCCGCGGCGCGCTCTAGCCTATCCTTCCAGAAAAATCATAACCGGGAGACACCCCATGTCGAAAGACCTGGATGATTCTGCGCGCGTCATGCTTTTGCGTCTTTTTGAGGCCTCCATCGCTGCCGCCGATCCCAGGCAGGCTGTGCTTGACAATCTTCCCGAAAAACCCAGGGGCCGCTGCGTGGTCATTGGGTCAGGCAAGGCTTCAGCAGTGATGGCAGCCGCATTGGATAGGGCCTGGCCAGACGTTGCCCTGAGCGGCATTGTCAGCACACGCTACGGCCATGCGGTTCCTGCCGGGCGCATTGCCGTTGTTCAGGCGGCGCACCCCGTTCCGGACGAAAACAGCACGCTCGCAGCGCAGTTGATGATGGACGCTCTGCGCGGGTTGACTGCGGATGACTTGGTCATTTGTCTTATGTCGGGTGGGGCATCCTCTCTGGCTGTCATGCCAGCCGATGGTGTGACCCTGGCCGAAAAACGCGCTCTCAACCAGCAATTGCTGATGAGCGGTGCCAGCATCACCGAAATGAACGCCATCCGCCAAAGTCTATCCCGGATCAAGGGCGGGCGCCTCGCGGCATTTGCCGGGCCAGCTCCGGTGGTGACTCTGGTTCTCAGCGACGTGCCGGGGGACGATCCCGCCGTCGTCGGCTCGGGGCCAACCATTTGTTCGCCACATGGGCCGGATCTGGCACGAGCCAGTGTCAGTCGCTACCAGCTCAAGCTGCCCGGCCATATCCGGGCGATTATTGGTTCGGCAGAGGCGCCTGCTCCGCGCCCGCAGGATCGACACCTGGTGATCGCCAGCGCAGCCCAATCGTTGCGAGCGGCCGCAAAGGAGGCCAATGCGCTAGGCTACAAGACGGTGATCCTCAGCGACGCCTTAGAGGGCGAGAGCCGTGAGATTGGCCGGGTGCTTGCGACCATGGCCATGTCGGCAGCGACATCGGGACTGCCGCTTAGCGGCCCGGCGGTCATTCTCTCAGGCGGCGAAACAACTGTGAGCGTCGCGGGTGATAGTGCAGGACGCGGCGGCCGCAACACTGAGATGCTGCTTTCGGCCGCCCTGCGCCTCAATAGCCATGAGCGCATCTGGGCCTTGGCCGCCGACACGGACGGCATCGATGGCGCCGGCGAGGCAGCCGGTGCCATTGCCACACCCTCCTCGCTTGATCGCTGTCGCCGGCTCGGGCTGAACCCGCAGGCCTATCTGGACGGTCACGACAGCGGAAGCCTGTTCGCTGCTTTGGGCGACCAGGTCATCACCGGTCCGACATTGACCAATGTCAACGACTTCCGCGCGTTCCTCATCGCGCCTTAGCGCTGGAATTTCTCAATCTGGGTCGCTGTCAGGTCATAGCCGACCTGAGCAACATCCGTGCGCCGAATGTTGGCAGACAATTGCCCGGTCACCAACACCGCTTCCCAGAGCTTGTCGCTGGGCCATGGCGTGTCGGTGGTTACAAATACCAGCTGGTTGGGCGGCGGTGGCGGCACGTGAATGCAGGCGCCGATAAACGGGACGAGCACGAAGCTGGTCGTGCCTGCGCTACTGACGTCTAGCGGGATTACATAGCCCGCAAGCGTAATCATCTTGCCGTCTAGTGCTGTATTGAGCTGAAGGCCGTTGTCATCGAATTCTGGAATCCAGATGTCCTTGACCCCATCGTACTCTCCGGTGGCAATTATCTCCCCGTAGGGGACGCCTTCCGGGATCAAGTCAGCCCATTTGATCCGCTGCGCTTGCTGGGCCCAGGCGGGCAACGACATCGCTAGAAGGCCAGCTCCGCCAACGGCGAGTGCCTTTCGACGCGAAAGACGAGAAGTGTGCGGTGAATTTCCCATTTCGAGCTCCAAATCACTCAATTTTTGATTGAAAGACCATCGGCCAAAGAAAGCTGATAGGCCCTTGCAGCCGGGAAAATGCTGGCAAGACCGGCAGCCGCCATGACCCCGCCAAGCAGCTTCAGCTCCTCGGGTCCTGGCCCCTGCATCGGCAGCCAAATGCCGAAATGGGCGTCGATAAGAGGCCGAGCCGCATAAAGCAGCCCATAGGTCCCCACCGCTCCGATAAGGCACCCGGCTCCCGCCATGATCATGGCCTCGAGCAGAAGCAGACCGAAAACGACGCCCGGCCTTGCGCCCATTGCCCGCAATATCGCCATTTCCCGGCGTCGCTCGTTCAGTCCGGAAAAAATGACGGCGATCATGCCCAAGAGGGCTGCGCCGACGACCATCAGGGAAACGGCGCGCAGAGCATCCTCTGCCACGCCGATGAACTGCCAGAGCTCCTGCAGCGTCAGGCCAGGCAGCACCGCCAGTAGTGGCTCACCGGGATAGGTGTTTATCCATCTCTGTACGTTGAAGATGTCGAGCCGGGAGCCGATGCCGACAAGGGCGGCCGTGACTTCCTTTGGTTGCAGCTCGGCCATGGCTGGCTCGGGCCCCGTAGGACTGCCGGCGCCCGGCCGCCACCCTCGATGGATGACTTCCATGCTTTCAAGGCTGATGAGTACGGTGCGGTCGATCGGCGTGCCGGTTCGCTCCAAAATCCCGGTGATCTTAAACGGCCTGTCATCGTGGTCGATAAAGGAGGCCAGCCCATGAGAGACCACGATCTCCTGGCCCAATTCATAGTTCAGCGTCGCCGCTACATCAGACCCGACCACCGCATGGTAGAGGCCCGTAAAAGCCGCACCTTGGTGCAACCCGATGCTCTGTCCGCCGCGATACCGATAGCGTTCGAAAAACGCGACACTGGTACCCATGACGCGGAATTCGCCATGGCTATCGCCCAGCGAGATCGGGACGAGCCAATCGACTTCGGGCCGCGCCGCTATCGCTTCCATGCTGTCCCAGGAAATGTTGTTGGTGGGATTGCCGATCTGAAAGATCGTGTAGAGCATCAACTGTACTGATCCCGAACGCGCGCCCACGATCAGATCTGTGTTGGAAATGGTGTTGGCAAAGCTTGCCTTGGTCCCGTCGCGCACGACATTCACCGCCAAGACAAGGCCGACGGAGAAGGCGATGGTCAAGATCGCCAAGACAACGGTCAGCGCCCGGGCGCGCATCGAGGAAAGGATCAGGCGTGTCAGCATGACATGTGGTCCTCACTCTGACCCGACCCCATTTCGATAACCCGATCAAAGTGTTTCGCCAGACGTTCATCATGGCTGACCAGGAGAATGCTCGACCCCTGCTGCAGCGCTTGGGATAAAACCAGGTCCATGAAGCGGTTCTGGTTGGCTCTATCGAGTGAAGATGTCGGCTCGTCTGCGACCAGCAGTTCAGGCGAACCAATGAGAGCGCGTGCTGCTGCTACACGCTGCTGCTGACCAACGCTGAGCTGACCAGCACTGCGGCAGGCATCAGTTTCTGGCAAGCCCAGGTCAGCGAGCATGTTCCGGGCCGCATCTTCAGGATCTGGAGTTCTTTTGCGGCGCTGCGGCGCAAAGCGCAAAGCGAGTAGGACGTTGTCCAGGGCGCTGGCATGCGGGATGAGATTGAACTGCTGGAATATGACGCCGACATGCTCGGCTCGCACGCCGTCGCGCCGCCGAGCGGACAATGCCGTCATGTCCTGGCCCGCCACAGTAATGCGGCCCGAATGGGGTACCAGTGTTCCGTATACCAGCCCGAGCATAGTGGACTTGCCCGATCCACTGGGCCCCAACACAAGCACCTTCTCGCCACGGTCCAGAACCAGATTGGGTATTTGGATGGGGTGTGCGTGGCGGTCCCAGCTGAAGACCACGTTCGAGAGCGAAAGAACAGGCGCGGAACTGCTCATTCATTGCCAGCTTGCTGACGGCATAGCAGGGGTCAGAAGCTGCTGGAACTGGCCGTTTTCGGTGACGACCTGCAGGTTCAGTTCCCGGGCGCTCGAAAATGCTGCGAAGAACGCGCTATCCAACCGTGTCACTGCGGCCGGATTGGCACAGGTGAATTCATATTCCACGATCACGTCGGCATGTTCGGTGTCGTGATCATGGTCATCGTCATGATCGTGGTGATCGGCAACAACCTGGTCTTCAGGCTCCGAGAGGGGCCCTTCAAACTGGGTATGTTCAAGTACACAACCGGCTTCCTCGGGAATTCCGAAAAGGCCGAGCGGGTCGCTGAGCTTTTCCTGGGCAGATGTAATAGCTGCGTGCTGTTCGTCTGTCTCGGCTTCGTGTTCGAAACCAATTAGGTCCATGGCCGGCGCATCAAGGCGCAGGGTCACAGCATTGCCCTCGCGCACGATCTGCAATGTGCTCGAACCATGCTCATGGATATCCTGAGCGTGGGCCGCGACGTTGCAAAGCATAAAAGCCGAGGCTGTGGTGGCAATCAGGCGGCGGGTCATATGTCCTCCCCATATGGCTCAGTCGAGACCGTTGCATCGCGTCCGGGGAGTGACCAGCGTACCGTCATTATACAATTTTCCGCAGCAATCAGATTGAACCAGAAATTTGTATAATTCTCGTCATATCGGCCTGCGCGCGCGATAGCTCCAAAGTCGGGACCGACGCCGCTGCACTAACAAAAACTAAGCAGCTGAGCGCCGTTTATTCGGAGGAGAAAATGAAAGCATCTCTTGCCGCCCTGACAGCGGCTCTGGCCGTTGGCACGGCTATGCCTACCCTTGCCATCGAGACCAAGGACATGGTCTCGGCGCGCCAGCACATCTTTGGTGCAGAACATGTTGATCCAGAAACTGGAGCGCTGGCTGAAGACAAGGTCATCTTTTCCTGGCTGTCTGCCGCATCTTTTGTGGCATCCGTCCAGGGCAAGGTGATCATGTTCGACACCTATGTGACCCGGCTCGAAACTGAACGGGGGCGCACGCCGCTGACGATCATGGACATCGTCAACATGAAGCCCGATGCCATCACGGTCAGCCATGGCCATGGCGATCATGCCGACAACGCGGTATTCATCGCCGCCCATAGCGGGGCGCCGATCTATGCCACGGCGGAGGCCTGCGGAACGCTGACCAATCTGGACTTTCCGCGCATGGCAGACGATCCGCGCATCCAGGATAATCCGCTCTATGCCTTCCCCGAAGGCGCCTCGGTCGATTGCGTGGCCGTGACCAGCGAAGGCTCAGTTCCCGGCACCGAAATCCTCAAGCTCCCGGTGCTTGAGCCCAATGCCTGTGTCGTCGGCTTCCGCCACCTGCACTCGGTTGCGGTGCCGCCCGATCCGGATTTCCCACCTACCCCCGTTGAAATCATTGTGGACGAGCGCGACCCCGCCCTTTTCCCCAACGGCACGCCGCTTTGGCCACGCCGCGCTGAAGCTGACTTTGTTCCAACTGATGACAAGCAGATCGACATCCGCACCACCAGCGGCGCCCCCGGCGGCCCGGAATCGCTGTTCTTCAGCGTCATCCTGCGCAATGGCAGCAACTTCTCGTTCGTCTACCAGAACACTGCCGGCGCGCTGAAAGAAGGCAAGGGGCGTGACTGGGATGGTACACCGGAAGACGGGCAGCGCATTCTCGACATTCTCAAGGCTCTACCCCCGACCGATGTCCAACTGGGCACCGCAGCCACCGGCAATTTCGAGAATAACGGTCTGCGCGACCTGATCATGTATCAGGATGCCCTGCGCCCCAAGATCTACATTCCCAACCACATTACCGACGGCACCAAGGCACGTGAGAGCTCGTCCATGTCGGTCTATGCTGGTTATGTGAATCAGATGGATCTGATGGGTGTGCCTCAGGAACAGCGTCCGCGCCTGCACTGGCTGGTCGATCCGGTCGATTACCTCAAGCCGATTGTCTACGACGTCGACAATCCCGCCTGGTCCGACCCGGCCAAGGACGACATACTCGCCGGATATTGCTCACCGCTCGAGAGTGAAGAAGCGGTGGAAATCGCGCTTCAGTGATCTGAAAATCCTCCCTGCCTGGCGCGGCCGGTTTTCCGGCTGCGCCCTTTTTTGTCGGGCGACGGCGAACTCCTGCGCTATAAGCGATTGCAGCCATCTAATGGGAGAGGTGTGGTGAAACCCAGAACGCTTGGACAAGGGCTCGAAGTGTCGCCCATCGGATTGGGCTGCATGGGGATCACCATGTCATTTGGTCCGCCCATGCGGCGCGACGACGCCATTCGCCTGATCCGAGCTGCCTCGGATCGCGGCATCACCCTATTCGACACAGCAGAAATCTACGGCCCTTTTGCCAATGAAGACCTGCTTGGCGAAGCACTCGCGCCGATCCGGGACCAGGTCGTCATCGCCACCAAATTCGGCTTCCATGTTGGTGAGGAAGGCGGATATTCCCGTCAGCTTGACAGTCGGCCAGCGCGCATCCGCACGTCAGTGGAGGGGTCACTCAGGCGGCTGCGGACTGACTGTATTGATCTCTATTATCAGCACAGGGTGGATCCCAAGGTGCCGATGGAGGACGTCGCAGGCACAATCAAAGACCTTGTTGCCGAAGGCAAGGTCAAGCATTTCGGCCTCTGCGAAGCGAGCGTGGAATCCATTCGGCGGGCCCATGCCATCCACCCGGTGACGGCGCTGCAGAGCGAATATTCGCTCTGGTATCGGGAGCCGGAAGTGGAAGTTCTGCCCTTGCTGGACGAGTTGGGCATCGGCTTTGTGCCCTTTGCGCCTTTGGGGAAAGGATTTCTGACCGGCACCGTAGCCCCTGGCGACATCTTTGGTGCGGACGATTTCAGGAGCACGCAGCCCAGGTTCTCGGCTGAGAACATGCGCGCCAATTCCGTGTTTGTAGACCTGATACGAAGTGTAGCGGCCCAGAGAAACGCTACACCCGCACAGGTTGCGCTCGCTTGGCTGATGGCTCAGCGGCCCCGGATTGTGCCTATCCCGGGAACGACCAAGATCACGCGGATTGAAGAGAACATTGCCTCCGCAAACCTGATCTTGGCCGCTGATGAACGGATGGCCATAGACAGAGCCCTGGCCGGTATGGAGACACAAGGGGACAGATATCCGGCCTCGCACATGGCACTGTCGGGCCGTTAGTCCGTCAGCGCGCCAGGGCTTTGCGTACGGCGACCGGTTGACAGCTTGATCAGTTGCGCTGCTGCAGTTCGGTTGCTCACCAACCTAGACCGCTACAGACCCTTTATGGTCTTCAACCATCCAATCTGCCCGCCGCTTCAGATCTTCCTGAACAGCACTTCTCCAGCGGTAAACCGTCTCCGCACCGGCAGGATCGTCCCACCAATGGTTCTTGTTCGGATCGGGTTGCACGAAACGTCCACCCCATCCATCCTGATCCGGCCGCTCGGGATCATTGACGCCAAAGACAGCGCCGAGCAGGTGCAGGAATGAAGGCGTATCGCCCTCCCAGATTCCGGGGAGATGGGCATTGAACCCGCTGCGGGGATAGGCGGCGCCCAGCGGCCCATGACCCTCCCGCAGGTGCTGGTTGGCCCAGTCGATGTCGCCCAGCGCATGGTCCGATCCAGGCGCGTTCCAGAACATGCCCTTGTAGTTCTCTTCCGAGACAATGACGAAGAGCTCGGGGAACTCATCCAGCAGCCAGTCGGCGGTATTGTCCTGTCGGGCGATCAGGTAGATTCGCAGTTTGGCCAGGAACCTCGCCAGCTCCTGGGGGCTGCGGGTGGCGCGTACTTTCCAGATGGCCTTGGCCACTTCCACCGGGCCGCCCCAGACGCAGACCCAGACCGGTCGGTCGTCGTCCTTGTCGACAATACGGATAATGGCCTCGGAGGCTTCGTTTTCGAGCCCCTCACCCAGCATCTGGTCGACCGGAATGCCGCCACGGAAATAGGGCGAGCCCCAGGTGCCATCCTGTCCCTGATATGTCACAGCCCGCAAAGCATCGGCCGTGGGATAGCGGGCGTCATGACGAGCAAGATTTGGCTGCACCTGCTCATAGATATCGAGCATGTCGAGGATGTGCTGCTTGACTGCGATATTGGCAAAGCTGCCGGCCGAGGCGATCAGCGCCTCGATCTCCAGATCGTTACTGCACATCAACAGTCGAACCATCGACTGAACGTCATCCGGATCGGAATAGCGCTCAGGCGGCTCCCCTTTCTGGTAGACGCTGCCCGGAATGACATCCACCGGGGGGAAATCGGTCATGACGATGACGCGCGGACGGATGGCGCTGCTGCTGGTGGCGGTCATGGCGTGCTCCCCTCAGCGCCGCGGCCGCACGCGCAAAGCCAGGTTTGGTTTGCCCGGAAGCTCGACGCCGAAGGCAGCGTCCGGCTCGCCGCCCCGCACGACGTCGCCGTGCCGCGTCGGAACCGATTCTGGCGCGGCGACCTTCTTGGCCGGAGTGATGGTCATGTTCCAGGTGTCGATGATATCGAGCTCGTAGTCGCCGTCCTCAAGCGGCAGGCCTGTTGACCAGATCACCGGGCGGTGCGCGCCGAAGTAGAAATAGCTGACCTCGCCGTCACGCGCCGCCGCGATGCTGCTCCAGGGATAGCCGGAGTGATAGATCTCCTCGAACGGCGTCAGGCCGTTCTTGGCATCTTCCTCGAAAATCTTGCGCATGAAGGCGATGCGCTTGGGGCTCTGGCCGTGCAACACGCCGCCCTTGGCCCACCACAGCACATCGTCCTCACGGCTATAGGTTTCGCCATGACCGGCATAGCCACCCTTGAGCATGGTCAGCCAGAAGCGGTGGACCACTTCCTCGGCGGTGATATTGCCCCAGGTCTGGATAATGTCGCCTTCGTATTGCAGCTCGTCATTGACCAGCGGCTTGCCGAAATCGGTGCGCCAGTTGACCGTGCGCTGCACATCGGGATGCTGGATGCACACATGATCGACCCAGGGCCGGCGGTGGTTGTAGAGCAGTTCCGGATTGCCCTGATGGATCGACTTGAGGTGCCGGTAAGGGTCGTTCTCCTCGATGACCTGGAAAAAGCGGTCCCACATTTCCATCGGCTTGGTGTTAAGCAGGAAGTCGTATTCATTGGCCAGCGACCACCACACATTTCGATAAGCGGCCAGCCGCGCGACCAGATATTTGAGATAGCGGTAGTCCTGCTCGGGGCTCATATCGGCATAGCCCCAGCGGTCGTAGGGATGGAATATGATGATATCGGCTTCAATGCCGAGATCGCCCAGCGCCGCCACCTGCTTTTCGAAGTGCCGGAAGGCCTTGAAAACCGGCTTGTCGAAGTCCTGCGTACCGTCGCCCTTGGATTCGTAGACGTGCAGCTCGGGCTCGTTCTCGTTATAGGGATAATGCTTGGGGAAGACACACATGCGCATCTTGTTGAAGCCCGCCGTTTCCAGCGTCTTCAGCGTCTGCGCCTGCAACTCCTGGGTCTGGTGGGTCCATACATAGCAGGTGGTGCCAAAGGGCAGGTACGGCGTGCCATCGGCGTAGCCGAAATGGAACTTGTTGCGCACGGAAACCGGACCATGCACGCCCTCTCGCGCGGCTGTTACCGTGAAACTGGCGGTCTGGTCGTTGAGCGCGGCGACATCCGACTCGGTGGTCAGCGACCATTCTCCCTCGATATCGGGCATGAGCCGGACCTTGAATATGCCCTCCCCGTCGTAAAAGCCGGGCACCCGGATCGTGCGGTTGGCATGCTTGAACACGCCCCAGAATTCGACGGCGACATAGGGATTGCCATCCACCTTGGCGGTGATGGTGTGTTCGAAAACATCATAGCGGGCGACGGTCTGGTCTGACATGGCTGGTCTCCGAATTGGGGCTGCCGTTCGCGCGGGCAGCAGGTATGTGGGGGTTGAAGTCGCTGACTAAAGGTGCAGTTCGCTGGTTGCCCGCTCCCAGGCAGCAATAACGCGGTCGTAGATGGGATGGTCCTCGCTCCGTTCGAGCTTGTCATTGGCCTCCAGCCAGTCCACGGCGCGACGGGCTGTCTCCACCCAAGGCACCGTAATGCGGAAGCCGAGATCGGCGCGCGCATCGGCGTTTTCGAACAGGTTGTTGAAGCTGAAATTGACGGCGCAAAGGAAAGCCTCCTCGGGCGCAAGGCGCCGCAGCACGTCGGTGGGAATGCAGACGAACTGAGGCGGCGGTGCGCCCAGGGCTTTGGCAATGCCCTGATGGTAGCCGCGCCAGGTCATCCATTCCTCGCCGGCGGCGTGGTAGCCCCGACCCATCGCCTTGGGATTGCCGACGGCCCCCACAAAGGCGCGCGCGACGTCGTCGCGATGACAGGTCGGCCAGAATGATGTTCCGTTGCCATGCACGATAATCGGTTGGCCCTTGCGCAGCCGATCGATGTGATAGTTGCGGTGCCCCAAAGCGTGGAGAAAATTGTCCCCACCCTCCCCCAGCGTGTGGCCGGGTCGGATGCTGGTGACCTTGACCTCGCCCCGTTCATGAGCGGCAAACAGCAATTCCTCGCATCGCGCCTTGTTGAAGGCGTAGGGAAACTCGGCGGACGGCCGTTTCTCCGCTGCTTCGGTGATCGGGTATGCGGTGGCCGGCTTGGTATAAACATCGACAGTGCTGCAGAAGATGTATTGGCCCGTCCGTTCGGAAAAAGCCCGCAAGGCGCTTTCCGCTTCCTCCGGCAGGTAACAGGCCATGTCGATGACGCAATCAAACGTACCGGCTGCGCGTATCTGCTGTTCGAACGTGCCGAAGGCCTTGCGGTCGCCGATGATGGTCTCGACGCCACCCTCGAACTGCGCCGGCCTGATGCCGCGATTGTAGAGCACGACGTTGTCGCCTCGGGCGAGCAATTGCTGGACGATGCCCGTGCTGATGATGCCGGTGCCGCCGATGATCAGTACGCGCACAATAGTTTACCTCTGTCAGAAAGGGCTGGACAGGCGCACCTCGCAGCGCCTGCGTCTGCCTAATCCAATGAACCGCGACGATGAAACTGGGCCAGCTTGGCCCAGAGGTCCTCATGCACGAAGCGAGTATTGACACTGTCGTACACCCGTATTGGACGCTGCTTGCCGTCGTGGATGTACTTCATCTGCTGGTCGAAGATCGGGGCGGGGCGGAAGTCCCAACTGCCTGCTTCCGGATCCAGGATGAGCCCTATGCACGGAGAATCCCCCAGTGAGCGATATTCCATGTGCGGGTCGGTGCGCATGTTGTACTCAATGACCTGTTCGACCAGATATTTGCCAATGGCGCCGCAGGGAGAGACCTTCTCGATCATTTCCGCATACGTCACGCTCATTGTCCGGTAGGCGGTCCGCGGGATCTGCCATACGGTCAGCTTCGACTTCATCAGCACGTTCGCCGCGTTGATGTCGTTTGAAAGATTGTACTCCCGGCCACCTGCCGGCCAGTGGCCCCCGCCGATCCAAAGAACGATGATATTGCGATTTTCGATCTCCGGATTCAGCAGCAGCGCCGAAGCGATGTCTGTCACGGGCCCATAGAACGCAATAAATAGCGGCCGTTCGTCGTCCTTCACCGCCTCTTCGATGATGAGCCGAGCACCCGGTGAATCGATGGGTGTATTCTCGTCCGGCATCTCGTGTGCGGCCCCATCTTCGACCCTCACCTTGCCCTCAAGATTCATGAGTTTGAGAACCAGCATGGTCTCGTCATGGCTGTCTTTGAGGCTGGTCTTTGACTTTTTGTCACCGAAATGCGCAGGGATAATTCCATGCAGTTCGAATGAAGGCGTCAATATTGCCTGCACGATAGCAAACTGATCGTCGCACTCGTTCTTGGCATCAGTGTTGATGATGACCCTCTGACGTTTTTCAGGGGGATACTTGACGTCGAATATTGTAAACTCTGACATATTATTGCCTTGGGAACTTATTTAGTTTGATATTACTTCCGTCCGCCGCACTTACAGTCCAAGTATCACAGTAGTTTTTCGGACAGTATTTTCGGTAAGGCAGAACCTACCAAGCGTAATCTTCTGGCGCCGTCTTATGGCCGGGAAAAATCTCGTTAAGCCGACGCAACGTTTCCTGATCAAGTTTCAAGCCCAGCGCACGCTCTGCCGCGTCCAACTGCTGGACCGTGCGTGGTCCGATGATCGGAGCGGTCACGGCGGGCTGGTGCAATAACCAGGCCAGCGCCACGTCGCCCGGAGCATGTCCAATCTCCTCGCAAACAGCCTCGTACTGCTCGATCTGGGGCCGATGCTTTTCAAGCGCCTCCTTCGAGCGACCTTCAAGGCGTCGTTGACCTTCGGCTTCTTTTTTGAGATACCGCCAAGCAGTCCGCCGTTGAGCGGTGACCAGGGAATGAGCCCCACGCCAAAATCGAGACAAGCAGGGATGACTTCCAGTTCCACTGCCCGATTGAACAGATTGTAAATCGACTGCTCCGACACCAGTCCTGTGAACCGGCGTTCGCGAGCAACGCCTTGGGCCTTGGCAATATGCCAGCCAGCAAAGTTTGAACTGCCAGCGTAAAGCATTTTGCCTTGTTGGACCGCTACTTCTATGGCCTGCCAAATCTCTTCCCACGGGGTGTCGCGGTCGATGTGGTGGAACTGATAGAGATCGATGTATTCGGTCTGCAGACGCTGGAGGCTAGCGTCCAGGGCTCGACGGATGTTTAGGGCACTCAACTTACCTTCGTTGGGCCATTCCCCCATGGCGCCGTAAAGCTTGGTCGCCAGCACGGTCTTCTCCCGTCGCCCGCCACCTTGGGCGAACCATTCACCGATAAGGCTTTCGGTAACGCCTGGCACCGGGCGGCCGTAGCGGTTGGCCGTGTCGAAGAAATTGATGCCTTTCTCGTGCGCTGCATCCATCACCTTAAATGCTTCTGCCCGATCAGTTGTCCAACTGAAGTTCATGGTGCCGAGACAAAGGCGACTAACGGACAGGCCGGTACGGCCGAGATGGGTGTACTGCATAGCTAATCCTATTTGATCTTCATGGGAGCGGCGGTCCGGAACAGCTCCGCCGCATCCGAATGCAGAGAACTAATCGATCCGTTTCAGCAGGATCGCGAGGTAAGGCTTGGGTTCGAAATGCAACAGGTCGCCACGCTGGACGCTGTCGGCCAGCGGCGTTTCGGTCATCTCCCAGGTATCGATCAGGGTTGCCGAGTAGCGCTCGCCGGGCGGTACGGCCACGGCATATTCGTGCGGCTGGTTCTCGCCGAGATAGCTGAGATAATAGCGATGCGGCTGACCGGCGGTCGCCCACCACGAAGTGACGCGCGGCCAGCCTTCTTCGCCGGGGGCAGCGCCGAAGAGTTGCTGAAGCTGGACGTTGTCGAGCCCGCCCTGCATCTGAATGCGATAGGCAGTGGTGGACTGGATCGGATCAAGACCGTCGTCGGGGCCCTCTTCGAGAATACGGCGCAAAAAGGCGATGCGCGCAACGCCCTCGCCGGTCAGCTTTCCGCCCTTGGCCCACCACAACACTTCCTCATCATTGTAGTAGGTCTCGCCATGGGTGACGTAGCCGCCATTGACGGTGCCGTCCCAGAAGCGGCGCACCAGCTTCTGGCCCGAGATATTGCCCCAGAGTTCGGAGATGTCGCCTTCATAGCAGCATTCATCAATCGAGACCGGCTTGCCATACTTCTCCCGCCAGAGCGCCGCCATATTGGCCGACGAACGCTGGATGCTCGAATGGGTGATGCGGGGGTGGTTGTGGTCAAAAAAGGCAAAGCAATTGTGATTGCTGAGCAGGTGACCATAGGGATCGTTGTCGGACACGATATGGATGAACCGGTCCCAGTCAGCGGGGCTCTTGTTGGGCATCAAATCGTACTCATTGGCCATTGACCACCAGACATTGGGCAGCGCCGCCAATCGTGCAGTCAGGTATCTGAGATACCGGTCGTCCTGCTCGGGCGTCATATGCGAGAAGCCCCAGCGGTCGTAAGGATGGAAGATGATCAGGTCGGCCTCGACACCGATTTCCGCGAGCTGGTTGATGCGCTTTTCCAGGTGCTGGAAATATTCGGGCTCAAACCGTTCATAGTCGAATTCCCAGCCGGCATCCTTGATCGAGCCGGGCCAGGCACTGGACCCCTTTGTCACCAGCGGGAAGGGATACCGATCGGGCTCGTTCTGGTTGTAGCGATAGTGCTTGGGGAACACGCACATGCGGATCTTGGTGAAGGGGGCCTCGGCCAATGTCGCCAGCGTCTGCTCTTCGGTGGCATCACCCTGGTGGTTCCAGGCATAGGCGGTGGTGCCGATATTGATGTAGCGGGCGCCGTCGGCATAGCGGAAATGGTAGCGGTCCGAGACGCGTACGGGCCCGTGATGCCCGTCCTTGGCAGGCGCGACCTCGAAGCTGCCCTCAGCACCGTCAAGGGCTGGCGCATTGCTGCGCGTCTCGTAGTGCCAAGTGCCCGTCGTGTCGGGAAGAAAGCGGAGCTTGTAGGTGGTTCCGCCATCGTAGAAACCGTTGACACGGACTTCCCTGCCACCCTGGCGGAAGACAGCCCGCAGGTCGACGTCCTGAAACGGATTGCCCTCGCCTGGGCCCTCCAGTGACAATTCATAGGTTGCCCAAAGGCTCGCTGAGCCAGTGGCTGTGGCTGACTTGGTCATGGCAATTTCCAATTGATGCGGCTAGCCGGCGGCGCGCAGGCGCGGCCTCCAGCGGCTGGTCGTGGTGGGAATGGAGCTGAGCAGGAGCTGGGTATAATCGTGCTGCGGGTTCGACATGACTTCGCGCGCCTTGCCGAACTCGACCACGCGGCCCTTGTTCATCACCGCGATATAGTCGGAGATGTAATAGGCCGTCGCCAGATCGTGGGTGATATAGACAAAGCTTCGCCCCGCTTCATCCCGGAGCCGCTTGAACAGGTTGATGATGATCATGCGCCGCGAGGCGTCGATCATGCTGACCGGCTCGTCGGCGACAATCAGTTGCGGCTGTGGAATGAGAGCACGCGCCACCGAGATGCGTTGCAGCTCCCCGCCCGAGAACTGATTGGTATATTTGCCGCTGACCTCGCGATAGTCGAGACCGACGCTGTCCAGCGCATCGGCAACCGCATCTTCGGCTTCCTTTTCCCCCATATTGGCCACCCGGCGCGCGGTCTCGTGCAGATAGCTGTCGACCGGCCGATAGCGGCTGAAGGCTTCGAACGGGTTCTGGAAGATAGGCTGGACCGTGCTCAGAAATTCCTTCCGCGACGAAATGGAGCCCACCCCGACCACCGGCCGGTCATAGACAATCGCGCGTCCCGAGGTCGGGGTTTCGAGCCGCAGCAGGGTCTTTGCCAGCGTGGTCTTGCCGCTGCCCGATTCCCCAACAACGGCGATCACGACGGGTTTGTCGCTTTCCACGGTGATGTTGACGTCGTTGAGCGCCTGGATCTTGCGGGAGCGCACGAAGCTCCCCAAGCGGTACTCCTTGTTGAGGCCTTCGGTCTTGAGAATGAAGGTCATGATCAGGCTCCTACGCTCTGCGCAACGGGCGCGGCCGCGGCCTGGGCAACAAAGTGCCCCGGCTTGACTTCATGCAGGATTGGCTCAACGCGATAGGCACGGTCACCGCTGGCCCCGGCGGCGCTGGCCATCAGGCCGCGCATGCTGTCGTCGCCAATGGTGGGCAGGGAGTCGATCAGCATCTTGGTGTAGGGGTGCTGGGGATCGGAGAAGACGCTATCGGTGTCGCCGTATTCGACCACGCGACCGGCATACATGATGAGCATCTTGTGGGTGACCTGATAATGGACACCCATATCGTGCGAGACCACCAGGATGGTGTTCTTCATTTCCTCCTGGAGCTCCATGAGCAGCATGAGGATGTCCTTTTGCACCACGACGTCGAGGGCCGTGGTCGGCTCGTCAGCGATGATCAGTTCGGGCTGGAAGAAGGTGGCCAGGCCGATCATCATGCGCTGCCGCATGCCGCCGGACAGCTGATGGGGATAGGAATCCATGGCTTCAGGAGGCAATCCCAGCTTGCCCATATAGGCCCGGGCGCGTTCGAGAACGCGCTTCTTGTTGCTGTCGGTCCCCGGGAAGTCGATGAACTGTTCCCGAATGCGGATCACCGGGTTGAGCGAGTTCATCGAGCTCTGCGGAACGTATGAAATGGATTTGAACCATTCTTCGCGAATATTCTGGGCGGTGACCTGACGGCCTTTTGCGCTCTTCAGCCCATAGGTGATCGAGCCGCGCGACAAGTGCATGGGCGAAGTGATGTCGCCATAGATGGCCTTCATCAGGGTCGACTTTCCGCAGCCCGACTCCCCGGCAATGCCGACAATGCACCCATCGGGAATATCCAGGGTCACGCCATCGACGGCGTGAATGGTCCGCGTTCCAAGGCGATAGCTGACCTGGAGGTCCTTGATGCTGATCATTGGACACCGCGCCTTTCAGCAAATGCGGCGTTAAAGCCGGTAGAAGTCAGAAACAGTCCGAGAAACAGCGTCACGGAGGCGATGATGGGCGCGACCAGCCAGAGGAAATGCCCGGTGAACAGCGCGTTGTAGTTGAGCGCCCAGAAGATGATTGACCCCAGCGTCGGCACTTCCACCTTGGACAGACCGATGACCGCGAGGGTGGCTTCCAGATTGATGGCGAACAGGATGGTGTTGATGAAGCCCACCAGCGTATAGGCCATCACGTAGGGGAACACCTCGCGGATGATGACCTGGGCGGTGTTGGCACCGGAGAACCGGGCCATGTTGATGAACTCACGCTCGCGTATCGAGAGCGCCATGGAACGTACCGTGCGCGCATCCCAGGCCCAGCCGAAAATGATGATGATGAAGCCTACGGTGAAGAACGAGGTGTTTCCCCGGATCAGCGACCCCAGGATGATGAGGATCGGCAACAGCGGGATGGTGATGAACGTGTCGACGATCAGCATGACCAGCCGTTCGAAGCGCCCGCCAATATAGCCCGCGCTGAGGCCGACGGTGGTGGCAACGATGGTGACGCCGACAGCAACCAGGACCCCCAGCATCAGCGAATTGCGGATGGCAAAGACCAGGAACCAGAAAATGTCCTGACCCAGGGCATTGGTACCCAGCCAGTGGGCGCCCGAAGCTGGCAAGTTGCGCATGTAGGTGGCTTGCACGGACGGATCAGCCGGCGCGAAAAGCGGCAGGATGAAGCTGCCAAGTCCCATGACCGTCAGGATGGTGAGGCCAACCGCCAGGCGCGGATTGATGAGCCAGAGGAATGACTGGAATAGTCCGGGCTCTGCCGCTTGCGGCGTTTCGACCAGGGTGACCGGGTCCATTTCTTTGCTGTCTATGGTCATTTGTGGCGGATCCGGGGGTCGAGAAGTGGATAGAGCAGGTCGATCACCAGCCCGGCGGTGGCCACGGCAATGATCGAGATGGTGATCGCGCCATAGAGCACGTTGTAGTCACCACCGGTCGCCGCCGCGCGCATGACAAGGCCAATGCCGGGATAGGAGAAGATCATCTCGGTCAGCAGGGCGCCGTTGAAGACCATGCCCAGCGAGAGCGCCAGAGCGGTCACTTGCGGCAACAGAGCGTTGCGGAACACGTAACGCGTCATCCGCGTCCAGTTGCTCGCGCCCTTCAGCCGGGCATAGATGACATAGGGTTCCTCGGTGGTGGCGACAGCCAGCGCCTTCATCGAGAGGATGTTCCAGCCAAAGCCTGCCAGGACCAGCGTGATGCCGGGAAGAAGCGAGTTGTAGATGATCATCCCGACTTTCTCCCAGCTCATCTGACCGACCGGGAAAGTCGCCGATAGCGGAAAGACCGGAAAGACGTAGGCGAGCAGCAGCAACACCGTGACCGCCAGGATGTAATAAGGGATGGGATAGAGCAGGATGCCAACGAATTCGAGGATCGAGGCGGCCTTCTTCGTGTGAAAGTACCCGGCAACAAGACCCACCAGATTACCCAGCGTCCAGGCGATGACCGTGGCGGTCAGCAGCAGGCTCAGGGTCCAGGGCAGCGCCGCCATGAGCATCTGCGACACGGGCTGGGGGAAATAGGTGAAGGATGGCCCGAAGTCGAAGCTGAAGACGATGCGCTTCATGTAGTCGACATACTGGGTGAAGAGATTGCCTTTGAGGCCGTAAAGGTTCTCCAGATTGTCCCGGAGCTCTGCAATGGCCTCGGCGCTCAGGGCACCATTCGCCCGGCTTTGAATCTGTCCGATATAGCCGTCCACGGGATTGATCGGCATCAGCCGCGGCAGCAGGAAGGTGATGGACAAGCCAATGAACAGCACGGCCAGATAGAGGCCGAAACGCTTGGCGATGTAGACGAGTGCACCCATCAGGGAGTCCTTTTGCGAAAGAGTGTGGGGCGGCCCTGAGGAATGGCCGCCCCATCCGGTCGTGTCAGGAGGTCACTGGCCGGTAGGCTCGACGTTGGTGACGGTCTTCTTGAACGAGCTCCACCAAGTGTAGGGCGCAGCGTAGAAGTTGTCCTGCTTGGGGAAGTTCGTCCAATAGGTGCTATTGGTCGGGATGGTCGTCGGGATGTTCATGAGATTGATCATCTGCATGTCTTCCGTCAGATACTTGGCGATCTGCCGACCATTTTCGACAAACTCTTCTGTGCCGATCTCGAGGCTGGCACTTTCGGACACGATGTCGAAGATGCGTTCATCCACAATGCGGGCAAAGTTCTGCACGAGAGCGTCGTTGGAATCTGCGGGCAGGACGTTGTCCGCGCGGAAATTGCGCCAGGAGTTTTGCCAGTTGGCGTTATAGGTGCAGGAGTTCGACCAGTTGATCTGCAGCTCCATGCGGGCATTGGTGGTCTGGACAGTGCCAAACTCGCCATTGTCCACCTGGCGGGCATTCACGTTGAAGCCTGCCTGGCGCCAGCTGTCGGCAATCGAGAAGCCGACGCGCTGAAGAACCTTGTTCCAGTCGCCTGGAATGACGAATTCGAGCACCCAGGGCGACCCGTCCGGCATGGTGAAGAATCCGTCCGAACCCTTGGTCATGCCAACCGATTCAAGCATCTTGGCGGCCTGTTCGGGATCGTGCTTCCACCAACCGATACCGAAGCCTTTTTCCACAGCCTCGCCCGAGGGCAGCTGTGACTGATCGACACCTTGCGAGGCGAGCGTCTCGACCAGATCGGCGCCGAAATCGGTGTTGAACGGCTTGTAGCCATCCCCAATGGTCAGCTCTTCGAGCCAGGACTCAAGCGGCTCGACATAAAGCGGATTGGTGATCGGCGTATCCGCCAGCGGCAGTGGCGAGGCCTTGAACTGGCCGCTCATCGCCGAAATGCCGACCTGCTCGAGATCAAGTGCCAGGGCCAGGGCCCAGCGCACCTCGGGCATGTCGTAAGGCGCCTTCTGGTTGTTGATGTAGATGCCATAGGAGCAGGCATCGTTCATGTCGTGATAGGGGAAGGTCGGCGAGAAGGTTTCGATATTCGGGTTGCGCGCCTTGGCAGCCTCAATCGAGTCCGGGCTCATGAAGGTGTCGACATCGTACTGGTTCTGCACGAAAGCCAGCGCGCGCGTCTCTTCGGTCCCGAAGTCCTTGTAGTAGACGTATTTGACGGCCGGCTCCTCGTCGATGTTCCAGCCGGATTCATCCCAATCCTCGCGCAGCTCCCAGAGCTGCCAGAAACCGTTTGGATCGAATTCCTTGATCTTGTAGGCGCCCAGCGTGACGGCCGGGGCATTCTGGAATGTCACGACCTCGTCGCCCAGCGGCTCAAACACGTGCTGCGGCACCCAATTGAAGGGCATGCCCCAGGTGTAAACGCCCATGCGGGTCACAAAGTCATAAACCGGCGTGGCCGTGGTGACCTCGAAGGTGTGATCGTCGATCTTTTCGTAGCTGTCGACCAGACGCGTGATGGAGGAAACGTTGGTCAGCTTGTCGCGGTACTTGAAGGCTGTGTCGAAGGTGAAAATGATATCATCGACATTGAAGTCCTCGCCATCGCTCCACTTGATCCCCTCACGGATCTTGACGCGGAACTTGGTGTGCTCGTCATTGAGCACTTCAGGGAAGCCATCGGCCAATTCCGGATAGCTTTCGCCGGTCGCGGTGTCCATTTCCCACAGCGCCGCCCAGCCAAGCTCGCGGAAACCGCGCCAGATGGCATAGGAGTTGAGCGGGTTCTGGGCAGACGGGTTGGACGAACGTCCATCAAATGTCTGCACGATCATTGTTTCGCTGCGGGGCGTGCCGACATCAGTCATGGCCCCCTGCGCGAAAACGGTGGTTGTCATCAGCGCTGCCATCATGGGCAACATCAAAGTACGGCTGTGCCGTGCCATGTTTTCCTCCTTTTCGGCCACCGGTTGCGGCGGCCACCAATGCGGATCATTTCGGAATTTTGGGCAGCACCCTTCGAACACCGGCTCGACCAAGCCATTGTCAGTTAGGACAGTTGTGCTGTCTTTCCTCCGCACGCTCCCGCGGCTAATCGCAAAATCGCTTAGTGTTATTTTCGATTTTTTGCGATTACCTACGATTAGGATTGCAGGCAAGCGATGTCAATGCCTCTCTGCGAAAGAGAGGGCCAAAACTCAAAACTGGGGAAATCAGGCTAGCTGGCGATGATCACTTCGACGCCGCGGCGTTCGAATTCGGCCTTGTCACTGGCGGAAATGCCATCGTCTGTGATCAAGGTATGCACCATCTCGACGCCACCTAGGGCGGAGAAGGACACCTTGCCGATTTTGGTGGAGTCCGCCAGGAGATACACATGCGACGCTGCCTTGACCATTGCGCGCTTGACGTAGATATCGCCGATAGACGGGTAGGTAAGGCCAACATCGAAAGAGACGCCGGCCGTCGCCAGAAAAAGTTTCTGGGCGTAGATGCCGACGAAAAACTCGACCGACTTCTCACCACTTAGCGACAGCGTCGGCGCCTTGAACTGCCCCGCCGGCATGTGCACCGTATTGGTGGGCGCCGCGCCAAGAATCAGCGCAATGTTGAGCGCATTGGTGATGATGTTGAGTTCCTGACGCGAGCGCAGATTCTCAGCAAATTGCGTGGTGGTGGACCCTGAGTCGATGATCAGGGTTTCGTTGTCCCCCACAAGGGCGGCCGCCGCCGCTCCGATCCGTTGTTTTTTCTCCATATTGTCGATGTGTTGCAGCGACATGGACTGAACCTGCTGGGGAATGGAGCGCAGAAATGCGCCGCCATGCTCGCGGGTGATGAAGCCATCCGCGTCAAGCCGCTCCAGATCCTGCCGAATGGTGGCCTCGGATACGTGAAAGGCAGCGGAAAGGTCACGGACCCGGGCGCTCCCCTCTTCCTGCAACCATTCCAGGATGCGCATGCGCCGCGGTTCGGCCAGCAATTGAGGCTGTCCGCCACCCTGCTCAATGGCGCGCCTCCGCTTGTTCGTCCTGACCTTTTCCATCTCGCCCCCTGCCGTACCCGCCGCATTTCAGTTGTTGGGCTTTAGCATAAGCACCCTTTTACAGCACAGCGAAAACTCCCGAAGGAGCGAGCGGCCAACGCCACTCCACACAAGAAAAACGCAGAAATCGAAAGTTTTCGCTATTGCACGAAAGCGCATGGCCCTGTAGCTATCGGGAAAAGCAGACGGCCAAGGTGCATTTGGTGCACACTTGGCGGCGAGGATCCGAATACCTTCGTCGGACGAGGCGCGCTGAATATGGGGCGGCGCCAGCTGTTGCATCCCGCATCTGCTTGCTGATTGACGATGGGAGGCCCGGATGAACTCGCCCGCTCTGCAAAGAAATGACCTGGTTCCAGAGATTGCGGCAAAGGCCCTTTGGATCCGTCGACGCAGTTTCCAGATGGTCTATGAAGCCCAGCAGGGCCATCCCGGTGGCGACTTTAGTGCCGCCGATATCCTGGCTACGCTCTATTTTGGCGTCATGCGCTATGATCCGCACGCGCCGGCTGATCCCGGACGTGATCGCTTCGTGATGAGCAAGGGACATTGTACTGGCGCCTTCTACTCGGTTCTGGCAGCTGCCGGCTATTTCCCTGAGGCCGATCTGAAAACCTACATGGAGCCGCTGTCCAAGCTCAACGGCCATCCCAATCGCAACTACCTTCCAGGGGTCGAGACCAATACGGGGCCACTCGGACATGGCCTGCCAGTCGCAACGGGCATTGCCATTGCTGGCCAGCTCGACAACGCGGATTTCCGGACATTCGTGCTCACTGGTGACGGCGAGTTACAGGAAGGCAGCAATTGGGAATGTGCCCTGACGGCGGCCCATCGCAAGCTCGAGAATCTTACACTGATCGTCGATCGCAACCGCCTGCAACAAGGGGCGCGCACCGAGGAAACGGCGACGCTTGATCCTCTGGACGAGAAGTGGCGGGCCTTTGGCTGGCATGTCGAGGTGGTCGATGGCCACGATCATGCACAACTTCGCGATGTCCTCTCGGCTTCTCCCAAGGGACGAGGCAAACCGCTCTGCGTCATTGCCAATACATTCAAGGGCAAAGGCGTCAGCTTCATGCATGACAATGTTGCCTGGCATCACGGTGTGCCGAACAAGGAACAATACGAACAAGCCATGGCGGAACTGGTCTGATGAGCGCTGCACCCTCAAAAAAGGAAGGCTTCTTCGATTGCCGCGACAGCTTCGCTGCCACGATCGAAACGCTGGCCGAACGTGATCCACGCATCGTGACCGTTGTTAGCGACAGTGTGGGCTCTTCCAAGCTGGGCGGGTTCAGGAAGAAATTTCCCGAGCGAATGGTCAATGTCGGCATTGCCGAACAGACCCTTGTGGCGGTTGGCGCGGGCCTCGCCAATGGTGGCAAAGTGCCCTTCGTGTCAGCAGCGTCCTGCTTCATCACCGGTCGCGCCATGGAGCAGGTCAAAGCAGACATTGCCTATTCCAATGTCAATGTGAAGCTGATCGGCCAGTCTTCAGGCGTGGCTTATGGAGAGCTCGGCCCCACGCATCACTCCATCGAAGACCTTGCCTGGCTTCGCCTGTTCAACAACCTTACCCTGATCGTCCCGGCCGATCCCTGGCAGACCGAGCAGGCCATTCTCGCCGCCGCCGAACTCAACGGTCCGGTATTCGTTCGCGTCAGCCGCATGCCGGTGCCGGCGCTTCAGCGTGCGGAGGGCGCAAAGTTCGAAATCGGCAAGGCCGAGACGCTGGTCGATGGCACGGATGCGACCATCATTGCCAACGGTACCATGGTCCATCGCGCCGTTGCTGCCGCTGCGGCACTGAGGAGCGAGGGCATTTCTGCTCGTGTCGTCAACATGGCTACGGTCAATCCGCTGGACGAAGCGGCCATCGCCGCCGCTGCCGAGACGGGCGCCATCGTCACCGTCGAGGAGCATTCCGTGCGCGGTGGCCTTGGTGGCGCTGTGGCCGAGGTGGTCGCCACCACAAGTCCCGTCCCCATGCGCATACTGGGCTTTCCCGGCTTCGTGCCGACCGGCTCAGCTGAGTGGCTGATGGAACATTACGGCCTGACCGAGACCGGCATTGCCGAAGCCGTCCGACAGACTATTGCCCGCAAGAAATGACCGATCAAAGCCTGATTCTCGCCATCGACCAGGGCACCACCAACACCAAGGCGCTGTTGGTGGACGCTGCAGGGCGCGTGCATTATCAGGCGTCCGTGCCCAACGTCGTGACCTATCCTCGGCCCGGGTGGGCGGAGCAGTCCGCAACCGATCTAGTGGCCGGAGTGAGGACGGTTATTGCCGATGTCGTCGCGCAAGCCGCCGGGCGCTCGATAGCGGGGATCGGCATTTCCAACCAGCGCGAGTCCATTCTCGTCTGGGATGCCACAACCGGCCAGCCGATTGGCCCAGTCGTCATCTGGCAATGCCGGCGCTCGGCGCCAAAGTGCGAGGCGCTGAAGTCAGCGGGCCACGCTTCCATGATCGAGGAGCGCACGGGCCTTGCTCTCGACCCCCTGTTCCCGGCGGCAAAGATCGCCTGGCTTCTGGACAATGTGCCCGGCGCCAGGGCACGCGCCGAGAAGGGCGAATTACGCGTCGGCACGGTCGACACCTGGCTGTTGTGGAGCCTGACGGGCGGCGCCGTCCACGCCACCGATCATTCCAACGCCTCACGCACCCAGCTCTTCAACACTGAGACTCTCAGCTGGGACGCCGAACTCTGCGCCTTGTTTGACGTGCCGATGTCCATGCTGGCCGAGGTCAAATCCTCCGATAGCCGCTTCGGCACCACGACTGAAGGCGCTTGCGCCCTGCCCACGGGCACGCCGATCCTTTCCATGATCGGGGATTCTCACGCGGCCCTGTTCGGTCACGGCGTGCGCGCGCCGGGCACCGTCAAGGGCACGTATGGCACCGGCACATCTTTGATGGCGCTGACGCCCAAACGCATCCGGTCCACCCATGGCATTTCGAGCACCATCGCCTGGAGCCAGAACGGCAAGGCGCAATATGCTCTCGAAGGCAATATTTCGGTCTCTGGCCAAACTGCCGCTTTCGTTGCCGAACTTTTGGGCCTGGCCGATGCTGCGGCCTTGTCGGCCCTCGCCGAAACTGTGTCGGACAGCAATGGCGTGACGTTCGTACCCGCTTTGGTCGGGCTGGGCGCGCCTTACTGGCGGTCTGATGCGCGCGGAACCGTGACCGGCATGAGCCTCGGGACTAAGCCGGCGCATCTCGCCCGGGCCGCCCTTGAAGCCATCGCCTTCCAGGTTGCCGATGTCTATACGGCCATGGAAGCCGATATGGGCTCGGCCCTTGGTGAGTTGCGCGCCGATGGCGGCGCTTCGCGCAACCCGTTGGTGATGCAGTTCCAGTCCGACATTTTGGGCCGGCCGGTTGCGGCCGCTGCGGCCCCTGAAGTCAGTGCGCTCGGCGCCGCCGCCCTCGCCTTTTCGGCGCTCGGCATCGCTATGCCAGGCGTGCCGGCGGCCGATAAGTACAAGCCGAGCATGAGCGCGGCACAAAGCTCCGAACACCGTCAGCGCTGGGCATCCGCCGTGACCCAGACTTTGGCGACAAACAACAAGACGACCTAGGGAGAACTCCATGACCACACCCCGCTTCGGCGCCGGCATTTGGCACTTCGCCACCTACCTCGACCGCTACGCCACCGATGGCTATGGCGTGCCGCGCAATATCATCGAGGCCATCGATCTGGCCGGTCAGGTCAGCGACCTGTCGGTGGTCGACCTCAACTGGCCCTACTTCGGCGGCGAGTTCTCCGACACCCAGATCAAGGAAGCGCTGGATCGCAACAACCTCAAAGTGATCGGCATTACGCCCGAAATCTACACCCGCGATTTCGTCAAGGGCGCCTTCACCAACCCCGATGCCGGCATCCGCCGCAAGGCGCACGAACTCATCACCGCCGCCTGCGACGTCGTCCGCTACCACAAGGCCGACTATGTCAAGCTCTGGCCCGGCCAGGACGGCTGGGACTATCCCTTCCAGGTTGACTATTCAACGCAGTGGCAGCGTTCGCTCGATGGCGTCGGCCAATTGGCTTCGGAAAACCCGGACCTCAAATTCGTCATCGAATACAAGCCGCGCGAACCGCGCGTACGCATGAGCTTTGGTTCGGTGGCCCGCACCATTCTGGGCATCGAAAAGATCGGCCTACCAAACATTGGTATCCTGCTCGATTTCGGCCACGCAATCATGGGCGGGGAATCCGCTGCCGACAGTGCGCAGCTGGCTATCGATTACGGTCGCCTGTTCGGCATGGACGTCAACGACAATTATCGCTCCTGGGACGACGACCTGGTCGCAGGCAGCCTCCATCCGATCGAACTCTTCGAGTTCTTCCACGTGCTCAAGAAGAACAAGTGGGAAGGCGTCTGGCAGCTCGACCAGTTCCCGTTCCGTGAGGACAGCGTCGCCACGGCGACCCACGCGATCGATTTCCTCAAGGCTGCAGCCAAGGGTCTCGATGCGCTGGACGAAGACGCTCTGCGAGAAGCACAAAGCCGCCACGACGCCATCGGCGCCCTCAAGATCGCTCAGAAGGCGCTGTTCGGCGCGATGGGAGACTAAATCATGACCAATCTGCCGCGCGAAAAGCGTGCCCGCCTGATCCTCAATACCGATGCCAAGAACGAGGCGGACGATCAGTTCACCATCGTCCATGCCCTTCTGACCCCAACCTTCGATTTCCACGGCATCATCGCCGCCCATTTCGGCGACCACCGCTCGAAAACCGCAATGGAAGATAGCCGCAAGGAAATCGACCACCTGCTCGATCTGATGGATCTGTCCGGCCGCATCCCTGTCGCCAACGGCGCGGCCACAGCGCTTCCGGACGAGCAGACGGCCGTCCCCTCGCCCGGCGCGCAGATGATCATCGATGAGGCGATGAAGGACGACGACCGTCCGCTCTATGTCGCCTTCTTGGGGCCGCTGACCGACATGGCCTCGGCCATTCTGATGGAGCCCAGGCTCAACGAGCGCAATGTCATCTGCGTCTGGATCGGCGGCGGTACGTGGCCCTCGGGTGGGCGCGAGTTCAACCTGATGAACGACATCGCCGCTGCCAATGTGGTCATGCGGTCAAATGTCCAGGTCTGGCAAATCCCGTCCACCGTCTATCGCATGATGTCGGTGAGCTATGCCGAGCTGCAGGAGCGTTGCGAGGACAAGGGCCCAATCGGCAAGTATCTCGTCGATCAGCTCATTGACTGGAACCTGCGCGTCCACAAAGGCCCGATCGAGCATCGGTCACTGGGCGATACCCCGTCGCTCTCGGTGATCCTAAATCCAATGGGCGGCACCTATGAATGGCGCCCTGCTCCCGAATTCAGCCCGCACATGCATTACGTCCACACCGGCCAGCACCGGCCGATCAAGGTCTATGACTCCATCGACATTCGTTACATCCTGGAAGACTTCTACGCCAAGCTCGCCCGCTTCCATCGCGGTGTGCAGGAACTGGCCAATTTCGGTTAGTGAGCTCGATCAACCTGCCCGACTTGGCCCGCCGTTCCTGACGGCGGGCTTTTTTGTTGGGATGATGTGAGTGAGCCATGGTGGTGGGTGCACCAGATCACTGCGCCGCTAGACCAACAACGATGACCCCGGCTCTGGCCTCAAAAGGCCCCGCACCGCGGTCAGACGGCCAGCAATACTGCGCTTGTCTCTTGAACCGGCCCGTCCATTTGAGCCCACCAGGGCGCCGCGGCGGGCCATGATCCACGCCGTCCCCCCACCATGCCAAAGGCCGACGCTACTTTCGTAGCGCCGGCCTCGTCGGGAGATTCAAGTCTGACTAACGAGCTTGCTAGTCAGCCAGAGCAAACGTTTCGAGATCACCTGCATTGCTTTCGTCGATGAGCACGCAGTCCATGGAGATCTTTTCATCCATGCCGGTGGAGCCTTCCTTGAGATACTTGTCGGCAAGCTCGACGGCCCACTGAGCCTGGCGATAAGCCGGCTGCAGCACGGTCGCGTGGATCTTGCCAGCCAGGATGGCGTCGCGAACGTCGTTCGAGCCATCGAAGCCGACGACGATCACATCGTTGCGGCCAGCTGCTTCCAGCGCGGCCAGAGCACCCATTGCCATGGTGTCATTGCCTGCGATCACGCCCTTGATGTCGGGATTGGCCTGCAGGATGGATTCCATCTTGGTGAAGGCTTCCGTCTGGCTCCAATTGGCCGATTGCTGGGCCACCATGACCATGTCCGGGTACTGGTCGATGACGTCGTGGTAGCCAGCAGATCGGATGCCGGCATTCGTGTCGGATTCCTTGCCGACGAGTTCGACGTAGTTGCCGGCTTCGCCCATGGCTTCCACGAAGGCTTCCGCGCCCAGTGTGGCACCCTGGTAGTTGTTCGAAACGATCTGGGCGACGGCAACGCCGGTGGCATTGATTTCACGGTCAATCAGGAAAGACGGGATACCGGCATCCTTGGCCTTCTGCACGGCCGCCACTGACGCGTCTGCGCCTGCGTTGTCCAGGATGATCGCCTTGGCGCCAGCAGCGATTGCGGTATCGATCAGCTCGTTCTGCTTGTTGGCGTCATCGTCGTGCGAATAGACTTGGGTGGAATAGCCCAACTCCTCGGCTTTGGCCTTGGCACCGTCTGCCTCAGCTTTGAAGAAGGGGTTGTCGTGGCTGGGCGTGATAATCACGATTAGATCCTGCGCCACGCTGGGCAACGTCACCGAAACACTGGCAATCGCGCCCACGGCCAGTGCTGCAATCGTCTTTGCAAACTTCATGTTGGTCCTCCTGTAGAGCCTCAAGCTCCGGGTTCCGCAATCGACACCATTTTCGGCTACTTTGGATTATTTGCGGTTTTTTAGCTTTAACTTCGAACGGCAAGGGAGTCAACGAAACTGGGAGATGTTCGCAGTCAGTTTGGCTGAATTTATCGCCGGCTCAGACCCGCCTGACGAGGAGTGAGCGCCAGACCGTCAGTGCTACTGCCGAGTATTGGCAGCCAATCGCCGCTGCAATTGGTCAAGAACAACGGCCGCAATAATCACAAGCCCCTTGATAACCATTTGCCAGAACTCGGAGACACCCATCATGACTAGGCCGTCGCTGAGCACCCCGATGACAAAGGCGCCGATAATCGTCCCACCGATAAGGCCGCGTCCGCCTGACAGTGACGTTCCGCCCAGCACTGCGGCTGCAATCGCGTTGAGTTCGAATGTCTCGCCACTTGCGGGGTGACTGGCCACCAATTGGGAGGAAACGATGAGGCCAACCACTGCCGCACAAAAGCCCGAGATCATGTAGACGGCGATCTTGATGCGATCGACCCGAACGCCAGACAGCGCGGCAGCCCGCTCATTGCCGCCCACGGCATAGACTTTGCGCCCGAAAGGCGTGCGCTGCGCGACATAGGCTGCAACCAGTGCCAGAACGATGAGGATGATGATTGACACAGGGATGCCCAGCACATTGCCCGAGCCGATGATGGGATAGCCCTGGTTTCCCAGCTCCTCCTTGCCGACAAGATTGGAGAAGGTCGAGCCGCCCGAGAGCAGGAGCGCCGCACCGCGCGCCACATAGAGCGTGCCCAGGGTCGCGATGAAGGGCGCGACCCCTAATTTGGTCACCAAGAGCCCATTTATGGCGCCGATGGCCGTACCGACCAGCAAGGCGATTGCAACAACTTCCAACACATTGGGATAGACGATTATGCCCAACATGGGCAGTTGCAGCCCATGGGCCAGTAGCCCGCCTGCAACCATGCCGGTGAGCCCGACAATCGAACCCACGGACAGATCAATACCACCGGTCAGGATGACATAGGTCATGCCGATGGCCAGGATCGCGTTGATGGCCACGTGTTTGGAGATGATGATGGCATTTGCAACCGAAACGAAGTTCGGCGCCATCAACGCGAAAAACAGGGTCACCACGATTAGGGCTATGAATGTCCGCAATTTGAGCAGCAGCAGCAGCGCCGATGCATTGCTGTTGGCGCGCGGTGCCGGAGAACTGGTGGCAGTGGACATGATCTAACCTCAGGCCAGGGCTGTTTCGGGTTTCAAGGTGGAGGCGCGAACGAGAGCCTCGTCGCTCGCCTCTTCAGCACGAAGATCGGCGGTTATGCGTCCATAGGCCATCACGAGGATGCGGTCGGCGACAGCATGCGTTTCTTTCAGATCAGAGGTTGTGTAGACGATGCACAGGCCCTGATCGGCAAGGTCGCGCATGGTGGAAAAGACCTCTGCCTTGGCGCCGATATCAATGCCGCGGCTGGGCTCGTCGAGCAGCAGAACGCGTGGCTCTGTCAGAAGCGACTTGCCGATGACCACCTTCTGCTGGTTGCCCCCGGACAGAGAGGTAATCGGCGCGTCGGCACTCGCCGTCTTGATGTGCAACTGCTTGATGATCTGCTCTAGAAGAGGCGCCTCATGCGCTTTCGATATGGAGAAATATCGGGTGAAGCGACGCAAGCTGGCCAGCCCGAGATTGCCACCCACGGACAGGTTTTGCACCAGTCCGTCCCGTTGGCGGTCCTCCGGGACCAGCAGCAAGCCCGATTTCATACGACGGTTGACCGAGTGACCTGCCAGTTCGACACCATCGAGACGCACGGAACCGCGGGCATTGGGCCGCAGCCCATAAAGGCTCTCGAACAGTTCGGTTCGACCTGCGCCGAGCAGACCGTAGATCGCCGTAATTTCGCCGGGACGGAAAGAAACTGACAAATCATCCAGCGCCAGCGCATGGCCACGCCCGGGCAGCGAGAGATGGTCCACTGACAAAATCGGTGGGCCTGCCTGGATTGCCGGTGGGCGTTTCGCGACCACTTCTTCGGAACCGAGCATTTTCTCGATGATCCAAGGGATCGTTACGTTTTCTCGGGCGGCGGTGGCCGCCAACCTGCCGTCACGCAAAACTGTGAAGTAGTCGCCAATCCGGATCAGTTCCTCGAGCCGATGCGAAATGTAGATGATGGCGACGCCCGCGCGTTTGAGTTCGCCAATGACTTTGAATAGAACTTCCACCTCGGAGGCAGATAGGGCCGAAGTCGGCTCGTCCATGATCAGTATACGAGCGTCCTCGGCCAATGCCTTGGCGATTTCGACGATCTGCTGCTCACCGATCATCAGATCACCGACGAGGGCACTCGGATCGATGTCGTGCTCGAGCCGACCTATCAGTTCGGTGGTGCGCCGTGTCTGAGCGGCGCGATCGATGTGAATACCGGCCTTGGCGATATCGCGACCGAGAAAGATGTTCTCGGTGACGCTGAGATTTGGACAGAGATTGAGCTCCTGAAAGACGATACCGATGCCCTTGCTGGCCGCGTCGCGGATGGAGTCGAACCGGACGCTATTTCCCTCCATGGTCATCGTGCCCAATGTCGGCTGCTCCACACCGGCCAGGATCTTCATCAGCGTCGATTTGCCGGCGCCATTTTCACCAATGAGCACATTGACGGCGCCCGCATGCACCTCGAAATCGACGTCCTGAAGCGCCAACGTACCCGGAAACGCCTTGGTGATGCCCTTGGCAGAGAAGACCACTTGGCTCATGGGGCGACCACATCCAGCGCCACAAGGGTCACCTGCTGGCGATCGGAGGCACTGGCCAAACTCAACGCGCCCGTAAACCGGACCGTGTCACCCACGGCCACTGTTTCGACGCTGCTCGCAACGCCTTCCAGGGCTAGGGCAGTCAACGCTTTGCCTGCATCGGCGTATTCGAGCTGGTTTGTGAAGTCCTGGAACGAGACGAAGGGCAACGCGTCGCGCACGGCATTTCCCCGAATGACAGGGCCGATCTGCAGCACGACGGGATCCGCTAGCCCTTCAACCGCAACATCAAGAGTGCCAGCTCGGGACTCTGTGTTCTTGGCAAGCACTTCACCGGCGCCGCTGACGATGAAACTCCAAGGCGACCCCTCTCCGGAGCGGTAGCCAAAATCATTGCCCGCCCTTTCGAAGTCAGAATTTATGCTGGCGAGCACCTCGGCAACCGGACGAGATGAATCCGAGAAGTGCGGCAAAGCTCGATCAGTCCAGAGGCCCGCAGCATATTTGGCGGCATCGAATCCGAGCGGCTCGGCGGCCTGCTGATCGGCAATCAGTACGATTTTGCAGCCCGCGAGGGGCATGGCAAGCACGCTGGCCAAGACAACCACCAGCCCAACGCGGACATGAATCAACACCGACCTCCCTCGCAACATATTTTTGATTATTTGCGATTTATGCGGTTTTGTATCATTTCCTGGACAAAGTCAAACCTGTCTCACCGGCTATGGAAACGCTTTACGGCAAGGATGGACGTGATGGCACTGTGATCTGCCGCCAATAGTCTGGCAGGCTAGTAGAACCGCTTCCGTCACCGCAGCAAGCGGGAGACCCGACCTCAGCGACTGGTACTCCGACGGGCCACCAGGCGGGGCGGCACGACAAAGTGCTCGACTGCGGTGCGGCCGTTGATCCGCTCGATGACCAATCGGGCCGCCTGCAGACCCAGTAGTTCTCCGGACTGATCAATGCTCGTCAGGCTGTTTTGCGCAAAGTCACAAAACATCGTGTTGTCATAGCCCACTATGCCGACGTCCTCGGGCACACGCAGACCCAGTTCGGTGGCCACGCTGATCACCTCAAGTGCAATGAAGTCGGTCCAACAGAAGATCGCGTCGGGTCGTCGTGGCCCTTGCAGCAGTCGCTTTGCTGCGAATTGCACATCGCGCATAACCTGTGTCGCGCTCGCAATATTGATGGCGCCACCCAGGCCAGCTTCGACCATACCGTGCCGATAGCCCTGTTCGCGCTCGGCCAGAATTGATGAAGGCTCCCCCTGCAGGCTTAGCATGGCGATTTTGCTGTAGCCTGCCGCAACGAGATGTCGAACTGCCAGCAGAGCCCCCTGCCGGTCGTTATTGTTGACCGTGTCAAAGGCATCAGCCGATGGATCGTGATGACCAATAGTCACTAGCGGCTTTTTTTCGGCGATTGTGTTGAGACTCTCGCGAGACTCCGTGGAACCGATCAGGATTATGCCATCCATCTGCCGATCAATCATGGAATCTACCACGCCGGTTTCCAGCTTGGCCGTGGACGCACTGATCCCCATCATCACCTGGTACTGAGTGCGCTCCAGCGCATTGTTCACTCCGGTCATGATGTCTGCAAAGAACGGGTTGCGCAGGTCGGGCAGGACCAGACCTAGTGTATAGGTTTGGCCGCGCATGCCGCGCGCCGAGGCCAGGGGGCGATAGCCCAGCCTGTCCATCGAGTCACGCACTTTGGCGCGGAGCGCGTCTGAGACACCATAGGCATCGCGCAGCACCTTGGAGACGGCAGCAACCGAGACCCCGGCATCATCCGCGACTTCACGGATCGTCACCCGTCCGTTCCGTCGCCCCTCCCCGGCCTGCGCCATCCGGTTCTCCCAAGATCCTGTTATTCCAACCGATTTTGTACCGGACCGTCGCCCTTTATACCCGCTGATCCACAGTTGAGAAAGCCTATTGCAAAATGATCAAAAACGTAGAACGGTATACGTAGAACATTCTACAAGATCGCTACAGGCGACTTTATCGGCGAGGAGGCCAGCGTGACCGACGCAGCAGCAGTTCACACCCGGGGTGCAACCAAGGCCCTGCACAACTGGACCGCGCGGATGATCCATCCGCTCGCCGACGCAGGTGTGGGCACGCCAGCCAGCTTTGTCGCGAAAACCTTCACACTGGACCGTGTCGGCGGATCGGAAGTGCTGACCATCAGCGCGCTGGGCCTTTATCGCGCCTTCATCAATGGCAAGCGCGTCGGCAATGACCTGCTGACCCCGGGCTGGACCAGCTATGATGCGCGGCTGAGCTATCAGACCTATAATGTCGGCGACCTGCTGGTGCCGGGCGAGAACCGGATTGAGATTTGGCTGGCCGATGGCTGGCTGCGCTCGCAGATGATGTGGGGCAAGCACCCCATCTACAACACCTGGGGCGACAAGATCGCCGCCATTGCAGAGTTGCATGCCGGGCCGGGCGCCGCAGAACCCCTGCTCGTGACGGACGCCAGCTGGGAAAGCGGCGAGTTGCCCGTGCGCAAGTCTGGCATCTATTTCGGCGAGGTGTTTGACGCACGGATTGCCCCTAAGGTTTCGGCTGGAACCGAAGCGCTGGACTTCGACAGCGCGGTGCTTGTGCCCCATGAAACCACGCCCGTGCGCGAGCTCGAGCCCCTGACTGTGGCCAAAAGCTGGACCGATGCCGAGGGGCGCACGGTCTATGACTTCGCCCAGAATGCCGGCGGCAATGTCGCCATCACGGTCAAGGGCGCCGCCGGCGCGAAAATCACGATCGAGCATGCCGAAGTGCTCGACCAAGATGGCAATTTCTATAACGGCAATTACCGCACAGCCGATGCCAGGATCGAATATGTGCTGGCGGGCGCGGGCGAGGAACATTATCGCCCCTATTTTACCTTCCAGGGCTACCGCTATGCCCGCGTCACCATCGAGGGTGATGCAACGCTGATCGACATCGTTTCGGTACCCATCAGTTCGGTGACCGAGGTGAAGTCCGGCTTCACTTCCGGCAATGCGCTGGTGAATCGGCTGTTCCTCAACACGCTCTGGAGCCAGCGCGCCAATTTCATCGAGGTGCCGACCGACTGCCCGCAGCGTGACGAGCGCCTGGGCTGGACCGGCGATGCACAGGTCTTCGCCGGCACCGCGGCCTATCTCGGCGAGGTACAGGGGTTCTTTCACAAATGGGTGCGCGACCTCATGGTCGATCAGCGCGAAGACGGCGCGGTGCCCCATGTCTGCCCCGACCCGACCCGGCTCGATCCCACTCATTATCCGGGCTTTTATGGCTCGACCGGCTGGGGCGACGCCATCTGGATGGTGCCTTGGCAGCTTTACCTGCACTACGGCGATACCGCTTTCCTTGAGGAGGTCCTGCCCTCGATGGTCAAATGGGTCGACTTTGTCTGGTCGATCAGCGATGGCCCGATCGTCTCGCCGCCGCGCGAATGGGGCGCTCGCGGCTTCTCCTTTGGTGATTGGCTGCAGCCCAAGGGCCCCAGTGCAAAGCCGCTTCCGACCATGGGCGACGATGCGGCCGCCACTGTGTACCTCCATATCGCGTCCAAGGCCGTGAGCGAGATCGCCCGGATCGTGGGCAAGAGTGATGTTGCTGATCGCATGGCCGAAATGGCGGACCAGGTGAAGGCGGCTTTTGCCAATGAGTTCATCACGCCATCAGGACGCCTGGCCTATGACGACCAGACCTCCTACGCGCTGGCGATCGTCCATGACCTGATCCCGGTCGACAAGTACGAGGCCGCCAAGGCTTATTTCAGGAACACGATCGAGCGCGCGGAGCGCCGCATCGGAACCGGCTTCATCGGCACCCCTGCCCTGCTGCCGGCGCTGATCAAGATCGGCGAATGGGGCCTGGCCAGCGAGGTGTTCCTGCAGGAGGAAGTCCCCGGTTGGCTCTATCAGGTCAAGATGGGTGCAACGACAATCTGGGAACGTTGGGACGCCATTCAGCCCGACGGAACCATCTACAACCCTCAGATGAACTCGTACAATCACTACGCCTATGGCGCTGTGTGCCAGTGGCTGCTCGAGGGTGTTGCCGGGTTCCGGCCGGATGCCACCGACCCGGGTTTCAAGACCATCGTCTTCGAGCCGGTCATCCTGCCCGAGCTATCGCCGGTCAAGGCGCATCATGACAGCCCCGCCGGTGCCATTCGCGCTGAATGGTCAGTCGATGATGATGCCGTGCGCTACGAGATTGAGGTGCCACAGGCCAGCAAGGGCGTGCTTCGTCTGGATCCCAAATATCGCGATGCCACGCTCAACGGCCAGTCGATCGCCTCGGGGGAGGACGTGCCGCTAAGCGCCGGGACCCACCAGATTACCTTCAGCTACACCGCTCCAAAGCGCGAAGTACGCCACAAGCCAAAGGCCAATGTGAACACGCCTTAAGGCGCAATCCAGTTTTTAGCCGGTCCGCAAATGCGGATCTCAATTGGGAGGAAGACCATGATGAAGACTAGAACCCTCGCCCTGCTGGGCGCCAGCACGCTGGGCATGCTGATGACGGCGAGCGCCGTCCAGGCACAGCAATCCGGCTATCTGTCGATCCTTGTCGACAATGGCCCGCAATCCATTGCTACCATGGAAGCCTGGGCCGAGGCCTACAAGGCCATGAACCCCGATGTCACCATCGACATCGAAGTGCGTCCCGGCGGCGGCGAAGGCGACAACATCGTCAAGACCCGCCTGGCAACCGGCGCCATGGCAGACGTCTTTTCATACAATTCGGGTTCGCTGTTCCAGGCCATCAACCCGACCCAGAACCTGCTGCCCCTGACCGAAGAGGCGTTCCAGGACGGTGTCCAGGACAGCTTCAAGTCGGTGGTTTCAGCTGATGGCCAGGTCTATGGCGCCCCGTTCGCGCCTGCCATGGGCGGCGGCATTTTGTATAACAAGCCGATCTATGAAGAGCTTGGCCTGGAAGTTCCCAAGACCTGGGACGAGTTCATGGCCAATAACGAGGCGATCAAGCAAGCCGGCAAGGTCCCCGTCATCCAGACCTATGCGGACACCTGGACCAGCCAGCTTTTCGTGCTGTCCGACTTCTTCAACGTTCTCGCCGAAGAACCGGACTTCGCCGAGAAGTTCACCGCCAACGAAGCCAAGTTTGCGACAACCCCGGCAGCGCTGCGCGGTTTCGAAAAACTCGAGGAAGTGGCTGAAGCCGACTACTTCAACGCCGATTTTGGCGCCGCCTCCTATGCAGATGGCGTTCGCATGGTGGCCACCGGTGAAGGTGCGCACTATCCTATGCTGACCTTTGCGATCGGGGCAATTGCCGAGACCACGCCTGACCATCTCGACGACGTGGGCTTCTTCGCCCAGCCTGGCGACAGCGCCGAAAGTAACGGCCTGACCACCTGGATGCCGGACTCGCTTTACGTGCCGAAGAACACTGCAAGTCCTGAGCTGGCCAAGGATTTCGTCGCCTTTGTTGCGAGCCCCGAGGGCTGCGCCGTCCGCAACGAGGCAGTCGGTGCCACTGGCCCATACATGGTGGCTGGTTGTGAGTTGCCCGATGACGTTCCGCCCGCCGTCTCCGATATGATGCCCTATTTCCAGGAAGGCGGTCAGAATGCGCCCGCTCTGGAGTTCCTCTCCCCAGTGAAGGGCCCCGCACTCGAGCAGATCCTGGTCGAGGTCGGTACCGGCAGCCGCTCTGCTGAAGACGCCGCCGCACTTTACGACGAGGATGTCCGCAAGCAGGCCCAGCAGCTTGGCCTTGAAGGCTGGTAAGCTCTTGTGACCTTGCGGCCCGGGGTGCACCCTGTGCACTCCGGGCCATTTTTCCTGGAGGATAGGGCAAATGTCCGTTTCAGTATCCGCTGCCCCTGCGGTTTCGCCGGCACCACCTGCGCCGCGCCTGACACGGCGCTCGCCCTACCCCGGCTGGTTCTTCACCCCGGCGGCCATCGTCTATTCTGTGCTGTTCCTGGCGCCGACCTTCGCGTCGCTCTATTTCAGCCTGACGCGCTGGACCCTGTTTGATTCCGAGTTCATCGGGTTTGAGAACTTTGCCCAGTTCTTTCGCGAACCGTTCCTGATCAAGGGACTGATCAACACTGTCATCTATGCCGTCGTGACCTCGGGGCTGAAGGTCGTGTTGGGGCTGCTCCTTGCAGTGATGCTGACCAGCCAGATCGTGGCGCGGGGCTATCTGCGATCCGTAGTCTTCTTCCCGGTGCTGGTCTCCACTGTTGGCGTCGGCATTACGTTCACCGTTCTCATGCACCCCACCCAAGGCATGATCAACGAAACACTGGCCATGTTCGGGATTGCTGGTCCGGGCTGGCTGACCGATCCCAACCTGGCCCTCTATTCCGTCGCCTTGGTCGATGTCTGGAAAGGTGTGGGCCTGGCGACCGTGATCTATATCGCCGGGCTGGTGGCCATTCCCCGCGACTATTACGAGGCAGCGCGCATTGACGGCGCCACACCCTGGCAGAATTTCTGGTACGTCACGCTGCCGCTTTGCCGCCCCGCTACCTCGACCGTGATCACCCTGAGCTTTATCGGCGGGCTGCGCACATTCGACCTGATCTGGGCGATGACCAAGGGCGGGCCAGGCTTTGCCTCCGATACCATCGCCTCGGTGATCTACAAGCAGTATCAGGCCGGCTTTTACGGCCTCTCTACGGCCGGCAATGTGGTGTTGTTCATCCTCATCGCGCTGCTTGTCGTGCCGCTGACCATGATCCTCAATCGCAAGCAGGGCCACGAATGACACGGCGCGCTTCCATACTGGGCGGCGCTGCCGCCATCGCGACCACTTTCGTGGTCTTCGTCATCCCGTTCATCTTCATCGTGCTGATGGCCTTCAAGGACCGCCAGCAATCGGCCCTGCGCGACTTCTCCTGGCCCACTGGCTTCCACCTCTGGGAAAACGTGGCCGAGGTGGTCAAGACCCGCAACTGGATGATGATCACGGCCTTCATCAATTCAACCATCATCACGGTTGTCAGCGTCACCCTGCTGGTGATCTTCGCGGCGATGGTCGGTTACGTGCTGGCCAGGCGCAAGACGCGCTGGAACGGGCTGATCGAGTTCCTGATCCTTGCCGGACTGATGGTCCCGCCCGCCGTTGTGCCCACGATCTGGTTGCTTCAGGGCCTGAAACTGTTCGGCACCCTGCACGGCATGATCCTGATTGAAGTGGCCTACAACCTGCCCTTCTCGATCATCCTGTACCGGGCATTCGTGGCAACCATCCCCCGTGACCTTGACGAGGCGGCGATCATTGACGGTGCCCGTCCGCTGGATGTGTTCTTCCGCATCGTACTGCCCCTGCTCTGGCCGGTAACGGTGACCAATATCGTGGTGCAGTCCGTCGGTATCTTTAACGACTTCACCAACCCGCTTTACTATTTGCCGGGCAATGCCAATGCGACCGTGCAGCTTACGCTCTACAACTTCCAGAGCCAGTTCAGCACGGCCTACAACCTGCTGTTCACCAATATTCTGCTGATCACCATACCGCCACTGCTGGTCTTCCTGTTCTTCAACCGGCAGATCGTGGCCGGCATGACGGCCGGTGCGGTCAAGGGATGACGCAGGCGATGACTTTCATGAAGGAGACCGACCATGGCCGGGCTTGAACTGAAACAGCTCCAGAAGAGCTATGGCAATGTCGAGGTCATCAAGGGGATCGACCTCACCATCGAGCACGGCGAATTCGTGGTGTTCGTCGGCCCATCGGGCTGCGGCAAGTCCACCTTGCTGCGCATGATCGCAGGGCTTGAGGATATAACAGGCGGCGAACTGGTTATCGGCGACCGTGTCGTCAACGCTGTCGAGCCGCGCGACCGCGGCATCGCCATGGTATTCCAGTCCTACGCGCTCTACCCGCACATGACCGTCTATGACAATGTCGGCTTCGGGCTGAAACTGGCCCGGACGCCGAAGGATGTGCGTGACCAGAAGATCCGCGAGGCAGCACGCATCCTGCAGATGGAGCATCTGCTGGATCGCAAGCCCAGCCAGCTCTCGGGCGGTCAGCGTCAGCGCGTGGCGATTGGCCGTGCCATTGTACGCAAGCCGGAAGTCTTCCTGTTCGATGAGCCGCTTTCTAATCTGGATGCCGCGCTGCGGGTCGACATGCGCATGGAAATCTCAAGACTGCACAATGATCTGGGCGCCACCATGATCTATGTCACCCACGACCAGGTCGAGGCCATGACCCTGGCTGACAAGATCGTGGTGCTCGATGGCGGCGTGGTGCAGCAGGTGGGCGCACCCATCGAGCTTTACCAGCGCCCGGCCAATCTGTTCGTTGCCGGCTTTATCGGATCGCCCAAGATGAATTTCGTCGAGGCGGGCGTGGACAAGGTGGTCGGCGACAGCGTGACCGTCAGCGGCCCCGATGTGGCGGGCGTGCCGGTCGCCATTCCCGCCGGTCGTCTCCGCCCCGGTGACAGGTTGACCTTGGGCGTTCGCCCGCATGATCTGGTCGTGGCGCCATCGGGCACCATTGTCGGGCGGGTTGGCCTGGTCGAGCGGCTAGGCAATGAGACCATCGTCAATCTCGAATTGCCCTCGGGGGCATCCTGGCTAGCCGTGCTGGAAGGCGACCAGATTCTAAGACGTGGCGATAGCCTCGCACTTGATGTCGATCCGGGCAAAGCGCTCTTGTTCGACAAATCGGGCCAGGCGGTGAACTGAAGGCCCGAATTGTTGACCACCGGGAAGTTGGGGCGAAGCCGGTACCGCCTACCAGGGCGTGTAGCCGTCGGGCTCGATGAACCGTCCATTGTCGACCCCACCCAGTGCGTGCCTCACGGGCAGGCGCCCCCCTTCTTCCGGCGTCATGAATCCATAACCGGTCAGGTCGGTCTTGACGAAGCCGGGGCTAACGGAATTGACGACGATGCCGGTGTCGCGCAGCTCTTCGGTGAGTTGGATGGTCAGCATGTTGAGCGCCGCTTTCGAGGCATTGTAACCAATGTAGCGCTGCGCGAAGTAGGGCGACGACGGGTCGGCGTTCACGCTGAGCGAGCCCAGCGAACTCGACAGGTTGACAATCCGACCCGCCGCGGATTTGCGCAGCAGCGGCAGCATGCCCTGGGTCACGGCCAGGGCGCCGATAAAGTTGGTCTCCAGCACTTTGCGGACCGCCGGAATGGACGCGCTGCTGGGGGCAGCATCGGCGAAATCGAAAATGCCGGCATTGTTGACGAGGATGTCGAGCCGACCGTCACGCGCACCAATGGTTGTGGCGGCCGCCGCGATGCTCGTCTCATCGGTGACATCCAGTTGGACGGAGGTCGCTTCGAGCCCCTGCCCCGCCAGCTCGGCTACGGCGGCCTGACCACGTCCGGCATCGCGCGAGCCGATGATGACGGTGACGCCCGCCTCGGCAAGCTGGCGAGCGATTTCGAGCCCAATCCCCTTATTGGCACCGGTAACCAGAGCAATGCGCTTGTGTTCCATGGATGATCCTTCCCAGTGATGTGCAACAGCCGTAATATGTGAAGCATTCTTCAGTTTGGGAATTCGCATATGGCCACGACCACGCCCGCTACGCTGACCCCCCGGAAATGGCCGCGTCAGGCGCGATCAGTAGCGACACTGGACGCGATATTCGAGGCGACTATTCAGGTTTTGCTGGTGGAGGGGATGCAGGGACTCACCACCACGCGGGTGGCGGAACGGGCCGGCGTCTCGGTGGGGACAATGTACCAGTATTTCCCGCACAAGCAGTCGCTGATCTATGCGCTCAACGAACGTTATCTCGAGGTGCTGGCGGACAAGGTCGAGGCGACCTGCCGGGCGCAGACCGCGAGGCCGGTGGCGGAGATGCTGGCCGCGCTGATCGAGACCTATTGGCGGGCCAAGACCGAGCGTGCGGAGGTCACACGGGCGCTCTATCGCTCGGTGGTCGAGATGGACAACGAAGCCCTTGTGGAGTCGTTTGCCCGGCGGGTGGATGCCGCTACTTCGGCCATGCTTGAAAGCGCCGCCGATGCTGCGTTCGATGACGTGCAGATCGTCAACTTGACGCTGGTCACCGTGATCTTCGGGACGATCCGAAACGCCTTCGAGCGCAACCTGTCGCAAGCCGCCATCGATGCGCTGCAGGTGGAACTGCTTGCCATGTGCCGGGCCTATGTCGAGCTGGCGAGGCGTTAGCCTTGACGCGGATTAAGTCTTGGAAACCGGCTTGCAGTGGATGCCGAACCCCTGCGAGCTCTCGGGCATGAGCTGGTCGAGGGTAACGCCGCGAAAGGTCTCGAGAAACAGCGCCTCTGCCTTTGCCATGGTGTCTGATAGGGCGTGATTGACCGCCTGCTCCACCTTGCACGCCGTTTCCGCGTTTCGGCTGGCGATAGCGAAGAGACCGGGACGGTCCAGCGCGACATAGACGTCGTGCAGGGTGATCTCGCTCAGCGGACGAGCAAGCTTCCAGCCACCCCCATGGCCTTTTTCCGAAGTCACGTAACCTGCCTCGCGCAGGCCGGCCATGGTACGGCGAAACACCGGGGGATTGGTGCCCATGGTGTTGGCCAACACCTCGGAAGTCAGGGGGATCGAGACCTGTCCGAGGTGCAGCAAGACGTGCAGGACCCCCGACAGTCGTGTGTCCTTGTTCATGTCCAGGCCCCCAATTCATCCGTGTCACGCTACGCCACTACAGTGGTTGACCTCGCCTCCATTGTCTCGTATCGGCAACTGATACATGCAAAGGAGCTGTGATGTCTATCTTCCACAAAACGGGTCACAGCGGGCTACGGTCGTGCCATTGCCGGACGGCTCGCGGGCGTTCCTGCTGATGTGGCGGCCGAAGTCAGCAAGGGCATTGCCGGAGCACTCAATCTGGCAAATGATCCGGCGTCTGCGGCGCTGCTGCGCTCGGCGCAGGAAGCGTTCGTGGAAGCATGGCAGCAGGCCATGTGGGCAGGTGTCGTCGTGATGGCGCTTCTGCTGGTCTTCGTGCTGCTACGTGGTCCGCAGCCGCAGGAAGCGCTGGCCTGACTATTGAGGGCGAGCGACTGGAATGTCCCTCGCCAACACCATGCAGAGGACGACAGAATGACGAACACGTTTGCAGGACATGGCCGGGCCTATCTCGATGGGCCGCCTCGACAGGTTCCCGGCTTTGCGAGCCTGCATCGCATTGTCGAGATGCTGCTGGCCGAGCGGGTGCCGTCAAACGGCCGCGTGCTCGTTGTAGGCGCGGGTGGTGGCTTGGAGCTGAGGGCCCTAGCGGATGCGCAATCTGGATGGACCTTCGATGGAGTAGATCCTTCTGCCGACATGCTCGAGTTGGCAGCGGAGACGATTGGGCCACACGCCAAGCGCGTCCGCCTCCATCACGGCACGATCGCGCATGCGCCCACCGGGCCGTTCGACGGCGCGACGTGCCTGCTGGTCTTCCATTTCATCGACCGGGCGGAGCGGGCACACATCCTTGCCCAGATCCGTCAGCGCCTGAGACCCGGTTCTCCGCTCCTGCTGGTGCACACAAGCTTCCCACAGACCGAGCCTGAGCGCTCGGCATGGATCGCGCGCCATGCCGCCTTCGGCGCGCCACCCGGCTCGGATCCAGCCCTTCTCGCTGCCGCGCGCGACGCGATCGGTACAAGGCTGACCATCCTGTCGCCAGACGAGGACGAAGCCATGTTGGCCGAGGCCGGGTTCGGGCAGGTCAGTCTGTTCTTTGCCGGCCTCAGCTTCAAAGGTTGGGTTTGCTATGCGGAGTGAACCGCCGGCCGGCTGGCGATGCGAGCATACGCCTCACAGCCGCGGTGAGGCAGGTACCTGAGAAGGCCACGGCGGCACCGAACCACGTGATCGGAAGTCAATGCGCCTTCAGGTCTATCGATCAACAGGTGCACATCGCGATCAGCTTTCCGCCTGTTGGGTGCGCGACGCCGTCATGCGCATGACAAAGCGAACGATCACCGTTCCCCAGAGCAGGATCACGAGCACCCCCAGCACTGCAGCGATTGGACGCTCGAAGAAGCCCAGCAGGTCACCGTCTGACTTGATCATCGAGGTGAGAAAATTGCGCTCCACCATGCCGCCGAGCACCAGGCCGAGGATGATGGGCGCCAGGGGGAACCCGTTTTCCTCCAGGAACCAGCCGGCCAAGCCGATGCACAGCATCAGGACGATGCCATAGGGCGAATTGGTGAGGGCGAAAGAGCCGACAATACAGAAGGTCAGGATCAGCGGCATGAGAATGCGGCGCGGAATGGTCAGCACACGGCGGGCCAGTTTGACCGTGCCCCAGCCCAGCGGCACCATGACGATGATGGCCAGGATGAAGAGCATGAACACCGCATAGATGATCTCTGGTGTCTGCAGGAACACCGTCGGGCCAGGATTGATGCCCTTCATGTAGAGGACACCGATGGCAATGGCGGTGACGCTGTCGCCGGGAATACCGAAGACCAAGGCCGGGATCCATGATCCGCCGACTGCCGCGTTGTTTGCCGCCGAAGCATCGACCAGTCCTTCCGGGTGCCCCTTGCCATATTGTTCGGGTGTCTTGGAAAAGCGCTTGGAGAACGCGTAGCTCATCCAGGCGGCAATATCAGCCCCCGCACCCGGCAAGGCGCCGATCATCGTGCCCAGCGTTGAGCTGCGCAGGATGTTCTTGGGATAGCGCATGATCAGCGCACCGAGGCCAGCGAATAGCGGACCCTTGGTCGGCGGCACTTGTGGCAGGGGGGCGGCCGTGTTCATGCGGATGGCGCCGCGCAGGACTTCGCCTATCGCGAAAAGTCCGATCATCGCGGGAACGAACTCGATGCCTGCAAGCAGATCGACACTGCCGAAGGTGAAGCGCGGCGTGCCTGAGGTCGGGTCGAGCCCGACCGTAGCCAGTGACAGCCCGATGAGGAGTGAGATACCTGCCTTGAGTGCATTGTCCGAGGCGATAAAGACCGCGCTGGATAGGCCAAGCACCGCCAGCCAGAAATACTCAAACGAAGTGAATTTCAGCGCGAATTCGGCCAGCACCGGAGCCGCCAGGATGAGCACCAGCACACCGAAGAGCCCGCCAATGGCAGACACCAAGAGGCTGGTGCCCAGGCTCAGATTGAGCTTGCCGGCCAGGGCCAACTTGTGGGCATCTTCAACATAGGCTGCCGATGCTGGGGTGCCTGGCATGCGCAGGAGAGCGCCAGGGATATCGCCGGCGAAAATGGCCATGCCGCTGGCGGTAACGATGGCCGCGATAGCTGGAATGGGGTCCATGAAGAATGTGACCGGCACCAGAAGCGCGGTGGCCATGGTGGCCGTGAGGCCCGGCATGGCGCCCACAAACATGCCGAAGGCGCCGGCGCACAGGATGACAAGCAGCACTTCAGGGTCAAGGACCAGCTGCAGCGCCTGCCACAGAATGTCGGGTGAAACCATGGTCAGAACAGGCTCTCGATGGGCCCGCGCGGCAGTGGCACTTCCAGCGCAACGGCAAACAGGATCCAACACAAGGCCGCGCCCGCGATGGCAAAGGCTATGGATTGACCCAGCGGCACGCGAAACCACACAAACAGTGCCAGAAGCGTGAGGATCGTGACGGGAATAAAGCCGATCAGTCCGGCCAGGAAGATGTGCGCCAGGACCGAGGCCACGACCAGCGCCGCGCTGACCAATCCCGAAGCGGTCTTGAGGGTGGGGTCAATGGTAACGGCAAAGCGACCTTCGGCGCTTTTGAAACCGGAAAAGACCATCAAAAGCCCGCTCAGTGCCAAACCAAGTCCCAGAATGCTGGGAAATAGCGAGGCGCCATAGGGTTGGCCGGGAAAGGCCGGGAACTGGATGGCCATGGCGAACATGACAAGGCCAATGGCCAGAAACAGCGCGCCCATAAGAGAGTCGCTCAATTGCATGCCAGTTCCTCCTCCCGGCAAAAGATTGGGGCGGGCACGATTGCGCCCGCCGCCTGATTGGTCCCGCGCCCTAGCTCGAGGCCAGGCCCGCCGCAGTGAGGGCATCCGACATGATCGCGTCGGTTGTGCTCATCATAGCTGCTTGCGCAGCCGGATCGAGATAGGTGATACCAAAGCCGCGGCTGTTCATGAACTCGACAAATTCGGGGTCTTGGGCGATTTCGGCCAGGGCTGTCGAAATGGCTTCGGCGGCCACGGGGTCCATGTCCTTGGGACCGCAAATGCCGCGCCAGGTCGAGAGCGAGAACTGGCCGCCCGCTTCCTTCACCGTGGGCACATCAGGATGGGACGCAGCGCGGGCATCGGCCATCAAGGCCAGGTTCTTGGCACGGCCGGCATCGACCATGGCCTTGGTTTCGGCCAGCGATACCGTCACCAGGTCAATGCCGCCGGCGATCAGGTCCTGCATGGCGGGCGCCGAGCCTTCCGACGGCACCCAGGTGACGTGGTCCGGCGCCAGGTCCATGGACAGCAGCCAACCGATCAGCGCCAGATGCCAGATACCGCCCTGTCCGGTGCCGGAGGCCTTGAACGTGCCGGGTTCAGACTCGGCAATAGCCTTGGCAAGACTTTCGACATCGCCATAGGGGCTGTCGGATGAAACGGTAATGCCAGGGCTGTCGGCATTCATCAGGCCAAGAGGCGTGTAGTCTGCTGCGGTCAGCTCGGTCAGGCCGATATGGTGCATCATGGTGATTTCAACGGTCACCAGGCCGATGGTATAGCCATCGGGGGCGGCATTGGCGATGGCCGAATGGCCGACAACGCCCGAACCGCCAGTGCGGTTGACCACGTTGAAGCTGCCGCCCAGACGCTTTTCAAGCAGGGCTGCTATCATGCGGCCGGTGGCGTCGGTGCCACCGCCAGCGCCCCAGGGGACGACCACGGTAACCGGACGACTTGGATAGTCAGCGCCCAGGACGCTGCGTGGCGCTACCGAAAGCGCCAATGCGGCGGCGGCCCCGCCAAGAACGGTTCGACGGGTAACGGGTTTATTCAAGCTCATAAGTTCCTCCCATTGAGCAGTTTGAATTCTCAGTCGCGGTTCAGGCTGCGCTTTGCGCCCTGAAAGCATGTTCAGCAGCCACAAGAGCGCGGGCAGCCGTTTCAACCTCTGCCCGCTCGGTTGGCGTGAGGCCGCTGGAAGGCTCCAGGATCGGGCCCATTTGAGCAATGCCGGAAAGGCTCACCGCATCGTGCAGAACGCGAATTTCGTTGATGCGATTGCGCGCGGCTTCCAGCGCCAGCAAAGGCTGAATAAGGCTCTGCGCTTGTTCGGCCCGGCCTTCGCGCAATGCCCCCAGGGCCGCCATGGAGATGGCGGGCGCCAGACACACGCAGCCGGCGGTAAACCCCGCCAGGCTATAATCGCGCATGTGCGCTATGGCCGGCGGTTCACCGAAGCCGGAAATGATCCGCTCGGCACCGATAGCGGCGATAATGGCATCGAGATAGGTGTCCCGACCGCCCTGTGGCCGGGGCACGGCGTATTTGACGCCAAAGACCACACCATCGGCAACAAGCGCGCCCAGGGATTGGGGCAGGATGTAATTGTCGGTCTTGATGTAAACCAGCAACTGAACCCCGCACTCGGCATGGAAGCGCCGCAGCGCTGCCATGGTCCCCTCCTCGGTTCGGGGCGCAATCATCGGCAGCAGCAGGGCGACCGGGAATTTCCGGCTTTTGAGCATTGCAGCCTGATCCACCAGGCGGCCGCCATCCGAGCCGACCGAAGGCAGGAGCCAAGTATCGGCGCCGCAGGACTGTTCGAGCCGGTCCAGCCAGTTGGCATATTGCGAGATAGGCCAGTGATGCGCCAGGGCGTTGCCACCATAGAGCAGGGTTGAGACGCCGCCATTCTCCAGGTGCTGTATCAGGGCAGCATTGCCGGCAACATCGTAGGCCCCATCAGCGCTGCGTGCCAGCGGCGGAACGGCCATGACAGATCTGGACAGGTCAGCCGGTGTGACTTCAGTGCGCATGTAGGGGGCTCCAAACACGTTAGGGCCAGAGCGATAACGGACCTCCCGGCATTCGTCAATAGTTGTTAGATTGGTAAAAATCGGTTAGATGAGCCAGCACCGGAGGAACTATGTCTGTCTTGAAAATTGCCATTGCCGGGGCCGGCGCCATCAGCGAATTCCATTTGCGCGGCTGGCGCTCCCGGTCCGATGTAAAGATTTGTGGGCTGTGTGACCCTGACCAGGCCCGCGCCGAAGCTCGCGCCGAACAGTTTGGGATTGATCGGGTCTTCACCGACGTCGAAGTCATGCTCGAACAGACAAAGCCGGATGCAATCGACATTATTACTCCCGTGGGTACGCATGCCGATCTGGTACGGCTGGCCGCAGGCAAACGCATTCACGTCATGTGCCAGAAGCCGATGACCGCAACCGTCGCTGAGGCAGAGGCCCTGATCGCCGATGTCGGCGAAGCTGTGCGCTTCATGGTGCATGAGAATTATCGCTTCCGCCCGCATTATGCCGAAATGGCGCGCCGGGTAGCGGCTGGCGAGGTAGGAAACGTGCGTCACGCAAGACTGTCCGTGCGCTCGTCATCGCTGTTCGATTATCCGGGCAAGACGCCGTTTCTGCTGGGACGGCAACCCTACCTTGCAGGGTTTGATCGCCTCCTTGTTTTCGAGATCCTGATCCATCACCTCGATGCGTTGCGATCCATTTTCGGAGAAATGGACGTGACGTCCGCCGTGCTCGACCGAGTCAACCCGGACCTGAAGGGGGAGGATGTCGCTCTAGTGACTCTGCGAAGCGCGGCGGGCGCTACCATCGTCATCGATGCCAATGTGTCAGCAATCGGCTATCCACCCTTGCCGACGGACCGGCTGGAAATACTTGGAGACCGGGATACGTTGGTCCTCGATCAGTCTGTGATCCGCAAACTGTCCGTCGAGAAGCCGCTGACCGTGCATGACCTCCAGGCCAATTATCAGGCCTGCTTCACCGGCGCCGTAAATGCCTTTGCCGACGGGCTGATCACGGGCGCGCCCTTCCCGACCGACCGGCTGGACAATCTCAAGACCCTCAAGCTGATGGAGTCGGTTTATCGGGCGGCGGGAATTGCGGTATAGAGGCGTCACTCAAGGATAGTGTCCATGGCCGACGAAAGCCGCACGCGCGAACCCAATCTGGCAGATGGCATCTATGATCGCCTGATGCAGGAGATCATAGACGGGCGCTTCGCCATTGGCGCGAGGCTCCCGGCAGAGCAATCGCTTTCTGCCGACTATAAAGTATCGCGCCCGGTACTGCGGGAGGCGCTGGCGCGACTTCGGGAGGACGGCATTATCGCCACCCGTCAAGGCTCGGGAAATTATGTTTCCCGGCGCCCGGACCGATCCGTCGGCAAGATCGTGCCGCTCAGTTCGCTGTCTGACATTCAGCGCTGCTATGAATTCCGCATCGACTTCGAGCCGCTCTGCGCCAAATGGGCTGCGATCCGGCGCACCGATGAACAACTGCTCCAGCTCGAGCGCGCCATTTCCCGTTTCAACGACACGTTCCGCCAGCACGAAACCGGCACTGACGCTGACCTCGAGATCCATATGATCATCGCCCGGAGCTCTGCCAATCAGTTTCATATCGCGGCCATGGAAACCATGGCCAGCCAGATCGCTTTCGGCATGCATCTTTCGCGCAGCCTGACCTTGCGGGCAACGACGCAAAGGCACGATATCGTTGAAGCAGAGCACCACCGCATTTTCCAGGCCATCGCCGCCAAGGACAGCGAGGCGGCACAGCAAGCCATGCAAGATCATCTGACCGGTGCAATGGAGCGCACGTATTCGGGCAGCTAAGAAACGGGCAGCTTCTCGAGACGTTAGCGTATTGACGGGCAAATTGTGCTGCTGGCAGAGACCGTATTGCGCCAATGCAGCCAACCGGCGGCTTCGCGTTACCTTCAGGCAAGACAGTGTTGGCCTGCAAGCCATCACCCCATCCAGACGATGGTCAGCATAAGCGGACCGGCCGCCCTCGAGGTGCGGCGGAGACGGCGCGGGTGTCTATCATGGAGCGCAGGACAGTCGGTCGTGTGATCCAGGCAGCGGTTCGCAGTTTCGCTTCACTTCGACGACGCTGCCGCGATCGAGATCGCATTGAAAATAGGTCTCGATCGCAGCAACGTCCCTGCCTCAGGAGAGGCTACTCAGTGGCCGCATAGGTATTGGTGTAGTAGGTCGAAAAATCGGGGGCTTTGGAAAGCGGGGTCCCGTTGCCATCCTTAAGCATGCCAGCCTGGAACATGAACGCCCCGATTGCCTCCATCTTGGCCGGATCGAACGTGCCCAGCGCGCCGTCGGCGGTCCGCAGGTAGTTGCCGTCCACCAGCGTCTTTAGCGAAGCGATGATCAGGGCCCGATCAGTCAACACATCGGCATTCGCGGCAATGATGATATCAGCCGCCCTCTCGGGTTGGTCCACGGCAAAAGCATAACCCCGCTTCGTAGCAGCGATGAAGGCAGCCGCCGCGTCCGGATTGGCATCCAGATAGGCCTGGCTGGAGCCGATCAGCGTGGTGTGCTCGTCCGGCACGCCGAAATCGGCATAGCGGAAGGCGCGTTGTGCCACGCCTTCGAGCTCGGCCTTGACGCCTTCCCAGGTATAAACCTCGAGGGTGAAATCGACCGCACCATTGGCCAGGGCCTCGTAGGCCGAGGTGCCCAGGGTAATGGTCTCAAATTCTCCTTTGCCACCGTCATGGCGGATCATGGTGTTGATAAGCGCCGTCTCCCAGTTGCTGCCAAAGCCACCATAGGTCAGGCCATCAAGGTCTGCTGGGCGCTGGATGTCTGTCCGGTCGGCGTTGAACACCACGCGCCCGGTTTCCGTCTGCGTTACCGCGAAGGTGGCAACGAGGTCTGCCCCGGCCGTGCGCTGCGTGTACAGGCTCACCGAACCCATTATCCCGAAATCCGCGACACGGTTGGCCACCAGCGTGCCGGCCGCCGTATCGCTATAGGGCAGGATCGTCACATCCAGACCGGCCTGGGCATAATAGCCCTCGGCCTGGGCCACGAAGAGTCCGATATGATTGGTGTTCGGCGTCCAGTCGAGTGCAATGCTGACGGGTGTGTTCTGTGCAAAGGCGGGCATTGCGGCGAAGCTGGCGGTCATCGCGAAGGCGATGATCTGGCGGCGGTTAAACATGATCTATTGGTCCGGTTGCTGGGAAAGGAGGGTGTCAAGAATTTCAGCCTCGATCCGGCTGGTTTCACTGGAAACCAGGCCGCGGCATGAACGGGGGGTCGGTACGACAAATTCGCGCAGGATTCGGGCGGGACGCGCGGATAGCGCATAGATGCGATCAGACAGGAACACCGCCTCACGGACATCGTGGGTGATCAGCAAGGCGGTCCAGTGGTGCTGCGCCCACATCGTCATCAACCAGCGCTGCATAGCAGTGCGGGTGAGGGCGTCGAGCGCCCCAAACGGTTCGTCGAGCAGCAGCATGGGCCGGTTCTGCACGACGGTGCGCAACAGGGCGGCGCGCTGGCGCATGCCGCCCGAAAGCTGGGATGGGTAATGCTGCTCAAAGCCCGCCAGTCCGAATTCGTCAAAGAGCGGCGCTACCTTTTCCCGCGCTGCGGTTCGACTGGCGCCCTGTACCTCAAGCCCCAGCGTGGCGTTGTCGATGATCCGCCGCCACGGCATCAGGGCGTCGCGCTGTGGCATGAACGCGAAGGGGTTGGCGCCGGCCAATACGTTACCGTCGAAGCGGATTTCGCCGCCATCGCATGCCACCCCGCCGGTCAACAATCGGAACAGGGTGGACTTGCCAGCGCCGGAGGGGCCGAGAATGGACACGAATTCGCCGCGCCCGACCTGTAGCGAGATGCGGTCAAGCACGGCCAGGCCGCCGAAGTCCTTGCAGATATTGTTCAGGTCGAGCCGGATATCACTCATGGCCTGCGATCGCCTTCGTGCTGGAACCATGGCATTGCGACGCGCTGGACCAGCATGGTCGTGCCGAACAGCACCAGTGTGAGCGTCGCGCTGACCAGCACCGCAGCGAGAACCAGATCGGGCCGGAAATTGTTCTTGGCGTTGAGGATATAGATGCCCAGCCCTTTGGCGGCCCCGGCATATTCCGCAAAGATGGCGCCAACCACCGCATAGGTGATCGAGATGCGCAGCCCGGCAAAGAAATACGGCAGGGCCGAAGGCAGCCGGGCCAGGCGAAAAATCTTCGCCCGCGACGCCCCCATCGAGGCAAGCAGCGCCTCGATGTCGCGATCGGTCGCCTCAAATCCCTGCGAAAGTGCGACCAGCATTGGAAAGAACGTGACCAGCGCCACCAGCATGATCTTGGGCGCCAGCCCGAAACCGAACCACAGCACGATCAGCGGCGCAATCGCGACGAGCGGCACCGTCTGGCTGATGACGAAGACAGGCATTAGCGCCCGCCGCAACGGCCGGAAGAAGTCGATGAGGACTGAAAATACGAGGGCTGCGGCCAACGAGCAGGCAAAGCCGAGCAGCGTTGCGCCGAGTGTGGGGATCGCGTTGTCCAGCAGCGCGCCGCGATGTTCCATAACCTGCGCGGCGACCCGCGATGGCGCTGGCAGGGTGGTAGGTGAAATGCCTGAAAAGGCCGCGTAGGTCTCCCAAGCCAGAACAACCGCCCCCACCGAGATCAGGGCAGGGCCGGTGCTGGCGAGCAACCTCAGCGATGGGCGCGGTAGAAGGGGCATGATGAACCTGGGAAGCGCGAAACGGGAAGCGCGAAACGGGAACCGCTTCAGCGGCGCGTCGGGCTGTTCGCGGATACTGTCAGGTCGATCGTCACATGGCCTTCAGGTGGCCCGAAGCGGCAGAGGGCGGCTTCGATGGTCGCAAAGACGGCGCCAGCATCGCCGTCCAGTCTCGTGCAGAAATTCTTGGCGCGGCCGAACACGCCGGATTGTTTAAGAAAATCGATGCAGCCATAGATCTCGTCCATGTGGTCGCCGGTGCCCATCACATAGAGCGAGAATTGTGCGGCAGCCTGCATGTCGGTCACAGGCGCGCTGCCGACCGACTTGAGAGCTGCGGCCTTCCTCTGCTCCAGCGGCTCGCGCGGCCCGCCATATTCAGCGGTCTGGCAGATGGCGTCGTCCGGCTCGCCTGGGCAGCCGCGCGACAGCGTAGCATGGAGCACGCAATGTTCGCCGCTGCTGGAGGCCGCAACGAAGAGATCGCGCATGGCCGGAAACAGCACTTCGGGCGGCCCGACCAGCAGCGTGGAGAGGTCGTCGGTCTCGATCCGCAACCGCTCCCGATAGGGATCGAGTGCACGCAATGCGTCAAGAATGATACCGACAAAATTGCCGGCCATTGGATAAAGGGAAATCTGTGCGCCAGAAAACATCGCCCGCCTCGCTCCGCTGGTATTACCCAGATCAGCTAATAGGGTTTGAGGGCTTGCCGCCCGCGTCTCAGCCCCGGCAATACGGAGCACCCCTGTGGATGGGCGCATATCAATCACATGGCCGGCGTTCGCGCAAGGGGGTCGACCGTGCTCTGGAGACATCAGAGCAAAATGCTATTCGCGCCTTGGTGCTGTCAGGGGGCATGCCAAGGCAGAACGGTCGCCCGCCAGGATCAGTCGTTTCTCGACGGGGATCCGTCGCCGCCTTCGGGACGCTGATCCTTCGTTCCGACGCAAATGGCTGCAGATATTTGTCAGCAAGGTCACCCTGACCTTGCGCGGCGCGGTCGATGGCAAGTCGGCCCAGAATAGCATCGGGATCGGATCGGGGGCGGCACCAGTGAGGATAACGCTTTGGCCGGCATGCGGACAGACTACGGCAGGTCGACCCATCCCCGAGTCTTAGTCGAAGTCTTGACCGCGTCCAGCACCTGCTGGTTCTTGAGGCCATCCTCAAAAGTTGCGCCACGCTGGAGGCCCCGGCCCTCGCGAATGGCCGCGGTCAACTCGCGCAAGGCTCCAACCACCGACACATTCCACACACCCTTGTTGAGGCCCGGCAACGCCGCGTTGGGGTCTTCGACGGAGATATCGGAAAAGCTCTCGCCGGCCTTTGCATGCATCAGGCGCTCGTTATCGTTGTCGAGCACCACCGTGCCCTTGGACCCGAACACCTGTGTCAGGTTGCCGATATTGTTGGCTGCAACGCCGGACATGAAGACTTGAGCCAGCGCCCCGCTTTCCATTTCCATGGTGAAATAGGCAAGATCATCGGCCGTGGCCGTCCAGGCCTCGCCCGTCTTCTTGTCGAGGCGATCCGGAAGCACAGTCAACGCCTGCCCGACAACCGAGCGCACGGGACCGAGCCACCAGCGCAGCATATCGACCTGATGGCTGCCATTGGCGCCGAGGCGACCGCCCCCATGCTCGGCAAGGCTCCACCAATCGCCTTTAGGACGGCTCGCGGGATTGGCCCAGGAAGCACCGATATTGGCGATGTTGACGTGCCGGATATCGCCGAGTTCGCCTGATGCGATGAGCTCGGCGATGCGCGTGCGATTTGGATTGAAGCGCAGTTCGTGGTCGATCATGTGCACGCGCCCGAGGGCCTCGGCCCTGTCGAGCATGGTTTTGACTTCTGTCGCATCCATCGCCGTCGGCTTTTCGCAAAGCACATGGGCGCCGCGGTCGAGGGCGGCCAATGTGATAGGCGCGTGCAGGTCAGTTGGCGTTGCGATCAGCACGAGGTCGCACTGGTGCTTGTCGAGCATCATCTGCCAATCGTCATAGGCCGCGCCGACACCAAATTCGGAGGCGGCCGATTGGGCACTTTCAAGACGGCTCGATGCGATGGCGACGACTTCAGTGTCGTCAACGTGGCGTAGCGCGGGCAGATAGGCAGCGCGGGCAAAACTTGCGCCAACAATTCCGATCTTCATTTTTTTCACTTTCGGGTTTGGGTCAGCCCATGGTCTTGAGGCGCGGATCGAGGAAGTCGCGCAACCAGTCGCCGAGAATATTGAAGGACAGGACGGTGAGAACGATGGCCATGCCGGGGAAAAAGGCGAGCCACCATTTATTCGCCATTAGCTGGTCGCGGCTGTCTGCCAGCATGGCGCCCCAGGTCGGAACATCGGGCGGCACGCCAAGGCCCAAAAAGGACAGTGAAGCTTCCGACAGGATGACCGAGGCGACGTTAAAAGAAGCGATCACTGTCAGCGGCGCGATGATATTGGGCAGGATGGTGCGGAAGATGATGAGCGGTGTCGGATCGCCCAGAGCACGTGCCGCCTCGACATATTCCTTTTCCCGCAAGGACAGCGTTTGGGCCCTGACGATACGGGCATAGGTGACCCATTGGCCAACTCCCAGCACGATGATGATATTGACGACGCCCGGTCCCAGAATGACGAGGAACATGATGGCGAGAAGGATAAAGGGAAAGGCCAGCTGGATATCGCCCAACCGCATGATGATGTCATCGATCCAGCCACCAAAGTAACCGGCAAGCAGGCCTGCGATCACCCCGATGGTTCCGCCGACCATGATGGCACAAATGCCCACCGTGAGGGATATGCGAGCGCCATAGAGGAGCCGAGAAAACACATCGCGCCCGAGACCGTCGGTGCCGAGCAGGAAAAAGGCATTGCGACGTCCCTCGCTGAGCGGATCGGCGAGACGCACCATGATGTCCTGCCGATTGGGATCGAGAGGCGATATCCAGGGGCCGAAGAGCGCGGCCAAGGCGACACAAAAAAGGATCAGTGCCGCAAGGAGCGGCCACTTGGCCTGCACCATGGAGCGGACGGCGCGCCGGAATTCGCGGCGACGATGCGAGAGAGGCCGGCTGACGATCTGGGGCGCCTGGGTCGTTTCGACAGTCATGCTGGCCTCCTAGAGTTTCACGCGGGGGTCGATCTTGGCATAGACAAGGTCGACGATGAGGTTGAGCGCGATGAAGACCAGCGCGAGGGTCACGACGGCAGCTTGCACCACTGGAATGTCGCGCTGATTGATGGCGTTGAAGACCAGTCGGCCAATACCGGGCCAGGAAAACACCATCTCGACCACGACGACGCCGCCGATCAGGAACCCGAATTCAAGGCCGATCATGGTCACAACGGGGAGCCAGGCATTGCGCAGCGCATGGCGGATCACCACGGCGCGCTCGCTGATGCCCTTTGAACGCGCTGTGCGAACGAAATCCTGACCGAGAACTTCGAGCATGGAGGAGCGAACGAGGCGGGCATTGCGGGAAATGGAATAGAAGGCCACCGCAAAGCCGGGCATGATCAGGTAATAGAGCGTCTGCGGCAAATTGGTGAAGGCGCGCAGGAAATCGCCCTGGATCAATGGCATGATAAAAGGAACGTGCCCTGAAATCGGGAGAATTCTGAGTTGGAGGCCAAAGAACATGATCATCATGATCCCGAGCCAAAAACTGGGAATGGATTGCCCCAACATCCCCATGGTCATGATCGAGCCATCGACCGCGCTGCCGCGATTGAGTGAGGCCACCACCCCGAGCGGAATGGCGACGACGATCGCGAGGAACATGGCAAAGAGCGTCAGTTCCAGCGTCGCCGGCAAGGCCTCCATTACCGATTCAATCGCCGGACGCTTGTAAGATAGTGAATTGCCGAAATCGCCCTGAACCAGGTTACCGAGGAAATTCAGGTACTGCTCGGGAAGCGGTTTGTCGAAGCCGAGAGCTTCTCGCGTCCGCTGGATTTCGGCCTCGGTCGCGCGTTCGCTGACGTAGAGATAGGTGGGGTCACCACTCATCTGCAGGGCCGTAAAGGTAATCAGCGTTACCCCGATGATGACGATGACGCTCTGGATGAGGCGTCGAATGATGAATGTCCACATGCGCGGTTGACCGATTTTGGAGAACAAGGGGATGCGCCACTTGGGGCAGCGCATCCGGGGGGTGTCAGGCTACTGCTTGAGCGTTGCAGCAAACAGCTCGATCTCTTCGTCGCGCCGCGGCGTCCACTCGATACGCTCGGAGACGCCATAGAAATCGGGCTGGAAGTAGAGCTGCAGCCAGGGGCCTTCCTCGTAGAAGAGCTGGAGCATGCGGTTGATGACCGGACGCGCTTCTTCCACCGTGTCGGCCTCGAGCGCGAGCTTCCAATCATCGAACCAGCGCGGATCCGTCCAGCTCTGATAGTTGGTGGGCGCGTCTGGCGTCGAGAACAGGCTCATGTCGTAGAGCGGGTTCCAGGTCACGCCACCCTGCCCGAGGAAAAATAGCGGGCCCATCTCCTTGGTCCGCAGCAGCGGCGAATAGACCGAGGCCCATTCGAGCAGCTCGACTTCGGTTTCAACGCCGACATCGGTCAGGTACTGGCCGATGGCCTGGACGACATTTGCGTCGTTGAGGTAGCGGCCGCGCGGTCCCTGGAGGCGGATGCTGAAGCGCACGCCGTTTTCGCCGCGCGGGTAGCCAGCTTCGTCGAGAAGCTGTTCGGCCATATCCGGGTCATAGGGAACCGGCTTGAGGTCCGGATTGTCGTTAGGCGGATTGACGAGGCTCGTCATGCGCGTGCACTCGGTGCCCAGCAGTTGCGAACAGATGCTCGGGACGTCGACGGCATATTGAAGCGCCCAGCGCACCTTGGGGTCCTGGATCTCGGCGGCACCTGGCATGCCGGCAACGCCCTCGCCAAGGTTGAAACCAATCTGCATGCGGCGGGTGCCGCTGACCTTGGCGACGGTCGCCGAGCCTGAGGCGTCGATCGCGGACACCTGGTCAGGTGCGACATTGGTGATGATGTCGACATTGCCCGCAATCAGTTCGGCCGTGCGGGTCGATGCCTCGGGGATGATGCGCCAGATAATTGTATCGAACGTGCCGGGCTCCTTGACCTTTTCAAGCACGATCTGTGAGCCGCGATCCCAGGAGGCCAAACGATAGGAACCCGAGCCGATGGGATTGGCGGCAGCCTCTTCAAGGCTCATCTTCTCGTAGCTGTCTTTGCAGTGGATAAAGACCTGCGCCATCATGCCGAGCGCCAAGGTGGTCTTGGCGCTGAGGTTGATCTGCACATTGAGATCGTCCACGACCTCGGCGGACTTGAAGCCGAGCGTCGTATAGACAAAGCCCGGCGTGTTGCCGGTAAAGGCATTGGTAGGGTCAGAGGCGCGATTGAACGAATAGGCGACGTCTTCGGCGGTCAGCGCTTCGCCATCGTCGCAGGTCAGGCCATCCTTGATCTTGAACGTATAGGCAAGCCCATCCTCGCTCACCGTCGTGTCTTCGACAAGATAGGGCTCCACCTCTCCCGCGAAGTTGACCTTGAACAACGTTGCGAAGATGTGTTTGGCGATATTGGAATTGTCGCGGCTCGAAATCTGCGCGGGATCAAAGGTCGAGGCATCGGCACTGAGACCAACGACAACGGTGTCGTCGGGCGGAGCGGCCAGTGCGGTAGTCGATAGTGCGGCCCCCAGAGCCGCGGCAAGCGCGAAGTGATATAGAGTTTTCATGGTCGTTCCCTCATTGACCTCCCGAAAGAATTTCTCCTGCCGGCTTGTAGCCGCCGGCTTGATCCGGCACGCAGGGCCCCTCGTGATCCTGCGTGCCGGACATCGTCACTGCGCGAGTGTGGTGTCGAACAGGTAGACCTTCTCGTCGCGGCGCGGCTCAAAGGCTACGCGGTTGCTGACGCCGTAGAAGTCGGGCTGGAAGTAGAGCATCAACCACGGCGGATCGTTGTAGAAGACCTCGAGCATGCGATCGATGACGGCACGACGCTCTTCTTCAGTGGTCGCGGCGGCGATTTCAGCCCAGCCGGAGAACCAGTCCGGGTTCTGCCACTCGGTGTAGTTGGTGCCCGCATCCACGGCCGAAAGGTCGGCCATGTCGTAGAGCGCACTCCAGGTGCCGCCACCCGAGCCAAGGAAGAACATCGGGCCCATGTCGTGCTTGGACAGCATCGGCACGTAGACCGAGGCCCATTCCATCAGTTCGACGTTGGTCTTGACGCCGATATCATCGAGATACTGGCCGATGGCGAGGGCCACGTTGGCATCGTTGAGATACCGGCCGCGCGGGGCCTGGAACGTAATCTCGAAGCGGGTTCCATCTTCGCCACGCGGATAACCGGCAGCGTCGAGCAATTCTTCGGCCTTGTCCGGGTCATAGGGATAAGGCTCGAGCGAGGCATTGGCGTTCGGCGGATTGACGAGGCCCGTCGCACGGGTGCACGCGAAGTTCAGGAGCTGCGAGCAGATGGCTTCAACGTCGACCGCATACTGCAGGGCGACGCGGACGTCAGTTTCCTGGATGGCTGCGCCACCTTCTGAGCCCGTCGCGAAGTCTTCGCGCATGTTGAAGCCGACATAGATGCGGCGTGTCCCCTGGACGCTCTTGACCTCGGCAGTGCCCGAATTGTTGACGGCGTCCAGCTGGTCAGGGGCGACATTGGTGATGATGTCGACGTTGCCCGCAATGAGTTCGGCCGAACGGGTCGAGGCTTCGGGAATGATACGCCAGACGATGGTCTCGAAATTGCCGGGGTCCTTGATCTTTTCAAGGACAACCTGCGAACCGCGATCCCACGAGGCAAGGCGATAGGAGCCCGACGCAACGGGGTTGGCCGCTGCATCTTCAAGGCTCATCGTCTCGTAGCTATCCTTGCAGTGGATGAACACTTCTGCGATGAGGCCGAACGATACCGGGTTTTTCTTGGTGAGGTTGATCTTCACCTCGTTTTCGCTGATTGCTTCCGCGCCGTCGAAACCGATGGAAGAGTAGACAAAGCCGGGCGTATTTCCGGTGAACGCATTCTCCGGATCGCCTGCACGGTTGAAGGAGTAGGCGACGTCTTCAGCGGTGAGCGCTTCACCGTCTTCGCAACTGAGGTCAGGCTTGAGCGTATAGGTGTAGCTCAGTCCGTCCTCGGCCTCGACATAGGACTCGGCCATCTGCGGCACGATATCGCCCTCAGGGGTGATTTCGTACAAAGTGCCGAAAATATGCTTGGCGATGTTGGAATTGTCGCGACTGCTGATGGCGGCAGGATCGAACGTCGAGGCATCCGCGGAAATGCCGACGACCAGGGTATCTGCAGGCGGGGCGGCATAGGCAGAGGCGAGCGGCAAGATAAATGCCGCCGTGCCTGCCATGAGAAGGTGTCTCACGGTCATCATAGGGTCGTCCTTTGCTGGAGTGCAGAGTGGTGGGTGTGGCCGATCTCTCGCTTCACATCTGTATCGAGATCAGCTGGGTTAATCGCTTGGCCCTGTTTCGAAGAGAGAATGCAGGCTTGAACCATGCGAAGCGAATTGAGGTGGTCGCGCCCGGTGCACGGCAACGGATCCGTGCCACGCATGGCCGCGACAAAGGCAGCGAGCAGCGCCGTGGCGTCGCTGATCCATTGTTCGTACGGGGGCAGAACGACAGGGGTGAGCTGCGTGTCGGCATGAAGGGCGTAGTTCAGTTCGCCGAACTGGTCGTTCTGAACGACGACCCCTTTTGCGCACTCGCTTCGCCATTCAAAGCCGGGCTTTTGCCAGTTCGATTGCCAGAGGCCCTGGTAGTTGACCTCGACGCCATTGGCGAAACGGATGAGTGCCGAGACATTGGCGTCGTCGCGGTACATTGACCAACTGGGATTGAACGTTGAGCCGAACACGGAAACCGGCTCCGAGCGATAGACGTAGCGCATCAAATCGAAGTGGTGGATCGATTGTTCCCAGAGCATGGGCTGATCCATGGTCAGGGGATATTTGTTGAAGTTCGGCCTCCAGCCGTCGCGCCAGCGCTCATAGGTGAAGCGGCCGAATTCCGGCGCGCCAACCGTCTCATCGAAGAGGCGCAGCGTTTCCTGGGTGACGGACAGGAAGCGAAAATTGAGGCCCACGGCAAGAGGGACGCCAGCGTCTTCGGCCATTTCGACATAGCGGGCGGCAAGGTCGACACTGTCGGCCAGGGGCTTTTCAGCGAGAATGGCGATGCCTGCCTTGCACGCCAGCTCCATCTGCCGCTCGCGGCCGCCAGGCGGGGTGGCGAGCAGGACGAAATCAGCCTCGAGTGTCGTGATGAGATTGAGATCGGCGCTGGCTGTTGCTTCAGGCCACTGGGCCAGGGCGCGGGCCCGTGCATCTCCAGACGGATCAATCAGGCCGACGATGACGCAGTCCGGGTTCTCGCGAATGACGCGCATCCAGAACTGGGCACGCGCGCCAAGACCGACCAGGATGATGCGGAGCGGTGTCATATTCTGGCCTCCGCCGACAGAATGCGGGCAAGACCAGTGGGGATAGTGGTCCACTCGAAGAGCGCCGAGAGGTCGAGGCGATCGCTGCCCATGGGGAAGAGTTCGATGCGCGTGGTGTCGCCGATGACGATCTGCGCCTCAGGGACAAGATCGCAGATCATTCGTGCGAGATCGATATTGGCCACCGCCTCGCCCGACGTCAGATGAAAGACGCCGCGTGCCTGTGGCTTCTTCTTTAAAAGAGCGTCGAGCGCAAAGGGCAGGTCCGGGGCGAAGGTCCAGTCCCGCCGTTCCGCGGGCATGTCGACGACCATCGCTTCGTGCGAGATAGCCATGTTGAGCCAACGCCGGACTGACGAAACCACGGCGCGCGTGTCGCGTGGGTGCTCATGAGGACCATAGATCGGGCCCAGTCGAACGGAGATGGCACGCAGTTCCCTAATCGCATCGGCGGACTTCTCGCCGGCCCTCTTTGCCTCGGCATAAGGCAGACGGGCGGTCGCAGAGGTGCTTTCGAGATGAATGCCCTCGCCATCCTCGGCACTGAAAACGCCGGACGAGGAAACGAAAACGAAGTCTTTCGCACCGCAGGCAATGGCGTGGCGGAGAACCTCATCCGTCAGGGCGAGATTGGCAGCGAGATGCGCGCCGTCAGGAAGCATGGTGCCATCTGGCGGTGTGGTGATCGCTGCGCCATGAATAACGAGATCTGCGTGGGGAAGCTCAGGACCGTCTGAGCGCAGAAGATCGGTCTCGATAAAGGCAATGCCATCGAGGCGTCTGCGCGTCTTCTGGTCAAATAGACGATCGACCCCGAACACCTCATCGCCAAGGGCCCGAAATCCTTCTGCCAGATGCGAGCCGACAAAGCCCCCCGCGCCAGTGATCAGCACGCGCCTTGTCATGGTGTGATCCCCAGCTCTTCTGGAGCAATCTGGGAAGCAGAACGGGTGTGGTCCGAAATCAAGGATATGGCGCGGATCATGTCGCGATTTTCGATAGCCTCGATAATTGGCGGATGATTTTCCGCCACTGCCCGCAGGTCGCGATTGGCGCTGTTGCGCAGGGCCATGATCTGGCGGATGCGCATATAGAGATTGTCCCAGAAGCCAAGCATCAGCTCATGATCGGCAAGGCGGATCAGGGCGCGATGGAAGGCTTCATCGGCAGTATTCAGGGCTGCGAGATCGCCGCTCTCTGCGGCTTCAAACATCGCATCCGAGTGACGGTGCAACTCGGAAACATCGACCCGCCGCTCCACAATCCGGCGAATGGCAAAGGCCTCAAACTGTTCACGAAGGCTATAGAGCTCCTCGACTTCCTTGGGCGTCAGCGGTTTGACCCGCTTGCCCTTATAGGGCTCGCTTTCAATCAGACCGTCCGCCTCAAGAATCTGGATCGCTTCGCGCACAGGCGCACGAGACACCCGCAACTGCTCGGCCAACGCCATTTCGACGACGGGTGTGCCAGGCTTCATCGTGCCATTGAGAATGGCCTGGCGGATGATGTCGGCGACAGACACTCGAAGCGGTACGTTCTCAATGCGGGTGATGTCGGCGTGTGCATCTGCCATGATCATTCTGCCTTGCCTTGCGCAATCGACACGGCGCGCGCCACTGCTTCGTTGTGCTCTGTGCCCAGGCGCACGAAGGGGGGCCGCACCGTTGCATAAGCCTCGTCGCCGTGCCGAAGGGCCGTTGCCGCCTTGATGGCAGGAATGAGCGGCAGGCTTTCGAAGATCTTGCGAACAGTGGCGACACCCGTCGCAATTTGGGCTTCCTCAGGCGTTCCGAGTGCGCGCATCAGCGCCACGATATTTCGCGCATTGACATTTGCGGATGCGCTAATGCATCCGGCGCCGCCTGCCGCGACGTTTTGCGGGATCAGCGCCTCGGAGGCAGAATAGCTCTCAAGCTCGGGAAAGGCTTCGATCACGGAGCGGGTATTGTCCCAGTTACCCGAGGAATCTTTCAGGCCGACGAAGATTCCCGGATGCTTTTTGAGCAGCATCTCGATGAGACCGAGCGTAATCGGCACGCCGGTCATCTGGGGTATATGGTAGAGGTAGATGCGGAGACGGCTATCGCCGACGGCGTCGATAATGGCGGAATAGCTGTCGACCAGACCCTGATCCGTCACACCCTTATAGTAGAACGGCGGAAGCATCAGCGTACCGAGGCAGCCCCGCTCGGTGGCGTGCCGCGTGAGCGCGATCGTGTCGCTCAGGGCAACGCAGCCGGTTCCTGGCATCAGTCGCTGGGGATCGATCCCGCTGTCGATCAAGGCATCGAGTGCATCGATACGCTCGCCAACGCTCATCGAGTTCGCTTCACTGGTCGTGCCAAATGGAGCAAGGCCATCGGCTCCGTCTTCAAGCAAGGCCTTGCTGTTGGCGACAAAGCGCGTGACGTCGACGCTGAGATCCGCAGCGAATGGCGTGATGGCCGGGACGTAAAGTTTTGGGGTCCGGGTCATGCCTGTCCCTCCTCGGTAACAAGTTGAAGCGGAGAAATATCGGTAAAGACGTCATCGTCATCGGCGCCGCGCCACATCAACACGGCGAAGGCCCCTGCCCGATCGATGACGCTGATCCCAGCGTGCCAGATGCCCGGGGCGTAGAGGACACCGACGGTACCAGGGACAAGAAACGTCTCGACCTGTTCGAGATCGGGAGACCCGTCGGCCTTCGAGGGGGCAACGGTGACAAGGTAGCGACTCACGTCGAGCGGTACAAAACACTGTGCGGCATGCGGGTGCCGCTCCAGCCGGTCAACAACTGCCGGCATGGTCGTCATCGGCACATTGTTGACGTGGAAGACGGCCGCGAGGTTTTCGCCCCCAAGCCAATGTGAATAAAATGCGCGCTCGCCGAACTGAGCGGGGCGGTCGATGATCGCGCCATAAGCGGCGAAGCGATCGTGAGAAATGCTCGGCTGGATGGCGACGGACTGCATCATGCAACCTCCCCTTCCGGCGGCATGACGGTGCGCCAATGGCTGGCAATGTCGGCCCGACGGGCAATCCAGGCGTCCCGGCAGGCAGCGACATGATCGAGGAATTTGACGAGGCCGGCAAAGCGACCGGGATGGCCGATCACCCGGGGATGGAGACCTATGGACATCATGCGAGGCGTCTGCCGACCCTCGGTGCGCAGCACCTCAAAAGTGTCGATCAGAAATTGCGCATAGTCGCCTGCAGTCTCGATGCCGCCGCCAGCCAAGAGTTTGGCGTCGTTGGTGACGAGCGAATAGGGCAGGACCAGATGCTGCTTGCCCTCGACGCTTAGCCAATAGGGCACTTCGTCATTGTAGGCGTCGCTATCATAGCGGTAGCCGCCATGCTCAACCACGAGCCGCCGCGTATGGGCGCTGGGACTGTAGCGGCAATACCAGCCCTCAGGCGGCCGCCCGACGGTCTTTGCAATGCTCGCATAGGCCTTCGCAATATGCTCGCGCTCGGTAGCCTCATCGAGATTGTAGTGCTCGATCCAGCGGTAGCCGTGCGCCACCACATCCCAGTCGGTGTCTGCAATGGCCCTGGCGACATCTGCATTGCGCTCGAGCGCCAGGGCTGCCGCGAAAATGGTCAGGGGCAGACCGCGTTCGCGGAAAAGGCGGTAGACGCGCCAGAAGCCGACGCGTGCACCATATTCATACATGCTCTCCGAGGCGAAATCGCGGTCGCCCGTCTTGACCCGAACGGCATTGACCTCGATGAGCGCCCCTTCGGACCGCCCATCTCCGTCATCCAGGGAATATTCCGACCCTTCCTCGTAATTGAGGACGAAATTGACGGCGATGCCGGCATTGCCGGGCCAGCGCACCGTAGGCGGTCGATTGGCGTAGCCGATGAAGTCGCGCATGCTGATATCCCCTGGCCGGTTGCCTTATGGCGTCCAGTCGCGCGGTCCTTCGACCTTGTTGAAGAAGCAACACCAGTCGCCGGTGTTGACGTTCGGCAAAGCCCGCAGGCCGAAGAACATGCCGTCCGCCGGAGCCACCAGATGCGCCAGTTCGTCGCCAAAGATGTTGACGATCTTGGCAAGGCTATCGCCCTTCTTCATGGGCTTGAGGAAATCGACGCCCGGCGTCGGCACGAAGATACCGGAGGCCGGCGCCAGCAGCGCCTCCTGCTGCCCCCTGGTCGCGTCGTTGGGATAGGTCGCCTGGCCAGGATACATCTTGTAGTGGCGCAGGATATTGATGATCGAATTGGCGAGGTGCCGCGAAACTTCGGCGAACTTTTCCGGGCTCGTCGCCGAGCGGCCGCCCAGTTCCACCGTAATGCCAGTCTTGCCGATCTCCTTCATCTGCGCCATGGGCGAACCCTTGGGCAGGAAGTTGGACATGATGCAGCCCCAGCCCTCGCCCATGGCCATAGCGAGTTCAACCGAAGCCGGCGTCTCGTCTACAAAGATCGCCTTGGCGAGGAACGAGTGCGCGCCGCCTGAATGGATCGAGATTTCGAAGTCGGCGACCTTGCTCATCCATTCCGAATGGGCCCAGGCCACACGTTCGCTGAGATAGCCATTGGCGCGGCCCGGATAGATGCGGTTCATGTCGAACGAGAAGGTGTCGAGCGGATTGCCGCGATTGGCATTCTCGAACGCCATGACATTCATCACCGGCACCATCACCAGCGTGCCCGATAGCTGCTGGGGATCGACCTCTCGCAGGGCGATGGCGCAGGCCATCGGGCCCTCCGGCTCGTCGCCGTGAATGGCGCCGTCCACCCAGAAGACCGGACCGGGCTTGATGCCATTGACGATGACCAGCGGGATTTCGACCTTGGTGCCACCGGCGAGCTCGGTGACGGGAATAACGCCACGGACGACTTCGCCGGGCTTGGCAACAGCAGTGCCGACTGTGATGGTTTTTGCTTCGGACACGGTCGTCAGATTCCCTTGAAGGCGTTGTACTTTTCGAGTTCTTCAGGCGTGTAGACCTGCATGAATTCGATCTCGATGCCGCCGGCGTCGTTGTCGAGGAAGGCAACGAAACCTTCGGGATGGGGATGGCTGCCATAGACGCCGCAGGCCTGGCAGATGCGCAGCTCGGCGCCCTGCGCCTTGGCGTGATCCAGCGCCTTGTCGATATTGTCGACAGCGTAGCAGATGTGGTGCAGGCCTTCGGCGCCGCCGCGCTGCTTCATCCAGGCATCGAAGCGCCCACCTTCCTCCATGGACTGGCAGAGCTGGTATTCGATGCCCCCCAGCTGGAAGAGCGCTACGCGGTTCTTGGACTTGGGATAGTCGATGATGGCAGTATCGGTCGGCACGTCTAGGAACTTCGAATAGGCCTCAAGCGCCTTCTTGGCGTCCTTGACGCCAAAGGCCATGTGCTTGATCGATAAAACGTTTGGGTTGGTAGAAACGGACATGAAAGCTCCTTAGGCGGCGGGCGCGGCGCGCTCGGCGCGGATGGCATTGACGACGGTTTGGATGCGGCTCATCGCTTCGCGGATGCGATCAACCGGCTGGGTCAGCGACATGCGGACAAAATCGTCCGTGTAGTCGCCGTAAATCGTGCCCGGATACATCAGCACCCGGCCCTCGGTGAGGAGGCGCTCGCAGAATGCACTGGCGGGCAGGCCCGTCGCAGCGACATTGGCATAGACATAGAAAGCGCCCTGCGGCTCGGCATAGGGAATGCCCAGCGCGTCTAGCCCCTCGCACAGCGCCTTGCGCCGTTCGTCGTAGACTAGGCGCATGTCTTCCACGCACTCCTGCGGCCCCGTAAGGGCGGCCAGCGCCGCATGCTGGCTGACCGACGCTACCGAAATAGCAAAGGCATGATTGATTTCCGCCATGGCCACGATCAGCTCACGCGGCCCCGCAAAGTAGCCGACGCGCCAGCCGGTCATGGCATAGGCTTTGGAAAAGCCCGACAGCGTTATCGTCCGCTCGCGCATGCCGGGCAGCGATGCCACCGGCTGGATGCGTTGGTTGCCATAGGTCAGGCGCGCGTAGATTTCGTCCGAGATGACGATCAGATCGTGCTCGATGGCCAGCTTGGCAATCTTTTCAACCTCGTCAGGCGCCGTCACCGTGCCGGTCGGGTTGTTGGGGTTGATCAGCACCAGAACCTTGGATTTCGGCGTGATCGCCGCTTTGACCATGTCGGCGGTGAGCGTGAAGTTGGTCTCCATGCTCATGCGGATATTGACGACTGTCGCGTCGGCCAGTTCCGCCGCCTGTCCATAGGGATTATAGCCTGGGCACGGCACGAGGATCTCGTCGCCGGGATTGAGGAGCGCCAGCGCAATTACGAACATCGCGTGTTGCCCCCCCGGGGTAACCACGATTTCGTCGATCGCGTAATCGGCGCCGCCATAGGCCTTGATGTTCTCAGCAATCGCAGTGCGCAGTGCCGGCAGCCCAAGCGGATGGCCGTAATGGGTTTCCCCACGGCCGAGCGCATCCTGACCCGCCTTGACGATGTGGGCAGGTGTATCGAGGTCCGGATCGCCGCGTCCGAGCTTGATCACGTCCGGCAGCCCTGCGGCGATGTCCGCCATCTTGGTGATGATATGTGCGTCCTTGAGCTTGACGCGGTTGGCGAGCCGGTTGGCGTGCAGGTCTGATGCTTGCATGACGCTTCCTCCCTAAAGGCTGTAAAGTTCGCTGTATTTGCTGGTCAGATGCGCGATGTAGGGCTCTGGATCGAGCTTGCGGCCAGTGGCTTTCACCAGGAGTTCGTCACGCATGTAGCGACGCCCATGCTGGTGTACGTTCTCGACCATATAGACCCGGAGAGGCTCATAATCTCCTGTTGCAAGGCCCGACGCGATGGTCGCATCCTGCTTGGCAGTTTCGAAAAGCTGGCCGGCCATGACATTGCCGATGGTGTAGTTACAGAACGTGCCGATCTGGCCCGATGACCAATGCACATCCTGCAGCACGCCCTGCGCATCATTGGGCACGTCAAGGCCGAGATACTCCTTGATCTTGGCGTTCCACGCCTCCGGCAGGTCCTGGACCGCCAGCGACCCATCGATCAGCGCAGCCTCAATATCGGTGCGCAGCATGACGTGGAAATCGTAGGTCAACTCGTCCGCTTCGACGCGGATGAAGCCTGGCTTGCAGCGATTGACGGCGCGGAAGAATTCTTCCGCCGTCACATCAGCGAGTTGCTCGGGATAGAATTTCTGCGCCTCGGCAAAGTTCACCTGCCAGAACTCGCGGCTGCGACCAACATGGTTTTCCCAGAGCCGCGACTGCGATTCGTGGGCACCGAAGCTGACGCCACCCACGGCATAGAGGCCAACCAGGTCTGTGGCGAAAGGCGTGCGCGTATAGGCGGGGTCGACACCCTGCTCATAGAGACCATGTCCGGCCTCATGCAGCGCCCCAAATAGGCTCGCAGCCATATAGTTGGGGTTGAAGCGCGTGGTGATGCGAACGTCATTGCGGGTGAACGACACTTCAAACGGGTGCAGCGTGGTATCGAGCCGACCGCGATGCAGGTCATAGCCAACCTTCTCGGCCATGGCGAGCGCGAAGGCGTGCTGCTTGTCCACGGGATAATGGCGTTCGAGGAAATCGAAGCGCGGCTGCTCCTTTTCCCCGATGGCTTTAACCAAAGGCTGCAACCCTTCACGCAGGCGATCGAACAGCGGCTTCAGCGTCGCCACCGTTTCGCCTGGTTCAAACCTGTACATCAGCGCATCATAGGGATGTTCTGAATAGCCAATTGCCTCAGCCATCTCGCGATTGAGTGCCACGGTCTGCTCGAGGATCGGTGCAAACTGCTTGAAGTCACTCTCGGCACGCGCCTTGGCCCAGACGGCGTGCCCAACCGATCCGAGCTCGGCGCGACGACGCGTCAGGTCGGCGGGAATGGCAAGATGGTAGTCGATGGCCTCGCGCACCTGCGCAACCATGACTTTTTCCACAGACCCGTCGGGAAAACTCGCGACTTCGGCTTCCGCAGCGTCGAGTCGACGGCGCGTTTCGGTCGAGACCAGCAGGTCACGGGTCAGAACCGAGAGTGTTGCCAGCTGCTTGCCGCGGGTCTCATGCCCACCTTCGGGCATCATTGTCCGGGCATCCCAATTGAGGATGGACTGGGTATTCAGCAGGTCGTTTACCTGCCCCATAGCTTCCATAAGCTTCGCGTAACTCATTGCCCCGCCTGACTAATCTTTTCATTGCAGCATTTTTGCTGCTTTTCTGATCGACCGCTTGACGACGCCCGATCTGTGTGCACTTCTGTGATCGTCTGATTGTCGACAATCTGATGATCTAATGGTGGACAGGGTTTGAACGGGTTGTCAAGCGATGCAAATACCCCAGCGAAAAAATGTGGAGAGGCAGCATGAGCGCTGAACTCGGAGGGCTCACCTCCAATGCAGAAAGCCTCGTGGCCATGGCCGTCTGCGGCTATGTTTCAAGCCCCTCGCTCCGTCCCGGGCACTACACGCATCACCCCGACGGCAAGGGCGTGATCCTGCCCGGCATGTTCGGCGTGACTTACAATGCCAGCGTTGGCGATCGCGCCTTCGGCTGGGCCGGCGACCATGTCGAGCCGGGCGTGTCGATCGCCCATCCCGACGAAAAGAGCGACATGGCGCTCCACTATCTTTCTTGCGTGGGCAATGAGGCGACCGTCATGTCCGGCCTTGCCAAAGGCGCCAAGGGGACAGTGACCGGCGAGCATGCCCGCCTCCTCGTCGCCTTCCCCGACGAGGTCAACGAGCTCCTCAATATCGGCGACCAGATCCAGATCGAGGCTGTCGGCCGTGGCATCGCACTCAACGAATTCCCCAGGATCGAATTCAAGAAAACCAGCCCCAAACTCCTGGCGTCGCTCGGTCTTACCCGCGCCGGCAATGGCGCACTGAAGCTCCCCGTGGCCATCGAACTGCCCATCGAGATCATGGGCTCGGGTGCCGAGCTCAATTCCGAATATGTTGACCAGGACCTCATGAGCGGGGATCGCGCGCTGATGGCCGATCTCGGTATCGACCAGATGCGTCTCGGCGACATCATCGCCATCCGCCATGCCGATCACCATTTCGGCAGGTCTTACCGCGAGGGCGCTGTCTCCATCGCTATCTGTATTCACGGCGATTCCATCATGACCGGCCACGGGCCCGGCATCATGACGCTGATGACCTGCCACGAAGGCGGCATCGAATTCGAAGTCGACCCCTCCGCCAATATCGCCAACTATTTCCGCATTGGAGCCGGCAAATGACTGTCACCTTCAACGAAGCAGACCTCGTTGCCGTATCAGTTGGCGGCGTCATCGCCCATCCCGGCTTCCCCGGCCTGCCCGCCGAGCCCTATCGCCTGGCCGCCGATGGCACGCCCTTCCTGCTGCCGGCATGGGGCGGCATCGTCTACAACGTCTCGATTGGTGACAAAGCCTTCGGCTGGGCCGCCGACTGCATCCATCCCGGCGTTTCGATCCGCGGCACGGACGACGGGCGCAATCGCGGCCTCAACGTCTTCTCCTGTCTCGGCAACACAGCCACCGTCATGACTGGCCAGGCTCAGGGCGCCAAGGGCGTGGTCACCGGCAAATCGGGCCGTTTCTCCGAGCAGGTCATCATTCACTTCCCCAAGGAGATCAGAAAGAAAATGGCCGTTGGCGACCAGATCATCGTCAAGTCCTACGGCACCGGCATCGTCATCGACGGCCACGAGAACATCGCCTGCAAGGGCCTGTCGCCAGATCTCCTCAAGGTCCTGCCCAACAAGACAGAAGACGGCATCCTCAAGTTCGGCACGGTCGCCACCGTCCCGGCCTTCCTGGTCGGCGCGGGCGCCGGGCTCACCAGCGAAGGCGGCAGCCTTCACATGCAGTCGACCGACCGCGCGGCGCTCGCCGAAGCTGGTCTAGACCAGCTCAAGCTTGGCGACGTTGTCGCCATCGAGAACACGGACAGCCGCTACAATCACGGCTATCTCCGCGGCGCCATGAGCATCGGCGTCGTCGGCCAGACCGACGGCCCGCGTTCGGGCTACGGTCCCGGCATGACCGTCATCATGACCGCGCCCAAGGGCGAGCTCGGCACCTATCGGGATGCCGCCGCCAATATCGCCTCTCTCCTCAAGCTCGAGGCCTAGACCCGTGTCGATCACACTCACCAGCGTCGACAAGGCAAGCCTTGAGCGCTTCATGGCCGAAGGCTTCGAGGCCCTCGGCCTGACGGCCGAAGACGCTCGCAGCTTTGCCGATGCGCTGATCTTTTCCGAACTCCGCTTCCATCCCGGCCACGGCCAGGGCGTCCGCCGCCTCCGCCGCTATCAGGAGCGGATCGGAGAAAAGCTCGTCGACCCCCGCGCGCGCTGGGAGCTTGTCAAGCAAAGCCCCGCCCTCGCCCTTGTCGACGCCCACAATGGCATCGGCACGGTGGCCGCCGCCAAAGCCATGACGCTCGCGATCGAAAAAGCAAAAGTCTGCGGCATCGGCCAGGTCATCGTCCGCAATTCGACGCATTACGGCTCGTCCGCTGTTCACGCCTGCCAGGCAATGGAAGCGGGCTGCATCGGCATCGCCTACACCAATGCCGGCCCCGAAATGGCCCCCTGGGGTGCCCGTGAAGGCGCTGTCGGCACCAATCCCTGGGGCATTGCTGCCCCAACCAATCTCGGCTTTCCGGCCGTCATGGACTTTGCCCTGACCACCGCCGGCAAGGGCATGATGCAATGGCATTCGCGCGAGGGCAAAAAAATGCCGCTCGATTGGGCGCTGACGCCAGAAGGCGAAATCACCGACGATCCCGATGCCGCGATGCAAGGTCCCCTCCTCGCGATCGGCGAGTACAAGGGCTATGGCCTTGCTTTCATGACCGACGTCCTGACCGGCGTCATCGGCGGCGGCGGTTTTGGTCTCACGCCCTATGCCGACCAGGCCAAGCTCGACGTCTCGCATTCCCTCACGGCCATCGACATCGAATGGTTCATGCCGCTTGAAGAGTTCAAGGCGCGCATGGGCGCATTCGCCCAGATGGTCAAAACACGCAAAACCCGCCCGGGCTTTTCCGAAGTTCTCATTCCGGGCGAACAGGAAGCGCGTCGCGTCACCAGGAAGTCGGCCGCGGGCGTGCCGCTCGACAATGAAGTGCTGGCCGATCTCGTAGCCCTCGGCAAGGAGCTTGGCCTCAAATCCGAAATCCAGGCGCTTGGTCCATATAACGAGGCCCGGCTGTGACCCTCCAAGCGCCCCCCGTCAAACCCGTCCAGCCGCTGGGTCTGGCCTTTCGGGAGGATGTGCAGACGCGCCTGCGCGCCGCCGCCCAATGGCGCGGTGTCGACGGGGCGCTGTTGCTCTCCCCTGCCAATGTCTTTTATGCCTGCGGTTTCAACTTCTCGGTCAATGAGCGTCCAATCGGGCTTTATGTGCCCGTCAATGGCCCGGTGCGCCTTTTCGTGCCGCTGCTCGAACTTGAAAATGCCGAGCCGGTGGAAGGCGTCGAACTCGCCACCTATGAGGAGTTTCCCGGCCTCGTTCATCCTCTCGCCTGGATGCTCTGCCAGTCCAAGGCCCGGCGCATCGCCATTGACGCACTTGACGCGCGCCTGCTCGCAACACTCAATACCCTTGCCGACGCCATCGTTCTCGAGGACCTCGCCGCACCTCTTCGCTTCGTCAAGACGGCCGAAGAACTCGAACTCACCCGCATTGCCGCCGGCTATGCCGACCTCTGCCTCTTTCGCCTCGCCAGCAACGCGGGAAACATCATCCGCAACGGCGGCAGCGAGCTTGATCTCCTCGCCGATTGCACCGGCTTTGCCCTCGCAGCCTTAGAGCGCGACTATGGCACCGCCTTTGCCGGCACCAGGCTCGGCATCACCGCTTCGGTCCATTCCGGCCCGCGCGCCGCCCTGCCCCATGGCTCGACGAGCCACCGGGTGCCCGAGTTTGGCGATACGATCATCTCCGGCATCGGCGCCAGCCTGGGCGGCTATCACGCCGAAAGTGGCATCACGCTTGTCGTTGGTGAAATGAGCGCAGACCAGCGCCAGGTCATGACCACCATGGAGGCCTGCAATGACGCCGCCGTTTCCGCGCTAAGGCCGGGTCAACGTTGCCAGGATGTCAACGAAGCCGCACTCAATGCGCTCAAATCAGCCGGCCTCGGCGACGCCATCCGCCACCGTATCGGTCATGGCATGGGCCTTGAAGGTCACGAAGCGCCCTGGCTCGCCCCGGGTGATATGACCCTCATCGAACCCGGCATGGTCTTCTCCAACGAGCCCGGCGTTTATCGCCCCGGCCGCGATGGCTACCGCACCATCAACACCATGATCGTCCACGACGACCATGTCGAAATCCCCTCGCGACTGCTCGCGAGCCTCCCCATCGACCAACGCGTCATTCCGCTGTGAGGACCTGAAATGCCCGAACCCGCCTCCTGGCATTACACAAAGATCACCAAGCCCATGTTCGACCTCAAACCGGTCGATCAGGTACTCAAGGGCCGTATCATCACCGCCGTCGGTGACGAGATCATCGAAGATGGCTTTGTCGAAATTCGCGGCGGCAAGATCGTTCGCGTCGGCCAGGCTGGCGAACTCGGCAACACCGATGTCACCATCGTGGATACTGGCGGCAAGACAATCCTGCCCGGCCTCATTCAATCGCACGGACATCTCTCCTGGGATGGCGTCCACGAACTCTCGTTCCAGTCCATGTACGACTCGCCTGAAATCCGTGCCTATAAAGCCGCCGGCAACATGTTGAAGTCCCTGCGTGCCGGTGTGACACTGGTGCGAGACCTCGGCGTACACAATGCCAACCTGTTTGCGAAGCAGGCGGTCGCTCAAGGCTTCTTCCCTGGTCCGCGCCTTCTTGTATCAGGCGAAAGCATCATCCAGACCGGCGGCCACACCTATTGGGTCTGCCGCGAGGCCTCGGGCGCTGACGAAATGCGCCGGGCCGTCCGCGATCAAGTGAAGGGCGGGGCTGACCTCATCAAGATCATGGCCTGCCACGACACGCTCGAATTCACCGATGCCGAGCTTGAGGCCGTCATCGACGAGGCACATCGCAACCGCCTGCCGATCACCGCGCACGCGACCTATGACGCTTGCATCCGCCGCGTCGCCGATTTCGGCGTCGATTGCGTTGAGCACGGCGGCTCGATGAGCGACGAGACGATCCGAGTCCTGCTCGACAAAAAGATCCCGATAGTCACCACCTTTTCGGCGCTCGTTATGCAGGCCAAGCCCGATATCGCCAAGGCGTTCGGCATTCCTGAGTGGAAAGTGCTCGAGCGCCAAAAGGCCATCGGCGACAAGACGCGCTTCGATGGGCTGGTTCGCGCCGCCAAGGCCGGGGTGCCAATCGTTTTTGGCACCGATGCGGGCAGCCCCGCCGTCGAGCACAACGTTATCGCGCCCGAGCTCGCCTTCATGGTCGAGGTCGGCGTTTGCCCGAACAACCTCGACGCCCTGCGCGCCATCACCATTCGCGGCGCGCAACTGTCAAAGCTGGACAACAAGATCGGCACGGTCGAGGCGGGCAAGGAAGCCGACCTCATTGTCGTCGACGGCAATCCCGATGAGGATCTGTTCGCGCTCGAACGCGTCATGATGACCTTTATCGCCGGGAAGAGGATGCACTGATGAGCTTTCTGAACGATCACATGGCCAACCGCATCACCGAGGATGACGGTTCGTTCCGCATCAGGATGCTGGGCATTGCCGCCAACATGACCAATGTCATCGCAATGGGCCGCGGCGACCCGGATTTCCACACGCCCGCGCACATCGTGGAGGCAGGCAAGAAGGCGCTCGACGATAACCAGCACCATTATACCGGCCCGCATGGCATCCCGCCGCTGCGCGCCGCCATTGCCGAGCACCTCGACAAGGAATATGGCCTCGACTATTCCGCCGAGGACATCGCCGTCACCGCAGGCGTTCAGGAATCGATCACGCTCATCATGCTCGCCCTGATCCAGCCGGGCGATGAGGTGCTGATCACCTCCCCGCGCTTCACCACCTATGACATGGCGGTCAATCTTGCCGGTGGTGTTCCCGTACCGGTGCCGACTTTCCAGAAGGACGACTTTGCCCTCGACCTCGCCGAGATCGAAAAGCGAATCACGCCCAGGACCAAGATGTTCGTGCTGGTCTCGCCCAATAACCCGACCGGCGCCGTCACCCCGCCCGAGGTTATTCGCGGCATCGCCGAACTCGCCATCAAGCATGACCTCGTCATCGTCTCGGACGAGATCTACGCAAAAATCATCTATGACGGCTTCGCGCACCTCTCGATCGCTTCGCTCCCGGGCATGAAGGATCGCACCATCACGCTCAATGGCTTCTCCAAGACCTATGCTATGACGGGCTGGCGCGTGGGCTATATGGCGGCCCCCGCCGACTTCATTTCGCGCATCACCGATACCCGTCACACCCTCTCGATCAACACCTCAACGATCAGCCAATATGCCGCCCTTGCTGCCCTCCAGGGGCCACAAGAGCCGATCGAGGCGATGATCGAGGAATACAAGGTCCGCCGCGACTACCTGCTTCCAGCGCTCGACGAAATGGGGCTCACCTACGGCAAGCCCGGCGGTGCCTTCTATGTCTATATCAACGTCGCCAGCACCGGCATGTCGACGCCCGAATTCTGCGAAAAGCTGCTGCGCGAAACCGGCGTCATGCTCTTCCCCGGCACCATGTTCGGCGACCATGACCCCAGCTACATCCGCATGTCGTTCCTGCAGCCCCTCGACAAGATCAGGGATGCGGTGACCCGCATGAAGGGCTTTATCGCGACCCACGCAAAGGCCGTCGCATGACCAACAAGCCCAACCCCGCCGAAAAATTCGTTGGTATCCAGGTCAGCCCGATCAACTTCATCGATGAGGGCGTAGAAACCGTCCTCGACATCCTGAAAGATCGCGTCGGCGTCAACGTCCTGATGCTGGGCACCGTCTCCTGGCTCGGCCTCAAGACCGGGCGCTCCATCTCGCACAAGCTTGATGGCTGGCCCGACCATGGCGTTCCGGAGCCTTTCGCCATGAAGGGCGGCGCCTATTTCGAGCCTGACCCGGCCTATTACAGCGGCACTTTCATCAAGGATTATCGCGCCAAGGACCCTGAGTTCGCAGGCAAGGACATTCTCGACATGGTCATCGCGCCCGCCCATGAGCGGGGCATGAAGGTCTTTATCGAACTGATGGAGCCCTTCTTCAAATATACCGGCCATGGCTCGACCAACACGGTCGACATCCCCAATCTCGCCCAGGCGATGGAGGTCGACATCTTCGGCCGCCTCGGCAGCGATCCCTCGACCAGCCACCCTGACTATCGCAACTGGATCCTCTCGATGGTCGAGGACCAGGTCCGCAACTATGACATCGACGGCGTCATGTGGTGCAACGAGCGCAATTCTCCGCTCGATACCCTTATCCAAGGCGGCGCGCCGGGCGATTTTTCCACCCATGCGCGGCGCGAGGCCATGGAGCGCGGCATCGACGTCGAAGCCTGCCGCCGGGCGCTGCTCAATCTCTACGATTTCATGCAGGACGCTGCTTCAGGCAAGGAATTTGCCGACGGCGCTTTCATCACCTTCATCCGCACGCTTCTTGCCAACCCGGAAGCGCTGATCTGGGAAAGGTTCTGGCTTGAGCGCAACAAGGATCTCGACCGCGAGCTCTATGGTCTCGTCAAATGGTGCAAGCCGGGTCTCTCGTTCGGCCTCAATGTCTGGAACCGCAACCATTTCAATCTCTTCCGCCGTGCCCAGTGGCCTTGGGAAGAGCAGACCATGTACGCCGATTGGGTGAAGCCCATTACCTATCAGCATCAGGCGGGCGAAGTGTTCACCAAGGAACTGGGCTTCTTTCAAAAGACCATTTTGCGCGACTTCTCGCCTGATGAAGCGACGGCGGTCCTTTATCGCATTCTTGGCCTCAACGAAGCGCCATATGCCAATGTCATCGCCGCCGGCATGGACCCCGATACCTATGTTTTCGGTCAATGTGCCGACGCCGTAAAGGGCGTCAACGGCAAGGCCAAGGTGTTCATGGGCCTCGGCGTCGATGCCCCGCGGACCAAACCCGAGACTGCCAAGATGACGCCCGACATCGCCTACCGCTCGGTCATGGCGACCTACCGTGCCGGCGGACATGGCGTCGTCCTTGCGCCCAACTACGCCAGTATGCACCTGATCAATCTCGATGGCGTGGCAAAGGCTCTGACAGAACTGGGGCTCAAGGATTGACGCTATACGACACCATCATCCGCAATGCGGAAGTGCTGACCGAGACCGGCCTCATCACAACTGACGTCGCCATCTTGGACGGAAAGATTGCCGCGCTCCTGCCCTCGGGTGCTGGGGCAGCCAGCGCCATCATCGACGGCGTCGGCCAAACTCTCTTGCCCGGCGTTATCGATATTCACTTTCACATCCGCGCTCCCGCTTATCCCGATCGTGGCACGGTCGAGAGCGAAACCAAAGCCGCGGCGGCCGGTGGGATCACCACGCTCTTTGAAATGCCGATTAGCAAGCCATGCTGCAATTCGGCCGAACGGGTCGAGATGCGAAAGGCGCATTTTGCCGAACATGCCCGGATCAATTTCGGCATCTTTGGTGCTCCCGGCAACCTGACAGCGGAGGCCGTCGGCGCCATGGCCGATGCCGGCGCCATCGCCTTCAAGATCTTTACGACCGAAGCCCCGGCCGGCCGCGATGACGAATTCTTTGGCCTGTCGTTTCCCGATGAGGCAGACCAGATGCAGGCGCTCAAGGCCGTCGCGTCGACCGGCCTGCCGATCGTCGTCCATGCCGAAAGCGCCCAATTGCTCGCCGTGAGCGAGGCCGCCGCGCTGAAGCTTGATCTCGCCAATGCCGACACCCACCTCGCCGCCCGCCCCGCCGTCTGCGAGGCCGTCGCCGTGGCAAAACTGCTAGCCATGAACATGGAAGCTGGCGCCAAGCTCCATATCGCCCACGTGACGAGCGCCCTCACCGTCGACGTGCTCCGCCACTTCCGCGGCACCTCGGACTTTTCAGCCGAGACCTGCCCGCATTACCTGTTCCGCACCCATGACGACGTGCGCAAGGCCGGCGTCTTTGCCAAGATCAACCCCCCGGTGCGCACGCAAAGGGATCAGGACGCCCTGTGGTCGGCCATTGCCGACGACACGATCACCCATGTGACCACCGACCACGCCGCCTTTTCGCATGCCGAAAAAATGGCGGGCGCCAACAATTTCCTGCAGGCGCCTCCGGGCACTCCCGGCTCCGAAGTGCTGCTGCCCGCCATGCTCGACGCCGTCTCCGGCGGCCGCATCAGCCTCGACAAGGCGATGGCCCTCCTGAGCGCCAACGCAGCCCATCGCTTCGGCCTGCCAGCCAAGGGCCGGATCGCCGTCGGCGCCGATGCGGATATCGTCCTCGTTGACCTCACGGCCACCACCGAGATCAGCCCCCAGACGCTCCACACCTTCGCCCGCGATGTCGCCCAGCTCTATCACGGGGCGCGTTTTACCGGACGCGTCCAGAGAACCATCGTCGGCGGTCGCACCGTATACGATGACGAAATCGTCGGCGCCGCGGGCGATGGCCGCTTCGCCGCGCCCACCCACCCAATCCGACCTGACGCCAGAATGAGTGCCTGACCCATGAGTGACGCTATCGGAACCATGCCCAATCCCGCCAACGCCATCGAGCCACCCCTGCTCGAGGTTGAGGACCTGCAGACCTCCTTCATTGTCGGAGAGGGCCAGGATGTGCGCGCCGTCGATGGCGTCAGCTTCGTGGTCAAAGCAGGAGAAACCCTCGCTATCGTCGGCGAGTCCGGTTCCGGCAAGTCGGTGACCAGCCTCTCCATCATGCGCCTCCTGCCCAAGAAGATCGGCCGCATCTCGCGCGGCAGGGTTCGCCTGCGCGGCAAGGACCTCGTGACCCTTTCAGAGCAGGAAATGCGCGCCGTTCGCGGCAACGATATCGGCATGATCTTCCAGGAGCCGATGACCAGCCTCAACCCGGTTCACACCATCGGCACCCAAATCGCCGAAGTGGTGATTCAGCACGAAAAACTCGGCAAGAAGCAGGCCCATCAGCGCGCCATCGAAATGCTCGAACTCGTGGGCATCCCCGAGCCCGTGCGCCGCGCCAACCAATATCCGCATGAAATGTCGGGCGGCATGCGCCAGCGCGCCATGATCGCCATGGCACTTTCGTGCGAACCCAGCGTCCTCATCGCCGACGAGCCGACCACCGCGCTCGACGTGACCATCCAGGCACAGATCCTCGATCTGATGCGCAATCTCCAGGCCAAGATGGGCATGGCGATCGTGTTCATCACGCACGACCTTGGTGTCGTCGCCGAAATGGCCGATCGGGTGGTCGTCATGTATGCCGGCCAGGTCGTCGAGACCGGCACGGTGGCCGAGATCTTCACCAAGCCGCTGATGCCCTACACATCCGGCCTGATGCAATCCATTCCGCGCATGGGTCAGTCCGACGTAAAGAGCCGCCTCCAGACCATTCCTGGCTATGTGCCGCTGCTCACCAAGCTCCCTGGCGGATGTCGCTTCCGCACCCGCTGCGCCTTTGCCGAAGAGCGCTGTGCGAAGGCCGAACCGCCGCTGGAGGTGCTCGATAGCGGCCGATCCGTGCGCTGCGTGCGCTGGCGCGAACTCGACCTCAAGACCAAGGCTACGGCATGACCGAGACATCCTTTCCTTCCCGACCTGCGCCTAACGATGCCTTGCTCGATGTGCGTCACCTCAAGAAGTACTTTCCAATACGTGGCGGGGTGCTGAGCCGCGTCGTGACCAATGTAAAAGCCGTCGACGACGTATCCTTTTCGATCCGCCGTGGCGAGGTGGTTGGACTTGTCGGTGAATCGGGATCTGGCAAAACAACGGTGGGACGTACCATTCTGCGTCTTGGAGAACCGACATCAGGCTCGATCGACTTCGACGGCGCCGATATCGGCAAGCTCTCCAAGTCCGCTATGCGTCGCTATCGCAAACGCATGCAGATTGTCTTCCAGGATCCCTACGCGAGCCTGAACCCTCGCGAAAAGATTCGCACCGTCCTTGGTCATGCACTGGCCGTCCACAACATCGGCACCTCGGCAGACCGGGAAGACCGGATCGTCGCCATGCTCGAACAGGTCGGTTTGAGCGGGGATTACCTCGATCGCTTTCCGCACGAATTTTCGGGCGGGCAGCGCCAGCGCATCGGCATTGCCCGTGCTCTTGCCGTCGAACCCGATTTCATCGTGGCGGACGAGCCGGTTTCAGCGCTCGACGTGTCCATCCAGGCGCAGGTGGTCAACCTCCTCGAAGACCTTAAGGACAAGTTCAGCCTTACCATGCTCTTCATCGCCCATGATCTGGCGGTCGTCGAGCATATCTGCGACCGGGTCATCGTCATGTATCTGGGGCGGATCATGGAGATCGCGCCGACGCGCACGCTCTATCGCAATCCCAACCACCCCTACACCAAGGCCCTGCTCTCTGCGGTGCCCAGTCCCGACATCACGGCGCGCAAGGACCGGATCATTCTCAAGGGCGACATTCCGAGCCCGATCAACCCACCCTCCGGCTGTGTCTTCCGCACGCGCTGTCCCATTGCGATAGCCGATTGCGCCAAGATCGTGCCGGTGCCGGTCGAGGTTTCGCCGGGCCACTTCAGCGCCTGCATCCGCACTGCCCCACAACCCGCCTACGGCCAAATTGCCGCCCAGGATATGCCATGACTGATCTCGATGTGAAATTCGACCGCTACTATACCTATGACGAGATGACGGAGCGACTGCGCCGGCTGGTCGCTGCTTATCCTGAACTCGCCACAATGACCTCGCTCGCCAAAAGCTTTCAGGGGCGCGACGTCTGGCTGATCGAAATCACCAATCCCAAGACTGGCCCTGCCGCCGAAAAGCCCGGCTACTATATCGACGGGCAGATCCATGCGGAGGAACACGCAACCTCTGCAGCGGCGCTCTATGCCGTCTATCACCTTCTCACCCAGTACGGCACCGATGAAGAAGCGACGCGTCTCCTCGACACCCAGGTGTTCTATATCCTTCCCCGCATCAATCCCGATGGCGCGGAGCTCTCGCTCGTCCCGCCCTATTACAACTGGTGCGGCAATGGCCGCTTCATGCCCGGCGCAGATCGCCTCGAAGGCCTGATCCCCGAGGATATCGACGGCGATGGTTACATCGTCTGGATGCGCGTGCCCGACCCGAAGGGCGAGTGGAAGAAGAGCGCCAGCAATCCCGACATCATGGTGCAGCGCACGCCGGGCGAAGAAGGCGGCGAATATTACCGTATGTATCCCGAAGGCACTGTGCGCAACTATGACGGGGTGAATGTTCCGGTCGAAAAGCCATTCGACGGCAATATGAACCGCAACTTCCCGACGCATTGGTCACCGCAGGAATACGGCGCCGGAATTCATCCGTTGTCCGAGCCGGAATCCTTCGGCATGGCCAAGTTCATCCTCGACCATCCCAATATCTGCGGCATGTGCGCCTATCACACCCATGGCGGCATCATCCTGCGGCCCTCCATGACCAAGCCCGATAGCGCTATGAGCGCGCGAGATATCAACCTCTATAAGGAAATCGGCAAGGTCGGCACGGCGCTGACCGGCTATCCAACTGTCTCGATCTACGAGGAATTCACGCCGGACAAATCCGTCGTGCGCCGTGGCGGCCTCATGGATTGGACCTATGAGGAGATGGGGATCATCTCCTTTGGCACCGAGCTTTGGGACCTTGAGCGCACGGCCGGGGTTCCCAAGGAGGGCTATTACAACCTCTATCCGCGCAATGAAGAGGTGCAGCAAAAGGTCTATGATTACGTCAGGGCCAACATGGCCGAGAAGGGTTGGCGCGACTGGAAGCCCTTCGATCACCCGCAGCTCGGCAAGATCGAAATTGGCGGCATGGTCAATATCTGGAGCTACCGCAATCCACCCGGCAATCTCCTCGAGGAAATGGTTCGGCAGAACGTCTTGTTCAATCTCAAGCATGCGGCCGCAGCGCCTCAGGTCAAGGTCGAAGACGTCGCCATAACCCCGGTCGGCAGCGACCTCTACAAGGTCCGCGCGGTCATAAGCAATTTCGGTTATCTGCCGACCAACCTTTCCGACGTGGCCATCGCCAATAAGGTGGCCAAGCCTGTCACCGCATCGATCAGCGTCGAGGGCGGAGAATTGGTGATGAACCCGGAAACCGCCGATCTCGGCAATCTCGCCGGGCGCAATGAGCGGCTCTATCCATGGTCACCCTGGGGCCAGCAATGGACCGCCAATGGTCGTCCAATCGAGTGGCTGGTGCGCGCCGGGCCTGGCGCATCGGTGACTGTAACGAGCCGCTCAGAAAAAGGTGGCACGCATCGCGTGACCACGACCGTCTGACTTTCTGTCCCAACTGGCTCCGGTCCGTTTCAGGACCGGAGCGCTTTTCACCGGGACGATATCTCCTGCACCAGATCCCAGGCCTTGATGCGCTGATCATTGAGACCGCTGGCGTCCTGAACGGCCAGGTGCACGAAAGCCGGCGCAAGTTCGATCGGATCCTTCCAGATTTTCCGCATTTCTGCCGAATAGGTCGTTTCGCTCATCGGCGTATGCATCGCGTGACCGGGCGTCACGATATTGACCGAGACATTATAGGGCGCGAACTCCTTGGCCAGCGCCCGTGAAAGGCCCTCGATGCCGAATTTGGACGCGCAGTAGGTGCTTTCGTCCACATCGCCGACAATCCCAGCATTGCTCGAGACATTGATGATGGCGCCCGCTCTGCGGGCCTTCATGCCCGGTGCGACCGCCTTGACGCAAAGGAATGCCCCCTTGAGATTGACCCCCATCAGCCGATCCCAGTCGGCGATGGTCACCGCTTCGACAGGCTTGAAGAAAATGATCCCGGCATTGTTGACCAGCACATCAATACGGCCCGCTTCAGCTTCGATGGCTTTCAAGGTCGGCTCAATGCTTTCGGCGTCGGTGAGGTCGAGCTTTCGCGCATGAATATCGCCCGCTAGTTCGGCAAGACCCTTGAGTTCGCCCTCCAGGACATCGAGCGCATAGACCGTTGCGCCCTCTGCTGCGTACAGCTGGGTGATGGCGCGGCCGAGGCCACGTGCTGCGCCAGTGACGACTGCAATCTTGCCGTCCAGTTTACCGCTCATGTCGCAATCCTCCCGCCGTCGATGACAAGCCCGATCCCGGTGACGAAGGAGGACTGTTTCGAGGCAAGAAACAGCACAGCCTCGCCGATTTCGTCGCCCGTGCCCATGCGCCCGAGGGGGGTGATCGAGCGCCATTTCTGCTCTAGAGCGTCTGGATCCGCGGCCTTTTCCAGGTTCCTTCGGTTCATCCCGGTATCGATGACGCCCGGATTGATTGCGTTGCAGCGAATGTTGCGCGCTGCGTACTCGATGGCGATGACGCGGGTCATCGACATGATGCCGCCCTTGGATGCCGCATAGCTCAGATTGCCGCCGACATTGGCGAAGGCGCTCACCGAAGAGTTGTTGACGATGGTGCCGCCGCCATTGCGCAGCAATGCCGGGATGGCGTGCTTGCAGCCGAAAAAGGTGCCCTTGAGATTTATATCAATGACGCGTTCGAAGATGGCCTCGGTCACGTCCTGTGATGGCGTGACCGGCTGCTCGATGCCGGCATTGTTGAATATGGTGTCGAGCTTGCCATGGTCCTGTTCCGCGCGAGCGATGAGCGCGGCGACCTGTTCCTCATTTGAGACATCCGTGGGCTGATAGCCGATGGCCAGTCCGGTAGCCTTGGCCTCCTCGGCCAGGTCAGCACCCGCTGCATCATCAACATCGCCAACGATCACTTTTGCGCCTTCGCGGGCAAACAACAGCGCCGTGGACCGCCCCATGCCGCTCGCGCCGCCGGTGACAACGGCGACCATACCTTCCAGTCTCACTTGCATCCCCTTGCTGGTTTGGCCAAAGCTACTTCATTGTATGCTTGTATTACAAACTGAAAAACATACGTTCTGCCAACTGAATGGAACTGTCATGACCTTGCCCATCCGTCTCGTGACCCCGCCCGACATTTACGCGCCTCCCAGCTATGAGCACGTCGCGATCGCTGGCGACTTCGCCTATGTCGCAGGCCAGGTATCAAAAGATCAGGATGGCGCCTTGGTGGGTGCGGGCGACGCTGCCGCACAGGCGGCCAAGGTCTATGACAATATCGCTGCCATCCTGCGCCACATCGGCGCGGCCCCGTCCCAAGTGGTCAAAATCACCACCTATCTGGTCGACGCCAACGATTCCGCTGCAGTAGGCGCCGAGCGCAAGAAGTTCTTCGGCGACCATCGCCCACCCCATACGGGCCTCATCGTAGCCGCGCTCGGAGGGCCCGAAGTCAAGCTCGAGGTCGAACTCGTCATCTATCTGCCGCAAGAGGCAGCAACCGAGCGTTAAACGACAGCGCTATTGGAGAGTGAGCGCCGTCGAGCCTGGGGGCGAGTGAGTTCGCGGACAAGTGGTAACAGTCAAACCCGTATTGCTGCTGGGTCAGCTGGCGATTGAAACGTCACCGGTTTTCTTGCGCGCGATAAGCAGCATGTGATTTTCGAGCGCTTCCTGAATTTCCTTGAATGGCGTCGATGGCTTGGCCACCTCACCCACGATCCAGTCACGAAATTGCTCGTGCTGCCGGGCACTGGCCTTGAGGTCTTCGTCCCGAAACCGCTCAAAATTGAATACGATCAAGACGTGTCGCGCGATCGTGTCCCAGAGGGTGCCGACAATCGGGTTGTTTGCAGCGTGTCGGATGGCCCTGTGAAATTCGAGGTCGGCAATCAGCGAGTTGCGCAGGCTTCCCGACAGCGCAGAGGCGACCATCATGTCAATCGGCTTTTGGAGAACGGCTGGGCTGCCATTGCCATCGCGCCAATTCTCGATCGCATCACGCAGCATGAAGGTTTCAAGGCTTAGGCGCACTTCCATGATCTGCTGGGTAATGCCTGGCTCAAAGGCGGCGACGCGATAGCCCTTGTGGCCCCCGCCACTGATAATGCCCTGCGCGTGAAGGACCTTTAGGGCTTCGCGGACCGGCACGCGGCTGACGCCGAGCTTTTCGACAAGCGAGGTCTCCACGATGCGTTCGTTCGGCAGGATGATGCGTGTGGCAATGGCCTCGGCGATCGTATCGGCAACGCTTTCTGACAATGAGACCCGCTTGGGTTGCGGCAATCCGACGAGATTTGCTTCTCCATCCATGAGGTACTCCGCCAAAGCTGCCCGCACGGATCGTCGCCGGGTTGCGCTCGGCAGCTTTATCACTCCGGCCCAAGACCCACAACATTGACTGACAATTAGACAATCTGGAAGGTGCGGACGAAAACTTGGACTATCAAATTAGGTAGTTCATCTATTCGCACGAAGATAGAATCCGCGCGGTCGGGCTGTATATCAGCCTCCGGCAAACCCGGTGCGGTTCACTCACCGTCCACGCTCAAAAGAACGGGCCCTCCGAGGTGCAGAAACCATATCGCCAGCAGATTCTGTCCCCCGGCCTGTAGGAGAATGCGGCAACTTGGCGTAGACGGTCAGCTCGACCTGCTGGCCGTTCTGCACGACTGGGCCGCGAACATGGCTTGAAGTCCGCGGAACGCGCCTTCCCCGTTACTCGCTTACGGACGCTCCCCCAAGTTTGCGTTCATGCCACTCGCCTCGGCAAGGTCGGTAATGCTGTCGTGAAGCAGCTGCACGGCATAATGCGGATTGTGGGCATACGCGCCACGGTCCTTGGCAATGAACTGATAGTTGTAAGCAGCCCGCAGAAGCGCCGGTGTCCAGGCCGCGTAGCGGTTGGCCGGCGTCGTCTCTGCGCCCCCGACGAAGTAGTAAGGGAAGCGGTCAGCATAAACGATCGGTATTCCGGCGACGTTGGCCGCATAGTGAGCGATTGTGTCCTTCAGCTGTGCGTTTAGCGCTGCGATTTCCGCATGAATGCCAGTGGTGATATTGCCATCGCCGTCGAAGTCGGCACCTGAGGTGCGGATGGCTGCGAGGTCGGCGACTTCGTGGCAGCCGGTGCAGGTCTCGACTTGGACCCGCGTGCTATGGGGGTCGTGACAATCTACGCAGGTGGCAAAAGACGGCACATGGGCGAAGCGCCCCGCATAGGTGCGCCCAGGATATTCATAACCGCCTTTGACCTCACTGCCGTACAGCGTCGCTGCGGCAACTGCATAGTGCGGGTTGATGAAGCGCAACTCGGAATTGACGTCGTGGTCCGGCAGTTCCTGGGTTGCCGAAGCCACATCGATGCCGGACTGACGGCCCTGATGACAGGACATGCAAGTAGCTGTGCCATCGGGCGGACTGACCGTCAGGCCAGACGGGAAGCGAACGCTGCCGATATCTGACACACCGGCTTCGTGGCAAGTCGCGCAATCGATGACGCCGCCAGGGACGATCGGGTGCGAGACTTCGCCTTCGGCTGAACCGTCAATTCCGTAAAAACTGCGGAAGCCCTCTCCGGAATGGCAGGTGGCACAATTGGCGGGAACCTCGCTCTCGCCTTGCCAGTGCGTGAACGATGCAGATGAGGAATCGGCATGCCCCGATTGCCGCCACAGTTCAATAATCTCCAGAGTGGCTGGCGATTGCTGGGCAAAAGCGGCCCCGCATGCTGCCAGCAGCATTCCCGCAACGGAAGCGAACCTAGTCAGCCTGAACATGGCGTTCTCCTCCCCGCCCAAGTTGTCACGCAACTTATCAGCAAAGGTCCAAGCGAGTATTGATCTAGAACAATGTGCTGGTCAAATTTTTGGCCTATGCTTTTGGCGGAAAGCAAATGAGGCGAGGATGAATATAGTCATTCGTCACGGGCTTCCGCTGCCTGTTGCAGGGGCATTGCCGGACGGGGAAATTGTCCCGACGCGCGTCCCCAAAATAGGGCTTGCGGGCGCCGACTATCCCGACATCCGCCCCGAAATACTGGTGGAAGCAGGGCAGGCAGTCGCCTCTGGCACGCCCCTGTTTCGGGACCGGAAGCGGCCCGAGATCGTGGTCACTTCCCCCTCATCTGGACGGATCGAAAAGATCGAAATGGGCCCCCAGCGGCGACTGTCCCTCTTGACCATTATACCAGAGGGGGAGGATGCGGTGCGATTTGACCTGGCGGCGGCCGGTACCCCGGCAGGCTTGCGGTCGCTGATGCAGCAGGCCGGGCTTTGGCCCGCCTTGCGCACCCGTCCGTTCGACCGGATACCGGCAGGCGATGCCGAGCCAGCGGCAGTGTTCGTCACTGCGATCGACACGCGTCCTCATGCGCCTGATCCTGCGGTGGTCTTGGGCGGGATGGAAGATAGCTTCGCTCGCGGCGTAAGTGCGCTCAGCCTTCTGACGCAAGGCCAAGTCTATGTTTGCCAGGGTGACGGCGTTGATCTGGTGGAGCCGCAGGACCGTGTCTCTGTGGTGCGATTCACCGGATTCCATCCCGCCGGACTTCCCGGCACCCACATCGCTAGGCTGCATCCGGCAACGTCCAGCGCACCTGTGTGGCATATCAATTATCAGGACGTGGCAGCGCTCGGACAGCTGCTCGCGCGTGGCACCGCCGATTTTTCGCGCAGCATCAGCCTTGCCGGACCCGGCACGCAACGGCCGCTTCTATTGCGGGTGCCGATAGGAGCAGACCTTCACGCCCTTTCCCGCCCGCAACTGACGCCTGGACCAAAACGCATTCTTTCTGGCGCCATACTCGACGGGCGCGAAGCGCAGTTTCTCTCGCGCTATCACCTGCAGGCGAGCGTGGTGGCCCGCGTCGAACCGCGCGCCCGCAACTGGCTTATCGCAGCGCTGGGCCGCGCCTCGGCACCGGCGGCCTTTGTGCCAACTGCAGCGGTTGACAGGGCCCTGGGACCAGACATGCCGGCCGTTCCACTGTTGCGCGCGCTCAGCATCGGCGATGCGGACCGGGCAGCACAACTGGGTTGCCTGCAGTTGGGGGAAGACGATCTGGCCCTCGCGACCTATGCGACGGGCGGTGAAACCGATTTCGGTGCGCGGCTGCGAGCGGTGCTCGACATGCTCGAGGCGGCGTGATGCGCGGGGTCTGGCACAGGGATACCGTTTCCTGGATCATCGTCTCGGCGATGCTTCCGGTGGTAGTGGCCGCGAGCCTGGATCTCGGACTTGCCACCATGCAGCGCTTCGGTGTGGCGCTTGCGGTGATCAGCTTTTGGCAAGGCGTGTTCCTGTTCACACGGGCCCAGCCGCTGTCCCCCATCGCGCTGGTCACCGCCTTTGCTGTTGCCGTACTGGCGTCGGGTACCACCGAGATGTGGCAGATCGTGCTTGCAGCCAGTTTCGGCACCGTCATGGGCGAACAGATATTCGGCGGCTGGGGGCGCAATGTCGTCAATGCAGGCGCGGTCACCCTGGCCTTCCTCTATTTCGCCTTCCCCGAAGTACTGCACACCGGCACCGGTCCACTGGTCGCCGTCGCGGCGGGCTTCGGCGCGCTTCTTCTGCTGGTGATGGGCGTGCTTTCGTGGCGGATCGCTGTGGCAGCCACCATGGGGTTGGTGCTGGCTACGTTTGCGCTCGGCCAAGACCCTGCGGCGCCGTTTCTTGAGGGCAGCCTTGTCTTTGGACTGGTCTTCCTGATCGGCGACCCGGTCGCTTCGGCATCCACCAGAATGGGACGCTGGGCATATGGCGCGCTGGCCGGCGCACTGGTTGCGATCTTCGGCTGGGCGGATGCTGGCATAGATGCGCCGCAGGCGGTGGTGTTCGCCACCCTGCTTGCCTCGCTCTTTGCGCCACTGCTCGATGCGGCCGCAGTCGCGGTGGCAACGCGAAAATGGAGGGGCGGCCATGCCTGATCTCAATCCCCTGAGCTGGTGGGCGCGACTCCTGGCCCTGCCCAATGAGAGCCGGACAAAGACGATCGCCATGGCGTTCATCGTGTCGGGCATTTGCGCGTTGCTCGTTTCGAGCGCTGCCGTGCTGCTGGCGCCGATGCGGGATGCCAATCTCGCGGCCGAACGGGCAGCGCGGTTGGCCGCAATGCTCGAGAGCATGCCCGGCCTCGCCGACATTGTCGCCCAATATGGCGCGGACAGCCTCGAAACGGTCGTCGTCGACCTTGAGACCGGTGAGCCGACCGATATCGACCCGGCCACCTTTGATATCGCAGCGGCGGCGGAAGACCCCGAAACGTCCTCGATCATACCCGGCGAGGCGGACATAGCCGGTCTTGGGCGCCGGGCCGATCTGGCCCCTATCCACATCCTGCGCGAGGACGGTGAACTGCGCCTGGTGATCCTGCCGATCTCGGCGGTTGGCTACCAGTCAACCATCCGGGCGCATCTGGCCCTTGAGGGCGATCTCAACACCGTGGCCGGGCTTTCGATCATCGAACAGGGAGAGACCCCGGGCCTGGGCGCACGTATCGAGGAGCCAGCATGGCAGGCTTTGTGGCCGGGCAAGGAACTCGCCGGCGACGATGGCGAGATCAGGCTGTCGGTCGTCAGGGGCCGGGCGACCAGCGCGTTCGAGGTGGATGGCATCACCGGGGCGACCCGCACCGGCAACGCCATCACCGCCGCCATCCATTTCTGGCTCGGCGAATACGGCTTCGATGATGTGCTAGCCAATCTTCGGCAAGGGGCGGGATCGCAATGAAGCGGCTGCAGCATCTTTACACTCCCTTGATCGACAACAATCCGGTCACCCTGCAGATTCTAGGCATCTGCTCGGCCTTAGCGGTCACAACCTCGATGACGACGGCATTGGTGATGTCGCTGGCACTGATCGTGGTGCTTGTTGCCTCCAGCATGATCATCAGCGCGATCAGGCACCATATCCCCACCTCCATCCGCCTCATCCTGCAGATCACCATCATCGCTTCGCTGGTGATCGTCGCCGACCAGGTGATCCAGGCCTTCGCATTCGACATCAGCCAGCGCCTTTCGATATTCGTGGGCCTGATCGTCACCAATTGTCTTGTGCTTGGGCGGGCCGAGGCCTTCGCCATGCGCAATCCAGTGGGACCTTCCGCTCTTGATGCGCTTGGCAATGGGCTCGGCTATGGGCTGGTGCTGCTGCTCATCGGTTTTGTGCGTGAACTGTTCGGTGCCGGGACACTGTTCGGACAAACGGTGTTTCCAACCATCCATGATGGCGGCTGGTTCACCCCGCTCAATCTCATGCTGCTGGCGCCCAGCGCCTTCTTCCTGCTCGGACTGCTGATCTGGGCCATCCGGTCGATGCGCCCTGCCCAGATCGAGCCCGCCTACTATGAGATTTCCATCGAGCCGAACAGGAGAGCGCCGTGATCGATCTCTTCGTTCGCTCGATCTTTGCCGACAATCTGATCCTGAGTTTCTTCCTGGGGGTCTGTACCTTCCTGGCAGTATCCAAGCGGCTCGATACCGCCGTGGGGCTCGGCATTGCGGTCATCGTGGTGCAGACAATCACCGTACCGCTCAACTACCTGATCCTCTCGCGCCTGCTCGCGCCAAATGCCTGGGACTGGCTCGGACTTGGCGGCGTCGATCTCACCTTTCTCAGCCTCATCGCCTTTATCGGGGTGATCGCGGCGGTGGTGCAGGTCCTGGAGATGGTTCTAGATCGCTTCGTGCCGGCGCTTTACCGCGCGCTTGGCATCTTTCTGCCGCTGATCACCGTGAACTGCGCCATTCTCGGGGGCAGCCTGTTCATGGCACAGCGCGACTATGATTTTGCAGAAAGCGTCGTTTTCGGCCTCGGCGGGGGTATCGGCTGGGCGCTTGCCATCATGGGACTGGCTGCGATCCGCGAGCGGCTGAACTATGCCGACATTCCTGCCGGTCTGCGGGGGCTGGGCATGGCGTTCATTGTCACCGGGCTGATGTCGATGGGCTTCACCGCCTTTTCAGGTGTGCAACTATGATCGAGATCGCGCTCGGCACGGTTCTGATCATTGTGCTGATCCTGGCCCTGTCAGGAATGGTGATCGGCGTGCGGTCGATTATTTCGCCATCTGGGCCTGTACCAATCACCATCAATGGCGGCACAGAAATCACCGGTCACACCGGGCAGAAGCTCCTCAGCATTCTCAACGGCGCGGGCATCCCGGTGCCGTCAGCCTGTGCCGGCGCCGGAACCTGTGGGCTGTGCCGCGTCAGGGTCATCGACGGCGCCGGCGCGCCCCTGCCTACCGAACTTGCGCGACTGACACGGAGCAATCTCAAGCAAGGCCAGAGGCTTGCTTGCCAGGTGATGGTGCGCGGCCCAATGTCCTTGGGCGTAGCGGACGACATTCTCGCCGCCGAGAGCTGGACGTCGCGGGTGCGCTCTGCCCGGATGCTGGCGCCACTGATCCGGGAGCTGGTTCTCGACGTGCCCGAGGCAGTGACCTTCGCGTTTCGGGCGGGGTCATATGTCCAGATCGAGGCGCCGCCCTACGCGCTCGATTTCGCATCGCTCAAGGTCGAGCCCGGCTACGCACCTCACTGGAAGACGCTAGGATGGCGGCGGCTGAAATCGGTCAGCCGGGAACCGGTGCACCGGGCCTATTCTGTTGCGAGCCGTCCGGAGGACAGGGGGCAGATCGTTCTCAATATCCGCCTTGCCGTGCCGCCGGCCGGTGCGGATGAAGGGGTGCCGCCCGGCATTGTCTCGTCATACCTCTTCGGCCTGCAGCCAGGAGACAGCGTGGCCGTGTCCGGTCCGTTCGGCGACTTCCACGTGCAGGATACGGACCGCGAGATGGTGTTCATCGGTGGCGGCGTCGGCATGGCTCCATTGCGGGCAATGATCCATGAACAGCTCGCCGCAGGCACGAGACGGAAGATCACCTTCTGGTATGGCGCGCGCAGCGGCATCGATGTGTTCTACAAGGACGAGTTCGATGCGCTGGCGCGGACACATGACAATTTCCGATGGACACTGGCGCTCTCCGAGCCGCAGCCCGAGGATGATTGGCGCGGTGCGACAGGCTTCATCCACGAAATCGTGCTGCTTGACTATCTGAAGGACCACCCGGCGCCCGAGGCCTGCGAATTCTACCTCTGTGGCCCCCCGCTGATGATCCAGGCGGTGCTGGGGATGCTCGACAGCTGCGGGGTAGAGCCGCACGCCATCTTCAACGACGATTTCGGGATATGATCATGCTGACACGACGCAATTTCATGGCCCTCTCCGCCGCAACCCTTGTGACCGGCGCCGTGCCGGCGCTGGCGCGTCAGCTTGCCACTCTTGGCGGCGGGGCCTTCGGCTCATATTGGCGGCTGAGCGTGCCGCAGGGGATCGATCAAGACGCGATCAGCATAAGCTTTTCCCACATCATCGCCGAGGTCGACCAGCTCTTTTCTCCCTACCGGGCAGACAGCGTATTGTCGCAATTCAACCGCCATGACGGCACGGACTGGCAGGTGGTGCCAGACGCGTTCAGCACGCTTGTCGGGCAAAGTCTGACGCTGGCACAAGCTTGTGGCGGCGTCTTCGACCCGACAGTGGGGCCGGCAGTGGCGCGGCAGGGCTTCGGCCCGATCAGCGGCGCCACCGGGTCCTTCGAGGAGCTTGCCGCCCAACCGGGCGCCGTCCGCAAGCATCGGGGCAGGTTGACCGTGGACCTGTGCGGCATCGCCAAGGGCGAGGCTCTCGGTCGTATGGCGGCAGCGCTGGCGCAGTCAGGCGTCACCGACTTTATGCTCGATCTCGGCGGCGAGGTCATCGCCCGTGGCCAGCACCCGGAGGGGCGCGGCTGGCAGGTGGGCGTTGAAATGCCGGGCGGCAGCGGGGTCGCGCATATTCTTCGGCTGGACGACCGGACGGTGGCAACGTCCGGCAACAGTGTCCAGAGCTACGCGCATGCCGGCAGATCCTTCGGACACATCGTCGATCCGTCGAGCGGACGGGCGGCGGATACGAGACTGGCTTCGGTATCCGTTCTCGGCCGCGACCCGGCGCTGGCCGACGGTTGGGCAACTGCGCTTGCTGCCGCCGGTGTCGAAAAGGGCGTGGCGCTGGCCGAGCAACGGGGGCTTGATGCCTTGTTTCTCGTACGCGAAGGCGACAGGCTGCATTCGGTCTTCACGGGTGACTTCTCTGCCGCGGTTGAAGTCTAGGAGGCGTCGATGGCTGTGTTTCTGTCCGCGGTAGTGGTTTTTGGGCTCGCCGTCTCTGCCATGGCACTCGGGGTCATGGCGGGCCGGGCGCCGATCAAGGGGTCCTGCGGGGGCCTGTCATGCATCGGCAAGCTTGAGTGCGAGGCTTGTCCGCATCGGCATGGAGGGGAGAATGCCCATGACTGAACGCCGCACCGTAGCCGACTTCATGGTCACCGACGTCCTCACCGTGCCGCCCGGCATGGAAATCCTTCACGCTGTCAGGCTGCTGCTTGATCGCAAACTGTCAGGAGCACCTGTGGTGGAGGAGGCCGACGAGCTTGTCGGCATGCTTACCAAGAAAGATTGCTTCAAGGCGGCGCTAAATGCGGCCTACTACAAGGAATGGAGCGGCACCGTTGACCAGTATATGACCCGAGCGCCCGAGACCTTGGATGCCGGGCTCGACATCGTCTCCGCTGCGGAGCGTTTTCTGGCCACACCCTACCGACGCTTTCCAGTGGTCGAGGACGGCCGCCTCGTGGGCCTGCTCAGCCGTTCGGACCTGCTGCGGGCTTTTGTCCAACTGTCTTGAGGGCGGCATGAAGCGCTAAGCGCGCGCCTGGATGCAACCTTGTCACTGCGCCATCCCCTTGCCCCCGCGCCCCGACAGTATAGCATCGGCGGTCCCTGAGCGATTTGCCATCAACCGGACTGGAGCAATCGAAACACGTGACCTATGACCAGATATTTCTTTTTGTTCTCATGGGCCTGGTCTTCGCGTTCCTGGTCTGGGGGCGGGTTCGATATGATCTCGTGGCTTTCGCGGCCTTGCTCATCGCCGTTGTCGCCGGCGTCGTGCCGCCAGATCAGGCATTTGCCGGCTTCGGGCAGGAAGCTGTCGTCATCATCGCATTGGTCCTTATCGTATCGCGGGCCCTCGCCAATGCCGGCGCTGTTGAGCTGATCGCCAGGCTCGTGATTTCGTCTGATCGGGCTCTGTCCAGCCACATTGGCATCATGTCGATCGTCGGGGCGGCCCTCTCGGCGATCATCAACAATGTGGCGGCCCTGGTCATGCTCATGTCGCTCGATATCGAGGCTGCCAAGAAGGGCAAGCGCTCTGTCGCGCGCTCGCTGATGCCCTTGTCCTTCGCCACAATTTTGGGTGGCATGATCACCCTCATCGGAACGCCGCCCAATATTGTCGTTTCCCAATTTCGCGAGCGCACGCTGGGCACACCCTATTCCATGTTCGACTACACGCCGGTCGGCCTGGCTTGCGCCTTGGTGGGTATTGCCTTTGTCACCCTGATCGGCTGGCGCCTGCTGCCTGCCGCTGGAGCCGCCGTTGCTGGCCAGGAGCAGGACAAGGGATTGTTCGTGGCCGAAGCGGTGGTGGGGGAGGAATCCAAAAGCCTCGGCAAAACCCCGGACGATCTCCTGCCATTGGCCGAAGAGCACGACATCACCCTGCTGGGGATCGTGCGGAACGGGCGCCGGCTTCCCGGCTTTTCCGCGAGCACCGAGTTGCGCGCCGCCGACATGCTGATCCTTGAGGGTGATCCGAAGTCCATCGAGGCATTCATCGGGGCGGCAAATCTGGAAACCCTGGGCACCGAAGATCATGTCGGGCTCCGAGGAAAGTCCCTCACCCTGATTGAAGCGATAGTTCCAGACAATGCGCGGATGGTCGGCCGCACCGCTCTTGGCCTGGGCCTGCGAAACCGGCGTGGTGTGGCGCTTCTCGGCGTCGCCCGGCAGGGTCGCCGTTTCCGCCAGCGCGTGCGGAAACTGCCGATTCAGCCAGGCGACGTCGTGCTGCTGCTCGGGCCGGAAAACCGCGTGAACGACGCGATCGACTGGCTGGGTGTGCTTCCCATCGCGGAAAGAAGTCACTCCGTCATTCAACGCAGCAAGGCGCTGTTCGCCATTGCCGTGTTCGCCGCTGCTGTGGCCGGCTCGGTGATGGGCCTGTTTTCACTGGCTGTTGCCCTGGCCATAGCCGTCAGCATCTACGCCCTGTTCAACATCATTGGCCCGCGCGAAGTCTATGAATCGGTGGAATGGCCGATCATTGTCCTGCTGGCCTCGCTGATCCCGCTCGGGCTGGCCCTCGAAACCTCCGGTGGAACCGAGCTGATTGCAAACGGCATAGTTTCGCTCACAGGCACATTGCCGACCTGGGCCATTCTGACATTGCTGATGATGGTCACGATGACCCTCTCCGACTTCCTCAACAACGTGGCCACCGCGCTGATTGCCGCCCCTGTCGGCCTGTCCATCGCCCAGACCCTGGAGGTCTCGCCCGACCCTTTCCTGATGGCAGTGGCCGTGGCGGCATCGTGTGCCTTCCTGACCCCGATCGGGCACAAGAACAATACCATCATCATGGGTCGGGGCGGATACCGCTTTGGAGACTATTGGCGGATGGGTCTGCCGCTGGAGGCTATCATCATCGCCGTCGGGGTTCCCTCAATCCTGTTTTTCTGGCCGCTGTGAAGCGGAGCGAGGCGCAAGGCCCAATCAAGCTTTGGGGATGCAGGTGGGGGGACGCTGTGGGGGAGCCGAATGAATTGTCCCTAGCCCGGTAGACTGGGGCAGCGTCAGCGAGACCTTCGCAAGCTGGCTTGGTCGAACTACGACGGCGTCGGAATCAGCATTCGTCAGAGCAAGGGCGGTCGCGCTGTCTATGTCACCTGCACGCCCGCACTCAAAGACATGCTGGACCATCGGCTCTACGGGACCAGTCCTGTCCCCATGCGACATGAAGCGCCAGCATTTGGCGCCGGGGCTCAAGGCCCCGACGCCTCAAGACGTGTTGCTCAGCTTAGTTCGCTTCAGCCCAGCTCTTCACGAGTTCATCATAATCGACCGTTACCGGCTCTTCGTCCTCGTTGTCGAGCTTGAGTTGCGGAGCGAGATTGCCCTTGGAAGTGGCATCCTCGTTCCAGTAGGCGAGATCGTGTTCTTCGGCCAGCTTGGGACCGATATCGCCCTGCACACCAGCGCGTTCGAGGCGAGCCATGACGCTCTCCTGCTCGGCGCACAGCGAGTCCATCGCCTCCTGAGGCGTCTTGGCGCCAGAGGAAGCGTCGCCAATGGCCTGCCACCAAAGCTGAGCGAGCTTCGGGTAGTCCGGAACATTGGTGCCCGTGGGGGACCACTGCACGCGCGCGGGTGACCGGTAGAACTCGATCAGGCCGCCCAACTTGTCAGCCCGTTCGGTGAAGCTGTCATGCTGGATGGTGGATTCCCGCACGAATGTCAGCCCCACGTGGGACTTCTTGACGTCCACGGTGAGCGAAGTCACGAACTGGGCGTAGAGCCAGGCCGCCTGCGCACGATCCACCGGGGTGGACTTCAGAATGGTCCACGAGCCCACGTCCTGATAGCCGAGCTTCATCCCGTCCTTCCAGTAGACGCCGTGTGGCGAGGGGGCCATGCGCCATTTGGGCGTACCGTCCTCGTTCATGACCGGCAGCCCTTCCTTGACCATGTCAGCGGTAAAGGCGGTGTACCAGAAGATCTGCTGGGCCACGCCACCCTGGGCCGGCACCGGACCGGATTCGGAGAAAGTCATACCCTGCGCTTCAGGCGGCGCGTAGTTGTTCAGCCATTCAAGGTATTTGGCGATCGCATAAACCGAGGCCGGGCCATTGGTATCGCCGCCCCGCGCCACGCACGAGCCGACCGGACGGGAGTTCTCGTCCACCTTGATGCCCCATTCATCAACCGGCAGACCGTTGGGAATGCCCTTGTCGCCATTGCCAGCCATGGAGAGCCAGGCGTCGGTGAAGCGCCAGCCAAGCGAGGGGTCCTTTTTGCCGTAATCCATGTGGCCATAGACAGGACCATCGCCCATGTCGCGGCCGGTGAAGAATTCGGCGATATCCTCGTAGGCGCTCCAGTTGACCGGCACGCCCAGATCATAGCCGTACTCTTCCTTGAAGTCGGCCTGGACTTCTGGATCGCTGAACCAGTCATAGCGGAACCAGTAAAGATTGGCGAATTGCTGGTCGGGGAGCTGGTAAAGCTCGCCATCCGGAGCGGTGGTGAATTCGAGCCCGATGAAATCATCCAGGTTGAGCTTGGGGTTGGTGACGTCAGCCCCCTCATTCGCCATCCAGTCGGTGAGGCTGCGCGCCTGCTGATAGCGCCAGTGGGTGCCGATCAGGTCGGAGTCGTTGACATAGGCGTCATAGATATTTTCGCCCGACTGCATCTGCGTCTGCAGCTTTTCAACCACGTCGCCTTCGCCGATCAGGTCATGCGTGACCTTGATCCCGGTCAGCGCGGTGAACGCGGGAGCCAGCACCTTGGACTCGTATTCATGGGTGGTGATGGTTTCCGACACCACCTTGATGTCCATGCCGGTATAGGGGGCGGCTGCTTGCATGAACCACTCAAGCTCTGCCTCCTGCTCCGCCCGGCTCAAGGTAGACAGATCGCCGATTTCCTCATCAAGAAACTTGAGCCCCGCCTCCATGCTTTGCGACCAGGCTGGGCTCGACACTGACAGCGCCAGTAGCGCCGCAGTCGAGAACAATAATTGCCGTTTCATTCCAATCCTCCCTTGGATCGACGTCATGCGATGCAGGAGAGACAGCTCTTTCAGGCCGTCCTCCTGACTTTCCTCCCCTAGACAAAGCGGAACACGACTATCGCGTAGGCCACCGATAGGGCGAGACTCCACCATAGCTGCGGCCCGATCAGGCCCAGCCATGCAAGATTTATGAACGCGCTGCCGAGCAGCGAGATAAATAGCCTGTCTCCTCTGGTCGTCTCGAACCGGAGGATGCCCACCCGCGGATTGCCACCGGGCGCGCGCCATTCCCAGACGGTCATTCCGATCAGCAGCAAGGCGATGATGGTAAAGAAGAGCGCCGTCGGCCAGGTCCAGGCCATCCATGAGAAATTCATGTGGTCCTCCTCACACGCGGCCCAGGGCAAAGCCCTTGGCGATGTAGTTGCGAACGAAATAGATCACCAGGGCGCCCGGAATGATCGTGAGCACCCCCGCGGCTGCCAACACACCCCAGTCCAGCCCCGAAGCCGACACGGTACGCGTCATGATTGCGGAAATCGGCTTGGCGGCGGTCGTGGTCAAGGTGCGGGCCAGCAGCAGTTCTACCCATGAGAACATGAAGCAGAAGAAGGCTGCCACACCGATGCCCGAAGCGATCAGCGGCATGAAGATGCGCACGAAGAAACGGGGAAACGAGTAGCCGTCTATATAGGCCGTTTCGTCGATCTCCTTTGGTACGCCGCTCATGAATCCCTCCAGAATCCAGACGGCGAGCGGCACGTTAAAGAGGCAGTGCGCGAGCGCCACCGCAATATGGGTGTCGATCAGGCCGAAGGCCGAATAGAGCTGGAAGAATGGAAGGGCGAAGACGGCCGGCGGCGCCATGCGGTTGGTGAGCAACCAGAAGAACAGGTGCTTGTCCCCCAGGAACCTGTACCGTGAGAAAGCGTAGGCCGCCGGCAGAGCCACGGCCAGTGAGATCACCGTGTTCAACACCACGTAGATGATCGAATTGATGTACCCCGAATACCAGCTTGGATCGCTGAAGATGACTGCGTAGTTCCGCCAGGTGAAATCCCTGGGCCACAACGAAAAGGCCCCGGTAATTTCCTGGTTGGTCTTGAAGCTCATATTGATGAGCCAGTAGAGCGGCAGCATCAGAAAGAGGATGTAGAGAGTCGGCACTAGCCAGCCCAGTCGCACGGAGGAGCGACTGCGATTGAGCGATGCGACCTTGCCAGAGGTCATCGACCTGCCTGCTACCTTGGGTCCGGAGGCGACGTTTTGCTCGCTCATTGTTCGGCTCCCTTCCCGACATTGGTCATCACGGTATAGAAGACGTAGCTGACCAGCAGCACGATCAAGAAGTAGATCAGCGACATGGCCGCAGCCGGCCCGACGTCGAACTGGCCAATGGCCATCTTCACCAGGTCGATTGAGAGGAAAGTGGTTTCGTTACCGGGTCCGCCGCCGGTCACCACGAATGGCTCGGTATAGATCATGAAGCTGTCCATGAACCGCAGCAGTACGGCGATCAGCAGCACCCGTTGCATCTTGGGCAACTGGATAAATCGGAACACGCTCCAGCGTGATGCCCCGTCGATGCGGGCCGCCTGATAATAAGCGTCGGGAATAGAGACGAGCCCCGCATAGCAAAGCAGCACGACCAGGCTGGTCCAGTGCCAGACATCCATCACCACGATGGTCGCCCAGGCATCGAAAGGGTCCTGCACGTAGTTGTAGTCAATCCCCAGGCTCGCAAGAGTGCGACCAAGCAGACCGATATCAACGCGGCCAAAGACCTGCCAGATCGTGCCGACCACGTTCCACGGTATCAGCAGCGGAAGCGCCATCAGCACAAGGCAAACGGGCACCCCCCAACCGCGCTTTGGCATGTTCAGGGCAATGAAGATGCCCAGGGGTATCTCGATGGCCAGGATGATGCCGGAGAACAGCAGGTTGCGCCAGAGGGCCGCCCAGAACCGTTCCGAGTGCAAGGTGTCGTCAAACCAGTCCAGGCCCGCCCAGAAGAACTGGTTGTTCCCGAAGGTATCTTGCACCGAATAGTTGACGACCGTCATCAGCGGGATGATTGCCGAGAAGGCCACCAGCACCAGCACGGGGAGCACGAGAAACCAGGCCTTGTTGTTCCAGGTTCTGTCCATCGTTACGCCTCCAGCGTCTGACGCCAGGAGTCGGCGTAGATGTTGATGCCCTTGGGGTCGAACGTCACGCGCGGATCGGAAGGCAGTTCCTGATGCTCCGGCACAATGGCTGCGATGTCGCTGCCCTCCAGCGTGCCGCGCACGATGCGATGACGGCCAATATCTTCAACCGCTTGAAGCTGGATGGGCATGCCTTTGTCGCCCACGCGCACATATTCGGGCCGCACCCCCAGTTCCAGCCGGGCGCCGGAACCGGCCTTGGGTGCTCCCGGCAATTCGATCACATGCGGTCCGAGATGGGCTTGGGCGCCCTCCATCTTGACTGGCAGTACGTTCATGCCGGGTGAGCCGATGAAATAGCCGACAAAGGTATGACTGGGCCGCTCGAACAGTTCGGCGGGCGTCCCGATCTGCACCACCTGCCCCTCATACATCACCACCACACTGTCAGCGAAGGTCAGCGCCTCGGTCTGGTCATGGGTCACGTAGACCATCGTGTAGCCAAAGCGCTTGTGCAATTGCTTGAGCTGGCTGCGCAGCACCCATTTCATATGCGGATCGATGACCGTCAGTGGCTCATCAAACAGGATCGCGTTGACGTCCTGACGGACCAGGCCGCGGCCAAGCGAAATCTTCTGTTTCTGGTCCGCGGTCAGCCCTTGGGCGCGTTTCTTCGCCCAGTTGGCCAGATCGATGATCTCCAGGGTCTCGTTGACACGCCGCCTCACATCGGCCTCATCCACCCCGCGATTGCGCAATGGAAACGCAAGATTGTCGAACACTGTCATGGTGTCGTAGATGACCGGGAACTGGAAGACCTGGGCGATGTTGCGGTTTTCGGTCGGCAGGTCGGTTACGTCCGTGCCATCGAACAGGACCCGTCCCCGGGTGGGGGGAACGAGCCCGGAAATGATGTTGAGAAGGCTGGTCTTGCCGCACCCTGAAGGTCCCAGCAGGGCATATGCGCCGCCGTCCGCGAAGGCATGGTGGACTTCCTTGAGGGCGTAATCCTCGTCACGTTCGGGATTGGCGAGGTAGGAATGGCGGATATGGTCGAGATCGATTCTGGCCATTGCTGTGCTCCTACGCCGCCATGGCCTGTGGCCGACCAATGGCCCGGCCGTCACTGTCAAAGACGAGCACGAGGCCCGGATCGAGGAACACCGAGATTTCCTCGTCAGCTTCCAGCCTCTGGACTCCCGGGGCCAGCATGATCCAGTCAGCATCGGCAAATCGCAGGTGCACGAAGCTTTCGGAACCAGTGATCTCCACCGAAGTGACCACGGCCTGCATCCGAACGGCATGCGGAACGCTGGGCTCAAGTGTCAGATGATGTGGCTGGAAGCCGACGGTGTACTCTCCGTCGGCAACCGCGGCCAGATCCCCGGACGCTGGCATTTCCACCCTGCCCTCCAAAACATATGCGCTCCCACGCTTGCGCATTGCCAGAGTATTGAGCGGCGGGTCGGAAAAGGTGCGGGCCGTGATCAGGTCGTTGGGCCGCCGATAAACATCGATGGTCGGACCAAACTGCGTGACACGCCCCTCGGAGAGCGTCGCCGTATTGCCGCCCAGCAGCAAAGCTTCTGAAGGCTCGGTGGTGGCATAGACGAATATCGCGCCGCTTTCGGCAAAGATGCGCGGCAGTTCCGCACGCAGTTCCTCGCGCAGCTTGTAGTCCAGATTGGCGAGCGGTTCGTCGAGCAGCACCAGACCGGCATTCTTGACAATAGCACGGGCCAGCGCCGTGCGCTGCTGCTGACCACCCGAAAGGTTCAATGGCGTGCGGTCCAGATACGGCGTCAGCTTCATCAGGTCGGCGGCTCTGTGAACCGCATCATCAATGCTCTTCTTGTCCGCGCCGGCGATACGCATGGGCGAGGCAATATTTTCGTAGACGCTCATCGAGGGGTAGTTGATGAACTGCTGGAACACCATCGCGACGTTTCGCTTCTGCGGCGAAACGCCGGTGACCTCGACGCCGTCGAAATAAATGCTTCCCCGCGTTGGCCGATCAAGGCCAGCCATGATGCGCATCAGGCTGGTCTTGCCCGACAGCGTCGGTCCGAGCAGTACGTTGAGTGTTCCGCGTTCGAACGACAGCGAAATGTCATCGAGATGCTTCTCGACACCCACTCGCTTGCTGACGTTTCGCAGCTCCAGCATATCCTACCCCTAATCGGCAGCCGAAACGGCTTGCAGCTTCAGATTGGCAGTCGTGGCTTTGCTATCGCGCGGCAGCATAGCACCATCAAGCAAGCTTGGTTCATGGGGATGCCAGTATATTTGCAGGTGCTGCCGCAGCCGCCGAGCATGGGCACGCAGCAGCCCCTCGCCGGCAGAAGCGCAGCCAGCACCGGCCGCAGCTCCGGCCGAGTGATAATCCCGGATAGCCAATCTGTTCATCCTCCCGTCCCAACGCCGGATACCCGATCTTTGGGGACCTTCAGAAGCTAAAGCGAAAGCCAAATAGGTGTCAATCGAAAACAAACGCGCCATTGTTGATAGTCACGCGAACGCGAAAAGCGGAACTCGCCACAGCGCTATAGCGACAGGCCTCGTCGCTCGCCGATGCTGGTCTAACGCGCTCAGTTGAAAGGCATCACCGATCAGCGTCTGGCCGTGACCGGGCAGTGACGCTTTCCACCCCTGGCTTCGGAAGTCAGCGATCTAGCTATAAGACCTCAAGGCAGGGCTATCGGCACGATCGTGAGCGATATCGCGGTGGTCTAAATCTGCTGTTTTCCGCCTGGTTGCGCCGCGCGTGGCGCTGGCCGCGACGATCCTGAGACTAACTCAAGCCATCGTGCTTGCCGCCAACCTCCTGGGCGGCCGCGATGGTGCTGCTGCGCGGGGAGCACGTCGCCGAGGCCTCGGAGCCTGCAATCTCGCCGGGGCGGTGCAGGCGGTGCTTGAGTTGCAGCGCCAAGGCAATGATCTTGGCCCCGTTTTCTTCGGTATCAATTGCCTGCAGACAGCCTCGCGCAACCTGACGACGGTTCTTGACGCGACTGCCGTGCCACCTTGGAGCCAGTTCACCTTGTCTGGCGCGACGCAATCATCGTACCGTCCTCCATCCCGGACGGCGGATACAGCACCACGCGCTCGCCGGCCTCCAGACCCTCAACGACTTCAGCAAACGTTCCATTGTTTCGTCCCGGCTCGACGCGGCGCAAGCTGGCCGTGCCGTCCCGGTCAACGAACACCGACCAGACTTCGCCGGACCGGAACAGGGCGCTGGAGGGAACACGGATGACCGCGTCTGCTTGCCAAACAACGATCCGCGCCTCGATCCGATAACCATGCCCAAGCGCGGCGCGTTCGTCGGGCGGACCGGTCAGGGTCATTGTCACGGGCACCCTTTGCTCCTCGACGCCAAGCGCCGAGAATTTGGTAATGGCAAAAGGATCAATGCGTGACACCTGCCCCTGAAGCGGGACAGGCCCACCCCAATCATCAATGATGGCGCGGTCGCCAATATTTACCTGCACCGCATCAGAAGAAATCAGCTCGACAACGACTTCGAGTTCTCCATCGATATCACCAATCTCCATGATCGGGGCACCTGCGGGCAGGGTGGTCTCGCTTTGCTGCATGATGCGCAGGATACGTCCGTCCGCCGGGGCCAGCAGTGGGATGCCACCACCGTTGCCTGTTCCCATCGTCGAGAACGTGTTCTGTTCGCCGAACTCCACCAGCTGCGCACGCGCATTGGCAACTTCGGCCTCGCGCATGGAGATGGCCGCCTCGGCCGTTTCCACTGCTGCTTCGGCAACCCGGAAACCCTGCTCCGTTCGCTCATAGGCGGCGCTGCTGATCAGCCCCCGTTCTGAAAGCTGGACGGACCGTTCGAGTTCCGCTGCAGCCAGATCGCGACCGGCGAGCGCAGCATTCAGGTCTGCCTTGGCGACCCGCAAGGCTGCATCTGCCGCCTGCAATCCGGCCTGCGCCTGCTCCCTTGTACGCACATCCATGGCCGAGGGGTTGATGGGCAGCATCTGCGCCACGACCGTCTGCCCCCTGATGACCGGATCACCGGGATTAACCTCCACCCGTTGCAGACGTCCGGCAATTGGAGTGGATACCACATAGGCCTCGCGGACCCGCGTGCGGCCTTCTTCATCAATGGTCACCATCATCGAGCCTCGGGTCACCTCGGCCAGATCAACCATCACCGGACGCGGCCAGAAGGCAGCGGCCAGGCCCGCGCCGATCAAGACAACCACCACCAGGGTGACGATGAGACGCGAATGCTTTCTGGCTTTTGACATCTCACTATTCCCGGGTCTTGAGCACTTCGATGAGGTCGGAGCGGTCAAGGTCGCGCTTGACCAATAGGCCCGAAACAATTGCAGCCGCCATGACCACGAGGGCCGCCTGGCCATGGCTGGGCCCATCGAATATGGCCGGGATCTGGTAAAGATCGGTCGAGAAGCCGGCTGCGATGCCGAAGGACAGGTAGTATCCCAGTACCGCTCCGACCGGTAGCGCCACCAGGGTGACGACCGCCAATTCGCCAAGCAGAACAAAGGCGGTTTCTGCCCTGGTAAACCCTATTACTCGCAGGCTGGCCAGATCGCGCGCGCGCTCGGCATAGGCGATCCGGGCCGCATTGTAGACAATTCCGAAGGTGATGATGAAGGCTATCGCGCCCATGACGTATCGAATGGCGCCGGCCCCGGTATTCATCAATGTCACGAAGGCGTCGCGCGCCTGCGATTTCAGGCTCACGCCTGCGACTGTGGGCATGTTCTGCAACGCCATATAGATGTCGTCGGCATAAGCCTGGTCAATCATGAGGTAGGCGCCTGAGACGCGCCGAGTGTCGCCCAAGGCACGGTTCATGCCTTCAAGGCTCATGAAGGCGGGTGAACCAAGCAGGGTTTCGGCGATGCCGGCGACGGCGAGTTGCAGGATCGGCTGCCGTCCTTCGCGTACATCAACATCCAGAACATCGCCGATTTCAACGTCCAGAATACGGGCCAGCGCCGAGGACAGGACGACGCCTCGTGGGGGCAGGAGAATGGGCTCCAGTTCGCGATCAATTGCACGACTGAGCTCGGCGCCGGCCGAAATGCCGATGAGCCCGCCGCGATAAGTGTGCAAGCCGTTACTCATTACCGCTGGAACCGTGCGCGTCGCCTCGACACGTACGACGCCAGGCAGGCGATCGAGTTCGAATAGCGTCTTGGTGCTTACCGGGTGTGTGAAACCAACGCGCACATCGCTGCGATCCACGACTGAAAAGGACAGGTCGATCGTGCGATCGAAACCAGCGTAAATCGTGATCATTGCCACCGAGAGTGCCATCCCGAGGGCTATGCCCAGCATGGAGGCAGCCATGCGACCGGGCTGTCGAATTATGCGGCGCAGCACCATGCGGGAAGGCTGATCGAGAATGCGCCCCAGCGCCCCGCTCAGATGCCCGGCGCGGCTGAAATCGGGCGGAGTCGGCGGACGCATTGCGGCGGCAGGCGAAAGTGCAAAAACCTGGCGCAAAACCATGAAACCTCCGGCGGAAGCGGCCAGCAGACTCACCGCGATTCCCGAAAGGAAGGAGCTCGGTTCAAGCTGAAACACCAGGAAGGGAAATTTGAAGTAGTCGGTGTAGACTCCCACGAGCGCGCGTCCCGCGGCAATGCCGGCGAGACAGCCCGCCAGCGCGCCGCCGAGCGCAATGGCCAGAATGAGTTTGGAGTAGTGGGCGCCCAATTCACCGTCGGTGTACCCAAAGGCCTTCATCAGACCGATCTGACCGCGTTCGGACTGAACAATGCGACCAATCACGATATAGAGCAGGAAGGCCGCCACCAGCAGGAAAATTGGCGGTACGCCGATGGCGGCGGCAACCAGCCCGGAAATCTCCTCGGTGACGAACCGATTGGATGTCTGGTCGGCTCGCGCATAGGCACCAAAGCCGCCATAGGGATCCAGAAGCCGGTCGACAGCCGTGAGTGTCGCCTCCAGATTGGCGCCGCGGGTCAGACTGAGCAGCACCTCGTTTAAGGCGCCATTCATGTCATAGGCCGCGGCAAGGCCTGAACGGCTCATCCAGATGACACCGAAGCGTGCATCATCCGGTATCAGTTCACCTGGCGCCGTCGTGTAGAGGAACTCCGGGCTTTGGGCGAGACCGACCACATCAAAGCTGCGTCTCGCCCCGTTCATGGTGGCGTTCAGTTGATCTCCAGGGTGAAGACCATGGGCCAGCGCAAAGCTCTGCAGAAGAAGAATCTCGTCTGGCCTGCCCGACGCCGGAAGCCGGCCATCGGTGAGATAGACGTCGTTGATGGCGGGACGTCCTCGGTCTGGTAGCGATACGGCCTGCGCCTGCACCGGTAAAACTTGGCCTGGGATGTCGATCAGAGCGCGGCCCTGGACCCGCGATTGCACGGCAGCCACCCCCGGGATGGCCGCCAGCCGAGTGGTGAGGCGCTCAGGCGCGCGGCTGGCGGGTGCGAATATATCGGCCAGCCGATATCGGTCGTAATAGGCATCGCGGGTTTCCGTCAGCGAGGCCGTCAACCCGGTCATCATGACCAGCAGCATCACGCCGACGCCGATCACCACGCCGATAGCGGTCGCCTGCCCCTTGATGCGCCAAAGATCGCGCAGCAATTTCCGGTTGAGCGGGCTCACCATTCGATCGCCGCCGGATCCAGCTTGCTCTTGTTCTCGATCACCTCCCGAATATTGCCGTCGGCGAAATGAATGACCCGATCAGCCATGGCTGCAGTGTTTGCGTTGTGGGTCACCATCAGAACGGTGGAACCCAGCTTTTCATTGACGTCCCGCAGCACGCTCAGCACGGTCCGGCCCGTGGCGCTGTCCAGCGCGCCCGTAGGTTCGTCGCAGAACAGAACGTCAGGCTGTTTGGCGACTGCTCGGGCAATGGCAACCCGCTGCTGTTCGCCCCCCGACATCTGTGCAGGAAAGTGATCGGTTCGTTCCCTCAGGCCGACGAGAGCAAGGGCATCGTCGGGATCCATGGGATCGGAGGCGATCTCGGTGACAAGTTCGACGTTTTCGCGCGCGGTGAGGCTCGGCATCAGGTTGTAGAACTGGAAAACGAAGCCTACATGCTGGCGCCGATACCGGGTAAGTGCGGAACTGCTCATTTCCGTCAGGCACTGGTCCAGGAAATGGGCCGTACCCTCGGTGGCACTGTCCAGCCCACCGACGATGTTGAGCAAGGTCGACTTGCCAGACCCGGACGGCCCGAGCAGAACCACAATTTCGCCCTGCGGGATATCGAGGTCTACGCCGCGCAGCGCGTGCACGGTGGAGCGACCCTCGCCATATGTCTTGGTGAGGCCGCGCGTCCTGAACGCAATCGGCTTGCCCACATTCATCCCAAACTCTCCGGCGTCAGCCGACTCGCTGCCCCAAAGGCCTGCGCGCTCACCCAAGACGGTTTCGCGCTAGTGCATCACGGGTGACGCCTGCATCGAATGGCTCCAAGCTAGCGCGCGATGCGAAGGGAATATAGGTTAAAACCACAGAGACTGTGCGATAGACGTCCCGTTAGAGCCTGACAGGTCTCCCGGGTATCGAAGGTGAATTGCTCCGCGATACTCGAGAAATACATGTCGCGGGCGCTGGCGCTGGCGCTGGCGCAGTCAGCGATGACCAAGTTTGGGAACGCAAGCAGCACAGATTTTACAAACCGGTTGCGAACCGTCGACCGCACCGAGGCGGGAAGATCCACCAAGTCATTGGAATAATTGGCGCGCCGGTCAGAACGAAACCGCGAACACCTACTGCTTTGAAATCAATAGATAACTCTGCACCGCCACTGGTCCCATGCTTCCCTTCCGCGCCGCCCGGTCTGAAGTGGGGCAGCCAGCGAACTGTCCGGTTCTGCCAGAGATTGATACCTGGCGGACTTAGATGCGTGGGGTTGAGTTCAGCCAGGGAAGGCGTTTCCTTGCCCAGCTGCTCAAGCTTGGCCCAACTGAGACTCACAAATTCCACCGGCCCCGCGCGCCTCGAGAGAAGATTAGCGGGGCTGATATGCGTGGCCCCCGGTCTTCATACAGCTCAAAGAGAAGCACGCTAGAAATGTGGGCAAAACGGCACCGCGCCCTTCCCATGCAAGCCAACTCGGGGCCGCTCCGAGAGCGGCCCCGGTTACGTCAGGAAAACACTGTTCCGCCATTGATGTCGTAGCAGACACCAGTCAGGAAGGCCGCTTCGTCAGAGGCCAGGAACGCTACGAGATTGGCAACTTCCGTGGACTGGCCCTCGCGCTTGAGCGGGGTGGCGGCGGCCACCTTTTCACGCACTTCGGGCGCGGTGAAGATGTTGTGGAAGTCTGTGTTGATCATGCCCGGGCAGACGGAGTTGACGCGGATTGCCGGTGCAAGTTCCTTGGCGAGACCGCGCGTCATGGTCATGATTGCGCCTTTTGCTGCCCCGTAGGCGATGGCACCGGGGCCAGCCCCGTCGCGCCCGGCCTGCGAGGCCATGGTGACGATCGAGCCGCCTTCCCGCATATGCGGCACCGCGGTCCGGACAACACGCAGCAACGAGGTGACGTTGAGGTCCATCACCGCATTCCAGTGTTCAACGGTCAATTCAGGCAGCTTCTTGCGGGCGATGATGCCACCGGTGATGTGCGCGACGATATCGATGCCACCAAACTCTTCGACCGTTCGTTCGACAAGGGCATCGACGTCATCCTGATTGGTCATATCGCCAGCCAGGGCAAAAGCCTTGCCGCCAGCCGCTTCGATGTCGGCCACGACCTTGTTGGCGCCATCGGCGCTCTTGAAATAGTTGATGGCAACGCTGGCGCCGGCCTGTGCCAGGCGAAGCGCAGTCGCACCGCCAATATCTCTGCCGCCACCGGTAACCAGGGCCACTTTTCCGTTCATATTCATGGTCTGTGCTCCAATATATAGATCAGGCTTCAAAGGACTTCTGGATCACGACCTTGAACGTGCGTTGCTGTTCATCGGTGAAATAGAAGTCTGTGTTGTAGCCTTGGTCGTCGAGGAAGTGAAAAACCCGGCGCGGCTGGGAAAGCCGGTACGGCACCAGAAGGGTTGCCAGCCGGTGGCGGGTACTCTTGGGAACCCGTGCCTTGATGTGGGAACTGATAGGGAGCCCCTCGATCTCCTTCTCGTCCACGCCTTCATAGCCCGTGAACTGCTCGATCCTTGGCGCTCCGGCCGAGGACCAGACGAATTGGCCATAAAAGCCGGCACGATCTCCCGCGTAGCGGAACGTGTCAGTACCGATCTGCATCGGGCTGTTGGTGTGCAGCAGCCAGTCAATGCCGACCTCGCTGTCGGCATCAATGCTGTCCACGATCAGGAAGTAGCTGTCGTGAATGAAATAGACTTCACGCACCGCCCGCGTCACTTCGGGCGTCAGGGTCGCATAGGCAGCGCTCGCGTCGCCACGCAGGTAGATGTGGTCATCGCGCTGCTCTGCATGGGTGAGGTCCCCAACCGACTTGAGCGCGATCGACTTGTCGGCGCCCGCATACTGCCCCTTGCCGTCAATCAGAAGTGCGTTCTTTGAGATGGTCTGGCGCCGCCAGTTCTTGTGCATCGAGCTGTTGAAGGCGACGTAGTGGCCGCTATTGATGGCGAGGTCTTCGCCGAAGGCGGACATCACGAAGGCATTCTGGTCGCCATGGCTATGGCTGATCGAGCCATAGGGGCTGCTCTTCATCACGAAGTGGATGTGATGATCCGGCGAATCCTCGCGGTGCTGGATGGCCGCCCAGCCGACGCCCTTGAACCAGCGTAATTTGTCCTGGTCGACCGGCGGCACCGCTTCGATGGCCGGGAAATCATGCCGGTAGACGAGGTCATCGAAAATGAGATCCCACCAGCCATAATTGTAGAAGGCCATTTCGGTGCCGGGATCGTTGCGGCACAGCTCCTCGAAATACCACTGATAGTAGCCATTGCCGGTTACCCCCGCGTACTGGCGCAGGTTGTAGCCGACCTTGAGGCAGGGCAGATCGCCCATGGTCGAGTCGTCGCCAAAAGTGGCCCGACGAGTGGTCGGGGGCTTGGTATAAAGCGGGAAATCGCCGGTCTTTTGAAAGAACGGGCGCTGATAGAGGTCAAAGCCCATGAAGGCGCGCAGCAGATTGGCCGCCTCGGTGAGGTAGGCCATGCCGGTCATCCAGTAGTGCGGACCCTCGGCCCAGCCGCCTTCATCGTCGCCCCAGGGCGAATACAGGGTGGACAGCCATTCGACGGTGTAGTCGAGCCAGATTTCAGCCTCGGGCTCGTCGCCTAGCAAGGCGATGCAGGCCGGCACAAGCACGGCAGAGAGCGAGCGTACGGCGTGGCTGTCGAAGGGAAATACGTGAATGTTGGCGTGCCGCATGACGTGGTCGGCAACCTGTCGCGTGCGGGCCAGCAAAGCCTTGCGAACCAGATTGCGCTCGTCATCGCTGAGCACATCGTAGAGCCAGTCATAACCCCAGGCCAGTGCGACTGTGACGCGGAAGGCCCATTCGTCGGTATAGGTGCGCGAGGTGGTGCCTTCGGGATCCCACTGAGCAACGGACAGAAGCCATTCCTTGGCTCGGGCAGTGAACCGCTCGTCGCCGGTGACCTTGCCGGCGATGGCCATATGGCGGATCGCGTAGATCAGTTCCTGGCACCGGATATAGGTGGCGCGCCAGACGTCCGGGGTACGCTTGTTGCCGGGATAGGGCGGCGGCTCGGGAATGATGTCGCGGTCGAGCCAGGGCACCACGGATTTTTCATAGAACTTCTCCCAGCCACAGTGGTTGGGGTCGGCCTTCAGATCGGCCTTGAAGGATGCAAGCTGCGCGCCGGTAAGCCAGAGCCGGGGATGGCCGGTTTCACTCTTTGCATAGCGCGTCTTGCGATCAGCAAGCGGGGTCTGCGGCAGGCCTTCGGCGATGTCGAACTCGCGCGTCTTGCTCCAGGTCGAGGTGACGCCGCCACCCGATGCATCGCAGGTCGCGTAGCTCCAGAAATAGTGGCCGGGCTCGAAGGGGCGGTCGGGAGTGAAGAAGTTCAGGTCAATGCCGGTGAATTCATATGTGTCACCTGGGGGGAAATCGGGATTGCGCGACGCGCGCAGGGCATAGCGCGCACCGCTGTCGATCACTGGCAACCAGCTGAACCGCGGCGGGTTCTCAGTCACGGAGGCGCCTTCGGCCGGTTTGTATTGAGTGGTCAGCGGGGCCGCCAGAGGTTGCTCCAGGTCGAGCAGGCGCGTGTGTTTTGCCGCGGAATTCATGACGTTGTCCTTGCGGGGTATGGGGAGAGCGTGCCCGCGACCTAGGGAGAGGCCGCGGGCCATGGGCAATCTGCAACTGGGAGGAGCTGCAGATCGCCTGTTCGTGCTTAGGAGTACTGGCGCTCGTAGGCGGTATTCATGACCTCGATAACCTTGTCATAGCCCATGCGATTGAGCGTATTGATGTAGGCATCCCACTCCGCCTCGACGTCTCCCGAGCCGAGAATCCAGGCCTGCTGGCGCTCCAGCATGTAGGAGCGAAGCGATGGCCAATACTGGTCGTAGACCGCCTGTTCTTCTTGGTTGAATGCCACACCGAGGAACTGATCCACGAGAAGGTCATGCTGGTCGTAGAGTTCGATGCCCTTCCGGGCTGCCTCAGCGGTCCACTGCCATTCGTAGCGGTAGTCTTGCCAATAACCGCGATAGATCTGAGCACCGACCAGATACATTTGGCTGTTGACTGGCGTGTCGCTGTTGAGCACCTCTGGCTTGTAGATCGGCTCGCCATCGATCATGTCCCAGGTTTCACCCTCGACACCGAAATTCGCCAGGTTGCGTCCGGTTTCTGTGAACCAGAAGTCGAAGTACTTGATGGTTTCGACCGGGTGCTCATTGCTGTGGCTGATGGCCCAGCCGTCGGGCTTGATCGGGATGCGGCGATGCTCTTCCATGCGCACACCCTTGGCTGATGCCGGCGGCAGGAATGGAATGAAGTTGAAGCCTTCAATCTTGTCCTTGAGCGCATCATTGTAGCCCGAGGTCGAAGCGAACCAGTCATGGGTCAGACCGCCAAGGTTTTCCGACAACAGGTAATCGCGGGCGGAGGAACCACGGGTGAAGATTTCCGGATCGATCAACCTTTCAGCATACCATTTGGCGATATTGGCCAGACCGTCGCGATAGGCGTCCTGCGCATAGGGATGGGCCACCTTGCCTTCCGGGGTGATGTAGAAGTCGTGATAGGTGTCGGAACCAGACGATCGCGCATCCCAAAGGGTGAGCAGACGAACGACCTCTTCCCAATCCCTGGCAAAATAAGGGATCTCGTCCTTCTTGCCATTGCCGTTCGGATCCTGGTCGCGGAAGGCAACCAGCACTTCGTAGAGTTCATCGACATTCTGCGGCTGCTCGAGACCGAGCTTGTCGAGCCAGTCCTGGCGGATATACCAGGCGCGGCCATACTTTCCGTCAGGCAGGTAGGGGATGTAGTAGTAATTGCCATCGGCAGAAGAAATCGCCTCCATCAGGCCGGGATGAGCATCCCAGAAGGCCTGGATATTGGGAGCATGTTCCTTGACCAGGTCATTCAGTGGCACGAAAGCGCCTTGCGGCCCGTACTGATTGACCGGCTGCTTGATCAGGTTGCCGCCGACGATGTCGGGCATATTCCCCTGGGCCAGGAGCAGGTTCATCGCCTCGGCGTTGTCGGTGGTGTTGCGGCCCGAGGTCTGGTCGACCAGGTGAATGCCGGTCAGCTCACGCGCAACCCGCTCCACCGGATAGATCTCGCTGGGCGAACCGCCAACGCCATAGCCCTGGGCGCGCGGCCAGTGCATGTGGATTGACAGCTCAAGCGGCTCATCGACGATGCGGAAATCGTCCTGGGCAAAGCCCGGAGTGGTGAGCGCGGTAAATCCGAGCAGAGCCCCCGTTAGTGTTAGTTTTCGCATATATTCCTCCTGTTTAGCGAAAATCTTTATTCCTTCACGCCCCCAAGCAAGATGCCCTTGCTGAAGTATTTCTGCAGGAACGGGTAGATAAGAAGAATGGGTATGATCGAGCAGACGATAATCGCCGCACTAACCGTTTCGAATGAATAGGACGAAGTCAGCAGTGACGTGGCGAATTCTTCATCATCGCTCAACTCGACAATGACCTGCCGCAAATAGACCTGAAGCGGAATTTTGTCTTCGTCCTGCAGAAGCACCATGGCCCAGAAGAAGCCGTTCCAGCGCGATACAATGCAGAACAGGGCGACAGTTGCGATGGCCGGCTTGGACAACGGCACGTAGACTTTCCAGAGCACCTGGAATTCGTTCGCGCCATCCATACGGGCCGCTTCCTCGAAGGATTTGGGCACGTTCTCGAAGAAGTTGCGCAGCAGGATGATGTTGAAGCCGTTGACGGCAAAGCCGATGATGATGCCGAAATAGCTGTTGAGCAGCCCCAGGTCGCGCATGTTCAGGAAGAAGGGGATCATGCCGGCGTTGAACCACATGGTGAAGGCCACCATCAGGTTCCAGAACCGGCGCCCGAACAGTTGCGGCCGCGACAGCGCGTAGGCGCCGGGGATGATGAACGCCAGGCTCATCAGCGTGCCGCCGATCGTGTAGATGAAGGTGTTGCGGTACGAGATCCAGAACAGCGGCTCGGACAGTACCCGCTTATAGGCCTCCAAGGTGAAGCCGACAGGCGTCAGGATCACATTGCCCGCGCGTGCCTCAAAGCCCGTGCTGAGCGAAAGCGAGGTGATGTAGATGAACGGGTAGAGCGTCGAAATCGCGAACATGGCAATGAGAACCATGTTCAGGACCACGAACAGCTTGTCGCCGCGCGAATAGAGATTCATGTTGGTCATGGCTGGCCTCCCCTCACCACAGTGACGTGCGCGAGTAGCGCTTGGAGATGGTGTTCGCCGCCATGACCAGGACGAATGCAACGACCGCATTGAACAGTCCGGCGGCGGCCGCCAGGTCGTATTGTCCGCCTTGCAGACCCTGGCGGTAGATGAATGTGTTCACCACATCGGCCGTCTCATAGGTCGCCGGCTGGTAGAGCAGGATGATCATCTCAAAAGAGACTTCGAGCATGTTGCCGATGCGGATGATCAACATGATGATGATCGTCGGCATGATCAGGGGAATGGTGATTTTCCACATCATCTGCCAGCGCGACGCACCATCCACCACAGCACTCTCATAGAGCGTGGGCGAGACACCGGCGATGGCCGCCAGGTAGACGATCGACTGGAAACCCGCCTCCTGCCAGATGCCGGTCCCAACGAATATCGGGCGGAACCACTCGGGCTTGGTCAAGAAGTAGATCGGGTCAATACCGAACCACTCCAGGATCGTGTTGACGATGCCTGCGGAAGGCGAGAAGGCGGTGATGACGATACCGGCTATGATCACCGAAGAAATGAAGTGCGGCAGATAGACGATGGTCTGCGCCGTCTTCTTGAAGGTCTGATGCAGCACCTCGTTGAACATCAGAGCCAGAATGATCGGTACCGGGAAACCGAAAACGAGGCTCATCAGACTGATGATGACCGTGTTGCGCAGGGCGCGAATGAACTGGTCATTCCCAAACAGCACCTCGAAATGCTCCAGTCCCACCCACGGGCTGGCATCGATGCCACGGAAGACGCTGTAGTCCTTGAAGGCAATCTGCAGGCCGTACATAGGCTTGTAGAGAAATACGATCAGCCAGATGATCGTCGGGATCAGCATCAGGTAGAGTTGCCATTCGCGCCGGATGTGATCTCCGATGCGCTGCACGCGTCCATGCCCACGGCGACGCTGCGCTTCGCGCGCCTCGATGACCAGTTCCTCGGTCTTGTTGCCGAGGAGTTGCGGATCGTGGCTCATGGCTCGTGCACCTGGCCTGCCAGGGCCTCGCCAGTCTCAGCATCAAATACGCGGATCAGGTGCGGGGCGATGGTGAAGCCGGTGACATTCTCGATGACGTCGAGTTGCCCCAGGGTGTCGGCACGAATGACGAACGGAGCTCCATCGAGCGTCGCATGGATGAGCGCCTCGGAGCCAAGCGTTTCGATCAGGTCCGGAGCAATCAGGATCGCGCCCGGACCGTCGTCCCGCACGACTGTTACATATTCGGGACGAATTCCCAGCACGACCGCACGTCCCGCAGCATTCTGCAGTTCAGGCAGAGGTGCCAGCGCGATTTTCTGCGCCCCGACCTGAGCCACTGGATTGCCTTCTCCCTCGACGATTTTGGCTGAAACCAGGTTCATCGGCGGCGAACCCAAAAAGGCGGCTACAAAGGTGTTTTTGGGATTGCGGAACAGATCCATGGGTGTGCCGATCTGTTCGATATGCCCGTCATTCATGATGACGATGCGGTCGGCCAAGGTCATAGCCTCGACCTGGTCATGGGTCACATAGACACTAGTGACGCCCAACCGCTTGTGCAGGCGCTTGATCTCTGCCCGCATCTGGGTGCGCAATTTGGCGTCGAGGTTGGACAGAGGTTCATCGAACAGAAAAACCTTGGGGCGACGAACAATCGCGCGACCCATCGCAACACGCTGCCGCTGCCCGCCGGACAAATCCGACGGCCGGCGATCCAAATATTCCGTCAGCCCCAGGATCCCTGCTACTTCCGTGACTGCCGACTGGATGGCCGCCTTGCTTTCGCCGCGGATGCGCAGGCCAAAGGCAATATTGTCGGCCACGTTGAGATGGGGGTAGAGCGCGTAGTTCTGAAAGACCATTGCGACGTCGCGGTCCTTTGGTGCAACGCGGTTCACATGGCGACCATCAATCTCCAGATCGCCATCTGAAATTTCCTCGAGACCGGCGATCATGCGCAGTGTTGTGCTCTTGCCGCAGCCCGACGGTCCGACGAGAACGACGAATTCGCGCTCGGCCACCTCCAAATCAATGCCATGCACAACTTCGATCGCGCCGTAACGCTTCACGATGCTGCTCAAAGAGACTCCAGGCATTTGTCCTCCCAGACTAAAGTTATGCCGACCGCTAGGATCGGCGCGCGCCGCGAAAGCGCGCATGGCTAGTGTTGAGTGTTTCAATAAAGGCGAGCAGGTCCGGATGAGCCGCCAGCTCGTCAATCTCGCGCTCAAGGCTGCCCAGATGGTCGCGAAGCGCCGCCTCGGCAGCATCAGGCTCGCCAGCGCGAATTGCCGCGACAATCGCCTTGTGCTGCGCGATGACAAGGGGGCCACGCTTGATGTTGTAGATGCGCTTGAGGTGCCGAATGCGGTTCACGTCACCTTGGGAGCGCTTGACGACGTCCCAAACACCGCTGATCCCGGCCATTTCGAAGAAGCTCTCATGCAAGCTCTGATCGAGATTGAAGAAGCGTTCGTAGTCGTCAGCTTCCACGGCAGCGATCTGTCGCTGCAGGATCGCTTCTAGTTGCACCAGCCGGGCAACATCGTGATTGCGCTGCGCAGCCCGCCGAACGGCACCGCTCTCCAACTGCAGCCTGACAAAGCAGGATTCAATGTAGCGCTCTATGCGAATAGGCGTGACGTAGGTGCCACTCTTCGGGACGACCTCGACCAGCCCGGCATTTTCGAGACGAATGAGTGCTTCGCGCACGGGCGTCTTGCTCGCCTTGAACGCCTCTCCAAGCTCTGACTCCGAGATGATGCGACCCGGCTTGATCCGCACTGAGACAATTGCGTCCCACAGGGCGCTGTAGATCTGACCAACCAGACCCTGCTGCTGGTCCAATTCGACGCCGGACAACACTTCAGCGAGCGTCTCCCCACTGTCAGGGAACGCCAATTGACTGCGATCTGCTGCACTAAGAATTGCCATCTGACACTCCAGTTCGCCATACTGGTATCTTACACAACCCAAGCTTGCAATACCAAATTTTTACAACTATGAAACTGTGAATATCGCCTTCCCTGAGGTCGATGGCGCAGAAATTGTCATACTTTCTGGTCTATCGGCCTGCGGCCCAGGGCGGTTTTGGGAGAGCCCGACCAAATCAGGACGATTTTACAAATATCACAGCTTTGGAAGCTACTTCGCGCGCTGAAGGCCAGTTTGCGATGACGACCATTGGTGGAAACAGAACGGCGAAACAAGGAGACAACGATGCAGGTTGATAAGGAAGCCACGGCAAAATGGACCGTGTCAGGACCCGGCGCGGAGCGCAGGATCTTGGCCGAGAGCCCCGAACTTATGATGGTTGAATTTCGCTTCGAAAAGGGAGGGGAAGGGCTGCCGCACAATCATCCGCATGTGCAGACGACCTATGTGATGTCAGGACGCTTCGAGTTCACGGTGGGCGACGACGCGCAAATCCTCGAACCCGGTGATGCGATGCTCATCCCGTCCAATGTGGTTCATTCCTGCGTCGCCTTGGAAGCCGGTCGGCTGATTGATGCGTTCACGCCGCGGCGCGATGACTTTCTCTGAGCCAAAGGGGTCCCGTCCCGGCGGGGCCCGCTACATCTGACGGTCGCTGGATCCGCCCAGTTCCACGCCATCGAAAACGCGTCTCCGGGCGCTCTCGATGTGATCGCGCATCGCCTTGTAGGCGGCCTGGGGGTTCCCGGAGCGAATAGCCTCATAGATCTGCTCGTGCTCTTCTTGCACCTTGAGCAGTCGCGTTTCGGGACTGGCCAGGGACAACTGGCGGTTCAACGTCATTGCCAGCACGATCTGCGACTTCATCGAGCTGCGCGCATTTTCGAAATAGTGGTTTCCCGAGGCGGCACATACAGCCATGTGGAAGGCCTCGTCAGCGCCGGCGCCCACCTCGCCCGTCTTCACGCAGCGCTCCAGGTCCGCAAGGGCCTCCTTGATCCGCTTAAGATCCTCCAGGCTGTGACGCTGCGCTGCCAACGCCGCCGCTTCGGACTCGATGGCGGCCCTGAATTCAAAGGTTCTCTGGATATCTGATATCGAGCCGACCGGAGAGAAATTCAGCACCACGCCGTCGGGTTTACGTTTGACGAAGGAGCCAGAGCCCTGGCGGGAAACGATGAGTTCGTCGGACTTGAGTTGCTTGAGGGCCTGCCTCAGCACCGGCCGGGAGACGCCAAAACGCGCGCACAAGACCATTTCAGTGGGAAGCTTTTCGCCGGCAGGAAAATCGCCTTGGATAATGGCGGTCAGGATCTTCTCATAGACCTGATCGGCGAGGCGGCGTTCACCGCCGCCTCTAGCCTCAACGACATTGCCTGCTTCGCTCATCGCCCGTTGTTTGTCCGCCATTGCTTGTACAGTTCACGGGACTCTTCGCGCGTGGGCGGATAGAGGCCGATGATGGTGCTTCCCTGCTGCACCTGTTCCAACACGAAATCCTCGAACACGGTCATCTCCGCCGCCTCGTCCGCAACTTCGTCTGCCAGATGCGCTGGTATGCACACTACACCTTCGTTGTCTCCAACCACAACATCCCCTGGGAACACCGACACTCCGCCACAGGCAATCGGATCATTGATCGCAACCGCATGATGCTTGGTCAGATTGGTCGGGGCACTCGGGCGGGCGTGATAGCTCGGCATGTCGAGCGCCGCGATCTCCGGCGAGTCCCTGAACCCGCCATCCGTGACGACACCGGCACAACCCAGCTTCATCAGGCGCGTCACGAGAATGCATCCTGCAGAAGCTGCGCTGGCATCTTGCCGCGAGTCGATGACGAAGACCGCCCCTGACGGGCACTCTTCTACACCTTTGCGCTGGGCATGTGCAGGATCGGCAAAGGACTCCAAGCCATCGAGATCCTCCCGCGCAGGAATGTAGCGCAAGGTATAGGCTTCTCCGACCATGTTCGGACCGGACCGCAGCCGGTGCACATTCTGGATATAGATGTTCTTGAAGCCGCGCTTGAACAGTGCGGTGGTCAGGGTGGCCGTCGAGACCTTCATCAGCTTGTCGCGAGTGGCTTGGGAGAGGGACATGTCAGGCTCCGATTGGTTCGCACCGGTCCACGGACCGGCGCGTGACGATGCTATTTGAAGAGGGATGGAAGGGTCAGCGACACTGCCGGCACATAGGTGACGAGCACGAGGGCGGCCAGAATGGCGAGATAGAACGGCCAGATCGTGCGAACGGCATCCTCGATCCGCACCTTGCCCACCGCGCAGCCCACGAACAGGCAGGTTCCAACCGGCGGGGTACACAGGCCCAGCCCAAGGTTCACCAGCAGCATGATGCCAAACTGAGTGGGGTCCATGCCGAGGTTTTTAACGATCGGCAAGAAGATCGGCGTGCAGATCAGGATCAACGCCGCCATGTCCATGATCATACCCAGCATGAGCAGGATGATGTTGATCATCAGCAAAATGACGAGCGGATTGTCGGATATGGAAGTGAGCGCATTGCTCAGCAATGCGGGCACTTGGTAGAGCGCGAGCAGATAGGCGAACGAGCTGGCAAAAGCGATGAGGATCATCACCATCGCCGTCGTCTTGATGGATGAAACGACCGCAATCCGGAATGATTTCCAGCTCAGCGTCCGGTAGGCAATGGCCGTCAGAACCAGAGCATAGATAGCGCCGAATGCTCCGGATTCGGTTACGGTGAAGATGCCCGAAAGCGTGCCGCCAACGATGATCACAGCGGTGAACAACCCAGGCAGCGCGGCCACGGCCGCGACCAGCAGCGCACCCCAACCCGGGAACGGTTCGGACGGATAGTTGCGCTTGACCGCGATCACATAGGCCGCAATGGCCAGGCACACGCACATCAGAATGCCCGGCACCACGCCCGCCAGGAACAACTGCGAAATCGAAATCCCGCCGCCAGCCGCGATCGCATAGATGATCATGTTGTGGCTCGGCGGAATGACGATGCCGGCAATCGAGGACGTCACCGTGACATTGGTGGCGTAGTCGCCGCTGTAGCCCTTCTCCTTCATCACGGGAATAAGGATGGAGCCAAGCGCCGAGATGTCAGCCACGGCAGAGCCGGAAATGCCACCGAACAGCATGCTCGAGAAGATGTTGACGCTTGCCAGGCCGCCGCGCACGCGGCCGACCAGAGCCGACGCGAAGTCGACCAGGCGTTTGGCCAGCCCGCCATGCAGCATCAATTCGCCAGCAAAGACGAAGAAGGGGATGGCCAGCAGTGAAAACACCGAGATGCCCGAGGTGGCCCGCTGAAAGGTCAAAAGGAGCGGAAAGCCTTCGAAAACGAAGGTGATCGCTGCCGCAATGCCCATGGCAAATGCGACGGGCATTCCCAAAAGGACAGCGCCCGCGAAGACGCCCAAAAGTACTGCAAGACCCATTACACGCGCCCCTTGTTCGATGCCGGCGCAAACTGGTCGAAGATGGCGAGGCCGGCGCGCGATCCTGCGAAGATGAAGATGAGACCGCCGCATATGACGGAGGGAAGCGTTCGCACGCTTTCGGGGATACCCAGCATGGGCAGCTTGGTCGACCAACCGAACTGGAACAGCTCGATCGTTGCGAGCAGCATCATCAGGCCAAAGGCGGCCAATATTATATCGGTCAAAATCACCACCCAGCTCTGCAGCGGTTGCGGCAGCGCGTCACGAATAAAGGTGACGCCAAGATGGCTGTCCTCGAAGACGCCGGAGGCAGCCCCCAGAAACGTGATGTAGACGATCAGCAGCAGAGCTGACTGCTCGACCCAGGTTGGCGTGACGTTCAGCACATATCGTCCAAAGACGAGCCAGCCGAAGGACACAATCAGGACCAGAAGGGCAATGGAGGCCAGAACGATGCAGGCCCGACTTAACGCAGAAAGCATGCCCTCAAGGGCGGCACGAAAACCAAACTGCTGTACCACGAAGCGCTTCCTTTGACGGAGCCGCGGCCGGGGACTGGCCGCGGCAGGTTGAGAATTACTCAGCGTTGCGGATCATGTTGACGAGATCGGTCAGTTCCGGATTGTCGGCCAGGAACTTGTTGTAGACCTCGGTCATTGCCGCCTGGAAAGGCGCCTTGTCAGCCACCGTGTTGACCTCGGTGCCCGCGGCCTTGATCACGTCCATGCTGGCCTGTTCACGCTCGGCCCACAGCTCGCGCTGATAGTCGGCGCTGGCACGACCGGCTGCCAGAACGATCTCCTGCTGTTCGGCGGTCAACGAATCCCAGGTCTTCTTGCTCATGCAGAGGCATTCCGGGATGATCAGATGCTCGGACAAGGAATAATACTGGGCCACTTCATAGTGGTTGGTCGATTCATAGGAGGGCGGGTTGTTTTCCGCGCCATCGACCACACCGGTCTGAAGCGACTGGTACACCTCGCCAAACGCCATCGGTGTTGCGTTGCCACCCATGGCCTCGACCATGCCAACAAACAGATCATTGCTCATGACGCGGATCTTCATGCCCGCGACGTCCTCGGGGGTATTGATCGGCTTTTGCGAGTTGTAGAACGAACGCGCACCGGCGTCATACCAGCCCAGCGCCACTATGCCCTTGGCCTGCAGGCCCTTATCGATTTCGGCGCCGACTTCACCGTCCATCAGGCGATGCATCTGATCGATACTCTTGAAGATGAAGGGCAGTGAAACGACGTTGGTTTCCGGCACAGCCTGCCCCATGGGCCCGAGGCTGAAAACGCCAAAATCCATGATGCCGAGACGGGTCTGCTCGATGGCGTCCGGCTGGTCGCCCAGCACGCCGGCATGGAAGACGGTGCCGGCGAGCTCGCCATTGGTCTTCTCAGTCACCTCCGCCATGAACGATTCCATGGCAATCGAGACGGGATAATCCTCCACGTGGATATTCCGGCCCCGCCATTCGGCGGCGCCGGCACCAAAGACCATGCTCATGGCAGCGAGCGCTGTCGCGCCGGCCAGTTTGAGATTGCGGAAATGCGTCATTTGAATGCGTCCTCCTTTTTGCGCCCCTCTGCGGGGGTGGTGTCCAAGCCTTAACTTGTCAAAATTTGTGTTGCAATACAAATTTTGACAACATCGGCATTTTGAAGGATTGTGACGGCGTTGGCGGGAAGTGTACCCAAAGTGCGACCGTCCAATCCCAAGCTGGGGCGGCCCGCTCTCCCGGGATCAGCTCAATAGATCAAAAAGGTGCGCCGACATGTCTGCACAAACTGCCGAGAAACGAGCCAGGGTGCTGGTCATGGGCACCGGCTTTGCCGGCGAAGGCCATACGGCGGCCTTCCGTTGGGCGGGTGCTGATGTGGTCGGCATCGTAGGCAGGACCGCCAGCGTGGTCAGCGACGTGGGCGCAAGGCTCGACATCCCCTACACTGGAACGGACTGGACCGATGCCCTTGCCCACTGCCAGCCTGACATCGTCTCAATCGCAACGCCGGGCGGAGCACACTACGAGCCGATCAAGCAGGCCATCAATGCCGGCTGCCACGTATTCAGTGACAAGCCTTTGACCGAAAGCGCGGGGACCGCAGCCGAGCTCTTTGCGCTGGCGCGGGCCGCGGGCGTCAAGACAGCATATGCAGCGAGTTTCCGCTTCACCCCTGGCGTCAGGCACGCCAGGCGCCTCGTGGCTGCCGGCGCCATCGGCGAACCCACGGAGGTAGAGTGCATCTCGCATTTCAACCTGGAGCGCGAGATCCCCCACGGGTGGTCACACCGCAAGGAAGATGGCGGCGGACGCCTCAACAACAACTTCACTCACACACTTTCCATCGTCACCTCGGTGATCGGTGACAGGGTTACCAATGTGGCCGGGGAAGTGCGCGACGATCTGGGTCGAGCGCCGATTATCGAGGGCGTGCATAATTTTGCCACGCGTCGTGATTTCATGCCCAGGAACCTCGACGATCCCAATCTCCAATGGGGCGAAAGCAATGTCGAGTGGTCCTATACGGTGATGGCCCGCATTGAGTGCGCCTTCGCCTCCAAGCCCGTTTCGGTGCTGTTCAAGCATGGCGGTCTCGTCCCCCGCTTTCACGAGGACCATATTGTCTTTTACGGCACCAAGGGGGCGATCTACCTCAAGGGTCACTATGGTACCGGGCCGCTCTATCTTTGGGATCAAGCTCGGCGATGGGAGGAGCAGCCCCTGCCGGCAGACATCGACGCCGATACGCCCAAGGTGTCCGGCGAGACCGAACAGTGTTGGCACTATCTGGCGCGACAGTTCGTCCGAGACATCCAAGGCGAGAGGGTCGAGTCCTATCCCACATTCAGGGAAGGCAGCCGGTATCAGCACATCATCGAGATCATCCGCCAGAACGGCAACTGGACCGATATCCACCATCTTTCTGAACAGGAGCCGACACAATGAAGATCAGCGACGCAAAAGTGTTCGTCGGCGGTCCTGCCAAGAACTACGTCACGCTCAAGATCATGACCGATCAGGGCATCTACGGTCTTGGTGACGCGACCCTGAATAATCGCGAAACCCTGCCGGCCGCCTATTTGCAGGACTATCTGATCCCCAATTTGATCGGCATGGATCCGCGCAACAGCGAGGATATCTGGCAGTTCTTCTACCGGGGCGCCTATTTCCGGCGCGGACCCATCGCCATGGCGGCGTTCGGCGCCATCGACATGGCGCTGTGGGACATCAAGGGCAAGCTGGCCAACATGCCCCTCTACCAGCTCTTTGGCGGCAAGAGCCGAGAAGGAGCAATGGTCTATGCTCATGCCACGGGCGCTGATCTGGAAGACCTGATGGACTCGATCTCTGCCTATGTCGAGGAAGGCTATAAGGCCGTGCGCGTTCAGTGTGGCATTCCCGGCATGCCAGGCGCCAGCTATGCCACACCGGAAAAGCGCGGCAACACCCGAAACTACATCACCAGCTACAAGGGCATTCGGCCCAAGATCGAAATTTGGGACACGGACCGATATTTGCGCTTCATGCCAGATGCGCTCGCTGCGATCCGCGAGCGTTTCGGGCCGGAGCTCAAGATACTCCACGACGTGCATCACAGGCTCACGCCTCGGGAAGCTGCCGAACTGGCAAAGGCGGTGGAGCCAACGCGGCTCTTCTGGTTGGAGGACCCGACGCCTGCCGAGAACCAGGACGTCTTGCAACTGATCCGCCAGCATTCGACCACACCGATTGCCATTGGCGAGGTGTTCAACTCGATCTGGGATTGCAACCGGCTGATCGAGAATGAACTGATCGACTTCATCCGCGTGGCTGTCACCTATGCTGGAGGCATTACGCATGTGAAGCGCATCGTGGATCTGGCCGGGCTCCACAATGTGCGCACTGGCTTTCACGGCGCGCCCAGCCACTCACCAATATCCATGGCCGCTCAAGCCCATCTCAATGCATGGGCGCCCAACTTCGGTATTCAGGAATACCTCGTGCTTGGGACGCCCGAATGTGAAGCGCTGTTCCCATCGAACCACCGAATGGAAAACGGCCTGGTCCATGTCAGCGACGCGCCCGGACTCGGCGTTGATTTCGATGAGAAGGAAGCCGAGCGCTACGACTATCAGCCAGGCAGCCACCCCGTGGTCCGGCTGGAAGATGGCACAGTCTGGAACTACTAGACCGCTTCGATCCAATTCCGACCGCTTCATCACAAACGCACATTTCACAAGGCCTTTCATGACCGAACTGCACAAGAACCTGATCGACGGCGAATGGGTCGGCACTGATGGGGTTGAAAACATCAACCCCTCCAATCTCAAGGAAGTGGTGGGGATTTACGCTCGGGCCACGGCAGAGGAAACCAAGCAGGCGATTGCGGCGGCCAAGGCTGCGTTTCCGGCCTGGTCGCGTTCGGGCATCCTCGAGCGCCACGCCATTCTGCGCAAAGCCGCCGACGAGATCACGGCCCGCAAGCAGGAACTGGGCGAGCTTCTGAGCCGCGAAGAGGGCAAGACCCTACCCGAGGGCATTGGCGAGGTGACCCGCGCCGCCCAGATTTTTGATTTCTTCGCTGGTGAAGTGCTGCGCCTGGCTGGTGAGGTACTGCCCTCGGTGCGGCCGGGCGTGGGTGTGGAAATCACCCGCGAGCCGCTTGGGGTGATCGGCATCATCACGCCGTGGAACTTCCCCATCGCCATTCCGGCCTGGAAGATCGCCCCGGCGCTGGCCTATGGCAACACGGTCGTGGTCAAGCCGGCCGATCTGGTGCCGGGCTCGACCTGGGCGATTGTCGATATTCTCGTCCGCGCCGGCCTGCCCAAGGGGGTACTGAACCTGGTGATGGGCAAGGGCTCGGTGGTTGGCCAGACCATGCTGGACAGCAAGGATGTCAATGCCATCAGCTTCACCGGCTCGGTGGGCACCGGCAAGCGCGTTGCTGCGGCCTCGATCGAACATGGCCGCAAGTTCCAGCTCGAAATGGGCGGCAAGAACCCCACCATCGTGCTCGACGATGCCGATCTCAAGGTGGCCGTGGAGACCGTGGCGCAGTCGGCCTTCTTCTCGACCGGCCAGCGCTGCACGGCTTCGAGCCGCGTCATCGTCACCGAGGGCATCCACGACAAGTTTGTCGAGGCCCTGAGCGAGCGGACCAAGAACCTGCGCGTGGGCGATGCGTTGGCAAAGGACACCGAAATCGGCCCGGTGGTTGATCCCAGCCAGCTCAAGCAGGACATGGACTATATCGAGATCGGTCGCAATGAAGGCGCCGAACTGCGCGCTGGCGGCAATCGCGTCAATGCGGAGACCGAAGGCCACTTCCTGCAGCCGGCGCTGTTTGTCGGCGCGACCAACCAGATGCGCATTGCCCGCGAGGAAATCTTCGGGCCTGTCGCCGCGGTCATCAAGGTCAAGGATTATGAGGAAGCGCTGGCCACGGCCAATGACACCGAGTTCGGTCTCAGTGCGGGCATCGTCACCACCTCGCTGAAATACGCGACGCACTTCAAGCGCAATGCCGAGGCCGGCATGGTGATGGTCAATGTGCCGACCGCAGGCGTCGACTTCCACGTGCCCTTTGGCGGCCGCAAGGGCTCAAGCTACGGCCCGCGCGAGCAGGGCAAATATGCCGCCGAATTCTTCACCGTGGTCAAGACGGCGTACACCGCGGCAGGCTGACCAGCGATGATAGACAACCAACCCCTCCCAAGACGCATCGTCTCAATCGGGGAATGCATGATCGAGATGAGCGGCGGTGAAGACCGCACCTATCGTCTCGGCTATGCCGGTGACACGCTCAACACCGCCTGGTACCTCCGCGCCCTGCTCGGCAAGGACTGGTCCGTCGACTATGTCACCGCTCTCGGTCAGGACCGCTACTCAAGCGATATCCGCGCCTTCCTCGACGACAACGGCATCGGCACCGGCCACATCCAGACCATTCATGATCGCCGTCCTGGCCTCTACATGATCCACAAGGAAAAGGGCGACCGGCACTTCACCTATTGGCGCGACAGCTCCGCTGCAAAACTTCTGGCCGACGACAAATCCGCCCTCGCCAATGCCGTCGAAGGGGCCGAACTGGTCTATTTCTCCGGCATTACCTTGGCCATCCTCGCCCCCCGCGCCCGCGGCCGCCTGCTCGGCGCCATCGTCAAGGCGCGCGACAATGGCGCCAGAATCGCCTTCGATACCAATCTCAGGCCCGCGCTGTGGTCGAGCCCCCGCGTCATGGCCGGCGTCCTCACCGCCGCCGCGAGCCTCTGCGACATCGTTCTGCCCACCCATACCGATGAGGCACCCCTTTTCGGCGACCAGACCATCGACGACACGGCCGACCGCTATCTCGAACTCGGCGTCGAGGAAGTCGTGGTCAAGGATGGCAGTAAGGAAGCGCTGATTGCCACGGCCAATGAGCGCATTCGTATAGCCCCACCGGTCAACGCCAACGTCGTGGACGCCACCGGCGCCGGCGACAGCTTCAACGGCGCCTATCTCTCTGCCCGCCTCACGGGCCAGAACTTGCGCGAAGCCGCCACCGCTGCCCACCGCACCGCCGGCATCGTCATCGGCCACAAGGGCGCACTGGTGGACCCGAAACTGGTTCAGCAGTGGCAGGGCGCCGCTCCGGCCGGCGTCCTCCACCAACAACCTGTCGCACTCGTGACGTAGCCCTCCCCACTTGCCCAGCGAGCACTCATGCCTTCCGATCCTTCAGCCAAACCGAAACTGATCTTCGCCATGAACGAAGGCCTCGTGCCACGCTTTTTCGGCACAAAGCAATGGGACCGGCTGAACGCTGCAGCGGAAATTCTCTCACCCAATTCCTTTACGGATTTCACGACGCCGGAGGCCTCCCAGCTTCTGCAGCATGCAGAGGTCATTATAGGCGCTTGGGGGGCGCCGCCGCTCGACGAAAAGCTTCTAGCCCAGGCGCCGAACCTGCGATTTGTCGCCTATGCCGCCGCCTCCATCCGCGCGATTACCACGCCCGCCTTCTGGCGTTCCGGCATAACCATTACCTCAGCGGTAGCGGCAATGGCCGTTCCTGTCGCTGAATTCACTTTCGCGGCCATCATCATGACCGGCAAGGACGTCATCAACTTTCGAGACATCAATCGCCAGAGACGCGGCACCCAGGGTTTCGGCTCGCGCATCCAGCTCGATGTCTCTCATCTGGGCAATTACGAGCGCCGTATAGGCATTGTCGGCGCGTCCAGAATTGGCCGTCTCGTCATCCAGATGCTGGTGCGCTCCGGTTACGCGGTGAGCGTGTACGATCCATTCGCCAGCGCGCCCGACATGGCGGCGATGGGAGCACAGAAGATGGAACTCGATCAGTTGATCGAGTGGGCTGATACAGTGTCGCTCCACGCGCCGATTCTGCCTGAAACGCGTCATATGATCGGGGCCAGGGAACTGGCGCTGATGCGCGACAACACAGTTCTCATCAACACCGCACGCGGCTGGCTTGTAGATCATGATGCCTTGCTCTCAGAGCTCCAGACCGGTCGCATCCGAGCCTGGATCGACACCCCTGACCCAGAACCGTTTCCACCCGAGAGCCCGTTCTACGATCTGCCCAATCTGGTCCTCACCCCACATATCGCCGGGGCCATGGGCAATGAAATGCATGGCCTGGCGACCGCAGCGACGATCGAGATCGAACGCTTCGCCAATGGCATGCCTCCGCTCGACCCAGTCATCGAACAATCACTCGACAGGATTGCCTGATGTCACTGGTCAACTGTTTCTCAACCTTGGGCTGCCCCCAGCTCTCCCTGCATCAAGCCATTGAGCTCGCGCAGGCCCAGGCCCTTTCCATGGTGGAGGTCCGCACGGTTTCCGGCAGCAATGACCTGCCGGCCGTTCTCGGCCAGGAATTTGGCAACCCCGAGGAACTGACGGCGTATCTCGCGGACACAGGTGTCGCGATTCCGGTCGTGGGTAGTTCGCACCGCCTGATCGGCAACGCCTTCGACTTCCAAGAGCTGCAAGAGTTGGCGCGTTGGGCTGACGCCGCTGCAGCACGGTTTCTGCGCGTGTTCGATGGAGACGGTGATGCTCTCGATGCAGGGCTGCTCGACGGCGCCCAGGCACGCTACGAACAATGGGAGACGATGCGAGCCGAGCAGGGAATTCAGGTTCGTCTCCTCATCGAAACGCATGGCGTGCTTTGCGCCCATCCGGCACTCGAGGCATTCTGCAATCGCCTCCCGACCATTCCCATATTGTGGGATACTCATCACACATGGGCCGCAGGCAACGATCTGGCAGCCACCTATGAAACCATCGGTCAGCGACTTGCCCACGTCCACGTTAAGGACAGCATCATCACCGACGGAAAGCGCCGCTACGTGCTGCCCGGCCAAGGCGATTTTCCTGTCAGTATTCTGCTTGAACTACTCCTAGATGAGCGGACAAGCGCGCCTGCAATCAGCCTGGAATGGGAGAAGCACTGGCACCCTGAACTCCCGAGCCTGGAGCTGGCTTTGGCAGCCGCCACAAGCTGGCGCTGACTTCGCCTCTCGTTTGCTGTTCAGGGACCACCTGTACCGCTTGGTCTACGCGCTGCCCACGGAAAGCTGCGTCCAGACGCGGGGCGACTGGCCATACATGCGCTTGAATTCGCGGCTGAACTGGGATGGGCTTTGATAGCCGACATCCCAGGCGGCCTCGGACACCGTTCTGCCACTGGCAATTTTCATTGCCGCCGTGTTCAGCCGCATCGACTTCACGAACTGGATCGGGGACAGCGTCGTGGCCTCTTTGAACCGGCGGTGAAACACGGCCCGGCTCATGCCGACGTGCGCGGCCATATCGTCGATGGTGACCGGTTCGTTCAGGCGGCTGGACAGATAGTCGATGGTCCGTGCGATCTCGTTGCCAACCCCGAAGGCGCGCCGCGCAACAGCACCCGCTTCGCCCCTCAGCACGGCATAGTAAAGTTCACGCAGGCGGCCCGGACCGAGCACCGCGCTGTCCATCGGGCTATCGAGCAGCTCCAGCAGGCGGAACAGCGCTTGCGTGAAATTGGCATCCCATGGCGACAGGGCCAAAGCCTGCGAACTTGAGGCGTCGGACCGGCGGACGGCAGGCGATATGCTCTCCATTTCCATGGCAATTTCTCGCATCAGCCGTGGGTCCAGAGAGATCGTGACGCCCAGCAGTGGATTGTCAGCCGAAGCCTGCGGCGAACCCGCCTCAATGGGAAGTGTCATGGGACACAGCAGGTACCGGCTGCTGTCATAGACGTGATGCTCGCCGTCCAGCACGGCTTCCTTGGCCCCGCTGACAATCGCGACAATGGTTGGCTCATAGACCGCAGGCACGCAGGGTACGGCTTTGCACACCCGGAAGAGCTGCACGCCCCCGAGCGCGGTGTCCACCAGTCCGGCCTCGGGAAGGCGGCGATCGATCAGCTGCTTGATCTGTTCCTTGTTCATGCCGTCACGCTGACAAGGAAATTGTCGATTTGCAATGGGGTTGAGACGATCAGGCAAGTTTTCGCCAAGATCGCGCATGTTTTCGGCTGTCGGGGAGGGCTATCTGTTCTCTTGAAAAGACACCACGCCCATGCTGGCAGGAGAACGCAATGGCTGATACGACATTTGGACCGCAAGGCTGGACCCCCGAGCGCCTCGGCGACCTCACCGGCAAGACCTATCTCATCACCGGTGCGAACGCCGGGGCAGGTTTCCAGGCAGCGCGCACGCTCCTCAAGAAAAACGCCAGTGTGGTGATGCTCAACCGCTCGGCCGACAAGTCAGAGGCTGCGGTGGCGGCGCTCAGGCAGGAATTCGGTGCCCGCGCGGATGTCAGCTTTGTTCGCATGGACCTCGCTTCGCTCGCCAGCGTACGCAATGCGGCCGCGCGCGTGCTGGAGACCGTTTCCCGCATCGACGCCCTGATCTGCAACGCCGCCATCGCGCAGGTGCCCACGCAGACGCTGACCGAGGACGGCCATGAGAGCATGCTGGGCACCAACCATTACGGTCACTTCCTGCTCTGCGGTCTGCTGTTCGAACGGATCGCGCAAACCAGGGGCCGGATCGTCGTCGTCTCCAGCCTGGGTTACAATATGGGCATCAGGACGATCCAGTTCGACGACATGAACTGGGACGGCAATTACCACCAGAACAGGACCTACTCACAAAGCAAGCTGGCGCAGATGATGTTCGCCTATGAACTGCAGGACCGTCTGGCTGCAGCGGGCCGAACCGAGGTCAAAGTCTATGTCTGCCATCCCGGCTCCTCGCACACCTCGCTCATCACCACGAGCGGCAATTGGATAACGCGGTTGATGTTTAGCCTGATGGCCATGACGCCCATGGTCCAGTCCGCTGAGAAGGGCTCATGGCCGGAGGTCATGTGCGCCACCCAGGATGGTCTGGAGCAGCGCGCACTTTACGGCCCAACCGGGCGCGCGGAATTCGTGGGTCCGGTCGGCAAGGGCACGCTGCATCCCCACGCCTACGACAAGCATGTCATGGAACGGCTCTGGACCCTGTCGGAAACGCAAGTGGGGTTTAAGTGGAAACTTTGAAAACGCATTGCTCGTCGTCGGGCATGGCTCACCTAACCGTGGCTGACGTTCGCCCACGTTTTTGGATGCACGTTTCCCCCGACGCAATTGCGTGAAAAGAGTGATCATAGGCCCCATCCGGCCGTGCTTGCACTGAAACGGCAGCTAACGGGAAGCCGAAGACGCAACCGAAACGACCGTTTAGAGAGCGGTTGCTGCCAGCGCACCAGCGATAGAAACAGCAATTTCGCGAATTTTCAGCCCGATTGCTAGCTAGATAGCTAGCATAGTGGCGCGCCCGAAGAGATTCGAACTCCTGACCCCCAGATTCGTAGTCTGGTGCTCTATCCAGCTGAGCTACGGGCGCGCAGTGCCGAGCATCGTCTAAGTCACTGTAATTCCTGCACTACTGGCAATTTCTATTTTTGTAGAACTATCGTTCGACGCGGTTGAAAGCAATGGTTTCCTCGACCGCTGTGACGCTAGTGTGACAGGAAATGACGAGGTTGCTCCCCCACACACGCCGTGAGGGCAGACTTCTCGCAGAACAATTTCACACCTATTCACCCACCGACGAGGACCATGAGTTTGGGATATCTGCGATCGGCAGCTTTGATATCCCGACGCGCCTGCTAAGTTCACGAGCGACAACAGTCGAAACGCTTCGGAACGACTGAGCGCAAGAGAAGTGTTATGAACGCTGTTGAGATCGAAGAAGCTAGCTCAGCCCTGGCTGAACAGCCGTTTGACCCGGCTGAGTTCCCATACGCTTTCTTGTTAGCCTTCGGGAACAAGGAAACGACGCTGAAGCGCCTGCGCTCGGGCACATCGAATAAGTCCGATCTGGGCGGAGTGCTACAAACCAATAACATCCATATTTCAGTTAGTCCGGAAGGACAGGTTAGCGAGACGCTGCGCGCGCTGCGTGAAAGCCCCAGGACGGCCAGCGCCAAAGCAAAATTTATTCTCGCCACAGATGGGAAGGAGTTTGAGGCTGAGGACATTATCAACGGTGAAACTGTTGCTTGTGCCTACAGCGATTTCCCGGACCATTTTGGTTTTTTCCTACCACTCGCTGGGATTTCGACGGTCAAACAGGTTCGCGAAAGTGCCTTCGACATCAAGGCGACCGGGCGGCTGAATCGCCTCTACATCCAGCTTCTCAAAGACAATCCGGAATGGGGCACCTCAGCCAAGCGGCCGGAGATGAACCATTTCATGGCCCGCTTGATCTTCTGCTTTTTCGCAGAAGATACGGACATCTTTCATCCCTCATACAGATTCACCGACACTGTTGCGCGCATGAGCGCGAAGGATTCTTCAAACACTCACGAAGTGATCAGCGAAATCTTTCGCGCGATGAACACCAAGACGTCCGAGAAAGACGCCGTAAGCCTTGCACGCTGGGCCGATGGCTTCCCTTACGTCAACGGCGGCCTGTTTTCAGGCAGTACGGTGGTGCCGCGCTTCAGCAAAATCGCGCGAACCTACCTGCTACATATTGGTAGTCTCGACTGGACCAAGATCAACCCGGACATTTTTGGCTCGATGATCCAGGCCGTCGCCGACGACGACGAGCGTGGTGCGCTCGGTATGCACTATACCAGCGTGCCGAACATCTTGAAGGTGCTCAACCCTCTCTTCCTTGACGATCTCGGGGCTCAACTGGAAGAGGCCGGTGACAACGGGCGCAAACTACTGAATCTGCGCAATCGAATGGCACGCATCAGGGTGTTTGATCCCGCCTGCGGTTCAGGCAACTTTCTCGTCATCGCTTACAAAGAGATGCGAGCCATCGAGGCCGAGATCAACAAGCGACGTGGCGAAGATGATAGACGCACGGAAATCCCGCTCACCAATTTCCGTGGGATCGAGCTGAGAGACTTTCCAGCTGAAATTGCTCGGCTCGCACTAATCATCGCGGAGTTCCAATGCGATGTGCTTTATCGTGGCCAGAAGGAAGCTTTGGCTGAGTTTCTGCCCTTGGATGCGCAGAACTGGATAACTTGTGGCAACGCGCTCCGGCTCGATTGGCTAAGCATTTGTCCGCCAACCGGCACCGGGGTAAAAATGCATGGCGACGATCTCTTCAATACGCCCCTCGACCAGGCGCAGATAGATTTCGAAAACGAGGGAGGCGAAACCTATATCTGCGGGAACCCGCCGTACGTTGGTAGCGCGAAGCAAACTGCTGAGCAGAAGGACGACGTTTGTCATGTGTTCGAGCCACATACCAAGGTTTGGCGCTCTCTCGATCTCGTGGCGTGTTGGTTCCTCTTGGCCTCAGATTATTTTCAGCACACAAAAGGCACATTCGCCTTCGTGAGTACCAACTCAATTTGCCAAGGTGAACAAGTGCCAATTCTGTGGCCGCTCATCTATCGAAAGAAGATGGATATATATTTTGCATATACTTCTTTCAAATGGGCGAATCTTGCGAGTCATAACGCTGGCGTAACAGTTGTGATTGTTGGTGTGGGTGCGGAGGACGGCAGGATCAGGAGCCTCTTTGATACTGATACGGACGGAAAAACTGCCGTTCGAAGGGTAAGCAACATCAATGCTTATCTGATCCCAGGACAACGAATCATTGTGGAGCCCAGATCCAAAGCAGCTGACGACCGGGGCTTCATGATACGCGGCAATATGCCCACGGACGGTGGCAATTTACTGCTCAGCGAGTCTGAAAAGTTAGCATTGCATATTTCGTCACCGGAAGCAGATCGATATGTCAAAAAGTTTGTGGGGGCCCAAGAGCTAATCAACGGCATTCAGAGATATTGCATTTGGATTGAAGACGATGAGGTAGATAAAGCTTCGGAGATTCCGGAACTCCAAGTGCGTATGGAGGGGGTCCGTCGTATGCGCCTTGAAAGTAGTGCATCTTCCACACGTGAATATGCGGCGTATCCACACAAGTTTCGACAGATACAAGGTATTTGCAGCCAAGATTGTATTGTTGTGCCGAGGGTTAGCTCAGAGAATAGAGACATATTGCCCGTTGGTTATTTCGACAAAAACACAATCGTGGGCGACAGAAATTTCGCTCTGTGCGATGCACCGCTTTGGAATTTTTCAATCATTGCATCACGACTGCATTGGTCTTGGATTGGGGCTGTGTGTGTACGAATGCGTACAGATTTCTCCTACTCTAACACCCTTGGTTGGAACACATTTCCGGTCCCTAAGCTCACTGAAAAAGATAAGGCGGATCTGACGCGTTGCGCTGAGGATATCCTCTTAGCGAGAGAGGCGCATTATCCGGCAACCATTGCCGATCTCTATGACCCCGAAAGCATGCCGGGCAATTTGCGCGCTGCCCATGAGCGTAATGATGAAGTACTGGAGCGTATCTATATCGGACGCCGCTTTCGCAATGACACCGAGCGGCTAGAAAAGCTCTTTGAGCTCTACACCAAAATGACCAAGACCAAGGGGGCGGCATGATTGAGGCCCTTATCGGATTGCTCGGTGTTCTCGTCGGGAGTGCTATTACGACCGCTAAGGAGGTATGGACTTCCCGCCTGCAACACCGTCGTGACGGCTCGTTCTCCGCGATACGACTAATCTGCATCTTGGAAGAATACGCAGATGCTTGCGTCAGCGTTGTCTTTGATGATGGCACCGCATATGGGCGCCCCGCAGGAAGAACCGAGTCCGGCGAGGAATATTGTGAACCTCAGGTTGAAGCACCGGCTCCCCTGGAATTTCCCGAAGACATTTCCTGGCGAAGCCTGCCTGAACCCCTAATGCATAGGGCTCTGGCATTGCCCAACAAGGCAAGGAGCACCAGCCGGGCGATCTCGGCTGCAAGCGAACATGCTTTTCCGCCGGACTATGAGGAGGTCTTCAGCGCGCGCCAGGAGGGCTACGCACTCTTGGGATTGGATGCGTTGGAAGTCGCAGAAGATCTCCGCAATCACTATCGAATAGCCGTAAAAAGCCACGTTCAATTCAATACTGAGTGGAATGCCATGGTGTTTCTCCGGGAGAAAGTAGCGGCTTTCAAGGAGGCGGCATGAGTGCATTTAATCGCATGACCATGGTTGCTGCTGCCGAGGTACTGGCAGCCTTTCATTCCCACAGCGACATGGAAGTTCTAGAGGTCCAATGGGGCATATCAGGCCGGTGCGCGGGTTCAAGTAAGTCGGCCCGCATTGCGGACTTGGCGCGAATTGCCGCCGATGAGCAGCTTGAGGTGATGACTATCGATGGCATGGTGCCGATTGCTCGCACCCTCATCGAGGCTGCAATTCTTGCACCTCCGAGCACCAAGAATACCCTTGGTTGGAAGAAGCTTATCGCTGGATTGCGATTTGATGGCTTCGAAGTTGTTGAAGAGCGGGCAGAGACCGAGCCGGAGTACCCGTGGCGGCAAAGTACGACCGAAATCACGGTACGGCTTGTCCGAATGCTGCCTGGTGATATTCCGGAACTGGATTTCCGAGAGGCCGGAAACGAGGTTGAGCTGTTGCTCGACCGGCATGGGTTGGTTGTTGCTCGTGGACATCTGCGACAGGCGATGTCTGCGTTCGGTCGAGGCGAATGGGCCTCTGCAAATGGTGCACTACGCAACTTCTTCGAGAGTTATCTCAATGAGATCGCTGATGCCCTCGGATATCAGGGTCAGGGAGACGGCAAAGTCAAGCGTGACTTCTTGGGTAATATCCAGCCGCCCTTCCTGTTGAGCCAATACAACGAGTGGAATGAGAACAACCAAAAACCGCAATATGTACAGGGCCTCATGAGCCGGATGCATCCGCATGGCGGTCATCCAGGGCTCTCGGAAGAGGAGGATGCCACCTTCCGTTTGCAGATCAGCTTGATCACAGCCCGCCTGCTTTTGCGTCGTTTCGATCAGTGGGGGCGCTAGTGGCGGAGGGCACAAAATACCGGCCCGGCGGCGATGCCCAGGCCATCCAAAAAGTTGCCAATGATTTCTACGGCAGCTTCCGAAATATGTTCGAAATCCACGGTTGGGACTTGCCTGGCAACAAGATGATGACGTCTGACCCGTCCCTTATCGTGCAAACCTACGGAAGTATTCAGCGCTTCGAAGATCTGCACGAACCAAGCGATATAATGTCACCCATGCAGGCGATCTATCGTGAGCCGCCAAATGTCTGGCTTACGAGCTTCTATGGGTTCCGCCCTGAAAAATGGGGTTTTCTTGGATTTACCGACGAAGGGCGCAGGCGGAGCTTTCTCGACGACAGTGAGCCCGGAGCGCTTGTGGTCATCTACGGTGCTGGCAAAGCGAGCAAAGACCTCTGGGGTAAGGTGATAGGCATTCAGCAGTGTTCACACCAAATTGGTCATGCCCGCCAGTTTATGTCTCCCAATGAATGGAATGCAAAAGAGCGCAATTCCGAAAACGCTGGAAAGTGGAATTTTGCCGTCAAAGCGACGCGGGCTTGGCGGGTCACTCCGGAATCTCGGCTGGATGTCGAAGCGTTCGCCCCAGAAGCCACGGCGACCAAAGCTTGGCAGCATATCGGCGCACGTGGGGTTAAGCTCTCGCGCCAAGAGGCTCTCAGAATTCTCAAGCTCGATTTGCAGGAAGTCGATGTCTATGGTGAGAACCCGATTATCGCTTCCGCTGTTGGGGCTGCGAAGGAAGTGCTCGCGCCAAGCAAGGCTGGGCCAGTTTCCCAAAACCCGTTCGTCACCAAAGAATCTGAGGGCCCGAAGCACCTTTATATCCTTCGGCTACTGGGGGACACTGAGGCCTTCCTTGGCAAACCTGCACATGGACGTACAATCGTAAAGGCGGGCTTCTCCAAAAGCCCGCAGACTCGGCGCGATGACCACAATCGAGCCCTCCCTCGCTGCGCCTTTGAATGGGAGGTCATGTATTCTGGTCTTGCCTCAGGGTTTGAAGCCTATCCTACTTCAGACCATGCAAAGGCCGGTGAGCGGAAAATGCAGGAAATACTCTGTAGACAGCCCGATGGAAATTCGCTTGGCGGAGAATTTTTCTTGGCTGATAATGCTTTAATTGAAGAAGCGTGGCAAAAAGGCAATATTACAGCGAAAGAATACTCCAAATGAAATCGACAAACGTTCCGTCCGTATCCGTTACCTACGCTCAGAATGGCAGCTCAACGCAAGCCAATGAGATGGGTATGCGTCCTATGCAGGTGGACGTTTATGCAAAGCGTGGCGAGCAGTATCTGCTGATCAAGTCACCGCCAGCGTCCGGAAAAAGTCGCGCCCTGATGTTCGTAGCGCTCGATAAGTTGCACAACCAAGGCCTCCGCCAGGCCATCATTGTCGTCCCTGAAAAATCGATTGGTGTTAGTTTTGACAGTGAGGCACTGAGCAAGCACGGCTTTGCCCATGACTGGATCGTTGAGCCAAAGTGGAACCTCTGCAATGCTCCCGGATCAGACAACGGTGGCAAGGTCAACTCGGTCTCAGCTTTCCTTGAAAGCGACGACAGGGCTTTAGTCTGCACGCATGCGACTTTCCGCTTCGCAGTGGAGAAGTTTGGTGTTGAGGCGTTCGATGACCGACTCATTGCCGTCGATGAATTTCATCATGTGTCGGCTAATCCCGATAACAGGTTGGGCCAGCACCTGGCGCAGTTCATTGCTCGCGACAAAGTTCATATTGTCGCGATGACCGGCTCGTATTTTCGCGGGGATGCCGAGGCTGTGCTGATGCCTGAAGATGAGGCGCGCTTCGACACCGTCACCTATACCTACTACCAGCAGCTCAATGGGTACAAGTACCTGAAATCGCTGCATATCGGCTACTACTTCTACGCAAACTCCTACGTCGACGACATTTTGAAAGTGCTCGACCCCGCCGAGAAAACCATTGTGCACATTCCCAATGTGAACTCGCGCGAAAGCACCAAAGACAAGATAAAGGAAGTCGAACACATCATTCATGAGCTCGGCACCTGGCAAGGCACTGATCCGCAGACCGGATTCCAAATTGTCGTGACCAAGGATGGCCGTACCCTAAAAATCGCGGATCTCGTTGACCCTGAGCAGCAAGCTCGCGTTCAGGCGAGCTTGCGCGCTCCTGAAATGAAGACAGATCGAGATTATGTCGACATCATCATCGCGCTCGGCATGGCCAAAGAGGGTTTCGACTGGATTTGGTGCGAGCATGCGCTGACGGTCGGCTACCGCTCAAGCCTGACAGAAATCGTTCAGATCATAGGCCGAGCAACAAGAGATGCGCCTGGAAAAGAAAGTGCGCGCTTCACAAATCTCATTGCCGAACCAGATGCGTCTGAAGAGGCGGTGACAGAGGCAATAAACGATACGCTCAAGGCCATAGCCGCCAGCCTTTTGATGGAACAGGTCCTGGCTCCGCGCTTCACCTTTACTCCCAAGAAGCCTACGAATGAGGCCGTTCCGGGTTTTGAGTACGGAAACGAAGGCTACGATCCTGCTAGATGCAATGTCGGTTTCAACGAAGCCACAGGGCAATTCCAAGTGGAAATCCTCGGTCTCGTTGAGCCAAAATCAAATGAGGCAAACCGCATATGCCAAGAGGACTTAAACGAGGTCATCACAGCTTTCGTGCAAGACAAGCAGGCATTGGAACGCGGACTTTTCGACGGTGAACATGTAGGCGGAGATACTCTGCCTGAGGAGCTGACGCAGCTCCGCATGGGGAAAATCATTCGAGATCGCTATCCCGAGCTTGATGAAGAGGACCAGGAGGCTGTGCGCCAGCACGCTGTGGCCGCACTTAACTTAGTACAAAAAGCGAAGGAAGGCGTCCTTAGTTCTGGAGTGTCAGATAAGGCGAATACCGCGTTGATAGATGGCGTGCGTAAGTACGTCACCGACGTCCGTGATCTTGATATCGATTTGATCGATAGCATCAATCCGTTCGGCGAAGCCTACGCGATCCTCGCCAAGACCATGAGCGAAGATAGCCTAAAGCAAGTTGCTGCAATCATCTCGGCTCGGAAAGTCTCGATGAGCCCTGAAGAGGCACGCGATCTCGCGAAGCGCGCATTGAAGTTCAAGCATGAGCGCGGTCGGCTTCCCTCCATCACAAGCGCTGATCCTTGGGAGAAGCGTATGGCCGAAGGAGTAGCATATCTGGCCCGAATGAAAGCTGAGGCCGCTAATGGTTGAATTCACGGATGATGATGATGCCCTGCTGGCAGAACTAGGGGTTGAAGTTGAGACAAAGAAGATCTCAGCGCTTACTCCAGTGCAGGAGCGGGTTATCGCGGGCTTCGAGGAGATAGTCCGCTTTGTTGATGAGCAGGGTCATTCACCCGAACACGGTGAAGAGAACGATATTTTCGAGCGCATCTATGCGGTCCGTTTAGAACGGCTACGCACAATGGCAGAATTTCACGCTCTGCTGGCGCCTATAGACCGCTTTGATTTGCTGAGTGCCGGAGGGCAAGTTGCTCCGATGGCAATTGACGACTTGGACGATGATGCGCTTCTGGCGGAACTTGGGGTTGAAGCGGCAAGTCCCAACGTGGCGGAGTTGCGTCACGTGCGTTCAAGCGCTGAAAAACGTGCCGCCGAGGAAATCGCAAACCGTGAACGCTGCGAAGACTTCGAGCTGTTTCGACCGCTTTTCGACCAGGCAAAACGTGAACTTGAGACTGGCGTTCGAACAACCCGCCCCTTCGTAAAAGACGCTGGCTTCTTGAAGGCAGAGATCAAAGAAGGTCAGTTCTTTATCCTGGGCGGACAGACCGCTTACGTTGCGGCTGTGGGCGAAGCAATCAAAGCGCCTAATGGAGAATATGATGCACGATTGCGACTCATCTATTCAAATGGCACCGAGAGCAACCTCCTCCTGCGCTCTTTGCAGCGCGCCCTTTATAAGGACGAAGCAGGTCGCAGGATAACCGAGCCAAGTGCCGGACCTCTGTTTTCGGGCGAACGGGCTGAGGAAGACTTCGCTAGTGGAACTATCTATGTATTGCGAAGCAGATCAGAGCTACCATCCATCGCTGAAAATCGAGAACTCATTCACAAAATCGGTGTCACGAGCGGAGATGTTAAGCGCCGTATCGCGAACGCCAAGCTCGATCCCACATTTCTAATGGCCGATGTCGAGATCCTCGCCACGTATGAGCTCTACAACATAAATCGAACGAAGCTGGAAAATCTCATCCACCGCGTGTTCGATACCGCTCGACTCAACGTTGCAGTCAACGACCGGTTGGGAATTCCAATTGTACCGAAAGAGTGGTTCTTAGTCCCACTACACATCATCGATGAAGTGGTCGATAGGATCAAGGACGGCACGATTTCGCGATATGTGTACGATCCAAAGAAAGCATCGCTGATCGAAGTCGACTAGTATGTCGCTCACACGCAGCAGGTCTCGCGGCGATGCAGCCAGCAAGAAGGGGAAGACGCTAGGCGTCGTCCCCTTTCAAATCGTCTGCTTGCTCCATTGCACGAATGAACCGAGCCAAAAAACCGAGTGCCTCCATTGGCACCTCGTAGCCGTGCTTCCGTAGATACTCGACGCCTTGATAAACTCCATCAAACATGAAGCCACACTCGTTCAAAAGTACCTCGTCCGGATAAAGCTCCTCATGTTCCTCAAGCTTATCGGCGATAATGGCAACTAGATGGGCAATTATGAAGGCGCCTTCGGCATCCAACTTTGACGTCATGTATTTGCCCTCACTGCCAGGTTCCTTGAAAGCGCTCCTGCACATGCGTGCAGACGTCGGGCACCTTGAGGCCATTGGCGTTGAGCACGTTCGCAGCGGTGGCCAGCTTGTCCAATGAGTCCTGTATGGCGGCGCGATCACCGTCTTCGTAGTGCAAGTCTAGTTCAACTGCCAAGTCAGCCATGAGCGCCGCAAGGAGTTCAAGATTCGAATTTTCCAAAGTACATCCTCTCACGCAGTTTGCGTGTTTTCATGGGTCGATAATGCATCTGATCTATGAGCCCAGTCCAAAGATTGGCAGCAGAGCTATTGCGGACCCAAATTTTAAATTCCTGAGGGCCGCGCATCTATCTAGGAATCGGCGCCCGGTATTTAAAGAGAGAAAGACTGAGAAGGTGTAGACATTTTTTCAACGGAATCACGGGCTTGGGATTGATGATGGGGCCACATTTATCCTGGGAAAATTTTTGAAATTTCCGGCAATATCATAGGATGTACATCTCGCGGATAAGGGGTGCCCCCGCTATCTTTAATGGATACGCACCACCAGGAAGCAAGAAGTTGGCACTAATATTTAGCACTAAAAACGTTCAGATATTATCGCGCAGCCGATACTGCAACTCCCCCGTTGGGGAAGTTGCATCTTCGCAATTATGACTGCTCAAGAATCAACTGTGCCAAGTCTAGCACTGTCCTTTGTTAAAGGCACCAAAGGGGCGACCTTGGCGGACGCCTGGCTAAGCCTACCCCCAAGCTGATGCTGCTTCGCCACGAGCTCTTACGATCGTTGGCACGAGTGTACCACCTCGATAGAAGCCTCGTTGTCGGCGTTCACTAGCTTCGCGAAACTTGAGGCGCGAGTCTGGGATGAAAATGATATTCGCAGGATCGCCGAACTGAAAAGGCGTTACGCATGCTTTCATATCGGAATATTCGACAACCGAATGCAGTATCCAAGATCCCGGTGTTTCTATCCATCCCAATACAGCACGAGCACCTCCCATCGGCAAACTCGCGATATAGCTCTGACAATTATCGTGACACCGTTGAGGCTTCATCCCCATTGCCAACAAGTCTGCATTGGGGAAATGAAATACGACTTCGGACGACAGTTTTGTCAGCTGATGTGCTAGGTGCGCCTCACGCTTTGCTATGGGAGACTGAGCAAGTCTGATCAAGGCTGGCATTTGCATTGGTTTACATTTCATTCGAGAAAGGGGTCGATCGAAGCCGCCAGCCACCTGATGCTGGCTTCGCACGGGTGGTCCACAGTAATTTCTTTTGCTTCCAACCAGTCGCGACAGAACTGCCAGCTTTCGATCTTGCCATCGCTTGCCCAGTGGATGAGGTGATCGGGCCGATAGAAGATTTTATTGCCTCGACCACGAATTGACGGGTCGAATGGCGGGCCATAGCCACGAACCCGCCAATTGGCGAGGGACTGCAAGGAAACACCTGTCAAATCGGACAGATCCCTGCTTGAAACCATGCGCCAAGGTGGCCTTTGGATTCGCAGTAGAGGGGGGAGTAGAAGCTTCCGTATTTTGGCGTCCATCCCCTTGATGTAATTACAAAAACGCTAATTGCAAATCTGACTCATGTCTCACTGTCTCACCTCTTTGAACTTCTAAAAGCAGAAGGACATCTGGGAGCAAAAATTGACAGGCAGGAGCACCCTGCCACCCCAACTTCTGCAAGATGGTGAGTCAGTGAGACGCCGAGCCAAGCGACGTGCAGTTAGTACGGCTTAAGCGACTTCATGAACTCAGAACGAAGTTCGCCGTTGCTGGCGGTTGCCCAGCGATCAGCATTGCGCCAAGCCCATAGGCGAGGGCGCCTCCCATTTCCTAGGCGTTGTTGACCGAGGTTCGTAAAGCCAAGATCCTGCATCGCTTGCAAGACCACGTTTCCTGAAACATTCGCACGTGCGGAAACACGGCTGCGCAAAGCGAGCAGGAGCCTTTCGCGAGTAAGAAGATCGCAGTCAAAAGGGGCTTCGCCTTCTTCCATCATGCTCTTAATCTCACGAATAACGAGCGGCTCGGAGTCATCGATCAATTGGCGCTTCGCCTCGGTCATTGGCGGGGGAGCCGAAGGATCAAATTGCGATACATCGCGCTCAAGAAGGGCATGCAGGAATGCGGGAGCCTGGTCCAGGCCATCGCCAAAGAGCATGGAATAATAGGCTTTGTCCTGAGGCACGGCCGGTGACCTGACGATGAAGAAACGACGATCGTCCTTGGCAATCTTGACCGGCATACTCTGGTTCGTGAAACCCAGAATGACCCGCGGTGTGCGCGCCTCGTATGCAACGATATGCTTCTGGTTGACCGCCTGAGTTTCCTCCGTAATCCAGACCTTCATTCGTTCATAGGCTTCGAGGTGATCGCCCACACCCGACTCCTCCCAGATCAGCGCCTGAGTGTTTCCAAGCTTTTCGGTCCACTGCGACAAGATCTCTTCGCCGGCAACGGTCACAGCATTCTTCTCGCCGAAAAGCTGCTTTAGGAGCTGGCCAAGAAAGCTTTTGCCTGTACCCTGACCACCCATGATGATCGCTGCGTGTCGAATCTTGAGCGCTGGCTTCTGCACGGCATGCGCCAGAATATCCATGAGGTGAGCGCGCTCGTCCCTGTCGGGAATAAGATACTCGAGATGCCGCATGATGATGCCGGTATCGCCCGCCATCGGTAGCAGCGCCCCGGGTTGCCACATGTTCAGCTTGGTCTCCCCACTTTCTTCAACGATCTTGTCCGTCTCGCCGGGGAGGTAATCGAACGTGTCAACCTTGCGCGTATAATGATCCGTGTTGAGAATAGTGTGGGGCGTGTTCTTCCCAGTGTAGGCGCGATATTTATCGCTGAACTGGGTGTCTTGTAGGCGCACCCCTGTTGCCAGGTGCACGTACTGCCGCTGTCTGATCACGTAAACATACTCACTCATCAGCTTGGCCAGCACGGGAGAGCGTGTCCCCAACATCAGCGGGGTGGTCAATGTGCCGCCCTTGTGGAAGGCACATTCATTGCAGCCTTCGAACCCGTCAGATGAAATGATTGCACACGTGCGTGGGCCGGTCGCCCGACCCAGCTTTTCGGCTGTCTCGCGTTCGTCGTAGCGGGGATCTGTCGCGGAAATCTCATGAAAGATTTCCTCACCGCCTTCACAGCGCTCGATGATCGTTCCCAAGGCATACCATTCCGGTTCCGAAAGCGCTGCCGCACGATTAACGGCGTTCTCAACCCACTTACATCCTGCAACTACAGAGTCAAAATTCGGCTTTTCGGCATCGGGCGCGATCGAGACGCCAGTGGCGAATTTGCGAGACCCAAGTGGCTTCACGTGAGGTCGAGCAGGTTCGATGAGTGCCTCTAATTCCGCTATCTCAAAACGGTTTTCAGGCTCATAGCTCTCCAGCGCTACCGGCTTCGCAGGATTGGATTTATGGTTGAAAGTGCCGGGATGGCGGGTAATACGCGGAAGGTCACTTACGTTGTCCATGTGAAAGCCAGCAATTCGAAATGCGCCTCCGATCAGAGCGTTCATCCCCTGGCACAGAGCCGTTATGGCTGCGCGATCATTGTCGTTAGCTATGAACGGCCTCTGAAAGTGATAGCGACCGTAGTATCCATTACCGGAATTGATAACTGCGGTAGGCTGCGGGACACCGGCCTCATCTAGGAGGCGGCGAATCTCTTCCAAAGAACCAGGTAAGTGCTCGTTGCGCGAATGGACGGTTGCATCGGCTGATTTCACGTCCCAGTCGAACAAGATGCCCGGCAGCGCGATTATATCTTGGGCGGTGCCGCGCCCCTTTTGCGGAATCTGACCCAGCACACCCCAGCTGTGGTACACTTGATCGTTTGCAGCCGCTGCAACCATATGGGCCTCGGCGGCATCCAGATCATCTACGGGATAAAACGAAAAGCCGGAACGGGGCGACCCGATCGAAATGTAGCCTTCCTCGATCCCTTCATAGATAGTTTTTAGTTTGTAGTTGCTCATACGAACTCCACGGCCTTGGTTTACGCAGCTCTGTGCTGCCGAGCACATGTCGTTCGGGAACATTTTTTCGCTAGGGTTTCCCGAGGCTTGGTCTATCGGTAATCGGAACGATGGCGACCGAGTTGTCGAGTTTGGCGGCTATTTTTGAAGCATCGAGATGGGTATAGCGCAACAACTGTCGCGGATCCCGATGGCCCGAAATCAGTGCCACCTCGGGCAGCGATAGTCCGCGTTCGAAAAAGCGGGAGACGGCCTCGTGTCGCAAATCGTGGAACCTGAGGTCAGTTACGCCGGCACGGGTTTTCACGCGCTGCCATGACAGCTTGAACGCATTCGCGCTGATGGGGAAAACCAAGTCCTCCCGAGTTGGTTTGGACGAAAGTCGCTCCAGCAACGCAACGGCTGACCGGCTCAGCGGAATGATCCGCGAACGCCCATTCTTGGACATAGGAATGAGAAGAACCCGGTCCTTGAACGAGACGTGCTTCCATTCAAGCGCGAGAATTTCGCCCCGACGCATTCCGGTGGCCAGAGCGAAGCGAAAAACGTCTTTCACCACGGTGTTTCGCACTGACTTGAACGCTCCAGCCAAGCGTCTCAGGTCGCGATAATGGAGCCTGCGCTCTCGCGGAGATGCAGGGTCGGGCTTGTGAACTTGGTCCACGGGATTGGACGCAAGCATCACGCCCCATTCTCGTCGGGCAACGTCGAGCACCTGTCGTATGAGGACCAAGTCCTGGCGCACTGTTTCGCCCGAGACCGTCATTAGCCTCTCGTCGCGATACTCGGCGACCACTTGCGCCGTTAGGCGGGACAGGGAGAGGTCGACGATGGCATGCCGAAGCATGCGATTGATGCGGTACCGTTCGCTATCTGCGCTCTTCTTCCTGGGCGTGATATTGTCGCGGTATCTTGCAAGAAGATCCCGGAGGGTGGCCAGCGGTTGGTGCAGAGGGATGAAAGGCTCGCCGCGATCGAACCGGCTTTCGACGTCCCGTCCCCAGGCCTCGGCATCCTTGCGACTGTGGAAGGTCCTGGAGAGGGCCTTGCTGCCTTGACGGCGGATTTGTGCCTGCCACTTTCCGTTGCGTTTTCGGATGGTCGCCATCGTGTGCCTCACTGTGACGCCAGTGTGACAGGCAGAACAAGCAACTAGACGATGATGCGGCTAAGTCATTGAAATAAGTGGCGCGCCCGAAGAGATTCGAACTCCTGACCCCCAGATTCGTAGTCTGGTGCTCTATCCAGCTGAGCTACGGGCGCGCAAACCGTCATGTGCGGTAGGCTCTGGGTCGGTGCGACTGGCGCTTCCGATCAAAGCGGGGCAACCCATACATGGGTGTTCTGGCCATTGCAAGCGGGGCGGTGACGATTTTCGTGGGAGAATTCAGCCTTCCTTGCGGCGGACCGGCAGTGTTATGTCGAAGCGGGTCCCCTGCCCCTCGTCCACATGCGCCAGAACCCCGCCATGTGCCTCGGTTATTTCCCGGGCGATGGCCAGGCCTAGCCCGGTACCGCCCGAGCGGGCCGAGCCTTCAAAGGCGATGAACAGGTTTTCCCGCGCGCGCGGTGGCAGGCCCGGTCCATTGTCGCGCAGGGTAATAACCGTGCGTTCGGGATCGGCACTGGCGCGCGCCTCGATGCGAAAATCCTGCGCTTCGCCCGGCACGGCTTCCAGGGCCTCGCGCGCATTCTTGAGCAGATTGACCAATACCCGCCCCATCTGCCCCGCATCCACCTCAACCATCAACGAGGCATCCACGCCATTGTCGAACGCGATCAGCGGATTGCCCGCCACACGGGCGTCGAAGGCGGCGTCGTCCACCAGCGTGCGCAGATTGACCGGCGCAAATTGCGGCACGATGGACGTCTCCCGGCCATAATCGAGCACCGCCTGGGCAAAGCCGATCGCCTTGTCCAGCGTTGTCACCAACCGCGGCGCCAGGCGCTGCACCTTGGGATCGTCCAGCGTTGCCACCTGGTCCGAGAGCAATTGCGCCGAGCTCAAGGTGTTGCGCAGATCGTGATTGATCTTGGCCACCGCCAGCCCCAGATCGGCCAGATGCCGCCTTTGCCGCAGCATGGAGAACAACTCCGTTTCCATATCGGCCAATTCTCGTTCAAGAATCCCGATTTCGTCCGACCGTCTGGAGGGGATCAGAATCAGGGAGGCGTTTTCGGGCGCCTTGCGGAAGGCCAGCATATTGCGGGTCACCCGCAGGACCGGGTCAATGAACAGGCGGCTGACCAGGACATAGAGCACAAAGGCCGTCACCGCCGCGACACCGAAGGAGACCAGCGCAAAACTGCGCGAATAGTCGAACATGTCCCGCCGCAGCGGCGCTTCGGGCATCAAAAGCTCGACCAGGCTTTCATTGAGATCCCCCTCGCCCACCACGCGTAGCGTCCGCCCCGGCGCGGCAATCAGCGTGTCCAGCGCGCCCCAGACCCGGCTGGGCAGATCCCCCTGCCGCAGATCGGCGGTGACGACCGTGTCCGGCATCACCGGATTGGTCAATTCGATAAGCTGGCTCTGTCCTTCGCGCCGATAGACGATGGCATGGGCCCCCGCAGAGTTGAGCAGGCGATCGGTCAGGTCGCGTGGCAGCGCCATAACGTCGGGCACAGCGTCAAGCACGCGGGCCGCCACCACGCCGACCTGCAGACGGTCCTCGAGCCAGGTCGTGCGAAAACTGGCGACCGAAGGCAGGAAAATGACGATTTCCACCAGCAGGATCACCCCGATAATCGTGGCGATCAGCTTGCTCGAAAGGCCCGGAAACCGGCCGGCCATGGCGTTGAGCGGGTTGGTCATGCCGATAATACTATGCCAGTCCCCCTGTTTGCGTCAGACCCCTTGGCGTCGATCAGCCCTCTTGCAGCCCGATCGCCAGCGGCCGGCCGGTTAAATGCGCAACCATCGCCGGGCGGCACCAACGCGCCTCATAAAGGGAGATACGGTCTCCCTCGCCTTATGGTTTTCACCAAGGCCGACAAGCGTTGCCAAATGACTCGGATGGGGCACGCTCAGCGCAGCCAACTGGCTCAAGGGCAGGCCATTATCCATGGCCAGCGCGAGCACTCCGGCCAGTTCGCCCGCCTGCGGCCCGACAAGACTGGCAGCAACCACCTGTCCCTTGGCATTGACCAGCACCTTGGTGAGGCCACGGCCCTGCCCCTCAGCCAGCGCCTTGCCATTCTCGCTCAGCCCCACACGCAAGATGGCGTGCCCCGTTGCCAGAGGTTTGGTCTCGGTGGGCCAGCGGCCGATCTGGGCCAGTGCCGGCTCGGTCTGGACCAGGCGCGGCTCATATGCTGGGCGGCGCCGCGGCGCGCCCAGCACCAGCGCTTCGATCACCGCCCGCCCGTGGCCAAGCGCATGCTGCCACTGCTCAATGCCCGCCGCCGCGCCGACCACCCTGATCCGCCCATTGCTGGTCTGGCCGAGCGCCCCGACGGCAAATTGCCTTGGTTGTCCACGCAAGGGTCGAAGCCGGGCTGCATCAAGCCCCAGCCCGTCCAGGCTGGCCAGATGGCCCGCACACACCAGCAGATGAGAAACGTCCAGCGCCTCGCTTGCGCCCCCCTCGGGCAACGCTACATTGACACCGATGCCCTGCGAGCGCGGCTGGATCGCGTCGACAACCGCGCCATCAATCACCCGCACACCGTCTTCGGCCAGGGCCCGCATCAATATGCTGGACGTCTCGGCGTCAAAACCGGCCAGTGCCGGCCCTTGCGGCACCAGCGTGACGGCCGAGCCCAGCCGCGCAAATACCTGCGCCAGTGCCAGCGCCTCGGGGTCGCCGCCAATGACCAGCAGATGCGTCAACTTGCGCGCATTTTCGAGGATGCTGTCAGGCGTGAAATAGCCTGCCTCATCCAGTCCGTCGATGGCCGGCACCATGGCCTCAGCCCCCACCGCCAGCACGAAGGCCTGCGGCCGGACCTGCGCATCACCCACCGCCAGCGTCGTGCCATCGACGAAGCGGGGCGTCCCGGTGAGCACCTCTATCCCCAGCGCCGCCAAGCGTTCATGGCTGTCGAGCACGCCGTGTTCGGCCGCCAGATCCCGCGCACGCTCCTGCACCGTCCGCATGCTGATCTTGGGTTCGACGCTGGCAAGGCCAAGTGCATCGGCCTGCCGCATCGCCGCCGCCCGCGCCGCGCTTGCCGCCAGCGCGGCGAACCGAACGGCCCGTTGCGGGCCATCGCCCGGCTCAGGCACCTGCCTGCCGACAAGCAAGACATGAGCGCCAAGGCGCCGGGCATGCTGGGCCAGCGCGATTCCGAGCGCCCCCGCGCCCACGATGCAAAGCTCGGGTCGAAATATCTCAGCCATGTCCGCCACAGGCCAGAACCATTGCTGCTCTTATGCGGGGGAAACCTTGGCTTGACAACAGGCAGCAAAGGGCTGATCGGCCTGCCAATGCGCGTTGACTTGGCGCGGTCTTTTCCCTATAGACCCCACCAACGCGCAGGCGGCGCCCTTGCCCGCCTCCAGGATAATTCTGCTCTCAGGCAGCACCAACCAAGAGGAACCGTGCCACAGCGCGGTCTGATGTTATGAAGCGTACATACCAGCCTTCCAAGCTCGTGCGTGCACGTCGTCACGGTTTCCGTGCCCGTATGGCGACCAAGGACGGCCGCGCGATTCTCAATCGCCGCCGCCGTGACGGCCGCAAGAAGCTCTCGGCCTAAGGATTGCTGGCCGGATGACGGCCGAACAGTCCACACGCCAAGTGACACTGCGCCGTCTGAAGCGGCGCGCGCAATTTTTGAGGGCTGCCCGGGGCAATCGCGCCGGGCGTTCTGCGTTTGGATTGCAGGCCGTGCCCAGCACCGAGCCCGATCCGGGCATTGGCTTCACTGTCACCAAAAAAATCGGCAATTCCCCCGAGCGCAACCGCATAAAACGGCGTTTGCGCGCCGCTGCGGCAGCTTGCGCGCGTGACTTTGAGCCCGGACATGACTATGTCCTTCTGGCGCGGCGCGAGGCCCTCAGCCAGCCTTTTACCAAGCTGGTCGCCGACCTCGGCGGCCTTATCGCTCGTGTGCATGACACAAAACTGGGCGACAATCGCAAAACACCCGGCCGCGGCCAACGGAACCCGAGACCATGAATTCTGACAATCGCAATGTGATCCTTGCCGTCGTGCTCAGCATGATCGTGCTGTTCGGCTGGCAGTTTTTCATTGCCGGCCCGCAACTCGAACAGGCCCAGCGCCAGGCCGAGATCGCTGCCCAGCAGCAGGCCGAGGCGGAGCAATTGGCAGTACCCTCGACCAATGCCGACGGCACTGCCGTTGCGCCGGCCTCGGGCACTGACACGCCGCGCGCCTTTACCGACCGGGCGACCGCCGTCGCTGCCTCCGAGCGCGTCACCATCTCCACGGCAGACCTGGAAGGCTCGATCAATCTGACGGGCGCGCGGATCGACGATCTGCAGCTCAAGCAATATCGCGAAACGGTTGACCCCGATTCTCCGACTATTGCCCTGCTCAAGCCCGCTGGCCTGCCCGATGCCTACTTCATCGAGCAGGGTTGGGCCGCTGCTGCCGGTTCCGCTGTGACGCTGCCCACCAGTCAGTCGATCTGGACTGTTGAAGGCGACAACACCACGCTCACCGCCGATACGCCGGTCACCCTGCGCTTCGACAATGGCGAGGGCCTGACCTTCCGCCGCACCTTTGCCATCGACGACTATTACCTTTTCACCGTCACCCAGGCCGTGGAAAACACCGGCGCGGGCGACGTGGCGCTGTTCCCTTATTCGCGCGTGATTCGCCACGGCAATCCGCAGGTGCAGAATTTCTTCATCCAGCACGAAGGCCCGATCGGCGTGCTCGGATCGAACAACTATGTCGCCCGCAAATACGGCGACCTGCAGAACGAGCGCCAGGTGGATTTTTCCTCGACCACGGGTTGGCTCGGCATGGCCGACAAATACTGGGCGACTGCTGTGCTGCCCAAGGCTGGCACGTTGATCAATGCGCGCTTCGCCTATAGCCAGTCCAATGGCACCAATGTCTACCAGACTAACTATGTCGAGACTCAGCCTGTCATGGTGCCGGCGGGTGGCACGGTCAGCCACGAGGCCTATGTTTTTGCTGGCGCCAAGGAAGACCGTGTCATCGCGTCCTATCAGGAAAGTTATGGTTTTGACCGGCTTGAACTGCTGATCGACTGGGGCTGGTTCCACTTCCTGACCAAGCCCATGCACTGGGCCCTCGTCAATCTCTATGCCCTGCTGGGCAATTTCGGCCTCGCCGTGCTGGCAGTGACCGTCATCGTCAAGGCCATCTTCTTCCCGCTGGCCAACCGCTCCTATGCCTCCATGGCCGCCATGCGCCGCGTGCAGCCGGAAATGAAAGCCATTCAGGAGCGTCTCAAGGACGATCGCGCTGCCCAGCAGCAAGCGATGATGGAGCTCTACAAGAAAGAGAAGATCAATCCGCTCTCGGGCTGCTGGCCGATCCTCATTCAGATCCCGGTCTTTTTCGCGCTCTATACCGTCATCTTCATCTCGCTCGAAATGCGCCATGCGCCGTTCTTTGGCTGGATTCAGGATCTGGCGGCGCCCGATCCGACCAATATCTTCACGCTGTTCGGCCTGATCCCGTGGGATCCGACCGCGCTGCCGCTCCTGGGCTCGTTCCTGCATCTGGGCATCTGGCCGGTCATCATGGGCATCACCATGTGGGTGCAGATGCGTCTCAACCCGCCGCCGCCCGATCCGACCCAGGCCATGATCTTCAACTGGATGCCGGTGATCTTCACCTTCATGCTGGGCACGTTCCCGGCGGGTCTGGTGATCTACTGGGCCTGGAACAACACCCTGTCGATTGCCCAGCAGTGGTTCATCATGAAGCGCCACGGCGTCGAGGTGAACCTGCTCGGCAACATCATGGACACGTTCCGCCGCAAGCCAAAGGCAGCCGAACCCGGCAAAAGCTAAGCCGGGTCGCCCGCCCAAAAACCTTAGGCCCGCCGCTTCGTCGGCGGGCTTCTCCTATCTGGGGTCACACATGAGCCAGCCTGACTATTCCCCCGACATCATCGAGCGCGGCCGCTTGCTGTTTGCCCGGCCTTTCCTGTTCGTGAAGGGCTGCGTGAAGCTGGCCGACCTGCCCCCGATGGACCGGGTCGAAATCGCCTTTGCCGGCCGCTCCAATGTGGGCAAGTCGAGCCTGATCAACGCCTTGTGCGGCACCTCGGGGCTCGCCCGCACCTCCAATACGCCAGGGCGCACGCAGGAGCTCAACATCTTCGAGAGCCAGAGCGAGAACCTGCGCATCGTCGACATGCCCGGTTATGGCTACGCCAAGGCGCCCGAGCCCAAGGTCAGGGCCTGGACCGCGCTGATCCATCAATATCTTACCGGTCGCGCCACGCTGCGCCGCGTCTATGTACTGATCGACAGCCGCCACGGCGCCAAGGACAACGACATCTCGGTGATGAACGAGCTCGACCGCGCGGCGGTCAGCTATCAGGTCGTCATGACCAAGGTCGATAAGCCCTCCGCCAAGGACCTCGAAACCGCAGTCGAACGGACGAGGGCCGCCATCGCCAAGCGCCCGGCAGCGCATCCCGACATCATCCAGACATCGAGCGAAAAGGGCACGGGCCTGAACCAGCTCCGCACGGAAATCGCTCTGCTGCTGGAAAGCTGATGGCTATCGCCGTCCGGCGGCGTCCAGCATGAAGCGCGCGATATATTCGCGTACCTTGGCACTGTCCGAGGTGCTCGCAAACGAATCCATCGCCTTGGCAATGACCGCGTCGCTGGCTTTGCCGCGCCGGAGGTCCACAAGTGCCGTGCCATAGCGGTCATCGAATTCGGGATGGGGCTGAAAACTGAGCGCCTGGCCGGAGCGGTAGAACAGACCGGCATTGGGCGTGAACTCCGAGGCCAGGACAATTTGGGCCTCTGCCGGCGGCACGATCACCTGATCCTGATGCGAGCACACGACTGAGAGCGTGTCGGGTGCACCAGCCATGAATTCGGGCCGCGCGGCAACCCGGTACTGGTGGCGCCCCAGCCCCCAGCCCTTTTCAGACTTGCGCACATCCCCGCCCAGAGCATCAGCCATCACCTGGTGACCGAAGCAGATGCCGAGCATTGGCGTTCGCGCCGCATAAGCCCGGCGGATGAAATCACGCAAAGGTCCGAGCCATTCGTGATCCTCATAGACCCCCGCTGAGGAGCCCGTGATGGCTATCGCCTCGAGATCGGCCGGATCAGGCAAAGCCTCGCCGTCCAGCACATGCACCGCATCATACTCAAACGCCTGACCGGTCGAGGCGAACATATTGCGGAACATGCTGGCATAGGGATCAAACCGGTCCTTGAGCGGATCGGGCACCTTGCCGACTTCAATTGTGGTGATCTTCATGGCCAACCGGGTGTCATCAACCCGATTGGCATATCGGAAACGCACAGGCCCGATCAAGCGCACGCCTGTGCGAGGCTGCAATGCAGCGGCGAATTAATTGTTGCCGTCATTCGGGCGCGATTTGCGCCCGCCGTCGCGCCGGTCTTCCTTGGTTTTGGCGTCGCCCGGCGCCTGACCGAAATGCGTACCGCCCAGATGCCCGCCAGTGCTGACATTTTCCAGCTTTTCGTCGACAGGCTTGTCCTCGGACTGGTTTTTATCATGCATGTTTTCACTCATGGCTGTTCTCCTCTGTCGGGAGGCCAATGTGCGAGGTGCAGGATCGTTCCGTCCGGCCGCTATGCTGCCGGTTCGAACCGCAATGACAATCCGTTGATGCAGTAGCGCAAGCCCGTAGGCGGCGGGCCATCCTCGAAAACATGACCCTGATGCCCACCGCAATTGGAGCAGTGCACCTCGACCCGCGTCATGAACAGCGAATTGTCTTCCTTGGTGCCGATAGCGCCCGGGATATAGTCCCAGAAGCTCGGCCACCCCGTCCGGCTGTCGTATTTCTTGTCAGATTCGAACAGGGCCTGGTCGCAACCAGCGCAGTGGAAGATGCCCGCCCGCTTCTCGTCATTGAGGGGGGAAGTATAGGGCCGTTCCGTATCTTCATGCCGCAACACCTGATAGGCGGCGGGCGACAGGCGCTGGCGCCATTCTTCGTCGGTCAGGGTGAAAGGAAAATCGCCCTGTGCAGCCTGCGTTCCCCGCAGCCCCAGGGCAGTGCCGAGCGCCAATAGAGAACCAGTAAACAGCACCTTGCGACGATTGAGCGACATGGCAACCTCCTAATGATGCATTGCCCGGCGCAGGGCCGGGCAATGCCTGGTCAGTAAGGACGTGACCATGAACGCATGCGGGCGTCCATCTTGGTCACGTCAAGGTGAGGCTCCGCGGTTTGGGACGGGGGCAAGCGAAGCCTCGGTTTCCTGCACTATTCGTTCAGGTGCAGGCTTTGGTTACATCGCGGGCAGCAGAACCGCGTCGATGACGTGGATCACGCCGTTGGACTGGTCCACATCGGCGATGGTCACGGTGGCCATGCCGCCATTGGCATCGGTGATCTTGACCATGTCGCCATCGAGGCTGAAGGTCAGTTCGCCACCCTGCACGGTCGCAGCGCTGTATTCACCGCCATTGTCGTTGATCATCTGCACCAGGTCACCCGAGTGAATGTCACCGGCAATCACGTGATAGGTCAGAACGGCCGTCAGCTGGTCCTTGGCTTCGGGAGCCAGCAGACCCTCGACCGTACCGGCAGGCAGGGCTTCAAACGCAGCATTGACCGGGGCGAACACGGTGAACGGACCTTCGCCCGACAGCGTCTCGACCAGGCCGGCAGCCTGCACGGCGGCAACGAGCGTCGTGTGGTCGGCCGAGTTTACGGCGTTCTCGATGATGTTGTTGGTGGCGGGCATGGCAGCGCCGCCGACCATCGGAGCGTCCTGGGCGATGACGCCACCGGCGACCGAACCAAAAGCGAGAACGGCGGCGACGGAGAGAGCACGAATAGAAATGGTCATAGTGAAGTTCCTTCCTGTGTAATTCTGTTCCCATCCATCTCGATGGGACGCAGGAAGATACGGGCCCGCTCTCAACCCAGTTTCGCCGGCTTCAAAAAAATTCAAAAATCTTCACACACCACAAACTCGATATATATCAGTCACTTACTGACTTAGAAGCCGCCGGACCTTGCCCCTAAAAAAAGAAAATCTGCGGTGATCCAACCGCGTGGTGCGCGCGTAAAAGGGCCGATTTTGGCTTCCGGTTCCTAGTAAAACAAAAAATCCCTCCGACCAGCGGAGGGATTTCAAAAGTCTGCGGGAGAACTTGGTCTAGCTGCGCAGGCCCGACCAGGACGGATCGGAAGCATAGCTCTCGGTCGGCACCGTCTGGGCCGCGCGGCCCCAGATATCGACGCTCATCAGCCGCGGGCCGTCATTGCCGCCCGGGTCCTGGTAGAACATGATCACCCGACCATTGGGCGCCCAGGTGGGCCCCTCGGCATGATAGCCCGAATAGAGCAGGCGCTCGCCCGAGCCATCGGGGTTCATGATGCCGATATGGAATTGTCCGCCTGACTGCCGCGTGAAAGCGATGAGATCGCCTTTGGGCGACCAGACTGGCGTCGAATAGCTGCCCTGGCCGAAACTGATGCGCTGGGGATTCCCGCCGCCAGCGCCCATCAGGTAGATCTGTGGCGAGCCGCCCCGGTCGCTTTCAAAGATGATCCGGCTGCCATCGGGCGAATAGGAGGGCGAGGTATCGATCGCCGCCCCGGAGGTGAGCTGCTGCGGCTGACCGCCGCCTGTCGAAACCGCATAGAGATTGGTGCTACCGCTCTGTTCGACAGAGAAGGCCACCGTACCGCCATCGGGCGAAAACCGCGGCGCAAAGGTCATGGCGCCGACATTGGCGAGGCGCTGCTGGCGCCCCGTCGAGAGCTGCAGCAGATAGACCTGCGGATTGCCCTCGGCAAAATTCATGTAGGTGACCAGGTCGCCGTTGGGCGAAAAGCGCGGCGTCAGCGCCATCGATTGCCCATCGGTGAGATAGCTCACATTGGCGCCATCCTGATCCATGACCGCCAGGCGCCGCACGCGATTGGCTTTGGGGCCGCTTTCCGCGACATAGAGCACGCGCGTATCGAAATAACCGGTCCCGCCCGAAAGCTGCGAATAGATCGCGTCCGAGACAAGATGCCCAATGCGGCGCGCCGAATTGGGGTCGGTCGCGTAGGAATTACCCACCACCTGTGCTGCCTGCTGGGTATCCCACACCCGCACCTGCGCCGAAATCTGGCCGCCGCGCTCCACCGCGCCCATCACCAAGCCATCGACATTGGCTGTGCGCCACACATTGAAATCGGGCGTCGCATTCACATCGCCCACCGCAACCGGCAGCGAGGCCGGATCGAGCGGCAGGAATAACCCCGAACGCCTCAGATTGTTGCGCACGATATCGGCGATCTCCCGCCCGAAAGCCGGGTCGGACGAGGCGAAATCGGGAATGGCGATGGGCAGCGGCTGGAAATTGGCGCCCTCCACCACGATGCGCAATTGCGCCAGGGTCATGGGGGCGGTGGCCAGCAGGGCCCCGCCGGCGAGGCCAATCTTGAGCGCTGCGCGTCGGTTGAACAGGGTCATCGGTCCTAATTATCTCCGGTCTTGCCGTTTTGGCCGCAGTTTGGCCAGCAAACTGGCAAATTCAAGGTCAGGGTCTGAGTTCCACTTCGATCTGCCGCCATTCGTCATAGGCGTCAGCCGAAAGCATGCTGTAGGGGCCACATTGCATCACCGCCCGCTGCGCCGCCCGGGCAATGGCCTGCCCGGCGGGGGATGGGTCGGACGCAACAACCCGCGGCGTTCCCGCGACACTGCCATCACGGTTCATGCTCATGCTCAGCGTCACGTTCATGCCGCTGTTGAAATCGCTCGGCAGCAGGTTCCAGCAGGTCTTGATCCGGGCCACCAGACCATCAATGGCCGTCTGGCTCAAGCGCGCCGATGTGCCGGTCCTATCGCCCAGCGTCGGCGAACCACCCTGCCCGGTCGTCGCACCAGTGGTTGGTGCATTGTTGATGATCGAGGAAATCTCGTCTGCCGTCTCCGAACTGATCTCGGTCGGCGGCGCCTGCCGTGCAGCCGCGGCTGCAGCTTGGCGCTGCCGTTCCTCCTCTTCACGCCGGCGACGCTCCGCCGCCAGCGCCTGCTCGCGGATTTGCGCAAGATCGGCCGGACGCGACGTCGGCAAGGCAACATTTACCTGCGGCGGCGTTGGCTTCGGCTCCGGCGCGGGCTCTGGCGTCGGTTCGGGTGCAGGCGTGGGCTCGGGTTCCGGCAAAGGTTCGGGTTCAGGCTCTGGCTCAGGCAGAGGCTCCGGTTCCGGTTCAGGCGGCGGTGCAAGGTCCTCCGGCCGCGTCTGCGGCAGGGTTACCGGCGTTGGTGCTGGTTCGGGTTCGGGTGCGGGCTCCGGTTCCGGAACTGGTTCCGGCTCGGGGGCCTGTTCGGCCTCGGGCGCCGGCGCTGTCTCGGTTACTGGGGCTGGCGTGGGCACGTCGGCCGGCGATGGCGTCACCTGGTTCTGTTCGGTATTGCCCGTGGGTTGCGCCAGTTCAGCCGGTTCCTCGCTCTCGACGGCGGACGGCGTCTCGGTCTCGACCACCTCGCTGTCGAGCTGGCCCAGGCGGATATTGGAGTATTCCTCGATGGGCACCAGGTCGACCGCAATGGACTGCACATTCGGCTCCAGTGGCTCGGTCAGGCCAAGATTGACCAGACCCAGAACCAGCAGCAGAACGTGAAGTGATATCGATACGACGAGGCCGGTGCGCATATGCCAGGCCTACCTCTCGCGCTCGGTAACGAGCCCGATCTTGGTATAGCCGGCGGCCGAGAGCAGCCCCATCACCCGCATCACCGTGCCGTAATTGGCCGTCGTGTCGCCACGCAAATAAATGCGGTCCTCAACCGTCGCCAGGGTGCCCATGGTGCTGACCAGATCACCCTCGCTCACCGGCGCTTCATCCACAAAGATCGCCCCTTCGGGCGACACCGAAACCGTGATCGGGCGAGTCTGACTCGGCAGTTCATTGGCCGCCGTGCGCGGCAAGTCCACCGGCACGCCCGAGGTCATCATTGGCGCTGCCACCATGAAGATGATCAGCAGCACCAGCATGACGTCGACCATCGGCGTCACGTTGATTTCACTCATGACCGCACTGCGCTTACGGCGCCGGCGGCGTCCGCCGCCGCCTCCGCCTGATGCGACACCCATGCCCATGTCAGCGGCCCCGCGCTTCGAGCTGGCGGGAGAGAATGGTGGAGAATTCGTCGGCAAAGCCCTCAAGGCGTCCGATCATCTTGCCGGCATCGGACGAAAGCTTGTTGTAGGCGATAACCGCCGGAATGGCCGCCACCAGGCCAATGGCCGTCGCAAACAGCGCCTCGGCAATCGGCCCGGCCACTACGGCCAGGTTTGTGTCGGACGACGCCGCGATATTGGTAAAGGCGTTCATGATGCCCCAGACCGTACCGAACAGCCCGATGAACGGGCCAGCCGAACCGACCGTGGCCAGAAAGCCAAGCCGCTTTTCGAGATATTCGCTCTCGCGCGAAATGGCAACGTCGAGCACCTTGTCGAGCCGCTGCTGCATGCCCACAAAGCTCGCCGCATTCTGCTCGTGGCTACGCTTCCATTCCTTCATGGCGGCAACGAAGACGGCACCCAGCCCGCCCGATGGTTTTTCCGCCTGCTGTTGGTAGAGCTCCTCCAGCGACTGGCCGGACCAGAATGTGCGCTCGAAGCGGTTCATCTCCGAATGGGCGCGCCGAAAGGTAATGGTCTTGTCGATGATGATCGCCCAGCACCAGATCGATGCGGCCAGCAGGCCCAGCATCACCGATTTGACGACGAAGTCGGCGGCCCAGAACAGGCCCCAGATGGAGAGGTCAGCATGTGGAGCGACAGCTCCAGCAGCATCCATGGCTTCCATGAAAAAATCCCTTCCGGTCGGCCCGTGCATGCGGCCCCATGGCTGCTGCGATGGGGACGAAATCTGTCAAAATTAAGAGAAATGCCCGCCATTCCGGGCGCAGGCTGGTCCGGCGCGGCGCAAATCTGCCTTTGCCTCCCTTATGGTCACCAAAGGGTTAACAAAGAGAGTCTGACGTTATGCCTCGGGCGCCAGCCGCGCGCGCAAATCGGCTGGCAGACGAGCCGGACCGCCGCTCATCTTGATGGCTACGACGGTGACCCGCGCCGATGTGATCGTCTTGTCATCACGCAGAATTGTCTGGTCCAGTACCAGCCGGACGCCGCCGGCCTCCACGACTGTGGTCACGACCGTCAACAGATCATCGATCCGCGCGGCGGCCAGAAACTCGATATCCATCGACCGTACGGCAAAGGCAATACCCTGCTCGGCCAGTTCCGCGTGATGCACACCCAGATCGCGCAGCAACTCGGTCCGTCCGCGCTCCAAGAATTTCAAATAGGCGGCGTGATACACATTGCCCGAAAAATCGGTGTCTTCGTAATAGATGCGGACGGCGATGCGATGGCTGCTCATGGCGCCTTGTAGTCCAGGCCGCGCGCTTTCATTGCCGGGTCCAGCTCGACAAAACTCTTCGGCCCCACCCCATGCAGGTCCGCAACATCCCGGCGCGTCCATTGTGCCAGATCGGCAAAAGTGACGATCCCGGCTGCTGCCAGCGCCCGGTGCGCAGGACGGGTCAGCTTGAGCGTTCCGACGATCGGATCGTCACGTTTGCTCATTTCCCGCTCCGCTCGTCATGGACGATATGGACGTGCCCTCCTGGCAATGCGCGCAGGAAATCGGGCAGCCAGCGCGGCTTGAGGTTGATATCCTCCAGGGCCTCATCTGCCAGGGGCACCCAATAGAAGGACAGGATATGCCCCTCATCGGGCCGCTGTAGCCAGGGCGACTGGCCATTGGGGGCCTGTCCCGGCAGGTCAACGGCGTAGAAAAAACTTAGCTCGTGAAAATCCTCGTCATCGCGCCGATAAAAGCTCTCCGACGTCGCGATCATACGGCCGACCTCGGCGGGCATCGCCAGCTCTTCTTCCATCTCGCGCGTCAGGCTAATCCGGCTATCCTCGCCCAGCTCGATCCGGCCGCCCGGCAGCATGGTGTAGTCATCGTCATCCTCCCGGCAGACCAGCACATGCCCATCGACAATGATGATACCGGCCGCCCGAAAGTTGAATCGCTGCCCTTCAATGGGAAAGCTGATGACATGCCGGGCGCTCATTCCTCATCCTCCCCGAACAGGCTCGACTGCAACCCGACAAACCCCTGCGGCACCACTTTGCCCAGGTGCTGGAAGGCGATCGCGGTCAGCATGCGCCCTCGCGGCGTGCGCTGGATAAAACCCTGCTGCAGGAGGTAGGGCTCGACGATCTCCTCGATCGCGTCACGCGGCTCGCTGAGCGCTGCGGCAATGGTTTCGATGCCCACCGGCCCGCCATTGTAAAAGTCGGCGATAGTATTGAGATAACGCCTGTCGAGCTGATCAAGACCCCGCGCATCCACATCAAGCCGCAGCAGCGCCTTGTCGGCAATGGCGCGATTGACCTCGGCCACGCCATCCACCATGGCAAAGTCGATCACCCGCCGCAAAAGCCGTCCCGCAATACGCGGTGTGCCCCGCGAACGCCGGGCGATTTCCATTGCCCCATCCGGCGCCATGGCCATGCCCAATAGACGAGCGCCACGCGTCACGATCTGCACCAGTTCCTCTGGCGTATAAAAATTTAGCCGCACCGGAATGCCGAAGCGATCACGCAGCGGCGTGGTCAACAACCCCGCGCGCGTCGTCGCCCCCACCAGCGTGAACTTGGCCAGGTCGATCCGCACCGAACGGGCCGCGGGCCCTTCGCCTATGATCAGGTCGAGCTGGAAATCCTCCATCGCCGGGTAGAGCACTTCCTCGATCGCCGGATTGAGCCGGTGGATTTCGTCGATAAACAGCACATCGCGTTCTTCGAGATTGGTCAGCAGCGCCGCCAGATCCCCCGCCTTGGCAATTACCGGGCCGGAGGTCGCGCGAAAACCCACGCCCAGTTCCTTGGCGATGATCTGCGCAAGCGTTGTCTTGCCCAGGCCCGGCGGCCCCACGAACAGCACATGATCCAGTGCCGCCCCGCGCTTCTTGGCCGCCTCGATAAACACTTCAAGATTGGCGCGCGCATCGGCCTGCCCGACGAAATCGGCAAAGCCCGAGGGACGCAGGGAAACATCGAGATTGTCATCCCGTCCGGCGGATGCGGAAGTCAGATTGGTCAAGCGCTCAATTCCCTCAGCCCGAGCCGGATAAGCTTTTCGGTCGGCGTCTCATCGCCTTCCTTGGCCACCACACGCGCAACGGCCGAGGAGGCCTGCGCGCTCGAATAACCCAGATTGGTCAGCGCCGAGACCGCATCGGCGACATTGCCCGACGCCACGCCCTCGCCCAGCGCTGTCTGCAGGCCCAACGTGCCCGCATCGATGGCGCCAATGGCCGGCACCTTCCCCTTGAGCTCGGTCACCACGCGCAAGGCCAGTTTGGGTCCCACGCCATTGGCCCGCCCGATCATCGCCTTGTCCTGCAAGGCCACCGCGCTCGAGAGTTCCGAGGGCGTGAGCACTGAAAGAATGGCCAGCGCCACCCGCGCCCCCACGCCCTGCACACTGGTCAACAGCAGGAACCAGCTCTTTTCCGCTTCGCTGGCAAAGCCATAAAGCTTGATGAAATCCTCGCGCACAATGGTCTCGACAAACACTACCGCCGCCTCGCCCACGCGCGGCAGGGCCTGCAGCGTCCCGCTCGAGCAGAACACCTCGTAGCAGACGCCGCCGCAATCGATCAGAGCGTGATCATCACCAAAACTGTCGACCAGGCCCTTGAGCTTGCCGATCATGCCAATGTCCCCATGCGGCGCGCAGAAACCCGGTGATGGGCATGGCAAATGGCCACCGCCAGCGCGTCAGCAGCGTCCGCGCCCTTGACCACTGCCGATGGCAGAAGCGTCTTGACCATCAGTCCGATCTGGTTCTTGTCCGCATGGCCAGTCCCGACCACCGACTTCTTGACCAGATTGGTAGCATACTCCGCCACCACCAGCCCGCGCAGCGCCGGCACCACCAGGGTCACCCCGCGCGCCTGCCCCAAGATCAGCGCCGATCGCGGCCCGGAATTGACAAAGGTCTCTTCCACTGCTGCCTCCTCGGGCTGGTATCGGTCGAGCACCTCACCCAACCCTTGGGCCAGCGCGGCAAGGCGATCGGCCAGCGCGCCTTCGATCGGCGGCGTCAGCGTGCCGCCCACCACAAAGCTCAGCCGGTTGTCCACAGCTTCGATAATCCCCCAGCCGCATCGCCGCAGCCCCGGATCAATCCCGATGATTCGCACAGCCCTTGTCATGGTCTTCCTTGTAGAGACGAGCGTTGACCATACCAAGCCCGAAGTGAACAAATTGGCAACAAATCGCTGCCGTCCCGCCCGCTTCGATAAAACTTGATCAATCGCGGCAACACCTTCTTGAGGGCCGGAGCCTACCTTGAGATTCGGGAATGCATTGCAACGGGGCAAAAATGTCCGAAGTAAAGTTTTGGTCGGTCCGCAGTCACAGGCTAGGGCTATGGAACACCGTGCTGCTTTGGATACCCAGCCTGCCAATTTCTGCCTACAGAACGACCTTGTAATAAATCACAATTGTCGCCAGAACAGCACTGATCTATTCGGATCACTCTGCGAGAGGATGATCTATTTTAAGTCCACAATAGTCTAAATCTTTTCTTCACCGATATGCGGACAGCCGCCCTTCTCCATTTCAAGTCGAGACATTTGCAAATGCCGCTATCCAAGATATTCGCATTGCCGGGCTGGACCAGCGTCGGGCGGTGGACTGTCTTTGGCACCCTGGCATGCGCCGCGGCCTCCCTGGTCCTGACCTGGCTGATGTTCATGGATCTGGAAAGTGACGTCGCCCCGCGCATTCTCGTTGCTTCGGCTGCGCTGCCCATCATCATTGGCGCGCCGCTGTTCTTCTATTTCAGCCAGCGGCTGCGCGGCCTGGCGATTGCCAATATTCGGCTCGGCCGGGTCGCGCGCACAGATGGGCTGACCGCCTGCCTCAACCGGCGCGCATTCACTGCGCGCGTCAACGCCTGGCTGGAACGCCCCGCCTCGTCCTGCTCCGGCGCCCTGCTGATGATTGATGCGGACAACTTCAAATCCATCAATGACCTCTACGGCCATGACTATGGCGATGAAGCACTTACGATAATCGCCAGGGCGATCCGTTCAGTGCTGCGCAGTGGCGATTTCGTCGGCCGCATGGGCGGCGAGGAGTTTGCTGTTTTCCTGCCTGGCGTCACCCAGCATCAGGCACAAATCGTGGCCGAGCGCATTCGCTTGTCGGTCATCGTGTCCTGCTTCGCGCCTGATGGAAAGGTTCACCCGCTTTCGGTCAGCATCGGCGGCGCCGCCTTTGTTGAGGCGACCAGCTTTGCCGAGCTGTTCCGCATTGCCGATCAGCGGCTCTACAGCGCCAAGCAGGCGGGCCGCAATGCGGTCGTGCTGGATCAGCCCCATGAGCCGCCCAAGCTGGCTCTCCGCATTGCCTGAAACCCAAAAGGGCGGCCCCATGGACCGCCCTCTTGCCAGTCTCTCACGATAGCAGCCGCTCAGCCTTCGAGCTTGGCCGCCTCTTCCTCGCTCATGTCGAAGTTCGAATAGACGTTCTGCACGTCGTCATCTTCCTCGAGCGTGTTGAGCAGCTTCATCAGGGTCGCGCCCTTTTCCGCGTCGATTGGCGTTTCGTTCTGCGGCTTCCAGATCGCCTTCACCGACTCCGCCTCCCCCAACACGGCTTCCAGCGCCGAAGAGACTTCGGCCATGTTCTCGAAGGTCGTATAGATATAGTGGTTCTCGTCGTCGCTCTCGACGTCCTCGGCCCCGGCCTCAATGGCCGCTTCCATCACCTTGTCCTCCGACCCTACTGAAGCGGGATAGGTGATCTCGCCCACCCGGTCGAACATGAAACCGACAGAACCGGTTTCTCCCAGCGCGCCACCATTCTTGGAGAAATAGGAGCGCACATTGGACGCGGTACGATTGCGATTGTCGGTCAGCGCCTCGACGATGACGGCCACGCCACCGGGACCATAGCCCTCATAGCGGATCTCATCATAGTTCTCTGCATCGCCGCCAGAGGCCTTTTTGACGGCCCGCTCGATATTGTCCTTGGGCATGGACTGGGCGCGGGCATTGGCAATGGCCAGGCGCAGACGCGGATTGAAGGCCGGGTCGGGCTGACCCATCTTGGCCGCCACGGTGATTTCGCGGGCCAGCTTCGAAAAGATCTTGGACCGGATGGCGTCCGACTTGCCCTTGCGGTGCATGATGTTTTTGGCGTGGGAATGGCCAGCCATGAGTAACCTCGGATATGCAATTTGCGCTTTTTCGCGCTGCTTATAGGGGCAAGAGGCGCAAAAATAAAGCGCCCGCCCGGTGCCGGACCGGACGGGCGCTGCCAACCCGTCTTACCAATCAACCCGGGTCGTGCTTGTTCCAGATGTTCTGGTCGATCTTGCCGCTGAGTTCAGGATAATCCGCCGCATGAAACACCGGTTCCTTGCCCGCCTTGCGCTGCGCCCGGTAATCCTTGGTCAGCTTGGCGACCGTGCCCGAGAGCATCACGATGGCGATAAGATTGACCGTGGCCATCAGCCCCATCGAGGCGTCCGCCGCGTTGAATACGGTCGCCACGCTCTCATAGGCGCCCCAGATCACCATCGCCAGCACACCCAGTCGCAACACGGTCAGCCCCGGCAGATTGCCCACCTTGAGGAAGGTCATGGCGTTTTCGGCATATGAGTAATTGCCGATGATCGAGGTGAAGGCGAAGAACAGGATGGCGATGGCAATGAAATATTGCCCGGCCCCGCCGATGTGAACACTCATCGCCGCCTGGGTCAGTGGCGTTCCGGTCAATTCGCCGCCCTCCACCATCACGCCCGAGAGCAGGATCATCAGTGCCGTCGCCGTACAGATCAGGATGGTGTCGATGAACACCCCCAAGGCCTGCACGAAGCCCTGCGAAGAGGGATGATGCGGATCGGGCGTCGCCACGGCCGCAATATTGGGCGCCGACCCCATGCCGGCCTCATTGGAAAACAGCCCGCGCTTGACGCCATTGAGCAAGGCCCCGGCCAACCCGCCACCCGCCGCATCGAGCCCAAAGGCGGACTGCACGATATGGCCCAGCATGCCCGGTACTTCCCCGATATGGATCGCGACCACATAAAGTGCGACCATCAGGTAGATGACGGCCATGAACGGCACGACGATTTCGGCCACCCGCGCGATTTGCCTAATGCCGCCGAAAATGACTATGCCGGTCAGAAGGGCCAGCGCCACCCCCACCCAGATCTTCTCGAACCCGAAGGCCCCCTGCATGGCATCGGCGATGGAATTGGCCTGCACCGCGTTGAATACCAGCCCGAAGGCTATGATCAGGCAGACCGAAAAGATCGCCCCCGCCCAGGGTGCCTTGAGCCCCTTGGCGATATAGAAGGCGGGACCGCCGCGATATTGGCCCTCGTCGTTTTTCGTCTTGTAAAGCTGCGCCAGCGTGGATTCGGAATAGGCCGTCGCCATCCCGACCAGCGCCACCATCCACATCCAGAAGATTGCGCCGGGCCCGCCCAGATAGAGCGCCACGGCCACCCCAGCCAGATTGCCGGTGCCCACGCGGGAGGCCAGACTGATGGTCAATGCCTGGAAGGGAGAAATACCGGCGCTGTCGCCCCGGCGGGAGCCCGTGACCACCCGGAACATTTCACCAAAATTGACGAACTGGATGAATCCCAGTCGGATGGTGAAGAACAATCCCACCGCCAACAGGCCATAGATGAGGACATAGCCCCAAAAGATATCATTGAGAAAATTGATGACCGGATCGAGCATGGCCCCACTCCTCGCATGCGTGGACGATTGATTGGCACTTCCTGCCGCGTCCGGGGCCCGTTTTTCCTTCTCAGCCGACCGTCAATTTTTGCGCCCCAGGCACAACAACGCGATCCGAACCCAAAATGTGAGTCTGGGCAAGCGGGAAATCTGCCGATACTATCTGGCTCTCAGAGATCTGGCAGCGCTTGCGCCAGCACTCCACCAAGTCTGAGCGGTGCGATCCTGGCACACAACCCGGTGGCCGGGTCCGTTTCCACCGCCACGCCACACAAAGTCGCCTCGCCTTCCGAGGGCGTGAACCGTCCGCCCGGAATGCCGGTCAGGAACCGATTGAGCGGTTCGTCCGTGTCGGTGCCGATTATGCTGTCGAAATCGCCGCACATGCCCGCATCGGCCATAAAGCCGGTACCGCCCTTGAGCACGCGATGATCGGCAGTCGGAATATGGGTGTGGGTACCCACGACCAGCGTCGCGCGGCCATCGAGATAATGGCCCATGGCCTGGATTTCCGAGGTCGCCTCGGTATGGAAGTCGACGATCACCGCGTCAGCCACTTCCCCAAGCGGACAATCGGCGATCGCGGCTTCCACTGCCCGGAACGGATCATCAATCGGCGGCATGAACACACGCCCCAGCGCATTGACCACCAGCACGCGATGGCCCTTGCGGCTTTCCACCAGCATGGCCCCGCGCCCCGGCGTGCCGGGCGGATAATTGATCGGTCGCAACAAATGCGGCTCACGCTCGATATAGCTCAGGGCCTCGCGCTGGTCGAAGGCGTGATCGCCCAGCGTGACGATATCGGCCCCCGCATCGCGCAGCGCGGCATAGTGATTCTCGATCAGCCCCTTGCCGTGGCTGGCGTTCTCACCATTGACGATGACAAAGTCAAAACCCATCTGGGCAATCAGGCCCGGCAGCCGTTCGGTCACGGCGTCGCGCCCGGACCGCCCCATCACGTCACCCAGAAACAGTAATCTCATGCAGCCGTACCGAAGGCGCGCATGCCGTTTTCAGTGACCACCATGTCGAGCGGAATGTCATGTGGCTCGCGCGGAATATGCGGCAGTTCTTGCGCCGCAAAGGCGAGCCCGATCAGAAGCGGCCTCTTGGGCAATACAGACAGCGTCCGGTCGTAATACCCGCCGCCATAGCCCAGCCGCGTGCCTTCACTGTCAAAGCCCAGCAGCGGCATCAGCACCAGGTCCGGCACGGCGCGCGGGGCCAGGTCGGATGGTGCGAGGGTCCCGAAGCCGGCTTCGTAGAGCGGCGTGTCGGCCTCCCAGATCCGCATGTCCAGCGGCTGTTCGTCGCCCTGCACCACCGGCAGCACCACTTTTTGCCCGCTATCCATCAGACGCACAAGAATAGGCTGGCAATCGAGTTCATCGCGGATCCGCCAATAGCCGGCGATCACGTCATCGGGCCCATAGGCGACAGCTTCAAAGAAGTGCCCTGCAACCGCTTTGGCCGCCTCGGCCCGGTCCTCGCTGGCCAGGGCCGCGCGCGCGGCATGCGCCTCGCGCCGCAACGCCGCCTTTGCCTCTTCCACTGCCCGCTCCGCCATGAGCCCTCATCAACAACAAGTTCAGTGCCGCCCTGGCCGTGGGACTACTGATCCCGGGAACCTACTTACGTAGGTGGGCGCCGTATGTCCGAGCCCACGGGCCCGGTCAGGGACAGCTCCCTTAGGATCGATTAAGGCCCCGGGGATATGTGTGTCCTCACGCGCCGGGCAGCGAGACGAGATATAGGCGCTTGCGAGCGGCAGTGCAAAGCGCCAATGCGCGCTTTTCCAAACTCGTGAACGCAACTGCCCTAGGGCAGCGGCACCGCTCCGTCCAGTGTTTCGGCGACACCCTCGAGCGCTTCGGCCGCTTCGCCCAGCTTCCGGGCAAACTGGGTCTCGACACTTTCCAGCTCGGCTGCAATGTCCTGCCCGGCCTGCGTCAGCTCAGCCACCTGCGCTTCAAGCGCCTCGATCTTCCGCTCGGCTTCGGACAGTTCGTCGAGCACCGCAATACCGGCCATCACCGTCAGCCGGTTGTCGCCGATCTCGCCCACAGCTCCCTTGAGCCCCTCGACCTGCGTATTGAACCGGTCCGCCAATCCGATCAGATGCGTCTGCTGTCCCTCTTCGCAGGCCATGCGATATCTGCGGCCATTGATTTCGACATTCACCTCGGGCACGCGATCACTCCGCCTTTGCCAGCACTGAACGCACGGTTTCCATCGCCTCGACTAGGCGCCTGGAGACTTCATGCGCGCTGTCATCGAGCCTTTTGGCACGGGCAGCGGTCTTGTCGAGTTCGGTGGCCAGTCGCGCGCGCTCCTGCACCAGCCGTTGCGTATCCACTTCCATGCGCTGCTGCCGCTGCAGCCGGCTATTGAGATCGCGGGTACTCGTGGCCAGGCGCGCCAGTGCCCGGTCGAACCGGGCCGTGGCCGAGATCAGTCCATCTTCAAGTTCCGTCTCACTCATGGCCGCTACTGCCCTCAAGACGCGACGATTCCATGCCTTCCAACCTGCCCCAGCGATTGTGGCAATGCAACTGCATTGCGGGGTGGACCCCCGGAATTCCGGCCTCCAACCGAACGCTTGCGCCCCTTGGTGACATTGACAGGCAAGACGAACCTGTTATGCCTCAACCCCGCCTCTGGGAGGAGGGCCCCAAGCGCCCGCTCCCGCCAGTTTCAAGCCTTTTTCCAGCGAGCGGTCCCATGACGAACACAGCCCAGCAAAACGATTTGGCCAATGCGATCCGGTCGCTCAGCATGGACGCTGTCGAAAAGGCCAATTCCGGACATCCAGGCCTGCCCATGGGCTGCGCCGACATCGCCACAGTGCTCTTTACCAAGGTGATGAAGTTCGACCCTGCTGACAGCAAATGGGCCGACCGCGACCGCTTCGTTCTGTCAGCCGGTCACGGCTCGATGCTGCTCTATTCTGCGCTCTATCTGCTTGGCTACGAGGACATGACCCTCGATGAAGTGAAGAACTTCCGCCAGCTCGGCTCCAGGACCGCTGGCCACCCCGAATATGGCTTTGCCGAGGGCATTGAAACCACCACCGGCCCGCTGGGTCAGGGAATTGGCAATGCCGTCGGCATGGCGATTGCCGAAGCCAAGCTGGCCGCCGAGTTCGGCGCTGATATCGTGGATCACTACACCTGGTGCCTGGCCGGCGACGGATGCCTGATGGAAGGCATTTCCCAGGAAGCCATCGCGCTGGCCGGCCACCTCAAGCTGAACAAGCTGGTGGTGATCTGGGACAACAACAACATCACCATCGATGGCGCTGTGTCCAACGCCGACAGTACCGACCAGGTCGCGCGTTTCCAGGCATCGGGCTGGAACACCATCGAGATCGACGGGCACGATCAGGCCGCCATCGAAAAGGCGCTGCTCGACGCCAAGACATCCGACAAGCCGACCATGATCGCCGCCAAGACCACCATTGGTTTCGGCGCCCCGAAAAAGGCCGGCACCAATAAGGTCCACGGTTCGCCGCTGGGCGCTGAGGAACTGGCCGGCGCCAAAGAAGCGCTGGGCATCACCTATCCGGCATTCGAAGTGCCCGCCGAAACGCTCGAAGCCTGGCGCGCCGCCGGCCGTCGCTCGCAGAATGTGCGTGGCGAATGGCTGTCCCGTCTTGGCGCATCGGCCCACAAGGCCGAATTCGAGCGCCGCATGGCCGGTCAACTGCCCACCGGTTTTGCCGGCGCGATGAACGACTACAAGCAGCAGCTCAGCGCCGACAAGCCCAAGGTCGCCAGCCGCAAGGCCAGCCAGATGGCGCTTGAAATCATCAACGCCATTGTGCCCGAAACCCAGGGCGGCTCGGCCGACCTCACCGGCTCGAACCTGACCAATACCAAGGAAACCCTGCCCTTCCAGGCCGACAATTATTCCGGCCGCTACATGATGTACGGCATTCGCGAACACGCCATGGCCGCGGCCATGAACGGTATCGCGCTGCATGGCGGCCTGATCCCCTATGGCGGCACTTTCATGTGCTTTACCGATTATGCCCGCCCCGCCATCCGCCTCTCGGCCCTCATGCACCAGCGCGTCATCTATGTGATGACCCACGACTCGATTGGCCTGGGCGAAGACGGACCCACCCACCAGCCGGTCGAGCATATGTCCGCCATGCGCGCCATCCCCAACCTGCTGGTATTCCGGCCGGCCGATGCTGTGGAAACCGCTGAATGCTGGCAGTTGGCGCTGGAAGCCGACAGCACGCCGTCCATCCTGGCCCTTTCGCGGCAGAACCTGCCGACCGTGCGCACAGAACACACCGCCGAAAACCTCTCGGCCAAGGGCGCCTATACCCTGGTCGGCCCGGCAGACGCCGATGCGGTGATCTTCGCCACCGGTTCGGAAGTTATCATTGCGGTCGAGGCCCAGAAGGCGCTTGCCGAAAAGGGCGTGTCCGCCCGCGTCGTCTCGGTGCCCTCCATGGAACTGTTCAACAAGCAGTCTGACGCCTACAAGGCCGAGGTGCTCGGTTCGGCCAGGGCCCGCGTCGCGGTTGAAGCCGGCATCGAGATGAGCTGGAACAAGTTGCTCGGCGACAAGGGCAAGTTCGTCGGCATGAACTCGTTTGGCGCTTCGGGCAAGATCGATGATCTCTATGCCCACTTCGGCATTACGGCCGATGCCGTTGTTGAAGCCGTCACCAGTCAGTTGTAAGAGAGCCGCGCCTCCCTTTCTCCTCCCCTCCCGCTAGGAGCATAAAACATGGCAGTCCGCGTCGCCATCAATGGATTTGGTCGTATCGGCCGCAATGTCCTCCGCGCCATCATGGAATCGGGCCGCACCGACATCGAAGTCGTGGCGATCAACGATCTCGGCCCGGTCGAAACCAATGCCCACCTCTTCCGCTTCGACAGCGTGCATGGCCGTTTCAACGGCACGGTCACCGTCGATGGCGATACCATTGATGTTGGCCGCGGCCCAATCAAGGTCACCGCCGTCCGCGACCCTGCCGAACTGCCCCACGGTGACATGGGCGTCGACATCGCCCTTGAATGCACCGGCATCTTCACCTCCAGGGAAAAGGCCAGCGCGCATCTCAAGGCCGGCGCCAAGAAGGTGATCATCTCGGCCCCCGGCGACGGCGCCGACAAGACCATCGTCTACGGCATCAACCACGCCAGCCTCACCAAGGACGACGTGGTGATCTCGAACGCCTCGTGCACCACCAATTGCCTGGCCCCGCTGGCCTATGTGCTGCACAAGGAATTCGGCATCGAAAAGGGAATGATGACCACCATCCATTCCTATACCGGTGACCAGCCCACCCTCGACACAATGCACAAGGATCTCTATCGCGGCCGCGCAGCGGCCCTGTCGCAGATCCCGACCTCGACCGGCGCCGCCAAGGCCATCGGCCTGGTGCTCCCCGAGCTCAAGGGCAAGCTCGACGGCGTCTCCATCCGCGTGCCGACCCCCAACGTCTCCTGCGTCGATTTCAAGTTCATCGCCAAGCGCGACGTGACCGCCGAGGAAATCAACGAGGCCGTCAAGAAGTACGCCGATGGTGAACTCAAGGGCGTGCTCGGCTACACCGAGTTCCCCAACGTCTCCATCGACTTCAACCATGACAGCCACTCCTCCACCATGGCGCTGGATCAGACCAAGGTCATGGACGGCAATTTCGTCTCGGTCCTCAGCTGGTACGACAATGAATGGGGCTTCTCCAACCGCATGGCGGACACCGCAGTCGCGCTTGGCAAGACGCTCTGATCGCACTGCCAAAACTGACTTGGAAAGGGCGTCCCAATGGGGCGCCCTTTTTGTTGATCTGATCGACCACCAACCGCGATGTCACCCCGGCGAAGGCCGGAGCCCATCCTGAGATCTCAACTCCGATCCCGGCTCCGGAGCCTGCCATCGGGCGCGGCGCGACCCGGGGGCCGGGATGACAGCCGGTGGGAGTTGAGGCAAAGTGGGAACAGATCAAACGCCAGCACAGGTGGACCACTTGCCGCTCAACCGATCCGTCCGCTGGCGCGGCCTTCACCTCCAAACCCTCGAGCATTGCCACATTATCGCCAATGGCCGCGACACGCGCATCCGCGGCACCATAATCGGCCCCGATTTCGGCCTGTTCTACCGGCTGAAACTCGACGAGAACGGCCACCCCCGCACGGTCAAAATCGAGCGCACCGACGGCAAGATGCTCGAGCTCTTCTCCGATGGGGCCGGCGGCTGGTCCGACGACCGGGCCGAGCCTATCCCGGCCCTGCGCGGCTGCATCGATGTCGACATCTGGCCCACCCCGCTCACCAATTCCCTGCCCATCTGGCGGCAGGACTGGCAAGACGATCAACCCGTCTCCTTTGCCATGGCCTGGATCGACGCAACCGCCCTGTCCTTCAAGCGCTCAGAGCAGATTTACACCCGCCTCGACGCTGACCATTTCCGCTACCAGTCAACCGATTTCGAAGCCGTGCTGGAAGTCGATGCCGATGGCATTGTCACCGACTATCCGGGCCTCTTCACGCGTTTCTGATTCACGCGTCTGTCACCAAATCAGCTTAAATGCCTCCACCGTGTCGGCAACGGAGCAGCAGGATGTTCCTCCTTACCAAGCGCATCGCGACAGCTCTCCCCCTGAGTTGGCTGCTGCTCGGCATGATGCAGATGCCTTGGCTGATCCCGCTGCCCGCAATTCTGATGCTTGGCTTTCTGACCTGGCGCCACCGCCGCATTCTCACCCAGGTCGGCACCGCACCCCTTGCCAGTGATGGTTTTGCCAAACATGTCATGGTCGACGATCTATTGCGCCTGGGCGGACAGGTGTTGATCTCACCCTTGCTCTACATGGCGGGCGCCGCACTCGTTTCGCCCTTGGCCGGATAGTCTGCCGGGGGCAGAAGGCACTTCCGTCGCCTGTCTCGGTCACGGGTTCTTCGACTTATCCCCGGTCCAGATTTCTCCCGTATCCTCCTTCCATCCCCGCCACACACGCGACCCCGACGCAGGGCCGGGCGGGGAGGCCGGGAAGAGGGGCGCCTCTTTACGCGGGTAGAAGCTCGGCAGCCGGACCTGCAATAACGGTACCGCCTGAATCCGGACCCGTGGAAAATCCGTGTTTCCGTGACGAACGGCCAGTGGCTCTTGCCCTTGAACGTTCAACTTTTTTTGGGCCGCTGGCCGTTCGTTACCGTGCAACCGCAAGCCGAAGGGCCGGGCGGTGTAGACCCATGCCCGGAGGGCGGGCGCCATGCCTTAAGAGAAATTTGCTGTCCCTGCTTCCGCCAAACGTGGCACTCTGCTACCCACGGCGCGAAAAGAACTGACCCGGAGGCAGCACCATGAGCAACGGCTTCAAGACCCTGGATGAACTCGATCTGACGGGCAAGCGCGTGCTCCTCAGGGCCGACCTCAACGTGCCCGTCGCCGACGGCAAGGTCACTGATGCGACCCGCATTGAGCGGCTGGTGCCCACCATCCGCGAAATCGTCAAGAAGGATGGCAAAGTCATTCTTCTTTCCCATTTCGGCCGCCCCAAGGGCCAGGTAAACCCTGAATTTTCGCTCGAGCAGGTTTGCTCGGCCGTCGCTGACCAGACCGGTCATCCGGTCGGCTTCGTTGCCACCGACTGGGTTGATGTCAGCGCTGCCCAGGCCGCTATCGACGAAGCGCCCGCCGGTTCGGTCATGGTCATGGAGAACACCCGTTTCCATCCTGGCGAAGAAGCCAACGACGTCGAATTGGCCCAGCGCATGGCGAGCCTGGGGGACGTGTATGTCAACGACGCTTTCTCGGCGGCCCACCGCGCCCATGCCTCGACCGAAGCGCTGGCCCGCCTGCTGCCCGCCGCGGCAGGCCTTGCCATGCAGGCCGAGCTCGAGGCCCTGGAATCCGGCCTCGGCAAGCCCAAAAAACCCGTCGTCGCCATTGTCGGCGGCGCCAAGGTATCCTCCAAGATCGACCTGCTCGAAAACCTCGTCACCAAGGTCGATGGTCTGGTCATCGGCGGCGGCATGGCCAACACATTCCTCTTTGCGCAAGGCTATGGCGTCGGCAAATCGCTCTGCGAAAAGGATCTGGCCGACACCGCCCGCCGCATCATGGACAAGGCCGACAAGGCCAATTGCGCCATCATCCTGCCCATCGACGCGGTGGTCTCCTGGCACTTCAAGGCCAATTCGCCCACCCGCCTCTATGGCGTGGACGCAATCGATCCCGATGGCATGATCCTCGATATCGGCCCCTCCTCCATCGAGCGCATCAACGCCGCCATCGACGATGCCCATACCGTGGTCTGGAACGGCCCGGTCGGCGCCTTCGAGATGGAACCTTTCGATGCCGGCACCGTGGCCATCGCCAAGCACGTCGCCAAGCGCACGCATGACGACCTGCTGGTTTCCGTGGCGGGCGGCGGCGACACCGTCGGCGCTCTCGCCCATGCCGGGGTCAAGGACAAGCTCAGCTATGTCTCGACCGCCGGCGGCGCCTTCCTTGAGTGGATGGAAGGCAAGCCCTTGCCGGGCGTCGAAGCCCTCAAGAAGTAAACAAAAAGGCCGGGTCGCCCCGGCCTTTGGTTTTTCTAGAACGTCGCCGACATCGGGTCCGATCCAATCCGCCCGTCGGCACTGTCCAGCCCGGCGATCGCCGCCTTGTCTTCCTCGCTGAGGGTAAAGTCGAACACCTCGAAATTCTCGACGATACGGCTGGGGGTCACCGATTTGGGGATTACCACCAGACCCAGATCGAGATGCCAGCGGATGATCACCTGGGCTGGGCTCTTGCCGTGCCGCTTGGCGATCGCGCCGATCACCGGATCGGCCAGCACATTGCCCTGCCCCAATGGGCTCCAGCTTTGCGTCACCACGCCCAAGCCAGCATGCTTGTCGCGCATCGCCTGCTGCTGGAAGTGCGGGTGGAGCTGGATCTGGTTGATAGCCGGGGTCACACCGGTTTCCCGGACCAGATCGTCGATATAGGTGCCCTCGAAGTTCGACACGCCAATGGACTTGGCCTTGCCCTCTTCGCGCAACCGGATCAGTGCCTTCCAGGTCTCGATATACTTGCCCCGGAACGCTGACGGCCAGTGGATCAGATAAAGATCGACATAGTCGGTCCCCAGACGTTTGAGGCTCGCATCCATGGCCCTGAGGGTTTCATCGAAACCCTGATCATCATTCCAAACCTTGGTGGTCAGAAAGATATCCCCACGGTCTATGCCAGAGGCTACAATGCCCTTGCCGACGCCTTCTTCGTTTTTATAGACGGCAGCGGTGTCGATATGGCGGTAACCGGTTTTGAGCGCAGTGCTCACGGCCTCCACCGCCACATCGTCCGGGGTCTGCCAGACGCCCAGGCCCAGCTGCGGGATCGAACGGCCGTCATTGAAGCTCACATGCGGTTGCGTGCTCATTTTCTATCCTGACTTTGTGTGATTTTGGCGCCTGGAACGCCTGGAGATATCGTCAACTTACGATGGAAAGGCTAAAGCGCCAACCCCGCAACGGGTTCCATCCCCATCTACCATACAAGATTAGCCTTTCGTCGTATAGCCGGAGGTCTAATCGAAACCGCGCAAACCAAAGTCTAATCTGGGACCAGTCTAATTCCGAGGTTTGCCCAAAATGACCAAGTCGCTCAACGCCATTGCCCAGAAGCTGATGACCCCCGGCATGGGCATTCTGGCCGCCGATGAATCGGAAGGCACGATCGGCAAGCGCTTTGCCAAGATTAACCTGCCCAATACGCTCGAAATGCGCCGCGACTACCGCGAAATGCTGTTCGGCGCCTCCGAGGCAATGAAACGCCATATCTCCGGCGTGATCCTGACCGAGGAGACCCTCAAGCAGGAGGCCGCTGACGGTACGCCATTCCGCGCTATCCTGGCCGATGCGGACTGCATTCCCGGTATCAAGGTCGATCGCGGCGCCTTCCCGATGCCCGGAGAAAGCGGCGAGAAAATCACCGAAGGCCTTGATGGCCTGCGCCAGCGACTCGAAGCCTACGCGCAGCTCGGCGCGGGCTTCGCCAAGTGGCGCGCTGTCATCACCATCAACGATATCGCCCCTACTCGCAACAATATCCGGGCCAATGCCCATGTGCTGGCCCGCTATGCCATGCTCTGCCAGGAAGCCGGCATCGTCCCGATTGTGGAGCCCGAAGTAGTGGGTGACGGCGAACCCGGCAATCACTCCATGGAACGCTGCGCCCTGGTTACCGGCGACGTGCTGGAGAACGTGTTCAAGGAACTTCGCCTGGCCGGTGTCGATCTGGCCGGCATGCTCTTGAAGCCCAACATGATCCTGCCTGGCATCAACTCGCGTGACCGTCCCAGCGTCGAGGAGGTGGCCCGGCGCACCGTCGAGGTGCTCAAGGAACATGTTCCCGCCGCCGTCCCCGGCATCGCCTTCCTCTCCGGCGGACAGACAGACGAGGAAGCCACCGCCCACCTCTCGGCCATGAACCGCATTTCCGGCAAGCCGTGGCCGATGACCTTCTCCTATGGCCGCGCTTTGCAGAACGTGGCCCTCCGCACCTGGGCCGGTCGGCGCGAAAACTTCCAGTCCGCCCGTCAGGCTTTCACCCATCGCGCCCACATGAATTCGCTGGCCGCACTCGGGGAGTGGACCAACGACCTCGATCGGGCAGCCTAGACTTCCTTCCCGCGAACCCAACGTCGCGGCTGGCGCGCGCTTCCCTCCCGGGGCGCGCGCTTTTTTGTCCCCCCGCCTTGCCATTGCCTACAATGGGGTCAATCCCCTATTGAGGCATGTCCCTTTCTTGCCAAATTGAGTGCATAGGGAACGCGTCGCGATTTTCGGGAACATCATGGCTCCGCAGCTTTACCTCATCACGCCAGACAATCCGCAGCCCGATCGGTTTCCCCGCCAGCTCATGACGGTCCTGTCCGGCCCCGAAATTGCCGCGCTGCTGGTGCGCCGTGGAGCGCTCGATGATGCTGCCTACGCCGACCTTGCCGAGCGCGCCATCCAGATCGGCCAGGCCGCCGGCGCAGCCGTCCTGCTCGACGATGACGCCGAACTGGCCCGGCGTCTTGGCGCCGACGGCGTGCATGTCACCTCGGGCGGCGTCGAGGCCATCCGCGAAGCCATCACCCTGCTCAAGCCCGAAGGCATTGTCGGGGTCGGCAATGTCCGCTCGCGCCACGACGCCATGAGCTTTGGCGAGCTCGATGTCGATTATGTGATGTTCGGCCCTCTCGGGGGCGCTGCAGATCAGGCTGCGGCAGAACTGGCAGCGTGGTGGGCGGAAACGTTCGAGGTTCCCGCGATCCATTCCGACCCGCAGGTCGAACCCGCAGCCATCGGTCATACCGGTGCCGAATTCATCGCCCTTTCTGACTGCATCTGGTCGGCGAGCGACCCTGCGGCAGCGCTGCGCGCCTTTCACGAGGCAGCCAGGGCAGACGCATGAGGCCCGGTCACCTCCTAATTGCGATGGTGTTTGCCTGCCTGGCCTCGTCGGTCCAGGCACAAAACAATTCGGCCGACCAGATCAGTGACACCATCTTTGGTCCGCGCGTCCCCACGGACTATGCCTATGGCGCTTACCAGCGCGGCTATTTCCTGACCGCGCTTGAGCTGGCCCTGCCGCGCGCCGAGCAAGGCGACGCTGCCGCCCAAACCCTGATCGCTGAGCTCTATGCACGGGGCCTCGGGGTTGCACAAAGTCTGGAGCGGGCCGCAGGCTGGTATCAGTTGGCGTCCAACAATGGCGATCGGCTCGCGACCTTCGAATTGGGCATGCTCTACCAGGATGGAGCCGGCGTCCCCCGCAATCGCCAGCGCGCCGCCGAGCTTTTTCGCAGCTCGGCCGAGGCGGGTTACATTCCGGCCAAATACAATCTGGCACTGCTGCATGTCGAAGGGGTCCTTGCCGAACCGAGCCTGACCAGGGCGGCCGAATTGATGAAAGTGGCGGCTGATGCCGAATTGCCCGAGGCGCTCTATGACTATGGCGCCATGCTGCTCGAGGGCGCGGGGCTGGCGCCGGATGTCGCGCAAGGCGCTGATTACATTCGCCGTGCCGCAGAGGCTGGTCTGGTCGACGCACAGGTTGACTACGCCACCCTACTCTACCTTGGCCAGGGCATCGAACGCGATGTCGAGGCGGCGGCCACCTGGTATGGCATAGCGGCGGCAAACGGCAATGTCGTGGCACAGAACCGCTATGCCAAGCTGCTCGCAGTGGGCGAAGGGGTTAACCTGAACCTGGAAGAAGCCGCGATGTGGCGGGCGCTGGCGCGTCGGCAAGGCCTGACCGATCCGGACCTTGATCGGCTGCTGGTTTCCATCCCGGCGGCGGAATTGGCCCGGGCCGAAGAGCGCGCCCGTTTCTGGCCCTCTACGCCCCCCAGCATCGAAACAGTCGCAACCATACCCACCGTCGAGGGTCCTGTCCTGCCAGCTCCTACCGACGCAGCCAATGCACCAAGCCAGGTCGTGGAGCCGAACCAGACGACAGACGAAACCGCTGCTCCGGCACCGGACGCAGCTGTCGGCGAAAGCGAGCCGGAAAGCCAAGACCCTTGAACCAGCGCCGGTTCTGGGGCAATAAGCGCGCCACACTTCAATCCAGCGGCGGGGCCCTTCTGCCCCTTGGCCGGCCGGCAGACCGATCTGCCCGCCCTGGCCGGACCGCATGAGTCAAAAGAGCAGTTCACGTCATGGCCCGTTCCGCCCTCCTCAACGTCATGGTCAGCGCCGCCATCAAGGCCGGCAAATCCCTGTCGCGTGATTTCAATGAGGTCGAAAACCTGCAGGTCTCGCGCAAGGGCCCGGCCGACTTCGTCTCCAGGGCGGACACCCGGGCCGAGCAGATCGTCTATGACGAGCTGCGCAAAGCCCGCCCCACTTACGCTTTCCTCATGGAAGAAGGCGGCAAGGTCGATGGCACCGACGGGCAGCACACCTGGATCATCGACCCGCTCGATGGCACCACCAACTTCCTCCACTCCATCCCGCTGTTTGCCGTCGCCATTGCCCTGCAGCGGGGCGAGGAGATCGTTGCTTCAGTGATCTACAACCCGATCATGGACGAACTCTATACCGCCGAAAAGGGTGGCGGTGCCTGGCTTGCCGACACCAAGCGCCTGCGCGTCGCTGGTCGCCGGCACCTCTCCGACGCCGTGGTGTCCACCGGCATCAAGACGCAAGGGACCAGCAACGACACCCTGCAGCTGCGCCAGCTCGCGCAGATCAACCCCGCCGTTGCCGGCATTCGCCGGGGCGGCTCGATTTCCATCGATATGGCCTGGCTGGCTGCCGGACGCTTCGATGCGCTCTGGGAAGCGGGCCTTCAACCCTGGGACGTCGCACCGGGCCTGCTGATGGTCAAGGAAGCCGGCGGTCTGGTGACCGACCTGGCCGGCCAGCCAGGATCGGTCTGGAACGGCCAGATCGTGGCCGGCAACGAAACCTTGCAGGGTGCCTTGCTCAAATCCTTGCGCAAGGTTCAGTAGCGCTGCCGCATTCCTGTCATTCCGTGCCGTTAACCTTTTTAATTGTCACGCCTTTCTACCGCCTCTAGACTCAGGGGCGGTTGATTTGCGCGCGAGGGGCAAGGTACGGGACAAATGACGCAGACTTACGACCCCTATCACCTCGCCAGCCCGACCGTTTATCTGGTCAAGATCGTGATCTTTCTGGTGTTGGTGGGACTGGTCGCCGCCATACTGATCACCAACATCATCTCCTTCTTCTGGGCGAACCCGTTCATCAATTCGATGATCTTCTTCGCCCTGTTCATTGGCATCTTCCTCAGTTTCCGGCAGATTTTCCGCCTCTTTCCGGAAGTCAAATGGGTCAACTCCCTGCAGGACGGCAACGTCACCTCCACCCGGCCGCCCGTCTTGCTGGCGCCGGTGGCGGGCATATTGCGCGAGCGTATCGGCGAGGCCGTCATTACGCCTGCCTCCATGCGCTCCATCCTGGATTCGGTGGGCAACCGCCTCGACGAAGCCAAGGACACATCGCGCTATCTGACGGGCCTGCTGGTCTTCCTCGGCCTCATGGGCACCTTTTACGGGCTGCTCGAAACCGTGAGCTCGGTGGCCGGTGTTATCAATGCGCTCGATGTCACCTCGGCCGATAGCGCCGCCCTGTTCTCCAATCTCAAGGAAGGCCTTGCAGCGCCGCTGGGCGGCATGGGCACCGCCTTTTCGTCCTCGCTGTTCGGCCTTGCCGGATCGCTGATCCTGGGCTTTCTCGACCTGCAGACCAGCCAAGCGCAGAACGCCTTCTATACCGATCTTGAGGACTGGATGACCTCGATGACCGAGCTCGACCACCCGGTTACCGCCATGCAAGCCAATTCCATGGGCGTGGCCGGTGCCGACATGCAGGCCATGATCGAGCGCATGGGCGCCAATATGCAGAACCAGAACTCCTCGCAGAATGCCATTCGCGCCATGGCCGAACTGGCCCGCGGCATTGATGGGCTCGTCAAGCATATCCGCACCGAGCAGGAGGATTTGCGCCGATACATCACCGAGCAGGGCGAAACCAACCAGAAGCTGCGTGACCTGATCCAGGCCATGCTCGACGAAGCCGACAACGAGCGCCGGAACTAGCCCATGCCCGCCGCGCGCGCCCGCCGCAGACAGGAAGCCAATTACTGGCCCGGCTTTGTCGATGCGCTTTCGAGCCTGCTGCTCGTCATCATCTTCATGCTGTCCCTGTTCATGCTGACCCAGTTCTTTCTGGGCCAGGAAATCCAGGGGCGCGATACCGCCCTGGCGCGGCTCAACAGTCAGATCGCCGAACTGACCGAATTGCTGCAGCTCGAACGCGCCAATACCGACGACCTCAACGCGCAATTGGCCACGCTGACCGCAACCTTGGCGGGTGCCCAATCGGAAAACGAGACCCTGTCCAACCAGCTCGCCGGCATCGGCGCGGGCCTGGGCGATCGCGACGATACCATCGCCGCGCTGGAATCGGACCTGCTGCAGGCCGAACAGCTTTCTGATGAAGCCAATGCCCAGGTGGCCTTGCTCAATCAGCAATTGGCCGCGCTGCGCACACAGATCGGGGCCCTCGAAGCGGCCCTCGAAGCGTCCGAGGCGCGCGATGCAGAATCGCGCACCCAGATCGCTGATCTGGGCCGTCGCCTCAACCTGGCCCTGGCCCAGCGTGTGCAGGATCTGGCCCGCTATCGCTCCGATTTCTTCGGCCGCCTGCGCCAGATTCTCGAAGGCCGCGCCGATGTGACAGTGGTCGGCGACCGCTTTGTCTTCCAGTCCGAAGTGCTGTTTGACGCGGGGCAAGCCGATGTCAACCAAGCCGCCTTGCCCCAGCTCGATTCCCTGGCCGATGCCATATTGCAGCTTGAGACTGAAATCCCGACCGACATCAATTGGGTGCTGCGCATTGATGGTCATACCGACAGCCGTCCGATCTCCAATGCGCGCTTCCCCTCCAACTGGGAGCTCTCGGCGGCCCGCGCCATTTCGGTTGCGCAATATCTGGTGTCCCAGGGCGTCTCACCCAATCGTTTGGTCGCGGCAGGCTTTGGTGAGTTCACCCCCCTCGATCCGGCCGAAACCGACGAAGCCTATCGCCGCAACCGCCGCATCGAGTTCAAGCTGACCGAAGGCTAGCGGCGCGGTGGGCGCGATACCCGCCCCAGGGGCATAGCTCGAAGCGCCCCGGCATGGCAGCCTCACGGTTGCACGCGGCACAAAGCTCGGCCTTAACCCTATCTCCAGAACCGGCGTCCCCTGTTGCCGAGCCGCAACGTCACAAAAAAGCCTGGATTCCCGCCACATCCGCGCCCCATTAGCCCGAGATTAACCACGCTGGCACACCCGGTTTTAAGATTAAGCGCGGTAAATGCTGCCCTTAAGATTTTAGCTTTCCTCGTAGGAGCCCGCCTTGGCCATCCCCGCCCCCATCAATACCGCCCTGCGCGCCGCAGCCATGCTGCTGTTCGTCGTGGTCGTCGCCGCCTGTTCGCGCAGCGCCACCGACAATGTCGGCCTGACCGGCGTTGGCAACACCGGTGCCGGCGCCCCCGGCAGCCAGCAGGAATTCATTGTCACCGTCGGTGATCGCGTCTTCTTTGAAACCGACTCCAGCTCGCTCACCAGCGAAGCCATGGCCACGCTCGACAAGCAGGCACAGTGGCTCAACCAGTACGCCAATTACCGCATCATGATCGAAGGTCATGCCGACGAGCGCGGAACCCGTGAATACAACATCGCCCTTGGCGCCCGCCGCGCCTCTGTAGTCGTGAACTACCTGGTGAGCCGCGGCGTCAATGCCCAGCGCATCACCAGCCAGTCCTTCGGCAAGGAACGCCCGGTCGCGATCTGTAACGACATCTCCTGCTGGAGCCAGAACCGCCGCGCGGTCACTGTCGTCCAGTAAATTCCTTGGCCTGCCGCACTGCGGCAGGCCGATCTGATCCGGTGAAAACTGGAGGCAAGAGCGCCCGGTGCCAGAAAATGGTCCGGGCGCTTTCTTTTGACCAAAATTGCTCTTTATCGGCTGACGCATAACCCCCATCTTGGCCGGCATCGGCAGCATTTCGGAGGCAGGTGTGACGCTTAAGGATTTGACGAAACTGGGCCGCGCGGCGTTGTGTGCGCTGGGCCTTGGCCTGTGCGCCCAGGCGGCGCAGGCGCAGACGGTAATGCCGCCGGGTGAATTGGGCGGTCTGGGCTTCAACAATAATGGCGGCCGCATCCTGGTGGCCCAGGCAGACAGTGCCCAGCTCATGGTGCGCATCCAGCAGCTTGAAGAGCAGATCCGCGTGCTCAATGGCCAGGTCGATGGCCTGACCTTCCAGCTCACCCAGTTGCAGGAAATCCTCAACCGCTTCCAGGAAGACGCCGAGTTCCGCTTCCTGGCACTGGAAGGCGGTGGCCCGGGAAACGGTGAAGCGGCAACGACGCAGGGCGGCGCGACGCAGCCCCAGACGTTGCCGCAGGACCCGGCTGCAAATGAAACGGACGTGCCCCTGACCGATATTCCCGAACAGGGCGTGCAACCCCTGCCCGGTGAGATCGAGTTCGATCCCACTTTCGATGACGGCACTGCGCCGGCAGACGATCTGGGCCAATCCGGCGATCCGCTGGTAGGCACGGGCCAGTTCGGTGTTGTCGACCTCATCACCGGCCAGCCACTCAATCTGAGCTATGACCCCGCCGCCGACCAGACGGGCAATCCCGATGCAGATGCCCAGTTCCGGGCCGGATACGAGGCCATGCTGGCTGGGGACTATGACTTCGCCGAGCAGCAGTTCAGTCAGTTCATCGAACTTTACCCCGACAATCCGCAGGTGATCGATGCAGGCAATTGGCTGGGCGAATCCATGCTCGCCCGTGGCGCTTATGCCGAGGCGGCCGATGCGCTGGTCGATGCCTATCAGAAGAACCCCGATCACGAGCGGGCGCCCGACATCCTGCTCAAGCTCGGCGTCTCGTTGGCTGGCGTGGGCGAAAGCGAAACTGCCTGCCGCACCTTCAACGAGGTATCGGCGCGCTATCCCGACACCATCCCGGCCTTCCAGGCCCGCCTCGCCGAGGAAAAGGCCAGGGCCGAATGTCCACCGGTCTGACGCCCGATCTGGGCGATCCGGACGTGCTGGCGCGGCTGTTCGCGCCGGCAGTAAACGAACCCGCTATTGGCCTGGCCGTCTCCGGCGGAGCGGATAGCCTAGCCCTGATGCTGCTGGCCCAGCGCTGGGCCAGTGGCCTGGAGCAGGCGCCCAAGCTGATCGTCTATAGCCTCGATCATGGCTTGCGCCCTGAAGCGTCCGCGGAAGTGCAGATGGTGCTGCGCGAAGCCGAAAAGCTGGGTCTTGCCGCGCGCGGACTGCACTGGACCGGGGACAAGCCCGAAACCGGCCTGCAGGAGGCGGCCCGGCAGGCCCGCTACCGCGTCATCGGCGAGGCCATGGCCGCCGATGGCGCAACCCTGCTGCTGACCGCTCATCATCGCGCCGACCAGGCCGAGACCGTGCTGATGCGCCTGGCCCATGGCAGCGGCATTGAAGGGCTAAAGGGCATGAGCGCGGTTAGCCAGGTGGAAGGTGTGCGGGTGTTTCGGCCCCTGCTCGATGTCGAGCCGTCCAGCATGGCACTGCTGGTGGCCGAAGCAGGGCTGAGGCCAGCCATCGATCCATCCAACGATGATCGGAGCTATGAGCGTGTGCGCTGGCGCCAGCGCCTGCCCCTGCTCGCCGAGGACGGGCTGGACGCCGCGGCCCTTTCCCGCTTTGCCACGCGCATGGCAGAGGCCGATTTGGCGCTGAGGCAGATGGCAGACGCCGCCTTTGCCGAACTGGTGACGCTGGATGGCTTTGGTGCCGCCAGCATGCTCCAGGCTGCCTTTGAGGCCCTGAGCCCGGCCATTGGCCGGCGGGTACTGGCCCGCACGCTCAACATTGTCGGCGGTCGGCAGAAGCCGCGAGCGCTGGGACAGGTCGAAAAACTCTATGACCAGATCGCCCAGGGTGATCTGCCGCGTGCCGCGACACTGCTTGGCGCCGTGGTGCGTCTCAAGGGGCACAAACTGTCCATCTCGCGCGAACCGGGCCGCGCCCTGCCCGAAGATTGTGTCCTGGCGCCGCATGCCGGATTGGTCTGGGACCAGCGTTTCCTGATTACCAACCTGTCTGACGCGGCGGGCCTTGTCGCCGGAGCTACCGACTTTATGCCGCGCCACCGGCTGGAGAACTTTCTCGGTTTCAAGGTCACCACCCCGGCCGAAGCCATCCGCACCGCACCGCTGGTGCGTGACGACGCGGGCGAAATCCTGGCCCTGGGCGGCTGGTCCTTCGACGACCGGGTCAGCGTGAAATTGCTGATCGATTAGATCTGGTGCACTTCGCCCAGGGCCACGACCGGACCGGTCGCCTTGCCTTCGGGCGCGCCGCCCTTCGGTTCAAGGGTAATGGCCAGCACCGACCCTTCTCCCCAGCCGGAGCGGACCTGTTCGCTCAATTCGACCACGGAGCGTTCATTGACCGGAACGACACCCATGGAAATGGGGTCCTGCCCACCCTGGATAGCCCAGAGCTCCAGGTCGCGGTCTGAGGGGACCTCGCCGGACAAGGCGGTGAGCCGGACAGCCCCGGCTCCGTCATAAAGCGCCAGGAAGCGCACGTCGCTGCCCTCGGCCTCGAGCGCGGCGACCAGTTGGGTCGTAAGCGTGGTCACGCTGGGTGCCGGCTGCATCAGGCTAAAGCCGATGGCGGCAACCGCGACGGCCAAGGCGCCCGCGGTGATACCGCGCCAAAGCGCCAGGCTATCCCACACGGAGGCCCTCGGCGCTGATCCGAAAAGCCGGGTCTCCACCCGGTCGAGCACATGAGCGGGTGCCGCCACCTCGGCAAATTCGCTGTCGAGCGCCGCAAAGCGGGCGGCCCAGAAGTCACGCTCGGCCTGTAAAGCCGGGTCGGCGGCAATCAGCGCCTCGACACGCGCATGTTCGGCCGGGCCCAACAGGCCCAGGACATATTCAGCCACCAGCGCCCCGCGCTCGCCGCCGCCCTTGCTGTCCCCTTCCATACTCATGCCGTCAGACACTCTCTCAGTTTGATCAGGCTGCGCCGCAGCCAGGTTCGCATTGTATTGAGCGGCACCGCAAACCGTTGCGCCAGCTCGTCATAACTGTAGCCGTCGAGATAAGCACCGCGCACGGCCTCGGCCCGATCGGCCTCCAACTGGCCCAGGCAATTCTCGATCCGGGCGCCATCCTCGCTCGACGCGGTCAGCCGCTCCGGGCTCGGGCCCGTATCGGCGACGTCCATCGCCGTATCGAGATCATCACCCGATGGCCTGCGCGCCCGCACCATGTCCAACGCATGGTTGCGCGCGATCGCCACCAGCCAGCTTATCGGCGAATATTGCCCCGCGACATAGCGATCAGAACGCTGCCAGACCTTGATGTAGACCTCCTGTATGGCCTCTTCCGCTTCGGCCCTGTTGCGTAAGATACGCAACACGACGCCGAAGAGTTTCGCGCTTGTGCGTTGATAGAGCGTGCGAAAGGCCTGGCGGTCACGCAGCGAGCAGCGCGCGATCAGATCCGCAATCTCGGCGGTTCCGGATTGTTCTGGCATGGGCTTTGGCCCTCCCGTCCATGAGGCCGTGCCACGGCCTTTCAGTTGAATACGCCGCAGGGCAACAAATGGATCACCGCTCTTCAAAAAAGCTGGGCAATAGCGTTTCATACGGGGCGAAAATGCCTTAGACCCTTCGCCCAGACTGTAGGCCACGCCAGGGAGCCGCCCACCACCATGTCCGATCAAGCCTCCGATACCGACCGGTTCAGCCATGATGCCGGCATCCTCGCCCAGGCCCTGCCCTATATGCAGCGCTATGAGGGCAAGACGGTTGTGGTCAAGTATGGCGGCCACGCCATGGGCGACCTCAAGCTTGGCCAGGCTTTTGCCCGCGATATCGCGCTATTGAAGCAGTCCAAGGTCAATCCCATAGTGGTGCATGGTGGCGGACCGCAGATCGCCTTGATGCTCAAGAACCTGGGCATCGAATCCAAGTTCGAGGGCGGGCTGCGCGTCACCGACCAGCGCACCATGGAAGTGGTCGAAATGGTGCTGGCCGGTTCGATCAACAAGGAAATTGTGGCGCTGATCAATGCCGAGGGGGAATGGGCGATCGGCCTGTGCGGCAAGGACGGCAACATGGTGTTCGCCAAAAAGGCAGAAAAGACCTTCAAGGACCCCGGCTCCAATATCGAGCGCGTGCTTGATCTGGGCTTTGTCGGTGAACCGGTGGAAGTCGACCGCACGCTGCTCGACCTTCTGGCCCGCTCCGAACTGATCCCGGTGATCGCCCCGGTGGCGCCAGGACGTGATGGCAATACCTATAATATCAATGCCGATACCTTCGCCGGTGCCATTGCCGGATCGCTCGGTGCCAAGCGCCTCCTGTTCCTGACCGACGTGCCAGGCGTACTCGACCGGGATGGCAAGCTGATCCCTGAACTCACAGTACGCGACGCCAAGGCGCTGATCGCCGACGGCACCATTTCGGGCGGCATGATCCCCAAGGTCGAAACCTGCCTTGAAGCGCTCGACAATGGCGTGGAAGGCGTGGTGATCCTCAACGGCAAGCAGCCCCATGTGGTGCTGGTGGAACTCTTCACCGAGTTTGGTGCCGGCACGCTGATCGTGCGCTAGAGTGCAAAACCGGTAATCTGTTTCCCGACACGGCATCGAAACGCAAAAAGCTGGCCAAGTATACCCTATCAACACGATAGAGTATCAAGATAGCATCCTCATATTGCGTGAGGAGGCAATATGGGCTCAGAGTTTCTGGTTTTTGCAATCGTGGGATTTCTGGCCCAGATCGTCGATGGCGCGCTCGGCATGGCCTATGGCGTGGTCAGCACGACCATGCTGCTCGGTTTCGGACTGCCCCCGGCCACGGCATCCGCCAGCGTTCACGCCGCCGAAATGTTCACCACTGCGGCGTCGGCAACCAGCCACATCAGCCACCGCAACGTGAACTGGCGCCTGTTCTGGCGTCTTGCCCCGGCCGGCATCGCCGGCGGCGTGCTGGGCACCTATGTACTGACCTCGATTGATGGTGCTGCGCTACGCCCCTTCGTGACAGTCTATCTGGGCCTGCTGGGCGCCTATATTCTGTTTCGGGCCTTCCGGAGTCGCGCGCCTTACCAGGAGCATAGCGCCGCCTATGTTGCGCCCCTCGGGGTGGCCGGCGGCTTCGTTGACGCCGCGGGCGGCGGCGGCTGGGGACCCATCGTCACCTCCAGCCTGATCGGGTCGGGCGGAGCGCCGCGCTTTGTCGTGGGCACGGTCAACACGGTGGAGTTCTTCGTCACCACCGCGGTGTCTGCCGCCTTTCTGACCGCGCTCCTCACCGGTCACTGGCAACAGGCCGACGGCCTATATGGTCACATCTGGTCGGTCGCCGGTCTGGTTGTCGGCGGCGTGCTGGCTGCGCCCCTGGCCGGCTTTGTGGTCCGGATCATCCCCGCAAGGCGGCTGATGATCCTGGTGGGCGGGCTCGTCATCTTACTGGCCGCCTACCAAACCTGGCAGTTGCTGGTTTGACGAACTGGCGCGGAACGCGATACCGCAAGGTTCACGCGCCCCGGACGCCCGGCAGGGTTCAGACCTCCGCGACAACAGGCCTGGCCTTGTCCTTGCTTGGCAGCCGGCTGCTACCCTTGAAGACAAAGGCCAGTGCCAGGACCAGGCCGAACGCGACCACCTGATACCACAGCGACAGCGCCGCCGCCCCGCCAAAGGCGGCTTCCGGACCATTGCCGACGGCAAGATTACCTGCCAGTTGCGAGAAGAAAATCTGCCCCACCAGCGCCACACCAAGCGCACCTCCAACTTGCTGGAACGCCTGCAGGGCACCCGAACCTGCCCCGGCGTCGCGCGGCGGAACATTGCGCAGCACCAGTTGGAACAGCGAGGAAAAGCCGGTTCCCAAACCAATGCCCGCAATCAGCAGCGGCGTCAGGAAGCTCCAGGGATCGATGCTGCTGCCGGTTCCGGCGATCACCAAATGCAGCCAGCCAATGCCGATAACCAGCATGGCCCCGGCCGCTGCCACGCGGCTGCGCAGATAGTGCGAGCCGAAACGCCCGGCAATGAAGGAAGCAATCAATACGCCCACGGAGAACGGCGTATTGGTGAGGCCCGACTGCAGGGGGGAGAACCCGAAACCGGCCTGCAGCAGCAGCGATATGACCATGAACATGCCTGGAATACCCGAGGCGAAAATGGTCACAACCAAGGCCCCGAACATATAGTCGCGATTGGCCAAGAGGTCGTAGTTCAGCAATTGCGGCCGGCCGATGCGCGCACGATGCTTCTGCCAGAAGAAGAACCCTACAAGCAGCCCCAGCCCTGCCACCATCATGGCAAAACTCCAGGCTGGCCAGCCCAGCGCCCGCCCTTCTATAATCGGGAAGACCACGGCCACGATGCCGGCGCCGAACAGGCCAATGCCGGCATAGTCGTTGCTGAGATCAGGATGGCCGGGCAGCCGCGGAATAAGAAACCAGCCGGCGACGATGGCGGCGATGCCGATCGGAATGTTGACGAGGAAGATGGGCTGCCAGTCCAGGCCGAACAGCTGCGCATCGATGAGAATGCCGCCCAGGATGGGCCCGCAGACGGCGGCCAACCCGGCCGACAGGCCGAACAGGGAAAAGGCCTGGCCGCGCTCTTCTGGCGGGAAGGTTACGGTGGCGATGGCCAGCACCTGCGGCGTCATCATCGCGCCGCCCAGCCCCTGCAACACCCTCGCGCCGATCAGCATTTCGATGGACCCCGCCATGCCGCACAGGGCCGAAGCCAGGGTGAAGGCGACAACGCCAATCAGAAACATCCGGGTGCGCCCCACAACGTCACCCAGCCGACCGAAGGGGAGCAGCCCTAGGGCGAAAGCCAGCACATAGGCCGCTACGACCCATTCGATCTGGCTGTTCGACGCCCCAAGGTTGTCCCGCATGGACGGCAGCGCGACATTGACGATGGTGACATCGATCAGGTTCATGAAATTGGCAATGAGCAGGATGCCCAGCGCCAGCCAGCGGCGTGGATCGGGCGGCGCAGCGGCTCCGGCTTCACTGGTGGACATGCATATTCCTCAAAATACGGGAATGGGCCACAACGGCCCATTCAAACGATCAGAAAATACATCCCGCCAGAACAGCGAGACCCTGACTCAATCGGCAACACCTTCGGGCAGAATGCCGGCCTTGAACAGAACCTTGGGTTCGTCATAGGTGTCGGCCTCGACATCCACATCGGCCGAATAGGCCCACACCCCGGCGCGCATCGGGGCAATGCGCTCGGCCGATGCGATCGCCGCTTCCGCTGATTTGGACTGCTGCGGCTGGTCAGGCTCCAGCTTCCGGCCCTTCTGTCGAAAGCCTTGCACATAATAGAGCGTCGCCACTGTTCCGATCCTTTGATTGTCTAGCAGCGGCAGACTCGCCATGCCGGTGCATACCGACACCGTTTACGACACAATCGGGCGCGTGTCGCAGGGCATGTTCGGCATCGACCCAGTCGGCGCAGCGCTGTGGACACCGATGATCACCTCGAGCCAGTATCGCCCGAAGTTGACATTTGCTGTCAGCAGGCGTCCATCACCGCCATAATCAAGAGCCGCCCGAGACCGACCGATGACCGACTATGTCCGCAAGATCCTGACCTCCTCGGTTTATGAGGTGGCTGTCCAGACGCCGCTCGAGAAGATGGACCTTCTGTCCGCGCGGCTGGGACACGACATCCTGGTCAAGCGCGAAGACCTGCAGCCGGTCTTTTCTTTCAAGATTCGCGGCGCCCACAATCGCATTGTCCACCTGACTGCCGAGGAACGAGCCCGCGGCGTGATCTGCGCCTCCGCCGGCAATCATGCCCAGGGTGTGGCGCTCTCCGCCACCCGGCTGGGCATCCGCGCCATTGTGGTCATGCCCACCACCACGCCGATCATCAAGGTCAATGCGGTCAAGCGCCTTGGCGGCGAAGTTGTCTTGTTTGGCGACGGTTTCGATGCAGCCCGCGCCCACGCGGCGGGTCTGGCTGAAAAACACGGGCACGTGTTCGTGCATCCTTTCGACGACCCAGATGTGATCGCCGGCCAAGGCACGGTCGGGCTGGAAATCATGCGCCAGCACCCCGAGCCCATCGGCGCCATTTATGTGCCCGTGGGGGGCGGCGGACTTGCGGCGGGCATTGCCAGCTTTGTCAAATTCCTCCGTCCCGAAATCCGCGTCATTGGCGTGGAACCGGACGAAGCAGCCAGCATGAAGGCGGCGATCGCCGCTGGCAAACCAGTACCGCTTGACCGGGTCGGGCTGTTTGCCGATGGGGTGGCGGTGCGCCAGGTGGGCGATGAGACTTTCCGGCTGTGCCGCGATCTGCTGGACGATATCGTCACTGTCTCTGCCGACGAAATCTGCGCCGCCATCAAGGATATTTTCGACGACCATCGCGCCATCACCGAACCGGCGGGCGCCCTGGCGCTGGCGGGACTGCGGCGTGACATCGAGAACGGCAACGCACCAGAGGAAGGCGCCCTGATCGCCATCAATTCTGGCGCCAACGTCAACTTCGACCGGCTGCGCTATGTGGCCGAGCGGGCCGAGATCGGCGAGCGGGCCGAGGCGCTGATGGCCGTTACCATTCCCGAACGCCCGGGCAGCTACCGGGCCTTCATTCGCCTGATCGGCAATCGCGCCATCACTGAATTCAACTACCGCTATCGCGCCGGGGACAGCGCCCGCATCTTTGTCGGCGTAAAACTCGCACGCGGCGATGCCGAAAAGCGCGAGATCATTGAGTTCTTGCAGGACAGCGACTTGGCAGTGACCGATCTGACCGACAACGAAGTGGCCAAGCTCCACGTTCGACACATGGTCGGCGGACGCGCGGCGGGCCTGGCCGACGAGAAAGTCTTCCGCTTCCAGTTTCCCGAACGGCCCGGCGCGCTGCTGAAATTTCTCGAGGGCCTGAACGACGCCTGGAACATCTCTCTGTTCCACTACCGCAATCACGGCTCCGATTATGGCCGGGTGCTCGTGGGCGTGCAGGTGCCACCCGAGACGAGCGAGGACTTCTTCGCCCATATCGACGCTATCGGCTTCCCCTATTGGGATGAGACACAGAACCCGGCCTATCGCCAGTTCCTGCATATGGACTGAGCGAACCACCCGACATTATGTTGAAATAAACCGCATCTATAGCGGGCTGACCTATTTCCGCCATGTCGCCATTGCATTTGCCGAAGCAAGGGGCAATCTGTCGACACTTCTGCAGGACTGGACCATTCCGGCACGCGCAAGACTATAAGAGGGACATGAATACGATGATCAGAACGATCAAGACCACCAGCCTGATGACCGCAACCGGACTGGCCGCCTTTGCCTTTGTGCAGCCGGCCATGGCGTTGGACGCCCAGACCTTTGTTGACCGCATCGAGGCTGTCTACAAGGTGATGGGCTATGATATGAGCTTCGGCCCGGCCACGCTTTCGGGCGACACCATCACAGTCGACGGGGTCACCGTGACCATGACCGGCATGGACCCGATGACCCTCGAAACCGAACTGACCTTTTCGGGCGTCGTGGAGAATGAGGATGGCAGCTATTTTGCCGACAGCCTGACCACGCCCGACCTCGACATCGAATTCGGCGACGAGCATGCCGGTCACCTGACCCTGGTCGACATGGTCGCCGAAGATCTCTGGCTGCCGCCGGAAGGCGAAACCAGCGCCGAAGTGCTGGTGCAATTGATCGGCCGCATGGCCACTGGCCCGCTGACTGTGACCCGCGACGGCGTCGATGTCATCAAGGTCGACGGCATGGAAGCGGTGTCCGAATTTGCCTATGACGCCAATGATGCCCTGGAATCCATTCACTCGAACGTCGCGATCACCAATATCTGGGCCGATCTCTCCACCGTGGCCGAAGAGGAACCCGAAGCCGGTGCCGTTATTGCCGCGCTGGGCCTCACCAAGATCTCGGGCAACGTCACCCAGTCGGTGAGTTGGACCATGGCCGATGGGCAATTGGTTTTCGAAGAGATGCTGCTTGATTTCGCCGACATCGGCGCAATCAACTTCACCGCCGATATTTCCGGCTTCACCCTCGATATGCTCGACAAGATCTACGCCATGCAGGCGTCCGATCTCGATCCAACCAGCGAGGAAGCCCAGGCTCAGCAGATGATGGCCGGCATGGAAATCGCCCAGAACCTGGCAATCTCCGGCATGTCATTGCGCTATGACGATGCCGGCCTCGCGCCAAAGCTGCTCGACATGTTCGCCGCTCAGTCCGGCGCGGATCGTGCAACCTTCGTGGAAGGTCTCAAGGCCATGGTCCCGGCCATGATCGCCGAAAGTGGCATTCCCGCGCTCAACGATGTGGTCGTTCCGCCGGTTTCAGACTTCCTCGACGATCCGCAGAGCCTGGAAGTGGCGGTCAATCCGCCCAGCCCGACCTCCGTGCTGGTCCTGGCCGCTGCCGCATCCAACCCGGCCGGCCTGATCCAGGCGCTGGGCCTGACCGTCACGGCCAATTCCAAGACAAAATAAGCGCGCTGCGGGGCCTTCGGGCCCCGCATCCGTCCCTCGTTGATGCGGCTTTCATCCTTTTGTGTCATGGTGCGGCAATGACCGCATTGCCCCGCCCCCACAACAGTCTCGACCACGTCACCGACTGGGTCTTTGATCTCGACAACACGCTCTACCCGCGTGAATGCAATCTGTTCGCCCAGATCGACACGCTGATCACCCACTATGTGATGGAAGTGACCAGCCTGGACTTCTCCAGCGCCCGCGCCCTGCAAAAGACCTACTACCGCGACTTCGGCACCACGCTGAACGGGCTGATGCACAAGCACGACATCGACCCCGACCACTTCCTCAACACCGTGCACGCCATCGACTATTCGCCGGTCGATCCGCATCCGAACCTGGTTGAAGCCATCGCCGACCTGCCGGGCCGCAAGTTCATCCTGACCAATGGCGACACCGGCCACGCCCGTTCGGTCCTCAGGCGCCTGGGAGGCGATCATCTTTTCGAACATGTGTACGATATTCGCGCCATGACCTTTGTGCCCAAGCCGCACAAAAAGGCCTATGACGGGTTCTTCGCCAATCACGGCATCGATCCGACCCGGGCCATCATGTTCGACGATCTCGAAAAGAACCTGGTGGTGCCGCACGAACAGGGCATGGCAACGGTACAGGTGGTGGCCAGCGAAGACTTCAGCCATGAGCAGGTCGAGGCCTGGGAACTGGGCCGCTCCACCGGGCCACATGTGCACCATGTCACCAGTGATCTGGCGGGCTTTTTACGCAATTTGCCATGATGCGGACAATTCTGTCCAAAAGGTAATGCGCTCAGGGCTTTGTCCCTATTCCCGCCTGGTTGGGAAGCCGATACATTGCCGCCATGAGTGACCTGCCCGGGCGCCGTCCGCCGCCCATTCCCGAAACCAGCCCGACTCTTCGTGACCAGATCGACAATCTTGCGCATTTGGGACGTTTGATTGCGCAGATCTGGCGCACCAGCAAGGGTCTGACCACGGCCAGCATGGTGCTGCGCCTGCTGGCGGCCGTGCAGCCGGTGGCCGTGCTTTATGCCGCCAAGCTGATTGTCGATGAAGTGGTACGGCTCACATCAATCACCCCACCCGGCCCCCACATTCTCGACTGGCTCAACGCCGGCGCGCTCAACGGCATTATCGGCTTCCTCCTGCTCGAACTGGCACTGGTGCTGGCCAATGATTTGGTCGCGCGGGCCACGGGCCTGGTGGATTCGGTGCTGTCCGAACTCCATTCCAACCAGGTGAGCGTCGAATTGATGGAGCATGCCGCCCGGCTCGATCTGCAGCATTTCGAAAGTGCCGAATATCAGGACCGGCTGGAGCGGGCGCGCCGCCAGGCTGCCGGGCGCAATGCGCTATTGAGCCAGATTTTCGGGCAGGCACAGGACATCATCACCGTCTTTACCCTGGCCGCGGGCCTGTTCTTCTACGCCCCCTGGCTGATCCTGTTGCTGCCATTGAGTTTTATCCCCTCGGTGTGGGGCGAGGCCCGGTTCAATTCGCTGGCCTATATGCTGAGCCGTTGGCGCACGCCGGAGCGGCGGGAGCTCGAATATCTCCGCCACATCGGCGCCAGCGCCGAGACCGCCAAGGAGGTCAAGCTCTTTGGGCTGGGCGGCTATCTCGTCACTCGCTTCAAGAAACTGGCGCATCAGATCTTCATTGAGAACCGCCGCGTCGCTACGCTGCGCGCCAGCTGGGGCGCCCTGTTTTCCGCCATTGCGAGCCTGGCCTATTACGCCGCCTATGGCTTCATCGTCTGGCGCACCATCACCGGTGCCTTCACCTTGGGCGATCTGGCCTTTCTTTCCGGGTCCTTCCTCAGGCTCAATGGCCTGTTTCAGCGCATCCTGCTCGGCTTCACTCAGATTGCCGGACAATCCATGTATCTGGATGACCTGTTCTCTTTCTTCGAGATCGAACCGACAGTGTTGGCGCCGGCCGAGCCCAAGCCCTTTCCGGCGCCGATCCGCACCGGCATTGTCTTTGACAATGTGGGCTTCAAATATCCCGAGACCGACACCTGGGTGGTGCGCAATCTCTCCTTCGTACTGCCGGCCGGGGAGACCCTCGCGCTTGTCGGCGAGAATGGCGCCGGCAAGACCACCATCGTCAAGCTGCTGACCCGGCTCTACGATCCCAGCGAGGGGCGCATCACCATCGATGGGGTCGACCTCAAGGACATGGCGCCGGTCGATATCCATACCCATGTCGGGGTGATCTTCCAGGATTTCATCCGCTACAGCTTTTCCGCCCGCGACAATATCGGGGTCGGCCGCATTGAGGCGCGCGAGGATCAACCCCGGATCGACACCGCCGCCGAGCAGAGCCTGGCCGACGGCGTCATCGCCAAGCTGCCCAAGGGCTATGACCAGCAATTGGGCCGCCTGTTCCGCCAAGGCCGCGATCTTTCGGGTGGCGAATGGCAGAAGGTGGCCATCGCCCGCGCCTATATGCGCGACGCCGAACTGATCATACTCGACGAACCCACCGCCGCGCTGGACGCCAAGGCGGAAGCCGAAGTTTTTGCCCGCTTCAAGGGCCTGGCGGCAGGCAAGTCCGCCGTCATCATCTCCCACCGCTTTTCGACCGTGCGCATGGCCGATCGCATCCTGGTGCTCGACAATGGCGCCATTCTCGAAGCCGGCACGCATGAGCAATTGGTGGCGCTCAAGGGCCGATACGCCGAACTGTTCGAGCTGCAGGCTGCGGGTTATCGCTAAGGACCCAGTGCCCATTCCCAGCAGTCGGGGCACCTCATTTCCTCCCCATGGTGGGGAGGGATCCAGCATGGCGGTATCGTCATGCCTCCCCACCGTCTTGCAACCGTCACAATATATCGATAAATCCAGATATATGGATGATACAGCAATCATTGACGCGCTTTCCGCGCTGGCCCAGCCCACCCGGCTGTCCGCCTTTCGCCTGGTGGTCGAGCACGAACCCCACGGCCTGCCGGCCGGCGAAATCGCCCGGAAACTCGACGTGCCGCAAAACACCATGTCGACCCATCTGGCGCAACTGACCCGCGCCGGCCTGCTGGTGGCCGAAAAGCAGGGCCGCACGGTCACCTACCGCGCCGAAATCGACCATATGCGCGCGGTCATGGGCTATCTCGTCAATGATTGCTGCGGTGGCCGCCCGGAACTGTGCGCGCCGCTGATCGAGGACATCACCCCCTGTTGTGCGCCTGAGGAGGTTCGCCAATGACCGACGCCGCATCCGACCGCGTCTATAATGTATTGTTCTTGTGCACCGGCAATTCCGCCCGCTCCATTCTGGGCGAAGCGCTGATGAACGCCGTGCCCGGCGGCAGGTTTCGCGCTTATTCGGCCGGCAGCCAGCCCAAGGGCGAAGTCCATCCTCTGGCCTTGCATACACTCAGGGAAATGGACCTGCCCACCGAAGGCTATCGCTCCAAGTCCTGGGACGAATTCGCTACCCCCGACGCACCCAAGCTCGATTTCGTCTTCACCGTCTGCGACAATGCGGCGGGCGAGGCCTGCCCCTTCTGGCCCGGCCAACCCATGACCGCCCATTGGGGCGTCGAGGATCCGGCCGCCGTCGAAGGCAGCGAGATCGACAAGGTCAGCGCCTTCCGCAATGCGGCCAACTATCTGCGCCGTCGCATCGAAGTCTTTGCCGCCCTGCCGCTGGCCACCATCGACAAGATGTCGCTCCAGGCCAAGCTCAAGGACATCGGCAAGCTAGAAGGCGCCACCGACAAGACCACCAATGGCTGACCGGCTCCGCAATCTCGCCGCCGAGGCTTTGGGCACCGGCATCCTGGTCGCCACCGTGGTCGGCTCGGGCATCATGGCGCAGCGCCTGACTGACGACATTGCCCTGGCCCTGCTCGGCAACACCATCGCCACCGGGGCCATCCTGGTGGTGCTGATCGGTGTGCTCGGACCGCTCTCGGGCGCCCATTTCAACCCGGCGGTAACCCTGGTCATGGCGCTGCGGCGGCAATTGAGCGCGGCAGATGCGGGGCTTTATGTCCTCGCACAGATCTGCGGCGCCATGCTGGGCACGCTACTGGCGCATCTGATGTTCGACCTGCCACTGGTTTCGGCCTATGCTGACCCGCGCAATGGTCCCAGCCAATGGCTGAGCGAGGCGGTGGCGACATTCGGGCTTGTGCTGACCATTCTGGTCTCGCTCAGATACGCGCCCGAGCACATCGCCATGCGCGTCGGGCTCTATATCACTGCCGCATACTGGTTTACCGCCTCGACCTCGTATGCAAACCCCGCCGTCACCATCGGCCGGGCGCTGACCGCCAGCTTTGCCGGCATCGGCCCGGCCGACGTGCCCGGTTTCATCATCGCCCAGATCCTGGGCGGCCTTCTGGCCCTGGCCCTGTCCGCCTGGCTGCTGCGCACGCAAACGGAGCGATCCACATGAGCGTCACCATCTATCACAACCCCGATTGCGGCACCTCGCGCAACACCCTGGCCATGATCCGCGGCGCCGGCATCGAGCCAGAGGTAATCCTCTATCTCGAAACCCCACCCAGCCGCGACCGCCTGGTCGAACTGATCGAGCGCGCCGACCTCAAAGTGCGCGATGCCATTCGCGTCAAGGACACCCCCTATTTCGAGCTTGGCCTCGACAATGAGGCCCTGTCCGATGAAGAGCTGATCGAGGCCATGCTGGCCAACCCGATCCTAATCAATCGCCCCTTTGTCGAGACCGATCATGGCGTGCGCCTCTGCCGCCCCTCCGAAGTCGTGCTCGACATCCTGCCCGAGGCGCTCGGCATTCCCTTCACCAAGGAAGATGGCGGCGTGGTCATCGACGCGGATGGCCAGCGCGTGTGAGGCCTACCAGACTGGTCAGCCAGGCCGAAGCACCATAACTATTGGCCATTGAGCCAATGGGAAGCGCCGTGCCCCTGCCAGAAGACCACCACCTGTCCGTCATCGCCGAAACCTACCGCCTGCTCGGCGACCCCACGCGGCTCAAGGTCGTCCTCACCTGTCTTGAAGGCCCCATCGCCGTTGGCGACATCGCCAAGGCCACCGGCGCCAGCCAGTCCCTTGTCAGCCACCATCTGCGCCTGCTCCGCGCCGCCCGGCTGGTCCGCGGCACGCGCCGCAACAAGCAGGTTCTCTATGAAGCTGCCGACGCTCACATTGCCCGCATGTTGGCCGATATGATCGACCATGCCATGGAAGATCATGATCCCTCCGACGAAGACGAAATCCGCGGCTGAGTGCCTGCCCTAGACCGCCGGAACCTCCACTTTCGCACCTCGTTGGCAGCGAGGAGCATCTTGACATAACAACGCATGAATGTATGTTCATATGTATGTCAAACGGAGAGACCCGGGTGCCTGAACATCAGCATAGCCATGACCACAGCGAACATGGCCACGACCACGCTGGCCACAGCCACGCGCCCAGAGTGAGCGCAGGCAATGAGCGTGCCGTGCTGATCGGCCTGTGCCTCACCGGCAGCTTCATGGTGGCCGAGGTGATCGGCGGCTATCTCTCCGGCTCGCTGGCGCTGATTGCAGATGCCGGCCACATGCTGACGGACACCGTGGCACTGTTCCTGGCCTGGCTCGGCTTCCGGCTCGGCCGCCGCCCTGCCGACATCCGCCGCAGCTTTGGCTATTCGCGGCTGGAAGTGCTGGCAGGCCTGATCAATGCGCTCTCGCTGTTCGCGCTGGTCGGCTGGATTGCCTATGAGGCCGTGCAACGCTTTCTTGCGCCCGAAGAGGTGCTGGCCGGCCCAATGTTCGTCGTCGCCGTGCTCGGGCTCATCGTCAATCTGGTCGTCTTCCGCATTCTCTCCGGCGCCGATGCCGATCACGTCAACATCAAGGGCGCCTTGCTCCATGTGCTGGGCGATCTGCTCGGCTCGGTCGGCGCCATTGCCGCGGCGGTGATCATCTGGCTGACCGGCTGGATGCCGATCGACCCGATCCTGTCCCTCCTGGTAAGCCTCCTCATCCTCAGAAGCGCCTGGGCGCTGCTCACCCGCACCTTCAACATTCTCATGGAAGGCGCGCCCGACGGTATCGACATCAAGGCGCTGCAATCGGATCTGCGCAGCGTCGTGCCGGGACTGGCCGATGTCGGGCACTTTCATGTCTGGTCGCTGTCCTCGGGCCAGACCATGGCAACGCTGGACATTGCCCTGGCCCCCGGCGCCGATCCGGTAGGCGTAACGTCGGCCGTAAAGGAACGGCTGGCCAGTGAACACGATATCGGCCACGCGACGGTAGAAATTGACTGGACAGGCGATGGCACGGCTTGTCCGGCGGCGGTGCCGCAATAAGCGGCCCGGCCACCCGGGAGGTTTATCCCGGCTCCCGCCCCATCGCATGGGCCGCTGCCGCCAGGCCGGCCGCCCGGCCGGTTGCAAAGCATGCCGTCAGCAGATAGCCGCCGGTCGGCGCTTCCCAGTCCAGCATTTCGCCAGCCACGAAAACGCCGGGCAGCGCCTTGAGCATGAGGGTTCCGTCAACCCCGTCCCAGCCGACACCGCCGGCCACCGAGATCGCTTCGGCAATGGGGCGCGGCCGCTCTATCGGGAGCGAGACCGATTTGATGGCCGCCGCCAGGGCATCCGAAGGCAGCTGGGCAATGTCGGCAACCAAATCGCGCAGCATACCCAGTTTGACCCCGTCCAGCCCGGCCCCCTTGCGCAACCGGTTCGACAGGCTCGCCTTGGCTGGTTGCCGCGCCAGGTCACGGGACAGCCGCTCAACACTGCGACCCGGCACCAGGTCCAGCGCCAGATAGGCGGCACCATCGCGCTCCAGTGCATCGCGCAAGGCGGCGGCATGCGCATAGATCAGGCTGCCTTCGACACCCCAATGCGTGACGACAAACTCTCCGGCAATGCGACCCGCCGCGCTGCTGGCTACCACCGCCTTGACCGGCTGGCCGGCATGCCGCTCGACCATGGGGGCGGACCAGGCAACCTCGAACCCGCAATTGGCGGGACGGAAGGGGGACAGCGGCACGCCTTTGGCCTCGAGCCAGGGCACCCAGGCTGCATTCGAGCCCAGCCGGGGCCAGCTCGCGCCACCCAGGGCCAGAACCACGGCATCGAACCGCTCCGTCACCGGACCTTCCGGCGTATCGAAGCGCAGCCCATCCTGCGCAAAACCGGTCCAGCGGTGCCGCGGGCGGATTGCAACGCCCTGTGCGTTCAGGCGGACCAGCCAGGCGCGCAAGAGCGGCGAGGCTTTCATGGCCTTGGGAAAGACCCGCCCGGAGGAGCCGACAAAAGTCTCGACGCCCAGTTCTGCGCACCAATCCCGCAATGCCTGGGCTGAAAATCTGTCGAGCGCGGCCTGCAGATGCGCCCGCGCACCGCCATAGCGCGCGTCGAATTCACCCCTTGCCTCAGCATGAGTAATGTTGAGCCCCGACTTGCCGGCCATCAGCAATTTGCGGCCAATTGTTGGCTGCGCCTCGAACAGCACGACATCGGCGCCCTGCTCCGCCACCGTCTCGGCTGCCATCAGCCCGGCCGGGCCGCCGCCAATCACCGCGATGCGGTTCCCTGCCATGTCTGCCTCTTGCGCCATTTGCCTTGATGCACTGCTATCCAATTGCGCAGGCCATTGCCAATACCACGGGTCAGCCGGGCATTGCCGTTATCGGACCGGCCCTTGCCGAAACAAATACTACTGGCCAGGCACAAATGCGGTACTTGTTCGGCGGCTTCGGTTGGCCTACCCAAGAACGCAAGGAACCGGTGGCGCCCTGCCGCTGATCCGGCAGATTGGCTCCCACCCATCATCACGTTGAGATTGCAATGTCCCTCTACTCCGATTACCTGGCTGAAATCGAAACCAGAAAAGAGCAGGGGCTGGCGCCCAAGCCCATCGACGCAGGTGGTTTGACCGGGGAGATCATTGCCCTCATCCGCGACGAAGCAAGCCCGCATCGCGCCGACGCACTCAAATACTTCATTTACAACACGCTGCCCGGCACCACGAGCGCTGCCAGCGTCAAGGCCGCCTTCCTCAAGGATATCATCCTGGGGGAAGTGCTGGTTCCCGAAATCACGCCGGACTTTGCCCTGGAACTGCTCTCGCACATGAAGGGCGGTCCCTCGGTTCAGGTGCTGCTCGACATTGCACTGGGCGATGACGCCGGCATCGCGGCCAAGGCGGGCGACGTGCTCAAGACCCAGGTCTTCCTCTACGACGCCGACATGTTCCGCCTGCGCGATGCCTATAAGGCCGGCAACGCCGTGGCCACCGATGTGCTGGAAAGCTACGCCAAGGCAGAATTCTTCACCAAGCTCCCTGACGTCGAGGACGAGATCAAGCTCGTTACCTATGTCGCAGCAGAAGGCGATATCTCGACCGACCTGCTCTCGCCCGGCAACCAGGCCCATTCGCGCGCCGACCGGGAACTGCATGGCAAATGCATGATCTCGCCCGAAGCGCAGCAGGAAATCGTTGCCCTGCAGGCCCAGCACCCGGACAAGCGGGTGATGATGATCGCCGAAAAAGGCACCATGGGTGTGGGCTCCTCGCGCATGTCGGGCGTAAACAACGTGGCGCTCTGGACCGGCAAGCCGGCCAGTCCCTACGTGCCCTTCGTCAACATCGCCCCGATCGTGGCCGGCACCAATGGCATTTCCCCGATCTTTGCCACCACGGTCGACGTGACCGGCGGCATCGGGCTCAATCTCAAGAACTGGGTCAAGAAGCTAGACGCGGACGGCAAGCCGATCCTCAACAATGAGGGCAATCCGGTTCTCGAGCAGAAATATTCGGTCGAGACCGGCACCGTGCTCAAGATTGACACCAAGAACAAGAAGCTGACCGACGAGGCCGGCAATGAGCTGGCTGATATCGCTGCGGCCTTCACGCCGCAGAAAATGGAATTCATGAAGGCGGGCTCGTCCTACGCCATCGTCTTTGGCAAGAAGCTGCAGACCTTCGCCGCCGAGACGCTCGGCGTCGAGCCGACCCCGGTCTTCGCCGCCAACAAGGAAATCTCCATTGAGGGCCAGGGCCTGACCGCGGTTGAGAAGATCTTCAACCGCAATGCCGTCGGCGTGACGCCGGGCAAGGTGCTGCATGCCGGCTCGGACGTGCGCGTCAAGGTCAACATCGTCGGCTCGCAGGACACAACGGGCCTGATGACCGCGCAGGAACTCGAGGCCATGGCCGCCACGGTCATATCGCCGCTGGTCGACGGCGCCTACCAGTCGGGCTGTCATACGGCCTCGGTCTGGGACAAGAAGGCCCAGGCCAACATTCCTAAGCTCATGGCCTTCATGAACAATTTCGGCGTGATCACCGCCCGCGACCCCAAGGGCAGCTATCACGCGATGACCGACGTCATCCACAAGGTGCTCAACGACATCACCGTGGACGATTGGGACATCATCATTGGTGGCGACAGCCACACCCGCATGTCCAAGGGCGTGGCCTTTGGCGCCGATTCGGGTACCGTGGCGCTCGCGCTGGCGACCGGCGAAGCCACCATGCCGATCCCGCAATCGGTCAAGGTGACATTCAAGGGCACCATGCAGCCGCATATGGACTTCCGCGACGTCGTCCACGCCACCCAGGCGCAGATGCTCAAGCAGCATGGCGACAATGTCTTCCAGGGCCGCATCATAGAGGTGCATATCGGCACCCTCTTGGCCGACCAGGCCTTCACCTTCACCGACTGGACCGCAGAGATGAAGGCCAAGGCCTCGATCTGTATCTCCAATGACGAGACGCTGATCCAGTCTCTCGAAATCGCCAAGTCGCGCATCCGGATCATGATCGACAAGGGCATGGACAATGCCGCCGGTACGCTCAAGGGCCTGATCGCCAAGGCGGATCGCCGCATCGCCGAGATCCGTTCGGGCGAAAAGCCCGCATTGAAGCCAGACGCCAATGCGAAATATTTCGCCGAGGTCGTGGTTGATCTCGATGACATCAACGAGCCGATGATTGCCGATCCGGACGTCAACAACTCCGACGTTTCGCGCCGCTACACCCACGACACCATCCGTCCCGTGTCTTATTACGGCGGCACCAAGAAGGTGGACCTGGGCTTTGTCGGCTCGTGCATGGTGCACAAGGGCGACATGAAAATCGTCGCCCAGATGCTCAAGAACATCGAAAAAGCCGAGGGCAAGGTCGAGTTCAAGGCGCCGTTGGTAGTGGCCGCCCCAACCTACAACATCATCGATGAACTCAAGCAAGAAGGCGACTGGGAGATTCTCCAGAAGTATTCCGGCTTCGAGTTCGACGATGCTGCCCCCAAGAACACCGCGCGCACTGAGTATGAAAACATTCTCTATCTCGAGCGCCCGGGCTGCAATTTGTGCATGGGCAACCAGGAAAAGGCCGAAAAGGGCGACACCGTGCTCGCCACTTCGACCCGTCTGTTCCAGGGCCGCGTGGTGGAAGACAGCGCCGAGAAGAAGGGCGAGTCCCTGCTCGCCTCAACTCCGGTCGTCGTGCTCTCGGCCATTCTGGGTCGCACCCCGAGCGCCGAGGAATACAAGAGCGCGGTGGAAGGCATCGACCTGACCAAGTTCGCCCCGCCGCAGACCACGCCGATCGATACGAAATCGGTGCACTACTAAGGGCCACTGCCAGGGCCGCTGAACCGAGAAGGTTCGGCGGCCTTCCTCATTCTGGCAAGACAGCAGCCAAGGAGCGGCCGTCCGCGTCACCAATGAGATCGTCGGCATAGGCTGCCGCACCTTAGTGTTGTCCTACAAAGCCGCGGACGCTGGCGCGCACTCGCATAGTCGCGCTCCGCATGGACAAGTCCTCTCCACTGACCCAATGTCGAAGCTGCCGGTATTGTGTAAAACGGCGACGGTCGCTGCCCTCGGGCCAAACCATGGCAGCGCTGGAGATTGCATTGGCCCCAGGCGCCGATCCAGCTGCCGTGAGCAGGAAGGTAGAGGACGCCTGGCGCAGCTGCGCGAAATCGGTCACACCACTATCGAGATCTATCGGAGCGGCGATGGCGTCGGATGCCCGCCACTACCGCCTGACATCAATAGGTGGCGCGTCCGCCCGAGAGGTCGAAGACGCTGGCGGTGGTAAAGCTGTTCTCGCGGCTCACCAGCCAGGCCACCATGGCCGCGGCTTCCTCCACTTCAAGGAAGCGGCCGCGCGGAATGCGCGAGAGCATATAGGTGATGAATTCATCGGTCAGGCTGTCGAGAATTCGCGTCTTCGCGGTCGCCGGGGTGATGGCGTTGACCGCAATATCGAAGCTCGCCAGTTCCTTGCCCAGCGACTTGGTTAGGCCAATGACGCCCGCCTTTGCCGCAGAATAGGCCGAAGCAGTTGGATTGCCTTCCTTGCCGGCAATCGAGGCGATATTGACGATGCGACCGTAATTGCGCGCCTTCATTCCCGGCACCACCACGCGGTTGACGTAGAAGGTGCCGTTGAGATTGATTTCGATGACCCGCCGCCATTCGTCCGGATCATATTGATCCAGCGTCGCATTGTTTCCAGCTATGCCGGCCGAGTGCACCAGAATCGATACCGGCCCCGCTTCGGCTTGCGTTGCCGTATGGGCCCGTTCAAGCGCGTCAAGATCGGTGACATCGACGCATTGGTGCGACGCCCCAGCGCCCAGCGCCTTCCGCGCCTTTTCGAGCAGGTCGACATCCTTGTCCCACAGGCTCACCTTGGCGCCCGACGCCAGCAGCCGATGGGCAATGGCAAAGCCGAGCCCCTGCGCCCCGCCGGTGACCACCGCCACCTGCCCCTCAAGATCGATCGTGTTCACTGCTTTTTCCTCCATTGCATACTTGGGCGCCGCCCGATCTGCTACCCGGCCGGTGGCCAAGCAGGCAGTCAGCAACTAGCCGGCCGTCGCTGTCCTTCCGGTGTCTCAAGAATTCGCGCCCGACGGCTTGCATGGGCTCAAAGACCACGACAGGCCCTCCGATAGCGGCCTTTTCGGCTGCCATCGGCCCCGCCGGCAATCCGGCTCGTTGCCATGCGTGTGAGTCTTCCCGATGGCGTCAGTACACTGCTAACCAATAGTGCAAGCCATTGCCACGGCCCGATTCCTGTTAAGCTTCACCTAATTGTACTTCTCATATGGTTGGTGCAATTCGGGCGGGGCCGCAAGACAATGCGTTTGCTGATCGTCGATGATAGCCGCTCCAGCCTTGCGCTGATCGGCAGCATCGTCAAAGAAGCTGTGACGGGCGAGATTGAGCTATGCCTCAATCCACTCGAAGCGCTGGACATCTGCCAGTCCTACCAGTTCGACCTCATCATCGTCGACCACATCATGCCTGAAATGGACGGTGTTGCCTTCACCGCCGCGCTACGCTCGCAGCCGTCTTATCGCATCGTTCCCATCATCATGGTGACCTCCGACCTCGACAAGACCGTGCGCATCGAGGCCATCAAGGCGGGGGCCACGGACTTCCTGCACAAGCCCTTCGACCCGATCGAACTGCAGGCACGCGTCTCCAACCTGCTGGCCCTGCGCCAGGCCCAGGTAGAACTGGCCGACCGCGCCCAGTGGCTAACCCGCGAAGTGGAGCGGGCAACCGCCCATCTGCTGGCGCGCGAAGAAGAGATCATTTACCGGCTGGCGCGGGCTATCGAATATCGCGACGGCGGCACCGGCGAGCATGTCTCGCGTGTGGCGCTGATCAGTCAGATGATCGGCGAAGGTATCGGCCTGTCACCCGAGCGCTGCCGCATGATCTATCTCTCCGCGCCCTTGCACGATGTCGGCAAGATCGGCATCGCCGACGCCATCCTGTCCAAGCCGGGCCGGCTGACCGACGCGGAAATGGCCATCATGCGCGAGCATGTCACTATCGGCGCACGCATTCTGGAACGCGGCGGGTCCGAGCTGATCCGTACCGCCGAACTGATTGCGCAGAGCCACCACGAGAAATGGGACGGCACTGGGTATCCCTACCGCCTTTCAGGCACCGACATCCCCATCGAGGCCCGCATTGTGGCCATAGCCGATGTCTTCGACGCCCTGTGCTCCGAGCGCCCCTATAAACCCGCTTGGCCGATCGAAAACGCCTATGCAGAAATCGTCCGCTGCAGCGGAAGCCATTTCGACCCGCAATGCGTCGCCGCCTTCCGCGCCAAATGGCCCGAGATTTGTGCCATCATGCAGCCCGAAGAACCAGCTCACGCTGCTGGCTTCTAGAACCGTCTAGCTGACCGCTATCGGTGTATGTGCCCGCGCCTTCTAGCGGGCGCGCCAGTTTTTCGCAGGCACATGGCGACAAGACAAGTGAATCAAAAAGTATAAACCACCGAATTATTGAAGTTTGACTCTGCATCAAATCGCGATCGATTCGAGGTCAAACTCCGGCGACTCAGGGCGATTCAATGCAAGACAACATATACATATTGATTAAAAACGATACTATATGAAGTAATATTTGGGGAAGGAACCGAAAAACTTCAGAAAGATCAACTGGGTAACCATCGGTTAAGCCAGGAATGCAAGTATAGTACCAAGCCGGATGGGAATACGGCGGACAGATTGGCAATAGAAACAGCATAGCGAGCACCGCACCCGCATCAGTCCTTTTCGCCTACCGACTTCCCGGCCTCCTTTCGCGGTAGAGAGACAGAATGTCATCCTCAGTATTTTGCGCACGGTCATGCTCATGACCGATGAACGAACACACATGCTCGTCTTGACGGGCGATGCAGGCATCAAGAACGCAACCGAAGTTGCAACGAACCTGCGCCAAGCCATCGAAAACCACCCAGCCGTCGCCATCGACACGCGGGCTTTGTCCGCGGCCGATGTGACGACCGTGCAATCCCTGCTTGCCGCCCGGGTCAGTGCCCGCGCGCAAGGCAAGGAATTGCGTTTGCTCGCGCCCCTGGGGGGGGGCGCTGCAGGCCGTGCTGAGTGAAGCCGGCTTTCTAACCCCAGGACAGGAGCACGCCGCTTTCTGGTCCGAACAACCCGACAAGCCAGCAGGACACTGAGCGATGACCAAAACCATTCTGACGATCGACGACAGCGCCTCCATCCGCCAGATGGTGGCCATGACGCTGACCGGTGCGGGGCTGGACGTGCTCGAGGCCGGCAATGGCCAGGAGGGGTACGAGGTGGCGACGACCAACACGGTGCACGCCGTCCTGACCGACCTCAACATGCCGGTGCTCAACGGCATCGAATTCATCAAGAAATACCGCCAGCACCCCTCTTCCAAGGGCATTCCGATCATCCTGCTCACCACCGAGTCCGATGACGAGCTCAAGCGCCAGGCCAAGGAAGCCGGCGCCACCGGCTGGATCGTCAAGCCATTCAAGCAGGACCAGTTGCTGGCCATTATCAAGAAGGTCACCGGGGCATGAACATTTCCGACCCGACTGAAACCTTCCGCCAGGAAGCGCGCGAACTGCTCGACGAGCTCGAAGCGGGCCTGCTCGATCTCGAGCAGGATCCATCCAATAGCGATCTCGTCAATTCCACCTTTCGGGCCCTGCACACCATCAAGGGTTCGGGGGCCATGTTCGGCTTCACTGCCGTGGCCGAATTCGTGCACGAGTTCGAAACCGCCTTTGACCAGGTGCGCAAGGGCCAGACCCAGGCCAACGCAGCCCTGATCGGGGTGGCGCTCGACGCCAAGGACCATATTCACCTGCTGATCGAATCGCCCGACGCCAAAATCTCGGGCGGCGATGAAATCCTGACCAATCTGCGCGCTATCGTGAACGGCGATACCGGCGCCCCCAAAACCGAGCCAGCACCGGCGCCGGTCCACGAGAAATCCGCAGAACCGGCCCCCAAGGCCGAAACGGCGACCTGGCGGCTGGAATTCTACCTGCCTTCAGACGCGTTGATCTATGGCACCAACCCGTTCTTGCTGCTCGAAGAACTGGCCGAAATCGGACCGGTCACAATCACCGCGCTGACCGACCGGGTTCCCGACCTGGCCGTGCTCGACCCGGAGACGCCACATATCGGCTGGCGCATCGATCTGGAAGCGGATGATCCCACAGCCGCAATCGAGGATGTCTTCCTGTTCCTGCGCGACAACATGGAGTTGAGCCTGAGCCGGCTGGACACGCCATCTCTTCTGGCTCAGGAAGCGGACGACACCCAGAAACCTGTTGAAGCCAACAGGGTCGAGGACGAACCGGCTTCGATAGCCACCACACCTCAGCCACCCGCTGCCCGTAACAAGCCGGTCGCTGCGGCCGACACCGCCGACCGGGCCGCAGCTTCCTCCCTGCGCGTCCCGGCCGAGCGGCTGGACGAATTGATGGATCGCGTTGGTGAACTGGTGATTGCCCAAGCCCGCCTGAGCCAGATTGCCGGACTGAGCTCGGACACGGCGCTGAAGACCATTGCCGAAGAGCTCGAACGCCTGTCCTCGGGGCTGCGCGACACCACCATGGGCATCCGCATGGTGCCCATTGGCACCCTTTTCGGCCGCTTCCGCCGCCTGATCCATGATCTTTCGAGCGAATTGGGCAAGCCCATCGAGTTCATCACCGCCGGCGAAGACACCGAGCTCGACAAGACCATGATCGAGCGACTGGCCGATCCGCTGGTGCATCTGATCCGCAATTCGATCGATCACGGCCTAGAAAGCGCCGACAAGCGCGCCGCAGCCGGCAAGCCGGCCAAGGGCGTGGTGCGGCTCTCTGCTGTCTATTCAGGTGCCGAAGTTGCCATTTCGGTGACCGATGACGGCGCCGGGCTCGATGCCGCGCGCATCCGCGCCAAGGCCGAAGAGAACGGATTGATCACGCTAGAGACCAAACTGACCGACCAGGAACTCTACCACCTGATCTTTGCGCCGGGTTTTTCCACCGCCAAGAAAGTGACATCCCTGTCAGGCCGCGGTGTTGGCATGGATGTGGTCAAGCGCACCATTGACGGGCTGCGCGGCACCATCGATGTCACCTCCCGCCCCGGTGAAGGCTCGACCATGACCCTCAGGCTCCCACTGACCCTGGCCATTATCGATGGCATGCTCGTGCGGGTTGGCAATGGACGTTACACCATCCCCCTGGCTGCCGTGGAAGAATGCGTGGAACTGCCCGAGGGCATCGAAGCCCATGCCAAAGGCCGCAACTTCCTCGATATTCGTGGCGCGCTGGTACCCTATCTGCGGCTGCGCGAAGTCTTTGGCACCAAGGGCGAAAGTGAGCCGCACCAGAAGGTGGTGATCGTCTCGTCTGGAGAAGGCCGGGTGGGCTTGGTGGTCGACCAGATCATCGGCAACAACCAGACCGTCATCAAGCAGCTTTCAAAGCTCCACTCGGGCATCAAGTCCTTCTCGGGTGCCACCATTCTGGGCGACGGCTCCGTGGCCCTGATCCTCGACACCGCCCATCTGGTGGCCGCCGGCCAGGGTTATGTGGATCGCAATCTCACCGGGAGGGCTGCATGAGCCAGGCCATGAAACTGGTCGAACTGGCCCAAACCGCGCCGGTCGACGCGATGAACGCGCTCACCATCCGCCTAGACGACGAGCTGTTTGCCGTCGAGGCCCATCATGTGCGCGAAATTCTCGAACTGGTGCCGATCACCGAAGTGCCCAATGCTCCCGAATTCGTCGGCGGGCTGATCAACGTGCGGGGCCGTGTCGTGCCGCTGGCCGATCTACGCGTCATGTTCGGCATGAACCGGGCCGAGCCGGACGAGGATACCCGCATCGTCGTGATGGAAGTCGACATGGATGGCGAGCCCGCCATTGTCGGCATCCTGGCCGACAAGGTGCACGACGTCACCGATATCGAGGCCGCTTCCATAGAGGAGGCCCCCAAGGTCGGCATGCGCTGGCGCCCTGAATTCATCAAGGGCATCGGCAAGCGCAATGGCGGCTTCATCATCATTCCGAACATGGAACGCATTTTCGAAATCTCGGGCGCAAGAACCGCACCCGTCGCAGCTTCAGAAGAAAGGTCTGCATCGTGAGACTGACTATCAAGACAAAATTGGCGGCCGTCTTCGGCGTGGTCGTCGCCCTCTCAGGCGCCAGCATGTTCATGGCCCTGCAGAATTTGGGGCAGCTGAACCAGGAGTTGGAGACCATCGTCGAGGTTCGCGCGGCCAATTTGATCCGTTCCTCGCAGATGCAGACCAGCCTGGAAAGCCTTGGATCTCGCGTGCGCGCCCAGATCATCACCAAGGATCAGGCTGTAAAGGAAAGCTATGTTGCCTCGCTGCGCGAGGACTATGACGAACTGATCCAGGGGCACGCCTTCCTCGAAGGCAATACGATGGATGCCACCATCAAGGAACAACTGCCGGAGTTCATCACAAAGGTGAACGAGCTATGGGCCGCAGTCGAACGTGGCCAGGAACTGACGCTCAAAAACTCCGATGCCAACGCCCTTGCCATCAGCCGCAGCGAAGGCAGCGGTTCGCTCGGCGTTTTCGAAGAGACCATGGGCGCCCTGCGCGCATCACTGCAGCGTAAGGTCGACGCCGGCGATCTCTCCGCATTTCCGGCCTATCGCGCCGCTACCGAAATGTTCCTGACCGGCTCTGACATGTTTCGCCAGCAGCGCAATGTGTTGCTCGCCGCTACCCAGGACCGTGCCCTGCAGGAAACCTGGAACAGCGACTATTTGACCGGCGTCGAGGCCAACGCCGTTCGGCTACCACAATTGCAGCGCACCATGCCCGCTTCCGACATGGCCCTCTTTAACGAAGCCCGTGCTGCCTATGACGACATGGTCGCCGCCATGGACAAGGCTGTGGCCATTTCCATGGAAAATGGCGACTACTTTGCTCTGCAGGAAATGCAGAACGTCAACACCCTGCGCCGCGAAGCCAGCGCCATTCTGCAGGCCATGATTGACCGCAATGCGACCATCATGGACGAAGCCAAGGCAGACGCGGCCGAACTCTATCAGACCTCGACGATGCTGTTGATCGGCCTGCTGGTCGGCTCGGCACTGATCGCTCTGGTCGCCGCCACCTGGATCGTCATGTCGATCTCCAAGTCTCTGTCCAGCGCAGGCCGTCTGGCCGAAGAAGTCGCAGGCGGCAATCTCTCGGCCACTGCCGAAGCCAGGGGCGATGATGAGGTCACTGACCTCATCAAGACCCTCAACGCCATGACCGCCAAGCTGCGCGAAGTCGTCAGCGAAGTTACCGCCGCCACCCGCAATGTCGCCGCCGGATCTCAGGAAATGTCGGCCACCGCCGAACAGCTCAGCCAGGGCGCTACCGAACAGGCCTCTTCGACAGAAGAGGCGTCCGCCTCCATGGAAGAAATGGCGGCCACCATCAAGCAGTCGGCCGATAACGCCACACAGACCGAAAAGATCGCCCGCCAGTCCGCTGCCGACGCGATTGCTTCGGGCGAAGCGGTGAACAACGCAGTCTCGGCCATGCAGACCATTGCCGAAAAGATCATGGTGGTGCAGGAAATCGCCCGCCAGACCGATCTGCTCGCACTCAACGCGGCAGTTGAAGCTGCCCGCGCCGGTGAACATGGCCGTGGCTTTGCGGTCGTCGCCTCCGAAGTGCGCAAGCTTGCCGAGCGCAGCCAGGCAGCGGCGGGCGAAATCTCGACCCTGTCGGGCACTACGGTCAAAGCCGCCCAGTCGGCCGGCGACATGCTCTCCAAGCTGGTCCCGGACATTCAGCGCACCGCTGAGCTGGTGGAAGAAATCTCGGCCGGCTCCAGGGAGCAGAATGCTGGCGCCGCCCAGATCAACACGGCCATCCAGCAACTCGACAAGGTGACCCAGCAGAACACCTCGGCCGCCGAGGAAATGTCTGCCACCTCCGAGGAACTGGCCAGCCAGGCCGAGCAGCTCCAGTCCGCCATCAGCTACTTCCGCATCGATCCGGCCTCGATCACAACTGTTGCGACTGACGTGCCAGCCCAGAAGGCCGATCTCAAGTCTGCCATCCTGGCCAAGGCGCCGCATATGGCCCCGCGCAAGCCGGTCCAGAGCAAGCCAAAGGCCAAGAGCGGCGGCGGCTTCGACCTCGATATGGGCGACGCCGGTGACGATCTCGACGGTGATTTCACCCGTCGCGGCGCGGCCTGAGCGGATCGGTAGCCATGGCTGAACAAGCCCAATATGTGACCTTGGGCGTCGCGGAGGAAATCTTCGCGGCGCCGGTCGCCAAGGTCCTCGAAATCCTCGACATGCGGCCTATTGCCCGCCTGCCGCGGGCACCGGGCAACCTGCTCGGCATGATCGATGTGCGCGGCCAGGGGGTGCCGGTGCTGGACTTGCGCCTGACCCTGGGCATGGAGCCGGCACCCGATACGGAGAACACCCGCATCGTAGTCCTCGCCATCAACGGCGCGGACGGCAAATTGACCCTGGGTCTGAGGGCCGATCGAGTCTACGAAGTGACCGTGCTCGATCAGGCAACGCTCGACCCGCCGCCGCCAGTTTCGGCCGGATGGGGCGAACAGGTCATCCAGGGGATCGGCCGGCGCAATGGCGAATTCGTCACCGTGCTCGATCTTGACCGTATGCTGGGCAGTATCCCTCTACCCGCTAGCCGCGCGGCCTGAACTTCACAAGGCCGGCTTTCCTGCCGGCCTTGCTCTCGCCTTTTCGGAGTATCGCAATTGGCTGCCCTTGCACACCGCTTGGAAGACGACGACCACCTGTCCGACGCCGATTTCAGCAAGATTTCCAACCTTATCGGTCAACAGGTGGGCATCAAGCTGCCCCCTGGCAAGCGCCTGATGGTCGAGGGGCGCCTGCGCCGCCGTCTGCGCGCGCTCAATCTGGCCAGCTTCTCCGACTATGGCGATTATCTTTTCCGGCGCGACGGGCTGGAGACCGAAATCACCTATCTGATCAATGCGGTTACCACCAACAAGACCGACTTCTTCCGCGAGCCAGAACATTTCGAATTGATGCAGAAGAAGCTGGTTGCCGAGCTGATTGCACAGCGCCGCGACCGCATGCCTCTGCTCAAGGTGTGGAGCGCTGCCAGCTCGACCGGCGCTGAAGCCTATACCGCCGCCATGGTATTGGCCGACATGGCCGGCCAGCGCCGCGACTTCCGCTTTGCCGTCCTGGGCACCGACATTTCCACCGATGTGCTCGCAACCGGTCGCCGGGCGATCTATCCCGCCGAGCAGGTCGTTCCCGTGCCCCCCGGCATGCAGTCGCGCTACCTCATGCAGGCCCGCCGTCCCGGCGCCCGCCCCGAAGTGCGCATCGTCCCCGAACTGCGCCGGCTGGTGCGGTTCGATCATCTCAACCTGATGGACGAGACTTACCCCTATGACCGGGACGTCGACATCATCCTGCTGCGCAATGTGCTGATCTATTTTGAAAAAGCCGACCAGGCGAAGGTCATTTCGCGGCTGGTCGGACATTTGCGGCCCGGCGGTTATCTTCTTCTTGGGCATTCGGAGTCCATGATCGGCACATCGATCACCATGCGGCAGGTCGCGCCTGCCGTGTTCCAGAAGACCTGAAACGAGACGAAGCGATGAAAGACAAGATCCGCGTTCTGATCGTTGACGACAGCGCCTCGGTGCGCACCACGCTTTCCGACATCATCTCGGCCGACCCCGATCTGGAAGTGATGGCAACCGCCGCCGACCCCTATGTGGCCGTCGAACGCATCCGCCAGGAAGTACCGGATGTGATGTTTCTCGACATTGAATTGCCGCGCATGGACGGGATCACTTTTCTGCGCAAAATCATGTCGCAGCGTCCCATTCCGGTTGTGATCTGCTCGAGCCTGGCTCAGGACGGATCGGACGCCTTCATGCAGGCGCTTGAAGCCGGCGCAGTCGACGTGGTGGCCAAGCCCCGCGTGGACACGGCCCAGTTCCTGCAAGAGTCGCGCATGCGCATCTGCGATGCCGCCAAGGCTGCAGCCCACGCCAAAATGCGGGGCATCGCCAAGGCCAGCCCCGAACTGCGCGCGCCTGCTCCCGACGTCAAGGTCGAGGCCAAGCTGACTGCCGATGCCATCATTCCCCCTATTTCCGATACGCGCCGGGAAAGCCTGATTGCCCGGCTCCCCGACACTGAACCAATTGTGGCCATCGGCGCATCCACCGGAGGCACGGAGGCATTGCGCGAAGTGCTTGAGGCGCTACCCGCCGACGCGCCGCCCATACTGATCGTCCAGCACATGCCGGAAAAATTTACCACCGCCTTTGCCCGGCGGCTCGACATGAGCTGTGCCGTGCGCGTCAAGGAAGCCGAAGATGGTGATCTGGTCCAGCCGGGCCAAGTGCTCATCGCCCCGGGGAACCTGCACATGCTGCTGGTCCGCAACGGTTCGCGCTATACCGTCTCGATTCAAGAAGGGCCGCATATTTCGCGCCATCGTCCATCGGTTGATGTGCTGTTCCGCTCGACCGCCCAAGCGGCCGGACGCAACGCTCTGGGCATCATCCTGACCGGCATGGGCGACGACGGCGCGCGCGGCCTGCTCGAAATGCGTCAAATGGGCAGCCCCACCATTGCCCAGAACGAAGCCAGCTGCGTGGTGTTCGGCATGCCCAAGGAAGCCATTGCCCGCGGCGGCGCCGGTCGCACCCTCCCTCTATCTAGAATAGCGGGCGAAATCGTTGCGCATGCGCGCGCCGCCACTTCCGGAGCAAAGACGTGACCACTGCCGATCCCCGCGCCATTCGCCGCCTGGCTAACGAACTGGCTCGTCCCCGCCAGGATATCGAGGCAGCCTTCGTCGCTGTCGGGGGCCGACTGACCGATGGCGCGGCGCTGCTCAGCAAGCTTTCAAAGCTGTTCGAAGCCCTGCCCCAGGTGTTGGGTGGTGCGCAAGTGGAAGAGGCCAGCACGCATTTGCGCGCCGTTGCCTCCCGCGCTGAGCAACTTGCCACCACCTTTACGCAGGAGAAATCGGACTTGGCCCGCCTCGCCGAGGTGGTGGCCGCAGCCAACGCCCCGATCTCCGACCTTAAGCGCGCCGTCAAGATGATGGGCATCGTCTCGGTCAATGCACGCGTCACGGCCGCCGGCATAGTCGGAGACAGCGAGGATTTCGACGTCTTCACCACCGACATCGCTACGCTTTCCGATTCCGCCACCCGCACCATTCAGGATTTTGCCCAGGTCTATCGACAACTCACAGCCGAGGTGGACCGCGCCACCAACCAGCGTGCCCGCTTCGAGGCGGCTCATGCCGATACACTCACACATCTGGGCAGCAGTCTTGGCGCGACCCTAAGCGCGCTCGAACAGCAACGCGCCGTGGCGTTGGAGAGCAGTGCCGAAACCGGCCGCGTTTCGCGTCAGATCGTGGGCCGCATCGGCAGCGCCGTAATGTCGCTGCAGGTTGGCGACGCGACGCGACAGCGGATCGAGCATGCCGAACTGGCCCTGACGAGCCTGGCCGACCTCATTGAGGGTCACGCCGCCTGGGGCCAGACTCTGCCCGGCGAACAGCATGAAACTGCCCTGGCCGCGTTCTCCAATCTACAGTACCAGCAGATTGTCGGTACCGCCGAGAGTTTTGCCCAGGAAGTCGGGCAGGCAGAAGCCGATCTGTCGGCCCTGGCCGCCGATGCTGACACCATCATGGCGCGCAGCCGGGACTTTCATGGCGACGAGCACGGCGCCAGCTCGGCCATTGCCAGCCTCTCCGCTCAGTTGCGCAAGGCTGTGACCATTCTGGCCGATTTCGAGGCTGAGCGTAACAAGCTCGAGATCGTTGGCCAAGCCGTGCAGGAAACGGTCAGGACCCTGCTCGAACATGTCGAAGCCGTGCAGGAGATCGAGGCCAATATGCGCCTGGTCAGCCTCAATGCCGCCGTGCGTTGCGCTCAGCTCGGGCCACGTGGCGCCTCCCTGACCGTTATCGCCACCCAATTGCGTGAACTGACCAGCGACACGGTAGTGGCGGCCGAGACCGCCATGGCGCGGCTGGACGAATCCTCCACTCTGGCCGGGGTGTTCGGCGCCGCCTCGGACCAGGGCAGCGGTCAGATCGGGCAGCTCGAAGAGCAGGCCAACCTGGCGCTCGACATCCTGTCCAGGCTGGATCAGAGCCTGGCCGACGCGCTCAAGCGGCTCAACAGCGATGGTCCCAAGGTCCTCGGCCTGCTTGAAGCGGCCGCCCATTGCCTTTCAGGCCAGTCGGCGATGGCGGAAACCCTTGACGATATCGCCATTGCCACCGCCGCGCTCAGCACCCAGGACCCGCCGACGGCAATGACAACCGAACTGGCCGCCATTCTGGAGGCTCTGCGCAGAAGCTACACCATGGAGGCCGAACGCCAGATTCACGACCGCCTGCTTGTGGCCGCCGGCAATGCGGCGGGTCCTGGGTCGGCATCCCAGGAGGAGACCGAAGCGAGCGAGGATCTGGCAGAGTTCATGCTCTGATGCGTGACCGGGCACGGCCCGTCACCCTGGCCACCATGAGACAGCCTGCGAACGGCCGCCCCGCTTCGCGCTCAAGGTGCGCGGTGTCTGAGAAAGGCATACGCTCAATGACAGGACCTTCGGCCCTCCCCGATGCCACAGCAGAACGGCCGGGGTATGACGCGGTGGAGTTCGCTCCCCTCGAATAGGTCGACTGGTTCAACATCCTGCGCCTGCTTGAGCCAATCGGAAACATCCGTTCGCGTCACGTTTTTCAAGCTCTCGGCCCGAGCGACAAGCGCCCGTTGGACGCCTAATGCCGCGAATGGGGTGAATTAGGAACTAACGGCGTTTGAGTGCGGCCCTCCGGACAAGTGTCATGCGACGTCACCGCACGGCCCTACCTTTTCCGAAGGAGGCCTTGTGATATGATGCAGATATCGGCCGCAATAGGCCACCAAGAAGCCGCTCGCGAAAACTAACTACCTCAAATATAATAAGAATTTTGGTAGCGGAGGAGGGATTTGAACCCCCGACACAAGGATTATGATTCCTCTGCTCTAACCAACTGAGCTACTCCGCCCCAAAGAGGCCGTCGGTGGTTGGCCGACGCGCGCCTTACTAAGGTTTGCCGGATGACTCTGTCAAGCACTGCTGCGCGGGCGACCCGACTTTTCCAACTCCACAATCATGTCGCGCACGACGGCCATGTCCGCCTCGAACTTGGCGCGCTCCCGCATTTGCCCTTCTGCGTCGGGTATGCGCAGCAGATAAGAAGGGTGATTGGTCACAAAGACCAAGGCGCCATCATCGAGGGCTATCGGCGCGCCGCGGACCTTGGAAATGGTGACACTTGACCGTCCGAGAAGGCTTTGCGCAGCCGTGGCGCCAAGTGCCACAATCACTTTGGGACGCACCAATCGGATCTCATGGCCCAGCCAAAACTTGCAAGCCTGCACCTCCCCAGCGTCCGGCCGCTGGTGAATTCGGCGCTTGCCGCGTGGCGTGAATTTGAAATGCTTGACTGCATTGGTGACATAGACCCTTCGCCGATCGATCCCCACCTTTTCGATCACGTCGTCCAGCACCTTTCCCGCAGGACCGACAAAGGGCTTGCCCGCAATATCCTCCTGATCGCCGGGCTGCTCCCCCACAAACATTACGCCGGCTTGCGCTGGACCTTCCCCGAACACGGCCTGCGTCGCCTGCTCAAAAAGCGGACAACGCTGACAGGACTGGACCGCTTCGCGGGCCGTATCAAGCGAGGTGATAGCGTGACCTTGCGCGTCATCGGACAGGCGTTGCTGTTGACGCAGATGCCGCGCCGGCGGCTGCGTGGCGGCGCGCTCGATCATCTCGATCTCCATGGCCTTTGCGTTCCGGATCAGGGGAGCAATCTGTTCGGCCTCCGGAAGGTTGCGCCAATATTTGACCGGCATCTCGCTTTTCATCATCGCAACCTTGAGACGCGCGGGATTGAAGATAGAGGCATAATAGGTCTTCCAGTCGTCCTCGACAGCATCGTGGGCGGGAACGTCCGCCTTGGCGCCGCCAGGCCCGAAGTTGAGTGCAGCACCGTCCCACCAGGCGCTCGCATAGGGAGTGACGATGGCCCAGGCCATCCCGGCAAAGCGGCGCGCGAAGAATGGCGCTGTCGCTTCGAGCACGAAATGGTCGGGCTCAAACCATGCGATGAAGCGCTCACGATCGCCTTCTGGAACCGAGCGGAACCGCACGAAGGCCTTCATCTTGTGCGCATCCCGCCGCACGGCGGACGCCATGCGCTGGAGCAGTGCGCTGTCCCGGTTCCCGGCATTGTCCAGAAAGCGAGGTTCGGCCTGCAGCCGCCAGAGCACGCGATAGAGGATGGCGAAACGCTCCGGATCGGCATGTTGAATAACCCCTTCTGCCAGATCGATGAAATTGCGCGATACGGTTCCGACCGGCCCATCAACGCTGGGCAGCATGCTGTCACCAGCCTCGAAAAGGCCATTCTCCTCGCCTGCCACGCGCCAGACCAATTGGTGCGGCGGCATTCCCGCCATCAGCAGGCGACGCGCCTTGCCGCGCCATTCTTCCAGGTCATTGAGCCTTTCGAGCCGGACAGCCAGCATCAGAACAAGCTCAATTGCTGCGCCGGCGGCACCAGCTTCTGCCGCAGCCTTTGATCATCGAGCTGTGCTCCGGGCGTCCAATCGGCACAGGTGATGAACGGGCGGACCTTGTCTATGGAGGCGGTCATCCGGGCAATGTCTGCCAGGGTCAGCCGGTGAAAGCGGCGCGACGCGATGATCCGATTGACCGCGTTGACACCAAGGCCTGGGACGCGCAACAGCCAGTCGCGGTCCGCTCTGTTTACATCCACTGGAAAGTTCTGCCTTTGCTTGAGCGCCCAGGCGAGTTTGGGGTCGATCGCAAGATCGAGATCGCCGTCCTCGCCGCCCGAAACGATCTCGGGCACGTCAAAACCGTAAAAGCGGATCAGCCAATCAGCCTGGTAGAGGCGATGTTCCCGCATGAGCGGCGGCGGTTTCAGAGGCAAACGGGCGCTGGCGTCGGGAATGGGCGAGAAAGCCGAATAGTAGACTCGTTTCAGCCGGTAGCCCGAATAGAGCCCCGCCGCACGGGTGAGGATGGCGGCATCGTTGGCGCCGTCCGCGCCCACAATCATCTGCGTTGACTGCCCGGCTGGGGCAAACTTTTCCGGCTTGGCCTTGCTCTTGCCTTCGGGCGCCGCCTCGTCGAGCCGGCCGCGCAGCCTGGCCATGGCCGTACGGATTTCAGAGGGGCGCTTTTCCGGCGCCAATTGCTCCAGCGCCCCATCGGTGGGCAGTTCAATATTGGTCGAGAGCCGGTCGGCCCAGCGCCCCGCCTCCGCCAGCAGTTCGGGCGCGGCATTGGGAATGACTTTGAGGTGGATATAGCCGGCGAACAGATGCTCTTCGCGTAGCGTGCGGGCTACCCGGATCAGCTCTTCCATCGTGTGATCCGGCGAGCGGATAATGCCGGAGGAGAGAAAGAGGCCCTCGATATAGTTGCGACGATAAAAATCCAGAGTTAGCCGAACCACTTCGTCCACCGAGAACCGCGCGCGCTGAACATTGGACGAAGACCGGTTGATGCAATAGGCGCAGTCATAGATGCAGAAATTGGTCAGCAGCAGTTTCAGAAGACTGATGCATCGGCCATCGGGGGCGTAAGAATGGCAGATGCCGCTCCCCTCGGTCGAACCTATGCCTTTGGTGCCAGCACTATTGCGCTTCTCGCTGCCGCTTGAGGCGCAGGAGGCGTCGTATTTGGCGGCATCGGCAAGAATTGCCAGTTTTCGAGTCAGTGTGAGGGCTACCATTGTTCATCCTTTGTTCCTCTTCTTTAGCGCTTCCTCCGGCTCCTCGCACTTCACAAAGACATGGGGCTCAACATTGTGAACGTAAGGTGGTTGTTCGCTATTTCGCATCAGTGCGTCATCATTGGGTCGCTAGGCGAGCGCGCCACCCTAACCTAGATTGACACTTGAACAGCGGCGCGGCCTGCGCCGACCTCTCATTCATCAGCGGCTTTGCACGAAGCCCCGAGGAGATTTGCAATGACTCTCGAACTTGGCGGCATCCATCACCTGACCGCCGTGACCGCCGACGCCCCAAAGAACCTTCAGTTCTATACCCAGACCCTGGGCATGCGCCTGATCAAGAAAACGGTGAACCAGGACGACACTTCGGCCTATCACCTGTTCTATGGCGATGGCGTGGCTTCGCCCGGCGCGGATTTGACTTTCTTTGATTTCAACACAATGCGCGAGCAGCGCGGCAATCACACAGTGGGTCGCACCGGCCTGCGCGTGGACAGCGCCGAGACCCTGCAATGGTGGAAGGACCACCTGCAGACCAACAATGTCGCCACCAGCGCCATCAAGGAGCGCTTTGGCCACCTCTCCCTCGATTTCGAGGATTTCGAAGGCCAGCGTTTCCGCCTTGTGGTCGATGACAAGAACAAGGTCGTGCCCTGGGCCAAATCGCCCGTGCCGGCCGACAAGCAGATCATTGGCCTGGGCCCCATTACCCTCTCGGTGCCGAACCTGGAGCCGACCGACGCCATGCTGACCCGGGTGATGAACATGCGCCAGGTGCGCAATTACCCGGCGCGAGAACGCAATGGCGAAGTGTTTGTCTATGAGATGGGTCCGGGTGGCCCGGCCGCCGAGCTGCATGTCTCAGTTGATCCAAGCCTGCCCCAGGCGCGACCCGGCGCCGGTGGCGTGCATCACGTGGCATTCCGCACCCCCGACCAGGAGAGCTTGCGCGAGTGGATCAAGCGGGTGAACAGCTTCGGCATCCGTTCGTCGGGCGAAGTGGAGCGCTTCTACTTCACCTCGCTCTATTTCCGTGAGCCCAATGGCATTCTCTTCGAGATTGCCACGGACGTTCCCGGCTTTGCTGCCGACGAACCGATGGAGAGCCTGGGTGAAACCCTGGCCCTGCCCCCCTACCTGGAAAGCCGCCGCGCCCAGATCGAAGCGGGTTTGAAGCCGCTGGTGTAGGTTCTGCCTCTCCCTTTTGTAGGAGAGGTCGATGACGAAGTCGGCGGGTGAGAGGGCCTTCGGGCACCCCCGCAACAAGGCCCCTCACCCAGCCTACAGCAACCTCTCCGCCAAAGGGCGGGAGGTGTCGCTGCGCTGCTAGTCACACCCGCTGGCACTCGCGCCGCACACATCGGTATGCGTATCGGGCTTCACTAGACTTGCCATATCGACCAGGCGGACAAACTCCGCCCGGTATCCACCCTCGTCTACCCCGCGCCCGGCCTGGGCCAGCGCCTCGATCTCGTCCCAGCGCATGGCTGTGCCATAGACGCTGGATTTGAGCTTCTGCCCGAAAGCGGCGACGGCAGCGGCAAACTGCGCATCGACGCCGGCTTCGGCAATGTCGCCATAGACCAATTCGGCCGTGACAGGCTGCTCGATGAGTTGGCTGACGTCACTTTCGGGCAGCTTGTAGCGCATCTTGAGGAAGGCGATCTCTTCCGAAGGCGCGCCTGCCTCCGTCCCGCCATAGCGCAGCGGATCGACCAGTTCCCCGCCCGAGCCCGCCGGGGTGATTTCATAGAGCGCGGTGACCGTGGTTCCGGCGCCAACCTCGCCGGCATCGACTGCGTCATTGTTGAAATCCTCGCGGTGGAGCGCGCGGGTTTCGTAGCCGATGAGTCGATATTCTGCGACCCTGGCCGGGTTGAACTCGATCTGCACCTTCACATCCTTGGCGATCGTGTGAAGCGTGCCGCCGATCTCCTCGACCAAGACCTTCGTGGCTTCGGCAAAGCTCGAAATATAGCTGGCATTGCCATTACCGTTCTGGGCCAGGGCCTGCATGGTTGCGTCATCGAGATTGCCGCAGCCGAACCCGAGCACCGAAAGGCTGACGCCGCTTTGGCGCTTGTCGGCAATAAAGTCCTTGAGCTGTTCCGGATCGTCAATGCCGACATTGAAATCGCCATCGGTAGCCAGGATCACCCTATTGGTGCCGCCCTCGATGCGGGCTTGCTCGGCCAGCCGATAGGCCAGTTCGATCCCCTCTGCGCCTGCCGTGCTCCCCCCAGCGTAAAGCTGGTCGAGCGCCGCCATGATCTCGGCCTTGTTATCGGCCGAGGTGGGTTTCAGCGCCACCCCCGCCGAGCCGGCATAGGTGACGATGGAGACCGTGTCATTGGCCGAGAGCTGGTCGAGCAGGAGACCAAAGGCGCGCTTGAGGAGCGGCAGCTTGTCGGGCTCGTCCATCGACCCGGACGTGTCGATGAGAAAGACCAGGTTGCTGCGCGTACCGGCAACTTCGGGCTCAAAGCCCTTGATGCCGATCTGAAGGATCTGCGTCTTCTCGTTCCAGGGCGTGGGATAGACCATCACCGTCGGCGTAAACGGCACGTCAGCGCTGTCCGCTGCTGGATAGGCATAGGGGAAGTAGTTGATCAACTCCTCAATGCGAACCGCGTCGCGCTCAGGCAAATAGCCATCTTCGAGCGTGCGGCGGGTATAGGCATAGCTCGCCGTATCGACATCGAGCGAGAAGGTCGAAACCGGCTCCTCGGTGGCGACCTTAAGGCGCTGTTCCTCGAACCCCGCGAATTCGTCGCCGCTCGGCATCACGACCTGGGAGGGCTGCATATAGTGGGCGGCGCTTTCGGCCATCATGCCGCCAGCCGGCGCTGCCGACATGTCCATCGCTGGCGCGTCCACCGCCACCTTGGTGGCAGCAACGCCGCGGCCCACTTCGCTTTCAGCGGTCGCCATCGGAGCAGGAGCGAGGGGCGCGATGGCATCGACCTGGTTGGAGAGGGCCATTTCAGCGTCGACGGGAGCCTTTTCGCGCGCCTCCGTCGCCAAGGCAGGTTCGGGTGCGGCGTCGGCGTCGCTCTCGGCCAGTTCCACCGGCTGGTCGCCCTGCGGCACGACTTGCGAGGTCGGGGCGAGCGATGTGGTGTTGTAGAGCTGCCAGCCCAGCGGCAGCACCAGGAGAGCAATGGCGGCCGTGCCGACGGGAATGCGCATGTCCATGATCGAAATCCTCTTCAAGGAATTGATGATGGACATGAGACGGCCGCCCGCCGGATTTCCTTTGGGCGCCTCGGAAGTTTTTTCCTGTTCGGCGTCGAAAGCAGCGCGGGCAGCGGCGAGGGCGCGGTTGCGGGCGGCCGCTCTGGGGGGCGGCACGGCACTCGATTTCAAGGCTTCGAACGGATCTTTGTCTTCGGGAAAGCTCATATCAGCCCTCTCAATGTCTTGCGGGCTTCAAATACGTGGAAGGAAACGGTGGCTTCCTTGATGCCCATGATGGCAGCGGCTTCGGCGTGGCTCAGCTCTTCGGCATAGACCAGCAACACCGCGTCGCGCTGTTTTTCCGGCAGGGTGCGGACGGCGTCCCACAGCTGGCTGCTGGTTGCCGCCGCTTCCTGTTCTGCTTCGGCCTCGGTGGGAGTCACTTCGGCATAGGCATCAACTTGGCGGCCGCACCGGACACCGGCCCTTTGCCAATCGCGCACGGCATTGAGCGTGATGCGATAGACCCAGCTTGCAAAGGCGCTGCGCCCGTCAAAGCCAGCGATCCCCTGCCCGATCTTGACGCAGACCTCCTGGGCAATGTCTTCGGCATCGTCGCGATGGCCGCACCAGCGCCAGGCAGTGCGGTAAATGCGGTCATACTGGCCTTCGATCAGCTCGGCAAAGGCCGCGCCATCGCCATTGGCGGCGCGCGCAACCAGCGCGCGGGTCAGTGCGTCGGTCACGTCCGGCGGGGGTGCGGCGGTCAGTCCCATCATTCCAGCATGCACGACTTGCCTCTCCGGGCTAAACTAGAGACTAAGACGACAGTGCTGCGCCAGTCCTTTGGCCGGTGCCCAACTTTTTTTTCGCGGGAGGCTAGAACAATGGCTGATGAACAGAAAAACGGCCCCTTCGGCCTCAACCGCACCCGCATCATGATCCTGCTCATGGGCGCGCTGGTGCTGCTGATCTCCATCGGCATGTTTCTAGGCGGCCCGAATTCTTATCAGGCGCTGCGCGAAGCATCGGATGCGGCCAAGGAACCGACCGCAGAGCAATTGAGCGGGGAGTAGGCTAAGCCACCAGCGCCTGCGGTACCGCCTCGGCGATAAAACCGCCGCCCAGCACTTCGCTGGTTTCACTGTCATCGGCATAGAAGACGCAGGCCTGGCCGGGGGAAATGCCATATTCGCCCGAAACGAGCGTCACATAGACATCGCCGTCGCGCATCTGGATGACGGCCGGCTGCGGGCCACGGGTGGAGCGGACCTTGACCTCGACCGGCGCGCCATTGCCGGCGCTGGCTTCGGCCAGTGGCAGGCCGCCCAGCCAGTTGACGTCACGCAGGCGAACCGTGTGGGTCTTCAACGCCTCGCGCGGGCCGACGATGACGCGGCCGGTGCGATGATCGAGCTTGACCACATAGAGCGGTTCGCCAGCGGCGATGCCCAGGCCCTTGCGCTGGCCGATCGTGTAATTAACGATACCCTCGTGCTCGCCCAGCACCCGGCCGTCCATGTGGACGATTTCACCCTTGGCGAGTGCCTCAGGATGCATCTTGGCGATGATATCGGCATACTTGCCCTGCGGCACGAAGCAGATGTCCTGGCTGTCATGCTTTTCGGCGATTTCGAGGCCCATGTCGCGCGCATGCTGGCGCACCTCGGCCTTGCCCATGCCGCCCAGCGGAAAGCGCAGGAAATCGAGCTGGCTCTGCGTTGTCGCGAAAAGGAAATAGGACTGGTCGCGGTCACCGTCGACCGGACGGAAGAGATGGCGGCGGCCATCTGCGCCCAACCGGGTCTGCACATAATGCCCGGTGGCCAGCACATCGGCGCCCAGATCCTGGGCGACGGTCATCAGGTCGACGAACTTGACCGACTGGTTGCAGGCAATGCAGGGGACGGGGGTCTCGCCCTGCTGATAAGCATTGGCGAACGGCTCGATGACGGCGTTCTTGAAGCGCTCTTCATAGTCGAGCACGTAATGGGGGATGCCCAGCTTGGCCGCAACGCGGCGCGCATCGTGAATGTCCTGCCCGGCGCAACAGGCACCCTTGCGATGAATGGCTTCACCATGATCGTAGAGCTGGAGGGTCACACCCACCACTTCATAGCCCTCGCGGGCGAGCAATCCGGCAACAACGGAGGAATCCACGCCCCCGGACATGGCGACAACAACGCGCGTATCCTCTGGGCGCTTGGCAATATCAAGCGAGTTCAACATCTTTTCTCGTATCCGGTTGGGGTCAAGGGCCAGCGGAAACTGTAGGCCGCTTCCATACGCAAAAGCAGGCCCGCTGTCCATCGGGACACCCGGCAGCTTTTGCCGCCTGCCCGGCAAGCCTGACCCGGCACGTACCGGCTGCAGTTGCGCTGCTCCGGCCTATCTATCTGTATAAAAACATCAATTTTTCCTGCCGCTGTCTGGCAAGCCTTTTGCATCGCCCTGACCGGATGAGTGTTTGTTCAAGGGCGCCTAAGTGGCTTCACATCTGACGATTATCAGCGGACCCAGCGCCTCGGCGCGCGCCTTCGCCGGCCAGCAGGCCGGGGCACAGGACGCGACCAGCGAACCCAAGGGCCTGCTCGGCCTGTTTGCGGCACTTCTGGCCGGAGCAGATTCGCAGACCATTGCCACAAACGCGCCGGCAGGCCTTGCGACCACCGGACCGGGGCAAGACGGTGCCAATGGCCTTGCAGGCCTCTTTCGGGTGACCTTGCAGAATGCCATCGATGGGGAGCTGTCGGACGGTTCAAGCGAGGACTCCAGCGACCCCGATGCCCTGGCAGCTGCCATTGATGGGCCAGTGCTCCCAACCGCAAACGCCGACCCCAAGCCCATGGTGGACTTCGTCGAGGCGCTCGGCGCCCTCAAGACCAGCCTGGACCAGGGCGAGCCGCTTGATCCCGAACTGCTGGCTCAGGTGGAGATGGCGCTGACCGGTCTGGCCAATGCGCTGGGGCTGAGCCTTGATGAACTGGCCATCCCCGGCGATTTCGCGACCTTGCTCCAAACCACGGAATCGGACGAGAGCGGCCTTGCCGGCGCGCTGACACAATTGCTGGCGCCGCTCGCCCAGTCGCTATATACCGCCCAGCCAGCCATCGAGGGAAAGCAAGCCGCGCTCGCGCCGTCCGCCGATGCACAGCTCAAAACTCTCAGCGACAAGCTGGGCGCCCTGCTCTCGGCCCTGACCGAGGGCGACGTGCCGCCCGAGAAGCTGGCGGCCCTTGGCATGGCGCCTGGTCAGCCGCTTGATGCCGAAATCGAGGCGGCCCTCAGCCGCTTTGCGGCCGGCCTGCCGCAACAGGCTGCCGCCGTGCCCGAAGAACCGGCATTGGCCACCCCTGCCCTTAAGGTCAGCGAACCGGTCTTGGCGGGCAAGCCCGCACAGTCCGCCGAAACGCCCGAACTGTCCTCGACGACCGCCGCTGCCGGGCAGATGGAAACATCGGACAATCAGAGCGACACCCGCAATCAGTCCGGTGCTGATCGCGGCCGGGACCGTGTTGAACCCGCCGCGCGCGACAATCGCAACCAGGCTGCGCCCGCAACGGCACCGGTGGACGGGTCCAATACCCCTGCACCCTCGGCTGAGGCCGGCGCTGAGGCTGCCAGCGCGACCCGCCTTGATGCCACCGCCAATCCGCGCATCATTCAGGCGGGCTACCAGACCAGTCAGCAGCAGCTCAACCTGCCGCAGATTGCTTTCGAACTGGCGCGCCAGGTGCAGGACGGCAATACCCGCTTCCAGATCAGGCTCGACCCACCCGAACTCGGTCGCATTGATGTGCGGCTCGATATCAACGAAACCGGTCAGGTCAATGCGCGCCTGGTCGTGGAAAAGGCTGAAACGCTCGACCTGATGCAGCGCGACCAGCGCGGGCTGGAGCGCGCCCTGCAGCAGGCCGGGCTCGACAGCAGCAAGACCAATCTCGAATTCTCGCTCAAGCAGAACCCCTTTGCGGGACAGCAGGGGCAGATGGGTGATGGCCAGAATACCCGCGGTCAGTCCGGCTCCGCCGACGAGAACACTGGCTCGGTCGAGACCAGCGAAGAGCCGGTGCCCCTGGTCAATCTTTATCGTGGCGCCCTCACGGCCAGCGGCGTCAACATCACCGTGTAAGGAGTTAGGTCTATGGCAGTCGATGGCGTTTCCTCCAGTTCGTCCAGCAGCGCGGTATCTTCTGCGCGCTCGACGATTGCTGGCAATTTCGACACTTTCCTCTCGATCCTGACGACCCAGCTCAAGAATCAGAATCCGCTCGACCCGCTCGACACCAACCAGTTCACCGCACAATTGGTGCAGTTCTCCGGCGTCGAACAGCAGCTCAAGACCAATGAATTCCTGGAAGCCCTGCTGCTCAACACCCAGACCAGCTATCGCGCCGACGCCGTCTCCTATATCGGCAAGGAAGTGACCGCGTCTGGCGAAACCGCCGAACTCAAGGATGGCGGTGCCTATTGGGCCTATAATGCTGCTACCAGTGTGGCCAATGCCACGGTGACCATCAAGGACGCGTCCGGCCAGGTGGTCTATACCGAATCCGGCTCGCTCAATGCAGGCCCTGGAAATTTCCTCTGGGACGGCATGGGGTCGGATGGCAATAAGAAGCCGGATGGCGTCTACACCATCTCTATCAAGGGCACCAATCTGGCGGGGAACGAGGTGAAGGTTTCGACCTCCTCGGTGGGCGTCGTCACCGCCGTGGACTTCTCTGGCGCCGAGCCGATGCTGACCGTGGGCAAGAACAAGGTCGCACTTTCCGATGTGACCAGTATCCGGCAGGTCAACACTCCCCCCGCAGAAGAGAAAGCCGGAAGCTGATCGGCTGCTACCGGTTGCCCCTTGCGCAGGCTGATGTCCGACCCGGATGCGGCCTGCGCATTCTCTTGCGCAATTGATTGAAACCTCTGGCGTTTCTTAACCTGTTGTAAGTTTCCCCTTAGGGGTATCTTAAGCTCACTGCCCTACTCTCAGGCTCATATGGTCAGGTTTGAGTAGAGAGTAAAATGACCGTACAGATGCGTCCTCGCGTGAAGTACGTTATTGGCCCTGATGGCAGTCCGCTGACAATTGCGGACCTTCCTCCAGCCAATACGAGACGGTGGGTTATCCGCCGCAAGGCAGAAGTTGTCGCCGCCGTTCGCGGTGGCCTGCTCAGCCTAGAAGAGGCGTGTGAGCGTTATACGCTCAGCGTCGATGAATTCCTCAACTGGCAGGCCGCCATCGACAAGCATGGCCTTGCCGGACTCCGGACAACCTGGATTCAGCACTATAGAGAGGGCTGACACCTTCTCACGCTGATCTCGGGAAACCCCAAACAAAACCCGCCGGTTCAACCCGGCGGGTTTTGTGTTTCCGCTATGGAGTTGCGTCGGCGAGCCACTCGGTTGCCGTCGCACGCGACTTCATTCGCTCGTAATAAGCCTGGCTGGCCGGCATGGGCGGGTGCTCGAAGGGGATTGCGAACCAGCGATGCAAGCCCAGCGTGATGGCGATGTCGGCCAGGCTGAAGGCGCTGCCCACGACAAAATCGCCGGTTCTGGCGAGATGAGCCTCAATGATGTTCATCTTGCCCGTCCAGGCCTCGATATTGTCGGCAATCTTTTGCGGATCGTCGAAGCCCGGCGCCTTGCGGATGATCGACATCAGCGGATAGGCCCAATTCGAGCCCATCTCGTTGTTCTGCCAGAGCACCCATTGCATGACGAGACCTTGCTGTCGCGCATCCTCGGGCAAGAGCCCGCCCCCGGCCTTGCGGTTGAGATAGAGCATGATGGCAACGCTCTCCCAGAGCACGAAATCGTCCTCGACCAGCACCGGCACCTTGGCATTTGGGTTGAGCGCCATGAATTCGGGCACTTTCGGATCACGATTGGGCAAGCCCCAATCCTCATGCGCGTAATCCAGCCCCAACTCCCGCGCCGCCCACAGGGCCTTGCGCACATTTATGGACGTCACACGCCCCAGAATCCGCATCATTCCATTTACCTCCGCTTAACCTGACCCGGCAGTTCTTGCCCAAAATCGCAAGTTGCAACAGCCAGTTAATACATTGTTTACCATCCACTAGGTAATTTTTGCCCATCGGTCTTGGGGGCACCATTGACCGCATTGCAATTGACCAGAGTCGCGGCGTGGATAGTCTGAACACCCTCATCAACCGGATCGGCCTGCCGCGCATTGCCGCCATGGCCCTGGTCGCCGTGCTGATGCTGGGCTTCTTCGGCTTCCTGATCATGCGATCGCAGACGCCGAACCTGGCGCCGCTCTATTCCGGCCTCAGCCTTGAAGACTCCTCTTCCATCGTCACTGAGCTGCAAACCCTCAACATTCCCTATGAATTGCGAGGCGAAGGCGACACCATCCTGATCCCGCGCGACCAGATCACCACCATGCGCATGACGCTTGCTGGTGAGGGCCTGCCCACCCGCGGTCAGGTCGGTTATGAGATCTTCGACCAGCAATCCACCCTGGGTGCCACCAGCTTCGTTCAGAACATCAACAATGTCCGCGCGCTCGAGGGCGAGCTGGCGCGGACCATTGGATCGCTCAACCGAATCACTGGTGCCCGTGTGCACCTGGTGCTGCCCGAGCGCGAATTGTTCCGCCGCGAACGCAAGGACCCTTCGGCCTCCATCGTGCTGACCACGCGCGGCGAACTCTCCACAGGAGAAATTCGCGCCATCCAGCATCTGGTGGCCTCGGCCATTGAGGGCCTGACGCCAAGCCGGGTATCGATCGTCGATGACCAGGGCAACCTCCTGGCCTCCGGGACCGGCGAAGACGTCGCCGGGGTCATGACCGCCCAGAATGACGAGCGCACGCTGGGTTATGAAAACCGCCTGCGCACCCGCCTGGAGAATATGCTGGCCAATATCGTGGGCGCCGGCCGGGCCCGCGTCGAGGTTGCCGCAGAACTCGACTTCAATCGCTCCACCACCACCCAGGAATTGTTCGACCCCGAAAGCCAGGTGGTGCGCTCGACCCAGACCCGGGAAAGCGAGAACCTGTCGGGCGGCAATAATGGCCAGGTGACCGTGGCCAATGAGTTGCCTGGTGCCAACCAGAACAATGGCGCCGCCGGTGTCACTGAGCAAGGCACGTCTACCGAAGAAGTCATCAACTACGAGATTTCCAAGACCACCGAGACCAATGTGACCGAGGCCGGGGCCCTCAAACGCCTGTCGGTGGCCGTGGTGGTCGATGGCACCTATGCCGACGATGGCGCCGGCAATTTGACCTACACCCCGCGCACGGCCGACGAAGTGGCCCAGATCCTGACCCTGGTGCGGTCGGCGGTGGGTTTTTCGGCTGAGCGTGGCGACACGGTGGAAGTGGTCAACATGCAATTTGCCGAGCGCCCGGACCTGGCGCCACCCGGCACCGGGGCAGAAGCAGGCCTGCTCGACTTCACCCGCGATGACATCATGAATGGCGCCGAGATGGCCGTGACCGTGCTCATCGCCCTGGCTCTGGTCTTCTTTGTGATGCGCCCGCTGCTCAAGAAGGCCCTGACCCCGGAAACCCAGCCTCTGGCCCTGCCCGAGGCTGCGGAGGTCAGCCACCATGGCGTCCTGGGCGCTGATGGCCAGGTGATCCCGGAGATAGACGAAACCCCACGCGACAAGACCCCTGCCTGGGTGGCCAATGCCAAGTCGATGGGCGAAACCCAGCTCCAGACGCTCAAGACGGTCGGTACGCTGGTCGAGGAAAACCCCAAGCAGGCCGCGCTCATCGTGCGTGACTGGCTCGGCAACGCGGCGTAGCGGCAATGGCACTGGTTTCCCAATCCAAGGACGAAAACGCAGCCCTGGCCTCGACGCCCGGGGGTGTGCCGAACGGACAGCTCCAGGTGGGCGGCGAGCAGCGCTTGCTCAAGGGCGACGAGAAGGCCGCCGCCCTGCTGCTCGCCCTGGGCCCAGACTACGGCAGACCGATCTTCGACGAATTGGACGAGCTTGAGGTCAAGCAGCTTTCCCGCGCCATGGTGCGGCTGGGCCCGATCACCCAGGAAATGCTCGACGACCTGATGATCGAGTTCGTCACGACCATTTCCTCCAATGGATCGCTCTCGGGAAATACCGACAGCACCGAACGCCTGCTCCTGAGCTTTCTGCCCCAGGACAAGGTGGACGCCATCATGGAGGAAATCCGCGGACCGGCTGGCCGCAACATGTGGGAGAAGCTTTCCAACGTGCAGGCCGACGTTCTGGCGGCCTATCTCAAGAACGAATATCCCCAGACCATCGCCGTGGTCCTCTCCAAGATCGCGACCGAACACGCCTCCAAGGTGCTCGCCGTGCTGCCCGAGGAACTGGCCATGGACGTGGTGACCCGCATGCTGGGCCTTGACCCGGTGCAGAAGGAAATTCTCGAAAAGATCGAGATGACCCTGCGCACCGAGTTCATGTCCACGCTCAACCACACCAAGCGCCGCGACAGCCACGAGCAGATGGCCGAAATTTTCAACGCCTTCGACCGTCAGACCGAGGCGCGCTTCATCACCAATCTCGAAGAGGTCAATCGCGACGATGCCGAGCGCATCAAGCAATTGATGTTCACCTTCGAGGACCTGGCCAAGCTGGACATGTCGGCGATCCAGACCCTGCTCAGCAAGCTCGACAAGCGCGACCTAGCGCTCGCGCTCAAGGGCGCCAACGACCAGGTCAAGGAAAGCTTCTTCAACAATATGTCGAGCCGCGCCGCCAAGATGCTGCAGGACGATATGCAAGGCATGGGGCCGGTGCGCCTCAAGGATGTGGACGAGGCCCAGACCCGCATGGTCGCCACCGCCAAGGATCTCGCCGCCAAGGGCGAAATTCTGATCATGAAGTCCAAAGCCGACGACCAGATGATTGCCTGACGCCATGGCCCAACCCGCCCGTTTCAATTTCGACCTGGACCTGGAGCCCCGCTCCGCCGCCAAGCGGTCTGCGCCAGCGCCCGTGCCATCCATCCCCGAGGATGTGGTGGCCCAGCTGATCGCCAATGCGCGCGAAGAGGCCTATGCAGAGGGCCTGAAGGCTGGCGAGCAGAATGCCGCGTCCATGGCCGCCCAGACCATCGCCGCCGCCGCCGGCTCCCTGGCAACCCAAACAACTGCAAGCGCAAACGCGCTGGATGCTGCCCGCGCCGAACATCACGAACAGGCCGTGGAACTGGCGCTGAGCGTGGGCCGCAAGCTGGCGCTCCACCTTGTCGCACGCTTCCCGCTGGCTGAACTCGAAGCACTGGTTGCCGAATGCCTGCCCAGCCTCAGCGGTGTGCCGCATCTGGTGATCCGCTGCCACCCTGACCTGGCGGACGCTATTCGCGACACGGCCACAGCCCAGATGTCCCACTCCGGCTTTGCCGGCCGGCTGGTGGTGATGGGTGACCCTGATATTCGCCTCGGCGACGGGCGCCTGGAATGGGTCGACGGTGGTCTGGTGCGTGACATCGCCGATACATCGCGCCAGATCGATCGCCAGATCGCTAGCTATCTCGCGGCCCGCACGCGCGGCCAAAGCAAGGAGAACGGATGATGACCGAGCCAGAAGACGACATCACCGCTGCCGAGGGCTTCAACCTCAGCGAGATGGATGCGCCCGAGCGCAGCAGCCGTGGCGAAGCCCATTTGGAACGCACCGCAGCAGACCTGGAGGCCGTGTTCGACGTCCCCGTCCGCGTCTCCGTCGTGTTGGGCCGCACCAAGATGCCTGTATCCAATCTATTGAAGCTCGATACCGGCACGGTCATCGAACTGGATCGACAGGTCGGTGAGGCCGTAGAAATCTTTATCAATGAACGCCTGGTGGCACGCGGCGAAATCGTGCTGGTCGAAGACCGGCTCGGCGTCACCATGACCGAAATCATCAAGCCGCAATAGGAGACCACGATCATGCGATTGCTCATTATCGGGGCTCTGGAAGGTCAACTTTCGACAGCAACCAAGATGGCCATGGATGGCGGCGCCAAGGTCGCCCATGCGCCATCCATCGAGATCGCCCTGGCCTCACTCCGCTCCGGCAAGGGCGCCGACCTGCTTCTGGTCGACGTGATGATGGACATTGCCGGGCTGATCGCGGGCCTCGAAGCCGAGCGCATCGCCATTCCGGTGGTCGCCTGCGGCGTCGAGACCAATGCTGCGGCGGCCGTCAATGCCATCCGCGCCGGCGCCAAGGAATATATCCCGCTGCCGCCGGACGCCGAATTGATCGCAGCCGTGATCGCGGCCGTGGCGCGGGAAAGCTCGGACTTCCTTTATCGCGATCCGGCCATGGAGCGCGTGGTCAGGATGGCCGAGCAGATCGCCGGCTCGGAAGCCTCGATCCTGATCACCGGCGAGAGCGGCACCGGCAAGGAAGTCATCGCCAAATATGTGCATGGCCGCTCCAAGCGTGCCCACAAGCCGTTCATCTCCATCAACTGCGCCGCCATTCCCGAGGCGCTGCTTGAGAGCGAACTGTTCGGCCACGAAAAAGGTGCCTTCACCGGCGCCATCGCCCGCCGTATCGGCAAGTTTGAGGAAGCCTCGGGCGGCACGCTGCTGCTCGATGAAATCTCGGAAATGGATGTGCGCCTACAGGCCAAGCTCCTGCGCGCCATTCAGGAACGCATTATCGACCGCGTAGGCGGCACCAAGCCTGTGCCGGTGGATATCCGCATCCTGGCTACGTCCAATCGCAATCTCAACGAGGCGGTGCGCGAACGGCCCGGCGACATCATTGCCCTGTCCGAACATTTCGTCGCCAAATACGCCAAGGCTAATGGGCTACCGCCGCGCAGCCTGTCTGCCGAAGCCCGCCAGGCTCTGGTCAGGGCGCCTTGGCCGGGGAATGTGCGCGAGCTTGAAAACACGCTGCACCGCGCCGTGCTGCTCTCCTCGGGCGACGTAATCGGCCCGGACGCCATTGTCCTGCCCGACGGCATGGGCCTGAGTGAAGCCGCGCAGGCGGCATCGCCCGCCGCCCAGCTGGCCCAGACCGCTGAGGCTATGAACCGGGCCCTGGTGGGCCGCACAGTGGCCGATGTGGAGCGCGACCTGATCCTCGATACCCTTGACCACACACTGGGCAATCGCACCCACGCGGCCAATATCCTGGGCATTTCGATCCGCACGCTCAGGAACAAGCTCAACCAGTATGCCGATGAGGGCGTGCATGTGCCCGAGCCCGGCGAAAAGCGCGGGGCGGCCTGAGCCCTGATCCATGACCGACATTCCATCCGGCAAACAACCAGGCTTCTCGTTCCCTTCGCTTAGCAAGGTGATCGAGACCCTACGCTCGGGCGATATCGCGCTTGCCACGGGCGTGATGGCGCTGATCGTCATCCTGATCGTGCCCATGCCGCCCATTCTGGTGGACATGCTGCTGGCCATCTCGATCGTCTTCTCGGTGATGATCCTGATGACCTCGCTGTTCATCCAGAAGCCACTGGAATTCTCGTCCTTCCCGACCGTCCTCTTGATCGCCACCATGCTGCGGCTGGGTCTGAACCTGGCGACCACGCGGCTCATTCTGTCCGATGGCCACAATGGCACCGGTGCCGCCGGCCACGTCATCGAGGCCTTCGGCAGCTTCGTAACGGCGGGCAATTTCGTCATCGGTATTGTGGTCTTCATCATCCTGGTGATCGTCAATTTCATCGTCATCACCAAGGGTTCGGGGCGTATCGCTGAGGTTGCCGCGCGTTTCAGCCTTGATGCCATGCCCGGCAAGCAGATGGCCATCGACGCCGACCTTTCGGCCGGGCTGATCGATGAGGACACCGCCAAGAAGCGCCGCGCGGACCTCGAAGGCGAAAGCGCCTTTTTCGGCAACATGGATGGTGCCAGCAAATTCGTGCGTGGCGATGCCATTGCCGGCTTGATCATCACCTTCATCAACGTTTCCGCCGGCATGCTGATCGGCATCATGCAGCAAGGCCTGGGCTTTCAGGAAGCGGCTAACAACTACACTCTGCTCACTATCGGCGATGGCCTCGTCAGCCAGATCCCCGCGCTGATCGTTTCGACCGCGGCTGGCATTCTGGTGTCGAAATCCGGCGTCACCGGTGCCGCCGACAAGGCCCTGTCGCTGCAGTTCACCGGCTATCCACGCGCCCTGGGCATGTCCTCGGCGGTAATGGTTGCCCTGGCGCTGCTACCCGGGATGCCAATGTTGCCGTTCCTGGCTCTGGCCGGCGGTGTCGGCTACGCCGCCTACCGTGCAGGCAAATCCAAAGCCGTCCGCCAGGTGAAAGAACAGGCCGAAGAGCTGGCCAAGGCGCCGCCGCCGGCCCAACCATCCGAGCCACCAATTACCGACAGCCTCAAGATCGACGATCTCAAGCTCGAGCTGGGCTATGGCCTGTTGAGCCTGGTCAAGGAAGACGAGAATGGCAATGACCGCCTGACCGAGCAGATCAAGGCGCTCCGCCGCCAGCTGGCATTGGAACTGGGCTTCGTCATGCCGCCCGTGCGTATTCTCGATAATATGCAATTGGAGCCCAACGACTATAAGGTCCGCATCAAGGAGGTCGAGGCGGGCGCCGGCGAGGTCTATGCCAATCAGCTCATGGTCATGGACCCCTATGGCAATCCGATCGACCTGCCGGGCAACCACACGACCGAACCCACCTTCGGACTGCCGGCCACCTGGATCGAGCCCGCGCTACGCGACGAAGCCGAATTGCGAGGCCTCTCCATTATCGATCCCTCAACTGTGATCTCGACCCATCTGACCGAAGTGCTGAAGTCCAATGTCGCGGACCTCCTCAGCTATGCCAATGTGCAGTCCCTGCTCTCGGGGCTGCCTAAGGATCAGCAGAAGCTGGTCGAGGACCTTGTGCCCAGCCAGATCTCCGTCTCGGGCCTGCAACGCGTGTTGCAATCCCTGCTCACGGAACGAATTTCGATCCGCGATCTCTCTTCCATCCTAGAAGCGGTGGCCGAGATTGCCGGCAATGGCCGGTCCGTCGCCTCGATCACCGAACATGTGCGCGCCCGCCTCGCGCGCCAGATTTGCGCTGCCAATCTGGGCGCCGACGGCAATCTGCCTTTGCTCACCCTGTCGCCGCAATGGGAGCGCGACTTCGCTGAATCCATGGCTGGCGACGGTGAAAACCGTCATCTGGCCATGGCCCCCAGCAAGCTGCAGCAATTCATCGGCGCAGTGCAGTCAGCCTATGAGCGCGCCGCCCAGCAGGGCGAACTGCCGGTGCTGATCACCTCGCCCTCCATCCGCCCCCATGTCCGCTCGATCATCGAGCGCTTCCGCCCGCAAACCGTGGTCATGAGCCAGAACGAGGTCCATCCGCGCATCCGGCTCAAGACGGTGGGGAGCGTCTAGGGTTCTGAAGGATTTTCGGGGGCCAGTAGCGGCGCGTTAGCTGGAGGCGGATTGGCTTCGAGCTCTGCAATCAAGGACTTCATCTCGTCTATCTCACGCACCTGCGCTGCAATGATTTCGTCGGCCAGTTCGCGCACCCGGGGATCGCGGATATTGGCATTGGTGCTGGTCAGCACGGCGATCGAGTGGTGCGGGATCATGGCCCGCATATAGTCCACATCGCCCACCAGCGCCTGGCTTCGCACGAGGAACAGCGACCCGGCAAAGACCGCGATTGCACCGGCGATGATGGCAAGGTTTACGGCCTGCCTCTTGTACATCGACCACATGAACCCGAGCATGATCACGGCCATAACTGCCCCCATCAGCAGCGCCATCCAAAGTCGGGTCTGGCTGTAGAACACGTGGTTGAACTGATAGGTGTTGAGATACATCAACCCATACATCACCACTGTCGAGGTCGCGATCATCGCGGCAAAACGCAAATAGCTCATTGGTTCCTCCATTTGGCTTGGAGGTCTAACGCGGGCTTGTTCGCTTTGTTCAGATTTTACTGGCGGTGCACGGCGTCATAGTGCGCCAGTTCGTCCGCATCGGGTGCCTGGAACGCTGCCTGCCATTCCAGGATATGCTCAAGCGTAATTGGCGGGTCTTCACGGCCCCGCTGCTGAATGCGCTCCAGCATGACTTCGGCCGCTGCGGTCAGCCAAATCAGCTCGACCCGTGCGCCAAAGGCCCGCGCATCCTCGATCAGGGCCAGCCGCTCATTCCGGCCCCACGTGCCCCATTCGACGATGACGCTGACACTCCCAGCAAGAAACCGCCGGCCTAGCCGCCACTGTATGGTCTCGATCGCAGCGCGCCTTTCCTCATCCCACAGATCGAGGTGGGGTTCGTCCAACCAGGCGTCAGGCTCAAACCGCACCGCACCGGCTTCAGCCTCAAGAGCGGCGGCGCGCGTCGACTTTCCCACGCCGGGCAGTCCGGAGATGATGAACAGCGTGGCGCTCAACGCTCCGTCAGCGCCAACTTGGCACCCAGGGCAACAAAGGCTGCGGCAAAGCTCCTGCGCATCCAGACCATGATCGCGGGCCGAGAAATCACCTGCACTCGAATGGCGGCAGCGAAGAGCCCGTAAAGCGCGAAAACTGCGAAAGTCATGGCCATGAACACCCCGCTCAACTCAAGCATTCGCATGACCGCGTGCGGCGTGTCAGCGGCAACGAATTGCGGCAGGAACGCAAAGAAGAACATCGAGAGCTTGGGATTGAGAATATTGATCAGGATGGATTCGGTGATCACCTTGCGAACGCTTTTCGGCGCCCGCTCGGCCTCGACACTGAGCGCGCCAGTCTCTCTCAAGGTCGACCATGCCATCCATAGGAGGTAAGCCACCCCGGCATATTTGATGATTTCGAAAGCGAGGGCGCTGGCATGCAGGATTGCCGCCAGCCCTGTGATCGCAGCCAGCATGTGCGGCACGATGCCCAAAGTACAACCCAAGGCTGCCCAAAGACTGGCACGCCCACCCCGGCCAAGGCCCGCCGCGATGGTATAGAGCGCACCCACCCCCGGCGAAACCACGACGAACAGGGTGGTGATCACAAACTCAATGCTCATCTGGCCCTCCGACGATGGGCGGACATTATGCCCTGCCCATGTCGGCTGCGCCAGATGATAGCTAGCCCAGTCCGCCCGGCACCACTGGTGGCAAATCGAGCTTTGACGCCTCGGCCGAGGTGTCAACCTCGTCTTCCTCGGCCAGCTCGCGCTCGGCTTCATACCAGAATTCCTGTTCGCGCCCCTCGGGCTGTCCCGCCTTGTCCCAAAGCTGGAAAGCGCGTTCACGGATTTTGTCTTGATCGGGAGTGTGCATCTTGTCCTCCTTTGTCCTGCCCTCAAAACGCATGCCGACCTATAGAGTTGCTGTGGAACAAGCGTATGACGGGGCGCATTATCGCTGCGAAGCCGAGGGCGACCGATGAAACTTTTTTCCTGCACCCATTGTGGCAACACGGTCTATTTCGAGAACGCAGTCTGCGAGCGTTGCGGCCATCAATTGGGTTATCTGCCGGATCGCTCCGTCCTGGTGTCCCTGGTCGAGGATGGCGGCCTTTGGAGCTCGCCGGCCATTGCCGACGACGCCTTTGTGTTCTGTGCCAACGCGGCGCACGGCGCCTGCAACTGGTTGGCCCCGGCCGAACCGGGCGGCGACATCTACTGTGCAGCTTGCCGGCACAATGAAACGATCCCTGATCTCTCCGACCCGGCCAATCTTCAGCGCTGGCAAATCATCGAACGGGCCAAGAAGCGGCTGTTCTATTCCATGATCCGCTTGGGTCTGCCGCTGCACACGCGCGTGGAAGACCCGATGCATGGCCTCGCCTTCCGCTTTCTGGCCGATGACCAGAGCGCGTCTCAACGCGTCATGACCGGCCATGACAACGGCATCATCACCATTGCCCTCAGCGAAGCTGACGATGCTGAACGCGAGTATCGCCGGACCAGCATGAATGAGCCCTATCGCACCCTGCTGGGCCATTTTCGACACGAAATCGGCCATCACTTCTGGGATTTGCTGGTGGCCGACGGCCCGGCCCTGGAAAGCTTCAGAACGCTGTTTGGTGACGAACGGGCGGACTATTCGCAGGCGCTTGAAGTGCATTATGCCAACGGCGCCCCTCAGGGCTGGTCACAGAGCCATATCAGCGCCTATGCCACCGCCCATCCTTGGGAAGATTTCGCCGAAACTTTCGCGCACTTCCTGCATATCATCGACACGGTCGAAATGGCCTCGGCTTTTGGCGTCCGCGCCCGCCCGCGCACGGCAGATGCCGAACTCGATCTTCCGCCCGTCCGGTTCGACCCCTATCTCGAGCCGGACATGGAAACGATCATCGACAATTGGGTGCCCCTGGCGAGCCTGATCAACAATCTCAACCGCGCCATGGGACAGGCCGATGCCTATCCCTTCGTGCTGACGCCCCGGGTCATCGAGAAGCTGGCGTTCATCAACACCCTGATACACCAGACCCCTGCTCGGGCCCAGCTCAGCGTGCTCAGCCGCGTCCAATGACCTGATCATAGGATGTCAGCGCATCCTCAAGCGCCTGCAGATCGTCCGGCAATTCGGCCTCGAAAGTCATTTCCTCGCCGGTTGCGGGGTGTTCGAAACCAAGTTGTGCCGCATGCAGCGCTTGTCGTCCAAGCGCCTGTACGGCCGCGGCGACCGCTGCGGGCAGCTTGTTGATCTTGGTTGCGAAACCCGGCGCATAAAGCAGGTCGGAAACCAGAGGATGGCCGATATGGGCCATGTGCACGCGGATCTGATGGGTACGCCCGGTTTCAAGCTGGCACTGGATACGCGTGATATCCCAGCCCGGCTCGCCGTAGCGTGCTTCGACCGCGTAATGCGTGATGGCTTGCCGGCCCTGTTTGAGCACCGCCTGCTTGAGCCGATTGCCCGGATCGCGGCCCAGCGGCGCATCCACCGTCCCCATGCCCGACTGGGTCGAGCCCCAGGCATAGGCGATATAAGCGCGATGCAGCGGACCGGTGCGGCCGTGATCGGCAAATTGCTCGCTCAGGTGCTTGTGGGCCTTCTCGGTCTTGGCAGCCACCATCACGCCCGAAGTGTCCTTGTCGAGCCGGTGCACAATGCCGGGCCGCTTGACCCCGCCAATGCCTTTCAGGCTATCCCCGCAATGAAAGATCAGCGCATTGACCAGCGTGCCGCTCGGCGATCCCGGAGCCGGGTGTACAACCATGCCGACGGGCTTGTTGATCACGATCAGATGCGCGTCCTCGAACAGGATATCGAGCGGAATATCCTCGGGCTGCGGGTCGGGGTCTTCCGGAAGCGGAGCGACAAGCACGATTGTCTCGCCGGCCTTGAGCCGGTATTTGGGTTCGGAAATTGTCTGCCCGCCAATGCTGACGGCGCCGGACAGGATCAGATCCTTGATGCGATTGCGGCTGAGCGCTTCATGCGCTTTGGCCAGCATGGCATCAAGCCGCCCGCCGATCATCTCGGCATCGACCGCAACTTCAATGGGCTCGCCCTCAAACTCGAAATCGGTATCGTCCGCCATGAGCAATCCTGAAAATAATGCGCCCGGCGCGCCCGACACCGAGCTGACGCCCGAAGCCATGGCCATGCTGGGAAAAGCCCGCCGCTCTTTCGCGATATCGATGGGCATCCTGTTGCTGGGCTTTATGGCGATAGGCTTTGCACTTGTCTATCGTGTCATGCGGGACAGCCCACCTCCGGCCGTGGCCGAGTCGGTCTCCATTCCTGCAGGCGCCGAGGTGATTTCCGCGCTCACCGCAGACGGCACCATCCAGGTGACGTTCCGCGCCGGTGGCGCCACCATGCTCAACGTCTTCGATGCCGGGACCGGCGAATTGGAGCGCAGCGTGCAGATCAGCACCGAGTAGCGCCTAATCGGCTCCCCACAAGCCGCCTATCGCCCCTGGATTTCCTTGAGCGCTGCCAGGCGGTCGGACACCGATCCGCGCTGACTATTGGCCGGGGTGGGCAACACCTCGAGCCCTTCTCCGTCGTCGGCAAAGCGCTGAACACGGTCGAACAGGCTCTCTTCCGGACCTGTTTGCACTGACGCTTCGTGGTCGACGGCATAGACCAGGCGGCTGACACTGGCGGCTATGTCGTTGAGTTTTTCGCGCAGATGCGCTTCCTCGAACCGCTCGCTCTCCCAATCAGCCATGATCGAAGCTTCCACATTGCTCACCTTGGAACGAAGATGCTCAAGCTCTTCTTCCATCGAAAGCCTGTCGGCCAGCAACTGCTCGACGCGATCTTCACTCTTTTCCACCACCTCGCTGGTTTCCGCCAACAGGGCATTGAGCCGGTTTTCGGCGCTCGCAATGCGCGCTTCGGCCGCCACCAGTTCTTCTGCGTCGATCTCGCGTTGGGCTTCGCGTCCGGCCAGGGCGTCGCGCATCTGGGCAATGGCTGCACTGGCCTCGGCACTGCGCCGATCCGACTTCTCCAGCCGCTCGATCAGGCTGTGCGCCTGGTCTTCAAGGAAAGCGGCCCGCTTGCGCTCGATCGCCAGCGCCGCAGTCAGTTGGTCGATATCGCCTTCATAATCACCCGACAGAGTAAGGCCGTCGACCCTGGTCGCCTTGGCGAGTCCGCCGCGCAGGGAATTGCGCAGGGCTTCGATTTCGCCGGCACGGCTTTCCAGCTCCCGATCGCGCTTGCGCAACCGGTTTGCTAGGTCGGCGCCCTCCTTCTCGAGTTCCAGGATACGCCCCCGCAGCTCGACTTCGCGCGCTTCGAGCTCCCGCACCACCTCGAGATGTTTGTCCCGTTCGGCCTTGAGGGCCCCAAGATCGGCGCGCTTCTGATTGACGTCGCCAAGCTGCTCGGCCAACCGCTTGCGCAGGGCCTCGACATTCATTTCCAGCCGGCGGGTCGAAAGGGCAAATTCAGCGCGCAGTTGGTCCTTGTCTGCCCGGAATTCAGCCATGGTGATCGGCGTGGCGGCCTCGATGCGCCGCTTGGTCAGGCGCACGGCCCGCTTCCACACCGCCGGCATGATGACGAGCGCCACCAATCCCGCCACCATCAGGCCCAGCGCAAAATACATGATATTCTCGATCAGCATCGATGCAGCCTCCGGCGGCGCGACCAGGCCGCCTTGGGACCTTCCCTATCCGGTTCTCGCAGCAAAGACGGCGCGAAACCATCTTTGGCACTGGTTAACCCTAACGGGTTTACCGCCAGCCGTCACGACAAAGCCGGGGCTTTCACCCCGGCCTTGAAACAAGTTGATCGATGTATCGGGATCAGAACGGATTCCAGGTCGGCTCGGCAGTAAAATTGAGGTAGCCCACATTGATACCCAGCCGCGCGCCGACACCGGAACGGATCGGCACCACCACGACATTGCCGCGCTTGGTGACGGTCATGCCCACTCCGCCAATGACATAGGCAGAGCCGTCAACGCCCGGATAGCGACCCAGAATATCCTGGATAGTGTTGAGGTTATAAACCAGCATCATGACCTTGGAGCCATCGCCGCCCACATCCAGACCAATGCTTGGGCCCTGCCAGAAGATTTTGAACTGGCCCGCATTGCGGGTGTAAAGCGTCCCCTCGCCATATTTGGCGCCGATGAACAGGGCCCCGCCAGCTTCCTCGCCCAGAATATAGCCATTGGGCTGGCCATACTGGCCCACGGCGCGCTCAACCACTGAGGCCAGGCCCTGCGCGGCAGAGCCGAAGAACTCGCGGCCGCTTTCTACCAGCTCCTCACCCGAAAATGTATCGCTTAGCGACCCCTGGGCGAGCGCGGGGACGTTGAAGGCCATTAGAGCACCAATCAGGGCGGCAAACTGAGCTAGGCGCTTGAACATGGCAATTCTCCCGTGTCGATCGCTACCCTTACGAAGACCTTAAGGTCTTGGCTCGTACTGTTGAGCCTGGCTATCCCGATCATTTGGGCCAATCATGCAGCATATCTCTAAACAAATCTTAACCATGATCGCCCTCGTTCTGCCGCTTTTCGGGCCCTTTCCGGCCACGGTTCAGCAAAGCCTGGCCCAATCCATCGTCACCTATGTGCTGACCGACCCGCTGACCGGGCAGGCGATCGGCGGCATGGATCCGGTCTCCTATTTCACCGAACCGGCTCCCCTGCCCGGCCGGCCCGATTTCGAGCTGGTCTGGAAGGGTGCGCCCTTCCAGTTCGCCAATGCCGCCAATATGGAAATCTTCCGGCGCAATCCGGAAATTTATGCGCCCCAATATGGCGGCCACGGCGCCATGAGCATGTCGCGCGGCTTTGTCTCCGACGCAGACCCGATGATCTACACCGTCTTCAAACAGCGTCTTTTCCTGTTCTATTCGGCGGCCAATCGTGAGGCTTTCCTTCTGGCGCCGGACGCCGCCGCCCTGCGTGGTCAGGAACATTGGGCCACCCTGTCCAAAACGCTCTCGACCCGGTAGTGCACCGCCGCGCGGCGCTTTATTGTCCCAATACTGATTCTCGCCGCCTTTTCTGCGCAACGCGCCTACGGAGACCTGCCACCATGGATATTATTGAGCTCAAGGCCACCGACCTCGCCGCCATGCTGTGCTCGCGGGTCTGCCACGATCTCATCAATCCCATCGGCGCCATCGGCAATGGCCTTGAGGTTCTCTCCGATCCAAATCAGGCCGAAATGGCCGAAGGTGCCCGGGACCTGATCGCCAGCGCCGCCAAGCAGAGCCGGGCCAAGCTCGAATTTGCCCGCCTGGCCTACGGCGCCTCGTCAACCGCCGGCACCGATATCGATACGCGCGAATGCGAACGTGTGGCGCGCATCCTGTTCGAGATCGAGAAGGCTGATCTCGAATGGAATGCGCCCCTCATCCTGCTGCCCAAGCACAAAGCCAAGCTGTTCATGAACATGCTCTTGATTGCGGCCGGTTCGGTGCCCCGCGGCGGCACTGTGACGGCTACGATCACCGGCGCCGCCGGGGAAGAGAAGTTCGAGTTCACCTCCAAAAGTGATCCGGAAAAGCGCCAGAAGACGCTGGTGCCTTCGGGCTCGGCAGGCCTGCTCTCCGGCGCCCCCGAGGAAGGATCGGTCGATGCACGGGGCATTCAACCCTTCTATACTGGCCTACTGGCCCGCATGACCGGCATGGACCTCAATATCGGCCTGGAAGACGACATCTTCTTCTTTACCGCCATTCCCAAGGCCGGTTCCGGCGCCAGCGAATAGCAGTTAAAGACCTGACATCTTGGGATATTTCCCAAGAACAAAGCGTCCTGGGCTCCAATTTTGCTGAACCGCGCTAACCATTCGCCAACCTATTGGGCGGCATATTGGGCAAGCGTCTCAACCGTCCCCAGGGGCCTTTCCTCCATGCGTAGCTGCCTGATCGTCGATGATTCAAGCGTTGTGCGGAAGGTCGCTCGCCGCCTGCTGGAAGATCTCGACTATATCGTGGATGAGGCCGAGGACGGTCAGGAAGCCATCGAAAAATGCCGCCAGGAAATGCCTGACGCCATCCTGCTCGATTGGAACATGCCCATCATGAGCGGCCTTGAGTTCCTCAAGTTGCTGCGCGCCTATGTCGGTGGCGAAAAGCCCCGCGTGATCTACTGCACGATCGAGAACGATGTCGGTGCCATTGCCTTGGCGCTCAAGGCCGGTGCAAACGACTATATGATGAAGCCATTTGACCGCAATGTGCTGATCAGCAAGTTCCAGGACAAGGCTGCGGCAGCCTGAACGCTCGCCCACCGGCAGTATCGCCAGGTCATCGAGCATTAGGCGCTAGACCTGCTCCTCGGCCCGCCCCTCAAGAAAAGCTTTCTCTCGCGCATTGCGCGTCAGTTCGGCCGCCCGGCGGAATTCCAGGTTTGCCTCGGTATGCCGGCCAAGCTTGCGCAGGACATCGCCGCGGACACCATAGAGCAGGTGATAATTGGCCAGCGCCGGACTCTCCTTGAGCCCATCGAGCAGAGGCAGCGCCGCGGCCGGTCCCCGCGCCATCGATACCGCTACGGCACGATTGAGCTCGATTACCGGCGACGGCGTGACCTGATTGAGCAGCCCGTAAAGCGCCGCGATCTGTTCCCAATCAGTGTCATCGGCCTTGCGCGCGCGCGCATGACAGGCGGCAATAGCTGCCTGCAGCGTATAGGGTCCGGCCACGCCTCCTAGTTGCTGCGCCTTTGTCAGACCATCCAGGCCCCGCCGGATCATCATTTGGTCCCAAAGTGCCCGGTTCTGGTCTGGCAGCAAGACTGGCTCGCCCTGGGCATTGGTACGGGCCTTGGCCCGGGCATGCTGCAACTCCATCAGCGCCAGAAGGCCGTGCGCCTCTGGCTCATCGGGGATCAAGGTGACCAGGATGCGTCCCAGGCGCATCGCCTCCTCGCACAATTGCGGGCGCATCCAGTCTTCGCCGGCGGTGGCCGAGTAGCCCTCATTGAAAATGAGATAGAGGACGCCCAGCACTGAAGCGACACGCTCCCCCCTCTCGGCGCCCCGGGGCACCTCGAAGGGGACGCCCGCATCGGCAATAGTGCGCTTGGCCCGCACGATCCGCTGTCCGATGGTCGTATCATTGGCCAGGAAAGCCCGCGCAATCTCTTCCGTGGTAAGACCGCCGATCAAGCGCAACGTCAACGCCACCCGGCTTTCCGGTGGCAGCACCGGATGACAGGAAGTGAAGATCAACCGCAGCAGGTCATCGCCCACATCGTCATCGAGCTGCTCGTGAATGATCGTTTCGGCGTCGGGAACCTCATCTTCCATCTCGCGGCCCAGCGTTTCGAGCTTGCCCGCAGCCATCTTGCGATGCCGGAAACAGTCGATGGCCTTGCGCTTGGCCGCCTGCATCAGCCACGCGCCGGGATTGCGCGGCACTCCAGCGTCCGGCCAACTCTTGAGCGCCGCCATCAACGCTTCCTGCGCCAGCTCCTCGGCCAGGGAGATATCGCGCACCATCCGGGTCAAACCGGCGATGACACGCGCCTGCTCCACCCGCCAGACCGCGGTTATGGCGCGGTCTGTCTCGCTTCGATCGTTCATATCGGACGTCCTCCCGACACCAGTACGCCAGATTCGCAACGCACTGCATCAGGATCGACACTGCCTGGTCAAGGCCGTTGCTGGGCCGCCGATATCCTGCGACTGCAGCGCGGGGCAAACACCCTATTCGCTCACATTAAATTCCAGGCCGCTGATGGCGCAGCCTTCCGCCGCGCCAATGGTAAGACGCGTTTCATCATCTTCGACGGGGCAGGTCATGGGGAAGCTGGCCGAGCCGACATATCCGGTAACCTCGGACAGGACCAGTTCTCCACCGCCAAGCGTATAAGCGCCTTCAACCCGCGCTCCGGTACGGTCCCGCATTTCGAACCGACCATCGTCTCCGAGCGAGAGACGCAAACCATTGGCTTCGCCTTCGGCCTCGACCTCGAATGCGCGAGCCTGTGGGGCGCTTCCGCCTTCCTCTTCAGGAACCTGCGATGAAATACGCGCTTCGACATCTTCCAGTGCCTGCGAGCGTTCGGCCAGTGTTTGGGTCAACGCCTCTACCTGCGGCTGCAGTGTCTGCAATTGCTCCTGATAGGCCCCTACATCCCCCTCTAGCCGATCGCGTTGCGCGGTTAACTCATCGACCTGTTGCCGGGTAGCAACAAGATCCGCATTTGCGGCATCTGCCTGCTGCGCGAGTTCGATCCGTTCGTCTTGGATGTTACTCAGCTCTTCACGCGCGTCTTGCAGGCGACTCTGGGTTTCAGCCAAGCTCGCTGCGGCCTCGGCCGCCTCGTCGGCAAGCTGCGCAACATTGGCAGTAGCGGTTTCCTCCTGACGGCGCGCCTCCTCCAGACGCGACCCGACATCGTTCAGTTGCCGGCTCGAGCTCTGGATTTCGGACTGCAGTGCGGCCTGACGAGCAGCCAGTTCTTGAACTGTCGCGGTCGCTTCTTCGGCCCGCTCTTCCAGAGAGGCGACCTCATCTTGCGTCGCCGCAAGAGTCTGCGAAGCGCTCTCAAGCTCACCGGAGCGCGCTTCAAGATCCTGGTTGGCCGCCTCGAGCTGACTATTGGCCGTCGCCAGTTCCGCCTCAACGCGCTCCAGTTCGGCTCGGTTATCCTCCAGGGCACCGGCCATTTCTTCGCGCTCGGCCAGATTTTGCTGGGCGGCATCTCGCTCTGCGGTCAACGTCGCAATCTCGGTGTGCAGTTGTTCGTTCTGCCCCGTGCTGTTGATCCACATCGCGATAAACGCAAGCCAGCCGGCAGCGGCGGCAATCAGCACAGTCAGGACAAGCGGTTCGCGCAGACGTTTGGAGAGGTCGGCCATTTGAAGTCCCCCTGAAACAATGTTCAGGATGAACGTGATGGAACCGGGCCGGTTCCGAACCGATGCGCTTTGCTCCCCACTATTGCGCATTCAGCGCAACGAAAAACCCCGCGCGACCAGGTCACACGGGGCTTGAAAACTTATTCGGTCAAAGGCTCAGGCGACGTTTTCGGCGTAGCCGTCGGCATCATCGGGTTCGCGCAGCACATAGCCGCGGCCCCAGACGGTTTCGATATAGTTTTTGCCGCCGGTGGCCACGGAAAGCTTCTTGCGCAGCTTGCAGATGAAGACGTCGATGATCTTCAATTCCGGCTCGTCCATCCCGCCATAAAGGTGGTTGAGGAACATTTCCTTGGTCAGCGTGGTACCCTTGCGAAGCGAAAGCAGCTCCAGCATCTGATATTCCTTGCCGGTCAGATGCACGCGGGCGCCTTGGACCTCGACCGTCTTTGTGTCGAGATTGACCATGAGGTCGCCGGTGGAGATGACCGACTGCGCATGGCCCTTGGAGCGGCGGACGATGGCGTGGATGCGGGCCACGAGTTCGTCCTTGTGGAAGGGCTTGGTCATGTAGTCGTCGGCGCCGAAGCCGAGACCACGAACCTTGTCCTCGATGCCGGCCAGGCCAGAAAGAATAAGAATTGGCGTCTGCACCTTGGCGACGCGAAGTGTCCGCAAGACTTCGTAGCCGCTCATATCGGGCAGGTTCAGGTCCAGCAGAATGATATCGTAGTCATAGAGCTTACCGAGATCGACGCCTTCTTCACCGAGATCGGTGGTGTAGACGTTGAAACTTTCGGACTTCAGCATCAATTCGATGCTCTGCGCTGTCGCGCTATCGTCCTCAATAAGGAGTACCCGCATTATATTCCCCTTGTCATTCGTTCCTGCTGGAACCCGCGGGAGGCCGAGCCAATCTGCCCTTCCCGCTCCAACCCTACTGGATATGACTGAAGCCTAAGCCCAACTAGTTAACAAAGTTTAATTCTGATCCGCAATACGCAAACGCCGTTAGGACAAATTAATCTTAAGTTATTGAAAAATCTATATAAATGACCTGAAAATTTCTTAAGGTACTACATTAAGAAAGAGTTCCAAGCGACTCTCAGGACTCAGGCATTCAGGCCATTTGCAGAGAGCGCGGCCACATTGGCGCCACAAGACACAATTCACCGATCATCTCAGCCAGTAGCGCTTTTGCGTTAATGATCGGTTACCATCCGATTCGTGATCCGAGCCGATTCGACCCTGCGCGGAAACCATAATGATGGCAGGCCAGCCACTCCTGGACCCCGAAGATGAACGACCGTTGAACCCGATATGAGCATGCAGGCGCTGATCTCGGCCATTGAGGCCATAGACGACGTTGAAGTGTTCGGACGGGTCAAATCCGTCCAGGGCCTGCTGATCGAGATCGTGGGACCGGTGCGCGAGTTGCGAGTGGGTGGGCGGGTGGTCATTGAGGCAACCGACGGTCACCATCTGGCCGCCGAGATCATCGGGTTTCGCGATGGTCACGCACTCTGCCTGCCCTTCGGCGAACTGGGCGGCGTGCGATTGGGATGCAAGGCCGTGTTCCGCCGGCATGACGGCGCGGTCAATCCATCCGATGGCTGGCTTGGGCGGGTGGTCAATGCCAATGGCGAGCCCATTGACGGGCTCGGTCCGCTGCCCTTGGGAGAGCGTCCCTACCCGCTCCGGCAATCCCCATTGGCCGCCCACGACCGGACCCGCGTCGGCGAGCCGATTGAACTGGGGGTACGCTGCCTCAACACCTTTGCCACCATGTGCGAAGGCCAGCGCATGGGCATCTTTGCCGGCTCGGGGGTCGGCAAGTCGGTTCTGATGTCGATGCTGGCGCGCAACACCGATGTCGATGTGTCGGTCATAGGCCTGATTGGCGAGCGCGGGCGCGAAGTGCACGAATTCATCCAGGAGTATCTGGGCGAGGAAGGGCTCAAGCGCGCCGTGGTCGTGGTGGCCACCTCTGACGAGGCAGCGCTGATGCGCCGCCAGGCGGCCTACATCTCCATGTCGATTGCCGAATATTTTCGCGATCAGGGCCAGCGTGTGCTGTGCATGATGGATAGCCTGACCCGCTTCGCCATGGCCCAGCGCGAGATTGGTCTGGCCATCGGGGAGCCGCCAACCGCCAAGGGCTATCCGCCCACTGTCTTCACCGAGCTGCCCCGCCTGCTCGAACGCGCTGGCCCCGGCAAACCCAATTCGGGCTCCATTACCGGCTTGTTTACCGTTTTGGTGGAAGGTGATGATCACAATGAACCCATTGCTGATGCCGTGCGCGGCATTCTCGATGGCCACATTGTGATGGAGCGCGGCATTGCCGAGCGGGGACGCTACCCGGCCGTCAATGTGCTCCGGTCCATCTCGCGGACGATGCCAGGTTGCGTGCCCGAAGACGTTCGGCCCACCCTGTCTCGGGCGCGAGAGCTCATGTCCATTTTCTCGGACATGGAGGAACTGATCCGGCTGGGGGCTTACCGGAAAGGGTCAGATCCGAACGTGGACCGCGCCATCGCCATCAACCCCAAGCTGGAAGCTTTTCTGGGCCAGCAAAGGGCTGAGACGACGACGATCGCCGAGGGCTATGCCATGCTCGCTGGACTGATCGCCGAGGCCGATGCGCGGGACTAATGGATTGGCTTGATGCGTATGGGCCGGTCCGGAACTGACTTGATGTGTAAGGAGTACAGGTCTTGAAATCGCGCAGCGAGAGCCTCATCCGGCTCAAGAAATTCCAGGTTGACGAGAAGCGCCGCCAGGTTGCGCAGATCGAGATGATGGTGGCCGACTTCGAGCGCATGGCGTCCGAACTCGACCAGCAGATCGAAATCGAGCACACCAAGACCGGCATTTCCGACACCGCCCATTTTGCCTATTCGACCTTTGCCAAGGCAGCGTTGACCCGGCGCGACAATTTGCTGGCTTCGGCCAATGACATGAAGTCCAAGCTTGAAGCGGCGCAGGATGCTCTGGCCGAGGCGCTGGAGGACCTGAAAAAGGTCGAACTGCTCGATCAGCGCGAGCACCAGCGGGAGAAAGATGAGCAGGCCAAGGTCGAGCAGGAAAACTACGACGAAATTGCCCGCATGCGCTACCGCCGCCAATAAGCCCACTGAAGCAGACACGAAAAGGCCCGCCGAAGCGGGCCTTTTGCATCATGCCTTGGCGCTAACCCTTAGAGGTCGGTAGCGCGCTGAGCCGGGTCATTGGCGTAGGTCGACTCGTCATATTCCGGCTGGGCCTCAAGCTGTTCGCGCGTGAAATCCGAGTAGATGATCAGGTCGCCATTCTCATTTGCGGCGAACTCAAGATTGTCCAGCGACACGGCAACGCGCTTTTCCCCGATGCCCAGGAAGCCGCCAAAGTCGATCAGCATGGCGTCAACCTGGCCGTCCTGGGTGAGCAGGATGTCACCCACCTCGGCGATATCATCACCATCAGGACCAATCACGGTTGCACCCGTCAGGTTTTCAGCGGTCAGGTCTTCCACTTCAATCGTGGCATAGCCTTCACGCGGCATGACCGGGACCTGGTTGGGGTCAGCCTCCATCGTGGCCGCTTGGTCAGCAGGTGCCATGGCGGGGTCAGCCGGGGCCATAGCCGGATCGGCAGGAGTTGCCGGGTCGGCCGGGGCCATTGCCGGGTCAGCCGGGGCCATTGCCGGGTCAGCCGGGGCCATTGCCGGGTCGCCATTCAGGTTCTCTTCCCAGACAAAGTCCGGAGCGGCATTGAGGGCGTCAGCCGTGGTGGCCAGAACCCAGCGTTCGGTCTGGTCGAAAGCCACGACATATTCAAGCTCGGCAAAATCGACAGCGACGTTCTTTTCGCCAATGCCGAGGAAACCGCCAACGCCGATCACCACAGCATGGATACGGCCATCTGCAGAAATCACGAGATCATTGACCGTGCCGATCGACTCGGCGTCTTCAGCGCCGCTCGAAAAGATCGTTGCGCCCATGACTTCGGAGACGAGGGCATCGCCCTCACCGGCCATATAGCCAGCCGACATATCAAAAGGCTCATGGCCTTTCATGGTGTTCATGGCACCGTGATCGGCAGGGGCAGCTGCATCATCGGCCGGCGCCATCTCGTTGGCAGGGGCCATTTCGTTCGCGGGCGCCATCTCGTTGGTCGGCACTTCCGTCGTGGTGGCGTCCTGAGCGATCGCGGCGGTACCGAGGACCAGGGCGATGGCCGAACTGGTAAGAAGGGTGCGGATCATAGTAGGCTCCAATGGTTCATCGTTGCGGTGAACAGGGCCGTGCGACGCAAAACTTGCCGGTAGCGCGTCGTGCGGCCCGTTGATGCCCAGACAACGCAGCGATCACAAACCCGTTCCCCGCGTTTTTTTGATCGATTTTGGGAACCAAAGAAAAAGCCGGCCGCTGTTTGCAGCGCCGGCCCTTTCTGCCTCCCCGGTTAACCGGGTTCTTCTTGGTACGGTCTCCGGCGGCGCGGCATGGGGCGCGCATGAAATCCCGACAAACCGCACAATAGCGCAAGCATTGGGGCCGGCCAGCCAGGCGCGGGTTAATGCGTTAACACAATCCTAATCGACCAGCTCCGCGCTGTCCTTGTCATAGTCGCGCATCGCCCGGTGCGGCATGCCGCCATCGATGAATTCAGGCCCGAACGCAACAAATCCCAGGCTTTCATAAAAGCCCAGCTTGTCCGACTGTGCCGTGAGATAGAACCGGTCCTGCCCCCGCTGGCGCGCATGGGCCATGGCGGCGGCAATCAGCTTGCGCGCAATACCCTGCCCCCGCAGCGCCTGCCGCACCGCGACCCGGCCGATTTTGCTGTGCTCGGGCAGATCTATCAGCCGCAATGTGCCCACCACCTCACCATCGACAATGGCCACGAAATGCGTGGCGGTGAGATCATGCTGGTCGTGTTCTTCCGCCTCCGGCACCTTCTGCTCCCACACGAACACCTCGCGCCGAAGCGCAAAAGCGGCATTGCAAAGCAGGGAGAAAACCGGAACCGGAAGGATGGTGACAAGATTTGACATGGGGGCAGATTAGGACGGCCAGCGCGGACTGCAAAGGCCGCCGTCACATCAATGTGTGTGTACAGGAGCGGCTTTTATCGTATAATGACGATGAAAGACCAAAGGCTTTGGGGAACGCTAACCGATTTGCTACGTTTGTTTCCTCTTGGTCCCTTAAATTCACCAAACTGCAACTTATATAGTCCTCACATCAGTCGTTGTGCCTTACCGGACAAGGACTGACTTTCCGCCCGCGGCATGCGGGGGAAGCTGAAAAGGGGGTGCGTCCATGGCCCAAACGAATTTGCCGGTCCTCTCGTCCGATGGGGGCCTCAGCCGCTATCTTCAGGAAATCCGCAAGTTTCCTATGCTGGAAGCGGATGAAGAATACATGCTGGCCAAGCGCTATAAAGAGCACGCCGATCCCGGCGCAGCGCAAAAGCTCATCACTAGCCATTTGCGTCTCGTGGCCAAGATCGCCATGGGCTATCGTGGCTATGGCCTGCCCATTTCCGAGGTCATCTCGGAGGGCAATGTCGGGCTGATGCATGCGGTCAAGCGCTTCGAGCCGGAAAAAGGCTTCCGCCTGGCGACTTACGCCATGTGGTGGATTCGCGCGGCCATCCAGGAATATGTGCTGCGCTCCTGGAGCCTGGTCAAGATCGGCACCACCGCGGCCCAGAAGCGACTGTTCTTCAACCTCAGGAAGGTGAAGGGCCAGATCGCCGCACTGGATGACGGTACGCTCCACCCCGAGCAGATTAAGCAGATCGCCACCACCCTCAATGTGACCGAGGACGAAGTGGTGCAGATGAATTCGCGCCTGTCGGGTGACGCGTCGCTCAATTCCCCCATGCGGGCCGACGAAGGTTCGTCTGAATGGCAGGACTGGTTGGTCGACGACACGCCCGACCAGGAGACCAGCCTGGGCGAAAGCGAGGAATACTCCGAGCGCATGGGCATGCTGAACAAGGCGATGGATGTGCTCAATGAGCGCGAACGCGCCATTTTCCAGGCCCGGCGCCTGCAGGAAAGCCCATCGACCCTCGAGGAGCTGGCCCAGCAATATGAGGTCAGCCGCGAACGCATCCGCCAGATCGAAGTCCGCGCCTTTGAAAAGGTGCAGGAAGCGGTGAAGGAAGCGGCAGGGTCCTAGTCAACGCTGCAACTTAAATTTGACGAGCCCCGGTGATGAGCCGGGGCTTTTGTTTTGGGCGGACTTGGGTTGGGTTGCGGACGGTCTTGGTTCGGGGGGCTTAACGGTTAACCGCCATCATAAAAGCAACTCAAGTGCCGTCCCGATCGAAATTGAAATTGGGTTCTTCCACTGTAAGCGGGCCAGCAAATGCCCGACAAAACCCCGCATCATGAGCGCTACCCTGGAATGGCGAGGGGCCGCGATGTCTCACTGAGACGCACGTGCCTCGGAACACGTCCATTTCAAATCCGGAGGCGGAAACGCGGTCCGGCGCTTGGTCATGCATCCTTTGTCTCGCCACCGCGTATTAACCCCATCGCGACAATATGACTGGACGGGAAGGCCCGAACAGCAGAGGTCTTGCCCTTGTAACGCCCCATTGAGGGTCTTACATTCGCCCTAATACTGGCGCGACCCGAGCGCTGGCCTCTCCGGGACAGGATTTGATGAACGGAAACTTCCGCAACTTTGCCATCTGGCTGGTCATACTTTTCATGCTGATGGGCCTGTTCCAGGTCTTCCAATCGTCCACGCGCACCATGTCCGTGGCCGAAAAGAGCTATAGCCAGTTTGTGACCGACATTGAGTCCGGTCGCGTGCAGACCGTGACGATCACGGACAATGTGGTCTCCGGCCAGCTCAACGACGGCACCCGTTTCGAAACCATCATTCCCGATGGGGCCGATGTCATCACCAAACTCGAAGACCGCGACGTGAGCATCACCGCTCGCGCACCCGAATCGAGCCCCTTCTGGTCCATCCTGCTCTCGAGCTGGTTGCCTTTCCTCGTCATCATCGGCGTGTGGTTCTTCTTCATCCGCCAGATGCAGGGCGGGGGTCGTGGCGGCGCCATGGGCTTTGGCAAGAGCCGTGCCAAGCTGCTGACCGAAACCCAGGGCAAGGTGACATTTGAAGACGTTGCCGGCGTGGATGAAGCCAAGCAGGATCTCGAAGAGATCGTTGAATTCCTGCGCGATCCCGGAAAATTCCAGCGTCTGGGCGGCCGTATTCCGCGCGGCGTCCTGCTGGTCGGCCCTCCCGGCACCGGTAAGACGCTGCTGGCCCGCTCGGTCGCCGGCGAAGCCAATGTGCCTTTCTTCACCATTTCCGGCTCCGACTTCGTCGAAATGTTTGTCGGTGTGGGTGCATCGCGCGTCCGCGACATGTTCGAGCAGGCCAAGAAGAACGCGCCCTGCATCATCTTCATCGACGAGATCGACGCCGTCGGCCGCCAGCGTGGTGCCGGCCTTGGCGGCGGCAATGATGAGCGCGAACAGACTCTCAACCAGCTCCTCGTCGAGATGGATGGCTTCGAGGCCAATGAGGGCATTATCCTCATTGCTGCCACCAACCGCCCCGACGTCCTCGACCCCGCCCTGCTGCGTCCCGGCCGTTTCGACCGTCAGGTCGTGGTGCCCAATCCCGATGTGTCGGGCCGCGAAAAGGTCCTGAAGGTTCACGTCCGCAAGGTACCGTTGGCCCCGGACGTCGACCTCAAGGTTCTCGCGCGCGGCACGCCCGGCTTCTCCGGCGCTGACCTGATGAACCTCGTCAACGAGGCGGCCCTGATGGCGGCGCGCAAGAACAAGCGCTTCGTCACCCACCAGGAATTCGAGGACGCCAAGGACAAGATCATGATGGGCGCAGAGCGCCGCACCATGGCCATGACCGATGACGAGAAGAAGCTGACCGCTTACCACGAGGCTGGTCACGCCATCATCGCACTCAAGGTTGCCGGGATCGATCCGATCCACAAGGCCACCATCATTCCGCGCGGCCGCGCGCTGGGCATGGTGATGACCCTGCCCGAGAACGACAGCTATTCCTTCTCCCGCGAAAAGGCGCTGGCGCGGCTGACCATGCTGTTCGGCGGCCGCGAGGCCGAGATCATCAAGTTCGGTCCGGAAAAGGTCACCTCGGGCGCCTCGGGCGATATCCAGATGGCGACCTCGCTGGCCCGCTCCATGGTGATGGAATGGGGCATGAGCGAAAAGCTCGGCCGCGTGCGCTACAAGTCCAATGACCAGGAAGTTTTCCTGGGCCATTCGGTGACGCAGAGCCAGCATATGTCCGATGACACGGCGCGCATCATCGACCAGGAAGTGCGCAAGCTGATCGAGGACGGTGAGGCTTCCGCCCGCCACATCTTGACCACCTATCACGATCAGTGGGAAGCCATTGCCCAGGCGCTGCTCGAATATGAAACCCTGACCGGCGACGAACTGCGCGCCCTGATGGACGGCAAGCAGCCCGAGCGCCCGGATGACAGCAGCGGCCCGGCGGCGCCCAAGGCCTCCGGGGTTCCCTCGGCGGGCAAGACCAACAAGAAGCGCCCGGACTCTCCGCCCGAGCCGGGCATGGAGCCGCAGCCGGAAAGCTAAGCGCGTTCATCATATCCATTAAGGGTCGCCCCCGGGCGGCCCTTTAGTTTTGCACGGCGCTGCGCTATGCCAGCGCAAAGTGGTATGCTGCTTTCAAGACCAGTGAATCGGGAGACTCAACCCATGGCCCGCAAATATTTTGGCACGGACGGCATTCGTGGCTTGGCCAATGGCGACAAGCTCACCCCGGAACTGGCCCTTAAGGTCGGCATGGCGGCCGGCACGAAGTTCGTGCGCGGCGACCACCGCAACCGCGTCGTCATCGGCAAGGATACGCGCCGCTCCGGCTACATGATCGAACAGGCCCTGACGGCAGGCTTTACCGCTGTGGGCATGGATGTCTATCTGCTTGGCCCGATGCCAACCCCTGCCGTCGCCATGCTGACACGTTCGCTGCGCGCCGATCTCGGCGTCATGATTTCGGCCTCGCACAACCCTTTTGACGATAACGGCATCAAGCTGTTCCTGCCCGACGGATACAAGCTCAGTGATGACCTCGAGCTGGAAATCGAAAAGCTGATCGACAGCGACATGACGCGTCATCTGGCCAGGGGCCGCGATATTGGCCGGGCCCATCGCGATGAGGAAGCGCGCACCCGCTATATCGAATATGCCAAGCGCACCCTGCCGCGAAATATTGACCTGGCCGGCCTGCGCGTCGTGCTCGATTGCGCCAATGGCGCAGCCTATAAGGTAGCCCCGATCGCCCTGTGGGAACTGGGTGCGGAAGTCTTCACCATCGGCGCTGAGCCCGATGGCTTCAACATCAACTACAAGGTCGGCTCGACCGCGCCCGAGGCCGTTGCAGCCAAGGTCAAGGAGGTGCGCGCCGATATCGGCATTGCCCTCGATGGCGACGCCGACCGCGTGATCATCGTCGACGAGAAGGGTCATGTGGTCGACGGCGACCAGTTCATGGCCGTCATCGCCGAAAGCTGGCTGGAGCAGCAGATGCTTGTGGGCGGAGGCATTGTCGCCACCATCATGTCCAATCTGGGGCTCGAGCGGCACTTGGCCAAGCTGGGACTGACGCTGGAGCGCACCCAGGTCGGAGACCGCTATGTGCTCGAGGCCATGCGCTCGAAAGGTTTCAATGTCGGTGGCGAACAATCGGGCCATATCATCCTGTCCGATTTCACCACCACGGGCGACGGGCTGGTGGCGGCACTGCAATTGCTGGCCGTGCTCAAGCAGATGGACCGCCCGATCTCCGAAATCTGCGCGCGCTTCGAAAAGGTGCCGCAGCTGTTGCGCAGCGTGAAATTCAAGGCCGGCAAGCCGCTCGAGCACAAGCAGGTCATTCAGGCCATTGCCGACGGCCAGGCCATGCTTGGCAATGGCGGGCGCCTCGTGGTCCGCGCATCGGGCACCGAGCCGGTGATCCGGGTCATGGGCGAGGCAGACGACGCCATCCTGGTCGAAACGGTTGTCGGCCAGATCGAGGCCGCCATACGCCAGGTCGCGTGAAGCGCCAAATCAAGTCTAAAAGAAACAATAAGACGATCCAAGCAGAGTAATGATCTGTAAACGATCCTGTTTTCTCCCGAATTAGGGTTAAATGTTTAGGTTAAGTGGGCCTTAAGAAGTTTGCCGGATATTGGTCGCAATCGACTTGGTGTCGTGGCAACCAAAGGACCTTCGTCATGCGTAACCTATCCGCCGCAGTACTGGTCGCAGGAGCGACCATGATTGCAGGGCAAGCCGTCGCCGCGGATTTGCCGTACTACCCGCCTGTCATTGAAATTCCCGATGTGGATTATGGCTATTCCGGCTCCTTCTACCTGCGCGGCAGCGCCGGACTGAACCTGCACTGGGCCCCCGAAGTCACCCACACCACCCTGGCTACCGGCAATACGCACGCGATTGACCGCTGGGGTTACGGCTATTCGGTGGGTGCCGGCGTTGGGTTCGAAACGGGTGACGGATGGCGCTTCGACGCTACCGTCGACCACCTGAGCACCGAAGGCATGCAGGCCACTATCGGCGCCGGCGCCAACCCCGCATTGACGCAGGGACCGCACACCCTCTCGCTCCGCTCCACGGTCGTGCTCGCCAATGCCTACTACGATTTTGGCCTTGGCAGCGACTATGGCTATGGAGCCGCTGGCGGCCTGTTCGGCTATGCCGGCGCCGGTGCCGGCGTTGCCTTCAACCGCATGGTCACGCAGGGTTCCGCAGTGCCCGACACCTGGGGCAGCAATACCAGCCTGGCAGCCGCAGGCATGGTCGGTGTCGGCTATGATTTCGGTCAGGTGGTGGCCGATGTTGGATATCGTGGCCTCTATATCCACGACATTGCCAACACCAGCACGAACTTCCCCTATTCGATCAAGAACAACTGGGTCCACGAAGTGCGCGGCACCGTGCGCTACCGCTTCAACTGACGCGCTGGTGGCGGACCGCCACCTCCGCCCAAAGCACAAGGGGCCGGTGTCAGAAGACACCGGCCTCATTCGTTCGCGCTGGACCTGATGGTCCCGACAGTGCTCAATTGCGCATCGAGGAGACTGACATGCATATCCTGATAATCGGTGCCGCCGGCATGGTCGGCCGCAAACTGACTGCGGCGCTGCTCGAAGCCGGCGCAATCGGCGAAGAACAGATCGACCGCCTGACGCTGGCCGATGTGATGGCGCCCGAGCCCCCGCTCCACCGCATTCCCACCGTCCCGGTCGCGGCGGATCTCTCGATCCCCGGTATAGCGACACAACTGGTCGCAGAACAGCCAGACCTGATCTTTCACCTGGCCGCCATCGTCTCTGGCGAAGCGGAGGCCAATTTCGACAAAGGCTATGCGATTAACCTCGATGGCACCCGCCATTTGCTCGAAGCCATCAGGCGTCAGGGCGCAAACGCTCCCTATTGCCCGCGCCTGGTCTTCACCTCATCGATTGCAGTCTTCGGCGAGCCCCTGCCCCCGGCCATTCCGGACGACATGGCCCACACACCACTGACCAGCTATGGCACGCAGAAAGCCATCTGCGAGCTCTTGCTGGCCGACTATTCCCGGCGCGGGTTTGTCGATGGGATCGGCATCCGCCTGCCCACCATTGTGGTGCGGCCCGGCAAGCCGAACAAGGCGGCCTCCGGCTTCTTTTCCGGCATTATCCGCGAGCCCCTCAACGGTATGGAGGCGGTTCTTCCGGTCGAGGACAGTGTGCGGCACTGGTTCGCCAGCCCCCGCGCCGCGATTGGCTTTTTGCTGCATGCCGCGACCCTGGACACTGCTCCGCTCGGCCAGCGCCGCACGCTCACCATGCCGGGGCTTTCCGCCACCATTGCCGAGGAAGTTGCCGCGCTCGAACGCTTTGGCGGTTCTGCTGCAACACGCCTGATCCGTCGCGAACCGGACGAGACGATTGCCCGGATCGTTGCCGGCTGGCCGCAAAATTTCGACACGCGCCGGGCACTGGAACTGGGTTTTCTCGCCGAAACCAGTTTCGACGATATCGTGCGTGCCCATATCGAGGACGAACTGGACGGCAATCGGCTAGGCTGACCAGCAAATGCAGGGGGCGCAGCAGACTAGCTGCGGCGCCCCCGGAAATTGGCAGACCTGGTCTCAGGCGCCGGTGACGCGCCAGATGACGTCGCCCACATCATCGGCCATCAGCACCGAACCATCCTTGGCCAGCGCCACGCCCACCGGACGGCCATAAGAATATTTCTCATCCGGCGAGAGGAAATTGCCCAGGATTTCGCGCGGCATCCCAACCGGCTTGCCGTCCTTGAACTCGACGAACGCCAGCTTGTAGCCCGAGAGCGTAGAGCGGTTCCACGATCCGTGCTGGCCAATGGCCATGCCCGCAGGAAATCCCGGCAGCGTGCCTTCCGGCAGCCAGCAGAGTCCCAACGATGCGGTATGCCCGCCCAGCGCGTAATCCGGCTGCTTGGCGCTGGCAACCTTGGCCGGATCCTGCGGCACCCGGTCGTCGACCACCCGGTCCCAGTAACAATAGGGCCAGCCGTAAAAGCCCCCATCGACCACCGAGGTCAGATAATCGGGCGGTGTCTCGTCACCCAGCCCGTCACGCTCGTTGACCACCGTCCAGAGATGGCCGCCGACCGGTTCCCAGGCCATGCCGACGGGATTGCGCAACCCGCCGGCGAAAATGCGGGACTTGCCTGTGGTCAGGTCCAGTTCGTGAATACAGGCGCGGTTTTCTTCCGCCGCCATGCCGTGATCGCCGATATTGCTGAGCGAACCGACCGCGACATAGAGCTTGGTGCCGTCCTTGGACGCGATGAGATTGCGCGTCCAGTGACCGCCGGGGATCAGGTCCATGAGCTTCTTGCCCGGCGCGGTAATCCTGGTTTCGCCGGCAACATAGGGATAAGCCAGAACCGCATCCGAGGCCCCGACATACAGCGTGTCGCCAATGAGCGCGATGCCGAAGGGCTGACGGACATTCTCGATATAGGCATGGCGCTCCTCGGCCACGCCGTCGCCATCGGCATCGCGCAACAGAGTGACGCGGTTGGGGCTTTTCCCCGCCGCGCGAGCCCGCTTCATGGTCGCGTGCATGGCATGATCGAACAACGAGCGCGGGCCAGAGCCCTCCTCGCCCATGGATTCGGCCACCAGCACATCGCCATTGGGCAGCACATGCATATTGCGCGGATGCACCAGATCGCGGGCAAAGGCATTGACCTTGAGTCCGGCCGCCGGGGTCGGCATGTGATTGCCCTCCCAGCCCTTGGCCGTGGGCATTTTCAGCGTCGGAATCTTGCCCTGCGGCTTTGGATCGGGAATGGACGGGGTCGTACCGAAGGCGTGCGGTTTGGGGCCGTCGCCCGCATGGCGGATGGCAACGGCAGCGCCGCCGACAAGGGCTACGAAGCGGGCGAATAGAGTAGGCTCAGCCATGGATCGTCTCGATTGTGGGGAAATAGAACTGGAATTTGCGCCACGCTAATGGCTTTGCCCGCCGAGAGCCAGTCATTGGTATGACTTTTTGAGCGGTTTTGCCGCAGAACTTGCCCCGACCCTAGGGCACCGGATCGGCCGGTTCGCTCTGCGCCTCGATCGGGTCCTCGATCACCAGATCGCTGAGCTGAATTGCCTCCTCGTCCGCAACCACCGACACCGCAGCGCTGGTACCCAGGTCGAAATTGTGTTTTTCCTCCTCCGGCAGACCCTCGCGCCGCGCCAGCCGCACCGCGACAAACGCAACCAGACCGGCGAACACCAGCCCATTGGTAACAAAAATCCCGGCCGGGCCGATCAACTCGAAGCTGAGCGAGGCCAACAGGGGGCCAATGCTTGAGCCAATGCCGTTGATCAGCAACAGGCCGGCGGACACCTCGACATAATCGGCACGGTCGGCGAAGTCGAAAATATGGGCGGCAGCGATGGCGTAGCAGGGCAGTAGCCCGGCCCCGAACGCAAAGCCGATGGCCAGCCATGGCCAGGTAGCGTAGGGCAGGACTACCAGCACACCGCCGGCGACAATCGAAAACAGCGCCAGCCCGATCAGCACCTGCCGGCGATCCATGGAGTCCGAAATCTTGCCCGCAGGCCATTGCAACACCGCCCCGCCCAGCACGGCAGCACTCATGAACAGCGCTGCATCTCGAATGCTGCCGCTGGTCTCGCTGGCATAGGCAGGCCCCAACGACCAGAACGAACCGGTCGCCATGCCGATGAGAAAAATGGACACCGTGCCAGTCGGGGACAGCCGGAACATGCGCACCGGCCGAAACCGCACGATGGTGATCGGGGCCGGTTGGCTCGACCGTGTCATGACGATGGGCACCGCCGCCAGGGACATTAGCACCGAGGCGATGGAGAACAGAACGAAGCTATCGGGCTGAAACAGCGTCACCAGCATCTGCCCCAGCGTGATGACGGTGAAATTGACCGTGACATAGGTCGAAATCAGCATGCCGCGGGTTTCGTTGGTTGCCTGGTCGTTGAGCCAGCTTTCGACCACGAGATAAAGCCCGGCCAGGCAAAAGCCGGTGATCATGCGCAGGGCGATCCACACTATGGCGTCAACACCAATGGGGAAGCCCAGCGCCGCTGCCGAAGCGATCGAGACCAGCGCGGCGAAGGTGCGGATATGCCCCGCGCGCATGATCAGTCGCGGCGTCAGCACGCAGCCTACCACGAAGCCCAAGAAGTACCCCGAACCAAGCAGACCCACCTCGAAGGGCGAAAAGCCTTCGAGGCCGCCGCGAATGGGCAGCAGCATGACCTGTAGGCCGTTGCCCATGATGAGCAGCGCCACGCTGAGCAGGATGGCGCCGGCCGCCAGCATCGGGGTCAGAAGGGTACTCCGTGGCATGTTCACCTGCCTTTGCTCGCGCTCAATAATATATCCCCGCAGCCGGGCGATCGGTCGAAGGGATATCTGGGGCCATCATGCCTGCTTCGGTCCGCCACGCCAAATCCGTTCCGCCCGTTAGTGGCGGCGAACAAAAACCATTCCAGACATCAATGGGTTGGCCGCTGACGGGTTCCTTGCTCGGCGGCCGCGCTCCCGGCGCGTGATCTGCAAGGTGATGACGAGACTGCCGCTTTGGCGCTAAGCTATCGAGGCAGGAAAGCAAATATGCGGCTGCAGGGGAGGTAGGGTGGCTGGGCAGCGCAGAGCGAGGTGGCATTTTGGCGTCGCGGCCGCCGTCCTGGTGTGCGGTCTGGCTGCTGCCGCTTATTTGCTGGCGCATGAAGCCGGCATGGATCGGCTCGCAGGGCAGTTGCGCGATCGGCTGACCTTGTCGCAGCGCGCCGTCGAGAGCGAGATCGAACGCTTTGCCTATCTGCCCCAGGTGCTGGGCGAAGACAATCGCGTGCTTGACCTTCTGACCCGGCCGTCTGCTGTGCGCGTCGAACGGGTCAATGCCTATCTGGCCAATGTCGCCCGCCACGCCCAGGCAGATGCCGTCTACCTGATTGACCGGAATGGATTGACCCTGGCGGCCTCCAACTGGGATCTGCCCAGCTCCTTTGTGGGCCACAATTACGGTTTCCGGCCCTATTTTACCGATGCGCTCGAACTGGGCCGGGGCGCCTATTATGCCGTGGGCGTGACCACCGGCGTGCCGGGCTATTTCCTTTCCAGCCGCATCGACGGGCCGGAGGGGCCGCTGGGCGTGGCGGTCGTCAAGGTGGACATGTCGCCGCTCGAACGCGTCTGGGCGGAGGCGGGAGAGATGACCGGCGTGGCCGACAGTGCGGGTATCGTCTTTCTGAGCGGGGTACCCAATTGGCGCTATCGACCCCTTTATGCCCTCTCAGAAGCGGACAAGACGCGGATCCAGGCTGAGCGCCGCTATGATGGCAACGATGTGTTCGCCCGGGCGCCGCTGGTTGACGCATTGGAGACCGAAGGGCTCACATCCGTGAACCAGGAAGGACTGCCGCGCCTGGCGCTGAGCACCACCCTGATCGCGCCCAAGGGATGGCGGCTGCTCAGCGCACTGCCCTCTGCGCCCGTTCGCGATCAGGCACAATTGGTCGCCGGGGTGGTGGGTCTCCTCACCCTCGTTTGCCTTTTGGTTGGGCTTTATGGCTATCAGCGTCGGCAGCTGACGCGCTGGAAGCTCGAGCAGAACGCAGTGCTGGAGCGTCGCGTGGCCGAGCGCACCGGTGCACTGGCGCGCGAGGTCGAGGAGCGCAAGCGCGCCGAGGACGAATTGCGCCTGACCCAGGACAGCCTGATCCATGCCGCCAAGCTGGCGGCGTTGGGACGCATGTCCGCGGCAATCGTCCATGAGGTCAGCCAACCCCTTTCGGCGCTGGACAACACACTTGCCGCGGCCAGCCTGCATGCCCGCAACCAGAATACCGAAAAATCCACGGCCTCCATTCAAGCCGGACGGGACCTCCTCAAGCGGATGCAGCGCACAATCAAGTATCTGAGGACCTTTTCATCGCGCGCCAAAAGCCTGCCAAGCGAACCGATCGCCCTTGACCAATCCATCGCCGAAGCGCTCGATATCGTCGCGCCCAGGGCGAAGGAGCGCGGGGTCTCTCCCGTGCTGGAAAGCACCGATTCAACGATCATGGCCGCTGTCAATGCAGTTCGAATCGAGCAGGTCTTCATCAATCTTCTGATCAACGCGATCGATGCGACAGCCAGCATGGGCAATTCCCAGGTCTCCGTGAGTCTGAAACAGTCCGGCGACATGGCGATGGTGGAGTTCTGCGACGCGGGCCCGGGCATCCCGCAAGATATCGCCGACCAGATCACCGAGCCGTTCTTCACCACCAAGGCATCCGGCGAAGGCCTTGGCTTGGGTCTTTCCATATCCCGGGCGATCTTGGAGGACTATAAGGGCACGCTGACCTTTTCATCGGCGCCGGGTGGCGGCGCATGTGCAACCGTTTCTCTCCCCCTGGCATCCCGGTCGGTCAAGCTGGAGCCCGCCCAATGACCCGCGGCCGGATAGTATTTGTCGATGACGAACCCGATCTCTGCGCTGCCGCGGCCGATTGGCTCGACGCCAGCGGCTTTGCGGTCGAGACCTTCTGCGATCCCAGAGAGGCGCTCGGCAGCATCGACAGCATGGCCTGCGACTGCGTGGTGTCGGACATCCGCATGCCCGGCCTGTCCGGCCTCGACCTCTTGGGGAACATCCGCCAGCGCGATCCGGACCTTCCCGTGATCTTGCTGACGGGCCACGCAGACGTGCCTTTGGCGGTGGAGGCCATTCAGGCCGGCGCCTATCACTTTCTCGAAAAGCCTTATGATGCCGACCTACTGGTCTCCATTCTTGACAATGGCGTCGAGCGGCGACGGCTCAAACGGGAGATAGAACGCCTGCAACGCGGGGCAGAAGACATCGAGACAAGGTTGATCGGCACGTCCCCGGCGATGGCGACCCTCCGTCGAGCGGTACAGCGCCTCGCCGATATTGATGTGGATGTGCTGATCACTGGCGAAACCGGCACCGGCAAGGAAGTCGTTGCCCGAGCCCTCCATGATCTTGGTCGCCGCCGCGCTGCACCATTTGTCGCCATCAACTGTGCGGCCATTCCCGAAACGATCTTCGAAAGCGAATTGTTCGGGCATGAGCGGGGCGCGTTTACCGGGGCGCAAGGGGCGCGTCAGGGGCGGGTTGCCTATGCCTCAGGCGGAACGGTGTTTCTTGACGAGATAGAATCCATGCCATTGGCGCTGCAGGCCAAGGTGCTGCGCATCATCCAGGAGCGCATGGTCGAACCGATCGGCTCCAACCAGCAGATACCGGTCGATGTCCGTTTCATCGCCGCGACCAAGGTCGATCTCAAGACGGAAAGCGAAGCGGGGCGGTTCCGGTCCGATCTTTACTTCCGCCTTGCCACCATCGACCTGCCGGTCCCTCCATTGCGCGACCGGCCAGAGGATATCCTGCTGCTCTACAATGTCTTTGCGCGCCGTGCGGCCGAGCGGCATAGCCTCCCCTTCCGGGAATTGCCCCCCGAGCTCGGCCTGGAGCTTTCGCAGCGGCGCTGGCCTGGCAATGTTCGCGAGCTCAAATCCTATGCCGAGCGCATGGTGATTGGGCTCGAATCCCCGGCCTTGGCGCCGGCAAGTTCAGCCAGCCTGCCTGAACTGGTGGCTGCCTATGAGGCCAAGCTCATTGCCGCCACGCTTCAAGCCAGCGGGGGCGCCACCGCCGAGGCGGCAGAGCGGCTGGGCGTGCCGCGTCGAACGCTCAACGAGAAGATTGCCAAATATGGCCTGCGCCTCGAGCCCGAGCTTGGCGAAACTTCGCCAGGCTGATCGGCGTGCGGGCGGAGTTCCGCTTGGGCCCGAAGAATAAATTCAATGATTTCAATGCCACCGGCTTGGCACGCGGATTGCTCCTAGTCGATCGGTACGCCGCAATGACCGGCGGCCATCAAACCTATTGGGAGGAAATCGATGACCAAGATGATGACGCGCCTGGGCGCGGCAGCCCTGCTGTGCACCGCCCTTGCCACGCCGGCCGCTTATGGCCAGGAATTCATCAATGTGCTGACCGGCGGCACTTCGGGCGTCTACTATCCGCTGGGCGTCGCGCTCAGCGAAATCTACGGCGACGGGATCGAGGGATCGCGGACCCAGGTGCAGTCGACCAAGGCCTCGGTCGAAAACCTCAACCTGCTCGCTCAGGGACGCGGTGAAATTGCCTTTGCCCTGGGCGACTCGGTCGCGCTGGCCTGGGCAGGAAGCGAAGAAGCTGGCTTCCCGCAGCGCTTGGAAGGCCTTCGGGCCATTGCGGCCATCTATCCAAACTACGTGCAGATCGTTGCCGACGCCGCCTCCGGCATTGAGACGCTGGAAGACCTGCCCGGCAAATCCATGTCGGTGGGCGCGCCGGCTTCGGGCACCGAACTCAATGCCCGCGCCATCTTTGGAGCTGCGGGACTGAGCTATGAGGATCTTGGCCGGGTGGAATACCTGCCCTATGCGGAATCTGCCGAACTGATCAAGAACCGCCAACTCGACTCCACTCTGCAGTCCGCGGGCCTGGGCGTGGCCTTCATCCAGGATTTGACGGCGACCCATGAGATCAACATCGTGGCCATTCCAGCCGAGACGGTCGTGCAGATCGGCGAGCCCTATGTGCCCGCCGTCATCCCGGCCGGTACCTATAGCGGCCAGGACGAGGACGTACCGACCGCCGCCATCGGCAATATCCTTGTGTCCCACGAGGGCGTAAGCGAGGAAACCGCCTACCAGATGACCAAGCTGCTGTTCGAAAATCTCGATCGCATGCGGGCCGCCCACAGCGCTGCCGAGAACATCGACATCAACGCCGCGATCAAGGGCTTGCCCATTCCGCTGCATCCCGGCGCCGAACGGTATTACCGCGAACAGGGCATCATTCAATAATGCCCCTGGGACCCGCCGCCTTCGTCGGCGGGTCCACACATTGCTCTTCTGGGAGGAAAGAGACCTATGACCCAATCCGGTGACATTCGGGCCGACACCCTTGCTCATCAATCCGAGGAGGAGATTGCCGAGGGACTGCCACCGGGCTTTGGCCCGGGCATTACAGGCAAGATCGCCTTCGGTACGGCCATCGCCTTTGCCCTCTTCACACTCTGGACGGCAGCCTATGGCACCCTGCCCAGCCAGGTTGTGCGCGCCATGCATGTTGGCTTTCTGCTGCTCTTGAGCTTCGGACTTGTAGCAAACCTGGTGGCCAGGACCGCACCGGCCAAGGCCTTGTTCTGGGCGCTGGGCGTGGCCGGATTTCTAACCGGTGTCTACAACTGGGTGTTCTACGCAGACCTCATTCGCCGCACCGGCTTCCTGACCACAATGGACCTGATCGTTGGCACCACTGCCGTCGTGCTGGTCTTTGAAGCAGCGCGCCGCATCCTGGGTTGGCCTCTCGCGCTGATTGCGGGCATCTTTCTTGCCTACTGCTTCTTCGGGCAACACCTCCCTGCCCCGCTGATCCATCGCGGCTATGATTTCGAGCTCATTGTGGAGCATTTCGGCTTCGGCACAGAAGGCATCTACGGAACACCGATCTATGTGTCAGCCGCCTACATCTTCATTTTTGTCGTCTTTGCTGCCTTCCTCGAACGGGCTGGCATGCTCAAGCTGTTCAATGACTTCGCCCTCGGGCTGGTCGGCGGGACCAGGGGTGGCCCGGCGCAGGTCGCGGTGCTGTCCTCGGCGCTCATGGGGACCATATCGGGCTCCGGTGTCGCCAATGTCGTGGCCTCCGGGCAATTCACCATTCCGCTGATGAAACGCTTCGGCTACCGGTCCGCCTTTGCCGGAGGTGTCGAAGCCACGGCCTCGATGGGCGGGCAAATCATGCCGCCGGTCATGGGGGCAGTGGCCTTCATCATGGCCGAAACGCTCAATGTCCCCTACGCCGCGATCGTACAGGCAGCGATCATTCCGGCCTCGCTCTACTTTGCTGTCTGTTTCTGGATGGTGCGCCTGGAAGCCGGGCGACTTGGCCTCAAAGGCATGTCCAGGGAGCAGCTTCCCAATCCCTGGCGCGCGGTCAAGGAACAGTGGCCACTGATCCTGCCTCTGGCCGCGTTGGTCTATCTGCTCCTGGCCGGCTACACGCCCGTCTTCGCGGGGACGATGGGTCTGGCGCTGGTCGTCGTTTTGATCTTGGGCACGCCGCTCGCCGCCCTTATTGGGCCAATGGCATTCCGGATTGTCTTCTGGATCGCGCTTGGCCTGGCAGCCGCCTCGTTCGCCTGGGTTGGCGTCAACCTGCTGTTGGCGGTCATACTCGGGCTGATCCTGGCCTGCGCCTTGTTCAAGGGCGGCCGGGAAACCCTGGCCATCTGCCGCGATGCGTTGGCTCAGGGTGCGCGCAATGCCCTGCCCGTCGGCGTTGCCTGTGCGGTCGTGGGGGTTGTGATCGGCACTCTGACCCTCACCGGCATTGCCTCGACCTTCATCAGCGCCATCATCAGCATCGGGGAAAGCAATCTCTTCCTCTCGCTCGTCCTGACCATGCTCACCTGCCTGGTGCTGGGCATGGGCATCCCCACCATCCCCAACTACATCATCACCTCTTCGTTGGCAGGACCGGCCCTACTTGAACTGGGCGTGCCGCTCCTGGTCAGCCACATGTTTGTCTTCTATTTCGGCATTATGGCCGACCTTACCCCCCCGGTGGCGCTGGCCTGCTTTGCAGCGGCCCCCATCGCCAAATCGAGCGGGCTGAAGATTTCGCTTAACGCCATCAAACTGGCAGCCGCAGGGTTCGTGATCCCCTTCATGGCCGTGTTCACGCCATCCCTCATGCTGCAGGAAGGCGGCTGGATGGCGGAGGCTTATGGATATCCGGTGGAGGTCGCCTATGTGATCTTCAAGGCCTGCGTGGGTATCGGGCTAACCGGTGTCGGATTGATCGGCTTCCTCTTCGTCAAGGCCGGGGTGGTGGAACGCGCAGCCTTCCTTGCCGCTGGCATCACGCTGATCCTGGCCCTGCCGATGACTGACGAAATCGGCTTCGCCCTGGGATTTGTCCTTGTCGCACTGCAGGTCTGGCGGCTGCGCAAGGCGCGCCAGACTGCTGCAAGGCAAGCTTGATGAGCCTCTGTATTGCCGCAGGCGGGAAGCTTATCGCGCTTGCGGCAACCGCCTTTTCACTCAACTGGACCCACTCGGTTGAAAAGACCGTCTGGTCGGAAAACTGGATCGTGCAGGGCAATGCCCTCAAGGTCGTGGAGGCCAGCGTAGAAGGCTCTGGTGCCGGGATAGAACTTCCAGACAATGCAGTGCTGCGGGATGGGCGGTGGGTCTATGCGCCGCAGCTTGCGCCCATCGAAAATCTCATTCTTGCGGCATCTGGCGCGACCGTCTCACCCTGGACCCTGTGCACGCCCGATACCTGCCTCGATCTTGGCGGCAAGGCGGCAGACCCAGCAAGAATCTGGGTTTCGCAACGCTGCGTTGTCGACTGAGCTGCCAGATCAGCCAGCCGCTATGACTTTCGCACCGGCCCGGCCTGATTGGTGGTACAACCAACTGCTACTAAGCTACAAACTAACTAACCCGAGATCAGAATCCATTTGACGGTTTCCCTTCCCAGGAGTATTGGCGGCCTCAGGACATCTCGCCCTAACGCGAGACAATAGGCCTGGGAGGGCCGCTTGATATGGCTGATACGCCCCAAACCGCACCGGCGGTCAAACCGGCTAATCCAAATTTCTCGTCGGGTCCGTGCTCCAAGCGTCCAGGTTGGACGATTGATGCGCTTGCCGGCGCGCTGACCGGCCGCTCGCACCGGGCCAAACCCGCCAAGGCGCGCATTCAGCAGGCCATCGACCTGACCCGCGACCTGCTCGAAGTGCCCGCCGACTATCGCATCGGCATTGTTCCCGCTTCCGATACCGGCGCCGTGGAAATGTTCCTCTGGAGCGCCTTGGGCGCCCGCGGCGTCGACATGCTCGCCTGGGAAAGCTTCGGCGCCGGCTGGGTCACCGATGTGCAAAAGCAGCTCAAGCTCGACGATGTCCGTGTGCTCGACGCGCCCTATGGCGAATTGCCCGATCTGACCCAGGTCGATTTCAACCGCGATGTTGTCTTCACCTGGAACGGCACCACCTCGGGCGTCCGCGTCCCCAATGCCGACTGGATCCCCGCCGACCGCGAAGGCCTGACCATTTGCGACGCGACTTCGGCCGCCTTCGCGCAGAATCTCGATTTTGCCAAGCTCGATGTCGTCACCTTCTCCTGGCAGAAAGCGCTGGGCGGCGAGGCGGCCCATGGTGTGCTGATCCTCTCGCCCCGCGCCGTCGAACGGCTCGAAAGCTATAAGCCTGATCGTCCGCTGCCGAAAATCTTCCGCATGACCAAGGGCGGCAAGCTGATCGAAGGCATCTTCAAGGCCGAAACCATCAATACCGTCTCGATGATCTGCATCGAGGATGCGGTGGATGCCATGCAATGGGGTGTCGAGATCGGTGGTCTCAAGGCCATGCAGGCTCGCGCCGACGCCAATGCCAAGGTACTGGCCGACTGGGTGGCAAAGACCGACTGGATCGACTTCCTGGCCAAAAAGGAAGACGAACGCTCCAACACCTCGGTGTGTCTGGTCATCTCCGATCCCGACATCAACGCGCTTGATGCCGACGCTCAGGCGGCTTTTGCCAAGGCCATTGTCGCCCGTCTCGACAAGGAAGGCGTGGCCTATGACATCGGCGGATACCGCGATGCGCCTACAGGCCTGCGGATCTGGACCGGCTCGACCGTTGAAGCGTCCGACCTCGAAAAGCTGACGCCGTGGCTCGATTGGGCGTTCGCCCAGGAGAAGGCCGCGCTCAAGGCCGCTGCCTGAACCCCTGCCGGCCCCGCGAGGCGGGGCCCCTTTCCCCTTTTCATGGTGAAGCTGGGCGAAGCCCGCTCCCATCAAAAACAGGACTGCTCCAATGCCCAAAGTTCTCGTTTCCGACAAGCTGAGCCCCACCGCCGTCCAGATCTTCAAGGACAATGGCGTCGAGGTCGACTACCTGCCCGATCTGGGCAAGGACAAGGACAAGCTGTTCGAGGTCATCGGCCAGTATGATGGCCTCGCCATCCGCTCGGCCACCAAGGTGACTGAAAAGATCCTTTCGGCCGCCACCAATCTCAAGGTCATCGGCCGCGCTGGTATCGGTGTCGACAATGTCGATATTCCGGCCGCGACCAAGAAGGGCATCATCGTGATGAACACGCCCTTCGGCAATTCCATCACCACGGCCGAACATGCCATTGCCATGATGATGGCACTGGCCCGCCAGCTTCCCGAGGCCGACGCCTCGACCCGCGCCTCCAAGTGGGAGAAGAACCGCTTCATGGGTGTGGAAGTCACCCACAAGACGCTGGGTTTGATCGGGGCGGGCAATATTGGCTCGATTGTCGCCGACCGCGCCCAGGGCCTCAAGATGAAGGTCATTGCCTATGACCCGTTCCTGACCCCGGAACGCGCTGTGGAGCTGGGTGTGGAAAAGGTCGAGCTCAACGACCTGCTGGCGCGCGCCGATTTCATCACCCTCCATACCCCGCTGATCGACGCCACCCGCAACATCCTTAATGCCGACACCCTGGCCAAGACCAAGAAGGGCGTTCGGATCATCAATTGCGCCCGCGGCGGTCTGATCGATGAAGCAGCGCTCTTTGAAGCACTCAAGTCCGGCCAGGTCGCCGGCGCTGCATTGGACGTGTTCCTTGAAGAGCCCGCCCAGAACAATCCGCTGTTCGAACTGCCCAACGTCATCTGCACCCCCCATCTTGGCGCGGCGACAACCGAGGCGCAGGAAAACGTGGCGCTGCAGGTTGCCGAACAGATTTCGGCCTATCTGATGACCGGCGAGATCACCAATGCGCTCAATTTCCCGTCCATCTCGGCCGAGGAAGCCCCGATTATCACACCCTGGGTCAAGCTCGCCGAGGCCCTTGGCTCCTTTGCCGGCCAGCTGACGGAGACCGCGATTTCGGGCATCAAGCTCGAGTTCGAAGGCACTCCGGCTGGTCTGAACACCCGCCCCATGGTCGCCGCCGCCATCAATGGCGTGCTCAAGCCTTCGCTGGGCGACATCAACATGGTTTCTGCCCCCCAGATCGCCAAGGACCGTGGCATTGTGGTGGAAACCACCAATCGCGACCAGCAGGGCGCCTATGAAGGCTATATCCGCCTGACCGTAACCACTGAACGGCAGACCCGCGGTGTCGCTGGCACCCTGTTCGCCAATGGCAAGCCGCGCATCATCCAGGTCAAGGACATCAACATGGAAGCGGAAGTCACTCCGCACATGCTCTATGTCACCAATGAAGACAAGCCGGGCCATATCGGCCGTCTCGGTACCATCCTGGGCACGCTGGGCATTAATATCGCCAACTTCAATCTCGGTCGCGCGGAAGTTGGTGGCGACGCCATCGCGCTCGTCTCCATCGACGGCACCCTGACAGCCGACCAACTGGGCCAGATCGCCGGGCTTGAAGGCGTCAAGCAGGCCAAGGCGCTCACATTCTAGGATTGCTCAGATCAGCGACGTTGGGAGGCGGCCTCGGGGCCGCCTCTCTTATTTTACCCGCCGCGCCGCCCATTCCGCCAGCAGAATGCCGCTGACGATGATCGCCGCGGCGACAAAGTGATAAGCCTGCAGGGTCTCGCCCAGAATGATTACCGAGCCCAATGTTCCGAACACCGGGATGAGGTTGTGGCTGGGCGCAGCGCGATTGGCGCCCACCAGTTCCACCCCGCGGGCATAGGCCACCTGACTGAACATGGATGGGAAAACCGCCACATAGGCAATGACGGCCCAGACCACTGGCGGCGCCGAGGTGAGCGTGGCCACCTGCCCCAACCCGCCTTGGGAAAACGCCAGCATGACAACGGACGTGATTGCCGCGCCCGAAAAGCTGACGGCCATGAAGCTCAAGATGTGCATCTTCGGGCGGAAGCGCAGCGCCAGCGTGTAGCTGGTATAGGCCAGGCAGGCGAGCATGACGAAACCGTCGCCCGCATTGATGTCGAGCGTCAGGATGCGCATGAGGTCGCCATGCGTGGCGGTCAGCACGACCCCGGTGATGGCCAGCAAGACCCCCAGGATCTGGATGAACTGTGCCCGCACCCGGAAAATGATGAAATTGGCCCCCAGGATCAGCATCGGCAGCGAGCCCTGCTCGATTGCCGAATTGACCGCCGTCGTGGTCTGCAGCCCCAGATAGAGAAAGCCGTTGAAGAGGGCATAACCGACCGCGCCATAGGCCATCAGCACCAGCCAATGCCGGCGCACCACGTCCCAATCCCCTTTCAGATGCGGCCAGGCAAAGGGGAGGATGAAGCTGGTGGCCAGGACGCAACGGCTGGCCAGCAGTAAAAATGGGTCGATTTGCCCAACGGTTAGCTTGGCGGCCACCACATTGCCGCCCCAGAACAGCGGTGCCAGCACCAATAGCAGATAGGGTTGTTCCAGAACGCGGGCGAAAAAGCCGCTACTTTGCTCATGTTGCGGCTTTGTCATCGTCGCCCGGGTGATGTATGGACAATCGGACTTATCAGTTATTCGGCCATAATCAAACCCGACAAAGGTGGCCGGGGGGACGTCACGTCCAATCATCGTGGGGACCGACGCGTCGTGTGCGGTCCCGTTTGTGTGCCTGCTTTGGGGAAGACTGAATATGGCGAATGTGGTTGTCGTCGGCTCGCAATGGGGCGACGAGGGCAAGGGCAAGATCGTGGACTGGCTTTCGGAGCGCGCCGACGTCGTGGTGCGTTTCCATGGTGGCCACAATGCCGGCCACACGCTGGTCATTGATGGTGTCAGCTACAAGCTGGCGTTGCTGCCCTCAGGTCTAGTGCAAGGCAAGCTCTCGGTCATCGGCAATGGCGTGGTCGTGGACCCGCACCACTTCGTCGAGGAAATGGCCAAGCTGCGCGCTCAGGGGGTCAAAATCACCCCTGAAGTGCTGCGCGTGGCGGACAATGCCCCGCTGATTCTTTCGCTGCACCGCGAGCTCGACGGCATTCGCGAAGACGCCAATTCCGGCCTCAAGATCGGCACCACCCGCCGCGGCATCGGTCCGGCCTATGAGGACAAGGTGGGCCGCCGCGCGATCCGTCTTGTTGATCTGAGCGAACCCGATACGCTCATGCCCAAGATCGAGCGCCTCCTGACGCATCACAATGCGCTGCGCCGGGGCATGGGTCTGACGGAGATCTCGGCCGACACCATCCATGAAGAGCTGACCACTATCGCTGCCGAGATCCTGCCCTTCATGGATCAGGTCTGGCGCGTGCTGGATCAGAAGCGCCGCGAGGGGGCACGCATCCTGTTCGAAGGCGCGCAGGGTGCCCTGCTCGACAATGACCACGGCACCTATCCCTTCGTCACCTCGTCCAGCACCGTTGCCGGACAGGCCGCTGCCGGCTCGGGACTCGGGCCCACGGCCATCGACTATGTGCTCGGCATCACCAAGGCTTACACCACCCGCGTGGGCGAAGGCCCCTTCCCTTGCGAGCTCGATGACGAAATCGGCAAGCATCTGGCCGTTGTCGGTCGCGAAGTGGGTGTCAATACGGGCCGCCCGCGCCGCTGTGGCTGGTTCGACGCGGTCCTGGTGCGACAGACCGTCAAGACCTCGGGCATTACCGGCATTGCCCTGACCAAGCTCGACGTGCTCGATGGCCTTAAAGAGATCAAGGTCTGTGTCGGCTATGAGCTGGATGGATCACGCATTGATTATTTGCCTGCCTCAATGGGGGCACAGGCGCGGGTTAAGCCGATTTACGAGACGCTCGAAGGTTGGTCCGAAACCACTGCGGGTGCGCGAAGCTGGGCCGAATTGCCCGCCCAGGCGGTCAAATATGTCCGCTATATCGAGGAACTGATCGGTGCTCCTGTTGCCCTGTTATCCACTAGTCCCGAGCGTGCAGACACCATCTTGGTCGTTGACCCATTCCAAGACTGACAAATTTTGCTAAAAGACTGCGCTGTCAGAGTGAGTACCAAGTAGCCAATGGCGGATTACAAGGAGCTGTTGCGTCGGGCCATCTCGGCGCTGCCGGAGAATAACGGGGCCGCGCGTCGCGCGGTCTATGAAAAGGCGCGTTCGGCCCTTGTCGGGCAATTGCGCGCCATTCAGCCCCCCCTTCCGGCACGTGACATCACCCAGCATCGCCTGCAGCTTGAGGATTGCATCCGCCAGGTCGAGCAGGAGGCCAGCGAGGCCGTTATCAGCCTGGGCCGGGACGGACCGCTAGCGGCACGCCCGGTTGCGCCCCCGCCCCGCCAAGTTCAACCACCGCCTTCCCCTTCCGCGGCCGAAGCCGCGCCGGCACCCGAGCAGGCCTCCGGGCCAATCGATGAACCATTTGAAGAGGCCGGGACAGAGTCCGAGCCGGATACGGCAGCTGCCGAAGAAATGCCGGACACCCCGGCCGGAACGGCCCTGCAGGACGCGATCGAGGACAGTCGCCCCCAGACCGCCCCCGTCACCGAGGACGTCGCGCCGGTTTCAGAACCGGAGGAGAGCGCGCCCGAGCCAGCCGAACTGGAGGCAGAGACACTGGCACCCCCGGCCAAGCCAACCTCTATCGAAGAAATCATCGCTCAGGCGGCCCGGTCCACCCGCGCGAAAGTGACGCCCAATGCAGATACCGGGCGCGACAATGGCCGCAAGCCGAGCACTACGGTTGAGCAGGCAGGTCAGGGCAAGAGCTACGCCTTTGCGCCCCGTGACAGCGCCGGCCGGGCCATTGGGGCTGTCGTTCCGTCGACCCTGGCGCCACGCATCGAACCCGTCATGGGCAGCACGGCCCTGGCCAGCCAGCCTGCCGGACACAAACCGGTTCTGATCGACCCGCCCCTTCCGGTGGACCCAGCGCTGTCCAGCGTCCGCGAAGTCGAGGTGGAGCAGGACGATGCCCGCGCAGCCGAAGGTGCCATTGAGCGGGCCATTGAAACACTGGATCGCGAGGCGCGTGGCGAAACCACCCAGGCACCAGCGTCCGAAGCGCCGTCCGACTTCGCCACCGAGCCGGCCGGGGAAGACGAAGCCAGCTTTGCTCCGGCCGATGCCGAGCGCCGCACAGGCGCGGGCCTGACCATTTTCCTGATCGTCTTCGCCCTGCTGCTTGCCGGTGTTGGCGGCGCTGGTTTCTGGGCCTGGCGTGAAGGCTTTGTCGATCTTGACCAGATGTTCGGCCGCAGCCAGACCGCCGCGGTGCAATCCAATGTCACCGAGCAGCCCACAGGGCCGACCATGGACAACACCACCCCTGAGCCCTCTGCCGGCGAAGAAGCTGCTACCGGCCCGGGCAATACAGCGACCACCTCGGCGACCGAACCGACCAGCGCCCTGGAAGCTGGCAGTGAAGAACGGCTTGAGCCAACGCCCGAGCCCGTCACTCCCACCGGCAACGAAACCGTGCTGCCTTCCATCGATAGCGGCGAGGTCAAGACCGAAGAGCGCCTCTCAGGCGAGGACACGTCCATCGCCGCGACCGAAGATCCGGCGGCCAGCGTTGACCCCGCCGTTCTAGCCGGCAATCAGTCCCTGCTGCTCGAGGCCTCGACCAGAGGCCAGGCCAGCACGGTGCCATTCTCGGGCACTGTGGAATGGACTCAGGGTACTGACGAAATCGGCCAGCCGACCCTGGTGGCTGAGGCCAGCATCCCGGCGCGCAACATGAGCGTCAATATTCTCATCCGCAAGAATATTGACCCCAGTCTGCCGGCGAGCCACCTGATGGAAATCAGCTTCGACGTGCCCGATACCTTCGTTGGCGGCTCAATCGCGACCCTGGCCGGCGTGCTGCTTAAGAACGAGGAGCTGGTGCCGGGCACCGCACTGGCCGGTGCCGCCGCGCGCATCGTGGGTAATACGTTCCTGTTTGCGCTCAGCGCCTCCGCGGACGACCTGACGGCCAATACCCGCCTGCTCGACACTCAACGCTGGATGGACCTGGCCATTGTCTATGGCACCGGACGCAACGCCATCCTGACCCTGGAAAAGGACGAGGAAGCGCAGGCCCTGTTCGATAGTGTGCTGACAGCCTGGGCGGAATAGTCGCTCCGCTGGCGCGCGCTAAACGCGCTCCAGTTGCCCCTCGACAATGCGGTAGTGACGGTTCGCCAACGCGGCAATGTCATCGGCATGGTGACTGACCAGGACCGTGTGCCAGTCATGCCGGCGGGTGAGTTCATCCACCAAAGCCCGCGTCGTCTGTCGCGTTTCGTCATCGAGGGCCGAGAACGGCTCGTCGAGCAACAGTACCGGCCGGTCACGCAGCAGGGTCCGCGCCAGCGCGACACGCTGCTTCTGCCCGCCCGACAGAGTCGAAGCCAATTTGCTCTCGAACCCGGCCAACCCGACCTCGTTCAGGGCCTCGGCAACCTGTTGGCGGCCTTTGTCGCGACTGGTCCCGCGCGGCAGGCCGAGGAGGGCGTTCTCCTGCGCGCTCAGATGCTCGAACAGATTGTCCGCCTGCATGAGCAGAGAAACCGGTCGCGCCTCCGGCGGCAATGGCAGAAGGTCCTGCGCATCGAGTTCCAAGCTGCCTTCTTTTGGTTGCACGAAGCCCGCCAGCAGATCGAGCAGGGTGGATTTGCCAGAGCCGCTGGCGCCGGAAATGGCGGTGACCTCGCCCCGACCGGCTTCCAGGGTAAAGCGATAGGCACGCTTCTGGCCCGGATGGGCAAAGGCCAGGTCATTGGCGCGGAGCATGGGCGATCCTTTCCACAAGGCGCGGTAGCCCGACAAAGGCAATAATGGTGAAGATCAGCAGCAAGGCTGCGATCGCCGCTGCGTCATTGGACTTGTACGACCCCAAGGCTCGATACATCATCAGCGGCAAGGTTTGGAAATCCTGGGTACCGAACAGCGCAATCACCCCCAGATCCCCTAGAGAGAAGCAGAAGGCCAGCGCCAGCATCAGCCCGATATCACGCCCCAGGAGCGGGTATTCGATCCGCACAAACTGCATAAAGCCTGAAAGCCCCAGCGCGCGGATCAGCTTGCCGCGTGAGCGCATGATTGCATCGAGAGGTGGCCCGAGGGTTGCGATGGCAAAGGGAAGTGAGAGCAGGCTGTTGGCGATGACCACCACCACCGGAGCCGCCGTGCCGACCGGCACGCCAAGGTTGCGAACCAGCAGGAAGAAGCCCAGCGATAGCACCACCGCCGGCACAGCAAGATAGGCATAGGCCGGGACCCCAAGCAGAGCACGGACTGCCGGTCCATGAGCGGCGGCACGGCCCAGCGCCAGCATTAGCGCCAGAGCCAGCGTCAGCAGCGCAGAACTGCCGCCGATCACGATGCTGGTGAGCGTCGATCGCCAGAAGCTGGCCTGCCCTAGCACGCGCATCAGCCCGCTCGATAGCCCATCATAGAGCACCGACAGTAGCGGCAGCGCAAAGCCGATGGCACCGAGCAGGAGGATCGACCATTGCACGATCCGGACCGCGCGCGCATCGCGCCAGAGCGGCTGGGCCGATCGGGCCAGCGCAGAGGGAACCGGCGTGAAGACCGATGCCAGGAGGATGACCACCGAGCACACCCCAATCTGCGCCAGCGCCAGGCGCACCGCGCCGACCAAGTCAAAATCGAGCCGTACCGCCGTATAGATCGCCACCTCCAGCGTCTGGTTGGCTGGCCCGCCCCCGAGCAGCAGCACAATGGGGAAGCTGGTGAATGCCAAAAGGAAGATGATTGCCCCCAGACCCGGCAGGCTGCCGCGCAGAGCCGGCCAATCAATCAACATGAAGCGCTGCCAGGCCGAGAGACCAAGCGACTGGCCCATCTTGAGACGGCCCTGGGGAATGGTATCGAGCCGCGCCAGCAGGATGCGCGCAGCAAAGGCCCCGTCGAGAATGACATGCGCGAGCAAGATGCCCGACAGGCCATAGGCCGGGCTTTCAAAGCTGACGCCAAACAGGGCTTCGGCCAGCTGGTTTACCCAGCCATTTCGCCCCCAGATCGAGAGTAGGCCAAAGGCCACAACCATGCCCGGCGTCACGATGGCAGCGGCGAACAGCCCCACGACCAGGTCTCGCCCGGCAAAGCGCAATCGGTTGAGAGCCCAGGCCAGCGCAATCCCGACCATCAGCGAGAGCACGACAGTCAACCCGGCCTGCAGAGCCGTCATCCGCAACAAATGCGGAATATCTACGCGCGAGCTGCCCGACGCATCCGTCGCCGCAGCAAGGATGGTCCAGAGCACGGCAAAGATGAGCGCCGCGATGACGAACGTGAGTGCGGTTGCAGCGGCGACGCGCATGGGCCTTTGGGGAAGGATCAGCATCTGCGCACCGCCGCTGTCACGGTCGCCAGGCCTACTGCACCGCCGCCAGCATCTCGTCGATCCAGGCCGACAGATTGGCCGTAATCTCGGCTTCACCCAGCGTCAGCGTCTTTTCCGGCTGCGGCAGGCCCTGGAAGGCGGGATCAAGGTCATCCCCCAGATCCACCACCGGGAACATCCAGTTGGTTGTCGGGATATGCGCCTGCCCCGCCTCCGAGGTCAGATAGGCCAGGAATTGGCGCGCCAGTTCCTGCTGGTCGGAGGACTTGAGAATACCGGCCACTTCAATCTGCGGAAAATGCCCCTCCACGAACATCGCCGCCTTGATGGTGTGATCATCGGCATCGAAGATGTGGTAGGCGGGCGAAGTGGTATAGGAGAGCACCATGTCGGCCTCACCATCAAGGAATAGCGAATAACTTTCGCTCCATTCGCGGGTGATGGTCAGGATATGCGGCTTGAGCCCTTCCCAGATTTCCGGCGCGCGGTCGCCATAGGCCGCCTTGACCCAGAGCATCAATCCAAGCCCCGGCGTCGCCGAACGCGGGTCCTGAATGGCAATCTTGATGTCGTCAGGCAGGGCGATCAGCTCTTCGAACGAGGCCGGCGGCGCCTCCATGCTGTCGGTGTCCCACATGAACGCGAAATGCGAATAGTCGAACGGCACGAACTGTTCATCCGTCCATTCGCCCGGCAGGTCGAGATGGCTCATGTCGAGCCCATGCTCGGCAAAGAGCCCGGTTTCGCGTGCTTCCCCGGCAATGGCGGTATCGAGCCCCAGGATCATATCAGCTTCGGTGCTCTGGCCCTCAAGCTGCACCTTGCGCAGCGTGCCAATTGAAGAGTCGGCGGCCACCCAATTGACCGTGCATTCGCAGCTGGCTTCGAACCCTTCCTTCAAGGGAACGCCGGGCCCCCATTCGGAGGCAAAGCCGTCATAGGTGTAGATGGTGAGGACTGGCTTGTCCTGTGCGATTGCCGTGCCGGACAGTCCGGCAAGAAGGACCGCAAGCGCCAGCGAGGAGGTTTTGACCATGACTGGTCTCCCTTCGATTGGTGTGCGGCCATGGGTGAAGGGATGTGTCAATGGATCGAGGCGCACGAGGGCACCTCTTGCCATCTCGAACTTCCTCCGCCAGCATGACCTGGTTCAGGTTCTATGGGTAACTCTCAGCTCCGGCGGCAACCGGAACACCCCAGCGAGACGGTGCGGACCATATTGAGAGTGAACCGAGAGTGCAATCCCCCATTCCTTCAACTGAAAAAACCCTCCTCAAATTCAATCGCCCACTCGCCATAATCGGCGGCGGAACGGTCGATTCCGCGCTGCTGCACGAATTGGCAGCGCGTCAGGTCGCACTGGTCGGCGCCGATGGCGGCGGCAACGCGCTGGAACAGGCCGGACTGGTGCCTGAAGCCATTCTGGGGGACCTCGATTCGCTCGAACACCGCCTGGGTTGGGAACAGCGCACGCGCGTCATCCACATCCCCGAACAGGTCACCACCGATTTCCAGAAGGCGCTCTACTCCACCAGTGCCCCGGTCACGCTGGCGCTTGGCATGACCGGAAAGCGGCTCGACCACACGCTGGCGGCGCTTGGCGCCCTGCTCGAGGTCGCGCCGCACCGCCAGGTCATCCTGGTCGATGAGACCGATGTCGCCCTGGCCGTTTCGGGGGCCATAGCCTTCGACGCACAAGTCAGAGAACGGATATCGGTCCATCCATTGGTACCGGTCAGCTTCAGGCGGACCGAAGGTCTCTATTATCCCATGAACGACCTGCTGCTCGACCCGGCAGGGCGGCTGGGCACATCCAATCAAGGCACCGGCGGGCGGGTTGAGATCGTGCCAGTCGACAACACGCCCTGGCTGTTGATCCTGGGCCGCGACAGGCTCTGGGATCTTGTGGAAATCTGCCTGTCTGCGGCCTAGACCGCCTCGCCCAGCCGGAACTGCAGCTTGGCCAGTTCCGCATAGCGGCCGCCCTTTGCAACCAGCTCGTCATGCGTGCCCTGGTCGATGATCTTGCCGCCGTCGAGCACCAGAATGGTGTCGGCGTCGCGGATGGTCGCGAGCCGGTGGGCAATCACCAGCGTGGTACGGCCTTCCATAAGGTGCTCGAGCGCCAGCTGCACCAATTGCTCTGAGCGGGCATCGAGCGCCGATGTCGCTTCGTCCAGCAGCAGGATGGGTGCATTTTTCAGGATCGCGCGGGCGATGGCCAGACGCTGCTTCTGCCCGCCCGATAGCATCACGCCCCGCTCACCCACCACCGTGTCATAGCCCAGCGGCAGATCGGCCACGAAATCGTCAACCAGCGCCGCCTTGGCCGCTGCCAAAACCTCTTGCTTGGACGCATCCGGTTTGCCGAACAGGATGTTCTCGGCAATGGTCCCTGCAAAGATGATGGGCTCCTGCTCGACATAGGCAAAGCGTTGCCGCAGATCGGCCTGCCGCACATCGCGAATATCAATGCCGTCAACCTCAATGGCCCCGGCATTCACGTCATAGAAGCGCTGCAGCAGCGACAAGGTGGTGGACTTGCCCGAACCGGACGGCCCTACGAGCGCCACCGTCTTGCCCCTGCCCACCGAAAAACTGACGGTATCGATAACCTTGTCGCCACCGGCGCCGGCATAGGAAAAGCTGACCTTGTCGAAGCGCACCGTGCCAAGTGCCGGGTCGGGCAAGGCTACCGGATGCGCCGGATCGGTAATTTCGGGTTTGGTATCGAGAATTTCGACCAGGCGCTCGGTCGATCCGGCCACTGTCTGCAATGAGCCCAGCACTTCGGACACATTGGTCAGCGCCCCCGAGGCCATGAGGGCATAGACCAGAAACTGCGCCAATTGACCGGCCGAGACCGAACCTTCGAATACCGCGCGGGCACCCCACCAGATCAGGCCCACCAACGCCGCAGTGCCCAGAAATATCACCATGCCAACAAGGAACGCGCGGGCGCCCAGGCGCCGAACTTCGGCGCGATAACTCTCTTCGCTGCGCGCGTCGTAATGTGCGGCCTGCCCGGCTTCCTGGGTAAACGCCTTCACGGTCCGGTTGGCGCCCAGCATCTCGGTTGCCATGGCCGAAAGGTCGGCCAGCGCATCCTGGGTCTTGCGCGACATGCCGCGCAGGCGGCGCGAATAGACCAGCACCGGCGTCAGGATCAGCGGCAGGGCCACCACGACAGCCAGAGTGAGGACCCGGCTGGTCAGGATCATCATGATCAGCGCGCCGATGATCGTCACAATTGAGCGCAACGCCAGCGAGAAATTCGACCCCACCGCACTGCGGATCACGCTGACATCGCCATTGAGGCGGCTGGTCAACTCGCCAACCCGATGCGTGTCGAAATAGCGCGCTTCCAGCGTCAACAATTGCGCAAACACGGCCTGCCTGAGGTCGGCCACCACGCGCTCACCGATCAGCGAGATGAAATAGAACCGCGCGCCGCTCGCCACCGCCATGATCGCGGCGATGCCGACGATCAGCCAGCCATAGCGCCCCACCATTTCCAGGTTCTGGGCGATGAAGCCTTCGTCGATCGCGCCGCCAAGAACGGCTGGGATGGCCAGCGAGGAAATCGCCGAGACCAGCAGAAACAGCACCGTCAGCCCCAGGCGGACTGGATAGCGGAACAGGAACGGCAGGAGCCGACGCAGCGGCTTGAGTTGGCGCGGGGCGGCCTTGACTTCCGCGACGATTTTTTCGGGATCTGACTCTGCCGAAACGGCCTGATCTGTCATGGCTGAAACGCGCCGTTCTCACAATTGGATCGGCCGCTGCCGAAGACCGCATCCATATAGGGGTTGGCCAGGCGCCCCGCAACCGCGCGGGCCCTCGCCATATTGCCGCGCGTCTTGCGTGCAACAACCGATTCTGTGGTCTTGCGGAAGCCGCACTTCTGCGCTAGGAAGCCGCCCAACACCAGTTTGATGCTCTCCGGGCGCTGCGGCGCCCGTTTGATTTGAGGCAAGGCCATGAAGACCGATATCCACCCCAACTACCACACCATCAACGTGGTCATGACCGACGGCACCACCTACCAGACCCGCTCGACCTGGGGCAAGGAAGGCGATACGCTGCAGCTCGACATCGACCCCAAGACTCATCCCGCCTGGACCGGCGGCACGGGCCAGCTCATGGACCGTGGTGGTCGCGTTTCGCGCTTCAAGGAGCGCTTCAAGGGCCTGGGCATCTAAGCCAACCCTGTCCGTTATTCCGCAAAGCCCGGCCATCGCGCCGGGCTTTGTCTTGTCAAGGGCCACGCCATGTTCATCCTCTCGCTGACCTATATTGCACCGCTGTCCGAGGTCGACGCCCGTATCGGCCCTCACATGGCCTGGGTGTCCGGAGGCTATGACAACGGCACCTTTCTGGCCTCCGGGCGCAAGGAGCCACGCACCGGCGGCATCATACTGGCGGTCGGAGATCGCGCGCAGATCGAGGCCCTCCTGACGACCGATCCGTTCGTGACGGCGGGGGTAGCGCAATATGAAATCACCGAAGTCCGCATCAGCCGCACTGCCGGAGGACTGGAAGCACTGTCGTTGGGCGGCTAGTCGGCGTTGCCAAAGGCGGCCTTGAGCCTCAAAAGCTGGTCCGCCACGCCATTGGCCACGCCGGGCGTGGCTTCGGGCAGGTTGCCCCGCTCCAGGGCGTCAAGCTGCATCACCCGCTCGAACAGGCGATCGCCCTTGTCGATGAAATCCCTCAGCGCCTGTGGCAACGCGTCATAGCCCGGCCCGCCGCGCTCCGATGGGGTAGCGGAAAATTTGACCTTTTCCTTCTCCGAACGCGCATTCTCGCGGGAAATCTCGCCTTCATTGACGGCGCGCTGCAGCAGCAGCCAAGAGGCAAGCTGCATCAGGCGCGTGGTCAGGCGCATGGATTCGGTGGCGTAGAGAAATCCCGCCTCTCGTGGCAGTACCCGGCTTTCGATCCGGCCCTCGGCATCGAGATAGGCGGCAACTGCCTCGATCAGTGCCATCCCTTCGCGATAAAGCGCGTCAAACCCGCCCGACGCTACGATGCGCGGACCGATCGCCACTGCCTGCCTGGTGTCACCGGTTTCGGCCAAGAGAAGTCCTCCGATTGGGTCATGCTATCCCCAAGCCAGTCAGGGGTCACCCACGCGGTCCAACTATTGTTAATTTTATGGTTGAAGCGTGACGGGCCAAGTCGCACACCCAAAAAAGAAAAAGAGCCGCAAGAATGCAGCTCTCGAAGTTAACAGGGAGGCGTCAAACAGAGGGAGAAACCACTCTGAAATATCCAGAACAAGTCTGAATAATGAGACGTTACCGCCCAAACATTAATTCGACCTTAACAGGAGTCGATTTCTTAACCTTGAAAATTGACCTCACCGCAACCTCGTGGGTGGATGGTCCAACAGGGTGCGTCCGGTCAGCGTAATGATCGGCTGGTCTCCGGCAAGCTCCACCCAGCCCTTTGCGGACAGCCCCGCCAGATCACAGTTGCGCACGGCCAACTCGCCACGGGCAATGGCGTTGAGCGACATCAGTTCCGCCGCCTTCACACCTTCCAAGATCCTGTCTTCCTGACGCACCAGCATGCTCTTTCTCCATAACTGACTTGCGCAACGGTATTAGAACGCCCCTTCGTCCATCGGCCAAAGGCTGGATCGACGCTGCCGCGCCGCGAGCAATTGCCGCATGAACACCTGCAGCGGCTCGACATGCCATGCCCTTTCCAGCGCTGACCTGGCAGGCTTGAGCGCCCGCACCGTCAGCTTCTGTTCCGGTGCCTTGACCCGTTCGGTCTTCAGAAAATAGAGGCCGCTCAAGATCAACAGCAGGGCAATGCCCAGTACGTTCCAGTCCATTCCGCAACTCCTTCCTTGGCCAGGGACAAACTGCCCGACCCCGAAAGGCAACGAAACCATAACCCGCTGTTAAGCCTAACAGGGATCGAGACCGGAACGGCGGCAGGCCTGGATTGGTGCCATCACAATGTGATCGGCGCTCAGAATTTGAAGGCTGCTTCTGCTGCCCGGCGCGAATTGCCCTTGGCCTCCATCGCGGCCCGGATCCGGGCGACCTCCTGCTCCAGCAAAACAATCCGGTCCTGCAGTTCCTCGACAGACAGTGCATCGAGGACCATGCCCACTTCGTGGCTTCTGGGCTTCTTGCGGTCTTCCTCGTCCATGGCCAACACTCCCACATAGGTCGGACACCGAGTTTAGCCCAGCCACCTTGCCCCGCAAGTCCGCTTGCGCCAGCATAGGAGCCATGAACCTGCCAGACCAAATGACCGCCATCTGCATCGCCGAACCGGGCGGCCCGGAGGTACTCAAGACCTGCCGGCAACCGGCTCCCCAGATTGGACCCGCCGATGTGCTCATCCGGGTGGCAGCGGCCGGCGTCAATGGGCCAGATTTGGCGCAAAGGCGGGGCCATTATGCACCGCCGCCCGGCGCCTCCCCGCTGCCCGGCCTGGAGGTTGCGGGCGAGGTTGCGGCGATGGGCCAAGCCGTGACTGGCTTTGCCTTGGGTGACGCCGTTATGGCGCTCACCAATGGCGGCGGCTACGCCGAATATGTTGCCGTGCCCTTCGGCCAGGTCCTGCCCGTGCCTCACGGGTGGACGTTGGCCGAAGCTGCAGCGCTCCCTGAAACCTGGTTTACCGTGACCCAGACCCTGGTCATGCGGGCCGGCCTCGAACCGGGCATGCATGTGCTGGTGCACGGTGGTGCCGGCGGTATCGGCGGAGCGGCCATCCAGATTTGTTCGATCATCGGCGCCCACCCTATCGCCGTGGTATCGGCTGCCGACAAGGCCAGCTACTGCAATCGGCTGGGCGCCATCGCAACGATCGATCGCACCCGCGAGAACATCGTGGACCGCGTGATGGAGCTGACAGACGGTCACGGTGCCGACCGGGTCCTCGACATCATCGGCGGCGCTCTGACGGCCGTGAATATTGCTGCGTCGGCGCGCGGTGGCCACATCGTGCAGGTCTCGACCCTGGAAGGCGCCACGGTCAGTTTCCCTTTGCGCACCATGATGGCCAAGGACCTGACCCTGTCCGGCTCGACGCTAAGGCCTCAAAGCGCCCGGACCAAGGCCGGCATTGCCGCCCATGTCCGCGACAATTTCCTGGCCGCCCTGTCATCTCCCGACTGGATCAAGCCCGAGCTTGCCACCTTCCCGCTGGACGAGGCGCATCGCGCGCACGTCGCCATGGAACAGCGCATCCATCGCGGCAAACTGGTCCTGCTCACTGAGTTTGGTGCCGCAAGCCAGGCCAGTTAGCCGTTGCGATTGGCTGGCTTTTTCCCTATATTACACGCTAGTTCCCCCTCAGCATTTGGCCAAGAGGCGGAGCGGCCCGGAGGAAGACCGGCCGCGCCAGCAGGAGAAGTTTAGCTATGTCCCAGTCCCTTCTGATGCCCAAGGCGACCGCCGTGTGGCTCGTGGACAATACCGCCCTCTCATTTGAGCAGATCGCCGCCTTCTGCACACTGCACCCGCTTGAGGTCCAGGGCATTGCAGATGGTGACGTGGCCAGCGGCATCATGGGCGTAAACCCCATCCAGAACGGGCAGTTGACCCGCGAAGAGATCGAGAAAGCCGAGGCCGATCCGAATTACCGCATGAAGGTGTCCGAGCCCAAGGTTCGGGTAGCCGCCGTCAAGCGCAAGGGTCCGCGCTACACCCCCATTTCACGCCGCAACGAGCGTCCCAATGCCATCAAGTGGCTGGTGCGCAATCATCCCGAACTCAAGGACGCCCAGATCATGCGTCTGGTCGGCACCACCAAGTCGACCATCGAATCGGTGCGTGAGAATACCCACTGGAACGCCGCCAACCTGACGGCCATGGACCCGGTGACGCTGGGCCTGTGCAGCCAGATCGATCTCGACCTTGAGGTCAAGCGCGCCTCCAAGGATGCCCCGGCCCAGGCCGAGCTCAATGAGGGCACCACACTGATGACCGCCGAGGAAGCCCTGGCCCGCGCCACGGCCCGCCAGCCGAGCGATGGTGAAGGCGGCTTTGAGGGCGATCATTCCAGGCACTCCGCCCAGCAGAACGAGGAAGAACTGGACGCCGATTCAGTTTTTGCCAAACTCAAGTCGATCAAGTCCGACAGCGACGAGTAGTCAAGAAAGGCCAGCAGGGTGGAAGACAATTTACTGCTGGCCATTTTCGCCCTGCTCGCCGCCAGCGCGGCCCTGGTGCCGCTGGCCAAGGCATCCGGCCTGGGCACCGTTTTGGGCTATCTGGCGGCCGGCATCCTCATCGGTCCCTATGGCCTGGGCCTGCTGACCGACACCGACACTATCCGCCACATCTCCGAGTTCGGCATCGTGCTGATGCTGTTCCTGATCGGCCTCGATTTGCAGCCGCGTGAGGTCTGGCGCATGCGCAACAAGGTGCTCGGCCTTGGCCTGCCGCAGATGGTCCTGACTGCCATCGCCGTGACGCTGATCGTCCAGCTCTTCGGCTTTGCGCTCAATACCGCGATCATCGTGGGCATGGCCTTTGCCATGAGCTCAACCGCCATCGCCATGCAGACCGCCGAACAGCGCGACATCACCCGCACCGATGCCGGACGGGCCAGTCTCGCCGTGCTGCTGGTGCAGGACGTGGCGGTTATTCCCATTCTCGCCATCGTGCCGATCCTGGCCCTTACTGGCTCTGGCATCAGCCTTGAAGCTGAAATCACCGAGGCGGTTTCCGAGGTCGAGAATCCCATCTTCTGGCAGACCTCGGCCCTGCTGCTGGCGACCTTTGCCGCGGCCATCATTGGTGGCCGCTATGTGGTTCGGCCGCTGCTCTCTTTCGTCGCCCGCACGGCCGTACGCGAGGCCTTCACCGCCCTGGCTCTGGCCCTGGTCGTGGGCGCCGCGCTTGCCACCCAGGCCCTGGGCCTGTCGCCAGCGCTTGGCGCCTTTATCGGTGGTGTGCTGCTGGCCGATAGCGAATATCGCCACGAGCTGGAAAGCAATTTGCAGCCCTTCAAGGGCTTGCTGCTCGGCCTGTTCTTTGTTTCGGTCGGCATGTCAATCGCCTTTGCTGAATTTCTCGAAACTCCCTGGCTGATCGCGGCCCTGGTGCTGATCGTCATTGCGGTCAAATTCGCTATTCTTTATGGGCTCTGCACCCTGTTCCGGATGACGCGGCCCGATCGGCTGCTGGTGGCGGTCCTGTTGAGCCAGGCCGGCGAATTCGCCTTCGTGGTACTGCAATTTGCCCTCAATCGCGATGTCCTGGCCGAGGACGCCTATACCCTCTTCACCGTCGTGGTTGCTCTGTCCATGGCCACCACGCCGCTCCTGCTTCTCGGCTTTGACAAGCTGATCGCGCCCCGCCTCGATGCGCGCAACAAGCGTGCCGACCGCGATCCCGATACGGTGGAAAAGCATCGGCGCATCGTCGTGCTCGGCTATGGGCGCTTTGGCCAGATCATCACCCGCATGCTGCGCCGCCATGGCTACGATATGACGCTGATCGACGACGATGCGGCCCAGATCGAGCTGGTACGCCGCTTTGGGATCAAGGTCTATTATGGCGATGCCTCACGCTCTGATCTGCTGCATGCGGCCGGTGTCGGCCACGCCGAACTGGTTATAATCGCCGTAGGCGGTTCGGACCGCATCCTGCAGGTGGCCCGCAATGTCCGCCGTCATTTCCCTGATGTCGCCATTGCCGCTCGCGCCACCGACCGGGAGCATGCCCACGCCCTGATGGACTTGGACATAACCCTGTTCGAGCGGGAGACCTTCCATTCGGCGCTGCATTTGGGCCGACGCGTCCTGGTTCATCTCGGCCATGATGATGCCAAGGCCGAACAACTGGCCCGTGAGTTCTACGAGCGCGATCAGGAACTGCTTGATCAGGCCTTTGCACTGCGCGGCGATCGCGAGGCCTATTGGGGCATGGCGCGCCAGTCCATGACCCTGCTTGACGAAGCCATGCAGGCGGACGAGCCAGAAGGCCCAAAGGACGTCAAGACGCCGCGCAAACTTGACAAATCACGCCTGCCAAGGTCCGGTTAGGCCGACTTCCCGCCGGACTAAAATAAATCCATGATCGATCCAGTTTTTGTCACGATCGCCGTGATCGCGGTGCTTGTCGTCGGCCTGTCCAAGGCCGGCCTGCTCGGCGGCCTTGGCGTTGTCGGCGTTCCCCTGCTCACCTTGGTCATGGCCCCGCGCGAGGCCGCGGGCATGATGTTGCCGGTCCTCCTGTGCATGGATGCGGTGGCCATCTGGATGTATCGCAAGGAGTGCGACTGGAGCCTGATCCGGATCATGCTGCCCGGCGCCGCCGTCGGCACGCTGCTGGGCTGGGCGTTCTGGGCGGTGGTCAGCGATTCCGCTGTGCTGCTAATGGTGGGCGTGGTCACCTTGCTGTTCGTGCTTGATGCCATATTGCCACTGCGCAAAAAGCTAGAGGGCCTGCCGCCCTCCAGGCCCTGGGGCGTTTTTTGGGGCGGCATTGCCGGGTTCACGAGCTTTATTTCTCATACCGGCGGTCCGCCTTTCCAGATCTATACGCTCCCACGACGACTGCCCCCGGCGGTCTATGCCGGCACCACGGCCTTCTTCTTTGCCATCGTCAATACCGCCAAGCTGGTGCCCTATTACTTCCTGGGCCAGCTCAACGCGCAGAACCTGACCCTGTCGGCGGCTTTGGCCCCGGTCGGCCTGGTCGGGGTTTGCATCGGCGTCTACCTGGTGCGCCGCATCGACGCCAAGCTCTTTTACCGCATCGCCTACTGGCTGGTGTTCCTCCTCGCCCTGAAACTGGTTTGGGACGGCGTCACCGGATTAATGGCGGGGCACGGCTGAGCCCCACTGCTACAGCCTTCACAGCCGGACACCCGCTCGTTAAGGTCCGGACCGAAACAGTTTTCCGGAGTCTTTCATGTCCGCTGCCGCTCAAAAAGGCCACAACCAGTTCGGCGACCTGCCCGTCTGGGACCTCAACGATCTTTATCCCGGCAAGGACAGCCCCGAATTCAAGGCAGCGATGGACCAGGCCAAGACCCTGGCTGCCGATTTCGAGGCCAAGTACAAGGGCAAGCTGGCCGAGCTGACCAAGTTCGGCCGTCTGATCGAGGCGATCAAGGACAGCGAGACGCTGGGCGACCTGACCGGCCGCATCGGCTCGTTTGCCTTCCTGCAATATGCGCAGAAATCGACCGACCCGGACCGCGCCAAGTTCATGGGCGATACCAATGAAGCGCTGACCAATCTCTCGACGCGCGTGCTGTTTTTCGAGCTTGAGCTCAACCGCATTGCCGATGCCGATCTGGATGCCGCGCTTGACAGCGACGCTGAGCTTGCGCGCTACAAGACCTGGTTCGCCGATCTGCGCAAGGCCAAGCCCTACCAGCTCGACGACAAGCTCGAGGAGCTGTTCCACGACAAGTCGGTCACTGCCTATTCGGCCTGGAACCGCCTGTTTGACGAGACGCTGTCGAGCCTTGAATTCGCGGTGGACGGGGAAACGCTCAACCTCGAATCCACCCTGCATCTGCTCTCCGAAAAGGATGAGACAAAGCGCGAAGCCGCCTTCAAGGCCCTGGCCACCACGCTCAAGGCCAATGGGCGCCTGTTCACCCACATCACCAATGTCCTGGCCAAGGACAAGGAAATCTCCGACCGCTGGCGCGGCTATAAGGATATTGCCGATAGCCGCCATATGACCAATTCGGTGGAGCGCGAAGTGGTCGATGCGCTGCAGGTCGCTGTCGAGGACGCCTATCCGCGTCTCAGCCATCGCTACTACAAGATGAAGGCGAAATGGTTCGGCAAGGACAAGCTCAATGCCTGGGACCGCAATGCGCCCCTGCCCACCAGCGACGAGCGCATCTGGGACTGGGACACGGCCGTGTCCACCGTGCTGGACGCCTATGGCCGCTTCTCCCCGGAACTGGCGGAGGTAGCAAAACCCTTCTTCAATTCAGGCTGGATCGACGCGCCGACCGGCAATGGCAAGCTCTCGGGCGCCTTTGCGCACCCGACCGTCCCCAGCGCCCACCCCTATCTGATGCTCAATTATCTTGGGCGCACCCGCGATATCATGACGCTCGCCCATGAGCTGGGCCATGGCGTGCATCAGCGCCTGGCAGCAGCACAAGGACCGATCCTGGCCAATACGCCCCTGACCCTGGCTGAAACCGCCTCGGTCTTTGGCGAAATGCTGACCTTCCGCGCCCTTCTCGACAAGACCACCGATCCCAAGCAGCGCTTTGCCCTGCTCTCCGGCAAGGTCGAGGACATGCTCAACACCGTCGTGCGCCAGATCGCCTTTTATGCCTTTGAGCGCAAGGTGCACACCGCCCGCCGCCAGGGCGAGTTGCGCACCGAGGAGATCAACGCGCTCTGGCTCGAAGTGCAGGCTGAGTCACTGGGCGAGGGCATTATCGCCAATGAAGGCTACGAAACCTTCTGGGCCTATATCCCCCATTTCATCCACTCGCCATTCTATGTCTACGCCTATGCCTTTGGCGACTGCCTTGTGAACTCGCTTTACGCACAGTATGAGAAGGCCAGTGATGGCTTTGCGGAGCGCTATTTTGAGCTTCTCAAGGCCGGGGGCAGCAAGCATCATTCCGAACTACTCGCGCCGTTCGGGCTCGATGCCAAAGATCCCCAATTCTGGTCGCTTGGCCTGTCCATGATCGAGCGGCTGATTGACGAGCTGGAAGCCACCGCGCCCTGAGTGGGACTTTCGGCGTAACACGAATAGACGACTATACTTTCGAGGACCCAATGGCCAAAACCCGCCCCGAACACCACCCCGAGCCGGTACTGGAATCTGGTATGGACTACGCCGAACACGAGAAGACCTATAATGGCTTCATCACCGGCGTGAAGTGGTCCGTTTACGGAACGGCGGTTTTGATGATCATCCTCTATTTCGTGATCAATCCCTGATCGCAGAATAATCCGCAGGCACACGAAACGCGCCTGCCCCCGGGCAGGTGGGCAGGAGAGTTTCCATGAAGATTGCCGTTTTGCGCGAACGGTTCGAGGGTGAGAGCCGCGTCGCGGCAACGCCCGAAACCATCGCCAAATACATTGCGCTGGGCGCGGAAGTTGCCGTTGAAAAGGGCGCGGGCGAAGCCTCGCGTCTTTCCGACGATGACTTCCAGCAGGCTGGCGCCACGATTGGGGCGACCGCCGCAGCAACGCTCAAAGGCGCCGATATCGTGCTTTGTGTGCGTCGTCCGGCCGCCGACGAGCTGGGAGGCGTCAACAAGGGCGCCCTCCTCGTCGGTGCGCTTGACCCCTACGGCAATGAACAGGACGTTGCCGCACTCGCCAAGGCGGGCGTAGCGGCCATGTCCATGGAATTCATGCCGCGCATCACCCGCGCGCAGGTCATGGACATCCTCTCCTCCCAGGCCAATCTGGCCGGCTATCAGGCCGTCATCGAAGCCTCCAAGGTCTTCGACCGGGCCATGCCCATGATGATGACCGCTGCCGGCACCGTGCGTCCGGCCAAGGCCTTTGTGATGGGCGCTGGTGTGGCGGGCCTGCAGGCCATTGCCACCGCCAAGCGCCTTGGCGCGGTGGTGTCGGCCACCGACGTTCGCGCTGCCGCCGGCGAGCAGGTGGAATCCCTTGGCGCCAAGTTCATTATGACCGAGGCACTCAAGGACGCATCGGGCACCGGCGGCTACGCCCGCGAACTGACCAAGGACGAACAGGCGGCCCAGGCCGAACTGGTGGCCGGGCACATCTCCAAGCAGGACATCGTGGTCACCACCGCACTGATCCCGGGGCGTCCGGCGCCCAAGCTGGTGACCAAAGCCATGGTCGAATCCATGGCACCGGGCTCGGTGATTGTCGATCTGGCTGCCGAACGCGGCGGCAATGTCGAGCTGACACAGCCGGGCAAGGTCATCACCCATGATGGCGTGACCATTATCGGCTACACCAATTTGGCCGGCCACATTCCGACAACGGCCAGCCAGCTCTACGCACGCAACCTTCTCGCCTTCATCACCACGCTGATCGATGCCAAGGAAAAGAAGCTCGCCGTCAACTGGGATGACGAGCTGGTCAAGGCCACCGTCTTGACCCGCGACGGCGCCGTCGTGCATTCGGCTTTTGCCGCGCCCAAGACGGACACGGCAGGCGACACCGAGGCCAAGCCCGCGCCAGCCAAGAAACCCGCTGCAAAAAAGCCAGCGACGCGCAAGCCGTCGGCCGGCAAAGCCACCGCAAGCCAGACCAGCGCCAGCAAGACAGCCACAGCGCCCAAGGCCGATGCCGGCCAGGCACCGGAAGCCAAGCCGGCCCCGCGCAAGACGGCAGCCCGCAAGCCCGCAGCCAAGGCCGCCGCGGCCGAAGCAGGCCCGCAGGCTGATGCGTCGGCCACAGCTCCCGCCGCCAAAGCCGCAGCGGCCGAGAAACCAGCAGCCAAGAAACCAGCAGCCAGAAAGCCGGCGGCCAAAAAGCCCGCTGCCAGAAAGCCGGCTGCAAACAAGCCTGCCGCCCCTGAGGGAGGAGACAAGTAAATGGAAACGACGGCCGAACACATCGCCGATGTCGGCGCAGCCGTGGCCCACGGGGCCATTGGTGGCGCCATCGACCCCTTCACCTTCCGCCTCGCCATTTTCGTGCTGGCGATCTTTGTGGGCTATTTCGTGGTCTGGAGCGTCACCCCGGCGCTGCACACCCCTCTGATGAGCGTCACCAACGCCATCTCTTCTGTCATCGTGGTCGGTGCCCTGCTCGCCGTCGGCGTGCAACTGGCCAGCGACGCCAGCTGGGTCTCCAAGCTTTTCGGTTTCATCGCGCTGGTATTCGCGTCGGTGAACATCTTTGGCGGGTTCCTGGTGACCCAGCGCATGCTGGCCATGTACAAGAAGAAGGGCTGATCGAAATGATCGACGCAAACATCGCCGCCCTTCTCTATCTGGTTTCGGGCGTTCTGTTCATCCTGGCCCTCCGGGGCCTGTCCCACCCCTCCTCATCGCGCCAGGGCAATCTCTTTGGCATGATCGGTATGGGCATCGCCGTGGTCACCACGCTGATGGTGGCTGCACCCAGCGACTTCATGAGCTGGCTGTTGATTATCAGCGGTCTCGCCCTGGGTGGTGGCATCGGCGCCTATATCGCGCGCTCGGTCAAGATGACCGACATGCCCCAGCTCGTCGCCGCCTTCCACTCGCTGGTGGGTCTGGCCGCCGTCTTCGTCGCCGCCGCCGCCCTCTATGCGCCGGAAGCCTTCGGCATCGGTGAAGTCGGGGCCGTCCATGCCCAGGCGCTGGTTGAAATGTCGATCGGCACGGCCATCGGCGCTTTCACCTTCACCGGCTCGGTCATCGCCTTTGCCAAGCTCAACGGCAATATGAGCGGCAAGCCGATCATTCTGCACATGCGCCATCTCATCCATATTGCCATGGGCGTCGCCATCGTCGCCCTGGTCTGGATGTTCACCGTCACAGGCGATCCCTGGCTGTTCTGGGTGATCACCCTGCTTGCCCTGGTGCTGGGCGGGCTGATGATCATCCCCATCGGCGGCGCTGACATGCCGGTCGTGGTCTCCATGCTCAATTCTTATTCGGGCTGGGCGGCAGCCGGCATCGGCTTCACCCTGGGCAATACTGCCCTGATCATCACCGGCGCCCTTGTGGGTTCCTCGGGTGCCATCCTGAGCTACATCATGTGCCGGGCCATGAACCGTTCGTTCATCTCGGTTATCCTGGGTGGGTTCGGCGGCGATACGTCTGGCGGCGCGGCCGCTGGCGAGGATGACCGCCCGGTCAAGCAGGGCGCCGCTGACGACGCGGCATTCCTGATGAAGAACGCCGGCAAGGTCATCATCGTGCCCGGCTACGGCATGGCAGTCGCCCAGGCCCAGCACGCCTTGCGCGAGATGGCTGACCTGCTCAAGGCCGAAGGCGTTGAAGTCAAATACGCGATCCATCCGGTGGCGGGCCGCATGCCGGGGCACATGAACGTCCTGCTGGCCGAAGCCAATGTGCCCTATGACGAAGTGTTCGAACTCGAAGACATCAACTCCGAATTTGCCCAGTCCGACGTGGCCTTTGTCATCGGCGCAAATGATGTCACCAACCCTTCGGCCAAGACCGACAAGACTTCGCCCATCTATGGCATGCCGGTTCTCAACGTCGAGGATGCGGGCACCGTGCTGTTCATCAAGCGTGGCATGGCTGCCGGCTATGCCGGTGTGCAGAACGAATTGTTCTTCCGCGACAACACCATGATGCTGTTCGGCGACGCCAAGAAGGTCACCGAGGACATCGTCAAGGCGTTCGGCCACTAGGGCCTTGGCGGCACCAGACAACAATTGGGAAGCGCGGCCATGAGTGCCGCGCTTCTTGCATTTGCGCTGGCAAGCTTGTTGATCGAGCTCACTCCCGGCCCCAACATGGCCTATCTGGCCATCCTGGCTGCCGACCGGGGCCGCGTTGCTGGCCTGGTGGCCGTCGCAGGGGTCGCTTTGGGCCTGGCCGGACTGGGTCTATTGGCCGTTCTCGGCCTCGGCACGCTGGTGACCGAGCACCCCTGGCTCTATCAGAGTCTGCGGTGGACCGGCGTGGCCTACCTGCTGTACCTCGCCTGGGAAGCCTGGCGCGATTCCCGCAAGCCCATCGATGCCGTCGATCCGAACGAGGGCACGCGACGCTTTTTCCTGCGCGGGTTGATCACCAATCTGCTCAACCCCAAGGCCGCCTTGTTCTACGTCACGGTCATGCCCGGGTTTCTCTCGACGACGTCAACCCGGGAGGCTCTGCTGTTCGGCGCAGTTTACGTGGTCGTGGCAACGCTCGTGCACGCCGTCGTGGTGCTGCTGGCCGGCACGGTCCAGCCCCTATTGACCGTGCCCGCGCGGCGCCGGCTCATGGGGGCGGTCTTTGCCATCCTGCTGGTCGGCGTGGCCGGTTGGGTCGGCTATTCGACAGCAATGTAGGGCAGCCGGTTTTCTCCTGACCCCGCTTGCCTTAGTCTCCTTACTCTGCGGGGGAGGACCATGGCCAGAACAACGCGCCGACGCACTGTTGCGCCCAAGCCGGAGCCAATCCGGCGTCAGGCGATTGTCATCGTTCACGGTCAGGGCGAGCAACGTCCCATGGGCACCATTCGCGACTTCGTCCATGCGCTCTGGCAGGACAATCCGCAGCTCGATACGCCAGAGGAGGCCTATCCGCGGCCGCGCCCGATCTGGATCGTGCCCGACGATAAAAGCGGCCTTTATGAACTCCAGCGCATCACCACCCCCGAGCACAATGGGCGGCGAACCGACTTTTTCGAGCTCTATTATGCCGACCTGCTCAATGCCACGCCCATGCGCAATCTATGGCGCTGGATCCGAAGGCTGCTCTGGATTGATCCCGCTCAGGTACCAAGACACATGCGCTGGCCCTGGGTAGTGTTCTGGCTGCTGACGGTTGTGGCTGTCATCAGCACCCTCGCCGCCGTGCTGGCTTTGCCGCAGGTGCTGGACACCCATTGGTTCGACCGTTTCGTCGCCCCCTCCGCCTGGCGCGGCCACCTCATCAGTATCACGGCGCTGGCTTTGATCCTGCTTCCCAAATTCTTCAGCCCGCTCTCCTTCATCAAGCGGCTGCCACGACAAATGCTGGTGTTCGTCGTCGCCATCGGCATTCTCGACAGCTTTGGATGGAACGGCCATGTCGCCAATCTGATGCTCCTGGGCACCTTGGCTTACCTCGCCGCGACCCTGCTCTTGCCCTATTTCGGCGATGCCGCGAGCTATCTTTCAGCCCAGACTGAAACCGTGCAGAGCCGGCAAGGTGTCCGCAACCGCGGGCTTGCCTTGCTCAAGGCGCTGCATGAAGACCCCGAATATGACCGTATTGTCGTGGTCGCGCACTCTTTGGGGTCGGTCCTGGCCTATGATCTGCTCCATATCCTCTGGCGCGAGGTGGGTCCGACCAAGGATAACCCGCCGGGTCCTGACGCCCTGGCCGCCTTTTCAGCACTGGATGACTTCGTGTCCAACGCCCCCCCGCAGGCCTGGAACAGCGAGCAGATTGCCCAATACCAGGCCCTGCAATGGAAGATTTACGAGGCCCTGCGCCTGCAGAAGGGACGGGCTGGCTCCGACACGCAATCGGGATGGAAGATTTCCGACCTCGTGACCCTTGGCTCGCCCCTCTCCAGTGCTGAATTCCTGGTGACGGATGGTAGTGCGGACTTTGCCCGCATGAAAACCGAGCGCGTCCTGCCCACGGCGCCCCCACAGGCCTATGACGAAGCGCGCGGCACCATCTATCCAGACCCGCAAAAGGGCCCTGTCGCCCACCATGCCGCCGTGTTCTCGGTGGTGCGCTGGACCAATCTGTTCGACCGTATCGAGAGCCCGCTGTTTCTGCTTGGAGACGCCATTTCGGGGCCTTTGTCCGGCGCGGATCGGTTCGGGCCCGGCGTCAGTGACCGAAAAGTCGAAATCACCTGGGGGCGGCTGGGTTGGCGGCTGTTCACCCACAATTTTTACTGGACGGACACCTCACCGGCCGACGAACCGCCGGCCGATCACATCACCGCGTTTCGCGACGCAGTGGGACTGGAACGGTCCGCGCCCTGATTTTCGGTCCGTTCCGCGAATACGGGCGAGCGGGAACCATCAGTAATGCGGTGGCGGTCGTTCCGTCGCCGGGTCGGCGATATAGCTGCCGGAACGCATTTGTTCTTCGAGCATGGCCAGTTTCTTGGTCAAGAGATCGATGCTTTGCCATTGTGCCGTCAGCGCCGCATTTAGCTCCTCGATAGTCTGGTCCTGATAGGCGACGCGCGTTTCCAACGCGTCGATCCGCTCATTGTGTTCGGCGCTGTTCATGGGCCTTCTCCATTCCTGGAACGCCCGGAATACGGGGGTTTCACGCCATCTTCAAGGGGCCAGACCCTCACCAGCGGATTGACGCAAGCGGAACCCTTCATCAGCGCCAGCCATTGATGGAGCACGATCCGCCAACGGGGAGCCGCAAAATGGCCACCACAGCAATGCTCGATCAGGCCGTTCACGGCCACCTCGATACCATGACCGCATCGCAATCTGCGGCGCGGCTGGTCGTCTGCGTGAGCCTGCCCCTTGGTGCCTTTGGCTTGATCCATCTTGCCGCTGGTGCTTTCGGCGTGTTCCCGATCTTTTTTGCTCCATTCGGCCTTCCTCACTGGGGCGGCGCGGCCCTGCATCTGGCCCAGCTCGCCCTTCTGGGTGCCGCCTTTTGGGCGCTTACAGAGCAGGAGGTCCGCGGAACCGCGCGTCAATGGCTGATCGGCCTGACCATTCTCTACAGCCTGCTGCCTTTCTTCACGCCCCTGCTCGATTCCCTGCAACTGGGCCTGGTCTGCACGGCTATGTTTCTGAGTACCCTGGCAGCTATTCAGCGCGTCGGCTCTGCCGCGCCGCTGGCTGGTTGGTTGATGGCGCCGATGCTTGCCGTTACCGGCACCGGCGCGGCTCTCGGTTTGACCATCGCCGCTGCCTATAGCCCGCCCTTTGCTCTCATTCAGTCGGGCCACACCCAACCTGCTGCCTAGCAGTTACCTCAAAGTTCCCTCTTGTCAGCTCCCGCCCCGACCGCCATCTGGGCGGGAGATTTGTATCCGGAGGCCGTAATGACCAAGTTGCTCAAGATCGACGTGTTCACCGATGTGGTCTGCCCCTGGTGCCTTGTTGGCTCGGCAAGGCTTGATCAGGCGATTTCCCGGCTTCCGGACGATGTCGACATCGAACTTGAGCACCATCCCTACTTCCTCGATCCCAATACGCCGCCCGAGGGCGTCAATGTCCACGAAATGCTCCGCGAGAAATACGGCCGCGAGCCAGAGGAAATGTACGCCCGTGTCGAAGGCGAGGCGGCCAGGCTCGGCATCTCACTGGATTTGAGCAAGCAGGATCGCCGCTACAGCACTACCAAGGCGCACACGCTGATCCGCCTCTCCAAACCCAATGGCAATCAGCACGAGCTCGCCAGGGCAATCACCGATGCGCATTTTCTGGAGTACAAGTCCATCAATGACGACCAGGTGCTCTGCGATATTGCGGTCGAGCATGGCTGGGATCGTGGCGACGCGCTTGATGCCTTCAATGACGAGCATGAACTCGAGGTGACCGACCAGCTGGCCGCGAGTGCCGCCGAACAGGGAATACGCGGCGTGCCGTTTTTTGTCTTTGGCCAGAAATATGCATTGTCCGGCGCGCAACCCGACGAGGTTTTTGCCCAGGCGCTCGACAAGATCATTTCGGAACTCTGACAACGTGTTACGCCCTGCTATAGTCAGGGCAAATCGTCTGATCCGGGACTGGACATTTGAAACTGCTGCTGCGCTTTCTGCTCGCCCTGCTCGTCCTCATCGTGGCGTGCTACATCGGCGTGGTGGGCTACATGTATTTCAATCAGCGTGCGCTACAATATAGCGCGCGAGGCGAAGTGGTCGCCCTCGGCGATACCGGACTGAACAATGCCGACGATATCACCATCCAGAGCGGTGATGCCGCGATCAACGGATGGTATCAGGCACCACGGCCCGGCATGCCGGTCATTCTCTATCTCAAGGGCAATTCCAAGAGTTTCTCGGAAGAACACGAGCGCTTTGAGCGCTTCGCCGCCGACGGCTACGGTTTTTTGGCCTTTGACTATCGAGGCTTCCCCGCCTCGCCCGGCGAAATTTCAGAAACCAATATTCTGGACGATGCCATCGCCGCTTATGACTGGCTGGATGCCAAAACAGAAGCGCCAATCCTGATCTGGGGCCGTTCGCTTGGGTCGGGCCCGGCAACTTATGTAGCAAGCGAGCGGGATGCGGTCGCTTTGCTGCTCGAAACCCCGTTCCTCTCGGCCGTAAATGTCGCGGCGGAACGCTATCCGATCCTGCCGGTGGCGCTGGTCATGCAGGACCAGTTCCGCAACGATCTCTGGATTGAAGATGTCAGCGAACCAGTTCTGGTTGCACACGGTACCGCCGACCGCACCATCGACCTCTCCAATGGAGAACGGCTTTACGCCCAGGCCCCCAATCCGGATGAGCTCTGGATCGTCGAGGGCGCCGACCATTCTGACCTCTGGGATGCCGGCATCTGGGATCGTGCCAAGCCCTTCTTTGACCGCGCGATGAACCGGTGAAACCGCCGCGCCCACTGGGCATGTCAGCCAGGCGGACCGCTATCATTGGCGGGCTGATGGTGACAACGGGCCCGCTCAGCCTGACGCTCTACGGCCCCGCCCTGCCTGCAATCGTGACGGATCTGGGCACCACTGATGCGGGCGGCAAACTGACCATGACGGTCTATTTCGCCGCCTTCGCCATTTCGCAATTGCTATGCGGTCCGCTTTCCGACCGGTTCGGCCGCCTCTGGGTCGGGGCGGCATTTTTCGCCATTTATGTGCTCGGCTCGCTGGTCTGCGTCCTGGCACCGAGCCTGGAAATGCTGCTGCTGGGCAGGGTGATGCAGGGTTTCGGCGTGTCTGCGGGCGGCGCCATCTCCCGCGCCATGGTGCGCGACCAGTTCACGGGTATGGAGGCGGTACGCATCCTTACCCTGGTCAATCTCATTCTCACGGTGACGCCTGCCATCGCCCCGACCCTGGGAAGCCTCATCATGCTGGCAGGAAGCTGGCACGTTATGTTTGCCATCATGGCCGCGTTTGGCGTCGCAATCATCACCCTTTTGGGTTTTGGCGCGCGCGAGACCTTGCCAGAAACGGCGCGCGTGCCGCTCGCCCCTCGCCGGATCCTCCGCAATTATGCGGACCTGTTGCGGGCGCCAGATTTTGTGTTGCCCGCCCTGATGCTGGCGCTGGCATTTGGCGGCTTTTACGGATTTGCCGCGCTGCTGCCCTTCGTCCTCATAGAGGATATCGGCCTTACGCCTTTCCAATTCGCCATGGCCTTGCTGATCCAGACCGGATCCTTCATCGTCGGCAATCTGGTCGCCGGCCGGCTGTCAAATCGGCTGGACGGGCCGCAACTGGTCGTTGTCGGGCTGGTGCTGCTTGGCCTTGGCGGGTTCGGCTTTGCGGTGGCCCCGCGGCTCTTTCCCCAGTCGGTCCTGGCCGTCATGGCGCCGGTGAGCCTGTGGATGCTTGCCCTGCCGGCCATCGGTCCGAGCGCCACGGTCGCAGCCATGGCACGCTATGGTCACATGGCCGGTGCGGCCAGCGTCATGGCCGGCTTTTTCCAGATGGGCGGGGGCTTTGTCGCCTCGCTATTGGCCGTCACGCTGTTTGCCGATGCCCGGGCGGCGCTGACCGTCGTTCTGCCATTGCTGGCGGTGCTGACCATAGCCACCGCCATGCTGCACCGTCGCCTGGTTCCCGGGCAATAAAAAACGCCGCCCCGCAAGGGACGGCGTTCGATCATGAGCTTCTGCAGCGCTTAACCGCGACCAGTGGCCACGATACCGCCTTCGCGCTGAGCGCGCTTACGGGCCAGCTTGCGGGCGCGGCGGACGGCCTCGGCCTTCTGGCGAGCCTTCTTTTCAGAGGGCTTTTCATAATAGTTGCGCAGCTTCATTTCGCGGAAGACACCTTCACGCTGCAGCTTCTTCTTCAGTGCGCGCAGCGCCTGGTCAACATTGTTATCGCGAACGACTACTTGCAAAGGTCAACCGCCCTTTCAGAGCTATGCAAACTTTTTGGAGACATACGGCATGGCCATGCAGACCACCCCGCCGACCAGCCGAGCCGGTCACCGTGGCGCGCTCTATAGCCCAACATTGGCGGCCTGTCCACACTCAATACCGGGAAAAATGTGCGCGTCTTGTGGGTTTTGCTGTCTCAGACTACCCCTTTGGCTTCGAAGTGCTGGAGGCCAATATGTTTCAACCCCTCGTCATGGTGCCCGGATTAAGGTGCGACGGCTTTCTTTACCACCCGGTCATCTTGCGCCTGGATAGCCATATCGCCCCGGCTGTAGCCGATGTCTCGCTCGACGACACCATTGCCGGCATGGCTGGCCGCATCCTCGCCGCCGCGCCGCCCCGCTTCGCCCTCGCCGGTCTGTCGATGGGGGGCTATGTCGTGCTCGAAATCATGCGTCAGGCGCCGGAACGCGTGACCCATCTGGCCCTGCTCGACACCAATGCCCGCCCCGACACTGACGAACGCAAACAGGCCCGCCTGGCGGAGATGGAATTGGTGCGGCAGGGCAAGTCGGCCCTCGTGTCGCGAATGGCCCTGCCCGGCCTGCTGGCGCCGGCACATCTGGAAGGCCCGGTGGCCGATCAGGTGCATGACATGGCCATGCGGGTCGGAACGGACACCTATTTGCGTCAGCAGGCGGCCATCATGGCGCGCATTGATTCCCGCCCTTTTCTCAGAGACATAGGCGTTCCCACGCTGGTTGGAGTGGGCGCGGAGGACAAGCTCATCCCTCTGCCGCTTTCAGAAGAAATGGCCGGCCTCATACCCAGCGCCGAACTGACAATCTTCCCCAACGCTGGTCATGTCCCCACGCTGGAGAATCCAGAAGCGGTGGCGGAAGCGATGAACGCCTGGCTGCGGCGATAAGGCTTCAGCCGCGCACGATTGTGTTGATGTGCCCCATCTTGCGCCCGGGCCGCGCTTCAGCCTTGCCGTAAAGATGCGGCTGCGTATCGCCATCGATCCCGTTCGGCACCTGATCGACCTCGTCCCCGATCAGGTTCTGCATGACCACATCTGCCATGCGTTGCGGATCACCCAGCGGCCATCCGGCAATGGCGCGAATATGCTGTTCGAACTGGTCGGTCAGGCATACAGCCTCGGTCCAGTGTCCTGAATTATGCACGCGCGGGGCGATCTCATTGACCAGCAGAGCTGGACGCTCCCCGCCAACGACAAAAAACTCGACGCCCAGAACGCCCACGTAATCAAGCGCCACGACGATGACCTTGGCCAGCATGGCCGCATGTTTTGCAACGCCCGGCGCGATGTCGCCCGGCACGGTCGAAGTGAACAGAATATGATCCCGATGCACATTCTCCGCAGCATCGAAAGCCCGCACAGTACCATCCAGCCCGCGCGCCACCACCACCGAAATTTCCTTCTCGAAGGGCACAAATCCCTCGAGCACCAGCGGGTGCGGCTTCAGTTCATTGAAGGCCGCCTCGGCATCCTCGGGCGCACGCAGCACCCTTTGCCCCTTGCCGTCATAGCCCAGCCGCGTCGTCTTGAGCACCGCCGGCAGCCCCAGTTCGCCGACAGCAGACTTTAGATCGTCAAGGCTGTGCACTGCCCGATAGGGCGCCACGGAAATGTTCTTGGAGGCCAGAAAGCCCTTTTCCGCCAGCCGGTCCTGCGAAATAGCCAGTGCATTGGCGCCGGGTCGCAGCGGCTTGAGACCCGCCAGCACCTCGGCTGTGGGCGCCGGCACGTTCTCGAATTCATAGGTCACGACGTCGACCTGGGCCGCGAAGGCCTTGAGCGCTTCGACATCGTCATAATCGGCCACGGTCTTGAACGGCGTCACATCAAAGGCCGGGCTCTGCGGATCAGGGCAATAGATGTGGCTCTTTAGGCCAAGCCTGGCGGCCGCCAGCGCCAGCATGCGTCCAAGCTGTCCCCCACCCAGAATACCGATGGTGGAGCCGGGGGCGAGAACGGTCGATTTGTCGGTCAAGGCACTACTCTAGATCGGACGGAAACTGGGGTACGGCTTGGGTCTGGCGGGCACGATGCGCGTCGAGGCGGTCGGCCAGTTCGTCATCGCTGAGCGCCAGCACGGAAGCTGCCAACAGCGCCGCATTGATGGCGCCGGGCTCGCCGATAGCCAACGTACCCACCGGCACCCCCCCAGGCATTTGTACGATGGAATAGAGACTGTCCATGCCCGACAGCGCCTTGGACCGCACCGGGACACCAAACACCGGCAAAGTCGTCATGGCCGCAATCATGCCCGGCAGGTGCGCAGCGCCGCCAGCGCCGGCTATGATGACCTTGATACCCTCTTCACGCGCATTGGTCGCAAAATCCACCATCCGCTCAGGCGTTCGGTGGGCCGAAACGATACGTGCCTCGTATTCGACTTCTAGAGTTTCGAGGGTTTCGGCGGCCAGCCGCATGGTGGGCCAGTCGGATTGGCTGCCCATGACAATGGCGACCGGTGGCTTGAGCATGGCGATTCCCCCGTGCCGCTCCGCAAAGCGCGCACCCAAGCATCGGACCGAAAAGCGTTATGCGGTTTTCGGGCGACTCCGATGCGAATCCAAAACTAGAGCGCACGATCCGATTTCGCCGGATCGTCAGGCGCTCTAGCCCAATTCCTGCCACAACTCAAGGCGCCGGAGCACTCAGGCAATGATGTCGGGCAGCAGAATATTCTCGAGTTGGACAATCCGGTCCTTGAGCGAAAGCTTGCGCTTCTTGAGGCGCTGAATGAGCATTCGATCAGCCAATTGCGACTGGCTCAAGGTGTGGATCGCCGCGTCGAGATCTGCGTGTTCCTGGCGTTTTGTGGCCAGTTCGATCCCCAATTGGGTTTCCTGTTCCTTGGTCAGCGAGAGCATTGTTTACCGGAATTTCAGGCGCCAAATCTTAGCCTTGGTTAACCGATCACAACAAGTTTTGCACCTGATTTCCGGGGGCGCCAGAAACGGCGTCGACAAAGGATGAAATATTTGTGACGATGGCTTTGTCCAACACGCTGAAAGGAGTTGTTATGACGACTGAAGGCCACATCGCTGCGCTTGAACGCCGCCATCAGGAACTGGATCGGATGATCCAGACTGAATCCCAGAACCGGCTTGCCGACGACCTGACGGTTTCGGCCCTAAAGCGCAAAAAACTCGAAGTGAAGGACGAACTTTTCAAGCTCCAGAGCGCTACGCGGCAATAAGGCAGCACCATTCATACATCATCAATTGCTCTGGAGGGTCACGGCATCACGCCGCGGCCCTTTTTCTTTCCTGGCTCGCAGTCAATTTGCTAGGATTAACATCCTCTTAAGATGCGGGCGGCATCGTCATTCCCAAAACGGCACAACACGATTCGTGCCGCACAAGGTTGCTTTTGGGGTGAATATGACGCGTGTTCTGGTGGTGGATGATGATCCGGTACAATTGCGCTTGACCTCGGAAGTGGCCAACCGCGCCGGGTTCAAGCCGATCACCGCAACCGGCGGCGAACAGGCCCTTTCAATCCTGCGCGAAGACCCCCAGCTTGGCGCCATGATCCTTGATCTCGTCATGCCCGATCTCGACGGCATGGGCGTAATGGAAGCCATGCGCAAGGAAGGGATCACCACCCCCGTCATCATCCAGACGGCGAACGCCTCGCTGGAAACAGTCATTTCCGCCATGCGCCAGGGCGCGGCAGACTATTTCGTCAAGCCCGTTGCCCCCGAGCGCCTCGTCATCTCGCTGCGCAATGCCATGAAGCTGGATGCGCTCGAAGCCGCCATTCGCGCCGAGCACGCCCGCAAGTCGGGCACCTTCAGCAAAAAAGACATGATTGCCGCGGCGCCGGCCATGGCACGGGTAATAACGCTGAGCGCCAAGGCCGCGAAAAGCAATATACCGGTGCTCATCGAAGGGGAGTCCGGCACCGGCAAGGAGTTGGTAGCCCGCATCATCCAGGGCACGGGTGACCGCGCCGGCAGGCCCTTCGTCACGGTCAACTGCGGCGCCATCCCCCCCAATCTGGTGGAATCGGTACTCTTCGGACACAAGAAGGGTGCTTTTACCGGCGCCCATGCCGATCAGCCGGGCAAATTTGCCGAAGCCCATGGCGGCACGCTTTTTCTCGATGAAGTCGGCGAACTGCCGCTTGAAACGCAGGTGAAATTGCTCCGCGCCCTGCAGGAGGGCGAGATCGAACCAGTCGGGGCCAGCCGGCCCGAAAAGGTCAATGTGCGGTTGATTTCGGCCACCAATCGACGCCTGCTCAACCTGGCCAAATCCGGCGAGTTCCGCGAGGATCTGTTTTACCGGCTCAATGTCTTCCCGATCTACGTTCCGCCGCTACGCGAGCGACTGGAGGATCTGCCGGCACTGATCAACCATTTCATCGCCCGTTTCTCGGCGGAGGCTGGCAAGCGGGTGCTGGGCGTGTCCCCGGCGGTGACCGAACTGCTGGGCAAGTATGACTGGCCGGGCAATGTGCGCCAGCTCGAAAATGCCGTTTATCGGGCCATCGTGCTCAGCGACAGTGCCTTTCTCGAAACGCAGGACTTTCCGCAGGTGCTGGCACAGGCCGCCGGGCGCGAAGAGGCGTTGCGCTCTGTCGAGAAAGTGGTCGAACTCACCGAGCCGGTGCATATCGACGCTGTGGTCGCCCGCTCACCCATCGCGCCCGAACCGCCAGCAGCACGCGACCGCTTCCTGTCCGACAGCGGTGAACTCCAGCAGCTCTCGGACATTGAACGGCAGGCCATTGCCTTTGCCATCGAGCACCACGGCGGGCGCATGTCGCGCGTCGCTCGGGCGCTGGGTATCGGCCGCTCCACGCTCTACCGCAAACTCCACGAATACGGCTTGGCAGAAGGCCTGATCAACGACGCCGCCTGAGGCGCTGACAATTTGACTGGAAAGCAGTCGCGTTAACCCTGTTGCTTACCGGGCTCTTAAGAAATTGGCGCGAAATGTCGCCAGTATCTTAACCCCGCGCGAGGCCAACATGCGACATCCAGTCATTGCCGTTCTTGCCCTTCTCTCGGCCGGGGCGTCAGCTCAGGCTGCAGATCTCAACTGGAACAGCAACGCCACCTCGCCAATCTATGGCAACGCCAGTGCGGCCCAGTGGACTGGCTTTTATGCCGGTGTCAGCGGCGGCTATGGCTGGGGCACAACCACCAACGCTCCGCCTCTGGCCGGTGGCCAGGCCAATAACAACAGTGCTGGCTGGCACCTTGGCGCTCAGGCTGGCTACAATATCGATATGGGCGGCTTTGTGATCGGCGGTGAAGCCGATCTGCAATGGGCCAGTATCGGTTACAACGAACCTATCGTCGGCGGCACCTTTGAGGCCAAGACGGATTTCTTCGGCACTGTACGCGGCCGCGCCGGCGTCCCGGTGGGTCAGGTCATGCCCTATGCCACTGGCGGTCTCGCTTTCGGCCGCGGCGTGGCGCAGGAAAGCACTGGCGTCGTCACCTCCCAGACCGCCAACCACTTTGGCTGGTCCGCAGGTCTAGGCCTTGAAGCACAGGCCACCAGCAATATTTCGCTCAAGGCGGAGTATCTCTATGTTGACTTGGGTGAACAGGCTTATGCGGGCCTTCCCACCGGCAACCGCGACATCACTCAGCGTTTTTCGATCATACGTGCTGGCATCAACTACAAATTTTGAGGTCGGTGCCGGCGACGCTGGCACGCACTCAATGAAGGGCTCGTAAGCTGGACCATCATCCAGGTCGGAGAAGTGCTCTAAGATGGAGCCTCATGCCTTCGATCCCGCCTGACCACGTCCGTCGTGCCATGCGGCAGGCTCTTCGGTCTCTTGTGGCCGGCATGCACCGTTGCAACCCGGCCACAGCCGCGTTTCACGAAACTGCGAGCAATTGCTCCTGTTAAGAAATGCGCGCTATTGACGTCTTGATACGCGCGGCCTTTCCAGATTCGCGATGGGACCGGGCGCGGTCGTTCGTTGTCGGGAGCAAACATGAACAAGGTTCTGGTCAGTCTTCTTGCCCTGGTTGCCGCCACAGCCGCGATTCCGCCGGCCCTGGCTCAGCAGGTCGCGAGCCTTGAGACGCACCGCGTCGTCATTGCCCCGCCGCAAAGCGCCCTGGCCCGCACCATAAAGAACGGCCTCTCTGCCGCATATTACGGCGCCCGCCCCGATACGCGTGCGCATGAAGAAGCCCAGAGGCTCTACTTCCTTTATGGCGAGCGCCATTTCGAGCCGATCTGGCTGACCCAGGGGGCCGATGGCGCCGTCACGTTCTCGCCCGCCGCCGCCAAGATCATAGCCCTGTTCCAGGACGCAGCCGCACAAGGCCTGGACCCCGCCGACTATCTGACCCCATCCATCGACGCCGCACGGCTCTCTGGCGGCGGTGTCGAACTGGCAACGCTCGAAACGGCGTTCTCGGCCGTCACCATGCGCTATGCCGATCACCTGCATAATGGACGCATCGATCCGCAATCTGTGAGCGTTTTGCTTGATGTCAAGCGCAAGCCCATCGACGAAGCTGCTCTGCTCGAGCGCTTGGCCAAGAGCAAAGATCCGGCCGCCATCCTGATGGAATTGGAACCACAACACCGTGAATTCCAGGCCCTCAAATCAGCTCTCGCCAACTTCGCAAAAACCGACGCGGCTCGACCCCTTCCCATCGGGGACGGTCCGGTGCTGCGCCCGGGCAATTCCGATTCACGCCTTCCCGCCATCCGCGCCCGTCTAAAGCTGGCCGCCTCCACCTCCCAGCTCTATGACGAGCTGACGGTGGATGCGATCAAGGCCTTTCAGGAGGGTCAGGGCCTGGAGGTCGATGGCATTATCGGGCCGGCCACGGTCGCCGCGCTCAATGGCGGTGCCGCGACCCGGCGCGAGGACATCATTGCCAATATGGAACGCTGGCGCTGGATGCCTTCGGACCTCGGTGACTTTACCGTTTTCGTGAACATCCCCGAGTTCCGCCTCTCCATCCTGCGGAACGGCCAGGAAGAATATACGACCCGTGTAGTGGTCGGCACGACCAAGAACCAGACGCCGGTTTTTTCGGACAATATCCGGCATGTGGTAGTGAACCCATATTGGAACGTCCCTTCCTCGATCATCCGCGGCGAAATCGCCCCGGCAGTGCTGCGCAATCCGGGCTATACCGACAGCAACAATATGGATCTGCTCTATAACGGCTCCCCGGTCAGTCCCTGGCAGGTGGATTGGAGCCAGGTGTCGGCCTCCAATTTTCCCTTCCGTGTGCGTCAGCGCCCCGGCGCGGGCAATGCTCTGGGACAGATCAAGTTCCTCTTCCCCAACAAGCACGACGTCTATCTGCACGATACCCCGTCCAAATCGCTGTTCTCGCGCTCCTATCGCGCCTTTAGCCATGGCTGTGTACGGGTGCAGAACCCAATGGAATTCGCTGACGCGCTGATGGCCAATGAGCCCAACATCTCGCGCGCTTCGCTTGAATCCATGTTCGGCCCTTCCGAGCGCTGGGTGAACCCGCAAAAGCAGATCCCTGTGCACATTGCCTATTTCACGCTGCGCGTGGACGAAGATGGCACCATTCGCTCTTTTGGTGATGTCTACGGCCACAACGAAAAGCTGATTGCCGCTATGGGTCTTGATGCCGCCGAACCGCCGTCCATCATCGCCGCCGCGGAGACGGTGCCGGACGAGCTCTCGCCCTAAGGCTGCGACCGCGGGAGGCGTTCTGCCTTCCATCCGTTAATGTCCTGGTTACAATTTCGCCTTGGTTGTGCCTGCTTTTGCCCGTAATAACGGATGCGTGAGGGGATCTTGGGTCAGTTCACAACTGGTTAGCGTTAATCAATTCGTGCGAATTGGCAGCTAACGTCACTCTACTACTGACAAGAGAGCCGGGCAGAGTTTGGCGTGACGGTTTTGGGGTTGATCAATTGGAAGCGAGCTGCGCGGGTGTTTGCCGCCGCAGCCTTGAGCATTTCGGCCCTGCTGCCGGCCGCGCCGGTGCAGGCGGCGACCGAGCGCGCGCTCTATCTCTACTACACCCATACCAAGGAAACCGCGCGCATCGTCTTTAAGCGCAATGGGCAATATGTCCAATCGGGACTCAACGAACTCAACCAGTTCCTGCGCGACTGGCGCCGCAACGAGCCCACCAAGATGGACCCGCGCCTGTTCGATTTGGTCTGGGAAGTCTATCAGGAAGTCGGAGGCACTCAGCCGATCAACATCGTTTCGGCCTATCGCTCGCCGGCGACCAACGCCGCCCTGGCTGCCAAATCCTCCGGCGTGGCCGACAATTCCCAGCATACCCGTGGCACCGCCATGGACTTCTTCATTCCCGGCGTGCCGCTGGCAAAGCTGCGTGCTGCGGCAATGAAGAAGCAGGTGGGTGGCGTGGGCTATTACCCCACCTCGGGCAGCCCGTTTGTGCATCTCGATACCGGTTCGGTGCGCGCCTGGCCGCGCATGACCCGCGCCCAGCTCAAGGAACTGTTTCCCGACGGCAAGACCATGCACCTGCCTACCGATGGCAAGGTTCTGTCCCAGCAAGGCTACAATGTCGCCTTGGCCGAATGGAAACGTTGCCGCGCTTACCCATGCAATGGCTCTTCTTCGAGCACCCAGGTCGCCAGTTCGGGCGGCAGCGGGCGCACGCTGATGGATGTGTTGTTTGGCGGCAGTGACAAGCCCGCGGCTGCGACAGCACCGCAGGTCCAAACAGCTTCGCTGACGCCCCAGCAATTCGCGCAGGTTGCTCCTGTCATGCCGGTCATGCGCCCTGCCGACCTGGGCGGCAGCGATACGCAGGTGGCCTCGCTGACCGACACCACACTGCCCTTTTCCACCACCGGCAGTGCTCCCCTGACCGATGGTGAATTGCCCACGGCCACGCAGGTAGCCGTTGCCATGCCGGTGACCATGCCTTCCGATCTGCGCGAGAATGCGGCGGTGACGGCATTGGCTGCACTCACCGAGCCTACCATGCCGACACCGCGCCTCATCATGTCGGATCCACCCTCCGATATCCTGACCGCTTACGCTGCTGCTACCCCGGCGGCCGAGCCGGGTGCGCAGCGCGCCCTTGAGATGATCATCGAAGGCTCAACCACCGGGGCGGTCGCGCCGGCTCAGGCCAACCGCCTGCCGGCCCTGCCCCCCTTGCGTCCGGCTGTTCAGACCGCTTCGCTCGGGGGTAATCTCGGTGAGCTGTTCGGCGGCACTTTTGCGACATCCGATGCCGACGCGCCTTCCCCCCTGGCGGAGGCCCTGGCGCAACACGTTGCCAACAGGCTTGATCCCAATGCCATGCGCCGCCCCGATCTGGTCGCGCCTGATCTCGAACATGTGGCGGACATCTTCACCGATCCTGCTGCCGTGTCCTCGGACCGCTACGCCGTGATCTTCGATCGCGACGAGGCCGATTTCGATCCGGTTCCGGAGATGGGCCGTCATGTCCTGGTCAAGGGCATTGGCGACAGCGAACCAGTGCCAGTCCATACCCGCTTCACGCGGGCCGCCCCGCTGGTCCTGGCCAGCAACTGACAACGCAAGCCAGCGCTTTTTGCCCCGCAAAAGCCTGAATGCTTTCCGACAACCGGAGAACACTTCACCGCAATGTCATCGCTGGCATTGCCAAGGCCTGACCCTGCGCCTAAACAGGGTTAAACCATAATTTGACGGGGATACGCTTGGCCCACAAGCCCGAAACGCCGCTGCTTGATACCGTCCGGACACCTGCCGATCTGCGCAACATGCCGCGCCAGGACCTGCGCCAGCTTGCCGACGAGTTGCGGGCGGAAATGATTGACGCCGTCTCTGTTACAGGCGGTCATCTGGGCGCGGGGTTGGGCGTGGTCGAGCTGACGGTGGCCCTGCACGCGGTTTTCGACACCCCACATGACCGCATTGTCTGGGACGTCGGGCATCAGGCCTATCCCCATAAGATCCTGACCGGCCGCCGCGACCGCATGCGCACCCTGCGTCAGAAGGACGGGCTGTCTGGTTTCACCCGCCGCGCCGAGAGCGAATATGACCCGTTCGGCGCCGGGCACTCATCGACCTCGATTTCGGCCGGGCTCGGCATGGCGGAAGCCAGCAAGCATCTCGAAACGCCGCGCAACGTCATCGCCGTCATCGGCGACGGCGCCATGTCGGCCGGCATGGCCTATGAGGCGATGAATAATGCCGGCGCCATGGACGCCCGGCTGATCGTCATTCTCAATGATAATGACATGTCCATCGCCCCGCCCACGGGGGCCCTGCGGACCTATCTCGCCCGGCTGGTGTCCGGTCCGGTCTATCGCGGCACGCGCGAGGCAGCCAAGGCGGTGGTCTCCAAGCTTCCGCCCTTCCTGCATGAGCCGGCCCGTCGCACCGAAGAATTTGCTCGCTCCTTCTTTACCGGCGGCACCATGTTCGAGGAGCTGGGCTTCTACTACGTCGGACCGATCGACGGGCACAATCTCGATGACCTCTTGGCCATTCTCGACAACGTCAAGGAATTTGGCAAAGGGCCGATCCTGATCCATGCCGTGACCAAAAAGGGCAAGGGATACGCCCCGGCCGAAAACTCGGCTGACAAATATCATGGCGTTTCCAAGTTCAACGTCATCACCGGTGCCCAGGCCAAGGCCCCTTCCAACGCACCGTCTTACACCTCGGTTTTTGCGTCAACGCTGATCCAGGAAGCCCAGGCCGATCCGCGCGTCGTGGCCGTCACCGCCGCCATGCCCTCGGGCACGGGCCTGGACAAATTCGCCGAGATATTCCCCAGCCGCATCTATGATGTCGGCATTGCCGAGCAGCACGCCGTCACATTCGCCGCCGGAATGGCTTCCGAAGGCATGAAGCCTTTTGCCGCCATCTATTCGACCTTCCTGCAACGTGCCTATGATCAGGTGATCCACGACGTGGCAATCCAGTCCCTGCCGGTGCGCTTCGCCATAGACCGGGCCGGCTATGTGGGTGCCGACGGCCCCACCCATGCCGGCAATTACGACAATGCCTATCTCGGAGCCATCCCGGGCATCGTGCAGATGGCTGCCGCAGACGAAGCCGAACTGCGCCACATGGTGGCAACCGCCGCTGCCTACGACAAGGGGCCAATCGCCTTCCGTTACCCGCGCGGGGAGGGCTTGGGCGTGGACATGCCTGAACGCGGCTCTATCCTGCCCATCGGCAAAGGTCGCATCCTGCGCCAGGGTGGCACCATTGCCCTGCTCTCCTATGGGACGCGCATGGGCGAAGTGCTGGCCGCGGCCGACAAGCTGGCCGCGCTAGGCCTCAACCCCACCATTGCCGATGCCCGCTTCCTCAAGCCTCTCGACGAGGAGCTGATCGCCTCACTCGCACAATCGCACGACGTGCTGATCTCGACCGAAGAAGGCGGCCTCGGTGGCTTTGGCAGCCATGTTGCCACATTCCTCGCATCCAACGGATTGCTCGACGGCAAGCTGCGGTTCCGGCCGCTGATGATCCCCGACACATTCGTGGAACATGCGACCCAGGCCGACATGTATGCCGCGGCCGGCCTTGACCGCACTGGCATTGTGGCGGCTGCCCTGACGGCGCTGGGTTATGACCAGGCAGCCATGCGGGCGGCCCTTTCGAAGGTCTGAACGGCCTGCCCCCGAGCTTGCCCGGCCGTCCGGCCCCGCTGCTAGTAGATCTCACGCATAGTTCGTGGGCAGTCCCTGGACTGCCTTGACCGTTTCCATCGATATGTAGGCTGACATGTCGAACAGCTCGATACGGCTCACCAATTGCTTGTAGACCACGTCATAGTGCTCGACATCGGGCAGGACGATCTTGAGGATGTAGTCGAAATTGCCGGTCAACCTGTGTACCTCGACAATTTCAGGAATGGCTCCCACCGCTGCATGGAATTGTTCCAGCCAGTCGGCAGCGTGACTACCGGTCCGCACGATGACAAAGACAGTGGTCGGCAGGCCGATCTTATGCCGATCAAGCTCCACTAGCGTCCGGGCAATATAGCCGTCTTCCTTGAGGCGAGCGATGCGCCGTGAACAGGCCGAAGCCGATAGCGCCACAGTCTCGGCGATCTGCGCGACGGGCACTTCAGCGTCCGCCTGCAAAAGGCTCAATATCTTCCGATCGCGATCATCTAGCATCGTCAAACCCCGCACCATTGCACTTCTATAGCGCCTTATTGGAGAAACTTGCAATTGCACGGCGCCCCGTCGCTATCGAGTGAGCATCTATGCAACCATAACGCTTCCGAAACGCGTCACACTGGAACCAACCTGGAGGACGCGGGCATGAAGACCATTGGACTGATCGGCGGCATGAGTTGGGAATCCACTGCCGTCTATTATCGGCATATCAATGAGGAGGTCCGGCGCCGGCGCGGCGGCCTTGCCTCGGCCGAGATCGCCCTGCGCTCGCTCGATTTCACCGAAGTGGTTGCCCTGCAAAAGGCCGGGCGCTGGGATCTGGCAGCCGCCATGCTCGGCAAGGCAGGTGCCGGTCTTGTCAAGGCGGGTGCAGATTGCGTTCTCATCTGTACCAATACCATGCACCTGGTCGCAGATCCGGTTGCAGCAATGGCCGGCGTACCGCTGATTGACATTATCAGCGAGACGGCAGCTACGCTCAAAACCGATGGCCGCAAGCGTCCGCTGCTGCTGGCCACGCGCTACACCATGGAACACGGCTTTTACACCGACCGCATGAAGGCTCTTGGCCTCGATGTGATGGTCCCCGACGTCACCGGACGGCAGGTCGTCCACGACGTCATCTTCAACGAACTCTGTCAGGGCCAAGTCCGCCAGGCCTCGCGCGAGGCCTATCTCGACATCATCAATCAGGCCCGCGCGTCCGGCGCCGACAGCGTTATCCTGGGCTGTACCGAAATCGGCATGCTGCTCGATCCCGATACGCTCCCCCTGCCCGGCTATGACTCCACGATCCTGCATGCCGATGCCGCCGTGCGCTTCGCGCTGGACGATGCTGGGGCGCAGGCGGCCTGAACTTGATCCGTGTTGTTCCGATCAGCCTAACGGATTCTTGAGAAATTTGGCGCCTTGCTGGCACGGCAACCAGCCAGGCCCGCCATGACCATTTCCAGCCTCTCGACCGCCGCCGCCGGCATGCACCGGGCCAGTTCCCAGCTTGAGCAGAGCGCCAGCCGCATTGCCCGCATCGGTGTCGAAGGCAATGACGTGGATGTGTCGGCCGAAATGCTCAACGTCATTCAGGCCAAACACGATTTCAAGGCTTCGGCCAAGGTGGCAGGCGTGGCCAGCGACATGACCAGGGCGCTGCTCGATATCCTGGTCTAAGCCGACGAGGCGCCGGCCCGTTCAGCGCTCCGGCGGCGCTTCGACCATGCCCAGAGCCGACATGTAGAGCTCGAGCAGCGCTTCCTGCTCCATACGCTCATTGGCATCCTGTTTGCGGATGGTCACGATCTTGCGCAAAATCTTGGTATCGAAGCCATTGCCCTTGGCTTCGGCATAGATTTCCTTGATGTCGGCAGCAATGGCTGCCTTCTCTTCTTCCATGCGCTCGATACGTTCGATGAACGCACGCAACTGATCCTGTGCGACGCTGTCTTCAACGGCCATGGCCAACCTCTTCTGGAGCGTTTCCCCAAAAAGCGGTCGCCACTTTTCGGTTCGGAAGCGCGGTAAAGCAAAAAATACTCCGGTCCCCCACCGCATCTTCACACGGATAAGCGGATATGGGGATAAACCGGAATTGTCCGCGCTCCATCAACCTCATGCTTGCCCCCCGTTCAACCCCCTTTACCCACCAATCCACACCCGCTCCCCCACTTGTCCTCAGCTGCGAATCCGGATCACGCCACTTTTGTGACCAGTGCTGCATTCTTGCCCGTAATTCCGTCAAATCACCCCTTTAGCCATTGACCTCGTCTCTGCCATACGATCAAAGAAGGGCACGTTTTCCGGTGATTTCCAGCGCAATGGTGACCCCCATCCGCTTCGGCTCGACCCTGCTGCTTGCCTGTCTTGCCGGCCTTTTGGCCATGGCCACGCCTGCACGGGCCGAGTTGCGCATCTGCAATGAAACTGCCAACCTGATTTCGGTTGCCCTCGGCTATCGCGCCGAGCGCGGCTGGATGAGCGAAGGCTGGTGGCAGGCCCCTCCGGGCGATTGCCGCACGATCTATCAGGGCGACCTGGCCCGCCGCTTCTACTATCTCTACGCAGTGGACGATATCGGAGGCGGGTCCTGGGATGGGCAGGTCTTCATGTGCACTCGTGACGAAACCTTCACAATATTCGGGGTTGAGGATTGCCTCGCCCGGGGCTATGAGCGCACCGGGTTCTTCGAAATCGATACACAGAACCGTACCGACTGGACGCTGCAGCTCACCGAGAGTGCTGGCGCACCAAGCATTGTCGGACCGGACCTGGGCGAAGATCTCGAAGATCCGGCCTTCCTCGTCGACCCCGACGAGCCCCTAACGCCAGACAATACGGACACGCAATGAGACGGATCAGACGCGCAAAGATCCTTGCCACCCTCGGGCCCGCAAGCCACGAGGAGACCATGATCGAGGAACTGGCCAAGGCCGGGGCCGACGTCTTCCGCATCAATATGAGCCATGCCAGCCATGAGGTGTTGCACCAGACCGTCAAGCGCATCCGCGCGGTCGAGGCGCGCCTCAAGCACCCGATCGGCATTCTGGCCGATCTGCAGGGCCCCAAGCTGCGCGTCTGGAAATTCGCTGGTGGCTCGGTCAATCTGGTGGCCGGTCAGACCTTCACCCTCGACAGCGAGCAGAATGACCAGGGCAATGCCCAGCGCGTTTACCTGCCGCACCCCGAAATCATCGAAAGCGTCTCGGTCGGCGACCGCCTGCTGCTCGACGATGGCAAGCTGCAGTTGAAGGCCACCAAGGTCGGCAATGGCGCTATCGAAACTGAAGTCATCTATGGTGGCAAGCTCTCGGACAAGAAGGGCGTCTCCCTGCCCGATACGCTGCTGCCCACCGGCGCCCTGACCGAGAAGGACCACGCGGACCTGCTCGAGGCGCTCAAGGCTGAAGTTGACTGGATCGCCCTCAGCTTCGTGCAGCGCCCTGAGGACATCATCGACGTCCGCAAGATCGTCCAGGGCCGCGCCGGCGTGATGGCAAAAATCGAAAAGCCGCAGGCCATCGAGCGGCTCGAAGAGATCGTCAAGCTCTCCGACGCCATCATGGTCGCCCGCGGCGACCTGGGTGTCGAGCTACCGCTCGAGCAAGTGCCGGGCCTGCAAAAGCGCATGATCCGCATGTGCCGCCGCTTCGGCAAGCCCGTGGTGGTCGCCACCCAGATGCTTGAGAGCATGATTACCGCACCGGTGCCGACCCGCGCCGAAGTGTCGGACGTTTCGATCGCCGTGTTCGAAGGCGCCGACGCCGTCATGCTGTCGGCCGAGAGCGCCTCGGGGCAGTATCCGGTCGAAGCGGTCGCGACCATGAACAAGGTGGCCGTCGCCGTCGAAAGCGATTCCAACTATCGCAACATCATCCGCGCCGCCCAGACCGAGCCTGAAGCCACGGCCGCCGACGCCATTTCGGCCGCCACGCGCCAGGTTGCTGAAACGCTCGACCTGGCCGCCATCGTCACCTACACAGCCTCGGGCTCGACCGGCATCCGCGCTGCCCGCGAACGGCCCAGCAAGCCCATTATCGCCCTCTCGCCCAACCTCAGGACCATCCGTCGTCTCTCGGTGGTATGGGGCATTCACTGCGTGCAGACCGAGGATGCGGTGAACCTGGAAGACATGGTCGATCGCGCCTGCGTCATCGCCTACCAGGAAGGCTTTGCCCGGCCCGGCGACCGCATTGCCATCACCGCCGGCGTGCCGCTGGGCACACCGGGTGCAACCAACATGCTGCGCATCGCCTTTGTCCGGCAGGATGGCGCAGGGTCCAGCTGACGCAGATCTGCACCCTGACCAATGATCAGACTTTGAACAGTCGGGACTGCGCACAACGACTATTCGCAAGATCGCTGGGGCCCCGAAGCAGTTCGGGGCCTTCATCGTCTAGTCCCCCCGCCACTATCGGGCCTGACACAGTTAAGCGTTCTGGTTCCGACCCGATCGCTGAAGCCAATAGGCAGGGTAATAGCTCTCGATGCTTTCGGACCCTGTGGCGTTCTCGGCCGCCTGAGCGTACCAATGTCTGCCGCGCATCCCCGCCTCGGCGAGGGCCAATCGCCTGCTGCACGCAGGCGTACACATTTTTTTGTGGCGAGTGGTCCAGATCATGCCGCGGCGCGTTGTCTCAACAAGCCGTCTAGAACAGGAAACTCTTCACTAAGTGCTTGCAAAACTCGTTGTGAATTCGACCCGGATCGCGATTACGTTCACCATCGTCAGCGTGATTTTCTTCTCGCTCCTGATCGGGATACTGATTCATCAATGGTTCAGAGACACCGAAGACCGCGCGGCTGCATCAGCGATCGCCGCCGCCCATGCCGTCAAGATCAATACCGGGTGGATCGTTGAAGTCGCTGAACAAGCGCTTCATCGCATGGACCTTGCTCTGGGCCCCGATCTGGCGCCGAATCGGAACGACACCTTGGAGCGCATTGAAGATGCACTTGCAGGACTGCCACCGGGCGCGAAGGCTTACATCATCTCCCCGGAAGGTCGAACTCTTTATACGACAGACCCCAACATAGCCGACACCGACATCCGTGACCGCGAGTACTTCACGGCGCCTATGGCGGGCGCAGACTTCTTCGCCTCCCACTTGATGATCAGTCGATTGGATGGCAGCCAGATATTCGCGTTCAGCCAGCCATTGCTGCGACAGAACCGCGTTGCGGGCGTTGCAGTCATCTCCTTCAATGCTGACCTTCTGGGCGACCTGCTTGCCTCCCTGGCGCTTTATCCCGGGTCCACAATCAGCATCGTGCGCACAGACGGCATGCTTGTGGCGCGGTTCCCTCCGCCCGACGGCCCGGTCGACCTCAAGGATCACGTGCTGTTCACCGAGCACCTGCCGCGCGCCGAAAGCGGCACGTACACAACCATCTCACCGGTGGACGGGATTGAACGGACCGTCGGCTATGTACGCGTCCCGGACACCGATTTCATTGCTGTAGCATCCGTTAGTATGGCTGAGACGATGAGCCAGTTCTGGGGCGATGTCCGGTCGGTTCTCCTCATCGTCATGCCCATCGCCCTAGCGCTGACGATTGCCGCCGTGGGCATCGTCCGGCTGTTGCAAAAGGACGGTCGACGTCAATTCGAGCTCGAGAAGGCGCTTGAGACCAATACGATGATGTTCAAGGAAATCCATCATCGTGTGAAGAACAATCTTCAGTCCATGCAGTCGCTCATCCGCATGCAGGCCTTGCCAGAGACGGTAAAGAAGGACATCGAATCCAGGTTTGCCGCCATGTCGGCTGTGCACGAGCACATGTATCGCCACGATGCATATGCAGCACTGGATGCGCGCAGCTTTGTCGCATCTATCGTTGAGCCTCTTGTCGAGGCATATGGCTCGCCGGTGGCCCTCGAAGTGGACGTCGCCGACATGGCACTCCACCATGAGCGCGCTACCCCTCTTGCGCTTCTCTTGACCGAGGTGGTGACCAATGCCCTGAAGTATGCCTTCCTGGACAGGACAGACGGCAAGGTCGCCGTTAGCCTCCGGCCTCTGGATGCCGACAAAGCTATGCTCATTGTCTCGGACAACGGTTCCGGCTTCCGGCAGGATCAGACAGCGCAGGGCATGGGCAGCAGAATCATCCAGGCCATGGTGATGCAGCTTGAGGGCAAGTCCTCCTATACCGTTCGGGACGGCGTGGTCTTCTCTGCCGAGATTATGGTCCGCTAAGCAGGGGCGCGCCCTCAGCGCGGAGCCTTATCCAGCCGGCTGGACGCGATAGTGCTGATCCCGTCATCGCCAGCAACGCAAGTTGAGCCATGAGCAGACGGGCATTGGTTGCGGAGGTGCACAGCAAAAGACCCGCCTCTTTCGAGGCGGGCCTTTTGAAACATCGAAGCAGGAAACGCTTAGCCCTGGCGGGCCTTGAAGCGCTTGTCCACCTTGTTGATGATGTAAACGCGGCCGCGACGGCGGACGAGCTTGTTCGCGCGGTGGCGAGTCATCAACGCCTTCAGCGAATTGCGGATCTTCATCTTACTAATCCTCGGTCAAACAAAAGGGGCGCCAAGGCGCCCGAAAACTGGCCTCTACATAAGGAAACGCTGACCACCTGTCAACGCGCAATCGCGCCCCTTTCCCCCATTCCGGGAGCATTAACGTGCGAGTTATGTGCGCGGTTTACCCTGATTGGGAACCGGAACCGGAACTGAACTCCATGACCAGCGAAAAGATCACCAAATCCGGCATTCTGATCATCGACCCGCAGCCCAATATGGCCGCGCTGGTGGCCGGCATGCTGCGCACGCTGGGGCGCCGTGACGTGCGTGAAGTCAACGACGCCAGCCAGGCACAGATGGAATTGCGCCGCAGGCCATTTGAACTGGTGATTATTGATGACGATCTGACCAAGCCCGACGCTGTGGCAATCGTCAGGCAATTGCGCGCCGACGCCGAGAGCATTAACCGCCTTGCTCCCATCATCATGATGTCCGCGGCTCCCGATGCTGCGCGCATCGCGGCAGCGCGGGACGCCGGCGTTACCGAATTTCTGCGCAAACCCTTTGCGGCCAATCATCTCAAGTCGCGGCTGGACAGCATCGCCGCCAATCCGCGGCCCTTCGTCGAGGCGGGCGGCTATGCCGGTCCCGATCGCCGGCGGCAGGCCAAGGATGTCGGCGCGGCCGAGCGTCGCAGCAGCCAGGAACCGGACGAAGCCTGATCGAGGCGATACCGCCCAACAAAAATCCCCCGGCCGGAAGCCGAGGGATGTAGATAGCGGACCTGCATCGAGCTTTTCAGGCCGCTGCAGCTGCAGCTTCCCGACGCAGGCGGCGGCGCTCTTCGCGGCGCTTCATCTCCTCCTTGGGATCAGGCACCGGCACCGAGGCAATGAGTTTCTTGGTGTAATCGTGGCGTGGTTCCATCACCACCTGCTCACTCTCGCCGATCTCCACCACTTCCCCGAAATAGAGCACCATGATGCGCTGGGCGATATGGCGCACGACCGCGATGTCGTGGGCGATGAAGAGCAGGGAAACGCCGAATTCCTTTTGCAGGTCCATCAAGAGGTTGATCACCTGCGCCTGCACCGACACGTCCAGCGCCGACACGGCCTCATCGCACACGATCAGCTTGGGCCTGGTGATCAGCGCCCGGGCAATGCCGATGCGCTGGCACTGCCCGCCGGAGAACTCGTGCGGGTATTTGTTGATCATGTTTGCGGTCAGGCCGACCTTTTCCATCATCTCGGCCACCCGCACGGTCCGCTCTGCCTTGGTGACTTCGGGATAATGAATCTTCAACGGCTCGGCGATGATCGCCCCGGCGGTCATGCGCGGATTGAGCGAGGCCAGCGGATCCTGGAAGATCATCTGGATATCCTTGCGCAGCCCCACCAACTCCTTGGAGTTCATCTTGAGGATGTCCTTGCCCATCCACAAGGACTCGCCTTCGGTAGCGTGGATCAGCCGGATGATGGCGCGCGACAGGGTCGACTTGCCACAGCCGCTCTCCCCAACAATGCCCAGCGTCTCGCCGGCATGCAGGTCAAACGACACATCCTTGACCGCCTTGAGCACCTTGTGCCCGCCAAACAGCCCACCGGTGGGAATATCGAAATGCACCGACAGGTTTCGCACCTCGAGAATGACTTCTTTCTCGCTCATGCCTTGTGTGCTCCGGCCATGAATTCATAGGAAACTGTGGAGAGGCGTTCGACTTTCTTGTCGAGCCGCGGCACCGCCGACAATAGCCCCTGCGTGTAGGGATGGTTAGGATTAGCGAAGAGCTCGTCGGTCTTGCGATATTCCATGACCTCGCCATTGAACATCACAAGCGTGTCTTCGCAGGTACCCGCGACGATCCCCAGATCGTGGGTGATCAGGATGATCGAGGCACCGAAATCTTCCTGCAGGTCCACCAGGAGGTCAATGATCTCGGCCTGCACCGTCACGTCCAGCGCGGTGGTCGGCTCGTCCGCAATCAGCAGTTCGGGCCCGCATAGCAGGGACATGGCGATCATCACGCGCTGCCGCATGCCGCCGGAGAACTCGTGCGGATACATGTGCACCCGGTTCTTGGCGTCCGGAATGCGCACTGCATCAAGGAACCGCACGCTTTCGGCCAGGGCCTGGCTGTGGTTCATGCCCTTGTGCCGCTCGAGCACCTCGGTCATCTGCCGAGAAATGCGCAGATAGGGATTGAGCGAGGTCATCGGGTCCTGGAAGATGATCCCGATCCGGGCGGCGCGGTACTCATTGATCTGCCGGAGCGGCAGGTTGAGGATTTCCTTGCCATCGAACCGGACCGAGCCGGTGGCGCGGCCATTCTTGGGCAACAGGCCCATAAGCGCAAAGGCCCCCTGCGTCTTGCCCGAGCCGCTTTCGCCTACAATAGCCAGGGTCTTGCCCTTTTCGAGCGTATAGCTGAGGTCGCGCACGGCGTGGACGACACCATCATTGGTCTCGAAATCGACCTTGAGTTTTTTTACTTCTAGCAAAGCCATGAATTCGGGTCCTATCGATCCTTGGGATCCAGCGCGTCACGCAGGCCGTCGCCGACATAGGTCAGGCAGAACAGCATGGTCACGAGCACGGCGGCCGGCGCCAGCAGCAGCCAGGGCATCACTTCGGCCACCGGCGCACCGGCGGAAATCAGCGTACCCAGCGAGGTCTGCGGCTCCTGCACACCCAGGCCCAGATAGGAGAGGAAGCTCTCCGCAATAATGATCTCGGGAATCGTCAGCGTGGCGTAGATCACCACGGGGCCGGTGAGATTTGGCACGATGTGCCGCAAGATGATGGTGAAGGGCTTGGCGCCGCTGGCCCGAGCCGCCTCGACAAACTCCCGCTCCTTGAGCGTCAGCGTCTGCCCGCGCACGATACGCGCCATGGTCAGCCATTCAATCGCCCCAATGCCCACGAACAGCAGCACCGGATTGCGCCCGAACATCACCACCAGGATGATGACAAACAGGATATAGGGCAGCGCATACATGACATCGACAATGCGCATCATGATGGCATCCACCCGGCCGCCGAAATAACCCGCGACCGCGCCATAGATCACGCCGATGAACACCGACACCAGCGTAGCCACCGCGGCCACGATCAGGCTCATCTGCGTGCCCTGCAGCACGCGGGCCAGCATGTCGCGGCCATTCTGGTCGGTGCCCAGATAGTGCTGGGCCTCGAAATTGGGCGGCTTGCGGATATTGCTCCAGTCGACCTCCGAATAGCCCCAGGGGACGAAATAGGGGCCGATAAAGGCCACAAGCACGATCAGCACCAGCATGCCGATGGACAGAACGGCCGCCTTGTTGCGGGTCAGGCGACGCAGCGCGTCCTGAGTGAGCGAGCGGCCCTTGGGTGCGTCGAGCACCGAGAGCTTGTCGGCATAGGTGGAGAGCACCTGGTCTTTTCCAGTAATCCCGGGCATCAGCGATACCTCACCTTGGGATCGAGCCAGGCATAGACGAGGTCAACGATCAGATTGAGTGCAAGAATGATGAACATGTAGAGGATGGTTGTCCCCAGCACGATGCCGTAGTCGCGGTTGAGCGCGGCGGTGACGAAATACTTGCCGATACCGGGCAGGCCGAACACCTGCTCCACGGCCAGCGAACCGGTCAGCAGATAGGAGAGGCCCGGTCCGAGATAGGACACGACCGGAATAAGCGCGGGCTTGATGGCGTGACGCGCCATGACGATCCGCTCGCCCAGGCCCTTGGCGCGCGCGGTGCGCACATAGTTGGAACCCAGCACTTCGATCATCGAGCCGCGCATCAGCCGGCTGATACGACCGGCATGTGGCCAGGCCAGCACAGTAACCGGCAAGACCAGATGCATCCAGCTTCCGGTCACCCAGCCGCCGGCCGGGAACCAGCCCAGATAAACGCCGAACCACAATTGCAGCAATGCCGCCATGAGGAAGTTGGGAATGATGACCCCGACCATGACCAGCAGCACCAGCACGTAATCGGGCCACTTGTTCTGGTTGACTGCGGCGAACATGCCCGCCAGCACGCCGATGGCCGTGGCGATCACGAAGGCGGTCAGGGCCAGTGTCAGGGTAAAGGGAAAACCGATGGCGATGAGCCGGCTGACCGAGAAGCCCTCGATCACCATGGACGGGCCGAGATCGCCATGCAGCAGGCGCCAGACATAAATGAAATACTGATTGATCAGCGGCTGATCGAGATTGTAGTGCGCGCGCAGATTGGCCAGCACATTGGGGGGCAGCGCGCGCTCGCCGTCAAACGGCCCGCCGGGCGCCAGGCGCAGAATGAAGAAACAGACTGTAACGGCGATCAGTGCAATCGGAATCGCCGAAAGCACGCGCCGAAAAGCGTATGAGAGCATTTGAGTTTGGCCTTCGCTATCCGGGGCGCGATGTCCACTGCGCGCCGCACCGGAGAAAAGATCGTGGGGCCGGAGGGCCCCACGATTTCGTTCGGGATTACTCTTCCGTCTTGGAGAGCCACCGGGTGCGGTGCACGTCCTTGGCATTGTCTTCGAAGCCGGAGATGTAGGGCTTCACAACATTCTTGGAGACGTACCAGTAGATCGGGATCGCACCGAACTCGTCCATCGCAATGGCTTCGGCATCCGCGAGTATCTGGCCACGCGCTTCGAGATCCAGTTCAGTGGCAGCGTCGGCCATCAGCGCATCGAACTCTTCGTTCGAATAGCGGCCATAGTTGTTGCCCCAGTTCATGGTCCCTTCCTGCTCGATACCTGTCTTGAGCAGATCGAGCGTGTTGGACGGATCGTTGTAGTCGAGCAGCCAGCCGGCACGACCGACCTGGAAGTCACCGGCGCGCAGGGCGTCGTAGTGGACCGCCACTTCGGAGTTGAACAGCTCGACATTGACGCCAATGGGCTCCCACATCGCGGCAATTGCCACGGCGATGCGCTGGTGGTTGTCATTGGTGTTGTAGCGCAGGGTCAGATCCAGCGGATTGTCTGGGCCATAGCCAGCTTCGGTCATCAGCTCGGTGGCACGAGCCACACGCTCTTCGTAGGGCATGTTTGCCCATTCGGGCATATAGGCTTCCTCGACATAATTGCCGGTGCCGGGCGGCACCCAGCCATAGGCCGGGATTTCGCCCGTGCCCAGAATGTCGGGACCGATCACTTCACGCAGGATCGAGATCGACAGCGCTTCGCGGACGCGCACGTCATCGAAGGGCTCAACTTCCTGGTTGATCACATAGTAGTAGACGCCCAGGAATGGCTCGACATGGGTTTCACCCGGGATGTTTTCCTGCATCCAGGCATACTGGTCGGACGGGAAGTCGGTCAGAATGTCGAACTCGCCGGCACGATAGCGGTTGAGCGCGGCAGCCTGGTCTTCAAGCACGTGGTAGTAGACCTCGTCGATCTGCACGTTCTCGGCATCGTAATAGTCTTCGTTCTTTTCCGAACGAACATAGGAGCCCGGCAGCCATTCCACGATCTTGTAGGGACCATTGGCTGCGATGTTCTCCATCTCGATCCAGGCATCACCATGCTCTTCCACCAGATGCTTGGGCACGGGGAAGGCGGTGTAGTGGGTCAGCGCATCAAGGAAGAACGGGGTTGCCGCTTCCAGCGTGATTTCGACGGTCTTGTCGTCAAGCGCCTTGACGCCCAGCTGGTCGAAATCGGTGATTTCGCCCGAGTTGATGGCGGCGGAATTTTTGATCGGATACTGGAGATAGGCGTAGTCCGAGGCCGTGGCCGGGTCGAACAGGCGCTGGAAGGCGAATACGAAGTCATGAGCGGTAACCGGCGTGCCGTCGCTCCACATGGCTTCGTCGCGCAGCTTGAACGTGTAGACGGTACCGTCCTCGGAGATTTCCCAGCTCTCGGCCTGGCCCGCGATCGGATTGCCTCCGGCATCTTCGGTCACCAGACCTTCGATATAGTCGCCGACGACACGGTTTTCCCAGTCACCGCTCACCTTGTGCGGGTCGAGCGAACCGGGATCACCGCCATTGTGCATTTGTAGCGTGACCGCGGAGGCCGCAGTGCTCATCATCAGCGCAAACGCGCCTGCGGTTGTCACCGCCTTGAGGGCTGTGGTGATCTTCATTCTCGTCCCATCTCCTTGTGGAATTCTTGACGTTTCTCTGACTGGCCGCCTCTACGCCGGGCAGCTCCTGTTTCTTCGCCGTCAGTTTTTACCTGCCGGTCAAGATTGCTGGACGGTATTACGCAAATCCGTCCACTGACAAGCAAAAGATTGACCTAAGCGTCACCGGCGGGTCAATTGTGAATATCTCGTATCCATACTGTTGGGAGCCATGAATTTTTACCCAACACGACAATCGGGGATTCAGATGCTATGGCACGGCGATCGGTACCCGGTCCGCGCAAGCGGGTGCTAATACACCCCACTGCACCGGTCAGGTAGGCTGGCTCCCGCCCTGCACAAAAAACAGCACTAGGGCGACGACAAGCAGCCCAGCAAAGGGCACCCACCCCGGCAGGGGGCCGCGCGGCTTCTTTGCGGCCGGCTCCGGCTTTTTCTCCGGCCGCCGGAATTTGATGACATTGTCGCTCATTGCGCGCTTTCTACCAGAGCCGCCACGCCCATGCCACCGGCTGTGCACACAGAGATCAAGGCCTTCTTGTTGGTTTCGGTCGCCAGCAGCTTGGCCGTCAGTCCCAGTATGCGCGCGCCGGTCGCAGCGAAGGGATGGCCATAGGCCAGGCTCGAGCCCTTCACATTGATCTTTGCCGGATCGATCTCGCCCAGCACGTCGTCGCGCCCCAGCACATCCTTGCAATAGGCCGGGTCCTTCCAGGCCTTGAGTGTGCACAGCACTTGGGCGGCGAAGGCTTCGTGCAATTCAAAGTAGTCGATATCGCCAAAGCCCAGACCGGCCCTTTCCAGCATTTCGGAGACCGCGATGGTCGGGGCCATCAGCAGCCCTTCCCCATGCGCAAAATCATTGCCGGCGACCCGCCCGGTGGTCAGATAGGCCAAGATCGGCAAGCCGCGAGCCTTGGCCCACTCCTCACTGGCCAGCAGCACCGCCGAGGCGCCATCGGTCAGCGGCGTCGAGTTTCCGGCCGTCAACGTCCCCTTGCCGCTCGACTTGTCAAAGGCCGGCTTGAGCGTACTCATCTTGTCCAGATTGGTGTCGGGCCGGATATTATTGTCCTTGACCAGGCCCGCGCAGGGCACGACCAGATCATCATGGAAGCCTTCATCATAGGCAGCGGCAGCATTGCGGTGGCTGGCCACTGCCAGCGCATCCTGATCCCTGCGGCCGATGCCCCACTCCTTGGCCATCAGCTCGCAATGCTGACCCATGCTTAGCCCCGTGCGCGGTTCATTGACCGATGGGGCCACCGGCGTCAGTTCGCCAAAAGAAAAGCCCTTGAAGGCGCCCAGCTTCTGGCCCGTCGTCTTGGCCGCATTGGCGTCGAGCAGGCGACGCTGGAACTTGGAGCCAAAGACAATCGGGCTGTCCGACACAGAGTCGGCCCCTGCGGCAATGCCGCTTTCGATCTGTCCCGTTGCGATCTTGGCCGCAAGGACCAGGGCCGCCTGCAGGCTGGTGCCACAGGCGATCTGCATGGTGGTGCCGGGGGTGCGAGGGCTGAGCCCCGCATCGAGCAGGGCTTCGCGGGCGAGATTGAAGTCGCGGGAATGATTGATCACGGCGCCCGCGATCACCTCGTCGATCTTTTCACCCTTGAGGCCGAACTTGTCGGCCACCCCGCCCAGCACGGTACCAAGCATGGAGAGGTTGGTTTCGTCCGCATAGGCGGTACCGCCGCGGGCAAAGGGAATGCGAGCCGAGCCGACAATGGCAACGCGCTTGAGTTCAGTCATCGGTGTTCTCCTCTTACGCGCGGCCATCGGCACGAGCCTTCATCGGCCCGCCCAGGAATGGCGCAAAGCCCGTGCCCATGATAACGCCGATATCGGCCAGTTCGGGGGAGGCAACGACGCCCTCGGCGACCACCACCTCGGTCATGTCGACCAGAGGCTTGACCAATTCCTTGCCCAGCCCCGCCAGATCGGGATGGGTAGGCGTCTCGCCCTTTTGGGCCTTGCCCTTCTCCCATTTGTAGAAGCCTTCGCCGGTCTTGCGGCCGAGCTTTCCTTCGGAAATCAGTTTGGCAAACTTGCTGTCGGCGGGCACGTCATGGCCCAGTTCGGTTGCTACCGACTTGCCGACATCGAGCCCCACCGTGTCCATCAACTCGATCGGGCCCATCGGCATGCCGAAGGCAACGGCGGCCGCATCGAGCAATTCCTTGCTCTCGCCCTTCTCAACCCGCTCCACGGCGCCCAGCATATAGGGCATCAGCACGCGATTGACGAGGAAGCCGGGTGCGGACTTGACCACTACGGGCGACTTGCCGATGGCCAGTGCAAAACTGGCACCCTTGCCGATCTCTTCCTCGGAATTGAACTTGGAGCGGATCACCTCCACCAACGGCAACTGCGCCACCGGATTGAAGAAGTGCAGGCCGATCAGCCGGGCGGGATCCTTCAGCGCCTCGGCGATGCGTTCCAGTTCGATCGAGGAGGTGTTGGTGGCCAGGATTGCCCCGGGCTTGAGCTGGTCTTCCAGCCCCGCGAAGATCTTCTGCTTGATCTCGAGCTTTTCCACCACCGCCTCGATGATCACATCGGCGCGCGACACACCGGTACCCTTGGGGTCGGCGGTGAGGCGCAGCATGGCTGCATCGACCTCGCGCTTCTTCTTGTAGCGCTTGCTGAACAGCTTTTTGGCCCGGTCGAGCGCCGGCTTGATGCGCTCCATATCGAGATCCTGCAGGGTCACGCTCATGCCACGATAGGCGCACCAGGCCGCGATATCGCCGCCCATGACTCCAGCGCCGATGACATGCACGCGGGAAAATTTCGTGCCTTTCAGGCCCTGCTTCTTCAGGCCTTCAGAGAGGAAGAACACACGCCTGAGATTGCTGGCCGTGGGCGAGCCCATCAGCGGCACGAAGGCATCGACCTCGCCGCGGATCATGGCGCGCCAATCGTTGCCATGCTTTTCGAACAGGTCGATCAGCGCATAGGGGGCCGGGTAGTGCTCCTTGCGCGCTTTCTTGCCGGCCTGCTTGCGCATCTGGTTGGCAATGGCCTCGCGGACGAGTGGCAGGGCAGCCGCCTTTTTGACCGCCGGCGCCTCGCTCGATTTCTTCCGCGTCAGCACGGCCTTGCGGCCCTCCCAGCGCAGCTGGTCGCGGTGACGCACCAGCTTGTCGACGAGGTTGAGACCGCGCGCAGCTCCCGCCCGCAGCATCTTGCCGGTCAACATGATCCCCATGGCATCGACCGGCCCCGCCTGGCGGATCGAGCGGCCGGTGCCGCCGAAGCCGGGAAAAATGCCCAGGTTCACCTCGGGAAAGCCGATGCGGGTCTTGTCGTCATTGACGGCAATCCGATAGTGGCAGGCCAAGGCCAGCTCGAGACCGCCGCCGAGGCAGAAGCCGTGAATGCCCGCCACGAACGGTACGGACAGCGCTTCGATGCGGGCAAACAATGCATGGGTGCGCCGGAGGGCTTCCGGCAGCACCGAAAAATCGCTCATCGCGTCGAACTCGGAAACATCCGCCCCGGCGATAAAGCCGCTATCCTTGCCCGATAGCAGCACCACGCCCGCCAGTTCGCCCGAACCGGCCAGATCTTCGAAGCGCGCGACCAGCGTTTCGAGCTCCATGATGGCTTCGCGGCTCAGCGTATTGACCGAGGCTCCCGGTGTGTTGATGGTCAGCCAACCGATCTTTTCGAGATCGGTGTGGAAGCTCCAGTGTTTGGTCTCGGTTGCCTGTGGGGCGATCATGGTTTTCCGTTCTCCGTGGCCGCGCCCTCGCAACTGGAGGGTCGCTTTGCTCCCGCCTCACCATGAGGATTTTGGGAGCACCGGGTTATCCTGTGTCCCCATGCTGAGGCGCTTTGCAATGCAAAGCCTCGAAGCACGAGGGCGGTTCCCTGCTATTCCGCCGCCTGACGCGGCGCGGTTTCCTTGAGCACATCCATTTCGAAGTCGTCGACATAGACCGCCCTGTTGGTGGCTTCGTCGGCCGCGCGCATGATGCCCGCTTCGTTGTCATTGAGGACGCCCGCCGCCACCGCATCGGCGATGGCATCGCGATCCAGTCGCCGCTCGATGACGCCTCGGCGCGAGGCCTTGATGAACTTGGCTTCGATTTCCTCGGCTTCGGTCACCTTCACGAACGCGTCTTCCAGCACACCCGTCACATCATTGGGGTCCATCGAAACATAGACCCCCGTGGTCAACCGGTCGCGGAAGGCACCGGGCCGCAGCACCGAGCGCACGACGCGGTAATTGACGCGGTCCGAAGCCGGCTTGGCATGCCGCCCCAACGGGAAGCAGAGAATGCGCATGGCCCAGGCAAACACCGGATTGGGGAAGTTGGCGAAGACTTCGGCAAAGGTCGCTTCAAGCGCAGCGATCCGGTCTTCCATGATGGCTTCGACCAGTTCCTTGTCCTCGGCGATTGCGCCTTCTTCCTCGAAGCGCTTGAGCGTCGCGGACATCAGGTAGAGGTCGCCCAGAATATCGGCCATGCGGCCCGATATCTTCTGCTTGCGCTTGAGCGCACCGCCCAGCACCACCGTGGTCCAGTCGGCCACCAGGGCAAAGTCCTGACTATAGCGATGCAGGCGGCGGTACCACTTGGCCATCGATCCTTCGTTGGGCGAGGAGGCGAAGGCGCCATTGGTCAGGCCGTGCAGGAAGCTCGCCACGATATTGCGCAGCATGAAGCCGGTATGGCCACCAAAGGCCGCATCGAACGCCTCGAGCCCGGCTTTTTTGTCCTTGTTCTGCGCGGCCTGAATTTCCTTGAGCAGGTACGGATGGGCGCGCAGCACACCTTGCGCAAAGGTCATCAGCGTGCGGGTGAGGATGTTCGCCCCTTCCACAGTGATGGCCACCGGCAGCGCCTGATAGGCGCCAAACAGGTAATTGCCCGGCCCGTCCTGAATGGCGCGGCCACCCTGGATGTCGAAGGCGTTGTCCATGCTGTCGCGCATGGCTTCGGTGGTGGTGTATTTGAGCAGGCCCGCGATCACCGCCGGGCGCTGGCCTTCATCTACCATGGAGGCGGTGAGCCGGCGCGTGGCTTCAAACATATAGGCGCGCTTGACCATTTCGCCGAGCGGTTCGGCGACGCCCTCCATGGTACCCACCGGGATACCAAACTGGCGGCGCACCCGCGCATAGGCCGAGGTGGCGCGCAGCGTCTGCTTGATCGAAGTCGTGCCGATGGCGGGTAGCGAAATCGCGCGCCCGGTCGAGAGACACTCCATCAGCATGCGCCAGCCCTGCCCGGCATAGTCGGTGCCGCCGATCAGGAAGTCCATGGGGATGAACATGTCCTTGCCGCGCACAGGACCATTCATGAAAGCCTGCCGCGCCGGATAGTGGCGACGGCCGATATCCAGGCCCGGATGATCATGCGGGATCAGTGCCAGGGTAATGCCGATCTCCTGGCCACGGCCCAACAGATTGTCTGGATCCTTGAGAATGAAAGCGAGCCCCACCAGCGTCGCGACGGGCGCCAGAGTGATGTAGCGCTTGTCGAAGCTCAAACGCACGCCGAGCACTTCCTGCCCGTTGTGCATGCCCTTGGTCACCACGCCAATATCGCGCATGCCGCCGGCATCGGAACCAGAATGCACACCCGTCAGAGCAAAGCAGGGCACCTCGCGGCCATCGGCCAGGCGATGGAGATATTGCTCCTTCTGCTCAGGCGTGCCGTATTTTTCGAGCAGCTCGCCGGGCCCGAGCGAGTTGGGCACCATGACCGTGATGCCCGCGGCCACCGAGCGGCTGGCAATCTTGGAGACGATCATCGACTGAGCCTGAGCCGAAAAGCCCAAGCCCCCATGCTCCTTGGCAATCAACATGCCCAGGAACCCCTTGGATTTCAGAAACTCCCAGAGTTCGGGCGACAGGTCCGCGCGATTGTGCCGGATGTCCCAATCGTCAATCATCTTGCAGGCGGTTTCGGTGGGCCCATCGAGAAAAGCCTGTTCCTCATCGCTCAGGGTGAGCGGCCGAATGCCGGTCAGCTTGTTCCAGTCCGGGCGCCCGGAGAACAGCTCGGCGTCCCAGCCCACGGTGCCGGCATCGAGCGCTTCCTGCTCGGTACGGCTGACCTTTGGCAGAATGGATTTGACGGCGCCGTAAATCGGTCTGGTGAGCACAGCCATGCGGATCGGCTTGACCGAGAGCGCCAGCAAGACGGCACCAAAGACGATCAGCACCCAGGGAAACCAGCCCAAACCATAGATTGCACCGGTCTGCGTGAAATCGAGCCCGGAGGCCAGGCCAATGAGAACAAAGGCCGCTCCCCACTGCCAGAGCGGGCTTTCCCGCATGGCCAGAGCACCAAACGCAACCAGACTGATTGCCAACAGCAACAAGGTCATCGCCCACATCCTCCTCACGCGACGTTGGCCGGCGCTCCCGAACGACGTCGCTTTCAACCACATGCCGGACCGCCACGAACGTCTCGATCCGTCCCCTCGCCTGCACGCGCAGCTTAGCGCCGCAGAGGGGAATTGTTGAAGACAGTTTATCCAGATTGACGCATACGTCAACTAGATGCCGGATAGGTTTGCTGCCGGTCGAGGAAAGACGGTTTCGTTCACTTGGTTCTTCACATACTCGGGCACTCAATTGACGCTAACGTAAACAAGTGGAATAGTTTCCGCAGGATGACGAAAGCGGCGCCGATAAAGCGCCGGGGCGCCAAGAGCTCAATGCATCCGAAATGTGGGAAGCCCGTTTGCCGCTTAGGCATTGGGAGGAGACAGATATGGACACACCAGCCGCGAGCAATGAGGGCCTTCGCCCTTGGATCGCCAGCTACCCCGAAGGCATCGTCTGGGACGACGCAATCGACACCACGCCGGTGCATGAACAGGTCCTGGCCGCCTGCGCCAGGAACCCGGACAGTGTCGCTCTGGATTTTTTGGGGGGCACCACGCGGTTCGGTGAACTCGCCGAGAAGATCATTGCCTTCGCCGGGGCGCTGCAGAGCCAGTTTGGCGTCACCAAGGGCACCCGGGTGGCCCTTATGCTGCCCAACACGCCCTTCTATCCCATTGCCTATTATGGCGTTTTGCGCGCTGGTGGCACCGTAGTCAACTGCAACCCGCTCTATACGGTCGATGAGTTGGGGCACATCACCGCCAATGCCGGCGCCGACATCATGGTCACGCTGGACCTGCAGCAGATCTTCGAAAAGGCCGAAGCGCTTGTTGCCGCCGGTCATGTCAGGAAACTGATTGTGGCGCACTTCCCCGATGCCCTGCCGCTGGTCAAGAAAATCCTGTTCTCCGTGGTCAAGCGCAAGGATCTGACCAGGCTTGATCACTCGCCCCAGGCGAATGCCGTCACCGGCTTCCAGGCCATGCTGGCACGCAAGGACAGTCCATCGCCGGTCACCATCGATCCGGCCAAGGACATTGCCGTGCAGCAATATACCGGCGGCACAACCGGCATTCCCAAGGGCGCACTGCTGTCCCATGCCAATATTGCCGCCAATATGAGTCAGATCGACAAATGGGGATGCGGCCTGTTTTACCCGCCCTCCAAGGTCATCGCCGTTCTGCCATTTTTTCACATCTTCGCCATGACGGTCTGCATGAACGTGCCGCTGTGCAATGGCACGCCGGTGATCATGCTGCCGCGGTTCGAACTCAAGGCCCTGCTTGGTGTCTTCGCCCGGACCAAGGCCAATGTGCTGCCCGCGGTACCGACCTTGCTCAGTGCGCTGGCGCGCGCGGAAAAGGTCAGCCAGGCAGATATCGAATCCCTGGAGGTTGCCATCTCCGGCGGTGCCGCCCTGCCCGACGAGGTGCGCCACGCCTTTTCCAAAAAGTCCAAGGCCCTGCTGGCCGAAGGCTATGGCCTGACCGAAGCCTCGCCGGTTGTCTGCTGCGCCGCGCTCCGCGTACCGTCCAAGCCCATGTCGATCGGCCTGCCCCTGCCCGGCACCGATATCCGCTTTGTCGATGTGGACACGGGCAAGGTTGCCCGCATCGGCGAAAACGGTGAATTGCAGGTCAAGGGTCCGCAGGTCATGGCCGGCTACTATGAAAACCCGGAGGCCAGCAAGGATGCCTTTATGGATGGCTGGCTGCGCACCGGCGATGTCGGTCACATGGATGAAGACGGCTACGTGTTCCTCGTCGACCGCATCAAGGACCTGATCATTTGCTCGGGCTTCAACGTCTATCCGCGCACTATCGAGGAGGCGGCGATGACCCATGAGGCCGTCGAAGAGGTTAACGTCATCGGCGTCCCGGACGAATATCGCGGCGAAGCGCCTGTAGCTTTTGTCAAACTGAAGGACGGTCACTCGGTCACTGAATCGGAATTGAAGTCCTTCCTGTCCGGCAAGCTCAACAAGATTGAAATGCCCCGGCAAATCATCTTCAAGGATGCCCTGCCCAAGACCCTGATCGGCAAGCTCTCCAAGAAAGAGCTGCGGGAGGAATATGCCCAGATGAAAGCCGGAAACTCGTGACCAGCACGCCCCCCGAAGGTCAGGAGCTTTTTGCCATTGCCGAACTCGCCCGCGAGTTCGGCATCTCGACCCGGGCCATCCGGTTCTATGAATCCAAGGGCCTGCTCTCGCCCGAACGTGTCGGAGCCACCCGCATCTTCAGGAAACGCGACCGCGCCCGGCTCATTCTCATCCTGCGCGGCAAGCGCCTGGGCTTCACCCTGAGGGATATATCCGACTATCTCAGCCTCTATGATGCCGATCGCACTCAGCAGGTGAGCCTGCTTGCTGAAAAGGTCGATGAGCGCCTCGCCCTGCTTGAGCGCCAGCGCGACGATCTCGAAACCACGATCCGCGAACTGCGCGAAATCAAGCAACTCACTCAGGAGCGGCTGCAAAAGGCGGGCTAGGGCTCGCCACGGCCCTTGTGGTTCTTTGTCATCAGGTTCGGCTTTTTCGGCTTGGTCCAGCCCTTGGGCGGCTGCCTGAGCGGCGCATTGGATCCCAGTCCAATCTGTCCCGGTGGCGCCTGTCCGACGATCACGCTGACCGCCTCGCCGCTCTCATCGACCACTGTGGTCGCCGCACCGTGTTCGCCCCTGAGCCGGGCGATCTCGTCGCGCAGTGCCGCAGCCGTTTCGAAATCGAAGTCAGCGGCTGCCTGCTCCATCTGCTTTTCCAGCGCCATCAGGCGCTGATGATTGGTCCGCGATGACATCGCTCACCCCACAAACACGTCCATGTCTTCAAGCCGTGCCGCCTCACTGGCGGGCTTGTCCCAACGTATCCGGTTGATGCGCGGAAATCTCAGGGCAACACCCGATTTATGGCGCGTGCTCTTCTGCGCGCTGTCGAAGGCCACCTCGAACACCAGTTCCTTTTTCACCTCGCGCACCGGTCCGAACGCCCCCACGCTATTGGCACGGATCCAGCGGTCGAGCTGCTTTAATTCCTCATCGGTGAAGCCGAAATAGGCTTTGCCGATGGGCACGATCTCGTTCCCCTTCCAGACCCCGAATGTGTAGTCGGAATAGAACGAGCTGCGCTTGCCGTGCCCGCGCTGAGCATACATCAGCACGGCATCGACCACATTGGGATCGCGCTTCCACTTGAACCAGAACCCCTTGGGCCGCCCTGGCACATAGGGCGCCGTGCGCAGCTTGAGCATCACCCCTTCATGACCGTGCTCATCTGCGCCTTGCCGGCGCAGCCTGGCGACGTCATCCCATGCGCTGAACTCCAGCACTTCAGACAAATCCAGCCGGGTCTGCGGATTCCGGTGGAACCAGGCCTCAAGCCGTTGCCGCCGCGCCTCCCAGCCCAGCGCCCTGATGTCTTCGTCGCCATCGAACAGCATGTCATAGACCCGCACGAAGCCGGGCAGCTCGGCCATCTGCTTGCCCTGGGCCACCTTCCGGTTGAGCCTTTGCTGCAGGTCATTGAAACTCGCTGGCTGGAACTCATGCCCGACCAGCAATTCGCCATCCAGTACGGCATGGCCCATGGCCGCCTCGACGACATCGGGAAAGCTCCGCGCGATATCATCGCCCGTGCGCGAAAATAGCGATGCGCTGTCCCGGCCCAACACCAATTGCACGCGAATACCGTCCCATTTCCATTCAGCGGCAAAATCGCGCGGATCGAGCTTGTCGAAGTCGCTCTCCTCGATCGGGGTCGAGAGCATGAGCGGATGAAACCGCGCCGTATGATCGACCTCCGGCCGCCCGGCCCTGCCCTCCAGCCAGGCGAACAACTCGGCATAGGGCGGCTTCAATCCATGCCAGACCTCCTCGATGGCCTGCAGCTCCACCCCGCTCATCTCCGCCAGCGCCGTCTTGGCGAGCCGCGCCGAAACGCCGATCCGCAGCGCACCCGTCGCCAGTTTGATCAGCGCCCAGCGCTCATGGATCGCTGCCTGCGACAAAAGCCCACCGATCACCCTGGGCAGGTCCGCCTTGCTGGTGGTGTTGAGCAGCTCTACCAGCACGTTCAGACGCGGCAGTTCCCCCTCGCCGTGATGCGGCCAGATCAGCGCAATGGTTTCTCCCAGATCCCCCACATAGTCATAGCAGAGCGCAAACAGCGTCTCGTCGACTTCGGCCAGAACGGTCTGCTTGAGCAGGGCCGGCTTGACATTGGCAATGTCGAGTTCCCCGGTCAGCACGGCCAGCGCCAGCCCGCGATCGGGGTCCGGCACCTCGGCAAAATACTGCCCCAGTGCCACAATTTTGCGCGTGCGCGAGGGGGTGAGCGCCAGGAGTTCGAGCAATTCCGCAAAACGCTTCATGCGCCGCCCTCTCCGCCATCATCATCCAGCCCCGGCAGGGCCAGCGGTTCGGCCGCAAGGCCCTGCTGGCGGCACCAATAGACCAGCGCATCCTCGCGGCCATGCGTCACCCAGACCGTTTCCGCGCCGCTCTCAAGGATGGACGTATTGAGTTCGCCCCAGTCGCAATGATCCGAGATCACCAGCGGCAGTTCGACCAGCGCCTGCCGGGCGCGCTGCTTGATGCTCATCCAGCCAGAGGCCTGGCACACCACCGGATCGGGGAAACGCCGGCTCCAGCGATCGCGAATGGCCGAGGGCGGCGCGATGACGATCTGCCCGGCCATGGCAGCTTTGGGCATGCCGGTGGCTGGCAACAACTCACCCAGGGGCACGCCCAGCTCCTCATAGAGCGCGCACAGCTCGATCATCGCACCATGCAGGTAAATTGGCCGGTTCCAGCCTGCATCGCGCAACAGCGCAATCACCCGCTGCGCTTTGCCCAAAGCATAGCACCCCACCAGATGACAACGCTCGGGCTGATCGGCCACCGATTTCAGCAGCCGCGCGATTTCGTCCATAGGGTGCGGATGCTGAAATACCGGCAATCCAAATGTTGCCTCGGTCACCAGCAGGTCACATGCCACCGGTTCATAGGGCTCGGCTGTTCTGTCCGGCAGGCGCTTATAGTCGCCCGTCACTAGCGCCCGCTGGCCTTCGGCCTCGATTCTCACCTGCGCCGAACCCAATATATGCCCGGCAGGATGAAGGCTCACCTTGGCTCCTTCTATGCTCAGCACCTCGCCGAAACGCAGCGCCTCGAAACGACCTGCACTATCCTCGCCATAGCGCACCTGCATGATCGCAATGGTTTCCGGCGTAGCCAGCACCGCGCCATGTCCGGACCGAGCGTGATCGGCGTGGCCGTGGGTAATGATGGCGCGCGGCTTCGGCGCGACCGGATCAATCCAGGCGTCAATGGCGGGCACATAGAGATCACGGTCGAGGATGAAGCTCATGGTTCTACCAAAACGCAGCGATGCGAGACCCGGTTCACGCCATCACCGCCACTTTTGCACTCTGCCGGCGCCAGCCCGTGTCAGCATGGTGCCCGGACCAAGATCCGGCCTTGCCTTCCCGACCGCATTGTTTCAGACCGGATGAAAATGAGGAGCCAGACATGCGCAAAACCACCCACGCCCCCGGCACCATCCATCGCCTGACCGTCGAGAGCAAGGCTCTGGCCAATAACCAGCTCGGCGATGACACGACACGCATCGTCGATGTCTATGTGCCCGCCGGTCATGACGGCGAGGGCCTGCCCCTGCTGGTGGATCTGGTCGGTTACACCGCAGGCGGTCCGGCCCATACCGCCTGGAAGGCCTTTACCGAAAACGTCCCCGAACGCCTCGACCGGCTGATCGGCGAGGGCAAGATGGCGCCGGTGGTGGTTGCCTTCCCCGATTGCTTCACGCGCCTGGGCGGCAATCAGTATGTGAACAGCCCCGTCATGGGAAACTATGAGGATTTCCTGATCGAGGAGATGCTGCCAGCCGTCGAGAAAAAATTCTCCTGCGGCGGCACCGGACGGCGCGGCGTGTTCGGAAAATCATCGGGGGGCTTCGGGAGCCTCGTGCACGCCATGCGCCATCCGGACGTCTGGGCCGCCGCGGCGAGCCATTCCGGCGATGCCGGCTTTGAGCACCTCTACCTCGCCGGTTTCCCCGATGTCCTCATGGCCCTGGCCAAGAAGGACAATTCGATCGAAGAGTGGATGAAGGCGTTTGAGGCCAAGCCCAAGCTCGATGGCAAGGACACCATGACCCTGATGTTCCTCTGCCAGGCCGCCAGCTTCGATCCTGACCCCGATGCTTTTCTCGGGCTGCGGCTGCCGGTGACGCTCGACACCTGCGAGATCATTCCCGAGCGCTGGGAAAACTGGCTCGCCTGGGACCCGGCACTCATGGTCAAGTCCCATGCTGACGCCATCGGCAAATTGAAGGGCTTCTTCCTCGATTGCGGCACCGAGGATCAATACGCCATCCTTTACGGCACCCGCCGCATCCACAAGGCGCTCGACCAGCGCGGCATCGCCCACCGCTACGAGGAATTCCCCGACAACCATTCGGGCGTCGACTACCGCATGGATGTCAGCCTGCCCTACCTGGCAGAGGTGCTGAGCCAGTAGGTTTTGCTTGCAGGTTCCGGCTCTTTCCTCTCCCTCCCCTTGAGGGGGAGGGAGGCGCACGAACCGCTAACCACTATCGGGCCTCACACCACCTTGCTGACCTCAAGTAATCCCGGCTTCTTCTCATTGGCGGTGGTGATCGCCGCCTCACCACCCAGCACCACGACGTGCCCCTTTTCGGCCACCAGGTCGATGGCATCGGCCAAGGCCAGGAAGTCGGCCCGGCTGGCCGAGAGGATCTCGTCGCGCCGCTGCTGGCGCAATGCATCGCTCGTCCCATTGAGAATGCGCCACATGGCCGAATACCCCTTGGCATCGGGGAACTCAGGCCGATCAAGGTCACCGACGACGCCAATTACCGAGCGCACCAGATCGGTCTCACCGATATCTGCCCGAAGCGCCTTGGCTGCACCATCATAGGCGTCCAGCGTCTTGAGAAGGTTCGGATCGCGATAGCTGAGAAAGGCGAAATTGCCTGAAGAGAGATCGAACCGGCCCGACCCGCCATAGGCGCCACCCTGAACGCGAACCTTGTCCCACAGATAGGTGGTGTTGAGCAGCCGCAGCGCCACCGAAGATGCCGCCGAGAGCTCGACACCGAGCGCCTTGAGATTGGCGCCCTTGCCGACATAATTGACCTGCGCCGGGATAACGAGACCCTCGTTTTTCGGCGCAAAGCTATTGTTCCAGTCCGCATTCGCAAGCGCGCGGGCCGGCAATCCGTCGACAAATCCCTCCAGCGCCGCTTTTGCATTGGTCCAGAGGTCTGCATCCGCCGTCACATTGATAATCATGCGGCCGCGATTGAACAGCTTGTCGCGGATAGCAAAGAGCTGGGCCGCTACGCTGTCCCAATCGCTGTCGACACGTTTGACCAGCCCCTTGAGAAACTCGAGATAGCTGATCCCGCTCATCTGTTCGGCAATCCAGCCCGCCTCGGTCAGCCCCGCCTTGATGCGGGTGTCGACAATGGCGTTGCCACTGGGCACCAGCCGGGCCTCAAACCCCGCCTTTTCTTCCAGGGCCATCTGTTTGAAGCGCGCCCTGTTGCCCAGATCAGCATCGAGCAGCACGTCGCCCATGATATCGAGCATGTCGCCGAACTTGTCGGCCACCGACTTGCCCGAGACAAACAACCAGGCGGCCGTCCCCGAGCCATCCTGCTTGGTGGCTAGTCCCCGATGCTGGGCAATGCCACCGGTGGTACGGCCAATGCGCTGGGTCAGCGAGACGAAATCTTCCTTGCTGGTTCCGGTTTGCAGCAGCGCGCGGCTGAACAGCGGCAGATAGGGCAGATCGGCCTTGTCCAGCACGTGCAGGTCAAACCCAAGATCGAGATACAAGATCCCCAGCGTCGGCAGGTCGTGATGGAGGGCCCGGACCCCGCCAATGCTGGTCTCCTGCGTTGGCACGGTGCGAATCTCGCGGTCGAGATCGCTGAGGGTCAGCGTCGGGATCTTGGCCAAATCCTCTGGATTGTCGACGCTGTCCTGAAGGGCCTTCAGCCGTTCGGTGCGCGCCAGCACATCGGCCAGTTCGCTCTGGCTGAGCCCGGCCCGGACCGCCGCCAGCCTCTCCGCTTCCACCCTAGCCTCGCGCGCGCCCTGTTCGGGGTCCGCCTCGATTACCGAGGTGACACGGTGCGGATTGTCCAGGAACAGCCGGCGGATTTCCTTTTCGAAATGCCCATTGGCTGCCTTGTCCTTCAGAGCGGTGAGCGCCTCTTCATAAACGAGCGGAGACAGCGGGTCCCCGCCATGCAGCCAGCCGCCCAGCGCAGTGAACATATAGGTCATGCCACGCGGATAGGAGCCGGTGTTCTGCTCGCGCAGATTGAACTCGAACGTGTTGATCGCCGCTTCGCGCTGCTCCTCGGAAAAGCCCGTCTCGGCCAGTTCCGCCAGCGTCTCAAGCACCAGTTGCTCGACCTTTTCGGCATCGGCCGGATCGATCCCCTTGAGGCCGAACCCGCCCATGGGCTGGCGGAGATAGGAGGAAATGCCGCCCCCGATCACCCCCTCGCCCAGCCCGCTTTCGTTGAGCTTCTTGCGCAGTGGCGCCGCCGAATTGCCAGCCAGCAGATAGCTCAGCATGCCGTGGCTCAGTGTCTCCTCGCGGCTCTCGGGCGGATCAAGCATCCAACTGACAGACACCATGCCATCGCGGCGCTTTTCCGGATCGATGGTGCCTGCATAGGTGCCCGTAACCTTGCGCGGTGCATTCCAGCGCGGCTGCAACTTCACCTCGGCATCCACATCGAGCCGGTCGAACTGGGTGAAATAGGCATCCAGGATTTCGAGGCGCCTGTCCGGCGCGTCATCGCCCGAAAACACCACCCGCGCATTGGACGGATGGTAGTAGGTCTGGTGGAACCGCTTGAACTGCTCATAGGTCAGCTCTGGGATAACCCGGGGATCACCGCCCGAACTCTTGCCATAGGTGGTGTCGGGGTAGAGCGCCGCCTGGGTCTGGGTGTGCATCACCGAATCCGGCGAGGAATAGACCCCCTTCATTTCGTTGAAGACAACGCCCTTGTAGACCAGCGGCGCATCCAGGCTTTCCAGCTCATAGTGCCAGCCTTCTTGGCTGAACGTGTCCTCGGTAATCAGCGGAAACAGCACCGCGTCCAGGTACACATCGACCAGATTGTAGAAGTCCTTCAGGTTTTGGCTGGCCACCGGATAGGCGGTCTTATCGGGAAAGGTCATGGCGTTGAGAAAGGTGTGCATCGACCCCTTGAGCAGCTCCACGAACGGCTTCTTGACCGGGTATTTCCGGCTCCCGCACAACACCGAATGCTCAAGGATATGCGCTATACCGGTCGAATCCTCCGGCGGCGTCTTGAAGGTCATGCCAAAAACCTTGTTCTCGTCCTCATTGACCAGGCTCAGCACCTCCGCCCCGGTTTTCTTGTGCCGATAGAGTTTTGCCTGGGATTTGATCTCGGCAATGGTCTCGTCGCGGACAAGCTCGAAGGCGGGATGGGACATGGATACTCTCGACAATGCTTCTGGTTGATGGGGTCAACCTAGGCACGCCAGAGGGCCAACGCTAGGGGTGCTTGAAACAATCACCCCGGCTCACGCTTCATCGATCGGCAATTTTCAGTGAATCCGCTTGCGCTCTCGCTCACGCGCCAGGATGCCTGGGGCGTTCAACGTAGCGATCGGCTGACCGGCATCGCTGGGAATATCACCGGAAAGCTGCAGATCGAGATAGCGAGCGCAGCACACTCTGAGGAACGAGGTGAAATTGCCCAGATCGTGCCCGGCATCGATGGATTCGTGGTGCAGCCGGGTAATCAGCTGCACCACATTCATCGCGTCACGCTGCGCGATCTCCTCAAGCTTGCCCCAGAAGAAGTTCTCCAGCCTGATGCTGGTCACCATGCCGTCGATCCGCAATGAGCGCGTCGTCGATTCCCATAGCCGGGCATCCGCCTTGATGAAGAGTTCGCACATTTGCTGTCTCCTGCGGTCCGCGCCGATCAGGCAGCCTTGTCCACGCTCTCGGCCTGCGCGGCCAGCACGGCCATGAACTGCTTGAGCCAGGCCGGATGAGCCGGCCAGGCGGGTGCCGTCACCAGATTGCCATCGGTGACCGCCCCGTCAATCGCTATGTCGGCATAATGTCCGCCTGCTAGCTCGACTTCCGGTCGGCAGGCTGGATAGGCCGAGCATTGACGGCCCTTGAGGACGCCGGCCGCCGCCAGCAATTGCGCCCCATGACAGATGGCGGCAACCGGCTTGTTGGCGTCAAAGAAATGCCGCACCAAGTCCAGCACTTTGCCGTCCAACCGGAGATATTCCGGCGCGCGCCCGCCAGGAACGACCAGCGCGTCATAGGCAGCAGGCTCGATATCCTCAAAGCTGGCGTTCAGCGTGAAATTATGACCGCGCTTTTCCGAATAGGTCTGAGCGCCTTCAAAGTCGTGGATCGAGGTAGCGACCTGCTCGCCGGCTTTCTTGCCAGGGCAGACCGCATGCACCTCATGCCCGCAGGCGAGCAGCGCCTGAAACGGCACCATCGTCTCGTAATCCTCGGTGTAGTCACCGGTGACCATCAGGATCTTTGCGCTCATCTTGTTCTCCTCCCAAGTTCGCGGAAGCAGGATAGATCAGCTCTGCCAGCCAGTGGTATTAAGCCGCTACTACGCCGCCCAATTACACCTCGCCCCGAATTTCCGGCTTCACATCGCTTTCGTACCACTCCCGGAGCTGCTTGAGCAGCGCGGGGAACAGGCTCTTGCGGTCCGAAGCGGCCACATTGTCCGCGATCTGCTCGGGCTTGGACACCCCGGCGATCACCGTCGAAACCTCGGGATGATCAAGGATCCAGCGCAGAGCGAACTGGCTCATCGGCAGGCCGTCCGGCGCATATCCCTTGAGCGCCTGCACCAGTTCGACCCCGCGTTCGAACGGAATGCCCGCAAAGGTCTCGCCCACCGAGAACGCCGCCCCATCGCGATTGTAGTGACGATGATCGCTCGGTTCGAACTGGGTGTTCTTGTCGAACTTGCCGCTCAGCAGACCGCTGGCCAGAGGCAGACGCACAATGATGCCGACATCTTCCTCCGCTGCGCGCGGGAGCAATTCCTTGGCCGCATCCTGGCGGAACAGGTTGAAAATGATCTGCAGCGTGGCGCAACCGGGCTGATCCAGGCAGATCATGCCCTCTTCGATGGTCTCGACACTCGCGCCCCAGTGGCGCACCAGCCCCTCGGCCTGCAACTCGTCCATCCAGCCGAAAATCGAGCCCTCGCGCAACACCTCGGTGGGCACGCAATGGAGCTGGGCCAGGTCCAGCGTGTCCACGCCCAGCCGCTTGGCCGAGCCAACCAGGCTGTCGCGAACGGCCTGCTTGGAATAGCCGTCGGGATAAAGCCCGCTGCCCCGTCCCAGCTTGGTGGCAACCCGCACACTTGGCCCCTTGGCATGGGTGCCGATGCGGCTTTCGCTCAGCCCGCCGCCATAAACATCGGCCGTATCCCAGAAACTGATACCGGCATTGAGCGCATGGGTCAGGATCGCGTCGGCGGTTTCATCGCCCACCGGCCCAAAATCGCCGCCGAGCTGCCAGCACCCCAGGCCAATCTCGCTGACCTCATATCCCGTCTTGCCCAGCCGCCGCGTTTTCATGCCTGTCTCCCTATGCCGTCATTCGCCGGGCAACCTATTGGTGCTCCTGGTCAAGAACAAGGGCGTCGCGGCCTGGTTCCGACAATCCTGCACGCAGGACTATTCGAAATAGTCGGGAAAATCCTCGATGGTCTGGCTAAGCAGCACCTCTGCCCGGGCCAGATGGGCGCGCATGGCGGCTTCCGCCCCCGCCACGTCACCCTGGGTGACAGCCTCCGCAATCTGCTTGTGCTCGGCAATGGCGCGCTGGCTGGAGGAGACGCCGAGCGTCAAATAGCGCACCCGGTCCAACTGCATCTTGTGGTCGTCAATCAGCTGCCAGGCATATTCCACCCCAGCCAGACGGGCCAATGTGCGGTGGAACAACTCGTCGAGTTGGTGGAAGCGGCGGCTGTTATTGGCGGCCGAGGCGGCTTCCTGGTCGGCAATGAGGTCCGTCAGCACCTGTGCGGTTTCAGGTGTGGGATTGGCCGCCACGCGACGGATGATCTCCACCTCGATGCTTTCGCGGATGAAGCGGCTCTGCCGCACACCATCGGGCGAGATTTTCTTCACTACCGTCGCGCGCTTGGGGCGGATCAGCAGCAGCCCTTGCTGGGCCAACCGGATGAATGCCTCACGCACTGGCTGTCGCGACACGCCATAGCGCCCCGCAATGTCGCTTTCCGAGATCACATCCCCAGGCTTGAGCGCCATGCTGACGATATCGTCGCGCAGCGCGCTGACGACACGAAATGCGATGGTTCCTTCGAGCGCCTCGCCCACCTTGCCTCCCCGCCGGCGTGATTCCGATGCCAGACCTTGTGACGGATCGGCCTGATGCTGCGCACCTCGTTTACGGTCTTCCACAGAAATCTGCTCCCAACGCCGAGCCCCCGCCATTGGGAAAGGTCGCGTTCAACAATTGTAGAAAGAAACAGTACATTTCTGCAATCTTGTATGGTAGATGCGTTTCGCGCGGCTCCGGGAGGAGGCGCACGGATTTGTATCGAGACTGGAGAGACACGAATGGCCAAGACCTACGCGCTGGTGGGGACCGGAGGTCGCGCACGGATGTTCTACGAGGCCATTCTGGGGCCGCACCGCGAACAGTCCCGGCTGCTGGCCCTGTGCGACACCAATCAGGTCCGCATGGATTTCACCAACAAGGTAATGGTCGAGGAACTCTCTGGCCAGGCCGTCCCGACCTACAAGGCCGCCGAGTTCGGCAAGATGATTGCCGAGCAAAAGCCCGACACCATCATTGTCACCTCTATCGACCGCACCCACCACAACTACATCATCGCTGCGCTTGAAGCCGGCTGCGACGTCATCACCGAAAAGCCTATGACCACCGACCCGGAAAAGTGTCAGGCCATTCTCGACGCTGTCGAGCGCACCGGCAAAAATGTCCGTGTCACCTTCAACTACCGCTATGCCCCGCACAATTCGGCTCTGCGCGAACTGATCGCCGAAGGCGCCATCGGCAAGGTCACCTCGGTGCATTTCGAGTGGCTGCTCGACACTCGCCACGGCGCCGACTATTTCCGCCGCTGGCACCGCGACAAGCGCAATTCGGGCGGCCTGATGGTGCACAAATCAACCCACCATTTCGACCTGGTCAATTTCTGGCTCGGCACCGAGCCCGACACCGTCTTCGGCATGGGCGATCTCAAGTTCTACGGCCGGGCCAATGCCGAGGAACGCGGCGTCTTCACACCCTATACCCGCACCACCGGCGTGGAAGCGGCCAAGGATGATCCCTTCGCCATCGACCTCACCAGCAACCCGGTCCAGAAGGGACTCTACTGGGACGGCGAAAAGGAAGACGGCTACCAGCGCGACCAGAACGTGTTCGGCGACGGCATCTCCATCGAGGACACCATGAATGTCCTGGTGCGCTATCGCAACAACGCGGTGATGACCTATTCGCTCTATGCCTACGCCCCCTGGGAAGGTTTTAACGTGGCCATCAATGGCACCGGCGGGCGTCTCGAGCTTACCGTGCACGAGAATTCCTACATCAACGCCGGCGCAGGCTCTGAAACCGAAGGCGCCGCCAAGGGCGTCAAGCTCTACCACTTCCCGCTGCATGGCGAACCGCGCGTCGTTCCGGTCCAGCATGGCGAGGGTGGCCATGGCGGCGGCGACAAGATCATGCTCGAGGAAATCTTCGGCAACGCCACCCCGCGCCCCGGCTATGGCGCCAACCACCGCGATGGCGCGCTCTCGATTCTTACCGGCATCGCCGCCAACAAGTCCTTTGCAACGGGCCTGCCGGTTGACGTGAAGACGCTTGTGAAGCTCTAGGACGAGCGCGTGACCAAACCCAAAAAGCCCGGCATGTGCCGGGCTTTTTTATTGCCAATGCAATCCGGAAGAACCTACCGGTCGAACGGTACGGAGGCCGTCAGCACTTCGCCCGAATTGTTGAACTCAACCTCGAAGTCCACCGTGATGCGATCATTGACCAGGATGATGCGAGCACCGATCCGCACATCGCCACCGGCCCGATCTTTCTGCTGTTCGCGCAAGTCGAAGCTGATCGTACTGCCCGACTGCCTGCCGATCGCCAGGCCAGTATAACCGGCATTGGAGCTCATGGCCGCTTCATAGCGCCCTGCCTCATCATTAAAGGCGATGGTCCCGCTGATCGAGAGCGTCGCATTCACGAGGCTACACCGCCCTGTATAGTTGATCTTGAGCGGATTGCCCTGGGCAACGCTCAGCCGGCAGCGGAAGGGTTCGGGCTGGTCGCCGCCGACCAGCGCACCCTCACCGCGCCAGTCCCCAATATAGGAGGAGAGCAGGTCCAGCTCCCGCACACCGGCCTGGGCGACCCCGGCCGTCAGCGTTGCTGCCAGCAGAACGATGGTGACCAAAGCTGTTCTCAACCAATTGGACACGTCTTACCCCTCCAAAATCGCATGCCGTGCATGTTTGCCGGCACTCTAGGGCCAGCATCGTAAAAAATGTCCAGTAATTGACGGCATTGTTACGAATCAACCAACCACTATTGGATAATGGCTAGCACCGAATGAAAATACGCCCGGTCGGCCAATGAGGGGAAAATCGCGGACATGACCTCCGGACCAATCATCGACGCGCGCGATGTCGATTACACGCTGGACGTCGCCGGACGTCCCCTGCACATCCTGCGCAAGGTTTCGCTCAAGGTGGCTCCGGCGGAAGTAGTGGCCATTGTCGGTCCATCGGGCAGCGGCAAGACCTCGCTGCTGATGCTGCTGGCCGGACTCGAAAAGGCCACTGGCGGGCAAGTTACGGTCAATGGCCGGGAGCTTACCGGCATGAGCGAGGACGATCTGGCCCGCTTCCGCCGCCACACAATGGGCATTGTCTTTCAGAGCTTTCATCTGATCCCCTCGCTGACGGCACTCGACAATGTGGGCTTGGCGCTTGAAATCGCAGAACCGGGCCTGTCCATGGCCCAGGTGCGCGAGAAGGCCGCCGCGGCTTTGGCTGCCGTCGGGCTTGAAGCCCGGCTCGATCACCGCCCTTCGGCCCTGTCGGGCGGCGAGCAGCAGCGCGTGGGCCTGGCCCGCGCAAGTGTGGCCAACCCGCCCCTATTGCTGGCAGACGAACCCACCGGCAATCTCGACCAGAAGACCGGCGCCATCGTCGTCGAGCTCATGTTCGACCTGGCCCGCAAGAACAACACCGCCGTAGTGCTGATCACCCACGACCCCGCCCTTGCCGCCAAGGCCGACCGGGTCTTCACCATGACCCAGGGTGAATTGACCGAGACCACCGCACCGGCAGGAACGCGTGCGCCCCGCAAGTCGGTGAGCAGATAATGCGCAGCATCTGGGCCGCCGCCCGCATCGGCCTGTTGGACATGCGCGGTGATTTGCGGCGCTTCCTGCTGCTGGTTGTCTGCCTGGCCGTCGGCACGGCGCTGATTGCCGGTGTCAATTCGGTCGGCACCAGCATTACCCGCGCCATCGATACCGGCGCCGCTGAAATCATGGGCGGCGACATCGAACTCTCGCGCGCCGACCGCCTGGCCACGCCCGATGAACTGGCCGCCATGCAGGCACTGGGCCGCGTGGCCCAGGTGATTGACACCAATCTGCGCGCTGAAACCTTTGCCGACGAAGCCTTTGCCGATGTCAGCGCCGTGGGCGACACCTATCCCCTGCTCGGCCAGGTGCGCAGCCCGCAATTGACCGAAGGGGAAGACCTTGCTGCCTTGCTGGCGGAAGTCGATGGGGCGCACGGCGCGCTCATCGATGGCATCATGCTCGACCAGCTTGGTCTCTCCATTGGCGACACATTCGGCCTGGGCGGCACCGAATTTCAGGTCCGTGGCACGCTGATCGGACTGCCCGACGGGCCGGTGCGCGGCTTCCGCCTCGGGATACCGACCCTGATCTCGACCAATGGCTTCGCCGTGGTCAGCGACCGCACCTCGCCCTTGCCGGGCCTGGGCACCTGGTATCGCTACAAGATCCATCTTGCCGACCGTGACATCGATGCAGGACTCGCCCGCGCCGTCGAGCAATTCGGCGGGTCGGGCTGGACCGTGCGCTCGGCGCGGGACGGGCTGGGGCAGATGGTGCGCTACTATGATCTCTTCATGCGCTTCCTGCTCATTGTCGGTCTCGGTTCGCTCCTGATCGGCGGCGTCAGCGTTTGGACCGGCATGCGCGCCTATATTGCCGAGCGCTCCGGCGTCATCGCTGTGCTGCGTTCCATCGGCGCCGACCGGGCGCGCGTGTTTGTGCATTTCCTGGCCCAGGTGGCAGCCCTTGCCCTGGTCGGGGTCAGCATCGGACTGGTCATCGGCGCCAGCACGGCCTGGTTCATCCTTCCAACCATTGGCGCGGCGGTCGGCATCGCGCTGGCGCCTGCCATCCATCTGCAGGCTCTGGCCATCGCAGCGGGCACCGGTCTGGTCACCGCCTTTGCCTTTGCCTATCTGCCGCTAGTCCAATCCCAGGCCATCCGGCCGGTGCTGCTGTTCCGCTCCAAGGGGCTCGACGCCCCGCCGGTCGACTGGCGCGCACTTCTGCTGTCCTGGCAGATCCTGCCGCTTGTTGCCGCGGTTCTGGCCTTCTTCGTGCTGGCCTGGCTGATGACCGGCGATGCGCCACTGGTGCTTGGATTTGGCCTTGCCAGTGCGTTGGGCGCCATTCTGTTCCAGGGCTTTATTCGTCTGGCGCAGCTTGGCCTCAAACGCCTGCCCGAAACCGGTCCGCGCGTCCTGCGCCACAGCTTCCGCAATATCTCCGCTGCTGGACAAAACGCTGCCGCCGTAGCGGTTTCGGCTGGCATGGCGCTGACCATGCTGATCATCGTTCTGGTGATGCAGACCAATCTGCAGCAGGAGTTCCTTGGCGCTTCGGCCTTCGACGCACCCACGCTGGTTGGCTCGGACCTGTTTCCCGATGAAGTGGTGGACCTCGAGGCCCTGACCCTTGAAGGCAATGGCATTACCCGCTTTGTCTCCACCCCGATACTGCGCGGTGCCCTGGTCGACGTGGCCGGCACCCCGGCCGATGAGCTGGTAACGCGCGGCCCGGAGGCCACCTTCCTGCTCGCCGGTGAAGTACCGCTGACCTATCGCACCCATCTGCCGGCCTCATCGCGCGTGACAGCGGGAGAATGGTGGCCCGCTGACCATGCCGGCCCTGCCCTGGTCAGCCTGCACCAGAGTCTGCGGCACGGTCTGGGTGTCGAACTGGGCGACACGCTGACCTTTTCGATCTTTGGCGAAGAGGTGAGCGCCACCATTACCAGCTTCCGCGATTATTCCTGGCAGGGCGGCATCGATTTTCTCGCCACCTTCTCGCCCGGCGTGATCGAGAACTATCCCACCACGCTGTTTGCCGCCGTCACCGCCGCGCCCGGCGCGGAAGAAGACGTCACCCGGCTCCTGGCGTCTGAACTGCCCGATATCCGCTTTATTTCCGTGGGCGATACGCTCAAACAGGTCACCGATGCGCTGGGCCAGCTCTCCTTTGCAGCCAGCCTCATTGGGGGCCTGGCCGTCGGCAATGGCCTGCTCGTTCTGATCGGCTCGCTCTCGACCGGGCGCCGCCAGCGCGAGGCCGATACCATCATCACCAAGGTGCTGGGCGCCACCCGGTCCGAACTGATCGGCTCGGCCTTCCTGCAATATCTGGTGCTGGCAGTGCTGGCCGCAATTCCGGCCCTGGTGCTGGGCATCGGCATGGGCCGTTTTGTCAGCGGCCTGCTGCTGGCGGTCGAATTCACCCTCAAGCTCGACATCATTGTCGTGGTCCTGGCCGTCGCCATCGCCATCACCGCCATTCTGGGCGCCATGACGATCCTGCGCGCAGCTTCGGCGCGCCCGGCGCGATTGTTGCGCGACCTCTAGCCGATCACGAGAAATGCTCGACCAGCATATCGAACACCAGCCGGATCCGCCGGCTGGTATGCAACTCCCGGTGAGTCACCAGCCAGACCGGCACCGGGATAGGGTCGATTGCGGGCACGGCGATCTCGACCTCCGGAGTTTGCCGGGCGACCGCTTCGACCATCGGCCCGAGGCATATGCCCCGGCACACCCATTCCCAGCCGGTCATCCCGCTCTGCGTCAATAGTGGGAAATTGGCCCTGCTCAGGGGCACCCCGCGCTGCCGCATCTCGGCGATGAAGGGCTCGATTCCGTCCATCGCACCACTCATTTCGCAACGAGCCAGTTCAACGCCATTGCTCGGTCGCCCCAGCCGGTCGAGCAAGTCCGGCGTTCCATAGACATAAGCCGCCGTGTCCCGGCACCGCCTCGCGATCAGGCCATCCTGGTCGGGCCGGACATGACGGATGGCAATGTCGGCTTCACGCCGCAGCAGGTCACTGATCGACCCCGTCGCCAGCACCTCCAGGGTAATGCCCGGCGCGGCCTTGCGCACCTCGGCCAGAAGGGGCGGCAGAACATGCCCTGCATAGATGTCGGCGGCGGTAATCCTTACGACGCCCTCCACCGATTGCGACTGTGCCGCAGCCGACATCGCGACGCGGTCCGCTGCCGCGCCCATCTCGCGCAGATCGGCGACCAGCCGCTGCCCCGCCTCTGTCAAGACCAGGCGCCGCCCCACCCGCTCGAATACGGCAATGCCCAAGTCTTCCTCGAGCGCCGCCACCTGTCGCCCGAGCGTCGGCTGGGTCAAGCCGAGCCGTCGCGCCGCCGCCGAGAGCGAGCCGGCCTCCACCGTCGCCAACAGCGCGCGCATCTGGTTCCAGTCAATCGGCCCGGGCATTTCCTTCATGCATTTACGTATAGTTCTTGTGCCAAATTCTGCAATTTTGTTTTCTTGAGCCCCCGGTTATCCTGCTGCCAGAATTCTTGGGGACGAGGAGTTAGACCATGGCCGAGCCAAGCGCCTTCTGGGACCGGATGGCGGATCGCTATGCCGCCCAGCCCATCAGCGACGAGCAGGCCTACCGCACCAAGCTGGCCAGAACCCAGTCCCACTTCACCCCGGACATGGACGTCTTCGAGTTCGGCTGTGGCACCGGCGGCACCGCCATCATCCATGCCCCACACGTTCGCAGCGTCCGGGCGGTGGATTTTTCCGAGCGCATGCTGGAAAAGGCCCGCATCCGCGCCGCCCAAGCCGGGGTCGATAATGTCACCTTCGAAAAGGGCGACATCACCACCATGCCGATCGCCCCGGCCAGCTACGACGTCGTGCTGGCCATGTCCGTCCTGCACCTGCTCCAGAACCGGCAGGCCGTCATTCAGCGCGTCTTCGACATTCTCAAGCCAGGGGGTATCTTCGTTTCCAGCACGGTCTGCATTGCCGAGACCGCCAGGTGGTTGGGCTACATCGCCCCGCTTGGCCGTGCTCTTGGCCTGCTTCCGGTGCTCACCGTCATGGACCGGGACCAGTTGCGCCAGGACATCACTCGCCCAGGCTTTACCATTGAGCATGACTGGCGCCCCAAGCCCCGGGCAGCCGTCTTCATCATCGCGCGCAAGCCGGACTGATTGCCCTGTGGAACCGGGCTTTTCCCGATTGGGCGAATCGGTGAGGCTATGTGCTATCACTCGCAAATAGTCAGTTAGCCGTGCGTCTGCCTTCCCGCTGGAGATGAGGCGCATCCAGCCGGAGAGATGATGCAGGTCGCCATCGACATGGGAGAGAGCCGGGGATCCGGCCCAGCCCACATGGATCTTGAAGAATTGCTCGCCACGCGCCTTCTGGTGCAGGGCAATTCCGGGTCCGGCAAATCGCACCTGCTGCGCCGCCTGCTGGAGCAATCCGCGCAGTGGGTACAGCAATGCATCATCGATCCCGAAGGTGATTTCGTCACCCTGTCCGACAAATACGGGCATCTGGTGGTCGATGCCACGCGTACTGAAAGCGAATTGACCCGCATTGCCAATCGCGTGCGCCAGCACCGTGTCTCGGTCGTGCTCAATCTCGAGGGGCTGGACGCCGAACAGCAGATGCGCGCCGCCGCCGCCTTTCTCGGCGGCATGTTCGATGCCGACCGGGATTTCTGGTATCCGGTGCTGGTCGTGGTCGACGAGGCCCAGCTCTTTGCGCCGGCCGCAGGTGGCGAGGTCTCGGACGAAGCACGCAAACTTTCGCTCGGCGCCATGACCAATCTGATGTGCCGTGGCCGCAAGCGCGGTCTGGCGGGCGTCATCGCCACCCAGCGGCTGGCCAAGCTGGCCAAGAACGTGGCAGCGGAAGCCTCCAACTTCCTGATGGGCCGCACCTTTCTCGATATCGACATGGCCCGCGCCGCCGACCTGCTGGGCATGGATCGCCGGCAGGCCGAACAGTTCCGTGACCTCGCCCGCGGCCATTTCGTGGCCCTCGGACCCGCCATTTCCCGCCGCCCCCTGCCCATCGTCATCGGTGCGGTGGAAACCTCGGCGCGCTCGACCAGCCCCAAGCTGACCCCATTGCCCGAGGCGCCGGCCGATGCGGCCGATCTGATTTTCACCCAGGACCCCGAGGAACTGGCCCGGCCGGTAGTGCGTCGTCCGGCGCCGCCCCCGCCGCCGTCGACAAATGAATTGTTGGCACAGGTCGCCGAAGCTCGTGCCAAGGCCCGCGCCGAAGCACCGGAAGAACCCGCTTCTTTATTCCCTGAGATCGATGAAGCTGAGCGCGACGCCATGATCCAGGCGGTGATGGTTGAACTGATGAGCGACCCCGACGCGGGCTTTCGCAACACCGCCCAGCTTTATCAGGATTTTCTTGTCCGCTGCCGCATCCGCCGCATTCCGGGTGATCCACCGGCCCTGCCCGCCTTCAAGCGCCTGCTCGCCGTAGCCCGGGTGGCGCCCGATGAACAGACCGCATCATCCGACGGCTGGCAGCAGGCCCTGAGCCTTTCCGAAACGCTGACCGATGATGTGCAGGGCGTGTTCCTGGTCATCGCCCAAGCCGCGCTGACCGGCGCCCCTTGCCCGTCCGACGCCACGCTGGCCCGGCTCTACGGCACCCATTCTTCGAGCCGCGCGCGGCGCCTGCTGACCTGGTTCGAGGAACGCGGGCTGATCGTGCTGCGCACCGATTTCCGCGGGGCCCGCATCGCCGCCTTTCCGGATCTTGGCGCGGAAACTGCGCCAGGCGATCCCAGTGGCCCTGACGAATTGATCGAGGAACGCGGCGCAGCGGAGTGACTAACCGCGCAGCTCCGCCCGGAAGCTGTAGCGCGCCGAAGCACCCGGCCCCAGCAGTTCCGTAAAAGGCCGTTCGCTCAACTCTTCCGAGCCGCCCACTTCCGCCGCCGTGCCGTGCCAGGGCTCAAGGCAGATGAACCCCGCGCCCGGCTTGGTCCAAAGGGCAAAATTGGGCAGGTTCTCCCAGGTGAAGTGCACGCCTGGCCCTGCGGCCGGGCTATAGACCAGTCCGGCGCCCGCACCTTCGGGAAACAGCATGGCGTCCTCGGCAAACTGGCTGTGATCCAGCGTCATCTGCCCCGCTTCAAAGGGCGAGGGCAGCGCCTTGGGGTCCACCAGACCGCCCGACAAACGACGCAATGCCGGGGCGCCACCTCCATCCAGCTCGATGCTATGCGGCTTGCCCTCGGCACCCGGCAGCGGCCAGGCAAAGGCCGGGTGAAAGCCGATGCCGAAGGGCATGATCTTGTGGTCACGATTGGTAACTATGGCGCTGACCACGACCGCGCGCCCTTCCACCCGATGCTCGACATCGAGCTGAAATTCAAAGGGATACATCGCCCGGCTCGCCTCGGAGGCGGTCAGCCGATAAACGCAGCGATCGGTTTCCTCGGCCACCAGCTCGAAATTGCTGCGCCGGGCAAAACCATGCTGGCTCATCTGGAATGGCACGCCGTCCACGGTGACGGTGTCATTGGGCGCCTTGCCGACAATGGGAAACAGGATCGGCGACCGGCCGGTCCAATAGGCAGCATCGCCATGCCAGAGCCACTGCCGGCCATCGCGCGTCTGGATCGACTGCATCTCCGCGCCAAGCGCTGCCACATCGACGGTGATCTGGTCGTTGGCGATACGGGTCAGTTGCATGCGCCACTCCGGGACGGTGCTGGAACGGCGTGCACCCTAATCCACTCTGGCGCAGGAGAGAACCCGCAAGTACGCTTGCGATGAACAAGCGCCTAAGGGCGCCTAGAAGCAACGGCCTCTTGCTTCGTCACCATGTCAGGGGCTATCGCCTAGCCATGTCCAACGCCTTGCCCCCGCTGCCCATTGATGCCGCCTTGCCTGCCCTGGCCGACGCCCTGGAGAAGGGGATTTCCGCCGTGCTGGTGGCCCAGCCGGGCGCGGGCAAGACGACGCGCGTGCCGCTGGCCCTGCTCGATGCCCCTTGGCGGGACGATGGCCGCATCATCATGCTCGAACCGCGCCGGCTGGCCGCCCGTGCCGCCGCCCGGCAAATGGCTAGGCTGTTGGCTGAAGAGGTGGGTCAAACCGTGGGCTATCGCGTGCGCATGGAGACGAAAGTCTCCGCCCGCACCCGCATCGAAGTGGTGACGGAGGGCGTGTTCACCCGCATGCTGCTTGATGACCCGGAACTGACCGGCGTCGCGGCCGTCATCTTCGATGAGTTTCACGAGCGCAGTCTCGATGGTGACCTGGGCCTTGCCCTGACCCTCGACGCCCGCGCCCTGCGGCCGGACCTCCGGCTGCTTGTCATGTCTGCCACCATCGATGGCGCGCGCGTCGCCGGACTGCTCGGCGATGCACCGGTCATCGACAGTCCCGGGCGCACCTTCCCGGTCGAAACCTTGCATGTCGATCCAGACCCGTTGCAGCGCCTGGAGGACCAGGTAGCCAACGCCACCTTTGCTGCCCTGCGCGAGCATGAGGGATCAGTGCTGGTGTTTCTGCCCGGGCAGGGCGAAATCACCCGCACTGCCGAACGGCTCGCCACGCGCCTGCCCGCCAACACGGATCTGGCGCCGCTCTATGGTCAGCTTGCGCCCGGCGAACAGGATCGCGCCATCCAGCCGGCCCCCGAAGGCCGCCGGAAGATCGTGCTGGCGACATCGATTGCGGAAACCTCGCTGACGATTGAGGGCGTACGCATCGTCATCGACAGTGGATTTCGTCGTGTGCCGGTCTATGAACCCGCCACCGGCATGACCAGCCTTGCCACCCGCCGCGTATCCCGCGCCGGCGCCGATCAGCGCCGCGGCCGGGCCGGGCGCACCAGCCCCGGCGTATGCATAAGGCTCTGGCACCAGGGCCAGAGCGCCGCGCTCGAACCGTTCGAGACCCCGGAAATCCTGGCCGCTGATCTCTCCGGCCTGTTGCTCGACCTTGCCAGTTGGGGCGTCACCGATCCGCAGGCCCTGGCCTTCCTAGATCCGCCGCCCGCCCCGGCTTGGGCCGAAGCCAAGGCGCTCCTGTCTCGTCTCGACGCCACAGACGAGGCCGGGCACCTCACGCCAGCCGGCAAGGCCCTTGCTCGCCTTCCCCTGCATCCGCGCCTGGCTCATATGGTGGTCGCCGGAGCCGAAGACGGCGATGCACAGACCGCCGCCGAATTGGCAGTGCTGATCGGAGAGCGCGGGCTGGGTGGCGACGATACCGACCTTGCCCGTCGCCTGGAACGTTTCCGCGCTGATCGCTCCCGCCGCGCCGACGAGGCCCGCAGCCTCGCCCGGCGCTGGGCAAAGCTGGCCGGTGGCTCCTCGGGCGAAGACCTGTCTGCTGGCCATCATTTGGCTCGCGCCTTTCCCGACCGGGTGGCGCAATCGACTGGTGCCCGTGGCCGCTTCCGCCTGGCCAATGGACGGCAGGCCAAGCTTGACGAAACCCATGCCCTGGCCGGCGCACCCTTCATTGTTGTTGCCGATGTGACTGGCAGCGCCACGCAGGGCCGCATCCGTTCGGCCGCCGCGCTAAATACCAGTGAACTTGAGGCCCTGTTCGCCAACCATATCCGTACCGAAACCACCCTGACCTTCGATCCCGCGAGCGGCGCCGTGCGCGCCCGCCGTCAACGGCGGCTCGACGCGTTGCGGCTGGCCGATGAAACCGCGCCGGTGACCGATTTCGACAGAGCTGCCGAGCTTCTCGCCGAAGCTGCCATCAAGCGGGTCGAGGCGCTGCCCTGGAGCAAGGAGCAGAAAGCCCAGCGCGCCCGCGCCAGCTTTTTGCACCAGAGCTTGGGCGCGGATTGGCCCGACCTGACGGACACCGCCCTGTCTGCTGACCCGGCTTGGCTGACCCCGCACATATTGGGTGAAACGCGGCTGTCCGCGATCACTGCCGAGCATCTGGGCGCGGCACTGGAAGCCCTGCTGCCCTGGGCAAAAAAGCAGGAAATGGAAAAGCTCCTGCCAAGCCATTTTCACGCCCCCTCGGGCAGTCACTTGCCCATCGATTACGCTGCCGAAAACGGCCCGGCGCTGGAAATCCGGGTGCAGGAACTGTTCGGCCTTGACCGGCACCCCAGCATTGCCAATGGCCGGATACCGCTTCTGCTGGTGCTGCTGTCACCCGCCCACCGGCCGATCCAGACCACGCGGGACCTGCCCGGCTTCTGGCGCGGCAGCTGGAAGGACGTGGCGCGCGACCTCAAAGGCCGCTATCCGCGCCACCCCTGGCCCGACGATCCAATCGCCGCCCCGGCCACCAGCCGCGCCAAGCCGCGCGGCACCTGACGCTCTGTCCGCCATAAAAAACCCCGGACTTTCGTCCGGGGCCTGGTTCACTCGCTAGGCTCGAAGTTCAACGCCACCCCGTTGATGCAATAGCGCAGGCCGGTCGGCGGCGGCCCATCGGGGAACACATGGCCCAGATGACTGCCACAGGTGGCGCAATGCACTTCGGTGCGCACCATGCCATGCGAACGATCGGTTGTGGTCTCCACCGAGCCGGGGATCGGGTCGTTGAAGCTGGGCCAGCCGGTACCACTTTCGAATTTCAGCGTCGCAGCAAACAGCGGGCTGTCGCACCCGGCGCAGGAAAAGGTGCCGGGGCGTTTCTCGTGCAGCAGGGCGCAGGAACCCGGCCGCTCGGTGCCGTGCTGGCGCATGATGTAATATTGCTCGTCGGTCAACCGCGCGCGCCATTCGGCATCGGTGCGGGTCACGGGGAAAGTTTGTGCATCCATTGCGGCGCTCCTTGTCTCGACCTGTGTTTCGTTTGTCATATAGGCTTGGTTACACTTCAATCCCAGCGCGCGTTCCATCACGACGCGGTTCCTAGGCGTTTGCATGACCAGGATTATGACCCTCGACCAGCTTGAGGCGCTCTACCAGCCCGCCCCCGCCCCCGCTGCCACCGCCAAGGTGGCACGTGCAATAACGCCAGACTACCGGCGCCTGATTGCAGCCAGCCCCTTTGCCGCGCTCGCCACCATCGGCCCCGAAGGCATTGACTGCTCTCCGCGCGGCGACAAGCCCGGTTTTGTGCGCATCCATGACGACAACACCCTGATGATGCCCGACCGGCGCGGCAATAACCGCATCGACAGCCTGCGCAACATCGTGCGCGATCCGCGTTGCGCCTTCCTCTTCCTCATCCCGGGGTCTGGCACCACGTTGCGCGTCAATGGCCGCGCGCATCTCTCCATAGACCCCACTTTGCTCGAAAGCTTCGCCATCGAAGACAAAGCGCCACGCTCGGTCATCGTCTTGGAGATAGACGAGGTCTATTTCCAGTGCGCTCGGGCCATCATCCGCTCCGAGCTCTGGAACCCCGAACGCTATGTCGATCCCGCAGGTCTGCCCACCCCAGGCCAGATCCTGGCCACGATGACGGCGGAAGAAGTCGGCGGCGACAGCTATGACAAGGCCTGGCCTGAACGGGCGAAACAGACAATGTGGTGATCGAAAGGTCGTTGCCAGGTCGGGTCAGGGCACAATCTGCCCGCGCAGCGGGCTTCTTCAAGTCAGAACGAGTCGAAGCCGGTGGCTCTTCGAGCACCGGAGCGGAGCGTACGTGGGTACGTGAGCACCGGAGCGCAGAAGAACGCCGGATGCAGGCCGTTATCACTTGAAGAAAAATGGTGGGAGTAACAAGGATTGAACTTGTGACCCTTCGCGTGTGAAGCGAATGCTCTCCCGCTGAGCTATACTCCCACATCGCCTTCTCCCCTAAGGGAAACAAAGCGAACCGGAAAGAGATGGTGGGCGTAACAAGGATTGAACTTGTGACCCCCTCGATGTCAACGAGGTGCTCTCCCGCTGAGCTATACGCCCATCTCTCCGGGACCGGATTGGCTGCGCCGTTCCGGTGGCGCGGATAGACCATAAAATCCCCGTTGGGGTCAAGAGCCAATCGGCAAGCTGTGAATTCTTGCGCGACAAGGCCTGCGCATCCGCCCGTTTCCGGGTCTTTGCAGGCTTTGGATCAGGCCGCCAGCAAGCGCTCCACCTCGTTGACCAAATCCTTGAGATGAAATGGCTTGGACAGCACCGAGGCATCCTTGGGCGCATCACTATCGGGGTTGAGCGCCACCGCGGCAAAGCCGGTGATGAACATGACCTTAAGGTCCGGATCGAGCTCGGTCGCGCGACGCGCCAATTCGATTCCGTCCATCTCGGGCATCACGATATCGCTTAGGAGCAGCGAGAACGGTTCTTCGCGCAGCCGCTCATAGGCCGACAGGCCATTGTCGAAGGACACCACCTCATAGCCAGCATTCTTGAGGGCCCGCGTCAGGAACTGGCGCATGTCGTTGTCGTCTTCGGCGAGCAAAATTCGCTTCATCAAGGGTCCTCTTGGGCAGAGCCTTCGGCTGAGTCGGTGTTTGCGCCGATGTTTATGCCACCGTGTCGCTTTCGCAACCTCTCACTGCATCCAGCGCCGTGTTTTCCGCGTTGTTCGCACAAATGCAACAATTCTGGACAATCGCGCCGAGCCGCGCGAAACTTAACTCCAGCAAATCACTTTTGGCGGGCCACACCGCCATATGGGGGAGACGGCGTGCGGTCCGACTATTGGGATCAACCGGCATTTGAGACGATCCGTCCAAGGCGGCTGGTCGCGCCTGTCGTGTTCAACTCGCCCCATTCGGGCCGGGTCTACCCCGAGCGTTTCCTGGCCATGGCGCGGCTTGACCACCTCTCGATCCGCCAGTCCGAAGATGCCTTTGTCGACGAATTGTTCGGCCGCGCGCCCCGTCTTGGTGCCCCGCTCCTCCGGGCGCATTTCCCCAGGGCCTATCTTGATGTCAATCGCGAGCCCTGGGAACTCGATCCCACAATGTTCGTCGAACCGCTGTCGGACCGGTTCAATACCAGCTCACCCCGCGTCGCAGCCGGGCTGGGCACGCTGGCCCGCGTTGTTGCCGAAAACAAGCCGATCTATCGCGAGCGCCTGACCCTTGAAGATGCGCGCATGCGCATCGAGGGCATCTATCATCCTTATCATGCGGCCCTGCAAAAACTGCTGAGCGAAAGCATGACCAGGTTTGGCCTGGCCGTCCTCATCGATTGTCACTCCATGCCGCGCCTGGGCCGGCACGGCGAGCGGGCCACGCCCGATATCGTGCTGGGCGACCGCTATGGCACCACCTGCGCCGGGCCGCTGGTCGACCTGATCGAAACCGTGTTTAGCTCTGCCGGCCTTAAGGTGGCGCGCAACCGTCCCTATGCGGGCGGGTTCTGCACACGTGCCTATGGCCGCCCCCAGCATGGCGTACATGCCCTGCAGATCGAGATCAGCCGTCACCTCTATATGAACGAGGTAACACTTGAGAAGAACGACGGATTTGAGACCATCAAATCGCTCATCGAGCGTCTGATCCTGACCTTGGTCGGCCTGGATTTGGTGACGCTGGCCGGCGTCTCCCCCTTGCCCCAGCAGGCCGCGGCAGAATAAATCCGGATCAATAAAAAGGGGCCGCCCCCAAAGACGGCCCCAGTCAAGGGAGGAACGATGTTTGCCGAACGCGGCACCCAGATGCTCGGCAGTTCGGCAACGCACCATGCCCTTTGTCGATGAACCCATTCGGATCGAACGACAAGTGTCTCCCTCCTTGTTCACAGGCGTTCGGGCCAGACTTGTTGCAAAAATGAATCAGAAACGTCACAGAAAAACTGCAGAAAAGTCTGGCATCTCCAGCGCCCAACTAAAAGTGTTCAGCAGCAAATCTTTGTCAGATCTGCCTTTTCACAGAACTCACGCATGAAAGCTTCGCCATGCCCGCCAGCACGATCGATTTCGCGCAGATCGAACACACTTTGCGCCGTGCCGGCGCCGCATCCGCACAGCACACCCTGCCCCTCTTCCGTACCCCGCTGACCATCGACAATAAGCTCGATGCCGGGTTTGACCCGGTCACCGAGGCAGACAAAGGCGCCGAGACCGTCATCCGCGGTGTCATCACCGAGGCCTTTCCCGATCACGCCATCATCGGCGAAGAATGGGGCAAGACAGGCGACAGCCGCTATAGCTGGATCATTGACCCGGTCGATGGCACCCGCGCCTTCATCTCCGGCGCCCCGGTCTGGGGCACGCTGATCGGCTTTGCCATTGATGGCGTGGCGGTGGCCGGCCTGATGAGCCAGCCCTTTATCGGTGAAGAGTTCCTGGCCGTGCCGGGCCGCTCGACCTATCGGCGCGGCGAACTCGTGCACACCAACCAGACCAGCGGACTGACCGAACTGTCCGCGGCGCGCGTTTTCACCACCACACCCAATCTCTTCAAAGGCGAACATTGGAACAAGTGGCTGGCAGTTGAGAATGCCACGCGCCTGCAGCGCTTTGGCATGGACTGCTACGGCTATGCCCTGCTCGCCGCTGGCCAGGCCGATCTGGTCATTGAGCCCTCTCTCAATACTTACGACATCGCCGCCTTGGTCCCCATTATCCGCGAAGCCGGCGGCGCCATCGCCTGCTGGGACGGCTCTGAACCCAGCGGCGGCGGCAATGTGGTGGCTGCCGCAACCCCGGAACTGCTCGACAAGGCGCTGGAGCTGATCAACCGGGCCTAGCGACTCTGCTCCGTAATGAACGCATCGAATGCCGCGAACACCTGGCCGCGCACCGGGTCCGCCTCCATGAACATCTCATGCCGCGACCCGGCGACGACCATGTGCCGGCCGGTGCGCAGGCGCAGACCCAATTGCTCGATGGCGGGGGTTGAGACAATCTGCTCCCGCGCGGCCGCCAGGATCAGTAGCGGGATGCGGATTTCCCCGGGAAACCGGTCCTGCCGGGTTTCAAGCATGGCGCGCAAGGCCGCCCCCAGCCACCGGAAACTGGGCGACCCGATATAGAGCCCGTCATCGGCCCGAATGGTCTCGACCATGCGCTTGTAGCGCAGGGCATCCGAGGTCAAGGGATTGTCCGGATACATGCTTTCGTCCGGCCGCCGGTCGCCCTTGCGCTTGAGCGGCAAATGCCCGAGCCCGAAAAAACTCACCGTTTCGGCCACAGCCGCCCAGCGATGCAGGCTGTGATCCAGGCCATGCAGGCCCACCATGGGCGCGCTCAAAAACACGCGGTCGAACATCATGCGGTCGCGCGTCGCCGCGATCAGGCTGGCTAGCCCGCCCATGGAATGGCCCACCAGATAGAAGGGCGGCGGACAATCGGGCAGCAGGATATCGGCGTGAAAACAGCGCAGATCGGTCCAGTAATCCTCGAAGCGATCGACATAACCCACATGCGGGTTGCCGATCAGCCGGTCCGAGCCGCCCTGGCCGCGCCAATCGAAAGTCGCCACGGCAAAGCCGCGCTTGCGGAAGTCGGCGATGGTCTCGAAATATTTCTCGATATATTCGGTACGCCCCTGCACCAGGCACACCGTGCCGCGTTGCGGCCCCTCGGTTTTCGGCCAAAGCGCATAGCGCAGCCGCACCCTGTCCGAGGTGGTGAAATAGCCCACCCGCGCGCCCTCGGGCACCGGATTGGTCGGGATGGACACCAGCCTGGGTCCGTTTGGTTCGACTTGCGCTGACAATGCCTGCCCTCGTTTCCGCTTTGGCGGCGACCTTAATCGGGCATTGTGAAAAAAGAAAAGCCAGCAACCGGTCTGGCTGCTGGCTTTTCTTGTCTGCGCGGTCCCATGCGGGGGGCGGGTTGACGGGACCGACAGGGTGCGAGCGCTTCCGCCGGAGCTGTCCGGCCACGTTCACATGCCCCTTTCTAGGCCAACGCACCTGAACCGGAACGGAGCGGATCATTCATCTTGGGTTCATCTCGCCAGGCTCTTGAACCGGCTCTGGCCGCACCTACATCTTTGCTGTCCGCCGGACTATCCGGGGACACCGGCCCTGTCCAATCGGTCTCGCCGCTTTAAGGGAGCACCGCCGCAGGCACCGGTCGACACTGAAACCACGTTGCTCAATCGGAGAATGTGAAAATGCAGACCATCGATTTTTCCCCCTTCTACCGCTCCACTGTCGGCTTTGACCGGCTGTTCAACCGCCTCGATACGCTGGGCGCACAGGAAGCCAAGACCTACCCGCCCTACAATATCGAGCGCACCGGCGATGATGCCTATCGCATCTCCATCGCCGTAGCCGGGTTCTCCAATGGTGATATCGCCGTCGAGACCAAGGAAAACAGCCTCGTGGTCAAGGGCGCCAAATCCGCCGAGTCCGGCGAGGACAAACGCGAATTCCTCCATCGCGGCATTGCCGAGCGCGCCTTCGAGTTGCGCTTCCAGCTTGCCGACTATGTCGAGGTACAGGGCGCCACTCTCGAGAACGGCCTGCTGCATCTGGAGCTGAAGCGCGAATTGCCCGAAAGCAAGAAGGCGCGCACCATCCAGATCAATGGCGGCACCGCCACCATCGAGGACAAGTCCGTCAACTAGACCCTGGCGCTTGCGCATGATCGCTCCAGGGAGCGATTATAGGGGTCCAGGCCATGACACCTGCGCTCGAATGGCGATAGTTTCCGAGTCCATCGGAACGACGAAGGCGCGGTCCGCAAGGGCCGCGCTTTTGTTCATGCATCGGGGCCAGGTGCACAGCATGCTTGGGCGGCGTCGGTCACCCCGGCGATTACAGCCGGATGACCCTGACAGCAATCGCGCATCAGAAATTCCACCAGCCCGGTCAGTCCCGCAAAATTGGCCGTGTAGACGATTGAGCGGGCCTCGCGCCGCGATGAGATCAGGCCCGCCCGCTCCAGATGCCCCAGATGAAACGAGGTGCGCGAGGAAGAGGCGTCGACCGCCGCACTGATGGCTCCAGCCGGCATACCGCCGTCTCCGGCCATGACCAGCGCGCGCACGATGCGCAGGCGCGTGTCCTGCGAGAGGGCACCAAACGCATCGAGGGCTTGCTTTTCGTCCATGCTTATTTCAATATCTCTTGAATCATTGAGATAATGGTACCGCTCATGGACGCCGCTGTCACCTCCCTCGCACAACCCGACCTCGACCTTGCCGCACTGCGCCATGCTCTGGCAGGGTCTGACGCCACCGTCCTGGTGCTAGACTATGCCGGCAGGACAGTTCAATCCGGCTATCATGTCACGGAAATCAAGGCTGCTCAGCTTTCGACCCTGGACTGCGGCGGCAACCCTGACCACTGGACGGAAACCATCCTGCAGGTTGAGGACATTCCGCTCGCCCAGGGCCCGCAAGCCGTGAGCGTGGGCAAGTTCCTGTCCATCCTGGCACGGGTCGAAGCCAGCCTGACACTTGACGCGGCATCGCGTGTCACCATTGAGATGAGCCGTCCCGATGAAGCGATGCAGGTCTTCGATATCGCCGGAGTTGTCCGGGAAAAGGACCGCACGCGACTGTCGCTGGCCATGCGCCCGGCCATTTGCAAGCCCCGCCATCGCGCAGCCCGGACGGAGGCGCCCTGCTGTGGCTCACCATCCAAAGCCGCCTGCTGCGCCTGATCGCACACCGAGCGAGCCTTTCAACTATGTCCAAGCCAGTTCCCGCCGCAGCCGTCTGGGCGCTCGGTGTCACCCAGATCGTTGGTTATGGCTCGCTCTACTATGCCTTCAGTGTCCTGGCGCCTGGCATCGCCACCAGCTTTGGCTGGTCCACCGAATGGATCTACGGCGCCCTGACCTTTGCTCTGCTGATTGGCGGCCTGGCCGCCCCCTGGACCGGGCGTATGCTGGACCGGTTTGGCGCAGCGCGCGCCATGACAGCCGGTTCGCTGCTGGTCAGTCTGTTCCTGCTGCTGATGGCTCTAGCCCCAACTGGTCCGGTATTTGTGCTGGCCCTGACCGGCATGGAGGTCGCCTCCACCCTGGTCCTCTATGCAGCAGCCTTTGCCGTCCTGGTCCAGATCGGCGGGCGCGGCGCACAGGCCAGCATCACTCACCTGACGCTGATCGCCGGGTTCGCCTCAACCCTGTTCTGGCCGTTGACCGCTCTGCTTGATGGACAGCTGGGTTGGCGCGGCAGCTATCTGGTCTTTGCCGGCCTCAATCTGGTGCTGTGCCTGCCGCTTCATTTCTGGTTGAGCCGCCTGTGCAAAGACCGGGAAATGACGGGCCAGGCTCACCCAGATCAGAGGCCCTTGGACCTGCCGCCGCCGCGCCCGCAGCGCGCAAAGCTGCTTTTTGCCTTGGTATTGGCAGGCTTTGCGCTGCAGGGACTGATTCTGGCGGCAGTCACCTTGCAGATGGTGCCGCTGCTCCAGGCGCTCGATCTGGGGCTTCAGGCCCTCTTGATCTCCAGCATTTTTGGCCCCGCACAAGTGCTGGCGCGCCTCATCAACATGGTCTTTGGCGGGCGCTTGCGCGCCACTTCCCTGGCGGTCATCGCAGCAGCATCTCTGCCGCTCGCCCTGTTCATCCTCTCCATTTCCGCACCAGCCATAGCGGGGGCCATCGCTTTTGCGCTGCTGTTTGGGCTGGGCTCGGGGCTCACCAGCATTGTCTCGGGTTCCTTGCCGCTGCAATTGTTTGGGCGCTTGGACTATGGTGCGCGACAGGGTCAGATTTCGGCTGCCCGGCAGGTGGCGGCGGCCGCCGCGCCTTTCCTCATGGCGCTGGCCATTGGCCAGGCCGGCGCCAATGCCGCGCTCTGGATCTGGACGGCTCTGGCACTCCTGCCCCTCGCCTGCTTTGCCCTGATCACCTTCACGGTACAAATGATGGGCACCCGAAACCCTGCCGATCCGGCACCGGCGCAATAAGTTCTTTGGTACACGTGTATTGGAACAAGTTCGGCCCCAGCCGGTTGAACAGACGCGGCCCCGCGCCCACCGATCAACTCAAGCGTCAGGATAAACCCGATGAAAACTCCCTCCATCGACCTCAAGGCCAACGCCAAATCCGCGGTGATCGACGTGCTCAATGCGCGCCTTGCCGACAGTATCGATCTGGCCTTGGCCACCAAGCAGGCCCACTGGAATTTGAAGGGTCCCAATTTCATCGCCGTGCACGAAATGCTCGATCCCATGCGTGCCGCCATCGATGGTCACATCGATGTCATGGCCGAGCGCATCGCCCAGCTTGATGGCACGCCAGACGGCACCAGCCAGACTGTCGCCAAGGCAACCAGCCTTGATGCCTACCCCACCGACATCAAGAAAGTGCCCGATCATCTTGCCGCGCTCGCCGAACGCTTTGGCAAGCTGGCCAACCAGGTGCGCAAGGACATCGACGCCACCGACGAGGCCGGCGATGCCGATACCGCAGACATTCTGACGGCCTATTCTCGCGATCTCGACAAGAACCTTTGGTTCATCAAATCGCACCTCGAATAGGACTTTTCATCAATTTCGCGGCTTTAGGGCGCTCCTTTCAGGGGCGCCCTGTTCGTATCGACCCAGTTTCCTACGGTTTCCTACAGATTTTTCTGCCAAGTCCTATTTTTTGTGCCGGCCGCGCGGCAAAATCGCTTGCTCGTAGTTTTGAATTATGCAAATGTGCAATGGTTAGGGCAGCACCTCTGTCCTATCTGACGCGTCGCCCCGCTCTCCGCGGTCAGCGCGCACGCTGGTCCGGCTGGACCGCTAGTCGATAGCGGAAACGGACAGGCGGAGCTAATATGGGCGGTAACGCGCCTAAGCTCGAATTATGAGCGGCCATTTGGATGCAGTGCCGCTCCCCGGACAGGATCGCAATTTGCTCATTCGAGCCGTACTCGTGTAGTACGACCCGGCTGAACACTGCGCCCCAGAGGAAACCATGCATCCGCCCGGCCGGTCCCAACCGGCAATAGCAGGATGCGCAAGACGAAACATTGGCCCCGGTCAGGGCCCGAACAGAACGAGGTTGAGCCATGGCAAACACACGGACCGGCATTTCCGCCCAGACCGAGACCGCCAATCGCAAAACCCTGATTCTGGATGGCAAGCGCGTCGACGGCCGCCCCCAGGCCCAGGGTCTTTACGATCCGGCCCATGAGCATGATGCCTGCGGCATCGGCATGATTGCCAATATCAAGAACAAGCCCAGCCACGAAGTGGTGCAGAAGGGTCTCGAAATCCTCGAGAACCTGGAACACCGCGGCGCCGTGGGCGCCGACCCGCTGATGGGCGACGGCGCCGGCATTCTGGTGCAGACCCCGCACGCCTTCTTCGCCAAGGTGCTGCCCTTTGCTCTGCCCGAAAAGCACGCCTATGCCGTGGCGATGGTGTTTTACCCCAACGATGTCGCCCTGCGGGACAAGTGCGTCGCCGTGGTCCGCCGGTGCCTTGAGACCGAGGGCCTCGAACTGCTCGGCGAACGCACTGTCCCCACCGACAATTCGCGCCTGTCCGAAGGAGTCATCGCCACCCAGCCGATCATCGAGCAAATGGTCATTGCGCGGCCCGAGGGCCTGTCGATCGACGAGTTCGAGCGCAAGCTGCTGATCGTACGCAAGGTCATCTCCAACTCCGTCTATAAGGAAGTCCCTGAGAGCGACAGCGACAACGGCTTCTATGTCGTCTCCATGTCGGCGCGCACCATTGTCTATAAGGGCATGTTCCTGGCCGACCAGTTGGGCGCCTTCTACACGGACTTGCACGACGAAGCCTTTGAAAGCGCCATCGCGCTCGTGCATCAGCGCTTCTCGACCAACACCTTCCCCTCCTGGAAGCTGGCCCACCCCTATCGCATGACCACCCACAATGGTGAGATCAACACCATTCGCGGCAACGTCAACTGGATGGCCGCCCGCCAGGCCTCGGTGTCTTCGCCCAAGTTCGGCGACGACATCACCAAGATCTGGCCGATTTCCTATGAGGGGCAGTCCGACACCGCCTGCTTCGACAACGCGCTCGAATTCCTCGTGCGCGGCGGCTATTCGCTGCCGCACGCGGCCATGATGCTGATCCCCGAGGCCTGGGCCGGCAATACGCTGATGGATGAAGAGCGTCGCGCCTTTTACGAGTACCACGCGGCCCTGATGGAGCCCTGGGATGGCCCGGCAGCCATGTCGCTGTCGGACGGCCGCTATGTGGTGGCCACGCTCGACCGCAACGGGCTGCGCCCCGCGCGCTATCTCGTCACCAGGGAAGGCCATGTCGTCCTCGCCTCGGAGTCCGGCGTGCTCGATATCCCCGATGAGGACATTGTCGAGCGCTGGCGCCTGCAGCCCGGCCGCATGCTGCTGATCGACCTCGAGGAAGGCCGCATCGTTTCGGACGAAGAGGTCAAGAAGCACCTCGCCACCAAGAACCCCTATGCCGAATGGCTCGCCCGCAGCCAGATCGTGCTCGAGGACCTGCCCGCCACCGAGCCGCAGGCCCCCAAGAGCTCGGAAAGCCTGCTCGACCGCCTGCAGGCCTTTGGCTACACCCAGGAAGACTTCAAGCTGCTGATGGCCCCCATGGCCACCACCGGCCAGGAGGCCGTGGGCTCGATGGGCACCGACACACCGATCTCGGCGCTCTCGAACAAGTCCAAGCTGCTCTACACCTATTTCAAGCAGAACTTCGCGCAGGTCACCAACCCGCCCATCGACCCGATCCGCGAGGAATCGGTTATGAGCCTGGTGTCCTTCATCGGCCCGCGCCCCAACATTCTCGATCTTGAAGGCTCTTCGCGCGAAAAGCGTCTCGAAGTGCGTCAGCCCATTTTGACCAACGAGGATCTCGAAAAGATCCGCGCCATTGGCGACATGCGCGACAACCAGTTCAAGACCAAGACGATCGACATCACCTATATGGCCGACAAGGGCGCCGCCGGCATGGAAGCCGCCCTTGAAGACATCTGCGCCATTGCCGAAGAGGCAGTGCGGGGTGAATACAACATCATCATCCTGTCCGACCGTCTGGTTGCGGCCGACCGCATCGCCATTCCGGCGCTGCTGGCGACCGCTGCCGTGCATCACCACCTGATCCGCAAGGGCCTGCGTACGTCCTCCGGTCTGGTGCTCGAAACTGGCGAAGCCCGCGAAATGCACCACTTCGCCATGCTGGCCGGCTATGGTGCCGAAGCGATCAACCCATACCTGGCCTTCGAGGCTCTAGCCGCGCTCCATGCTGAAGGCGAATATCCGCCCGAGGTTTCGGCTGACGAAGTCGTCTATCGCTACATCAAGAGCGTCGGTAAGGGCCTGCTCAAGGTCATGTCCAAGATGGGCATTTCCACCTACCAGTCCTATTGCGGCGCCCAGATTTTCGACGCGATTGGTCTCAACACCGAGTTCGTCAAGAAGTACTTCTTCGGTACCGCCACCTCCATTGAAGGCGTCGGCCTTGCCGAAGTCGCCGAAGAAACCGTCCGCCGCCACGCTTCGGCTTTCGGCGACGATGCCGTGCTGCGCAAGGCGCTCGATGTCGGTGGCGAATATGCCTTCCGCATCCGCGGCGAAAAGCATGCCTGGTCGCCTGACGTGGTCGCCGACCTGCAGCATGCCGTGCGCACCGCCAGCGACAGTCCGGAAACCGCACAGGAGCGCTACAACAGCTTTGCCGCCCATGTGAATTCGGGCGACAATGGCTACCTGGCGATCCGCAACCTGTTCGATATCAAGCCGCTCGGGCCTGCCGTCGAACTGGACGAGGTCGAACCGGCCGCCAATATCGTCCGCCGCTTCGTGACGGGCGCCATGTCCTTCGGCTCGATCAGCCGCGAGGCGCATACCACCCTGGCCATCGCGATGAACCAGATCGGCGGCAAGTCCAATACCGGTGAGGGCGGCGAGGAACCCGATCGCTACAAGCCCCTGCCCGACGGCTCGCGCAATCCACTGCGTTCGGCCATCAAGCAGGTTGCCTCGGGCCGCTTTGGCGTCACCACCGAATATCTGGTCAATTCCGACCAGATCCAGATCAAGGTTGCGCAGGGCGCCAAGCCCGGCGAAGGCGGTCAATTGCCCGGCCACAAGGTCGACTGGATCGTTGCCAAGACCCGTCACTCGACCCCGGGTGTGGGCCTGATTTCGCCCCCGCCGCATCACGACATCTATTCGATCGAAGACCTCGCCCAGCTCATCTACGATCTCAAGAACGTCAATGAGCAGGCCGATATCTCGGTCAAGCTGGTCAGTGAAGTCGGTGTCGGCACGGTGGCTGCCGGCGTTGCCAAGGCGCGCGCCGATCACATCACCATCTCTGGCTATGATGGCGGCACCGGCGCCTCCCCGCTGACCTCATTGAAGCATGCCGGCGGTCCTTGGGAAATCGGCCTGGCCGAAACCCACCAGACCCTGGTGCTCAACCGCCTGCGCTCCCGCGTGCGCCTGCAGGTCGATGGCGGTCTCAAGACCGGCCGCGACGTGCTGATCGGCGCCATTCTGGGTGCGGACGAATTTGGCTTCTCGACGGCTCCGCTGATCGCGGCCGGCTGCATCATGATGCGCAAGTGCCACCTCAACACCTGTCCGGTTGGCGTTGCCACCCAGGACCCGGTGCTGCGCAAGCGTTTCAAGGGCACGCCCGAGCACGTCATCAACTACTTCTTCTTCGTGGCCGAAGAGCTGCGTGGGCTGATGGCCTCGCTCGGTGCCAGGGCGCTTGACGAGTTGATTGGTCGCTCCGACCTGCTCGACCAGCGCCGGGCCGCCGATCACTGGAAGAGCGAGGGCATTGATCTCTCCAAGGTGTTCTACAAGCCCGAGCCGCTGGGCGGCGACAGCCTCTATCACACTGAAACGCAGAACCATCACCTCGAAGCCGTGCTCGATCGCAAGCTGATCGAACTGGCCGCTCCGGCGCTGGAAAACGGCACCCCGGTGCAGATCGAGCTGCCCATCAAGAGCCGCGACCGCTCTACCGGCGCCATGCTCTCGGGTGCACTAGCCAAGAAATATGGTCATGCGGGCCTGCCCGAGGACACCATCTCGATCACCCTAAGGGGCACGGCCGGCCAGGCCTTCGGCGCCTTCCTGGCCAAGGGCATCTCGATCGACATGATCGGCGACGCCAATGACTATGTCGGCAAGGGCCTCTCGGGCGGCCGCATCGTGGTGCGTCCGTCGGACAAGGTCGGCATCGTGCCGGAAGACTCGATCATCGTCGGCAATACCGTGCTCTATGGCGCCATTTCTGGTGAGTGTTATTTCCGCGGCGTCGCCGGCGAACGCTTCGCCGTGCGCAATTCGGGCGCCATCGCGGTTGTCGAAGGCACCGGCGATCACGGTTGCGAATACATGACCGGCGGCCTTGTCGTCGTCATTGGCAAGACCGGACGCAACTTTGCCGCCGGCATGAGTGGCGGTGTCGCCTATGTGCTGGACGAGGACGAGACCTTCCGCTCGCGCTGTAACCTGGCCATGGTCGATCTTGAGCCGGTGCAGGAGGAGGAAGACCTCATGCGCAAGCTGCACCATCATGGTGGCGACCTCGAATGGCACGGCCGCGTCGACATTTCGGGCGACATGACCAAGCATGATGACGAGCGCCTGCATCAGCTCATCTCCAACCATCTGCACTACACGGGCTCGACCCGTGCCAAGCAGATCCTGGAGAACTGGGCCGAGATGCGCCCCAAGTTCGTCAAGGTCATGCCGGTCGAGTATCGCCGCGCCATCCTTGAGATGGAAAAGAAACGCAGCTCTGGTGCGCAGGCGGCGGCAGAGTAGCGGCCCTTTTTTCACTTCCCCTTCGGGGGAGGCCGGGAGGGAGGGGAGCCGGGCTCCGCTCTCTCAGTTGAGATCAATTCCGCGCGCAGCGCGACCTAAGGGGAGACAAGCATGGGCAAGGTTACCGGCTTTCTCGAAATCGAACGTGAAGAGCCGCGCTACGAGCCGGCCTCCGACCGCATTCGCCATTTTGGCGAGTTCACCATTCCGCTGACCGAAGGCCGGGTGGTCGATCAGGCTGCCCGCTGCATGGATTGCGGTATTCCCTTCTGTCATGGTGACACCGGCTGCCCGGTGCACAACCAGATCCCGGACTGGAATGACCTGATCTATAATGGCGATTGGGAAGAGGCTTCGCGCAATCTCCATTCGACCAATAATTTCCCCGAATTTACCGGCCGCATCTGCCCCGCGCCCTGCGAGGAAGCCTGCACGCTCAACCTCGAGGATGTGCCCGTTGCCATCAAGACGGTGGAACAGGCCATTGCCGACAAGGCGATCAAGGCCGGCTGGGTCAAGCCGCACCCGCCCAAGGCTAAAACCGGCAAAAAGGTCGCCGTCATCGGTTCGGGGCCGGCCGGCATGGCCGCTGCCCAGCAACTGGCCCGCGCCGGCCACGATGTGCATGTCTATGAGCGCGAGCCCAAGGCAGGCGGCCTGATGCGCTATGGCATTCCCGACTTCAAGATGGAAAAGGACCATATCGACTTCCGCGTAAGCCAGATGGAAGCCGAAGGGGTCACCTTCCACTACGGCGTCAATGTCGGTGTCACCACCCCGCTCTCGGACCTGCAGCGCGACCACGATGCGGTGCTGCTCTCTGGCGGCGCCGAGCGCCCGCGTCCGGTCGATGTCGAAGGCAACCAGTTTGCTGGCGTGCATTTCGCCATGCCATTCCTGGTGCAGCAGAACCGCCGCGTGGGTGGGGAAGACGTCAGCAATGAATTCCAGCTCACCGCTGCCGGCAAGCATGTCGTGGTGGTGGGCGGTGGCGATACCGCGTCGGACTGCGTTGGCACCAGCTTCCGCCAGGGCGCTATTGCCGTCACCCAGCTCGACGTCCGCCCGATGCCGCCCGAGTTGGAGAACAAGCTGACCAACTGGCCCAATTGGGCAGTCAAGATGCGCACCTCGTCCTCCCAGGCCGAAGGCGCCATTCGCGAGTTCTCTGCCGGCACGATGAAAATCCTTGCCGACGCCAAGGGTCACGTCACCGGCGTCGAATGCGCCCGCGTCGACCGCAAGCGCCAGCCCATTCCGGGCACCGAATTCGTCATCCGGGCCGATCTGGTGCTACTCGCCATCGGTTTTGCCGGTCCGGTTGCCGAAGGCATGCTGACCGAATTGGGCGCCGACCTCGACCAGCGCGGAAACCTGTTTGCCGACACCATGAGCTACAAGACCTCGGTGCCCGGCGTCTATGCCGCCGGCGACATGCGCCGCGGCCAGTCGCTCGTCGTCTGGGCCATTCGCGAAGGTCGCCAGGCCGCCCGCTCCATCGACTTCGACCTGATGGGCAAGACGGATCTGCCTCGCTGAGAGCCATCCCGCAGGGCAAATCGCGCCAGTGGCGCGATTTGAGGCGATCAGGCCATGAGGCCTGTGGCCGAATGGCCCGGACCCGCCGCATGCTGGAGGGTTCCCTCCCCCTATCAGGGGGACTTCGGAACGGCCGAAGGCAAAATCACGCCAGTGGCGTGGTTTCAGATTCGAAGGCCGGAAGGGCTACGCCCGCACGGCAGGTGGGGCTATGGTCCCGCAAAAGCGATTCCGCGGAGCCATTCATGCCCCAAGCCCCCTACACCGTCGACCAGCTCATTTCCGCCAAGGCCATTGCCGCCCGCGTCGAGGAACTGGCCGCCGAAATCACCGAAACGTTCCGCGACACCGACAAGCTCGTCGTCGTCGGCCTCCTTCGCGGCTCCTTCATCTTCATCGCCGATCTGGTGCGCGAGATCGACTTGCCGGTGGAGGTCGATTTCCTCGAAGCGTCCTCTTATGGCGACGCCATGGAATCGAGCCGCGAAGTGCGCATCCTCAAGGATTTGCGCGGCGAAATACACGATCGAGACGTGCTGGTGGTGGAAGACATCATCGACACCGGCCACACGCTCAAACACGTGCTCGAAATCCTCGAAACCCGCCACCCGCGCCGCATGGAAGTCTGCGCCCTGCTCAACAAGCCATCGCGCCGCGAGACCGACGTCCCGGCCCGCTGGATCGGCTTCGACATCCCCGATGAATTCGTCGTCGGCTATGGCATTGACTACGCCCAGCGCAACCGGAACCTGCCCCATATCGGCAAGGTGCGTTTCGTCGGGGAATAACGAACGGCGCGGTACTACGCTGCGTTCTGTCGCTTGCGGAAGGTGCTGAACTGGAATTTCTGCACGCTTCCCCATGGGGTAACATGCTCGTGCCGGGCATGGCCGATAAGCGAGAACCGGTCGCCGAGCAGTGCCGAAAGGCTCTCCCCGTCATGCCGCACCACCGGCAAGCCACTGCATTTTTCCGGGCCATCCGGCGCGAACGTTCCGATAACGGCGACGCCCCCGGCGACCAGCGCCCGATCAATGGCCTTGGCATAGCGCGCCTGATCATCCGCTCCCGTCAGGAAATGCAACGCGGCACGGTCATGCCAGAAGTCATAGGGGCGATCAGGCTCCCATTGGGTGACATCGGCAGCGATCCAGCCGACATTGTTGGCCTCAGGCAGGCGAGCACGGACAATGTCGAGTGCCGCCTGCGACAGGTCCAGCACGCTCACCCATGCCTGGCCACGCGCCACCAACGCATCCACCAGCCGTGAGGCACCACCCCCGATATCGACAAGCGCGTGCTCCTGGCCAAGGCCTGCGGCATCAAGAAGTCCAAGCGAATAGGCGGGGCTCTCCTCGAACCAGGACACCTCGTCCTCGCCCTTGGTGGAATAAACCCCCTGCCAATGGTCTTGGCGCTCGCTCACATCACCGCCCCGACCTGCCAGGGCACAAATTCATTGTCGCCATAGCCCAGCGTCTCGGACTTGGTCCGCTCGCCCGAGGCGACCTTGAGCACGTGCTCGAAGATTTCCTGCCCCTTGGCCTCGATGGAAACACCCTCGACGATATCGCCGCAATTGATGTCCATATCCTCGCTCATACGGGCATACATGTCCGAGTTGGTCGCCAGCTTGATCGAAGGAACAGGCTTGCAGCCATAGGCCGAGCCGCGCCCGGTGGTGAAGGTCAGCACATTGGCCCCACCGGCCACCTGCCCCGTGGCGGACACAGGATCAAAGCCAGGCGTGTCCATAAACACAAAGCCCTTCTCGGTGACCTTTTCGGCATATTCATAAACCGCCGCCAGCGGTGTAGAGCCACCCTTGGCGGTGGCGCCGAGCGACTTCTCAAGAATGGTGGTCAGCCCGCCCAGCTTGTTGCCCGGCGAGGGATTGTTGTTCATCTCCCCGCCATTGCGACGCGTGTAGTCTTCCCACCACTTGATGCGTTCGAGCAGCTTTTCGCCCACTTCGCGCGTCACCGCGCGGCGGGTCAGCATGTGTTCAGCACCATAGACTTCCGGCGTTTCCGAAAGAATAGCCGTACCGCCATGCTTGACCAGCGTATCGACCGCCACGCCCAGCGCCGGATTGGCGGTAATGCCCGAATAGCCATCCGACCCGCCGCATTGCAGCGCCAGGGTGAGATGACTGGCATCCACCGTTTCGCGTCTTGCCTTTGCTGCCACTGGCAGCATCTCCTTGATGCGCTCGACCCCCCACTCGATCATCTTGCGCGTGCCGCCGATCTCCTGGATCGTCATGGTCTGGAACGTGTCGGTCTCAGAAAGGTTATAGGCTTCCTTCATCCGGTCGATCTGGAAGGCCTCGCACCCCAGGCCCACCAGCAGCGCCGCGCCCAGATTGGGGTTTGAGGTATAGCCCCACTGCGTGCGCCGGAAAATCTGATAGCCCTCGCCCGAGAGATCCATGGCGCAGCCAGTGCCATGAACGAATGGGATCACCCCATCAATCTCCGGGTAGTCGTCCAAAACGCCCGAGCGGTTGATCGCTTCGGCCATGAATTTGGCGACGGTCGCCGAGCAGTTCACCGAGGTCAGGATACCGACATAATTGCGCGTCCCCACCGAGCCATTGGCGCGCTTATAGCCTTGAAAGGTCGCCCGCTGGCTGGCCTCGACCATCTCAACCGGCACCGCGCCCTCGGCAAAGGCATACTCATGCGCGAGCGACCCATCGGGTCCACCCATGCCGCAATTGTGCTCATGCACCCAATCGCCCGGCGCGATCCCTTCCTTGGCAAAGCCGATGATCTGGCCGAATTTGACCACAGCCTCGCCCGCCGCAATCGGGCGCGTGGCGAATTTGTGCCCGCGCGGCACCCGGCGGATGATGGCAACACCCTCGGGCGTGCCGGTGCCCACCTCGAGATTGGCCAGCGCTACCGCAATATTGTCGGCGGCGTTCAGCACCAGGGTCTTGCCTTGCGGCTGGGTCACTTGCTCATTCATCGATAGGGGCCTTTGGCAGTCGGTTCTCAACGCTTTACGCCAGAGGATAATCTCGTCAGATTGCGCACGCGCTTCGAGAGGTCCGGCATTGTCTTTCAAGACATCACTAACTAACATGTTAGCATGAAAACGGAAGCCAGTCCCTACCAATTTCTAGGACAAGCAGGCGATTTCTCGCGCGGCACGGTTACGCTTGACGTGACCAATGCCCTGCGCCAGGCCATTGTCACCCTGGCCCTGCCGCCCGGCACCATGCTGGACAAATCCGCCATTTGCAGCCAATTGGGCGTCTCGCGCTTCCCGGTCAGCGAGGCGCTGGCCCGGCTGGCCGAGGAAGGGCTGGTCGATATCGCGCCGCAGCGCGGCTCTACCGTGTCACTGGTCAAAATCGCCGATGTGCGCGAATACATGCTCATCCGCAAGGGTCTCGAAAGCGAGGCCCTGCGTGTTCTGATCGGCAAGCACGACACTGAAGTGATAGCGGCGCTGCACGCCAATATGGCCGCCCAGCGCGAGGCCGCATCACGCGATGACGCGGAAACCTTCCACCAGATCGACGTCGATTTTCACGACATCATCTTTCGCTCCATGCGGCTGACCAAGGTCAAATCGATTATCGACAAGGCCCGCGCCAATCTCGATCGCGCCCGGCGCCTCATCATCACCCCGCGCCGGCTCAACCATACCATTGCCGAGCATCAGGCGATCTTTGACGGCATCTTGGCCGCCGACGCGCCTCAGGCCATTGCCGCCATTCGCGCCCATATTGACGCGGTCATGGTGGAGCTGTTCGCCTTCGCCCAGGAGCAACCGGCGCTGTTTGCCGATGGGGCCGAATTCACCACCGCAGACAATGATTTTCCTTTCGGCTAACCAAGAGACCTCTTTCATCAATGCTCAAGAATATCCCGCCCCTGCTTGGCCCCGAATTGCTCTCCACCCTGCGTGCAATGGGCCACGGCGACGAGATTGCCATCGTCGACGCCAACTTCCCTGCCGAGTTCCTCGGTCCATCCGTGATCCGGGCCGACGGCATTGCCGCCACTGACATTCTGGATGCGGTGCTGACCGTGATGCCGCTCGATGATTTTGTCGACGAATCCGCCATCGGCATGGCCGTTGTCGGCGATGCGTCCGCCGTCCCGCCGATCTTCGGGGAGTTCGAGGCGCTCATTGCCCGCCACGAGCCAACCCGGCGCTTCTCCACCATTGAGCGTTTTGCCTTTTACGATCGCGCCAGCAAGGCCGCCGCTCTCGTGCAGACCGGCGAAGCGCGGCTCTATGGCAACATCATACTCAAGAAGGGCGTCATTCGACCCGAAGGCTGACGGATTCCGTCCGGGCCGCCCTCGACAGGCTAACATGTTAGCTCTATGACGCCGACAAACCACTTGGAGGACTCCTGCAATGAAACTGCTTCGCGTCGGCGCCAAGGGCGCTGAAAAGCCCGCCATTCTTGCTGAAGATGGCTCGATCCGCGACCTCACCGGCGTCGTGGCGGACATTGGCGGGGCAACCCTGCTGCCCGAGGGTCTGGAAATTATTGCCGGCACCGACATCGCCTCGCTGCCCACGCTGTCTGCCGATGAGCGCATCGGCCCCTGCGTGGCCAATGTCGGAAAGTTCATCTGCATCGGGCTGAACTATGCCGACCATGCCGCCGAAACCGGCGCGCCGATCCCGGAAGAGCCGATCATCTTCATGAAGGCCACCAGCGCCATCATCGGCCCCAATGACGATGTCATCATTCCCAAGAATGCCATCAAGCCCGATTGGGAAGTCGAGTTGGCCGTCGTCATCGGCAAGGAGGCCCGCTATGTCGAGGAAGCCGATGCCATGGACCATGTCGCCGGCTATTGCGTCTGCAATGACGTCTCCGAGCGCCATTTCCAGATCGAGCGCGGCGGCACCTGGGACAAGGGCAAGGGCGCCGATACCTTCGGTCCGATCGGTCCGTGGCTGGTGACCAAGGACGAGGTGGCCGATCCGCAGAACCTCAAGATGTGGCTCGAAGTTGATGGCAAGCGCTATCAGGACGGCTCAACCAATACCATGATCTTTGGCGTCGCCAAGGTCGTGTCCTACGTCTCCCAGTTCATGAGCCTGCAGCCGGGCGACATCATCACCACCGGCACCCCGCCGGGCGTCGGCATGGGCATCAAGCCCGAGCCGGTCTGGCTTCAGCCGGGCAATGTGATGCGCCTCGGCATCGAAGGCCTCGGCGAGCAGACCCAGAACGTCAAGGCCTACAGCGCCTGAGTTCTGCTGTGCGCCCATCCCCTTGACGAGAGGGACAACCCGCGCAGGGAACTAAATCTGCGGGCCCGTCAGGCGGGTCCGCGCACCTTGCTCACCTCCGACGATCCCGCACAGTGCCCGGCGCCTCGAACGGTGCCTGTCAGCCTCGTGCTGGCCTCACCTGCCTTTCTGCCCCTAGGCGGCGATAGAAAACTGGCAGAGAATTATCGCACCGGCGCACGACCGGGACCAAGGCTTACCTTGTGGCCGGACCGTAGGACCGCTATGGCCCTCATTCGGGAACTGGGGGAGACCATGACCATTTTCGACAACACGCTCGATGCCGATGGCGCGCTCATCGTCGGTGCCGGCCTTGCCGGTCTGTTCACCGCGCTCAAGCTGGCGCCGCGCCCGGTCACGGTGCTTTCCCCCAAACCGCTGGGCATGGGCGCATCCTCAGCCTGGGCACAGGGGGGCGTGGCGGCAGCGATTGGGCAGGGCGATAGCCCTCGCGCCCACGCCCATGACACCGAAATGGCCGGCGCCGGCATTGTCGACCACGGCACCGCCGAAGGGGTCACGGCTGAGGCCGTGGCGCGCATCGAAGACCTGGCCCGCTGGGGCACCCCTTTCGATCGCGACGATTTCGGCAATTTCGAACTCGGCCGCGAAGCGGCTCATTCCGCCAACCGCATCGTCAAGGTCGAGGGCGACCGCGCCGGCTGGGCCATCATGCAGGCCATCATCGCCGAGGTCAGGCGTACCCCGTCCATTCGCGTTGTCGAAGGCATCACCGCCCTCAGCCTTGCCCGCGACAATGGCCGTATTGTCGGCGTCTATTGCCGACGCCTGGGCGACCGCTATTCCGAACCCATCTATATCCGCGCCCGCGCCACCATCCTCGCCGCCGGCGGCCTCGGCGGACTATACGCGGTTACCACCAACCCCCCCGGCGTACGTGGCCACGCCATGGGCATGGCGGCCCGCGCTGGCGCCATCATCGCTGATCCCGAATTCGTCCAGTTCCACCCCACCGCCATTGCCACTGGCGCCGACCCGGCCCCGCTCGCGACCGAGGCCTTGCGCGGCGAAGGCGCCATCCTGCTCAATGATCTGGGTGAGCGCTTCATGCCCGCCATCCATCCCGACGCAGAACTGGCACCGCGCGACATCGTTGCCCGCGCCAATTTCCGCCAGATCCAGTCGGGCCGCAGGGTCTTTCTTGATACCAGGGAAGTCCTGGGCGCAGACATCCTCACGCGTTTTCCAACCGTTTCAAAATATTGCCACGACGCTGGCATCGACCCGGTCAACGGCGTGATCCCGGTCACCCCCGCCGCCCATTTCCACATGGGCGGGGTCAAGGTGGATGAGCGTGGCCGCTCCTCTTTGCCCGGCCTCTGGGTCTGCGGGGAAGCCAGTTGCACAGGGCTGCATGGCGCCAACCGCCTGGCCTCCAATTCCCTGCTCGAAGCCGTGGTCTATGGCGCCCGCATTGCCGTGGATATCGGCGGCCTGGAGCCAGCCCGGGAACTGACCCCCTTCAAGGGTATCGAGTGGGATGACGCCGAAGGCAACAAGGCCGAGGAGGTCCTGCGCAACACCATCGCGGTGCAGGAATTGCGGCGGATCATGAGCGATTTGGTCGGTGTCGAGCGGGACGCGGAGGGCCTCAAAACCGCGCTCCGCCAGATCGCCCATCTCGAAGCCACCGCCGAACAGGTCACCAGCGCCTATCTCAACATGACGACTTCGGCCACCCTCGTTGCTGCGGCAGCCCTCAAGCGTACTGAGAGCAGAGGCGGTCATTTTCGTCTGGATTATCCCGAACCGAACGAAAACTGGGAACTGCACACCGAAATGACGCTCGGCGAGGCGCTGGCCATTCGGGCCGGGGCTTGATCACTCTGCCAGCAGATATGTCGCCAGCGCCGTCAAATCCGCATCGGCCCAGTGTGACGTTGAATCGGCAATCACCTCGCCCATCGCGCCACCCAATACATCAAAGCCCGGCGTAAACCCGTCCTTGAGCGTCTGCACCAGGGTTGGCACATCGTAACCCTCCGCCACCAGGGCTGCGGCTGTAATATCGGGCGCCCGCCCGCCCGTGCCGCCGGGTGACCCGGTCAGCGCCCTGTCCCATTCCAGCGCGCCCAGCGCGTTGCGCGGCGTATGGCAGGCAACGCAATGAGCCGGCCCATAGGCCAGGTACATACCGCGATTATAGCCCTCGGTTTGCCCCTCTTCGGGCTCAAACCGGTCGGGCGAAAAGAACAGGTTCTTCCAGCCGGCCATGGCCAGCCGGATGTTGAACGGAAAGGGTATCTCGCTCTCAGGCGCCGGTTCGCTGACAGGCTCGGTGGCCATCAGCGCCGCATAGAGATCGGCAATCTCCTGGTCGCTCATCAGCGTGTAGTTCTCATAGGGGAAGGCCGGGTAGAGATGGCCTTGGGGGCCCATGCCATTGCTCATCGCATCGGCAAATTGCGCCAGCGTCCAGCCGCCGATACCAGCATCGGGATCAGAGGTGATGTTGGGCGGAACAAAGGTGCCGAACGGTGTTTCAAGACCTGCTCCGCCCGAGAGATAGGCGCGACCTGAAGCGGCATCGGTGTGGCAGGCTACGCACCCGCCAAGGCGGATGAGATAGTTGCCCCGTTCCACGTTACCGACCACGTCGAGGTCGCGGGCCGGCCCGGCGACGGGCTTGAGCAGGAAGGCACTGGTCCCGACCCCGATTACCGCGATCGCGACTGCCGTCCACCAACGTTTCCGCATGCCGATCCCCCTGGCTGCCCGCTGAGCGGATCAGACCAGAACCCGCCAGGGGGTGCAATCGGCATTCACATCAAGACGCCGCGAGGTCGAGCAACTCGGCGATCTTGTCCTTGCGCGTTTCGGCCACCAGCCGCCCAAGCTCGCTATTGCCGCGCATCAGCACCAGCGTCGAGCGGCGCGGAATGGCCAGATTGCGCACCAGTTCGCCATTGCCGTAATCGTCCCAGTCGACCCGCAGGATAGGGATGGCCGCATAGGCTTCGCTTTCACCCTGCAAGGCGTCGAGTACCCGCTGCTGCGCCGCACAGGTCGGGCACCAGGTGGCGTGGAAATTGATGAGATAGGGCACGCCGCTCGCGGCCAGCCCCTCAAGTTCGTTGCCGGTATAGTCGATGAATTCCAGCGCGCTTGCATGGCCTGCGGCCAGTACCGATGCGCTGAGCCCGGCAAGGCCGGCGAGCAGATGGCGGCGGGTAATCATGTTGTCCTCCCTAGATGCTGACGGACAGATCGACCAGCCAGGCCGGCAAGACGCCGAGCGCCCAGGCTTCGAGCAATCTGTCGATGCGGAAAATTATGCCCAGGCCCACGACGATGAGCCCGAACCCCAGAATGGTCTTGGCATGCGGCGCAACCTGCATGAGAAAGGCCCGCCGGCCCGAAAGTGCGGCCCTCGTGCCATAGGCTAGCGCCAGCACAATGCTGGCCGCGCCCAGTGCGAAAAAAACCATGATCAGCCCGGCATAAAACAGGTCTTCGCCCTGCGCTGCCAGCCCGATCGCGCCACCCAGCGTCGGCCCGATACAGGGCGACCAGGCCAGGCCCAGCAGGGCGCCGGCGGCGGCCTCGCCCCAAAGCCCGCGGCCTTCTACCTGCCCGAGCAATCGTGTGCTGCCGCTTGCCGTAGCCCCGGCGAGCCGCGAGAACTGCGCCTGCAAAGGCGGGGTCAGCATGACAAGGCCAAAACCCAGCATGGCCCAACCCGCGCCCAGCGTAATCGCCTCCTGCGGCAGTCCGAGCGCCCGCGTCAGGGCAAATGCACCAAGTCCGGCTAGCGTAAAGCTGACCGCCATGCCGCCGGCCATGGCCACTGGCGCCAACCGGTGCCGCGCCAGGGCACTCGCCCCGATCAGCGGCAGCAGGGGCAACACGCAGGGATTGATCAGCGTCAGCAGGCCCGCTGCATAGGCCAGAACCAGATCGAACACATCCGCTCCCAATTGGCTTTCTTCATCGCATTATACGGAGAGCGGTGCGGAAAAGTTACGAGCGCCTGGTCAAGGCCGCGTGATCAGGCAGCAAGGACGGCGTCGACCTCGGCCCGGCTCGGGGGCTGACAGCCGATCCGGCCACAATTGATCCCCGCAACCACAGCGCCAAAGCGCAGCATGGCGGTCAATTGTTCAGCATCCAGCGCCGCCAGGCCACCCGGCTTGAGCGCACCGGCTTCGCCCAGCCAGGTCAAAATGCCCGCCATCAGGCTGTCGCCTGCCCCCACCGTATCGCCAAACACCTCCGGCCTGTGGATCGGGGCAGCGGCGTCCGCAGTGCGGGAAAAGGCGCGCGAACCCGCCTCGCCCATGGTGACCACCACCAGTTCGCAATTGGGTCGCGCCAACAGTGCGGCGGCATGATCTTCAACGCTCTTGCCCGGTTCGAGCCACGCATGGTCCTCGTCCGACAGCTTGACCAGATGCGCCTTGTCCAGAAACTGGCCCAGCCGCGCCCGGTAACCGGCCTCGTCCTCTATGAGCTTGTCGCGCACATTGATGTCGATGGAGACCGTCGCCCCCCGTGCAGTGGCCGCATCGACCACATCGCTCCAGATCGCGGCATCCTCTTCCAGGATCGGACAAAATCCGCCGATCTGATAGAGTTCGACCGCCTGCGGCAGCGCGGCCAACAGACCCTCGCGGGTGAGGGCGCGGTCGGCACCGCGCTCGAACACATAGCTCGCCTGCATCTTCGCATTGAAGCTGACAATGGCCTTGGTCGTGGGCGCCGCAACCCGATCCTTGAGCAGTACAGCAACGCCCGCCTCCGCCAATGGCGCCAGTAGCATGTCGCCATATTCGTCCTGGCTGATCGGGCAGAGAAAGCCGGCTTCATTGCCCAGCTTGGAAAGGGCAATGGCGCAATTCAACGGCGACCCGCCCGCATGCGCCACCCGCTCAGCACCCGGCTCGGCCGATACCGGCACCAGATCGATCAGGCTTTCGCCTCCCACAACGAACATGCATTCCTCCCAGGCACTGGCATCGAGCGGCTGCATACCACTTTCGTATCAGATGTCACCAGCGCGATGCGGCAAACTCCCGCATTTCCGCCACAATCACATTGACCCACCGAACGGATAATGCTCAATCGGTTCAGGCAAAGGCGCGAAAAGTGCCGGTCTGAACTGCGGGGAACTGAGGAGGCGCATTTTTATGCAAGCGCTCGCCGTGCTGGTCCGGGTGATCAGCGCCATCAACTGGCTTGTTGGCCAGGTATTGTCGTGGCTTGCACTGGCCTGTGTGCTGGTGTGTTTCACGGTTGTTGTGCAGCGCTATGTGTTCAGCACCTCGACGCTGTGGATGCAGGATCTTTATGTCTGGCTCGGTGGCGCCATGTTTACCGGGGTGGCCGGGTTTGCCCTGCTGCGCAATGACCATGTGCGGGTAGATGTGTTCTACCGTCCCGCCCCGGCCCGCCGCAAAGCCATTGCCGATCTGATCGGCGTGGTGATCTTCCTCCTGCCCTATGTCTATGTGGTCTGGACCTATGGCTATCCGGCGGTGGCCCGCTCCTGGGGCTATATGGAAGGTTCGGCCAATATTGGCGGCATGCCGGGGCTGTTTATCCTGAAGAGCTTCATCCTGGTCTTTGCCGTGCTGGTCGGCCTGCAGGGTCTGGCCATGGCCGCCCGCGCCATTCTGGTGCTGGCCGGCAAGGAAGATCTCCTGCCGCCGCATCTGCGCTATGAAAACCCCGACGACAATGACCATCCCGCCGGAGAGATTGCCTGATGGATCCCGTGCTACTCGGCGAGATCCTCTCGGCCGTCATGTTCTTTGGCGTCATCGGCGTGCTCATGCTGGGCTTTCCGGTGGCCTTTTCGCTGGCCGGCACCGCGCTGATCTTCGGTCTGGTCGGCTGGTGGCTGGGGGTTTATGACCCCTCCAATTATGGCTCGCTGGCGGGCCGCTATATCGGGTTGATGACCAATGAAGTGCTGGTCGCCGTGCCGCTCTTCATTTTCATGGGCGTCGTGCTCGAACGAAGCGGCATCGCCGAGCAATTGTTGCTCACCATGGGCAAGCTGTTTGGCAATCTGCGCGGCGGGCTGGGCCTGTCGGTCATCGTCGTTGGCGCCCTGCTCGCTGCCTCGACCGGTGTCGTCGGCGCCACCGTCGTCACCATGGGGCTGATTTCCCTGCCTGCCATGCTGCGGGCCGGTTACGATCCCAAACTGGCCACAGGCGTCATCTGCGCCTCGGGCACGCTGGGCCAGATCATCCCGCCCTCGACCGTGCTCATCTTCATGGGCGACATGCTGGCCGGCATCAATTCCCAGGTGCAGATGGAAAAGGGCAATTTTGCCCCCGAGCCGGTCTCGGTTGGCGCCCTGTTTGCCGGCGCCATCCTGCCCGGCCTGCTGCTGGTCGGGCTCTATGCCGCCTACATGATTTTCAAGGCGATCACCGACCCCAAATCCTGCCCCGCTACCCCGGTCCCCGAAGACGAAAAAGCCGGGCTGACGCGCGAAGTCTTCGTTGCCCTGGTGCCGCCGCTGCTGCTGATCATCGCCGTGCTCGGCTCGATCCTGGGCGGCGTCGCCACCCCCACCGAAGCGGCCTCGGTCGGCTCGGTCGGCGCCATGCTGCTGGCCCTTCTGCGCCGCCGCATCAACTTCTCCATCCTGCGCCAGGCCGTCATTTCCACCGCCACCATCACCTCGATGGTGTTCATCATCCTGTTCGGTGCGGCGGTGTTCTCCATCGTCTTCCGCATGATGGGCGGCGACAATCTGGTGCATGAATTCCTCTCCTCCATGCCGGGCGGGGCCATCGGCGCCATGATCGTCGTCATGCTGATCATGTTCCTGCTCGGCTTCATCCTCGACACCTTCGAGATCATCTTCATCGTCATCCCGATCACCGCCCCGGTGCTCTTGGCGCTCGATGTCGATCCGATCTGGCTCGGGGTCATGGTGGGCGTAAACCTGCAGACCAGCTTCCTCACCCCGCCCTTCGGCTTTGCCCTCTTCTACCTGCGCGGTGTCGCCTCCAATGCCGTATCGACCGGCGCCATCTATCGCGGCGCCATACCCTTCGTGATCCTGCAACTGATCGGCATCGCCCTGCTCTTCGCCTTCCCCCAGCTCATCACCTGGTTGCCCGACGTGCTGTACTGACCGCAGAACTCAGAGCCAAAATAACGGGGGCCGGACGGATAACCGTCCGGCCCTTTCATTTGGCCCGCTTGACCGCTTCGTCAGTCCTCGTCGGGACCGATCAGTCCCTGGTCGATAACGTAGCGGGTGAGGCCTGCAGTCGTGGCGATGCCGAGCTTTTTCTTGATGTGCTTGCGGTGGGTTTCCACCGTCCGCACCGAGATATCGAGGCTGACGGCAATATCCTTGTTGGACTGGCCCTGCGCCAGAAGCAGCAAGACAGCCTGCTCGCGGGTGGAGAGCGGCATATTGGCGGCCGGTTTGGCGCTCTTGTTGAGGATCGCGTCGGCCACGCCCGAGGAAAAATACGTGTCCCCGCCGGCGACTGTCTCGATGGCATTGATGATCTCGCTGGTCGACACGTCCTTGAGAATATAGCCGGAGGCGCCATACATGACCGCAGTCGAAATATATTCGCGGCTGTCATGCATGGAAAGCATCAGGAGGCGCGTCCGCGGCAACCGTTCGCGGAACAGTTCGACCGCATCCAGCCCGCTCAATTCGGGCATGTTGATATCGAGCAGGACCACGTCGGCCCCGTCACTTTCGGCCAGGGCCAGGGCGGCTCTTGCCGAGCCGACGGCGCCGACGACGCGGATATGCCCATAGGTCTCGATGACGGAACGGATGCCTTCGAGCACGAGCGGATGATCATCGCAGATGATGACGCGGATGGGGGCGGGCGATGTCATGCCGGGACCGGTTCGATTCTTTGGGTGAGGTAGATGGATTTGGGCAAGCGGGCCCGCAATGTGGTGCCACGGGGCGAGGTCCGGACATCAAGCGAGCCGCCGAAATGCTCCATGCGCTCCTGCATGTTGCGCAGGCCCAGCCCGCCCAGGCGCCCCTTGCCATCGCGATCGGCAAAGCCGCGACCATTGTCCTCGATCAGCAATTGCGCGCCGCCACCACTGCTGGTGAGGACGATCCGCACTGCGCTGGCTTGGGCATGCCGCTCGATATTGGTCAGCGCTTCCTGGGCAACGCGATAAAGCGCGGTGCGCGCCTCGGGCAGGATCACGTTCTTGAAGGCCACGGTCCTGAGGTCCACGGCAATGCCGCTGCGTTCCGAGAAATTGCCGGTAAGCGCCTCCAACGCGGCGGACAGGCCCAGATCATCGAGCAGGCCCGGACGCAGATCATGGGAGATGCGGCGCACCTCCTTGATGGCGCTGTTAAGGCCATTGGCCCCCCGCTCGATGATCGCGGCGGTATCGTCCGCACCCGACCTGACCTTGGCCAGCGCCAGATCGAGCATATAGCGGGCTGCCACCATGGATTGGGAAATGCCGTCATGCAGTTCCCTGGCAATGCGCGCCCGCTCTTCTTCCTGGGCGTCAATGACGCGCTGGGTCAGTTCCTTGAGCCGGCCATCCGCCAGGCGCCGTTCATGCATGGTGATGACGAAGCCGGCGAGGAAAACCGCAATGACGCTGGGAATAGTAATGGCCGCGACGATAAGGAAGGTGGTGTTGATATGGGAAATCAGGTCCGCCTCGGCCGCCGCCGTCAGGGCATAGACATCATCGAGATAGACGCCCGTGCCCAGCATCCAGCGCCATTTTTCCAGACCCACCGCAAAAGAGAGTTTGTCGGCCACTGTGCCGGTCGAGGGTTTCTCCCATTTGTACTGATGCAGGCCGCCGCCTTCCTTGGCCCGCTCGATCAGGTAATAGATGACACGATTGCCATCCGGATCGGTCAGGTCCATCCAGTTCTGGCCATGCCGGAATTGCTGGCGCGGATGGACGATGTTCACCCCGTCATAGTCATAAGCGAAAAAGTAGCCATCCGGTCCATAGTCGAGGCTCGAGAGGATTTCCTGCACCTGGCGCTTGGCCGCCTCGTCATCGGGTCCGGCGGCTTCATAAATGTCCGAAATGGCTGAGATTGCCATATTGGTGAGGTTGAGAAGCTCGTTTTCCTTGGCCTTGAGCAGGCTCCGCTCAAAGGTGGCCAGGCTCGCCCGCGACAATTCCGTCGACTGCAGGGTGACAAGCCCGGTGATCGCCAGGATCGCCAACACCAGCGGCACCACGGCGAGGGCCAGGATTTTCTGTCTCAAATTCATGGGCGCCAGCCTCCATCGAGCGCGGATAATAGCACGATCCGGCGCCACGCCCTGCGTAGTAGTGGGTAGTTTCCGCCGCGAAAAGAGGTCTGCATGGAGCGCTGCCACTGGACAGGTCCGCCCACTGCGTTATCTCTAAGCTGCGCGCATGTCTTGGAAATCGCCGCTTCGGCGTCCGGCATGCGGAAAAACGATGCGGCCCCCTGTGCCGCACATTTTCTGTCTGGGAGGACAATTCATGAAGAGACGCGAATTCTTCAAGCAGGCTTCGGTTGCCACGATCGGCGCTGCGGCCGCGGCCACGCTGGCCACCCCGGCGATTGCCCAGGGCAATATCACGTGGCGCATGGTCACCACCTGGCCCAAGAACTTTCCGGGTCTGGGTGTTGGCGCGCAGAAGCTGGCCGATCGCATCACCAAGGCCTCCGGCGGTCGCCTGACCGTGCAGGTGTTTGCTGCCGGTGAAATGGTGCCGGGCCTGCAGGCGCTGGACGCCGTGATCGATGGTTCGGCCGAAATGAGCCATGGCGCCGCCTATTACTGGCAGAACAAGAGCCAGGGCCTGTCGTTCTTCACCGGCGTGCCGTTCGGCATGACCAATCGCGAGCTGGGTGCCTGGGTGCGCTATCTCGGCGGTCAGGAGAAGTGGGACCAGATTTACGACCAGTTTGGCGTGCAGGGCTTTCTCTCGGGCGATACCGGCACCCAGGCAGGTGGCTGGTTCAAGAACGAGCTGACCGGGGTGTCCGACATTCAGGGCCTGCGCTTCCGGACCCCGGGTCTGGGCGGCCAGGTGTGGAGCAAGCTGGGCGCTTCGGTGACCAATCTGGCTGCCGGCGAGATCTTTGCCGCGCTGCAGTCCGGCACGCTGGACGCGGCCGAATTCGTTGGCCCCTATAACGATCTGGCGCTCGGCTTCCATCAGGTCGCCAAGAACTACTATTTCCCGAGCTTCGTCGAGCCCGGTCTGGCTACCGAGCTGGTGGTCGACAAGGCCAAGTTCCAGGAACTGCCCGAAGACCTGCAGGAAATCGTCCGCATCGCCACACAGGCGTCCTATGACGATGTGTCCTCGGACATGTATGCCAATGATCCACGTGCCCTGCAGGCGCTGGTCGACGAGCATGGTGTTCAGGTCCGCCAGTTCCCCGAGGAAATCATCGAGGCCGGCGCCAATGCTTCGATGGAACTGATTTCGGAAATCCGCGAAAGCGGCGATGCGCTGACTAAGGAAACCGCCGAGAGCTTCATCTCCGCCTTCAAACTGCTGCGCCAGCGCACCGAGGGCACCGACATGCCGTTCCTGGTGGCCCGCGAAAAGTACATCAAGTACGACTAATCGCAGGACGCTTCGGCGATCAGATCGAGACCCCGCAGCCCAGGTTGCGGGGTCTTTTATGTTTGGGCATGGCTGGTGATCGACCACGTGCCTTGCCCGGAGCGTTTGGGGATGCTTTAGGAGCGCTTTGTTTTCTGCGGCGCAATGCGCCGCGCACTCCAGGCCTCTCCCATGATCAAACTCGACAACATCTCCAAGCAGAACGGCAAGCAGATTGTCTTCATCGAAGCCTCTGCCGCGCTGCAGAAGGGGGAGAAGATCGGGTTGGTGGGCCCTAATGGAGCCGGCAAGACCACACTGTTCCGGATGATCACCGGCGAGGAGCCGCCCGATGAGGGGCAGGTGTCGGTCGATCGGGGCACGTCCATTGGTTATTTCAGCCAGGATGTGGGCGAGATGAGCGGGCAATCGGTGGTCAGCGCCGTGATGGACGGGGCCGGACCGGTCAGTGAGCTGAGGGCTGAGATGGCCGTTCTGGAGGCTGATATGGCCGACCCGGACAAGGCCGATGCGATGGACGCCATTATCGAGCGCTATGGCGAGGTGCAGGGACGCTTTCAGGAACTGGACGGTTATTCGCTCGATGGCCGGGCGCGCGAAGTGCTGGCGGGGCTGGGTTTTTCGGCCGAGATGATGGATGGCGATGTCGGCGCTCTCTCCGGCGGCTGGAAAATGCGGGTGGCGCTGGCGCGGATCCTGCTCATGAAGCCCGACGTGCTGCTGCTCGATGAGCCGAGCAACCATCTCGACCTTGAAAGCCTGATCTGGCTGGAGAGCTTCCTCAACAATTATAGCGGCGCGATTTTGATGACGTCGCACGACCGGGCCTTCATGAACCGGATCGTCAACAAGATCATCGAGATCGATGCCGGGGTCTTGACCAGCTACACCGGCGATTATGACTTCTACCAGGGTCAGCGCGAGATCGCCGATCGCAACCAGCAGGCCCAGTTCGAGCGGCAGCAGGCCATGCTGGCCAAGGAAATCGCCTTTATCGAGCGGTTCAAGGCCCGCGCCAGCCACGCCGCGCAGGTGCAGAGCCGGGTGAAAAAACTCGACAAGATCGACCGGGTCGAGCCGCCCAAAAGGCGGCAGACCGTGGCCTTCGAATTCCGTCCCGCGCCGCGTTCGGGCGAGGACATCGTGCGAATCGAGAAGGTCAAGAAAGCCTATGGCAGCCGCTCGATCTATGACGGGCTGGATTTCCATGTGCGGCGGCGTGAGCGCTGGTGCATTCTGGGGGTCAATGGCGCGGGCAAGTCGACACTGCTCAAGCTTGTGACCGGAGCAGCCGAACCCGATGCGGGGTCAGTGTCGCGCGGTCCGAGCGTGAAGCTGGGTTATTTCGCCCAGCACGCCATGGATGGCATCGACGGTGACATGACGATTTTCCAGACGCTGGAAGCCGCCTTTCCGCAGGCCGGGCAGGCGCCCTTGCGCGCGCTGGCAGGGTGTTTCGGCTTTTCCGGCGACGACATTGAAAAGAAATGCCGGGTGCTCTCGGGCGGCGAGAAAGCGCGGCTGGCCATGGCGTTGATCCTGTTCGATCCGCCGAACTTCCTGGTGCTGGACGAGCCGACCAACCATCTCGACATCCAGACCAAGCAGATGTTGATCGAGGCGCTGTCAAACTTCGAAGGCACCATGCTGTTTGTCAGCCACGACCGGCATTTTCTGGCAGCGCTGTCCAATCGCGTGCTCGAGCTGACGCCGGAGGGCGTTCACACCTATGGCGGCGGCTATAGCGAATATGTGCAGGCGACCGGGCAGGAAGCGCCGGGGCTGCGCGGCTAGTCCAGATCCTACCAGGGCAGTGGCTGACCTGTGTGGTCGAGCATGCGGCCATTGTCCGCGGCGCGAAGATTGTCGATAACGCCGAGCAGCCGTGCGGCTGCGAATTCTGCGGTTACGGGGTCATGGCCGGAGGCTGTGAAGGGCGCCGAGAGCGGCGTGGCGACCGTCCCTGGATGCAGCGTCACACAGAAGGCGTCAGGGCGGTTGCGTTGCAGTTCGATGGCGGCGGTGTGGATCAACTGGTGCAGCGCCGCCTTGGCCGCGCGGTAGCCGTACCAGCCGCCCAGGCGATTGTCGCCGATGCTGCCGACCTTGGCCGAGAGCGCCGCAAATACGGCTTTGCCTTCCCGCGGCAATAGCGGCAGGAAATGCTTGGCGACAAGGGCCGGGCCGGTGGCGTTGACCGCGAAGCTGCGGGCCAACCGGGCCGCATCGAGTTGGCGCCAGGATTTCTCCGGCTGCAATCCCTCATCATCATGGAGAAGCCCCGTAGCGACGATGACGAGCCGGATCGGAATGTTGTGTTGATGAACGCGGTGAGCAACCTTGGCGATCGAGGCCTCATCGGTCAGGTCAAGGCCATCGGCGCGGCGCGAAAAGCCCAACACAGCACCAAATTGATTGCCGTCTGACAGGGCCTCGACAAGAGCCCTGCCAATGCCGCCGTTGGCACCAATCACAACGGCAAGGCCACCCACCGGAAAAGACTTCAAGTCAGTCATGACTGCGCCTCCTTGCCTGCACTACGCAAGCCGAGGGTGGGCAGTTCATTTGCCTGCCGGCATGGGGGAGGAGGGCCGAATGGCCTTCCAGCCCCTATCACGACTTCAGTACAGATGGTCCTCTAGTACAGCACGTCCGGCAGCCAGGTGATGAGCTGGGGGAAGGCGAAGAGCAGGGCAATGCCGATCAGTTGCAGGATGACGAAGGGAATGGCGCCGCGATAGATGGCGCCGGTCGAGACCGCGTTGGAGGCCACGCCGCGCAGGTAAAACAGGGCAAAGCCGAAGGGCGGGGTGAGGAAGCTGGTTTGCAGGTTCACGCCCACCATGACGCCGAGCCAGATCGGATCGACATCGAGCGCCAGAAGCACCGGGGCGGTGATCGGGATGACGATGAAGATGATCTCAAAGGTGTCGAGGATGAAGCCCAGCAGGAACATGATGAACATGACGACGATCATGGCGCCGATGGCCCCACCCGGCATGGAGGAGAGGAATTCATGCACCAGATTGTCGCCGCCCATCATGCGGAAGACGATGGAGAACACCGCCGCACCGAACAGGATGATGAACACCATCGAGGTGATGGTGGCGGTGGAAATGACGGCCTGGCGCAGGATGGAGAAGTTGATGCGGCGGCGCAGCAGGGCCAGCAGCATGGCGCCGACCGAGCCGACCGAGGCCGCTTCGGTGGGGGTGGCGACGCCGCCCAGGATCGAGCCGAGAACGGCGATGATCAGCAGCAGCGGCGGCACCAGGGCAACGAAGACTTCGCGCATCAGCCCGGCTTTTTCGTCCTCGGGGACCGGTGTGGCGGGGCAGGATTTGGGATCGGTGATGGCCTTGAAAATCATGAAGGCGGCATAGAGCCCGACCAGCAGCAGGCCGGGCAGGATGGCGCCGGCAAACAGGGCGCCAACCGAGACCGGCTCGGGCGCAAAATTGCCCTTTTCCATCTGCACCTGGGAATTGATGCCGGCCAGCATGTCGCCCATGAAGATCAGCACGGTCGAGGGCGGGATGATCTGGCCCAGCGTGCCCGAGGCGCAGATGACGCCGGTGGCCAGTTTGGGATCATAGCCGGCCCGCAGCATGGCAGGCAGGGAAATCAGGCCCATGGTGACGACGGTGGCGCCGACCACGCCGGTCGAGGCAGCAAGCAGCGCGCCAACGACGATGACCGACAGGCCCAGCCCGCCGCGCAGATTGCCAAACAGCTTGCCCATGGTGAGCAACAATTGCTCGGCGATGCCGCTTCGTTCGAGCACGACGCCCATGAAAATGAAGAGCGGCACGGCGACCAGCACTTCATTGGTCATCAACCCGATATAGCGGCCCGCCAGCGAGCCATAATTGGAGGGGTCATAAACCCCCAGCCACCAGCCGACCAGACCGAAGATCAGCGCGGTTCCAGCCAGCGAAAAGGCCACCGGAAAGCCCAGCATGAGCACGCCGATGACGCCAAAGAACATGACGGCCGAGAGAATCTCGCCAAGCAGTACGGGATCCATCAGGCAATCTCTCCGGCGGGATGGTCATTGTCGTCGGGGTTTTCATAGCGCAGATGCGGCGGCAGGAGATCTTGCTTGCCGGCCAGCACCAGAATGGCGCGCGCGGCCATGGCCAGGCCCTGCAGGCCGACCAGCACGGCAAAGACCAGGATGAAGCTTTTCAGGATGAACAGCCCCGGCATGCCGCCAATATTGGCCGAACCTTCCATATAGCCCCAGGAGCGGGCCACCGCCGGGTAGCCATAGGTCCAGACCACATAGACATAGGGCAGGAGGAAGATCACCACGCCGATCAGGTCGGCAATGGCTTTGCGGCGGGCCGGTGCGGGACGGTAGAACACATCTACCCGCACATGGTCATTGCGCAGCAGGGCAAACCCGGCCACCCCGGTAAACATGGCGCCACCGAGCCAGACATAAAGATCCTGCATCCACAGCGTCGAGGTGCTGAACACATAGCGCTGCACAACAACCGTGAAACACACCAGAACACAGGCCAGTGCAAGCCACGACAATACCTGGCCAACAAGCCAGTTCAAGCCGCCAATCAGGCGCGTGAACGCCGCCAATATCTGCATTCAATCCCTCCCTGCCCGCTCTTTTCCGGCGGACCCGGGACCGATAGGACGGAGACTGGTCCGCCATCAATAGCCTGCAGAGGCTCTTGGCCGACAAAGCGACCGCCACCCCGTAAAACTGGGTAGAGCGCCTGCTCCTAAAAAAACCGTCCCTTTCGGGATTAAAGCGACCTCAGCGGTGTTTGTGGTTCTGGAGGCCGCCTTCAGGCCTCGCAACAGGAAGGACATCCCATGCAATTCCGTTCGCTTCTCGCCGGCGCCACAGCGCTGGCTATGCTGTCCACCCCGCTCATGGCCGCCGAATATCTGGGCGGCGCGGTCATCTCGACCGACATCGGCGGCCAGATGGTCCTGACCGATGCCGATGGCATGACGCTCTATATTTTCGACAAGGACGAGCCGGGCGTCTCCAATTGCTATGACACCTGCGCGGAAAAATGGCCGCCGCTCTTTGCTGATGACGCTGCCACGGCCGAAGGCGATTTCTCCATCGTCGAGCGCACCGATGGCACCAGAATGTGGGCCTATAAGGACATGCCGCTTTACTATTGGGTCGAGGACATGAACCCAGGCGACACCACGGGTGACGGCGTTGGCGGCGTCTGGCATCTTGCCATTGAATAGATAGAGCGGTTCCGCTCGGGATAACTTTGGCGTGGTCGATTTTCTCGATGAGCTCGAAGCCTGCGTACCGGCCCTGCGCCGCTATGCCCGCGCGCTCACTCGCAATATCGACCATGCCGATGATCTGGTGCAGGACTGCCTGGAGCGCGCCATTTCCCGCCGGGGCCTGTTTCGCCCCAGCGGTCCCATGCGGCCCTGGCTTTTCACCATCCTCGTCAATCTGCATCGCAATGCGCGCCGCACCGAGCAACGCCGTGGCAAGCATCTGGACGCCGACAGCCTGCCCGATCTGGGCACGCCGGCGCCGCAACACAGTCATCTGGCACTGGCCGAACTCTCCCGCGCCATCGATGACCTGCCGCTTGAACAGAAGGAAACGCTGCTACTGGTTACCCTCGAAGGCATGGCCTATGCCGAGGCCGCAAGCATTCTCGATATTCCCCTGGGCACGCTGATGAGCCGGCTGGGCCGCGCTCGCGCCAGTCTGCGTCAATCGACCGGCGAGACCCAGGAACCGCATCTAAGGTCGGTCAAATAATGGACGTCACCCGCGATAAGTTGATGGCCTATCTCGACGGACAGCTCGATGGTGACGCCCGCGCCGCCGTCGAGGCCTGGCTGGCCGACAACCCCGATGCCGCCATCGAACTGGCGCAATTGCAGCGACAGAACGAAGCCATCGATGCCCTGTTTGGACAGGTCGCGACCGAGCCGGTCCCGCCTCGCCTCAATGCCCACCGCCTCGCCCTGAGCCAATCCCGGCGGCGTTGGCAAAGTGCGGGGCGGGCCGCCATGATTGTGGGCGTTCTGGGCATCGGCATGGCCGCCGGCTGGTTGCTGAGGCCGGTCGCGGACAATCCCGCTCTCTACAATCGTCTGATTGCCGATGCTGTCAGCGCCCACACCGTCTTCGTGTCGGAAAACCGGCACGCCGTGGAAGTGGGCAGCGACGAAACCGACCATCTCTCGAACTGGCTGTCCAATCGGCTCGGCACCGGGCTGGCTATGCCCGATCTTGCAACCGCCGGCTTCAATTTCCTGGGCGGACGCCTGCTGCCCGCACCCGCCATTCCCGGCGGCCGCGCGGCCCAGCTAATGTATGAGGATAGTGCCGGCGAGCGGGTTACGCTCTATATCACGCCCAGGAGCGGCATCGATGGTCCCAATATTGAACTGGTACGCCTTGGCAGCGACAACGCGCTGTACTGGGCCAATGCTACCATCACCTGCACCATTGTCGGCCCGCAATCCGCCGAGACCCTGCAAGACCTCGCCGACAGCGTCTTCGCGCAATTGACACCGTCTTCGCCGCCGGGCGCCGGCTATCGCCCCATTTAGCCGCGGGGCTTTGGTGCATTCCGGGGCGGCAGGTCGTTGGAATAGATGTTGTGCAGGCCCATATTGAGAATGTCGCGTTCGCCGCAGAGCGCCATGGTCGTGTCGAGTTCCTTGCGCATTATTTCGAGCACCCGCGTCACGCCCGCTTCGCCCCCGGCACCCAAACCATAGAGCATGGGCCGGCCGATAAAGGTGGATTTCGCCCCATAGGCCAGCGCCTTGAGCACGTCCTGCCCGCTGCGAATACCGCTATCGAGATAGACCTCGGTCTTGTTGCCGACCCGATCGACAATTTCGGGCAGCACGCGAATGGTCGATGGTGCCCCATCGAGCTGCCGCCCGCCATGATTGGAGACCACGATGGCATCGGCGCCATTGTCCACCGCCGCCTGTGCATCATCGGCGTCAAGCACGCCCTTGACGATCACCGGACCGCCGAAGCGCTCCTTGATCCATTTGACGTCACCCCAGTTGAGCGTCGGGTCGAACTGCGAAGCTGTCCAGGCCGAGAGCGAGGCGAGGTCATGGTCGCCCCCGACATGACCCACGATATTGCGGAACGTATGCCGCTTGGTCCCCAGCATGCGCAGGCACCAGAGCGGATGCTGCATCATCTGCCAGATTGAATAGGGCGTGAATTTGGGCGGCGTCGCCAGCCCGTTCTTGATGTCCTTGTGCCGCTGCCCGAGGATCTGCAGATCCATGGTCAGCACCAGCGCCGAGCACTTGGCGGCCTTGGCGCGGTCGATCAGCCGATTGATGAAGTCGCGGTCGCGCATCACATAGAGCTGAAACCAGAACGGCGCCGAAGTGTTTTCGGCAATGTCCTCGATCGAGCAGACGCTCATGGTCGAAAGTGAGAAGGGAACTCCGAACCTTTCCGCTGCCCTGGCCGCCTTGATCTCGCCGTCGGCTGTCTGCATGCCGCCGGTCGCAGCCGGGGCAATGGCGATCGGCATGGCGATTTCCTGGCCCAGCATCTTCACCTTGAGATTGCGCCCCTCAAGGTTCACCGCCACCTTCTGGTTAAGCTTGATCTTGCCAAAATCGCTCTCGTTCTCGCGATAGGTGCCTTCGGTGTATGACCCGCTATCGGCATATTCGAAGAACATCTTTGGCACACGCCGATGCGCCAGCCGCTTCATTTCCTCAACAGTCAGGACCTTGTCGATAGCGGTCATTCTGGGCTCTCCGGTGTGCGTGGGGCCTGCCTATCAACTAACATGTTAGTAGTCAATCTGACTTAGGATCGCCGCCCGCGCCCCACGACCAGCGTCGCAAACACCACGCAGAACCCGAAGACCACCATGGCGCCTGCCAACACATGCGCGCGCTCCCATTCGAGCCGCTCGACGAAGTCGTAGATGGCAATGGACAGCACCTTGGTCTGTCCCGGAATATTGCCGCCAATCATCAGCACGACACCGAACTCGCCCATGGTATGGGCAAAGCTCATGACCGCCCCCACCAGGTAGCCGGGCCGGGCCAGCGGCAACTCGATGCGCCAGAAGCGCAGCGTTCGCGACGCCCCGAGCGTGTCGGCCACTTCAAGCACTTCGGTCTCGATCGCTGCAAAGGCATTGCGCAGCGGCTGCACCATGAAGGGCAGCGAGGCGATCACCCCGCCAACAACCAGGCCAGGAAATGAGAAGGCCAGCGTCCTCGCCCCCCACAATCCTGCAATCCATCCCCCGGGCCCATTCGGCCCCAGCGCCAGCAGCAGGTAAAAGCCCAGCACCGTCGGCGGCAGCACCAGCGGCAGCGTCACCAGCGCCCCCACCGCATTGCGTCCCTGTCCCTCTCCCTGCGCCAGCCACCGGGCGACCGGCGTGGCAATGACAATCAGGATCAGGGTGACGCAAAGCGCCAGCGCCAGGGTCAGCAGAACGGGCGAAAGCAGTGGGCTGAGATCCATCAGGGAACAGAATAGCCCGCCGCTTCGATCACTGCCACGGCTTCCTTGCTCTGCAAGAATTCCAGAAAGGCCAACGCTGCCGGATTGTCAGCCCCCTCATTGAGCAGCACGGCCCCCTGCGCAATGGGGCTGTGATAGATCTCGGGCACCAGCCAGAATCCGTCTTTGTCCAGCACCTGGCTGGCCGCGACGAACCCCAGTTCGGCATTGCCGCTTTCGACAAATTGCAGCGTCTGCGCGATGTTCGCGCCGGTCACCAGTCGCGATGCTATGGCATCATAAAGCCCCAGTGCGGCCAGCGTTTCAACCGCCGCTCGCCCATAGGGTGCCGCGTCAGGGTCCGCTATGGCGATTCTGGTAAACTCCCCCGAGAAAAGCGTCGCTTCCGCACCAAGACCGGGCGCATACAGCGCCAGCCGTCCCTCGGCATAAACAGTTAAACTCTCCGCGACCGCCAAACCGTCCGCAACCGCCCTTGCCGGACGCGCCGTGTCGGCCGCCAGCAACACATCGAACGGCGCCGCTTGGCTGATCTGCGCAAAAAGCTGCCCGGTCGCGCCAAAGCTGAAAACCACCTTGTGACCGGTATCGGCCTCGAACAGCGGCGCCAGTTCTTCTGCTACCGCGGTGAAGTTGGCAGCCACCGCAACATGGGCGGTCTCAGAAAAAACGGGCACCGCACTCATAAGCCACATCACGGCGAGGAGCGTGATCCCACCGGCACCACCGACCCAGCCCCTCCCCCTGTCAGGGGGAGGCGGGGTGGGGGTATCCGGGACCAAATAACCTACCCCTTGAGCGCGCTCGCTTCCCTGGCCAGCGCCTCGATCCGAGAAAAATCCCCACTCGCCAGCGCGTCAGCCGGCATGATCCAGCTGCCGCCCACGCAGATGACGTTTGGCAGCGCCAGATAGGTCTTGGCCTTGACCGGGTCGATGCCGCCGGTCGGGCAGAAAGTAATGTCGGGCAGCGGCGAGGCGAACGCCTTGAGCACCGGTGCACCGCCCAGCGCTTCGGCTGGGAAGAATTTGAGGAAGCTGTAGCCGCGCTCGGCCGCCGCCATCGCCTCGGTCGGCGTGCCAATACCGGGCAGCAAGGGAATGGCCACATCCTCGGCCGCATCGAGCAGGCGTGGCGAGGCACCGGGCGACACCATGAAACGGCATCCTGCATCCACCGAACTCTTCATATGCGCGCCATTGCGCACCGTGCCCGAACCGACAATGGCGCCGCTCACCTTGGCCATTTCTTCCATGACCTTGAGGGCATTGGGGGTGCGCAGCGTCACTTCCAGCACTGGCAATCCGCCCGCCACCAGTGCTTCGGCCAAAGGTCTGGCCTGGCTCACATCGTCCAGAATGATGACCGGCACCACCGGCGCAAGCGAAAGAATGGAGCGAATGGCGTTGGCGTCCTGCGGCATGGCTTTGATCTCTTGGTGGAAGAAGCTGGAACGAGGGTTAGGCGGCTGATGAAAATCCTGCAAGAGCGTTCATTGCAATGAAAGTCAAAAATACCTAGGTTCCGCCTCGGCGCGGTGAGGCGCGCGATCAGCCGGCGGCCTTGCCGATGCGGCAGCATGGAGGCCCGAAATGGTGCAGACGATCAATGCGGTGACCCCGCTCACCGAGGCCCGTGCCATTCTGGCCGACAGCTTCGACCTCAAATTTTCCAAGGCAGTCGAGCGCGCCACCGACAAGATCTTCGATCGGGTCAAGGACAAGATCCCTGAGATCGAATGGCCCTTCTATGCCCCGCTGATCTTCCAGATCAACCGGCTCAAAAAGGAAAAAGACGCGGTTATCCTCGCCCATAATTACCAGACGCCGCAAATCTATCACGGCGTGGCCGATGTGGTGGGCGACAGCCTGCAACTGGCCGTCGAGGCCACCAAGGTTACCCAGTCGGTCATCGTGCAATGCGGCGTGCATTTCATGGCCGAGACCTCAAAACTGCTCAATCCGGAAAAGACCGTGCTGATCCCCGATAGCCGCGCCGGCTGCTCGCTCTCGGAAAGCATCACTGCCGAGGATGTCGTGGCCATGCGCGAACAATATCCCGGCGCCCCGGTCGTCACCTATGTCAACACCTCGGCCGCCGTCAAAGCCGTCACCGATGTGTGCTGCACCTCTTCCAACGCCCTCGACATCGTCAATCGCGTCGAGGGCGACACCGTCATCATGATCCCGGATCAATATCTGGCCGCCAACACCGCCAAGAAGACGAAAAAGAAGATCATCACCTGGGCCGGCGCCTGCGAGGTGCACGAGACCTTCACCGCCGAAGACATTTCCGAGCTTCGCCACGCCTATCCCACGGCCAAGATCATCGCCCATCCCGAATGCCCGCCCGAGGTGATCGACGCGGTGGATTTTGCCGGCTCTACCGCCGCCATGATCGACTGGGTCAAGACCACCAAGCCGCCTCGCGTGGTCATGGTCACCGAATGCTCCATGTCCGACAATGTGGCCAGCGAAACCACCGGCGTCGACTTCCTGCGCGGCTGCAATATCTGCCCGCACATGAAGCGCATCAATCTCGAAAACGTGCTCTGGTCGCTGCACACCGGCACTGAGGAAGTAACCATCCCCGTAGAGATCATCGCCCCGGCCCGGCTGGCCGTCGAACGGATGATCGAGCTGAGCCGAAAGGGCGACTAGGGCCGCTTGGCGATCAGATCGATCTCCACCAGCGCCCCCACGGCCAGCGCGGTGACTCCGATGGTCGTCCGCGCGGGCAGTTTTCCTGGTTCAAAGAATGTCGGCCACAGCGCGTTAAGCGCTGCATAGTCCCGTTCAAACTGGGTGAGGTAAATCCGGGCCATGGTCACATGCTCAAGCCCCAGCCCGATCCCGTCGAGCACGATCTTCAGATTGTCCATCACCCGCGCCGTCTGCGCCTCGATACCCTCGGGTAGCGGCGCATCAGGCGCCGCCGGGTCGGTTGGCATCTGCCCGGTGACAAAGACAAAGCCATCGGTCTCGACCGCGTGGCTAAATGGCGCGACGGGGCGGGGACCGGCGGAAATCATGTGATAAAGCAGTTCACTCATGGGCAGCGTAACCTTCTGCGGATCAGACCCGCAGACGAGCCTGCGCCATGGCGTCCTGTCAACCACCCGTGATGCGGCTTGCCCTGGCCCTTCGAACCGGTCAGACTTGTGCTTGCCATGAGCATTCACCGACTGGTTTTTGCTGCACTGCTGCTGGCCCCGGCGCCTATCACCCCCGGCCTGGCCCAGCCCTATGGCCAAAGCCAGGCACAGTCCGCCCAGTTGGATAGGCTCTTCTCCCAGCTCTCCGCCTCAACCGACGCACAAGCCGCCCGCACCATAGCCAACGATATCTGGCAGATCTGGATCCAGCCCGATGATCCCGTGCTTGCAGCACGCGTGGCCGAAATCATGACGACGGGCGGCTTTGCCGGCCCGGCCAGCCAGTTACCCCTGATTGATAGGCTGATTGCCGATTATCCCGACTATGCCGAGGGCTGGAACATGCGGGCCACGGCGCATTTCCTCAACGGCGCCTATGAAAAATCCTTGGCTGACATCGTAGAAACTCTCACGCGCGAACCGCGCCATTTTGGCGCGCTTTCCGGCCGTGCCCTGATCTATCAAGCCCAGGGAAAGCGCGAGCTGGCCCTTGAAGCGATCACCGAGGCACTCGATATTCATCCTTTCCTGGCCGAACGCGCCCTCTTTCCCGAACTGGGCCCGCCCCCCATTCGCAGCTGAACCCCAATAGGACAGACGACACCATGAGTGATGGCGACCACACCATTCATCACGAGCAGGGCCCGACGCGCGGTCGCTATTTCATCCGCCTCGCCCCCGGCGCCGAAGCGGAAATGACCTATAGCAAGACCGGCCATGGACCCATGATCATCGATCATACCGGCGTGCCCCCCGAATTTGAGGGGCGGGGTATCGCCCTCAAGCTGGTCAAGGCCTCAATCGCTGATGCCAGGGAACAGGGCTTCAAGATCACCCCGGTGTGCCCCTATGTCGTCGTGCAGTTCCGCCGCCACCCCGAATGGCGGGATTTGCTGGTTTAGTAGCCGTAGCGATATTTGTCCGCCGTCTCCGCCAGAATGGGTGCCAGCGCCTCCCAACTCACCCGGGCGGTTGGAGCCCCATAGGCATAGGCCGAGATTTCATAGGGCTGGAACTGCACCACCAGCCCATAGGGATCGGACAGATCCCAGCGCGTCGGGTCTGTCACCACATCGGTCAGGTCGCCCAGGCTATCGGGCCAGAGCGCATCGCCATGCTCGGCCTCAGCTGCTTCGGTGACGAGGTTGAGCAGTTTCTTCTGCCAGCCCTTGCCGGCAAAAATGTCCCCGGCCTCCAGCCAGCGCCCCTCGTCCTTGAGGAAGTGCTGATAGCTGATGGTATAATTGCCATGCGCCGCACCATGCCCATACCAATAGGTATTGACCGCCAGGGACAGGCGGTTGCCGGAAATTTCGTCAATGGTGATGGAATTGGTTGAATCGCTTGAAGAATCTTCGGCCATCGTTTCGGGGCCGCCCTGCTCTCCAAATCCTCCGGCGATCACCTCGCCCTCGGCTCGAACCAGGGCATTGAAATTTTTGGCGAAGCCATCGTCGCCATCGATCTGCACCAGCGCCAGCTCATGCTGCGCCACCGGCCAGTTTGAATCGGGATTGTCAGCCTCATAGGGGTCCGGCAGCGCGGCATAGCGAGCGCTGGGATAGACCCTGATTCCTTCGATCATCCGGCTGGTCTCGAGCACCCGGCTACGGCTGTTGAACAGATCGTTGAGGCAATAGATTCCGCGCTCGTCATAGCTGCCGCGGGTCATGGGTTCCGCATCGCGGGTACAGGCCCGCTGCGCATAGTCGAGCCACTCGCGCTGGTCTGTGCGCAGCTCTTCGACCGCAACTTCCGACAATCCGCCAATGGCTGTGGCATAGGTCTTGGCCAGCCGCTCATCGGCCGCCGAGAGATCGGCATTGTCACAAATGGCATGTTCAAATGGCGTTGCCGCCTTGGCACAGTCAAAGCTGGCCGCCAACGCCGCAACCGGCGGCAGGCTGAAGCTTCCAAGCACGGCGAGAAGGGGAAGGACGAGGCGAACCATTTCTGCTCCCTGGCATGAGGCGGGCTGACGATATCGCCAGTTTTGCCGCCCGTCACCCCGTCGGCAACTAACCGCGCGCACTGCGCGGCGGCTGCATCAGCTCGGCGTCGAACACCACCACCATGTTGCGCCCTCGGGTCTTGGCCATATAGAGCGCAGTGTCGGCCATATCGATCGCCACATCCAGCGTATCGCTTGGCTCGGCCAGACACGCCCCGGCGCTCACCGAAACGGCAATATTGCGGCCATCCTCGAGCACTACCGGGTTCTCGTCGATCGCCAGAGTCACCCCATGGGCCGTCGCCCGCAGCCGCTCCGGCGCGCATTCGGGCACCAGCACAATGAACTCGTCACCACCCCAGCGCGCGCAGCTGTCCTTCGGACCCAGCGCCGCCGAGATGCGGCGAGCGACCTCGAGCACGACCACGTCCCCGGCGGCGTGACCATAAGTGTCATTGATCGATTTGAACCGATCGATATCGACCAGCAGCAAGCCATAGGGTCCCTGCGAACTGGCCTCGGCATGCGCCGCGACAAAGCCGCGCCGGTTGAGAATACCGGTTTGCCCGTCCCGGAACGCCAATTGTTCGAGCTCCAGGGTTCGCTCCCGCACCCGCGCTTCGAGCAGGCGCCTATTATCATCCACCGCCGCGGCCATTTCGGTAAAGCTGACGGCCAGCCGCCCGATCTCGTCCTGCCGCCCGGTCCCCATCGAAAGAGCCGGGCCGTAATCGCCCTCGCGCGCACTGCGCACCATGCCCTCGAGCGCCTGAACGCGGTCCAGCACCGCCCGCTTGAATACGAACATGGCCAGCCCCGTCACCAGCGCCATGACGGCTACCAGCAACAACCCGACTGGCAGGAACAGGCGCCGGTCGATGATGGCATCGAGATCCATCAGCGTCACATTGTACCAGCCGAGCTTGTCAAGATACCCCACACCCACCAGCGTCTGCTTGCCATCAATGGTGACGAAGGCGGACTGCGCCAGCGCCGCCCCGCCGGTGACGCTTTCAAACAGGCGCTGCAACACTGCCTTGTCTTCCGGCCCGTCGACGAGGGTATAGACGCTGCGCTTGTCGCTCATGTCCGAGGAAAGGCTGGCCAGGCTTACCAGATTTTCGTCGCGATGGGCCTGCACCTGGCCCCGCCGGTCGACAAACATCGAGATCACCCCGCGCTGGGGTATATTGACCACCTCCTGAATGAAATTGGTCAGGTCGATTCCGGTGCCCAGCACGCCGAGCACCTGTTGACCCTCGCGGATGACACAGTTCATCCAGACCTTGGTGACACGCAGATTGGCGTCATTATCGACGTTGAGGTGACAGCCCTCCCCTAGTGCCTTGGCGGTGAAATACCAGGCATCGCGCGGGTTTTCGCGGTCGACTGTGTAGCGCAGCTGATCCCCGGCATAGGCATTGGCCGCGTCATTGAAATAATAGTGACCCGAGGCATCGATGGTGAAGAAATAGGAGTGGTCGGCAAAATTCTGGCGGAAGTGCTCCAGTTCGGCGAGACCGCGCCGCGCCAGCACAGGATTGTCCTCATCCCGCGCCCAGTCCCGAATGGCCTGGCTGCCCGCCAGCGTTTCGGCCAGCGACACTTCACGCACCAGCGCCCCCAGGCCCCGATGGCGGTCATAAAGCACCTGCTTTTCGGCAAACAGCGTCCCGAGCTGGATGACCGTCGAATTGATCACCCAGTTGAAGGCAAAATAGGCCGGCACGGCCACTGCGCCAAAGCCCAGAGCCAGGAAAATCAGCACCCTCAAAGAGAGCGTATCGGCTATGCGACGTCCGAAACTGGAGATGGTCATCCTCGTCCGGCTAATGACACCCACTGGCGTCAAACTGCCCGCAAACGCCTCAAGAAGCTGTTAACGTTTTGGCAAGCCGGCGACGAATTCAGAGGAAAGCCTGGATTGCCGTCAGCTCATCCTGCCGCAGTTCATGCCCGCCCTCGTGCCAGGCCAGCTTGGTTTCAGCGCCATTGGCTTCGAAGTAGTCCGCCAATTGCTGCGTCGCCCCCGCCGGGGCAATCGGGTCGCGCCGCCCCGCCGTAATTAATACCTCTCGACCCGCGAAATTCGCTGGCGGCGGCGCAAACGGGATCAACGGATGCATCAAGACCGCCTTGTCGAACAGCTCCGGCGCGGAAAACTGCACCGAGGCCAAAATATTGGCGCCGTTGGAATACCCGAGGCCAATGACCTGCGACGACGCCCCCGCCTGTTCCCGCACGAACTGGGCCATCGCCGCGGTACGCCGGGCCAGATCCTCCATGTCATAGACGCCCTCTCCAGTGCGCCGGAAATAGCGCAGCGCCCCCTGCTCGCTGACATCGCCGCGAGGCGCGACACGCCTGACGCCGGGCAGCAATTGCCCCGCCAGTTCGAAAAACTGGTTCTCGTCGCCACCCGTCCCATGAAACAGGAAGATCACCGGTGCCGTTTCATCTGCGGCGGGATCGGCGCGAAACTGATAGCTGGACATGGCAGGACTCCTTTTCGTTCCCGATATTGAGGCTTTCAGCTTCAAGGGCAATGCGCCGGCCGGACCACGCACTGTTGATCAATCCGAAACAATCGCGGGTTCAGCCCAATTGCGCGCCGCCTTGATCGGGCTATGATGGGCCATGTTTTTGTCAGTTTTCGACGTCTTCAAAATCGGTATCGGCCCCTCCAGTTCCCACACCATGGGGCCGATGACCGCCGCGCGCCGCTTCCTTGACGATCTTGCCGCGGGCAACTGGCCGCGCGCCGCGCGCGCCCGCCCTGCCGCCATAACCGCGAGTCTGCACGGCTCGCTGGCCTTTACCGGTATCGGCCACGGCAGCGACCGCGCCGTCATCCTGGGCCTGGCCGGCGAAGACCCCAAGACGGTCGACCCCGACGCCATGAACTCCATCATCGCCGAAATCCGCGAAACCGGCCGCGTCACCCCGCCGGGTCACCCCGCCTATCGCTTCCGCCCCGCCGTCGATCTGGTGCTCGACAAGCAGACGCCATTGCCGGGCCATCCCAATGGCCTGCAGTTCAGCGCCTTTGACAGCGATGGCCAGCGCCTCTTGCGCCGCGTCTATTATTCCATCGGTGGCGGTTTCGTGGTCACCGCTGAAGAGCTCGAAGCCGTGCGCAGCGCCTCGCCCGCCGAGGCGGACGTGCCCTGGCCCTTTGCCGATGCGTCCGAAATGCTGGACATGGCCAAGCGCTCGGGCCTGTCCATCGCCGCCATGAAACGCGCCAATGAGGAGGCCCGGCTCTCCCGCACCACGCTCGACCGGCAGCTCGATCAGGTCTGGTCGGTCATGTCCGGCTGCATTGATCGCGGTCTCGACCAGCGCGGCGAACTGCCCGGTGGCCTCCGGGTCAAGCGCCGCGCCGCTGCCATTCACGACCAGCTCAAGGACAAATGGCAGCGCAACGAAGTCGATCCGCTCATGGCCAATGACTGGCTCAGCGTTTTTGCCATGGCGGTCAATGAGGAAAACGCCGCCGGAGGCCGGGTCGTCACCGCGCCCACCAATGGCGCTGCCGGCGTGATCCCGGCCGTGCTGCGCTATGCCACCCAGTTCAACGCCGGCACCGGCGACGCCGCCATTCGCGATTTCCTGCTCACCGCCGCCGCCATTGGCGGCATCATCAAGCACCGCGCCTCGATCTCAGGCGCCGAGGTTGGCTGTCAGGGTGAAGTCGGTTCCGCGTCCGCCATGGCCGCCGCGGGCCTCTGCGCCATCATGGGCGGCACGCCCGAGCAGGTGGAAAACGCCGCCGAAATCGCTCTTGAACACCATCTGGGCATGACCTGCGACCCGGTGGGCGGCCTCGTGCAGATCCCCTGCATCGAGCGCAATGCCTTCGGCGCCGTCAAGGCGGTAACGGCCGCCTCGCTGGCCCTGAAGGGCGATGGCACCCACGCCGTGCCGCTCGACGCCTGCGTTGAAACCATGCGTCAGACCGGTCAGGACATGAGCGAGAAATACAAGGAAACCAGCCTGGGCGGCCTCGCCGTCAATGTCGTGGCGTGCTGACGCCTGGTTCGGACCACATATCGTGTCCCTCGCCCGGCCGCCACGTGCAGGCACACATCTTGGCCCCGCTTTTTCCTCGTCGCCGAACAGCGTGCCGCGATAGCCGAGCTTTACGCCTCAAGCATTTGCACGGCACACAGCCTGCTTTCACCGCGCCGACCATCTACCCGCCCGCCCCGATCAGCGCATCGAGCAGCGACAGGCGCGCCCCAAGCAACTCGTTGAATTGCTGGGGTTTTCTGGGTGCGCGTGCGGCAACCCTGGCCCTGCAGTCTCAGTAGCGGCATAGTGGCTGCTTCGGAAACCGTCAGCTATGGACGGTTCCGCTTTTGGCATCCGAGGCCTTGGCGCGCAGAACGCCCTGGACCCTATTTGATCTGCTTTTTCTCTTCCGGAGAGATGAAGTAGATGTGCAGGTCGTAGTGGGGAATTTCGTACCCCTCGTGCCCTTCGGCTTCGAACGTCAGATCAACATGATTTATCGAGGGGAGGTCAGTCAGGCCGGAGAGCTCCGTCCATGATGTCCCGTTCATGAAGTCCTCTTGCGACATCATGTACTCGATGCACACAACCTTGCCCTCGTGCACGCAGTAAATTGGCCCGAGCGGCAGATTTGCAGGGTTGGCCCAATGCTCTCCCATCGTGGGAACGACATCGCTGATCTTCACGACATCTGAGGGCAAGACGCTTTGATCCGGCAATCCGCCGTGACCGTCTGCGTAGGCACTGGATGATAAAAGTGCTCCAGCCAACACAATACCGGCAATGCTCTTGGTAACCATCTCTAATTCCCTCCCTTGGGATGACGTGTTGTCGTTGGGTGTAGAGAATGCACTACGCAGGCCAGATTTCTCCCAGCAGAGGTGGATGTCTGCTGCTGAGAGCAAGCTTAGCCAGACACCACGCCAGAAGTGTATTACGCAACCCAACTACTAGCAATGACAGCTTTTCAGCGGGACCCTGGCTCCAGGTCGCCAACAGCCGGCCATTTTCCGGCACCCGGGCCGAAACCGCACACACCGCAAAACCACAAAAGGAAAACCCCAGCAACTCGGATGAGTTACTGGGGTTCTTTGGTTGCGGGAGCGCGCAACAATCGCACCCCCACATTCGTTCTCGCCGCTTAGTTGGGGGCACAAAGACTCGCTATAGCCTGACTTTTCTCCGGGCCCTCCTGCCCTTCACATGCGGACGATCATCAGAAGGCTTGGCCATCGTCAGCACTGCAGTGGGCGGACCGTCGGTATAACCAGTGACCGGCTGCAGGATGATGCCCAGGTCTTTGCCCCCACACGCTTGGCACCGGAGAAGCCTCACCAGCGGGTTTGGGTTGCCAACCGTTACAAAGTCGGAGCCGAGACGCTCAGCCAATGACGGGAGGTCGAGACGCGAGTGATGGTGGCACCCATAGCCATGGCAATGGGCGGAGACTGAAAACCCGCCCTCTATGAGACTGCCGATGGTGTCGTAGCTGATCATGGCCGGATGGAATATCGAAACCCGGCCGGGGGTCAAATCACGGTCCACCCATAAATGCCTTGGCGGCCACCTGCCCCACCCATTTGATCGCCTCCAGGATCAGGCCGCCCATGAAGAGCCAAAATATGGCCAGCACCCACAACGCGCCTTTGGATCGCTCCAGCAGACTTCCGACGCGCGTGAAGACCGGGCCCATCCGAGTGACGGTGCCCTCGACAGCCTCCATCCGGCCGGTCAATTGCTGTGTGTCTCTGTCAACCTTCTCCAGCCGCTCATAGATTTTCGCCCGGCCTTCGGTTGATTGCTGGCCCTGCTGCTCGACGGTCTTGATGAGCGCATCGAGTTTGCCTTCGAGCCTTCCGATGGCCCGTTCGGAGTTCGTTTCCGTCATAGTCTGCCCTGATGATGTGGAGGTGGAGAGGGGCGGAGACGCGGGCCGCCTGTGATGATCAGCGCCGCACGAAGCTCTGCACGACGCCGACGCCGAAGCGCGAGAGTATGATCCAGCCCGCCCACTCATCGAGGGGCGCCGGCAAGGCCGCAATGTCCCATTCCTGCGGGAATGGACCGCCCTGATGCCAAAGGATGTTGTAGACACATATCGCGCCCCACCAGAGCGCCAGCGGGCCGATAAAGCAGAAGTCGACATACCACGGCATGGCGACCCGATTCTGCAGCCAGGTCTTCACCACATCTGCCTTGAGGCGTTCCCGGTCGCTTTCGGCGTCGATCTTCTTGTCGATCACGTCGAAAGCTCGCTGCACCACATTGCCTGTCAAGAAGTTGATGATCGCGGCCCACATTATGTGGCCCACCCTTTAGCCTTGGCCCAGGCATAGACCCGTTCGGTGATGCCGGCGATTGCCGCGCCACCGACCACCATGCCCCAGTTGACCGCCTCGGTGATGATCTGGATGACGTCGGGGTCAGTGGCCAACTGGTCGGCCAGCTCCGGCGTGAACACCCCAGCACCAACCAGCACCCCGGCCAGATACCGGAGTGCAATGCGAATATACGGTCCCATGATGGACCTCCTATCGTTTGAAGATTGCGTTGATGATGGCCAGCAGAAGGGCCAGGAGCGGATGCACGCGCCGTTCCGCTGCCTTGGGAGCCTCAGGCGCTTCATTGCCGCCCTTGGCCGCCAGAACTTCGGCAATGGCCCGCATTGTCTTGGGTCCCGCCTTGCCGTCGATGGTCAGGCCGTGGCCAGCCTGAAACAGTCGGACATTGGCTTCGGTCTCGGCGCCGAACCGCCCATCGATGCCACTCTTGAAGACGAAGCCAAGAGCCTGCAGATCGGCCTGGAGCACCCGGACCGCCTCGCCCTTCATGCCGGCTTCGAGAATGACGGCGCCGACAGGCACGACGGACTTGCGCGGCAGAGCCTTGCCGGTGTCCGCATCGATGCCCTTGGCGTGCTTCACGAAGGCGGCCGCCAGTTTGGTGTGATAGCCGTGGGTGGCATAGCTCGACCCATTGTAGGCCTTCGCCGCCGGGCGCCAGCTTTCCGGATCGGTGAAGTCCTTGCCCCTGAGTTTTGCAGCCAGGCCCCACGACTTCAGCAGCGTCACCATGGCCAGGAGCTGTTCGCGCTCCCCCTGCTTCATAGTAGAGAACATGGCCTCGGCCGATGCGAAGCCGGCGGCCATGTGGTTCTCGCCGAGGATCTGGGGCAGGCCGTAAGAGGCAGAGCGAAAGCCCGGCTCACGAGCAATCCCGATGGCCTTCTCCAGCCGGGGATAGCTGTCGGCGGGATAGTTGCGCTTCCACTTGGCATAGGCCAGGCCTACGCGCGCCGCCTGGTCACGCAGCGCACCGGTGAGGTTGCGCCAGAACACATGTGGCTCGAACAGCATCTTGGGCCGGTTCTTGCTGTCGAAGCCCCTGCCCGCTGCCTCGACCTCAAGGAAGGCCAGCAGCACGGCCGTTTCAATGCCGAGTACGCGCGCAGCATCGCCGACGTCGCCCTGTGCCAGGCGGCGTCCAGTCCCCACGAAGTTCATGGTTCACGTCCTATCGATGTGTTGGAAAAGAAAGAGGCGGCCCAGATGGACCGCCCTTGCGAGAGCTCTGTATGCGGACTACGAATACCGGCTCAACCGCATAGGAGCGGAAAGTGAAGTCGATCCGGCAGGTTCTTGAAGCTGTCCACGCTGAGGGCGTGTATTCATGGCCAGAGAGCGTTGAATGCCCTCTCGGGCCGATGGCTGAAACGGCGCACGAGGCCGGGTATCTTCGGCGCAGCGATGACGGGGCGGCTGGAACGTTTCAATTTTACCAGCTGACCCGACTGGGCCGGGAGTATCTTGAGCTGCCGCCCACTGTTGGTGACCGTCTCTATTACGCAGTCCGTAGCATTCTGCCACAGCATTGACCCGTTGCGTGGGACGACGCTACTCCAGTGGGAATGCCCAGACTATGCTGTTGCCAGTGTCTGCGACGTAGAGGTGATCGCCAAGAACGGCAGCGTCTTGCGGGAGGTTCATTGCTGATCCGTCTTCAGAATAGCCAAAGCGCCCACCCGCAAAGGTCGAAATAATGCCCTCGGGCGTGACCTTGCGGATAGCATTATTGAACTCATCGACAATATACACATTACCGGATGCGTCCTGGGTTAACTGCCGAGGCGTGTTAAGTTCCGCCTCACAGGCCGCGCTCCCATCACCGGAGTAGCCCCCAAACCCTTGATACACGGTTCCCTTCATTCTTCCGGCAAAGCAATTGACAACGCCGTCAGACCCCACATGAGCAACCGTGTTATTGTAGGAGTCCGCGATCAAGATGGATCCATCTTCTCGAGCAAGCACCCCACTTGGCCAGTTTAGAGCCGAAGTATTTGCGGAGCGATCCTCCGTCCACTCACCTTTCTCTCCAGTGCCCATTATCAGGTGCAGCTCATCATCCTGATCTATTGCCCAAACGGTGTGGTTTCCTTGATCCACGAGCAGAAGTCGCCCCAGTTTGTCATAGTCAACACCACGAAGGCCACCAAACAGGGAAGTGGACGCCTGAGCCCCGTCCACCGGGCGCCCCGCGTGAATGTCCCCAGCGACAATCGATACATGCCCGTTACTGACACGAGCGACACGATAGTTAGACTCTGTGACGACGACGTCTCCGGCTTCCGACACCGCCATAGCGCTCGGCACATAGAAATTGAACTCCTTTGCGGACTTTGGTGCGTCATAGCCCTGCCGACCCGTCCCCGCCACGAGATGCGTCTCTCCCGTCGCTGGGTCGTATTCAAGAATGCGCGGAGTTGCGTTGTCCAAGAGAAGCAGTTTCCCGTCGCGGACCGCCAATGACACATACTTGTGAGAAGCAGTGGCATTGCCATAAACTGTGACATTGGCCTCGTCCGACCCATCCTGCACGAAGACAGCCTGCCGGTCGGTATCGGTAATAACCAATCCGCCATCGACCGCTCTAGAAATGTGCCCTAGGTTGAAGATGGAGGCGTTGAGGACGATCTCCTCGTAAGTGGAAAAGTCATCAGCTACACGAATTAAGCGCGTAGAGGACCCAACCAGCCAATCGCCATTTTCCATCTGCAGCGCCCCACCACCATGCCCTCCTGGTATCTCGATGCGACCCACGACCTTATGATTCTCCACTTGAACTAGTTGGTTGGCTATGTGGGCGACGAATGATCCATCGTTCGCGTAGACAGCATCGCGAAACCCTTCACGATCATCATCAATCGCTTCCTTCGCAGATATCAGTTCCACCCATTCCGCGCCGTCCCACTCGAAGACCGAACTCCGACCTATCTGCACATTCTGCGCTTGGCCGTTCGGTTGAGTCTGCGCCGCTGTTACCAACACGTTCTCTCCGGCAAAATCGATGGAACTCATGTAGTAAAATACACTGCCCCCTACGCCGGCGTCTGGCGCCGGACCTGCGATGGCGCGCACAATATCGTAAGTATCAAGATCGATGAAAAGTATCTCCGCAGCGCCGGCATCCAGCACGGCTAGTGTGCCGTCAGGAGCTAGCCGCAGATCATTATAGATGCTGGGGCGAGCAGTCCCATTGTCGCGTGATGTGAGAATGCTTGTTGCCACCTCACCGTCAATCGCTTCGACTGAGAAACCCAGCGTGTTGGCAACAAAAAGCCGACCGTCTGCTGTCTGCACCGCAGCTTCAGGGTAGGTGAGGGATAGATGCTCCGCGGGCTTTACCACAGACTTGACCAGGCCGAGGACAATGGAAGGATGAGCCGGATCTGGCGGTGTGCCGTGGAACATAGGGCCGGCCGGTGCAATGATCGGCCATGCCGCCACAGCCATGGCGGCAACCATTAGAGGCGCGATCACAAATTTCCACCACCGCATTTGAAACCTCCGCCGACTATCCGTCTGTTCCCATACAACCGTCGATGGGATATTCAAGGGTATTCATTCAGGAGGCCGCAGTGCGAGTTTCACAGTGCTTTATGATTATGGCTATCTCCGGCCTGGCAATGACTGGAGGCCCAAGCTCAGCAGAAACTCCAGCATCCATACCGCTACCGCCCTGCGCAGCATCTTCTGGCTTTAATTGCCTTCGCGGGACGGATGCAATGTTTGACGGCACAGCGTTGGTCTATCTATCTGGCGTCTATGGATGCCGCCACGAAGCAGGGACCGCCGAGAGAGTGTCCGAACTCATCAACAGCGGCGGCTACCAGCTTGAATTTGTTGGCCAGGTAATGTCGGTGCCAATTGCAAAGGTCCATTTGCCATCTGGCGAACTTGGGGAAATCCTCGCCTCGGAGGGGCTGGTAGCGTGTTAAGGCTCCCACCAACCCGACACATTAATATTTACTCGGGCAATTAGTGCCTGACTTGCCCCCCCTGTTGACGGGAAGCAGAACTGATCCCCCTTAAATGTGAGGAAGAAGCTCTCCGTTGGTGACACTTGGTCTGCCCCATCTTTCACAAAGTCATGCAGTTCAGGGGTGTGGATGCCACCATCCATGTCATAGTAAAGCTGAGCACGAAGGCCCGTGCTGGATGACCCAAGCAAGAACGAAGACTGGATATAGATGCCCGTTGCCAGCGGCGACACGAACCCGGTGAACGTGAGCTTCTTGGCAGCGGTTGCCACTGGACCGTCAAGGTAGGTAGAGTTTGAGCCATCGTTCCCGTGGGCATAAACCACGTTAGTGCCGGCCATCCGGCATCGAACGGGGCCGCCGCCGCCATCGAACATGTTCCGAATTTCGGCCGTGTCGTAATAGAAGGACGTGCAATACCGATAGTAGTCCCAGCCAGACGGAGCCAAGAGCAACAGACTCCCGGCAGCCACATTGCCTATCGTGTCCAGTGTGATGGTAGTCGCTGTATTCGCGGTGACGGTGGCCACCCGCATCGTCCATGATTGCGCCGAGAACATCTCGGTGATCACCAGAACTTCCGTTCCGACAAGCGCGTCGTCCGCCCAGCTATAGGTCGCGGCAGGAAGCGTCCCCAGCGCATCAGCCAGCTCGCCACATTTGCCCAGCGTTATCACGCCACCTGCAACGGATCGTGCGCGGAGAAAGGGCGACAGTTCAAAGCTGGCGTTTGCATCACCATCGTTTGCGACGGCAAAGGCCCCATACCAGTTTTCGGTAGTGGGCGAGGTCATGCCGTGTGACAGGTCGTCCGTCATGTTCATGTAGTTCTGAAACGCCGCGCTCGGGAATACCCTCGCACGGTCAAGGACGTATTTCCCCTTGCGGCGGAACCCGCCCATCGCCCAGCTTGTGCCTTCAACGAGGAAGTCCTGAGCAGCCGCCCACACACCAGTGTCTCGCGGGCCATTCGGATCAACCAGCCGGAAGTCCGCCTTCGCATCATCTCCGATCTTCGCGAGAGTGGCGGCGCCAGCAGCAAGCTTCGGCTCGGTAACAGCACCATCCTGAATCTTGATGGTGGACACACCATCGTCCGGGACAATCATCGCCACTGCATCATCAAGGATTTGCTGCGCCCGATTGAGCACCGACAGCAGCATTGCCCGCAGCCCCGACTTCTTCGGGTTATGAACGCCGCTGGATGGGTCGCCAACCGGCAAGGGTGCATTGCTGGGCTCCCCAGGCAAGCCGTCGCCAGTATAGCGCTTGAACTCCCGCAGTTCGCGGTTGACATCATCTTCAGCGGCCATTGTGTGCCTCAACAAAAAGCCCGCTCGGAGCGGGCAACATCATGGAAGGGTTATCTCAGCGAGGGGGCTGGTCCAGTCCCCCGCCGTCTCAAGCGGACCGCGCCATCGGGCCCGAGCCTGGTAGTCGCCATTGGGCAGTTCCGGGGTGAAACCGGTAAGGGCGCCCGGCTCGACATCCATCTCCTGCCAGACAGACCCGGCACCGGCCCGGTATTGCACCTGCAATTGGAGGTCGGTGCGCTCCGGCGCATCCACCTCGGCGGTGATGACATTGCTGTCCTTGGTCAGGGTCAGGTTTTCCGGGACAGGGAACGTCAGGTCTGGCCTGGTGTCCTGAGGAACGGGCGGCTGTGCAGATTCCTCGGCTGTGGACCAGAGATAGGCGGCTTCGCTGATCGACATCACGCCAAGTTCCACGGCCGTCAGGTCAGGACGAAGCTCGAAACCGGCTACGAAGAACGCATCATCGATTTCCAACTCTGGCAGTACGTTGCGAATGGTCCGCTCACCTAGGGCATCGAGGCCGCCCAAATCGGTTACAATGGTGCCCTTCCATTCCGGGTTGGCCTTGGCGGTGTGGATTTTGGCCAGGCGCCGCGCCTGGGTGGCAGACGGCACCATGTCGAGGTTGAGCGTGGATGACAGCACGCCACGCTCTGCCTGGTCCGTCAGGTTCTCCCATGCCGTCAGTTCCATCGACTGATAGTCGTGGTCGGGTGAGGTATGGATGATCTTGAGTTCGTTGAAAGCGGCGAAGCGATTGTTGCCCTGCTCCATGGAATGGCTCAGCACCATGTCACTGCGAATGGTGACGGTCGGCGCTTCCCACTTGCCGCCGCGAATGGCGATCTGCCCGCCTGGGGTCTGGTAGAATTCGGCGTCACAGGTGGCTCGCATCTTTGCCAGAACGTCCTGCGGGTCATCCGTGAGGCTATAGACACCCCAGAGACGATAACGCTGCTCAGTGCCCCCTGCTGCCAGTGGCACGGGCTCATCACAGACATCGGCAAAGGCAATGAAGCTGTTGATGTCGATATCGGCCCGGCTTCGATTGTAGCCGTCCGGATGGGTCAAATAGTCGAGAATGCAGAGTGCGGCATTGTCGCTCCAGAGCCAAGTGCTCTCGTCATCCGGGTCTTGCGCTTCGTCGCGCGGATCCCAGACACGGGAGAGCCGACAAACGCACCGTACCGGAGTGTTGTAGCCATCCGGGAAGATCGACTGGAAGGCGTCGGCCGGCGGCGAGTAGAAGCGCACGAACCAGTTGGCGATGCCGCGAAGCCGATGGTCTTCGGTCCAGACATCGGGCCACGCGGTCATCATGCCGCCGTGGCTCAACTGATCGTCGCTGCCATCCTGCTCATTGATCTGGACATAGCCATTTAGCGGCGCCGTCGTGACCATACCGTCCGAGGGGTTTCGCTCGACAGCTATATCCCCGACATAGAACTGCTCGAAGGCATCGATCTTGCCGCTATGGGCCATGATGACCTGGTAGAGGATGCCGCTTGCGCTATCCCAGAACGCTCGTGTGCCCCCCAGCTTTGCGCGGCCATAGCCACGAATGCGCGGACCGGTTGATTGGTTGATCGTTGCCTGAGCCTGCGGCGTCGAAAGGGTTGGGCGATTGCCGCCACTGACCAAAGCTTTCACACCCAGAAGCGCTACGCCGATGGCAAGGTTCGTGACGGCACCAGCAACGGCCAGAGAAGCCGAAATAGACAAGCCGAGATTGCCCAGGCCGATAGCGACCCAGGTTGTCAGCGTTGAGAAAATTGCCATTCTAGAGAACCTTCACCCAGGCTTGTTCGGCCAGAAGGAAACCGCTGCGCTCAAGGATTTCAGCGGCGCGGTCATTGTGCGGCGGCGTGGACATGCGGGCGGCAAAGCACCCTTGCTCTTTTGCCCAGTCGAGATAGGCGCGAAGCAAGCGAAGCCCGCCCCCGCCTTCGGCCCACCAGCCATGTTCTGCCGCTATGGGCAGCATGGAAATCGACGCTGTAGTGATCGAGGCAGCAAGAAAGCCAGATGGTCCCTGCCCCGCGTCCCAAACCCTGACCCAGCCAAGCCTTGGGGCCGCAATCAGCATGGTCAGGAACCGTGCCGATACGTGCGCGTCCATCGGCAAAGGCGAGCCGATTGATGCGTGCAGCCGTTCAACCATTCCGACGATGGCCGGAATGTCAGCGGTTGTTGCAGGGCGGATCATCAGTACACCGGCCAGCGAATGGTCTTGGAGATCAGGTCGACAACCTGTTCTAGGCCGCGGTCGCTAGGAAAGCGCTTGTTCTGATCCCGGTCTGTCAGCAACCCCGAAGCTGGCCGCCGCCGGTTGGTCCAGAGGCTCTCCGCTGTCAGCGAGATTGAACGAAGAGATGGCCCCTGCGCGGAATAGGTCATCTGGTCCATCAGCCACGAGGAGATGGCAAAAGGATCGTCCAGAAGGCTCCACGGCTGCACCGAAGCGTCATCTGGCGTGACGTCGAAGAACTGGATGTAGACTGTTGCCCGCCTGTCCTTGACCCGATCTGATGCTTGCCGTGCCAACGTGACGATACCGGCATCAATGCCCGACAGCGAGAAGGTTGCCTTCGGCGCCACCGTTCCGATGGGACTTTCCAGCCCCTCGACCTGGATCAGTTCACCTGTGCCCTGCCAAGTGTAACCGCCAGCCTCTAGATCACCGAACCCGAACCAGAAACGGCGCGGTGTCTCGCGAAAATCCATATGAACCAGCAAAGAGGCCGCAACAGTGCGGCCCGCCAGCTTGGCGGCAATGGTCTCTGGAAAGAAGCCCATCAGATCGCCTCGACAAATTCGAGCCGGCCGGAACCAAAGCGCCCCATGTCCAGCTCCAGTTCCCCAGTCATGGTGTTGGCGAAACGCATCAGACACACCGGACGATCAAGAATGACGCGGCCGCCTGCTGTGGCGTCCTCGCGCAGCCAGGGAGTGATTTGCAGGTTGAGAACGGGATCCTCGACATCATCCCATGCCGCGGTAACCAGGTGGAGGCGTTGTCCGATGCCAATATAGTTGCCGGGCCTCGGCCCCAGCTGACCCACCGCCAGTGACAGCGAGATGCGCGTCGACTGAGCTGCAACGTCTGCCGCCAGCGTAGCGTGTTCGATATCGGACTGGCCAAACCCGCTCAGGTCAAAATTGAGCCCCCCGTTGCCATAGTTCGCCATGGGTATCTGGCCAAGCTCCCGGCCATCCGCATCTCGGATACCTCTCTGTTCCCATTTTGGAACCAGGACTGTGCCGGCTCGACCATCCATCGCTCCGACAAATGCGCGCCATGCCAGCACGGTCTCTTCGCAAACCACTGGCCCTGCCACAGATGCGCGCCAGCGGCCGGGCCGAGCGACTATCATTTCACCGCCGACTAGGTTTGCGCCGCCAGTACCACTGGCGTTCTCGGGAAGGAACATGGCCGATCGCGGAAAGAACCAGGGCCAGTCCATAGCAGAAGCTGCCATCTTTCAGCCCTCGCGCATCTGATAGTCGGCAATCAGGTTCGGCAGCATCCGATTGTTGGCCTTGATCTGCTGACCAGCCACCCGTCCGGATACTTCCGTCACCAGAGGCACCAGGTTTCCATTTTCCACGCGTACCACTGCGTGAACCAGGATCTCTCCGCCCGCACCGCCGCCAGACCCCAGCCCGTCAACAGCCGCCTGCCCAAAGGCGAAGGGCTCCCCCTTCTGAGCCTTGGCGACGAAGAGCGTGTCATCGGCCGCGCCGGGCGTGTAGGAGCCCTGCCCGCCAACGATACCGCCACCGCCACGCGAGAAACCGAACAGCCCCCCCAGGAACCCGCCGCGCCCCATGCCGCCGCCGAATAGGCTGAACGCTCCATTGATGGCGAGGTCGATGAACATATCGCCGATGCGACCGAAGAGATCGGCCCACTCGTGCGCCTCGGCTTTGCCATCTCGCAAAATATCGACGATACCGCGCGTGGCGGATTTGCCGATGCGCCCATAATCCTCGAAACTCTGCGTAAGGGCCTTCTGCGCCCGCTCCTGCTCGTCGATCGCCACGATCAGCTCCTCAATACGCAGGCGCTCTTCCTCGGTCGCCGCCGCGCCCGCCTGGCGCAGGGCATTGGCGACTTCCTTTTCGACATTGCTCATGCCGATCATCCGCTGCTCGTGCTCGAGCTCGGCGATCAGCTCGGCAACGGCGTCGCGCTCCTTGAGCGCGTCTTCAGCGGCCCGGCCGCCAGATCGCTCTGCCTCGCGGATGGCCGCGCGCTTTTCTTCAGCCAATAGTCGCTGCGTGGCCAGATCGAGCAACTGCTGCTCGGAGAGGACAACGCCAGCCGACTTGGCATCCCCGCTCACCCGCTCCATTTCGCGTTCGAGATCGAGCTGCTCGCTGGTGAGACCGTTCAGCCGCTCCTGCTCGGCGACAAACTCCCGAAGGTTGAACGCCTCCTGGGCATTGGCACGGATCCTCGCGCCATTGAGGTTCGCCAGGTCGCGGCGGAACTGGTCGGCATTGCGCGCCGCGAAGGCCAGCTGCCCCGCAACACCGTTCAAAACCGCCGCCAGGTCGATCATGGTCGGCACGGTTTGCGAGCCAGTCGTGTTCGCGAGCACTTCCAGGAATCGCTCGAGGTCCGCGGCGGTGGCCGAATTGTTCTCCACCTCGCTCGCCAGATCGTCGAAGGCTGCTTGCAGGATATCGATCTCCTGAGCGTCCCCGCCCATGGCCTGAATATCGATACGCGCTGCCGCCAGGCCAGCCCGGAACTCCCCAAGCTTTGCCAGCAGGGGCGCGTATTCCTGCCCCACGGCAATATCCGTTGCCTTCCGCAGTTCGTCGGTCTCCGCCGCCCGGTCCAGCTCGTCGACATAGGCCTTGAGGCTGGGGACCGCATCACCCCAGTTCTCCGCCACCCGCCGGATCAGGTCGTTCTGTTCCTTGATAACCTCGGTCGATTCCCTGCCATCAGTATTGAGGCTGGTCACATATTGGAACAGCGCGGCGCCGGCGGCGATCGTGCCGATGGTCACCAGCGAAATCGGATTGATCAGGCTCAGAAACGCCGTCTTGAGCGCCCCCAGGACCTGGGGACCGCTCAAGCCGGAGAAGATCTGGTTGAGTTGCGTACCCTGCTGGATGGCGAGGATCAGCGGCGACTGCCCTGAAGCCATCATCACGCCGATATCGTTGAGCTGCGCGGCGACATTGCCGGTGGCAAAGGCCGTGGCGTTCATGGTCGCAGCAGCGCGGGCTCCAGACGCCTGCAGGGCCGTGCCGACCTGATTGGCGTCAGCCACCACCTGGTCGAAGGCGGGCTTGGTCTGGTTCTTGGCGGTGATCGCCAATGCCATTTGCGGGTTCATTTTCGCCGCGCCTCGATTTCCGATTTCAACTGCAAGTAGGCAAGCCAGTGGTCATAATCGGCGAGGGTAAACCCCTCGCGGATCTCTTTGGGTGTCTTGTGGAGCCGATCCGCCAGCCAGAACACATTGAACAGCTGGGGATCGGCCTCTAGTTTCCCCGCGCTTCCTCAATGCTGATGCGCCCCAGCATGCTGACCACAATGCGCTGCAGCACATCCGGCGCCGCATTGTCGCGCAGCCATTGGGCGTCACCCATCTTGAACAGCTTCTCGCCCTTTTCGTCCCGCGCCTTCATGACGACGATGTATGGGGCGATCTTGTTGAGCGCGCCGGATTTGGCGAGATCATTGGCCTGGTGCTGCTCTTCGAGCGTGACCATGGTGTAGTAGATCGAGAGCGGCGTCTGGCCGCCATCGAGCGACCATTCCGGCACCTCGATGCGCCGGCGCAGCTCCGGCTGCGCATGCGCGACAATCGCGGTCTGCAGCGGGTTCATGCCGAATGCGTCCCGCGGGCCAGTGCGCCCGTGCCCTGGAACTGACAGGTAAACGGCACAACGGCGCCATTGTCGCTGCCAATTTCTATGCTGGTCACGATGATCGTCCCCGTGAGCTTTTGCCGCCCATTGGCCGTGCCCGTGGGCGAACCCTCAAAGCCCAGCTCCGCACCAGCGACCAGCACGGCCTGGCCGTTGGTGTCCTCGGGGAAATAGTGCCCGCGCATGGATCCAGTCCAGGTCGGAAGACCGTTGGGTTTGTGGGTTTGGGCCGTATCGCCTTGGGCCGTGTCCTCAACAGTGCCCGACGTTTCCGTAATGGTGAAGCCGGTCAATTCGGCAACGGCAGTCGGGCCGGCACCCACTTTTAAGACGCCGGAATTGCCGAGATAAGTGGTCATGTGTGAACCCCTTTCAGGTCAAAGAAAAACCCCGCAGAAGCGGGGCCCGTTAATCCTGTTTGGCGGCAGCGTTTTGGGGCCGGTTGCACCTGCCCTAAAACAGCGAATGGCCGGGGTGCGCTAACACCGCCGGCCATCCTGACCAACCCGAACGGAACGAGGTTCGAGATGGCTAATGCCGTCATTTCATTTTCTACCGCCGCCCGCAATGGGCAGACCTTTGCCGACGCCGCCGACAGTTACCTGCGCAATGGCGGCGAACGCCGCTATCTGCCCAGGATCATCGAGCACCTGGGCGACATCCCGATCAACGAGATCACGCCATTTGCCATCTATGAGATGGTCAAGGCGCTGTTCCCGACCCAGACCGGCGCCACCCGCAACCGCCAGGGCATCACCCCGGCCCGCGCGGTGATGATCCATGCCTATGAGCGCGGCTGGTGCCCGCTGATCCGCCTGCGCCGCTTCAAGGAAGAGCGGCGCCGGCGCAAGTACCCGGCCAGCCAGGCCTGGCTGCATGTGTTCTGTCGCCAGTGCGAGCGCGACGGGCTGCCCCATCTCGCCGCCCTGGTCGTGTTCATGTCGCACACCGGTGCCCGGATCTCCGAGGCCATCCGGCTCGAATGGTCCGAGGTCGACCTCATCGCCCGCAAGGCGGTGCTGCTGCGGACCAAGACCGACACCAATTCGGTGCGCCACCTGACCGATGAACTGGTCGCCCGGCTGCACGATCTCAAGGAGACCGCTCAGCCCGGCGAGCCGGTATTCCGCTACGCCTCGCGCTTCGGCGTCAACGACCGGATCGCCGCCGTCTGCCGTCGCGCCGATATTCCCTACAAGTCCAGCCACGCCTGCGGCCGCCACAGCTTCGCCACCAACGCCATCGGCTTCGGCATGGACGTGCGCACCGCCATGGACGCCGGCGGCTGGAAAAGCTCATCGGTGTTCATCGAGACCTATGTGCATTCCAAGAATGCCGGGCGCCTGGTGGCGGACCGGTTCAACGCCTTCCAGTTCTCGGTAGAGCTGTAGGGTACGCAACAAAAGCGGGGCCTTTTCCCGCGATATGCAATTTCGAACTCGTTGTGCAAATGCCCCCGGGGCTCTTTGACCCGGGGGCAAAGCGTCAGGATGCCTGACGCACACTTGTGTTGCAGTCGCTATGGGCGGTTTATGCCGTCGCGCGTGCTGGCTTGCGCCGCCTAAGGATGCGCCCGAGATCCATCATTGATACTTCAACGGCACCGGCGTTGACGGCCAGGGCGCGCTTGCTCAGTGCGATGTCGAAGTGCTCCTGCCAATGACCAGGCTTCTGCAGCCACTCGCGGTTAACGCCGATGGTGTCGGCCATTGCCAACAGTTCATCGGTGCTGTCCGCGATCATGTGGCACATCTTCATGCGCCCATAAGCCGCCCGCATGTCGTCGACATAGACAGTCACGTCAATTGACGCTTTCGGTTTCGACTTCATCCGGATCGACACCAATCAACTTGGCGACCCGCTCACGTTCCCGGTTGAGGGCGCCAATCCATGCCTTGGCCTCACGCTTCGTCGTGCCTTCGCTGATGGCGCGCGTCATGGAAGCACTATCACCGTCGATTTCGGCAATGAGAACGAAGGCCTTCTTGCCCGCCTCTTCTACCATGATCTTTGCCGTCTGAGCTTCCTGTTCGATGTTCGTCAATTTGGTCTCCCAGTTTCGAGCTAGGCATCAGCGCCTTCGGCCCACCAGTCTTTGCCGCAACCCTTGCAGCGGTAATGATAGTCGGTGTGGCCGCCGTCCGAGCTTTCCCACTCTCGAACCTCAATGTCTGCTGAACCGCATTTGGCCGGGCAATCGCAGTCGGGCGAGCCCTTTTCGACATCAGTCCAATCCGTCTCGTAGCCCATCGTCGGCCTCCTATAAACATCCCCATTTATACCGCGACGGCTCGTTTACCGCCAGATGCTATAATCGCCGCTCCACACCAGGAGCGAGCAATGGGCCGGCCACCCCTCTACATGATCCGCATCCACACCAGTTTGTCGGCAGAAGCCTTGAACCGCATGGACAAGATCGTTGGCGAGAAGGGCCGCGCCGCATTCATTCGCAAGGCCGTTGATCAGCTGCTCGATGCCGTCGAGCACACCAAGGAACTTGAAGCCAAGAAGTCGAAAGGGGGCGAATAAACGGCCCCACTTATGGGATTAGGGCGGCAGCTAGGAGATGACCTTGCGCAGGCCCATTGCACGGAAGCGAATGGTCGCGCTAACCGTCGCGCCGTTGATGAACTGCACGGTCGGGCTGAACCGGATATTCACCTCAGTGATCGCTGCCTTCGGGGTCTTCATGACGCCGCGATCCGCCGTGGTGGCAAACGGCAGTCCGTTGGATGATCCGCCCATATCCACGCAAGAGTTGCCGGTCGTGTTCTCATTCCACTGGAGACCGATACCCTGAACGCCGGTCATTCCGGCATCCCACTCAAATTCGGCAACGCCCTCCAGGACATCCCCGATGGTGAACCGACCTGTTGCCGGAAGCGCGCGGCACACAGAGGCCGTCGAATTTCCGCTCGCTGGAGCCGTCCCGGAGATCGCCACCTGTTGCCAAGCAACGCCGTCGCTGTCCGTGACCTTGGAAAACGTGAACGTCAGGCCAGATACGTTCTGATAGGCGTTGGAATAGCTGTCGGCAAGCTGGCCCGAGATGGTCGCGCCAGACGATGACCCGACCGTTCCCGAGGTGCCCGTCAGCATCGGGTTGAGATTGAGACAGCCTTCCGGAAAATAGGTGGCGTCGTACTGATCCGTATTCGAGGACGGCAGAATGGCGACGGGCGGGACGATCGTATTGATGATGTCCACGAGCGAGTTGCCCATGTCTCGCGCCCCTAAGGACGCCTGGTGCAAACCATCGGCGGTTTTGCCAACTATTGCGTCCCCGGTGCTTGAGCTTGCCAACGCCATTGCTGGCCAGGGGTCGCCCACATACACCCCGGCAACGTCGCGTTGGCTCAGGAGCCAATCGTGCACTGCCATGTGGTATTGCAATTGTGGGCTGGTGAGCCGCTGAGCAGTGTAGGTCGTGTCGCCGCGCGGGGTTTCCGCCACGAAAATGCAGACGCGGCCAGCCGCGATGATCTTGTCCCGGATTTGCTCTAGATAGCCAATCGTTTCGGCAGCCGTATAGGCGGGGTAGCGGTTGTTGGTGCGGTCGTTGGTCGAAACGAGAACGATCCATATAGCAGCATCGCTGGCGGCAAGGGCGGCGTCGGTGCGGGCCAGAACTTCGCTGCTGTACTCTCCAGCGATACCGAAATTGTCGGCCTCACCATTCCACCAAATGCGCTGACCGGTTTTGAACCGCAGCCAATTGGTGTGTCCGATGGCAGGCCACGCCTCGATGGTGGGGCCTGTCGCCGTGTATGTGCATTGGTCCACACGGCTATCGCCTAGAATGATGAAGTGGCTGTTGTAGGGCTGGCCCGTCATCTGGGCGGCGGTCTGGAAATTCGTCATGCTGCAACCCCTTGGCCAGCGAGTGCAACGCCGATTACCCGGCGATTATTCTGATCGACCATGACCGTTCCCGGCACGGTGCGGATGAAGGCAAATCCTGCTGGGGGACGCACGCCCTTTCCTAGGGCGGCAACCCCTGTCAGACTGACGCCGACCCCGATCACCACAGCCCCACAATGCTGGTTGCCGTTGTGCCGGTGGACTTGATCCGCGACACCCGGATGGGCAGCAACTGGCCATCGCTGACGTTCTCGAAGGTCAGTTCCGCACCACTCTGCATGATGACAGCGAGGTTGCCGCTGCCGCCGACATAGACAGCGCGCGTCACGATCGTCAGATCCGTGTCGTCATTGGGCGCCACGGCCGCCCCGCTCCCGACAGGTGCATCGACGCCGCTGTCACGTCCTGCAAAGGTGTCCATCGTGATTTCTCCTAGATGATCGTGGTGGGGTCATTCTGGCCGGTGCGATACTGCACCTGAAACAGAATGCGAATGATGCCGGTGCGCCGGTCGGCGCCTTGCTGCGTGTCCTGCAGTTCGATCTGGGTTCGGGGCGTCCCGATATTGTAGAGAAGGTCTTCAAGGGCCGGCGTTTCGTCATAGATCGCAGTCTCGACTTCGGCGGCGATCTGATCGAGCGCATCGAACAAAGTGTCGCCGCCCTGCGTCCTGCCCTCGACCACCAGGTCGCCGGTGCGAACCAGCGTCCCCTGCGCATCCCAGTCCGAAGTCTCATCGAGCAGGAAGACATTGAGACAGGGCATGTCCTCTTCCCGGATGGGCTTCACCCGGGCATTGAAGACATTCGCGCCGGTCGTTGCCAGGCCAGTCAGGTCGGAGACGGCCGCCGCGCGGATCTGTTTGCGAGCATGGTCAGGCATCAGGCTTTCTCCAGCCGCACAAGCGCCATGCCGGTTCCGTCGGGCTCGATCGAGCGGGCAAGGTAACTCGTGCCGTTGAGCGTCACTTCATCGTCCTGCGCATAGCCGGACGGCAGATCGGCCTCGCGCAACACAATCGTGGCCTCGCGGATCTGCGTGTCGGGACCGTCAAGGGCGCCGATCAGCAATGTACCGGTCTGCGGCAGCACCGGGATCGGATCGATCGAACCGGTCCAGATGACTTCCGCTCCGAACTCGTCGGGGTTGAAGAACACGGCGCGATCAGCAGCACTCTCAACCGGCATCGTCGCCCCGCGGCGGCTTGATGCTGGGCTTGGCATCGCGCACCCATCCAAGCCGCTTCCACGCGGCAGCGGTCGACTTGTCGACCTCACCCGGCCCGAGATCCCGGGGCAACTTGTCGACAACTGTGAAACTGGTGCCTTTCGGGAACCGGTTTTCGCCGAGTGGCGCATCGGTCAAGAGGACGATGCCCGCGGTCTTGGGGGCCATGATCAGGCCTCCAGCGGCTTCAGCGCGTCAATGGCCGCCTGCGCGTCATCCACGGCCTTCTGCGCGGCCGCCTTGGCAGCATTGTCAGCATCGGATGCCAGGCTCTCCTGTGCCGCCTGCGCGGTCTCGAGCGCCTCGAAAAGCGCATTGCGCTGCTCGATCTCGGCCAGCATTTCGGCGCGGCCTTCCTTCTTGGCGTCTGCCAGCTTCGTGTCCAGCTCGGAGGCGGCGTCCGCCTTCCCCTCTGCCTTACCTTCCTCGAAGGCCTTGGCGAGCTCGGCCCTGGTCGGCTTCTTTCCGCCGGCATCCTTGACGGGCTTGGCTTCTTCCGAACCCGAATCGGCAATGCCGAACATGATTTCGAGACCCCGGTCCAGATCGCTGTCGATCGCGAGCTGCTCGCCAGCCTTGAAATAGGTCGGACCGGCCGTGGTGAAGGCGCGGCGCCCATCGCCCTTCCAGGAGAAGGCATCCTTCTCCTTGGCGTCGGTCACCAGCAGGTGTCGGCGGGCATCGGCCTGCGCAGAGGTGAGCTGCAGCTTGTGGCCGGCCGGGATCGCGCCACCGACCGCTACGGTCAGCAGCGTGTCTTTCTTCTTGGACATCGTAGGAACTCCGGGTTTCGGGGGATGGAAACAACCAAGCCCGCGCACGAGGCGCGGGCTTTCTTCTTGCCACCCAGCTGATGGGCTAGGCCTGGGTGAAGGTCACCAGCACGGCACCGCGCCAGTCGCCGTACCCGACATTGCCGCCCCAATCGACGCCATACATGCATTCACCGGTCTTGGTGCAGTGCTCGCTGTCCGGACCAAGGGCCCAGGGTTCGGCGTCGTACTCCTGCTGCAGCACGAAGGGTTTCACCTGGCCATCGGTGCGGAACACGGCGAACTTGGCGGTCCAGCTGGTGAGGCGCGGATTAACCTGCACCGTGATGTCGAGCTTACCCTTGAGCGCCGGCAGCAGGTTGGTGCCGCCACCCGAAGCCAGAAGCGCGGTGACCGCCTCGAGGGCAGCGCGCATCATGGTCACAGGCACCATCACCAGGAACTGCATGGCCGACTGGTTGGTCGGCTCGCCCTGGTCGTCGGTGAAGCCGTACATGGCCTGGATGGCTGCCATGATGCCGTCGGTCATGTCCGCCGAGGTCGGTGCGGTCGGCGCTGCAATGGCCTTGCTGATGTCGTTGCTCTGCGCGGCCTCGTCACGGTCCTTGTGGTCCGTGTCGAAGAAGTACTGGCCGTCATAGCAGACCTGGCTTTCGCCATTGACGATCAGGGTCGAGAGCAGCTTCGCGGGGTGGCCGAGAACACGTTCGCCAAACTGGGCGACGCGGCGCTCGATCATGCCCATCTTGTCGCGACGCATATCCTTGCGCTGGACACGGATGCTGCTCTCGAAATCCTTGTTGTCGATCCTGAAGGAATATTCCTTCAGCTCTTCAACCCGGCGGCCGCCGATGAACTCATGCAGGCCCGGCACGTTGCCGAGCCAGCCATAGTCCTCGCTGCCGTCGTCGGAATCGACGCGCATGGCCAGCTGGTCCACCCAGCCGGTACCGCCCACGTCGATCGCGGTGAGCATCATCGCGATCACCGAGGAGTCGGTGATGTAGTCAAACTGCGAAGGGCGCATTGATGTGGTTCCTTTCTTTCAGGTTCGCGCCTTAAACGGCCGCAGCGGCGAGCGCGTCGGTATGCGCCTTCGCCAGCGCCGCATCGAACTCGACGATGCAGTCGGTGGAGGCGATCCAGCGGGAGACAAAGCCAATCAGCGAATTGCTGGTGGCGGTGAGGGTGAAGGTATCGTCGTCACTGGCATAGACCGGGACGCGATCATTGGCGGTGATAGCCGTGGCGCCCGCGACGGTCAGGCGGATACGGCCACGGGTCCGAACCTGGACGCCGATGGCACCAGCTGCGCCAGCGGAGTTATCTGCCTTGGCGACGTTGAAGCCGAGGAACGGGTCGCCGGCGACAAGGGGACGAGCATAGCCGGAGCCATTCTCGCCGACAGCGGCGCCCTGGTAGATGATATCGGCAGCAACGACGGGATATTCTTCCTTATCGTCGATCTGGAACTGCCGCTGCTTGTTGGCTGCGAGCGTGGTCACGATCAGGCTCCTTTCTTGCCCTTGCGGGCCTCATGCTTCTTGAGGTTCACGTAGTGCTCGGCCTTCGGGAAATCGGCCTGCAGCTTCTCGCTGGCTTCCCACTCGGCCTTCCAGCCTTCAGGGGTCTGAGCAACAGGCTTGCCCTCGCCTTCACCAGCCGGCGCAGCGGCGGATGCGCCCGCGTCATCGCCTTCCAACGCGCCGAGAACGCCAGCCTTGGCAAACACGCCTGCCTCGACGAGAGCCAGTGCCGTATCCGGGGCCGAGGCGCCCGAAGCCTTGGCCTCAGTGATGATCTTGATTCCGTCGGCATTGCCTTTGACATGGGGGATCAGGGCATCGAGCGCGACGATGCGCTCACGTTCGGCCTTCAGCGATGCCTCATGCTTGGTGCCGACATCGGCGACGGCTTTCGCCACCGCAGCATCGAGATCAGCCTGCGTCAGTCCCGCGTTGCTTTCGGCCGCGGGGGCGCCGTTGTTCTCGCTCATGGATCGTCCTTTCTGCGAGGGAGAGCGCCCGGGGGCGCGGGTCAGGTCCGCAAGGACCGATTCGAATGTGCCGACACGGTCAGCAAGGCCGACATCGACCGCCTGCTGCCCGGTATAGATGCGGGCTTCGGTGGCGCGGGCGGCATCCGCCGTCATGCGCTTGCCCCGCCCGGTGGCGACAGCGGTGACGAAGTCGGCATAAAGGCTGTCGATCCGAGCCTGCCAATCGGCACGGACGCTGTCGGGCAGCGGGCCAAATGGATGGCCGTCTGCCTTGTGGGCGCCGGCGATGATCAGCGTCGGCTTGAGCCCGTCCTGTTCCAGCTTGGCGGATGCGTCGACATGCAGGGTCACCACGCCGATCGAACCGGACACGCCGGACGAGGTTGTGACGATTTCGGTGGCGCCGCTGGCGATCAGGTATCCCGCCGACGCCGCCACGCCATTGACCAGGGCGATGATCGGCTTGCGGCTCGCGATGTCGCGGACCATGGCGGCCGTTTCGAAGGCGCCGACTGCCTCACCCCCTGGCGTATGCAGGTCAAGCACGATGGCGCGCACATCGCTGGCCCTGTCGGCCTGCTTGAGCTGGAACTGGATGCCCTCATAGGAGGTCAGGCCAGATGATGCCCCCACCCAGGCCCCACGGTTCACCAGCGACCCGGTGATCGTGATGATGCCGATTCCGCTCGACACGTTGAACGGCCGGGCGCGGCGCGAACCGTCTGCCTCGATCAGGACGGGCGAGCCTTCGAAGCGGCTGAGGTCTGGCCCGTCGATGCCGATGCGCCCAGCCAGGACGCTCGCCACGACTTCGGCCTTTTCCGGGGTCAGCAGCAGAGGCTGGTTCAGCACCAGGTCGGCGATGCGAGCAAGTACGGTCATGGCTGGTTCCGATCCGTGCCGTCGTTGTTGGGTTCATCGTTGCGAGGTTGCGCAGCTGCCCCGGGCTCTGCACCCAGCGTCTTGCGCTCGTGCAGGATCTGCGCGCTCTTGGTGTCGAAGTCGCCGCCCGTGCGCTCGGTCATCACCTGCTCGCGGGTCTTCACGCCCATCTCGATATCGGTCTTGTCAGAATTGGACTCGACCTGCGGGTTGATCTGGATGCGCGTGGGGCCGACCCACACCCTGCCGAGCCAGGCGTTCCGCTTGATCGGATCATCGAAGAAACCCGGCGCATCGAAGCGGCCGAGGGCCACCATTTCGGTGAACTGCCAGAGACGGATCTGGTCGATGGCGCTGCGGATCAGCCAGGCCTGGTCGACCTGGTCGGCCTTGTAGGCGACCTCGAGCGCCCCGCGCGATGCGGAGAAGCTCGAATTGAAGTGCATGAGCAGCACTTCATACGGCAGGCTCAGAGCGACGCCGATATACTCGCAGAACGACTTTACGAAGTCGCCGAACGCCGCATTCGGACGTTCCGGCTTCTTCACGTTGATCTTGCTGCCATAGGGCAGCGTGGTGATAGTCAGGTCCTCGAGCGTCAGCTCGCCGGTTTCGTCCTGCTGGCCCTGTGGATTGGTCAGCAGCGGCTCCCCATCCTCGCCGAGGCCCGTTTCCTCAAAGGCAAACAGGTACGCGTCGTTGACCGCCGCCTTGATTTCGGCGTCGGTATAGTCACCCAGCTGCTTGAGCTGCTCGATGATCGGCGCGAACAGGGGCACGCCGCGCACCTGCCCCGGCCGCGAAAACTGGCGGGGCAGCAGAAACTGCACCATTCCCGACTGCGCGCCACGACGGGCAATATACGACCACTGGATGGCTGTCGCTGCGAGGTCTCCCGGGTGCCGATCGGCGATCCAGTATCCCAGCTCTTCGCCATCCTTTGTGCGCTGCACCCCACCCTGGAGCACATCCGTGTCCGGCTTCCGATTGGGATTGCCGATCCGGTCGGCCTCGATCAGCACCAGGCGCGTGCCATAGGTCTCGCCGAAGCGCTTCCGGTACCGCCGCGCGATGCCGAGGTCCCCCGAAACGCGCGCAGACCGATACATCAGCCGCTGCATGTCCTGGAAATGCTGCTGTCCGGTCCAGTCGCACTCGGCCTCGAAAATCTCCCACTCGCGTTCGATCTGATACTGCAGCGCCGCCCGTTCCGCCGGATCCTCGATCCCAAGCACGTCGCCATCGATGACACTGCGCAGCACCAGCCCGGTACCGACAACACCATTGGTCTTGGTCGCCATGGCGCCAGCAACCAGCGGGTGATTGCGCTCGAGGTCGCGCGACCGGCCGCGCAGCGTCCCCAGGTCCGGCAAAATGTCGGTCGCGGGGCTCCCCTCGCCGGCCTTCCAGTTCCGTGTGCGGCGGCTATTGCGATTGCCGGCCTGGTAGCCTCCGCGGCCAGGGGACAACCCGGCAACGGACATCGCCGCACCGGTGAAGCCGCGATTGATGGACGTGCCGAGGCCCGCGAGGGCCAAGGCGGCGCGCCCGCGCAGTGAGTTCCGCTTTGCCACGGCCATCTAGTTCACCAAATACCTTGTGCGGGAGCGCCCTGCAGCCGCAGCAGTCAGGGACTTCACCTTGCCGTCCCAGTAATCGATGCGCTTGGCCACCTCGGCCAGGTCCGACCGCTTGAGCATGCGCCGGGAGCCATCGACCTCGATCATGTACTCCTGGTTGGTGGCGAGCGCTTCTTCGGCGGCGAGCCAAATGGCCAGCTTGGCCTCGGCCTGCGCCAGTGTAATTCCAGCCATCACCTGACCCTCATTTTTCGGACCCGTGGCCGCACACTCTGTGCAGGATGTGCCAATGCCGGCTGTGGCGCGGGCGCTTGTGCCAGCAAATCTTCCAGGTCGCCCTGCACCGGCGCAGGGACGCTGTCCCGCTCGCGCTCGTAACGCTCCCAGACCGCATCCATCAGCGCCCGGGTCGGGCCGGAAATGCGAATGAAGGCGGCCTCCGCCTGCAAATGCGTGTCTAGACCTTCATTGGCCTGGTTCGGGTCCTTGACCCAGACATAGTGTTCGAAGCCTTGGCGCGTGGTGACGCGCTTGCGGCTCTCCGCCGTTAGCTGCCTGTAGAACTCATCCTCGAGGTCACTGGGCAGGTCGACATAACCGCGCTCTGCCTGGTCGTCTTTGGCCAGGTTCCGGTAGAGCGCCATCTTCAGGACCGACGTGGCGAAGTTGAAGAACCGCTTGCTGTAGGGCAACCGCTTGCCCTGCCGGTTCACTTCCTTTTTCACGCCGATCAGCAGCGGCGCCGCCTCGGAACCGACACCACGGACCATAATGACGCGGCTTGCCGGGTGCTTCTTCGCCCAGCCCCAAACATCATCCGTCCAGGCATTGCCATCGATCGCCAGCACGTCGATTTCGAGCCGCCGGCCATAGGCATTCACGAAGCCCTGCTTCAACAGACCGTCGAGGAAGGCCCGTGCCTGGTCGGACGAAACATGGCCCGGGAAAACACCATGATCGACAATGGCCCGCTTGTGCTCGCGCGCCCAGGCAACAACCTGCCACTCCACCCGGTCTTTCTGACAGTCCACCCCGCAGGTGACGATGACATGCCCCGCCGGGATGCGACCGCGCTCGCGTTCCGACTTTGCCCCTCGGTCGCGCAGCACTTCCCAGGATGGCGCATCGCCCAGCGTCCGATAGGCCCGGCCGACGACATCATTGAAGAACGTCTGTTCGGACGCTGGATTGCCTCGGCCGGTCAACCAGGCGCGGGCAATGCGCTCAAAACTCTGCAGCAGCGAATAGGCCGACCAGAGGTGAAACGACCGGTGCACCCGCTTGGCACCGGGATTGCTGGCACGCCATGCGGGTACGCCCTGGGCTTCCAGCTTCTTGGCGGCCGCAAACATGCTCGGGCGATGCCAATCCTCGATGACCCCACCACAATCCGGCGCAACACACAGGAAATGCGACCGCTCCGGGTGTTCCTCGTCGAGATTGGCGAGGAAATTCTCCCATTCGAGGGTCTGGCTGTGCCCGCAGTGCGGGCACGGCAGATAGAGTTTCTCCTGGCTGCCCTGTTCGAAGGCCTTGGTGATCCGGCACCCTGGTTCGACCAGTGGCGTCGATATCTTGAAGATCTTGGCGAACTCATGCGCCTGGCTACGGCTGTCGGCCTGCGTTTCGGGATCACCAGCCGCATTCATCTCCCATTTGGCCAGGTCATCCTGCACCTGGCGCTTCATCGTCACCTGCGACAGCGACGCCGGCGAATTGGCCCCCGAGATCTGGATGGCGCCCTTGCCGTCCAGGCGCTCCTTGTAGAGCACGCTGTCGAGGCCATCGCGCGCCTTGCTCGGGAACACTTTGGCCAGTGCCGTGGTGCCCTTGAGCATGGGCGAGAGCTTCATCTTGCTCCAGCGCTGCGCGTTGTTCTCGGTCGGATGGACATAGAGGAAATCTCCCGGGTCCATGTCCATCGAGCCGCCGCAGAAGATGTTCGCCAGGACGGTCCCGCCGAGCTGCGCCGATTTCGCCATCGTGACGACGCGGCACGGATCATCCGGCGATAGCGCCCGCAGGATCTCGTCGAAGTAAAAGAACAGGTCCCGATTGTAGGGTCCCGGCATCGGGCTCTCGCGCTGCGAGAACACGATGTTGCTTTCAGCCCAGCCGAGATAGTCGACCGGTGGCGGCGGCGTCATGACCTCGGCAAAGACCTCGGTCGCAATACGCTCGGCATTGGCGACATTGACGATCATCTGCATCAGGCACCCGCCACTTCGCCAACAACCAGCTCGACCGTTTCCGGCAGGACCTTTGCGCGGTCCCGGGCGCGCTCCGCCTCGGCTGTCTTCTTTTCCGTGCGCACCCGCCGCAGCTCGTGCAGCACGTCACGCTGCGGCACCTCGAATCGCGCTGCAATCGCCGCGGCAAAGTCCGCCAGCATGGCGCCGTTTGCCTCATCGACCTGCTGCGCCAGGCGCGTCATTTGCGCCCTTACCTCGCCGGCCGGCACCAGCGTGCCGAGCCGCTCCTGCTCATCGATCGTCTCGCGCCGGTTCCTGCGCTTCTCCTGCTCGAGGCGTTCGAGCTGGATCTGGTGCGCAACGTCATCGCGCTTTTGCGGCCGTTCGGGCTCATCGGGTGTTTGCGGCTCGGAAGGGCCAAAATCGAGCCGCGTGCCCAGTCCGTTGCCCATGGCCTGTCCAGGATCGCGCCGAAGGGCGATCTGCGCTTTTGCCCGATCGACGATGATGCGGGCATTGCGCCCCTCACCGTCGAGGCAGTCGCGCCCGATCACACCGTCGCTGAGCCACTGGCTGACGCGGCCGGGCGTGACATTGCACTCCCGGGCGAAGTCGCCCTTGGACATGGTTTGCATTTTAGCTCTTTAGGCTCCTGTTTAGAGCGCTGTTTAGGCTCTAAAAATCCCGTCAGACTGGCGAATGCCCGGGGCCCGAATTACCCGCAGCGCGCGAAGTCCCAGAAGGACCCATGATCGCCTATCGGGCCGTTTGCTTGGCCAGTTCGCGGTAGAAGTGCCGCTGCCAGTACGACCAGAACACCCGACTGACCTTGGCCGATGCGGCCTGGCCGAAATCATAGCGCTTCCGATAGCTCGGCTGCTTGACGAACATGAACACGGCCCGAACCGTGTTGCCCCGGCGCTCATAGATGCCACGCGGCAAGCGTCCGATCGCCTTCTCTGCCCTATACCCCGATGGTACGAAGTACCGGGCCTTGCGAGAGCGCCTGTTGCGGGCTGCCGATGGCGCGGTTTCGTTCATCATGTAGCCGACATCACGATGCGCCTTGAGTTGCGAGAGGATCGACACGATGGTCGAGCCCGGCACATTGCCATAAGCATCGCGCTTGTATCCGATGGCGGGCACGGCGAACTCATCACCCCGCATCACACCGATGGCCCGCAATGCGGCCTCGAAGCGCTTGGCACCACGTGGACCGCCCAACACCTGCGGCATCAGATACTTCGAGGGAGGTGTGCCCTTGGCCGCCTCGTCCCGAATGAACACCCATGCGGTCAGACTGTCCGAAGTGGCACGCCGGTAGAGCACAGCCTTCTGGGTCAGTGGCTTTGGACGATCAAAGATGCCCCTGATCTTGTCCTGCTCGGCGAACACGCCTTCGACAACAGCATCGTTGAGTGCATTGCGGGTGATCGAGTTGATCCGTCGCCCCGCCCAATCTGGGAGATCACGACGTACCTGTTTGAGATCAGCCTCGAAGGACAGGGACATCAGGGCGTTGCCCTGGCGCGCAGTAACCGCCATGCCCACACCCCGGAAACAACAAAGGCGCCGCGGGTTTCCCGAAGCGCCTATCTGCAGACCTGATTTGTTGTGGTGAAGCTATGTCAATTTTTACGGAGCCGTCAACACCCTTTCTTTCTTCTCCCAAGGGCGCGCGGCAACCTCCGGCCCGATGGCCTCATGGTCGACCATCTCTGCGTTGAGCAGCGGCACCAGGTCGACCAGGGCATAGCGCCACACATCATAGGCCCGGCGCGCCTCCTCGACCTCGACCGGGTCTACACCTTCAAGCACCGGCGGCGCATAACCGATGAAGCCTTTCTTTGCGTCGCTGTCGATATAGAGCTTCTTCGGATGGCCATTCCTGTCGACCTGATCGATCCACCGGCCCGGCCCCTCCTCAATCCAGTCGGGTCGCGTTGCGTTGCGAGCATGCTTGATCACCAGCACCCAGGCGTCGGACGGCAAGGCCATCACCGCGTCATAGATCACCGCCGCATCCTCATGGCACTGGACCGCCATGTGCATCGCCCCAGCCGATGACGTCTGCACCCGACACCCCAACGCCAGTATCTGCGCCAGATTGCTTTCGGGTGACGCACTCAACCCCGATGGCATCAACCGCGCCGCCACCGCTTCGATCTTCTGGTCACGAAACGCCCAGATCAACAGGTCTTCTACGTCCATTGCCTTTGGCATTAGAGCCAAACCTCCCTTTGGGATGGTTCTGGGATATTCAGAAGGGAATATCCCTCGGAAAAAGCGAAGCGATCAGAGGGTGTTATAGAGGGTGGAACACTCGGGACGGTCTGCCGTGACACATATGGCCAGTTTCAGCCCCCAGACCCCAATGGACACACCCCACACCCCGTCCCCCATACTATACGCGAGCGGGCACAGTCCCGACCCTCCCAAATTCGGCGCAAAGCGTTGATTTTGCTATTGTAATCAGCTTGGGACTTTTGCATTCACCATCCCGCAAATCTCCCAAACCTCTATCGCGCCGCGTGAGCGGCGGGAGGTTTGGGACTGCCTTTTCTCTTGTCTGAGGGGGTGCGGGGGCGCAGGCGCAGGGGCGGCGAATCGTCCCTGCGGGGCTCTATGGGCGAAGGGTCAGCCCATCATCTCGCTGATATGCTTGAGGCGAATGCCCAGATATTGGACGGTGTTCGAGGTGGTCTTGCGCTGCCCCAGCTCGGCCATGCAGCGCCCGAAGGCCGCCATGGTCATGCCAGGCCCGTTCTGCTTGGCCAGCCATTGCTCAAAATCGCGGTAGAGCACCGAGGCTTGCACGCGGCTGGATCGATCCTCGGCCGTGCGCTCGGCCAGCCATTGCCGCACGAAATCAATCCCTTGCAGTGCCCCGCCGCGCATGGGTGGCGGCTCCTCCAGGCCAGTGGGCAGGCCGAGAACGCTCCACAACGCCTGCGCCGCTTTGCGCCCGGCGGTCAATCGAGCCTCGCGCACCAGCTGGACTTTGGCCCCGATCGCCTCCCAGTCGAAGGTCTCGGCGGGGTCCGGGGTATAGCGGCCGGTCTTGCGGATCTGCGGCAGCAGCTCGGCCGTCACCCATTTGCGGAAGCGATGCGCCGGCGAGCCGGGCGTGGTGGCCTGGCGGGAGCGCAGGATCAGGGTGTAGAGCCCGCCTTCGGAGACCACCACCATATCACGATGCTGCTCATAGCTGCTCCCTGTTGAAGAGGGATCAGGTCGGGCAGGGGTACGGATTGAACCCGTACCCTTTTCATCATCATCGAGTGGCTCAACTGCTTGCGAGGCGTCTCCCACGCCGAGAATGGCACACACATCCTTGGCAACAAACCAGGGCTCGCCTTCGCGCAGCACCACGCGCACGGCATGGCTTTGCGCATCATCCTCGAACACGAAATTCTGTAGACTTGTCATGCGTCACTCCTTTCCACGTCCAGTTCAAGACAGATGCTGTCCAGCATGTGGTTGAAGGCCTGCGCCTCTTCCGCCTTGGCCTTGGTGATCGCGCGCGATCCCGGCCGGAATTCGCGGCGCAGCGTGCGCAGCCGCACCGTGGTCCAGCGCCATTGCTGCATGGCGGCCATCAGCGGTGCCGATATGGTCAGCGGGTCGGGAAGCGGCGCGGGGGCTGGTGCGGCAACGGTGGGCAGCGCCACCAAAGGCGCGGCGGCGAGGCCGGAGAGAACAGTACGTCGGGAAAGGGACAATTCACCCATGGCGGGTCTCCACTGGTTCGATTGAACCCGGCGACCCCCTGTCAATTGGGCGGCCGGGCGACAACGGGTTGACAGACCGGCCCAGTGGAACCGGCAGGCCCGAAGGCCTCCCATTGCGCCCGACCATAACAAAACCGCGCCCGGCGAACGGGTCGCGGCGCGGTTTGGGCGCCACTGGACAAACGAGCTGTCAATCTCGGCTCCGGTCTCCCGAAGCGAGATCAACATGCGCTCATTTGCCCGAATTTTCAAGTGCGCCATCATCAATACCCCGGATCGTCCCTGTGACGTTTGGGGGGGCCGTCGGCCGTCGTGCCGGCCAGGTCGTCGCGCAGGCGAATGTCGACATAATAGTAGAAATTGGACCTGGTCTTCTGGAAGCCCAGGTCATTGAGCCGGTCGCCAAAGCTGCGATTGCTGGCGGCCTTGAGCTGGTTGATCTCGCACCAGCGCAGATACGCCTTGTAGAGATCGCCCGCCTGCACCTTGGCCTTTTCGGTGGGGTCGACCTTCTCGATCGCCACCTCGGCAAACACGCCGACATTGTCGCGCTCCTGCCGGTAGTCCTGGGCGAAGGCCTTGGCCTCATTGGGCGTGAAATAGTCCAGCCCGTGGGTGAGGTAGAGCAAGGCGCCCTCGATCAGCCAGTTGAGCACGCCCGATCGCTCGGCGTCGAGCCGCGCCGCCAGTTCGGTCGGCGCCATGCGCTCGCCTTCCGGAATCGTCACGCCCCAGATGATGAACAGGAAGCGCCGCCAGATGCCCTCGTCAGTCCCCGAGATGGCAGGCTTGTTATTGCCCGACAGCATGGGCGTGAACTGCGGCATGAACTCGAAGAAATCCTTGTTGAGGAACCGCGCGAGGATCTTCGTGCCACCCGTGAGCGCCTTGATCAGCTCTTCGCGCAGCGGCGTGTTCTTGGGCAATTCCTCGATCGTCACCAGGCGGGCGTTGTGCAGCCGGGCGATGTCGGGATTGGCCTGCTGGCCCCCGCGCTGCCCGTCCCCGGTGATGGTTTCTGGCGAGGCAATCTGCCGATAGCTGCCACCGAGGCGGCCGATCAGCTCGAAAAATGCGCTCTTGCCGTTGGCGCCCTTGCCATAGTGATAGAACAGCCGCTGCTCGTCATTGCCACCAAACAGCAACGCCACGGCCGTCGACACCTGGATAAAGGTGCGCCAGCGCAACTCGGGCTGCACCTTGGCCATGAAGGTCTCATGGAAGAAAGGCGCCTCGGCCTCGGCGTGATACTCGACCTCGGCCATTTTCGTGATGAGATCGGCCCGGTTATGCTCGCGGAATTCGAAGCGGCCGATCTTGCGCACACCGCCCTCTGGCTGATCCGGGTCGATCTCGCGCCAGAAGCGCAGCGTGCCATTGGCGACGTTGAACAGGTAGTGGTCAGCATCGAGCTGCTCGATCGGCAGCGCTTGGAGCGACTGGGCCTGTTCCAGCATGGCCTTGGTCCGGGTGATGTTCCCCGATGACACGGCAAAGCTCAGCCGAGAGGATCTCCGCTTGCTCAATGCCGTCATGATTTCGGTTGCGGTCTTGATGACCCGCTCCTCGGCCGCGCTCAGATCGTCCTTCTTGCGCAGCAATTCCTTGGAGCGATCGAGAATGGCCTTCTGCTTGTCACTGGCCTCGAGCTCGACGGCCTCGAGCTTGATCTTGTCCACTACCATCTGGGCGAGCAGACGCACCTCGAGGTCCGCCTCGTCGCGCGCCCAGTGGGTTCCGCGCCAGTAAAGCCAGCCCAGGCCGGTCACATAGCGCAGGTTCTCACCGAACCATGCGACCAGGCGGCGGCCATTGTCGCGATCGTTCTGGTCCAGCGCAGCACACCAGCGGATGATGATGCGTTCGGCTTCGGCCAGGTCATCATTGCTGCCAAAATCCTCCGGGCCGTCCAGCACATCGGAATCGTCCGGCCCCGGATCGTCGCTTTCCGGCTTGGGAGATGTCTCAGCCTTCGTCCTGCGGCCGCGCTTGGGCTTTTCCGCCCGCGGTTCGCCGGGGCCAGAGCCACTTTTGTCCGCCTTGCCGCCATCGACCACGGTGAGCGTCACCTTGGTCTGCTTTTTGGCAGCCTTCTTGACCGGATTTTCGTCGTCGGGTGTATCAGTCATCGCGGTTGGCCTGGGCCAGAGCCTGGGGGCGAGAGGCTCACCCGCACCAGGTCATTGAGGTCCTTCCCGTCGCCGATCGGTTCGACAAAGCGAACCTCGAGCGAGGGCAATTCTGGGTTCTCAGCGCGGGCAGCCTCGCGCAGCGCCAGGGCGCGCCGCAGGCCGCGTGTCACCTTCTCCACCGTCTTGGTCTCCGGCTCGTCGCTGTCGCAGAGATAGATCAGCTCGGTGCACCAGTCGGGCGGCACGAAACTGTCGCGATCATCGAGGTTCGGCTGATCCTCATGGCGCTTGCCATCCGTGCCGAGCAAAGCCCGGCCGGCCATGTTGCCCAGGTCCACCCCGGCCCAATAGGCTGTGCCCGGCTCGAAATTGTGCCGAAGCATGGTGAGCGTGGTCTCGATGCCTTCACCCATGACGATGCGGGTGGCGCCACGAGGCTGGAACAGCTTGATGGCGCCGCCCTTCTTGCTGCCGCGCACCTTCTTTGCCGGCAGCGCCAGCGGCGCGCCATCCTTGTCGGTCTTGACCGGGTGGACCAGCTGCACCTTGCCATTGGGCTGGCTGAGATCGATCCAGGTCTGGTGCACGGCGCCGAATGAACCATCAGCCAGCACCACGGCCGCCACCATGCAGGGGCCGGTGTGGATGGTCGGATAGCTCTTGCGGCCATTCTCGCCTTCGACCTCGACGACATAGGGGTGCGCCGCGATTTCGCGGATGAGAACCTTGTCGAGGCGCACGCCGATTCCGCGCAGCGCGAGATAGTCGGCGACGCCGCCGCAACCCTCCGGGCCCGGCTCAGCCGTGCGCTCCCAGATGGAAAGGCCCTCATTGATGGCGCGCAGCCGGCGCTTTTCTTCCTCGGCCGCGCGCTCCTGCTCGCGCCGTTCGGCTTCCTGGTGAATGCGCGCCTGTTCCTCGGCCGAGATCGGATCGGCCACGGTGCGGCCGGTAATCAGCTCGCAGGCCTTCACAAACTTGACGTTCTCGGTCTTCATCACCAGGTCGATGACACCGCCCCCGGCGAGGCCGCACTGCCGGCAGTTGAAGGTGTTCTTGGTCGTGTGGATGGCGAAGCGATCCGTGCCGCCGCAATTGGGGCAAGGCCCGGCCTTGTCGGTCCCCGGCCCGAGCTTCCAGCCCTTGAACGTCGCCCAGCTCCAGCAGGTGACGGCCTCGGCCTCTTCCTTGAGGGTCTGCAGTTCGAGGGGCAGGCTCATGGCTCCCTCGCCTCGTCGATCAGATCATGCCACCTGTCGAAGCCGCGAGACTTGCCTGCGGCCCGGTCAAGGTCGAAAGCCACGCCTAGCCGCTTCTGTGCTTGACTGAGGCATGCTTCGACGTCGGCGATTTCGCGCTCAAGCTCCGCCCGATTGGTCCGACCGGTGTCCGGATCGACCTCGTCTAGCCCTTGAATGATGCATCGGACCGCGCGGCCAGCCAGCTCGTTGCATTCTTCGGCGAGCTTGCCGAGCACTGCGAGCCGATGCCGATCCTGCTCCGGCAGCCACGGCGAGATTTGCCCCTCGCTCATGTGCGCACCTCTGCCCGGGGCTTGGGGCCCCTTTTATTCAACATGCGCTGCAAGGTCCGGCGATGAACGCCCATGCGGCGAGCGGCACGGCTGACACAGCCATCCTCTTCATCGAGCACGGCGCGGACATAGTGGAACTGCATTTCGCTGGGCGACGTATCGAGCCGGATCAGCGCCAGGCGCAGCTCGTCGTGATGGGATTGAGGGACGCTCAATTGATCGCCTCCGATGTCAGAGGGCGCGTATCGTCCGCGCAATCATGGCGGCCATTCCAGGCGGCGATTGCCAGTGCTGGTGTCGTATGGCCGGGATAGTCGCCATGTTGAGCCCCACAGGGACACGCGACAAAGTAGAAGTCTGTCTGGTCCCAGCCTTCCTCGAGCGCATCCTGTTCCGTGAATTCACATTCAACGATTTCCGCCTCGAGGCCGCCGCAGAAGGGACAGTGGGCGAGCAATTCTGTGCTGGTCATGCTGACACCTCGGCTTCGTGCAGGATCTCTGCCGCTCGGCGCAGGTCCTTGGCCATGGCATCAAAATGCCGCCAGTAGTCGCAAGGGAACGCCCGCGGATACTTCGCATTGCCGCGATAGCTGTACCGGTCGCGCATCCGCTCGGCGTTTTCGGCATGCCGGATCAGCCGGCCAGGTAAGGCCTCAGCCATCGGTGCGCCTGTACTTCGCCAGTCGTTTCCGCGCCTGTTCGCGGGTTTCACCGGGGATCACCCGGCGCGCGTCACGAGCCTCGGGCGTGTCGACAAACGGCCGCGGCGCCATCTGCTCCAATTGCCGTCGCAGCCGCCGCTGGCGCAGCCAGTTTCGAACCAGGCCGATCATTCCGCCGCCGCCTGCACGAGAGCCGCGTCCGACCCAGGGCCGTCATAGCTGACATTGCGAAGCGCGATCGGCAGCCAGCCATGTTCCACCGCAAGCTTGGCAGTAGTTGCGGCCATATCTCCCTTTCTGCCGTCCTTTATGGTCTCGCCGGTAATTTCCTTGAAGGCCGCCGCGATGAGGGGCTTCTTGACGCCATCGAAATAGACAGCGGCGTCGAATTCCGGAAACGCCCGCGGCTCGACCACATCTACCAGTTGCGCCACAAGCGTCCGCCGGCCAGCCTCGGGGCTCGACGAATATTTCAGCTTCTGGTCGAGGAAGCTGTCTCGCACGTCGAGCGCATTGGCGAACATGCGGGCGATCGATGCCAGCAGTTCCTCGTCTGGCATCTCGTCGAAGTAGCGGAAGGCCTCCAGAAGTTCCTGCTTGCCGTCTCGCGAGGCATCCGTTGCATGGCCAACGCTGAGATGCGCCGGCAAAGTCCCGCCACCCTGCCCGACGGCAAAGCACGCTGCCAGCAGTGGCAATGCCAGGTCAGGATCGGCCGCAACTTCTGTGCGGATGGAATCGGAAAGCGCGCTCGAGAGATATTCAGAGAGCGTCGGACCCACAGCAGCAGGGTCTTCAGGCGGGAGCGCTGCCTTGGCGGTCGACGCCTTGGCGGCCTTGCGCGGTTCGCCAATACCAAACATGGCCCGACCATCTTCGGGAAAATAGACGACGCCGTAGTCGCCGCGCTTTTCGGCCGGATAGACGGGCTGGTTCCGCGCCTCGATTACGTCCTGTTCCGCAACGAGCGCCGCGACTCTTGGATCATCTTCCATGGCGCCGCCGTCACCGAGCTCATCAAGCGCACGCTCGATCGCTTCCAACCGCGCAGCGTCTTCGGCAGCGGGGGGAACATGCTCTGGATAGAGCCGATCGCGGTCCCAGAGGTCCGGCACGTCTCCCGCAGGTTTGGCCCAGCCCCATCCCTCGGCGAGCCACACGCCAATCTGGTCGGCCCATTTCGCCTCGACCAACTGGGTGATGATCTCGCGGCTGGTCCAGTAGGCATGGCTTTCGAAGAGATCGGCGACGACTTCGCCGCCGGCAGCGAGGTAAGCGTCCTTGCCGATCAGCTTGGCCAGTCCGCTGTCGCTGCGCAGGTAGTTGTCGGTGATTTCCCGTCGCACACTATAGGCATAGAGAGAACGCGAAGCCTTGAGTGCCTTGAAAACCTCGATCTGCCGGCTCGGCTCAGCAACGGTGAAAGCCTGAGCAGTATCGAAATTGATCTCGCCGGCATCAAGCGCGTCCAGGACTTGCGGATGCAAGGCTGCGAGCTTTAGCCGCTGTTGCACCCGCGTGGTCGGCACGCCGAAACGCAGGGCAATCCCCTTGGCATCAAGCCCATCCTCGAAGAGTCGACCATAGGCTCGCACTTCATCGACCGGCGACACCGGCACGCGCTCGACATTCTCGACGATGCTGAGCTCATGCGCCCGGGCGTCGTCGATCATGTCGACAATGACAGGAACGGGATAATCGCCATCGATCTTGCCATCGGACTGCAACGCCTGCAGGGCCATCAGTCGACGATTGCCGGCGACAACCTCATAAAAGGCGTCATCGACGATGCGCACCCGCAGCGACTGGACCACCCCATGCGCCAGGATCGACGCCTTGAGTTCGTCCAGGGCGCTGTCGCGACCGGTACGGCGGGCATTGACGGAATCTCCGGCTCGCAATTCGTGTAACGCAATGGTCTTGCTGACCGCTTGTGGAGCGGCTGCAGCTTTGGACTTGGCCATCACACAGCCTCCCCAAAATAGATGATGTTTGTGGAGAGCCCCTTGTTGTAGAGCTCGGTGATTGTGCGGGCGAGAACGGTGTCCGCCGAGCCACCAGACAGTTTGCGGAAGGCCTCGGCATGTGCCGTCAGCTCTACAAAGCTCTTTGGAGCAAGCACCTTGACCAGCCTGTCATGGTCGATCCTTTCGCTAGCGCGAAAGATCCGCGCCAGCGCGGTGATCAGACTGCCACGCAGCGACTTGGCATCCTTTGGCCAGGCGGCCCGAATGGTCTTGAGAGCATCAACCGTGGCACTCTCCCCATATCGAGTGATCGAGCGGCCGACCGCTGTAACGGCCATAGTATGCCCAGGACGATACTCGCCATGGGCCGCACAGACCTCACAGTCGGCCTGGTCGAGAACGGACTTGATCCGGAGCGTCTGCGGATCCTCGGAGGCAAGACCTGCCCAATAGATCTCGATGGTCGACACGGCCCGGCGAGCCCGGTTGATGACGAGAAAATTCTCGGCCTCACCAGGCGTACCCTCCAATTGCAGGATCATCGCCGGCACATGGGTGACACTCGGGTGGAGCTGCGCTGCCTTCACCCGATGCTGCCCGTCAGTGACATTGAAGCGGCCATCGGCTTTTTCCGACAGAACGACAGCGCCAAAGTGATCCCAGCGAAAAGCCGCAAGTATTTTCTCGACACTTCGACCATCGACGTCGCGCTGATAATTGTGGTCGACGTCGATCAGCGCCACGTCGACCCAGTCCAGTTTCGGCCTCTGGCCGACATCCATGCGGATTTCACTCATTGGTTGAGCCTCCAACAATCCGGTAGCCCCTGCCCCAGACGGTCCCGATCTCGAGGCCGAGGGGCTTCAGCTTCTTTCGGGCCTTGCAAATGAAGACATCGACGATCTTTATTTCCCGGTCGTCGAAACCGAGTCCGCTGGTCGCGGCCAGCAACTGCTCTTTGGACAGGGTGCGGGGCCTGGCAGACCAGAGCGCCTCAAACAGCGCATGCTCTGCATTGGTCAGAACAGCGGCATGACCGTTTCCGACAACAATTCCCGCTTCGAGATCGACGCGGATTTCGCTGCCTGGTCGCAGTGCGCCGCCACAGGTGGGACAGGTACAACTCACGGCGCTACACCTTCCCTTGCGAGGGAGCGCGCGACAGAGACCAGCCGTGCGATTTCTGACTCCGGAACGTGCAGTAACTCTGCGATGTCGGCTGTCGAAAAAACTCGACTGCGCCAAAGCACAAGTGTGGCGGTTGCTGCGGATCGGGACAGCCCCCCCCCCCCCCCCCCAACTGCCATGCGGGTTTCGATGGTTTTCACCGTTCACCCTCCCCGTTGCGCACCAGGCGATAACCCTTTCCTTGGCGTGGGCGCTCGATAAGAAAATCAGGGCCGAGCTTCTTTCGGATGCGATTGATGTGAGTCGGGATCAGCGTTTCACTGGTAAAGCGCTTTCCGAGCCCGTTGACGGCCAAGTCATTGGCTGTATGGAACTCGCCATCCTCCAAGATCGCATAGAGTTTCTTCTCCGCCCGGGTCAGCTCACCGCTCATCGGTTCACCTCCAGCGGCACGAAGCGGCGATTGTGAAAATCCGGCCCGCCATCGACATGGACGGTCAGCCGCTTGAATTGCGCGATCGCTTCCTCGAGCTGCTGCACCTGGCCAGCGTCATAATCGGCGATGACCAGCCCGCCATCGGTCTCGACCAGCAGGCGATGATCGCCGGAGGGGTCGAGTTGAGCGCGCGGATGGATCAGCGGCGAATGATATTGCGGGGCGCGCCTCATAACTGTCCCCGATGCTTGTTCGCCTCGGCCACGGCCGCACGTTGCCGGTCCCGACTGGAAAGCTTCATGCGGCGTGCACGACCCTTGATCACGTTGGCAGTCAGGCCGGTTTCAGCTTCCAGCTCGGCCAATGGCCGATTGGCGGCATAGCCATCGCGGATGATGGCATCCTGCTCTTCGCGGGCAAGAAGGGGGTGAGGGGCGGACTGTGTCCCGTGTTGCAGGCCTCCAATGTCCCCTTCGCCAGCGTTAGCATCGGGGAGAGGTTGACCGCCGGAGGCCTCGCGAGCCGTGCCGGACCCCTCTGGGGTATTCTCGTCCGGAGCCTCATAGCCCCATCGCACCCAGCCCTCGCGCGCCTGGCGCGCATTGAGCTCGATCTTGGGCAGCGTCGGGAAATAGGCTTCGATGATTTCATAAAACTTTTCGGGCTTCGCCGAATGTTCGCCGACGGGAGCGTCGATCACCGAGGGAAACTGATCGCCCATCGCCGGCGCCGGGATCTTGCCGCGCGTGCCGATGAGCAGCAGCTCGTGCCTGTTGCGGAACCAGTAGCCGGTCCCGATCCGGTCCTTGTTCCAAACCAGGTGCGACTTGTAGGTAAAGCCCCAGGCCTTGAGGACCTCAATGCCCTCAAGCAACATCGGCACCGTGACCCAGAGCCAGCAAATGCTGTCATCGGCGGCGAGCGAGCCGACATCGCGGCGCTTGATCGTCTCAAGGTCCGAAGTCGGATAGTGATTGTCAGCAGCCCGGTCCATTCCGGTTTCGTCGGAGTAGGCTTTGAACTTCCATTCCGGATCGGCATAGATCACGCCGAATTTGGCGACTGGAAGGGCGATTTGTTTCTTTCCCAGCTCGGCCTCGCGTTGCGCCCGTGCGGCCTTCTTGCCAGCCGCCGAGACGTCCCTGGCCGTGTTGATGACAACCGCATCGCTGGAAAGGATCCTGTCGCGCGCCTGGGAGACGACAACCTCAAAACCCTCATCATCCAGCGCCGCTGCCTTCTGGGCGCGGCTGGAGAGCTTCTTGTCGACGCCCACCTCGGCGAGCGTGAAGGGCGTATTGTCGAAAACCGGTTCATCACCGGTACCGGTTTCCGGTTCGCTCAGATTGCTGTTGGTTGGCCGCCCGCCTTTGCTGAGCAGGCCTTCATCCTTGGCTGCGCGCAGCATGATGCCCAACTTGCGTTCGGCCCGGGCGACGATCTCGGCCGCGTCGGCCTGCAGCTTCCGGTCCTTGGCGATGCGCGCATAGGCCTCGGCCTTTTGTGCAGCACTGTGGATTTGCGTGACTTCGTCGAACTTGACGGCAGCGGCCAGGGCTTCCTTGGCATGTTCATAGACGGCGAGCTGGGTCATGCCATCTCTCCCGCCAGGTCGAGATGATGGGTGAACAGCGCGACGTCGTTCGGCTGCTCGACCACAGGCGCAAAGCACCTGATGCTGAAACTTGCTTCGGCGAATTCTGCAAAGCCGAGGAACACACCGCTCGGCCGCTCCAGCACCTCGGCGATGACGAACACGTCGCCAAAGGCCGGGAAGTCAGGCGCAGGTCTGTCACTGTGTCCGACCGGCACCCAGCTGCCGTTTTCGGCGATGCACATGCATTTTGCGCCGATGCGCGCCCAGCTGCTCATTCCGCAACCTCCGCTTCTGCCTGCACCTGCAGGCGCAGGGCCAGCAATTTGACGATGGCGTCGTCGATATCCTTCTCGATGCGCTGCACGTCGCTGGGCGACAGCACGCCGTCGCTCAGCCCATCGGCGAGCGAGACAAAGACTTCGCTGGTTTCTTTCAGGGCGCCGGCCGTCACCGTGCCCAGCGCCGTGCCCGAGCGGGTGACGCGCGGCTCCGGCACCAGGACATGCCCGGCCATCTTGGCCAGGGCGCGGGTCAGCACCGGCTGGCCGCATTCGCTTTCGAGATCCGCGATGACATCGGCGGGCATGAAGCGCTCGCCATCATCGGGCTGGGCCGATCCATAGCGGCCGATATTCTGATGCCCGCCCCGCGTCACGGCCGAGGCGGCAACGGCGCCGCCGGCATGGCTGATCAACTGGCGCGTGGCGGCCTTGAGCGCGGCATAGTCATTGGCTGGGAGCTGACGGCCGATCATGGCGCAGCCCTCCCCACCGGCGCGCCGTGACAGGCTTCGCGCTCCGCGCGAGTAATGGGCGCATGAACAGACGCTTTCCCAACTATCGCCCCAGCACCTCCCTTCGCCAGGCCATCGAGGCCTTGCGGGAAGTGAAAGAGCGCCGGGCTGCCAGCAATCGGCCCGACTGCGAACCGATCGAGGGAGGAGAAAGCAGCCCGGCCAGTCAGGAGGCCCCCGACGCAATGCCCCTTACGCCGGGGCGAGAGGGCGTCGATACCGGTGAGGGCTTGGGGGACAAGTCCAATACCGACGCACTCGCGTCCAGGCGCATTCACAGGAAGGGCTGAAACGGTCATGACCGCACCGCCTTGCGCACGGCGATCTTGTCATAGGTCAGCCTTACCTTTGCTCCGGCGACTTGCGCCAGGTCAGTCTGGCGGATGCCGGCACCACGCATATGGCGCAGCGCGTCGGACAGAGCCGCACGGTCGGATTTGGACATCGGCCGAGCGCGGGTCATGGGGTGACCTCTTCGACCGCCGTCGGACGGCTCACTCCTGCCGGCCAATCAACTTGGCTGGGCCAGTTGCCAGCGAACCACTCCATGGCACGCTCGAACCTACCCGTCGTCACGTCAGCCCCACCCCTAAGCCGGGCCAGGACTTTTCCGTCATTGAAAACCATCGTCGAGATGCGAGACTCGCTCAGGCTGGTGCTTGCCGCGAAGGTCTCAGAGACAGTGAGCAGTTGGGCTTTGAGCGTCATCATGCACAAATGGGTACTGTATATTTACCGCACTCGTCAACGGTAAATATACAGCTCTTGTTTTCCATTGTGTGCGGTTAGATTACCGCAATGACAGAAACTCTCCCTGACAGGGTCCAGACGAAACTTACGGAACTCCAAAAGACCGCTCGAGGCGCATCCCTTGAGGCCGGCCTAAGCGAAGCTTTCGTGCTGAACATTCTTCGCGGAAAATCTAAATCCCCAAGAGGCGAAAACCTGGCACGCCTCGCGTCTGTGCTGGGCGTGTCAGAGGCATGGCTTCTTCATGGTGGGGAAGGCGCGTTCAAGGCAGAGATCCTGCCGGGTCGCAGCCTAGTGACAGATGATCGGAGCCTACCGGTCTATCCGGCCGCCATGGGCGGAGAGGGTCATGTCGTAATTACATTTGACCCGATCGACTATGTGAAGCGACCAACCATCCTTGAACATGTCCGGGATGGGTATGGGGTCTATATCGTAGGGGAATCGATGATCCCCGCATACAAACCAGGGGAGACCGCTCTCGTGCACCCCCGGCTCCCTCCAGCTAGGGACACTGACGTGGTACTTTTTCACACCCCGCCCCACGCGGAGGCGGAGTGTATGATCAAGCAACTCAATGGCTTTAACGACGAAACATGGCACCTGGAACAATTCCGGCCCGCCAAGACCTTCAACGTCTATAGGCAGGAATGGCCCATCTGCCACCGAGTTGTAGGCAAGTACAACCGACGCTAGTACGGTATGTAAGCCGCGTCTGCGATGTGTTCCGGCACTTCACCATGGACGGCGAGGAACCGCGGCTCGGAATAGTCGTCGAATGCATCGACCTCTCTGACAAACGCCACCACTCCGCACCTGCTCTTCGCCAGGACCTCAGCCTTCCGCAGCGCCGCTGCCTCGTCTTTGACCACGACAGGCTGGTCCTCCAATAGCGCGCCACGCTGGCCTTTCCTATAACCCTGCACTCCGTAGTAGGTGGGCATGAACCTTCTCCTTGCTTTCGCCTAACCCTTTCTCATCGTGACTCCGAAAATAAGAACATAGCAAGAACGAAATGATTCCAATTTGACGTTGTGGATAAGCGCAATCGCCAAGCAAGAGCCTTTGCGGTAAATTTATCGCGCACTATTGACGCGGTATTTTTATCGCATCATTATCGCCCCAGTTTCACCACTGGAGGGCGCAATGCCACGCACCGAACCAACCACCGGCGCCATGTTCGCCGACCTCACGGCCATGATGGCCGAGCCGCCGCGCTCCGTCGCCAAGCGGATAGCCGATGTCTATGTCGACGATGCCGAGGCCGGGCGGGTCACCACCAAGGACGATCTCAATCGGCTGGGCTTTACTGCAGCCGACATCGAGGCCCATGCGGGCAACGCCTCGACCATCGCCGCTGCCCGCCTGAAAAAGCGCGAGGACCGCGACATCCACGCCAGCCCGGTCAAGTCGCTGGCCGAGGTCGAGCGCGATATCGCCGACATCATCGTCGACAACCTGCCCGATACAAAGTTCCTGATTGCCGACTGCCAGGCGCGCGGCATTTCCAAGCAGCAGCTCGACCTGCTCTTCCACCGCGCCCGGGCCCGCGCCGCCCTCACCTTCTGCCATGCAGACCCCAAGGGAGCGCACTGATGGGCACCTATGCTGTCTATCTCGACCCGATCGCCGAGCGCCGCCTGCTGCGCATCGCCGGCGAAACCGGCCGCAAGATCGAGGATCTGATCGCCAGCGCGGCCGAGGAAGGGGCTCTTGGCTATTTCCGTCACCGATCGGACGATCCCGGTCGCCCGCCGCAACGCCGCGAGGTGGCGTGATGGCGCCCCGCACCAAAAAGCGCAGCCGCTCCGGCGCCCACACCGTCTGCCCGCACTGCAAAAAGCAACTGCGTGGCGATAAGGGCCTCAAGGCGCATGTTGCCCAGGAGCACGCCAATGCTTGAGCGCGCCGCCGACTTCCTCAATTCCGACGCTGGCCAGCTCTGCGCCGGCGTCCTGGCCCTTGCCGCACTGATGATGGGAATACGCTGATGAACGTCATGCTCCCCAGCCGCTCGCCGTTCTGGAAGGCCATGCCATCCGGGCTCGCTTTCGACTTTGTCGATCCGCGTCCGGACATGGTCAGCCTCGACGACATCGTCCACAGTCTCAGCCGCACCAATCGCTGGGGCGGCAATGTCGAACCGGTCACCTATACCGTGGCCCAGCACAGCCTGCTCACGGCCTTGGCCTGCAAGCTGCCGCAGTCCCGCGTCTATGCCCTGTTGCACGACGCGGCAGAGGCCTATATCGGCGATATCCCAACGCCGCTGAAACTCTGGATTGCCGATGCCGGCGCCGACATCATGGCGCTTGAAAAGACCATCCTGTTCCAGGCGATCTTTCCCGCCTTTGGCCTGCCCAAGCCAAACTCGGCCATCTTCGCCGATGTGCACAACGCCGATCAGATCGCCCTGGCAACGGAATATCGCGACATCGTCAAGGGCCGGCATCCCGACTTCACGCCCAAGGCCCCGCCGCTCTCCACCCGGGTCAAGTTCATCGCCACCCCCAAGGTGGAAGAACAATTCCGCCTCGCCCTCGAGGGCGCCTTGCGGCGGTTTGGGAAGGGGGCCGCGTGATGTCAGAGAAACTTGGTTCGGACATCGCTGTTCGACGCCTTAAGGACGGCAAGTTTCTCTACGCGCGCCGAGGCGTCATGCTGGAGAGTGAGACGCCCAAGTTCATCTCGACCGTTGATCGGGCGATGATGGCAGTGCGCATCGACATGGGTCTTTCCCTATCGGATGTCGAGTTTGTCACCCGCGCAAGCCTGCGGGAGAAACGTCAATGACCGCGCTGCCTCCCGATTTCTTCTTTGGCGCCCTTCTGGTCGTCGCCGGTGTCGTGGGCGCCGTCATCCAGCATTGGAAGGGCGGGCACTGACGCCATGCCCAGGCCCGCAACCACCAGCTCCCCCAGATTGACAGCAAAGCCACCTGCGCCGCAGCATGATGCCGCGCGGGCTGCCCTGCTCGCTTTTGTGGAGGCCTTGGCGGAACAGCAGGCCATTGAGGACCATCTGGCGGAGACCGGACAGGATGAAGTCTATGACCCGCGCCGCGATCTACGCCCGCTTTAGCTCCGATCTGCAGAACGAACGATCCTGCGAAGACCAGATCGCCTGGTGCGAGGCCTGGGCCGAACGCCAGGGACTGTTTGTTGTCGCCAGCTTTGCCGACGAGGCAGTCTCCGGGGCGAGCGCACTTAACCGGCCGCGCCTCAATGGCATGTTGCGCATGGCCCGCGAAAAGCGCTTCGACGTTCTGGTCTGCGAGGACCTCGATCGCCTTGCGCGCAAGCAGGCCGATCTGCACAGGATCCGCGACGAACTCACCTTCCTTGGCGTCAGGATCATGACCGTCAGCGACGGCACGGTCACCGCCATGCATGCGGGTCTCAAGGGCCTCATGTCCGAGATATTCCTGACCGAGCTGGGCAACAAGACGCGCCGCGGCCTCTCGGCCCGGGTCGCCGCCGGCGCTTCGGGTGGCGGCCTGTCCTATGGCTATCGGGCGGTACCGGGCAAGCCTGGCCAACACGAAGTTCACGAGCGCGAGGCCAGCGTCGTGCGCCGCATCTTCGCCGACTATGTCGCCGGGCAGACCCCTCGCCAGATCGCTGCCGCGCTCAACGCCGAGGGCGTGCCCGGGCCGCGCGGAGGCAAATGGAATTCATCGACGCTCAATGGCTCCAAGTCGCGGGCCAATGGCATCCTGCAGAACCGCCTCTATATCGGGGAAATCGTCTGGAACCGGCAACGCTTCGTCAAAGATCCCGCAACCGGTAAGCGCGTCTCTCGGCTCAATCCGGAATCGGAATGGCAGACGAGCGAAGCGCCTCACCTGGTCATCGTCGATCGTACCGTGTTCGGCATGGCTTTGGCCCGCAAGGCCGAGCGCACGGTGGCGCATGGGCCGGTCGCGGCAAAGCCCCGCCATTTTCTGTCCGGCCTTACCAAGTGTGGCTGCTGTGGCGCCAGCTACACCGTCATGGGCAATGACCGCATCGGCTGCGCCGGCCATCGCGAACGCGGCGACTGCGACAACAATCGCACCATCACGCGCGTTCATGTCGAAGAGCGGGTGCTCGAGGCGCTCGACACCTATCTGGCCGATCCGGACATGATCGCTGCCTACCTCGCGCGCTATCACGCCAAACGGCGCGAACTGGCCGCGACCAAGACGAGCCAGCGCAAGTCACTGAGCCAACGGCTGGCAGATCTCGACAAGCAGATTGACGGCCTTGTCGACCTGGTTGTGGCTGGGCGCGTTACCGATGCCCTGCTCGATCGCCTGCGCGGCCTCGAGGCCGAGCGGCAGCAACTGCGCGAACAGGCCGCCTGCCTGGATGGAGACGACGAACCTGTCGTCCTGCATCCGGCTGCCGCCGATCGCTACCGCCAGCTCATCACCGAGCTGCGCAGCCACCTCAATGGCATCCGCGAGGGACAGCCCCGCGACACCATCTTCGAAGCCCTGCGCGCCATGATCGACAAGGTCATCATCACACCCAAAGGCCCGCGCCAGCCCGTGGACATCGAAGTCCATGGCCTGCTTGCCCAATTGCTGGTCCGGAAAAAGGAAACACCCCTAAATGCAGCTGCATTTAGGGGTGCGATGGTTGCGGGAGCAGGATTTGAACCTGCGACCTTCAGGTTATGAGCCTGACGAGCTACCGGGCTGCTCCATCCCGCGTCAAACACCCGAGCCTTGCGGCGCGGTGTGAGGGCTATATAGGGGGTGAACCGGCAGACCTCAACCCCCTCCAGCGCTTTCCGTGACGCTTTTTTGACGCCGCCAGCAAATACGCCCGATTGCCGTCCCTGGCCCTGTGGAAAAGCCTATTCATCGGCAAATGCCGCTGAACATCTTCCATACCAGTGCCGCCTGGTTTAGGGTCCGCCGCGATTCACGCCAAAGGTCTCGGGGAACACCACATATGAACTTGAAAAAGCTCGGCCGCACAGACGTTTCGGTCACCGATATCTGCCTGGGCACCATGACCTGGGGAAGCCAGAACACCGAGGCCGAGGGCCATGCCCAGATCGCCATGGCGCGCGACGCCGGCATCAATTTCATGGACACCGCCGAAGTTTATGCCGTACCCGGCAGCCCGGAGACCAGCGGCCGCACCGAGGAAATCATCGGCAACTGGTTTGCCGCCAATGGCGACCGCGACAAATGGGTGCTGGCCACCAAGATCGTTGGGGGCGGTAATGCCCATATCCGCAATGGCCGCCGGCCGGACGCGGCCTCGGTGCGCGAAGCGATCGAGGGTAGCCTCAAGCGCCTCAAGACCGACTATGTCGATCTCTATCAGATCCACTGGCCCAGCCGCGGCCACTATAATTTCGATGGTTACTGGCGCTATGCCCCCGAAAAGCAGGACACGGCCGACGCCCTGGCCAATATGGAAGACGTGCTCAGCGCCATGGGCGATCTGGTCCGTGAGGGCAAGATTCGCCATTTCGGCCTTTCCAACGAAACCACCTGGGGCCTGGCCCAATGGGTGCGCCTGGCCGAGGAAAAGGGCCTGCCCCGCGCCGTGTCCGTGCAGAACGAATATAGCCTGATCCGCCGCATCTTCGATCACGACATGGCTGAATTGAGCCATCACGAAGACGTGGGCCTGCTGGCCTATTCGCCGCTGGCCGGTGGCATGCTTTCGGGCAAGTATTTCGATGGCGCGACCCCCAAGGGCAGCCGCAAGGACTATCAGAAGGGGTTTTGGCGCCTCAACGAACAGTCCGACGCCGCCACCCATGCCTATCACGAGGTCGCCGCGCGCCATGGCCTCGACCCCGTGCAAATGGCCATTGCCTTCTGCCGCACCCGGCCCTTCATCACCTCGACCATTATCGGGGCCACCAGCACCGAGCAGCTCACCCAGGTGCTCGGCGCGGTTGACGTAACCCTGTCGCCAGAAGTGCTGGCCGATATCGACGCCACCCACCGGCGCTTTCCGCGCCCGCTCTAATGAACACCGAATGGGCCGGTTCGTCCGGCCCATTTTCTGTTTCCGGTCTGGTGCAGGCGGGTGGTGGCGCTATAGTCGGGCCCGATCAGCCCAGCGCCGGAGCCAGCCCTTGACGACCCTCTTCACCTCGGTTTTTCCGCTACTGGCCTATCTGGCGTACAATATCATCGTGCCGCTGATCGAGCGGGCGCGCCCCTCGCTTTCCGTCATCATGAACATGCAGCGCCGCCGCTGGGTCGCCAATGCCACCCGGCGCGAAAGCCCCTTCGACGCCATTTTGTCGGGCAATATCATGGGCTCGGTGAGCTTTCTCGCCTCCACCTCGGTGCTGCTGGTGCTGGCGGTCTTTGCCGTCTTTGGCCAGCTCCCTACCCTGATGCAGGCACTCGATTCCCTCTCGCTCGAGCGCACCTATTCGGTGCTCGACGTACAGATCCATCTCGGCGTCATGCTCGCCATGTTCGTCATGGCCTTTTTCGCCTTCACCCTGTCGCTGCGCCAGTTCAACCATTTCTGCATCATGCTCGGCGCCCTCGAACATGATCGCGACGCCACCGAAGAGGAAATCGACGCCATCGCCCAGATGAACGGGCTGGGCGCGCGCAATTTCAATTCCGGCATCCGCGCCTATTATTTCTCCGTCGCCACCGTTGCCTGGTTTGTCTCCGAGTGGCTGGCGATTGCCGTATGCCTGGTCACCGTGCTGATCCTGGCGCATCGCGAATTCTTTTCCTCGGCACACCGCACGGCCGCCTCTGCCTCGCTCATTGCCGCGCGGTTGCGGCGCGATGCTCCCCCGCGCTCGGATCGCCCGGCCCCATCCCGCGATTTGTGACGTCCGCCAGAAAGGCGCGGCAATCTTTCAGAACCGGCGCCATCCAGCGCAAGGGCAGGCTGAGGCACAACAAGGTCCCGGCGTGGCCGAGGCGCGGGTAAAGCCGCAGCCTACTGTGCACGCCGGCCCGCTCCAACGCAGCACTCAGATTGACGCTGTTGCGCGGCAGCACCAGATCATCCCCTCCACCGGTAATCAGCAGTTTGGGCGCGGCATCGGCCCCGACATGATGGATCGGCTGCGTCTGGCGCGGATTATCGGCCTGGCCGAACACGCGCTGTGAAATCGGCCCGTCAAAGGGATAGAAGTCGTAGGGTCCGGACAGCCCGATCACACCCACGACCGCCGCGCGCTGCGTCGGTGCCAGCCAGCGCGGATCGAGCGCCAGGCAAGCGGCATTGTAAGCCCCGGCTGAATGCCCGGCCAGCACCAGGCGCTCTGGATCGCCACCATAACTGGCAGCATTGTCGCTGACCCAGCCCACCGCCGCCGCGCAATCTTCAAGAAATGCGGGATATTCGATTTCCGGCAACAGCCGATAGTCCGGCACCACGACGAGATATCCCAATGCCGCCAGCGCCCTTGCGGCAAACCCGTAATGAGTGCGGCTCCCCGAATTCCAGGCGCCACCATAAAAAAACACCACAACCGGCAAGGGCGCATCGCCCCGATGGCGCGGCCGGTAAAGATCGAGTTTTCGGCGCGGCCCTGCCCCATAGGAGAGGCCCTGTGCGATGCGCCGCGAGGAACCGTCCTTGGGCACCAGTGCGCTGATGATATCTGCGAATTGGATCGGTCTGCTCCTGAGACGAGGTCCATTAATTACGTGTCAGCGCCCAATGAGTTTCGTTCCGCGCTCTGTCCGCTGCCATGCGGGCAAAGTAAAGCCGCGCGGCAATTTATGACGTTGACATTCAGGAATGAGCGGCGTTTATTCCCGCCCGTTGAGAACCTGATATAGCCCCGCCATGCTTGTCTGCCAGTGCAACATGATTACCAGCAAGGAGATCGAGGACATTGTGCTCGACCTCCTCAAGGCCGATCCGTGGCAGCTGGTCGTGCCGGCAAAGGTCTATGCAGAGCTCAACCGTCGTGCGAAATGCTCCGGCTGTGTCCCGAATGTGGTGGACATTATCGTCCGCGTCACCGAAAATTATCACGCACAGCAAGCCCATCAGCCTGCCGAACTGGTCGAACTCCAGTCGGGGCTGGAAAAGCTCAAAAAGCAACGGAACGGAGTACGTCGTGAAAGGCGAAGCACAAGTCATCGAGCGGCTTAACGAGGCCCTTTTCCTCGAGCTCGGCGCAGTCAACCAGTATTGGGTGCATTACCGCCTGCTGGATGATTGGGGCTATAAGCGCCTGGCGTCTAAGGAACGCGCCGAATCTATCGAAGAGATGCACCACGCCGACAAGCTGATCGAGCGCATCATCTTCCTTGAAGGCCACCCCAACCTGCAGCGCGTTGCGCCCCTGCGCATCGGCCAGTCCATCAAGGAAGTGCTCGAGGCCGATCTCGCCGGCGAATATGACGCACGCACAGCTTATAAGGCCAGCCGCGAACTGTGCGAACAATTGGGCGATTACGTTTCCAAGAACCTGTTCGAGGAGCTGCTGGCCGACGAGGAAGGCCATATCGACTTTCTCGAAACCCAGCTTGAATTGCTCGACAAGATCGGCCCGGAAAAATACGGCCAGCTCAATTCCGCCCCGGCCGACGACGCCGAATAGGCCTTGCCCATTTTCCTGCCAGACAATGACAAACCGCTCGGGCATGATCCGGGCGGTTTTCATTTGCGCAGCCCGAGAGGTCTTTTCCCATGCAGTTTCACACCGGCCGGCTGATCGACCATGTCCATTTGCGGGCCCGCAATGTCGCCGCCGCCCGCCTCTTCTATGAGAAATCCCTTGCGGTTCTGGGCATCCCCATCACCGCGCGCGGCGAAGGCTGGTTTCAGGTCGATGAACTCTTCGTCGATGGGCTCGATGCCCGCGCCACGCCCAGCCATATCCACCTGGCTTTCCAGGCCAGGGATCGCGCCACTGTCGACGCCTTCTACAAGGCTGCCCTGGCCGCTGGCGGCCGCGACAATGGTGCGCCCGGCGAGCGCCATTATCATCCCGGCTACTACGCCTGCTTCGTCCTCGACCCCGATGGCAACAATATCGAAGCCGTCTTCCACGGCCCCAACACCCGCTCTGCGCCTTCCGTGGTCATCGAACCGACGCCCTGACCTATCCGCCCTGGTGGAGCCGCACGCCTGTCAGGTCGGCCACGGCACAACGCGCAATTCGGGCCAGATCGCCTTGGCCCTCTCCGCCTTGCGCTCATGCGTTTCCCGGTTCGGCAGGGCCGGATTGGGCGTCACGCGAAATGAAAACATGTCATCGAGCCCAAACGGCGCATGGATCGAAAGCTCGCCACCCGGCTCAAGCCGCGCCGCCACCGCATGCGTCCTGGTCGCAAAATACCGCATCATCTCGGCGCTCGAGCGCAATTGCGGGTAGGCCATGCCAAATCGCTCGGGAAACCACAAATGCACCCGCGCCTGGTTGCGCACCTGAACCGGGATCGGCAGGTCGCGGAAGTGATGCTCCACGCGCCGGATCATCCTGTCTTCAGCCTCGTAACTGAGATCGCTTCCGTCAAAATAGACCACGTCGGCATCATTGATGCCCGTGAGCACCGGCCGTCCGGTCAGCACATTCCAGACCGTATTGTAGATCGCCCCCGACCCCAGCAGCGGATCGGGCAGGTCCAGTGCAGCCATGCCTTTCAGAATTGCCATCAGATGCGGCTGGCCGCGAATGATCTCGGCCAGCACGCCCCGCTGCGTTTCTGGCGCGGCCCCGGCATATTCAAGATGATGCGCCATGCCAAAAACCTGTCCCGAATCCACGCCCCGGCCTACACGATGGCAACTTTAGTTTCGCCATTGCAACTGCTAGGCTTTGCCCCGTGTTGAAGCCCATGCATGCAATTTCGAGGAGAGCACAATGAAGCGCACGGCCACCGCCAACTGGACGAAGTCACTGACCGAGGGGTCAGGCACTCTGGACACCCTGAGCGGCGCGCTCCAGGCGCTGCCCTATACCCATAAGGGCCGCTTCGTTGATGAGACCGGCCAGTCGGGCACAAACCCGGAAGAACTGATCGCGGCGGCCCATTCAGGATGCTTTGCCATGCAACTGGCCCATTTTCTCGCCGAAAACGGCACCCCCGCGACCAATCTCAAGGTCGAGGCGGCGGTCACCCTCGTCCCCGGCACCGGCATCACCGGCAGCGCGCTGACCCTGGTCGGCACCGTGCCGGACATTGACGAGGCCAAATTCCAGGAACTGGCCGAAAAAGCCAAGGTCAATTGCCCGGTCTCCAAAGCCCTGGGCGCCATCGACATCACCCTCGAGGCGAAACTGGACTAAGGGCGCGGGCGCGCTGCGCCGATCAGTTGGCCCGGCCGTAAGCCGGGCATTCTGCGCCATGCCAACCAGACGCCGCGCTGCTTGCCGACCAGGCCAAGCTCGGCGTCGGTTGCCGCTTTCCCATATTTTGACCGCGGCGGCCAAGGGCGGTCCTGCCAGCGCGGCTCGAAGGCGAAGCTGGATGTCGCTCTTCCCGCGACCAGGCCGCCATTTCCCGCGCCTAAAGCATAGTCGTAGTAGAGCTTGACGATGGCTTCTTCGCTGACCTGCTGACTGGCGGGATGGTCCCTGCATGCGTCCAACCATGCCTTGACCCGGCGATAGCCTGCCTCGTCCGGCAGGGAAAATCCCTCATAGTAATCCAGGAACCAGAAACGCTGGAAAATCGGAGCGAAGACCGCCTCCGCCAGGCCGAACCGGTCGAATAGAAATCGGCTGTCCGGACAATGCTCGACAAGAAAGTCGTCCAGCGCGCGAAACTGCGCGAGCAGCGTCTCGAGCTTGGTAGCCCGCTTTTCTTCGTCCTGGTTCATAAGGAATAGATAGCCTGCGCTGGTGAGGCCGCCTTCCTTGGCGATCAGCATGGACTCAATGGCGTGTTCGACGGGATCTTCCCGACGCAATGGCGTCCCGGCCAGTGTTTCATCGAGATAACGCAGAATGACCAGGCTTTCCTTGATGATCCGGCCATCCGGCGTTTCAAGCACTGGCAGTGTCGTCGACCCGCGGGTTTTCCTCAGCAGATCCGCGGGCCGAGGCACTGTAATGTCGACGACCCGAAAATCGACAGCGCTGGTCTGCCCCCTCAGCGACAACAGGATTTCGAGCCGTTGCGAAAAGGGGCAGACGGGGATGTGATAGACTATGGGCCTGTCGAACATGGCGCTAATCCAGGGGAGGTCCGGTAAAGGTCAGGTTGTGCCGTGCTGCGGATTCTTCGATCGCCGGCATGTCTTGGGGAATCTGGAATTGGCCCTGCCCCATCTCGGCGAAGAAGCCCTCAAATCCACCTGGAGTCAGAATGATCAGATGCCGGCATGGCTCGGTCCCGATCACCTTGAAAGTGTGCTCCTTGCCGCGCGGGATGAAGACACTCTGGCCAGTGCGCACTTCGCTTTCCTGCCCATCGAGCCATACCCTGCACGCTCCGCTCAGGATAACGAAGACTTCATCTTCGGCGTGATGCACGTGCAACGGGGGACCGCTGTCCACCGGGGACACGCTATCGACAATGGCCATCGCGCCTTGCGTGTCCGCCGTGCTCAGGATGGTCTTGTAGATCACGCCCAGCCATTCCGTCTCCGGTGCCGGCGTGTGGGGTGCGGGCTGGTCGACCCGATCCTCTGTCAACATCGCTTCCTCCTGTGTCAGGCCGAAACGAAAGCGCTTTCGTTGACTCAAGGCTACTGGGCGGAACTACATAGGGCAAACGGATATCTGCGATAGAGGATATCACCAGCATGAATTTCGCCACGCTTGACCTCAATCTGCTCCGTGTTCTGGACGCATTGTTCCGCGAAGGCTCTACCGTCAGGGCGGGGGCCCGGCTCGGCATCTCGCAATCGGCAGTCTCCAATGCCCTCAACCGGTTGCGTCACGCCCTGGACGATGACTTGCTGATCCGGCACGGCAACCGGCTGGTGCCCACTGCCTATGCCGAAACGATCAGGCATGACCTGGCCGAGCAACTGGATGGCCTGGCGCAACTGCTTCAGGCTCCGGCGACCTTCGATCCGGCAACGGCGGAGGGAAATTTCAAGATCGCAGCGAGCGACTTTTTTGCCGAAATGCTCATCCCGGCACTGGCAGACCTACTGCATGGCAAGGCGCCCGGCATCAGGGCTCAACTGGTTGACCTGGTGCCCCAGAACTACATTGAAAGCCTCGATCGCAGCAGCGCCGACTTGGTTCTGATCCCCGATGCGCCCCTGCCCAAATTTGTGTCGCGCCAGGATCTGTTCCGATCCCCCTTTGTCGCCATCGCCCGCCAGGACAACCCGCATATAGAGGGGCTCAATCAGGGCGATGTTTTCCCACTGGACCTGTTCTGCCGGCTACCACACGTCCTGTTCTCTCCCGAAGGCAACACGAAAGCCATGGGCGATGCAGCATTGGCCAAGGTTGGTCGAACACGCACCGTCGCGATAACCGTGCCAGTTTTCTCCGGGGTCTGCAGGGCGGTGAGCGAAAGCGATCTTATTGCTCTCATTCCGCGGCAACTGGTGGAACGGTTGGGAGATCACTACGGGCTGTCATGGTTCGAGCCGCCCATGCCGATTGACCCACCCTTGATCATTGGTGCCTGGCATAGACGGGACGAACGGACACCACAGCACCGATGGCTTCGCAATGCCGTATTCTCCATCCTTGCCAAACTCGATCCAGATCTTGCACGGGCCCAACGAGACGGAATGAAGATGTCCTGACCGCCGACAGGCCATTCGCTCCGGCGCACCCCGACCGGCCTGCCCAGTGTCTGCTTGCGCCGCAGATCTCGCTTCGCCCAATCGGCCAGAACGGGGTCGGCATCTTCTCCCTTAAGAGAAGATATCCCCGCCCCAAATTCCTCCGCTATCCTTCACCCATCCCCGCCATACACGCGGCCCCGACGCAGGGCCGGGCGGGGAGGCCGGGAAGAGGGGCGCCTCTTTACGCGGGTAGAAGCTCGGCAGCCGGACCTGCAAGAACGGTACCGCCTGAATCCGGACCCGTGGAAAATCCGTGTTTCCGTGACGAACGGCCAGTGGCTCTATCACTTGAACGTTCATCTTTCTGGGCCGCTGGCCGTTCGTTACCGTGCAACCGATAGCCGAGAGGCGAGGCGGCGCTTTTGCATGCCGCCGCGCCGGGGTGGTTTCGCGCCAGCCGGGCTCGCAGGCAAAGACCTAATCTTCGATGGGCTGGAACATCGCATTGAGCTCGCTGACAATCTGGTCGATCGGCGCCACCGAGTCGGGCAGCATTTGCGGCGGCTCGGGTGCCACGGCCAGATAGGGCACGCCGCTGGGGAAGGCGCCGAAGCGCTGGAAAAAGCCCACCATGTCGTCCAGCACCGGCATGCGCCAGCGCCACATCGCGCCCATGGCCAAAACCGGCTCCATATGCCCGAAGCCCTCGTAATATTGCGTGGTCACCCAGACGCCCCGCGCCCGCAGCCGCTCGGCAAACCGCTCGGTGTTCTGCACCCGCACGATCGGGTCGGTCGTGCCGGTGGCCAGATACATCGGCGGCGCCTCGGCCGTAATCAGATTGATCGGTTGGGTGCCCTGCGGATTGGGCGCTTGGCCAAACACATCGCGCACTTCGCCATACTCGAATGGGTAGAAGTCATAGGGTCCCGACAGCGCCGCAACCGCCAGGATCGGCATGGTGACGCCATATTCGGCGCGGAACGAGGGGTCGAGCGCCTGCATCACCGCATTATAGGCGCCGGCAGAATGTCCGGCCAGAAACAGCCGGTTCGGATCGCCCCCATAATTGGCGATATTGTCCTGCACCCAGCGCAGCGCGCGCGCGCCATCCTCGAGAAAATCAGGGTAGCGCACCTCCGGATAGAGCCGGTAATCGGCAATCACGGTGACAAAGCCGCGCGAGGCCAGGGCCCGTCCGGCAAACTCATATTCGCCCCGCTCCCCACGGCTCCAGCCGCCGCCATAGATGAAGAACACCACCGGCGCCGGCTCGCCCCGCTGTTCGGGCGCGTAGACATCGAGCTTGGCCCGCGCCCCATCGGCATAGGCGATCCCATTGCCCACCTTGGCGGTGCCTCCATCCATGGCCAGCGGGACATTGAACGGATCCATGATTGAAACCGCATGGGCGGCATGGGGCAGCAGCAGGACCAGCATAGTCAGGGCGGCCAACAGGGAGCGAGGCAAGGGCATCGAAAATCAATCAGGTCTGGAGGAAAGGCGAAGTCAGGGTGTGCACCAGGAAGCCGGAAATATTGTGGCGGCTTCTTGTGCCAATCTTGTGATCAACGCAGAGCGGAAATGGGCGAGGGCAGGCGCGTCCCATTTGGTTCGCTGGCCTGCCCTCTACTTAAGCGCCAACGAGATTGCGCGCAGATTGTTAACAGCTCGTTAACAACACCATCAACGCTTCAACCGCTCAAGCAGCAACCCTGAAATATGCCCGTCGGCCGGCAGACCGCGCGCCTGTTGATAGGCAATCACCCCGGCGCGGGTCTTGGGGCCCAACACGCCGTCGGCAGTCCCGACATTGAACCCGGTGCGATTGAGCAGGGTCTGCAATTCGGCCCGCTGCGCCGTGTTGAGCGCATAATCCCCACTCGGCCAGGGTGTCACGAAGGGACCGCCACCCAGGATGCGATCGGCCAGATGCCCCACGGCCAGGGCATAGCTGTCCGAATTGTTGTAGCGCTTGATCACATCGAAATTGGGCAGCAGCAAAAACGCCGGCCCGCTGGCGCCCGCCGGCAAATAGAGCCGGGCCATATCGCCCGGACGCGGAAAAGCGTTGCCCGAAACGCGGCTGATGCCCATGGCCTGCCACTGGCTCAGTGGCGCCTTGCCCATCTCCCGCGCTGCCGCGAAATTGAATCCCTGTGGCAGCTTGACCTCATAGCCCCAGGTCTCGCCCGGCCGCCAGTCGAAGCTCTTGAGGTAATTGGCCGTCGAGCCAAGCGCGTCGGGCACCGAATTCCAGATGTCCTTGCGTCCGTCGCCATTATAGTCGACCGCATAGCGCATGAAGCTCGAGGGCATGAACTGGGTATGCCCCATCGCCCCTGCCCAGGAGCCGACCATGGCTTTGGGCGACACATGGCCGTCCGATACGATGCGCAGCGCCGTCACCAGTTCGGAGCGGAAGAAATTGGCGCGATAGCCGCTTTCGGTCAGCGTGGCCAAAGCATGGATGGTGTTGTTGCCGCCCATGAAGCCGCCGAAATTGGTCTCCATCCCCCAGATCGCCAACACGATCTCGGGCTGCACGCCATAGCGCTGCTGCGCCCCGGCCAGCGTCTGCGCCCATTCTCCGCGCATGGCTTGACCCTTTGCGGCCTGAGCGGCCGTGACGCGCTTGTCGATATATTGCTGCACCGTCTGGGTGAATTCAGGCTGCTTGCGCGTCAGCTCGATCACCTGCGGGATCGGGTTGTAACCGGCGAAGGCGGCCTCGAATGCCTGGCGGCTGACCCCGGCCCGCTCCGCCTCTGGCCAGAGATCGCGCACAAAGCTGGCGCTATTGGCCTGAGCCGGACCGGCCAGGGCCAGACCGGCCAGAACAGCGCCCATCAGCAGGCGAAGAAAATTGGAAGAACCACCGGATCGGATCATCTCGGGCCTCGTGCATACGCGGTAACAGGAAGTCACGAACGCACCGGCCGTGCCGGGCGCGCGTATCAAAGCATTAACGCACCCGATTAAGATGACCTTAAGGCAAAGCCGCCCCGCCGATCACATCAATGTCAGTCAGCGCTGTCCTCGCTCTGGTCTTCGAGACGACCGGCCGGGGGTGGCGATTTGGACGCCCCACTGCCCCCAGCGGGCACATAGGTCACGTGCGGATAGGGAATTTCGATGCTCTGCTCGGCAAACACCAGCTTGACGAATTCATTATATCGCCGCCCCACGCCCCATTGCTTACCGGGCAGGGTCTTGATGCGCGCCCGCACCGTAATGGCCGAATCGCCGAAGGCCGTGATGCCCTGCATATCCAGATCGTCGAGGATCTCGTCCTTGTGCTCGGTCTGCATCAGCCGATCGAACGCCTCGTGCATCGCCGCCTTTACCGCGTCGATATTGCTGTCATAGGCCACCCCGATTTCAGCCACATGGTAGGAGAAGCCGCGCATCATATTGCTGACCTGGTCGACCGAAGAGAAGGGAACCAGATGCACCGTGCCGGAGAGATCACGAATGGTCACCGACCGGATCGTCAGCTTCTCGACTACGCCAGACCAGCTGCCCACGGTCACGACGTCACCCTCATTCATGATGTTTTCAAACTGAATGAAGATGCCGGTGATGATGTCCTGCACGAGCTTTTGGGCACCAAAACCGATGGCCAGACCCACCACACCGGCACCGGCGAGCAACGGAGCGATATTGACCCCGATCTGGGCCAGGGCGAGCATGGCGCCAAACACCACGAGGGCCACGGTAAAGGCATTCTTGAACAGGTTGAGCAGCGTCTTTTCGCGCGAGGTCGGCACCTTGCCGAAATTGACATTGAGCCGGTACTCGACCCAGGAGGCGACCACCACATAGAGCACGATGGCGGCCAGCAGGATCAGCGCCGCCGACACCACCGAACCGGCAACCGCCAGGCCATCCTCGCTGCCGATCCAAGCTGCGAAGTCGAACAGCGCCCACGCCTGGCCGATGGCAATCACCACCGCTGCAATGACGATCCAGCGCACCACCCGCATCACTGCCGGCACAAAGGACTTCAACCGTGACTCAAGGAGCGGCAGGCGCTGGCGGACATCGTCGGGCAGGCTGAGTCCGGTGGAAACAAAGCGACTGATGAAGCCAACCACGAGCGAGCCGATCAGCACCGCAAACACCGACTGCATGGTGGCGGCGATCATGAAGGGCAACGCCGTATCGGGATTGGCGAACCACACCACCAGCAGCGCGACAAGATAGGCAATCACCACAAGATGCCAGAACCGGCCGATAGCCGCGAGCATTTGGCCAAAGCCGTCATTGCCTCGCCGCTCGCTGATCTGACCCAGCCACTGACGCACATCATCCTTGTTCTGCAGGGTGATAATGATACCGATGGTTACCGCCGTCGCCATGGCCAGCACCTCTACCGCCCCACCGACCGGCCGGGACACCAGCCCGCTCAACATCGGGGCCACGAACATGAAGGCATAGCCGAGCAACGAAATCACCCGAGCGCTCCAGAAGGACCAATATGCTGCATTTCCGTCCGTAACCGGCAGGAAACGGAGCGCGGGGAACCGCGGTTCAAGCACGATGCGTACGGCCAGCTTGATCAGCTCCACCACCAGGAAGGCGTTGAGCAGCAGGGACTGGTTAATCCCCATAAAGCCGCGCGAAGTGGTGCCAAAATTGAGCGCCAGGACATACCCCAGCCCCCAGGCAAGCAGAATACTGGCGACATCGATCACTGCCAGCCCGAGCAAGCCGGTAATCCGGGCAGCCACGCCCCGGGCACGCACCCGCGCGGCAATCATGCGCCCCAAGGCATTGGCGACCAGCCGAAGCAAGAAGAAGCTGCCGAACAGCGCCGCGACAAGCAGCCCGATATTGATCGCAAACTGCCGCAGCGCCTCGCCATCGGCGTTCATGGTGCCACCAAACAGTGCCTGCAGATTGCCAAGCGCCAAGCCGATCGAGCGCACCGAGTTTGATGCGCCCTCGGCTATGCCCTGCGTATACTCGGCCAATTGCCGGGCAATGCTCAGATCTGCCGCTTCGTTCTCGGCCTCCTCAGCCTCGGCACTTTCC